>JBAOHD010000014.1:0-226246 GCA_037046615.1 Dermatophilaceae bacterium
CGGCCGACTCGGTCGTCGCAGACGACGCGGTCGCTGCACCGGCCAAGCCCGCGCGCAAGCGGGCGACGAAGGCGACGACAGCCCGGGCGGCCGCCAAGACCGCGTCGCCAGCGAAGAAGGGTGTTGCGGACGAGGCTGCATTGCCCGACGACATTGACCTCCCCGACGACGTGGACGTCGCCGAGGTTGTGGAGGTGGCTGAGGTCGTCGATGTGGCCGACGTGGTCGACGCCCCCGAAGCGGGTGACGTCGACGCCGCCGTCGTGACCGAGGTGGCTGACGACGAGATCGACAGCGACGACGAGAAGCCGGCCAAGCCGGCCGACGAGGAAGAGTCCGAGACCGCGGGCTTCGTCATCCGTGATGACGACGAAGAAGATGCGCCGGCGCAGCAGGTCGTGACCGCAGGTGCCACGGCGGACCCGGTCAAGGACTACCTCAAGCAGATCGGTAAGGTGGCGCTGCTCAACGCCGAGCAGGAGGTCGAACTGGCCAAGCGGATCGAAGCTGGGCTGTTCGCGGAGGAGCGTCTCAACTCGGGCGAGAAGTTCGACATGAAGCTCAAGCGTGAGCTCTGGTGGATCGCCCAGGACGGCAAGAAGGCAAAAAACCACCTCCTCGAGGCCAACCTCCGTCTCGTGGTCAGCCTGGCCAAGCGCTACACCGGTCGCGGCATGCTTTTCCTCGACCTCATCCAGGAGGGCAACCTCGGCCTCATTCGCGCGGTGGAGAAGTTCGACTACACCAAGGGTTACAAGTTCTCGACGTATGCCACGTGGTGGATCCGTCAAGCCATCACCCGGGCGATGGCCGACCAGGCGCGCACCATCCGGATCCCAGTCCACATGGTGGAGGTCATCAACAAGCTGGCCCGTGTCCAGCGACAGATGCTCCAGGACCTCGGTCGGGAGCCCACGCCGGAGGAACTCGCCAAAGAACTCGACATGACCCCCGAGAAGGTGGTCGAGGTCCAGAAGTACGGTCGGGAGCCGATCTCCCTGCACACCCCGCTCGGGGAGGACGGTGACAGCGAGTTCGGTGACCTCATCGAGGACTCCGAGGCCGTCGTGCCGGCGGAGGCCGTGTCGTTCACCCTCCTGCAGGAGCAGTTGCACTCCGTCCTCGACACTCTGTCGGAGCGTGAGGCAGGGGTCGTCTCGATGCGCTTTGGGCTCACCGACGGCCAGCCCAAGACGCTGGACGAGATCGGCAAGGTTTACGGCGTGACTCGCGAGCGCATCCGGCAGATCGAGTCCAAGACGATGAGCAAGCTGCGCCACCCCTCGCGTTCGCAGGTGCTGCGCGACTACCTCGACTGACGCCAGACCCTGCGACCGGCCCGCGACTCCACGCAGTTGCGGGCCGGTTCAGCGTTGTCGGCGCCCCGAGCGGGTCAGCTTGACGGTAGACCACGAGGTATACCCCGGGCTTGTGCCCACCACCACTCACGCGCGATGGACGGCGCCAGGGCGGCCCGGGACGGCGCCCCGGGACCAGCGGGTGACCCCGCGGACGGCGCGCCGCACGACATCGGCGAGGTCCCGTGCTCTTGCCGCCGAATTGCCGGCGGCCCCGAGGTCGTTGTGGGAGGACTGTGGACGGCTGTAGCGCTCGTGCTCCACGAGGCTGGCGAGAGTCGCCAGCGCCTCGGAGGCATCGCTAGGCAGACGCCGCCCGATCAGGATCGCATCAGCGTTCTCTCGGATGGTCCCTCCGCTGGGGAGCGCGATCCCGAGGTCGGTGAGGTCACTGAGCAGCCGCGACCACTCCTGATCGATCGGTCCGGAGGCATCCAGACCTCCGCGGCGGCGTCGGATTGCAGCCGTGACCGGCAGGACGGCGAGGGCGATGAACGCGATGACGCCCATGACGAGTAAGGCGTGCCAGGGGTCGGTCAGCCAACCTCGTGCTCGATCGATCCATGGTTGCTGGACTTCCGCGATCAGGCGGGCCAGCAGCTCCTCCCCAGCCCAGCCAGGCCAGGGCATGCACCGGGTGCAGCCGTCCTCCCAGCGCCGGCGGCGGCGGGGCGGGCAGGTTTTCCCAGCACGAGCAGGCCGGAGAGCGGTCGCCGCGCCGCACAGCCCCCAACGGCGCCAGCCGCTCGCATCCGGGGCCGCATCCGGGGTCGCGCCGCGGCGCTCGGAGGAGCCACGCGTGGACGAGCGCGCCGAAACCGGCGCCGCAACACGAACAGCAGCACGGGCACGAGTTCGAGCGACAGAACCCAGCCCTCCCGCCACCGCCGACCAAACCCAAGTCCGGCGCCGGCTGGTCACGTCGCCCGCACGATGGGCGGCCGCCGGACCGCGCAGGCAGGTCGCAAGGCACACCCACGCAAGCCCGCCCGGATCCGGCGCCCCCGGCAGGAACGCGGTGCCGAGCGGAAAAAGACCGATCCAGCCAGGGCGCCGGCCACGCAGGCGGCGCGCCCGCCCCAGGTGCGCCCGATCCAAATTCCCCCAAAAATGAGGAAAAGCAGAAGCGAAGGGCGGGGATCCGCCCACCGTGCCGCACGCTCTGCCGCCAGGGGCAGCGACGATCCGTTGTCGCGGAGGTGATCCGCCCACGCCACGGATCCCAGCCAGAGGCGATAGAGCAGCGGGCTTGTGGGTCGGAACGGCCGATCGGCGCATTCTCGTGGTCCACCCGCCCGGCCCCGCCAGTCGCCGCCGGTGACCAGGAGCTGGGTCTCGAGGATCCAAGGGAACGCCTCCTCGCTTCGCCCCGGTGCCAGCCAGGCACGCCGGCCGTACAGCATCAGCCCCGGTCGGGGTGTTTGCATCGATCACGGTTGGTCCGACGGACCCACTGGGCCAGTGCGGAGATGGCTTCGAGACGTGCCAGACGCACGTGGGTGGTCCACAGGTGCAGGGCTCCACAGCCAGAGGAGGACACTCAACCAGAGGCAAAGGCGGACGCGGGAGGTAGATCGCATGCAGGCGCGGGGCGGCGGGAGGGCGGGGCAGATGAATGAAAAAGTCGGGAATGGGATGGAGCTTCCCCCCACCGGGGGTCACCCGCGTTGCCCACGCTCTGGGATTGCGCGTCCCGGGGATTTGTCGCCACCGTGCAGGCCCCTGCCGCGTCCGAGGCGGGCGCTGTCCGTCCTTTCGCGCGGTTCTCTCTTCGCGCCATGTTGTCCCTCCCTCTTGCCCTCCTTCGTCACCGACCTCCTGGCGCTGCCTTCCGGTCGCCGCGGGTGGGTTGGCTCGGGGCGCGGGGTCTGGCAGTGCTGAGTCTGGCGGCGGGGTCGGCGGGTGGGTTCGCCTCCGAGGCCGGCTCGAGCGGGGTCGTGGCGGGGCCGCCGTTCGCCGCGCGCTCGCGCGCCCCGGCGGGCACCACCCTTTTCACCCCGATGGCTCCGGGCCGAAACGGGGGTCGTGGTGGCGGTGATCGCCACGAGGATCCCGCCATGTGGTGGGAGCGGTACCAGGAATTCTCGGTCGGAGCGATCGGCACGGGGATCACCGTCGGCGACTACGATCAGGACGGCCGGCCGGACCTGTTTGTGGTCAGCGAGACCGGACTCCTGCCCGGCTGTGTCGGAATCTGGGCGGATGGAAATTTGCCGATGCCACGGACCGCGCCGGGGTCGCCGACACGGGGGCGGACGCTGCCGGTCTGGAAGCAGGGCGCCTCGTCGATGTCGGCATGGCCCAGCTGATCGAGTTACAGGGCGTGTCACGGCCTGTTACTCGTTCAGCTGGGCCATGCCGACATCGAGGAGGCGCCCTGCTTCCAGACCGGCAGCGTCCGCCCCCGTGTCGGCGACCCCGGCGCGGTCCGTGGCATCGGCAAATTTCCATCCGCCCAGATTCCGACACAGCCGGGCAGGAGTCCGGTCTCGCTGACCACAAACAGGTCCGGCCGGCCGTCCTGATCGTAGTCGCCGACGGTGATCCCCGTGCCGATCGCTCCGACCGAGAATTCCTGGTACCGCTCCCACCACATGGCGGGATCCTCGTGGCGATCACCGCCACCACGACCCCCGTTTCGGCCCGGAGCCATCGGGGTGAAAAGGGTGGTGCCCGCCGGGGCGCGCGAGCGCGCGGCGAACGGCGGCCCCGCCACGACCCCGCTCGAGCCGGCCTCGGAGGCGAACCCACCCGCCGACCCCGCCGCCAGACTCAGCACTGCCAGACCCCGCGCCCGGAGCCAACCCACCCGCGGCGACCGGAAGGCAGCGCCAGGAGGTCGGTGACGAAGGAGGGCAAGAGGGAGGGACAACATGGCGCGAAGAGAGAACCGCGCGAAAGGACGGACAGCGCCCGCCTCGGACGCGGCAGGGGCCTGCACGGTGGCGACAAATCCCCGGGACGCGCAATCCCAGAGCGTGGGCAACGCGGGTGACCCCCGGTGGGGGGAAGCTCGATCCCATTCCCGACTTTTTCATTCATCTGCCCCGCCCTCCCGCCGCCCCGCGCCTGCATGCGATCTACCTCCCGCGTCCGCCTTTGCCTCTGGTTGAGTGTCCTCCTCTGGCTGTGGAGCCCTGCACCTGTGGACCACCCACGTGCGTCTGGCACGTCTCGAAGCCATCTCCGCACTGGCCCAGTGGGTCCGTCGGACCAACCGTGATCGATGCAAACACCCCGACCGGGGCTGATGCTGTACGGCCGGCGTGCCTGGCTGGCACCGGGGCGAAGCGAGGAGGCGTTCCCTTGGATCCTCGAGACCCAGCTCCTGGTCACCGGCGGCGACTGGCGGGGCCGGGCGGGTGGACCACGAGAATGCGCCGATGGGCCGTTCCGACCCACAAGCCCGCTGCTCTATCGCCTCTGGCTGGGATCCGTGGCGTGGGCGGATCACCTCCTGCAACAACGGATCGTCGCTGCCCCTGGCGGCAGAGCGTGCGGCACGGTGGGCGGATCCCCGCCCTTCGCTTCTGCTTTTCCTCATTTTTGGGGGAATTTGGATCGGGCGCACCTGGGGCGGGCGCGCCGCCTGCGTGGCCGGCGCCCTGGCTGGATCGGTCTTTTTCCGCTCGGCACCGCGTTCCTGCCGGGGGCGCCGGATCCGGGCGGGCTTGCGTGGGTGTGCCTTGCGACCTGCCTGCGCGGTCCGGCGGCCGCCCATCGTGCGGGCGACGTGACCAGCCGGCGCCGGACTTGGGTTTGGTCGGCGGTGGCGGGAGGGCTGGGTTCTGTCGCTCGAACTGGTGCCGGTGCTGCTGTTCGTGTTGCGGCGCCGGTTTCGGCGCGCTGGTCCACGCGTGGCTCCTCCGAGCGCCGCGGCGCGACCCCGGATGCGGCCCCGGATGCGAGCGGCTGGCGCCGTTGGGGGCTGTGCGGCGCGGCGACCGCTCTCCGGCCTGCTCGTGCTGGGAAAACCTGCCCGCCCCGCCGCCGCCGGCGCTGGGAGGACGGCTGCACCCGGTGCATGCCCTGGCCTGGCTGGGCTGGGGAGGAGCTGCTGGCCCGCCTGATCGCGGAAGTCCAGCAACCATGGATCGATCGAGCACGAGGTTGGCTGACCGACCCCTGGCACGCCTTACTCGTCATGGGCGTCATCGCGTTCATCGCCCTCGCCGTCCTGCCGGTCACGGCTGCAATCCGACGCCGCCGCGGAGGTCTGGATGCCTCCGGACCGATCGATCAGGAGTGGTCGCGGCTGCTCAGTGACCTCACCGACCTCGGGATCGCGCTCCCCAGCGGAGGGACCATCCGAGAGAACGCTGATGCGATCCTGATCGGGCGGCGTCTGCCTAGCGATGCCTCCGAGGCGCTGGCGACTCTCGCCAGCCTCGTGGAGCACGAGCGCTACAGCCGTCCACAGTCCTCCCACAACGACCTCGGGGCCGCCGGCAATTCGGCGGCAAGAGCACGGGACCTCGCCGATGTCGTGCGGCGCGCCGTCCGCGGGGTCACCCGCTGGTCCCGGGCGCGTCCGGGCCGCCCTGGCGCCGTCCATCGCGCGTGAGTGGTGGTGGGCACAAGCCCGGGGGTATACCTCGTGGTCTACCGTCAAGCTGACCCGCTCGGGGCGCCGACAACGCTGAACCGGCCCGCAACTGCGTGGAGTCGCGGGCCGGTCGCAGGGTCTGGCGTCAGTCGAGGTAGTCGCGCAGCACCTGCGAACGCGAGGGGTGGCGCAGCTTGCTCATCGTCTTGGACTCGATCTGCCGGATGCGCTCGCGAGTCACGCCGTAAACCTTGCCGATCTCGTCCAGCGTCTTGGGCTGGCCGTCGGTGAGCCCAAAGCGCATCGAGACGACCCCTGCCTCACGCTCCGACAGAGTGTCGAGGACGGAGTGCAACTGCTCCTGCAGGAGGGTGAACGACACGGCCTCCGCCGGCACGACGGCCTCGGAGTCCTCGATGAGGTCACCGAACTCGCTGTCACCGTCCTCCCCGAGCGGGGTGTGCAGGGAGATCGGCTCCCGACCGTACTTCTGGACCTCGACCACCTTCTCGGGGGTCATGTCGAGTTCTTTGGCGAGTTCCTCCGGCGTGGGCTCCCGACCGAGGTCCTGGAGCATCTGTCGCTGGACACGGGCCAGCTTGTTGATGACCTCCACCATGTGGACTGGGATCCGGATGGTGCGCGCCTGGTCGGCCATCGCCCGGGTGATGGCTTGACGGATCCACCACGTGGCATACGTCGAGAACTTGTAACCCTTGGTGTAGTCGAACTTCTCCACCGCGCGAATGAGGCCGAGGTTGCCCTCCTGGATGAGGTCGAGGAAAAGCATGCCGCGACCGGTGTAGCGCTTGGCCAGGCTGACCACGAGACGGAGGTTGGCCTCGAGGAGGTGGTTTTTTGCCTTCTTGCCGTCCTGGGCGATCCACCAGAGCTCACGCTTGAGCTTCATGTCGAACTTCTCGCCCGAGTTGAGACGCTCCTCCGCGAACAGCCCAGCTTCGATCCGCTTGGCCAGTTCGACCTCCTGCTCGGCGTTGAGCAGCGCCACCTTACCGATCTGCTTGAGGTAGTCCTTGACCGGGTCCGCCGTGGCACCTGCGGTCACGACCTGCTGCGCCGGCGCATCTTCTTCGTCGTCATCACGGATGACGAAGCCCGCGGTCTCGGACTCTTCCTCGTCGGCCGGCTTGGCCGGCTTCTCGTCGTCGCTGTCGATCTCGTCGTCAGCCACCTCGGTCACGACGGCGGCGTCGACGTCACCCGCTTCGGGGGCGTCGACCACGTCGGCCACATCGACGACCTCAGCCACCTCCACAACCTCGGCGACGTCCACGTCGTCGGGGAGGTCAATGTCGTCGGGCAATGCAGCCTCGTCCGCAACACCCTTCTTCGCTGGCGACGCGGTCTTGGCGGCCGCCCGGGCTGTCGTCGCCTTCGTCGCCCGCTTGCGCGCGGGCTTGGCCGGTGCAGCGACCGCGTCGTCTGCGACGACCGAGTCGGCCGACGCGACCTGGGCAGCCTTCGTTGCCTTCGTGGCGCGGGGAGCCGCCTTGGTGGCCCGTGCGCGAGTCGTGGCAGCAGCCTTCTTCGCCGGTGCTGCTTCGGCCGCTGGCGCAGCGTCGGCCGCCGGTGCGGCCGCCGCGGACGGGGCGGCCTTGCGTGCTCGGCTCCGAGCCGTCGTCGTGGCAGCCGCAGGAGCCTTGGTGGCTGTCGGAGCCTTCGCAGTCTCCGCCTGCACGTCAGCCGTCTCGGCCGGGGCGGCGGTCTTGCGCGGCGCACGCTTGGCTGTCGTGCGCTTCGCGGCGGCGGTCGGCGCCGGGCCTTCGGCGGGGACGGTCGCCTTGGCCGTCTTCACCGTCCGGGCTGCAGCGGCCACAGCACGGGCTGGCCCAACGTCGACGGTCACCCCGTGATCCTCGAGCGCGCGCAGGACGGCCTTCATGCGACGAGTGGGAACGCCGGCAGACTCGCTGGCGGCACGCACGTCGTCGCCTGAGACCGAGCCCCGCGTCCGCCCCACTGCGAGAAGTTGTTTGAGGGCCGGGTGCGAGAACTCTGCGGGGAGTTCAACGGCCTCGGATGATCCGGAACGACTGTGCGACACAGGCACCGATGACCTTTCAGCGGGCACGACGAGCGGGCCCACATGGGCACGCGCAGGCAAGGAGGACGAAGTCGGAATGGACGTGCCGCAGGAGGGTCATGGAGGCTACGTGGCCCGATGTGCCATCCCCGCACGGTCCGATATTCGACATTATAAAACTCTCGGCGTGGCTTCACCGAATCGGTGGCCACGCCGAGCGTTGATCCCTACTCGTCCTTACTGGCCTTGACGGCCAACACCGGGCACGTCGCGTCGAGCAAAATGCGCTGAGCATTGGACCCGAGGATGAGCTTGCCGACGGGAGAACGGCGCCGCAATCCGATGACGATGAAGGCCGCGTTCTCCTCCTCGGCGACGGAGATGAGGTCCTCAGCCGGCTCGTTGCCCCGGACCAGCTGCCGGACCTCGTTCTCGATCCCGAGGCTACTGAGCTTGCTCTGCACTCGTTCGAGTTCGGCCTCGAACTTGCCAGCCTCATCGGCGTCGAAGTCTTTGCCGCCCCGCTGGGAGTTGATGACGATCAGCTTGGCGTGTCGCAACTCGCACTCTTCCGCCGCACGTCGCAATGCCGCACGGCCTTCCTTCGTCGCCACATATCCGACAACGACGGCCACAGTGAACCTCCTTGTCAGGCGACGCCCGACGCGTCCAGCCCGTGGCGCTGACGTTACCGGATCGCGAGCGGCTCTTACGCGCTCCGGAGGAGCAGGCGTGACGTGACCTCTCCGACTCCGGCACCGTCGATGAGGAAGCCGTCGTGCCCGGCGGTGCTGCTGATGATTTCCAGGGTCGCATCCGGGATCGCCTGCGCGAGCTCAGCGGACTGCTGTGGAAGGTAGAGCCTGTCGGAGGAGACCGCGACCACCGTCGTCGCGGCCCTGACCCGTCCGAGGGCGGCGACGATCCCGCCGCGGTCACGACCGACGTCGTGCCGGTTCATGGCGTCGGTGAGGACGAGGTAGGAGTTCGGGTCGAACCGGCTGACCAGCTTCGCGGCGTGATGGTCGAGGTAACTCTCTACGGCGTACTCCGCCCGAGCGAGCTTCACGTTCGGCCCGGGGATCCCGACCGAATCGGGAATCCAGGTCACCAGCTGCCCGGTAGGTCGTGTGGGCGATCCGGCGAGCAAGTCCGAGCCCGGCATCGGGCCACGACGGATTGTCGTAGTAGTCACCCCCGGCGAAGTGCGGGGTCGCAGCGCACCGCGAGCAGTTGTGGGTAGGCCCAGGCGATCTGGTCGGCGCTCGCGGCCGCGCACGTCGCGATGACCGCGGCGCGAGCCACCCGATCAGGCCAACCCACGGCCCATTCGAGGGTGCGCATTCCCCCCATGGAGCCCCCGATGACCAGGGCCCATCGGTCGATGTCGAGGGCGTCGGCGAGGGCGACCTCTGCCCGGACCTGGTCGCCGATCGTGACTTCGGGGAAGCGACTGCCCCAGGGCCTGCCATGGGCGTCGAGGGAGGACGGCCCCGTGCTGCCTTGGCATCCGCCGAGGACGTTGGCACACACCACGAAGTAGCGGTCGGTGTCGAGGGGGAGGCCGGGGCCGACGAGCCCTTCCCACCAACCGGGGGTCACGTGTCCGGGGCCGGCTGGTCCGACGACGTGGCTGTCCCCGGTGAGGGCGTGCTCGACGAGGATGGCGTTGTCGCGAGCGGCTGCCAGAGCTGCCCCACGTCTCGTAGGCGAGGGTGACCGGCAGGTCGCGACCGGACTCAAGGGCCAGGACCCCGAGGTCGGCGAAGCGACGACTGCCAGGGTGGTCGCCCGTCCGCCAGACTCGGTTCCGGCGGGGATCCGGGATGCCCGTCACGCCTCGTGCCCTTCCGTCCGCGCTTGCCCACGCCGAACGCGCGCGGGCCGGGTCGTCACCCGGGGCACCCCACCGCGATTGGAGGGTTGCCGGCCAGCAAGCCGGGGCTGTGCGCTGGCGCTCATCACCTGACCGGCACTATACGGGTGGGCACAGACGCCCCGCCACGCGCGAGTCCAGCACGTGGGACCGCCTAGGAGGCGCGGGCTCCCGGCAGAGGCAGGCCCTTCTGGACCACTCGTGGCGCGCAGACGGATCCCGTGGACGACGAGTCGCTCAAGTAGAAGCGCCAGGGTGTAGTCGGGGTCGAGGGCACGGGCCCTCGTCAGGGCCACCCGAGCGAGGGCTCCGTCGCCGGATGACCACGAGACCGTGGCGAGCACCGTGAGGACTCCGGGTGCGTCGGACCCCGATGTATGCCGCGCCAGCCAGCAGAGCTGGGCGATCACGTCGGCGGCCGGCCCTTGAGGCAGGGACCGTGCCAGTCGCCGACGCAAGGCCGGATCCACCATCGAGTCAGGCAGGCAGCCAGGGCAGAGCCACCCGATGAGCGCATCACGAAAGTCCTTGTCAGCCAAGGACGCCGTCATGTGTGCGACCTGTCGGGCGGTGGGCCCCTCACCCGAGAACGACGACAACAGCCGAGCCCACGCTCGCACCGCGGCAGCGTGCGCGTGTGGTTGGGCGTCGCACCCCGAGTCCACTGGCTGGGCCAGCAGACGTCGGGTCTCCCGCGCGCACCGGCGGGCAAACGTCGTGTCGACCGGAGCCATGAGGTCGTGGAGCGCATCTCGGTCTCGCACCGGCGCCCGGCCAAGGCCGACGAACTCCGCAACGGCTGGGACCTCCTCGGGCGACCGGAGTGGCACCCCGTCCCACGGATGGCATCCGTCGACGCAGCGAGGGAAGAACACCCTGCCGTCGCGGACGACGAGGTGCTCGAGGACGTCGATGCCGGCGGTATCAAGCTCGGGCATTAGGGCCTCTGTGAGGGCCTCCCCCTCCCCTGGCGACGGCTCGAAGACCACCACAAAGCACCCCTCGGCACCATCGCGTGACATCGCTGCGCACAGGTGACGGCTGAGGGCGACATGCTCGTCGGCGGGGACGTCGAGGTCGACGCGCACGGTGACACCGATGGTCTCCCGGCCGACGGTGACAAGGACGAGCGAACGCTCAGGGTGGTAGCCCAGGTGGTAGGGCAAGACAGCCACGAGATCGAGAGGGTCGCTGATACGGATCGTCATGGTCACACCTTGCGCCGCGGAAGCCACAGCCCCTCACCGCTCGGCGAGGGGCTGTGGACTGCGTGGTGTCGCAGACAGGACTTGGGGACGACCCGCCCCGGCAGGACGAGCGCGACGCGCTACCGGACGACGTACGAGCGGACCGGTTCGTCGGCCGGACGCCACGCGTCTTGCGGTGACTCGGCCTGCCATGGGGTGCCTCCGGTGCCAGCCGCCGGGGTGCCCCCCTGACCGCTTTCCCAGGCGAGGAAGGCCTCGGTGTCGCCGAGCAGCGAACTGGCCAGCCAGCTCACGAGCATCGCGTCGTCGGCGAGGCCGAACACACCGAAGAGCGCCTCCGGCACGAGGTCGACGGGTGAAACGACATAGAGGGCCGCGGCGACAAGGGCCAGCGCCCGGCCGGCTGTGAGACCGGCATACCGGCCTTGGAGGGCGGCTGAGATCATCCGCGGCACGGCGCGAAGCCGGACGGTGAGCCCGGGTGCACCGGGGCGCGACGCTGCCCGCAGGGCCATCCCGAGGGAGCTCAAGCGCGCCCAACGAGAGGCCGCCGAAGCGGACCGGGAGGTGGAAGACCGTGTGGCCATGTGACGTGTCCTTCGACTTGAGTGTCCGCGATCGGGGCGCGACCTCCGATTCAACGATGAAGGGGCCGCCAGGATTCCTGACGACCCCGTCATTGCCCGACTTCAGGTGCCGTGCCGCCTCAGCCGCGCGTCACGACGGTCGGGAACTCCGCCTTGGCGTTGTCGGCGATCCGCTTGAGCAGGTAGGCGTCGAGTCCGGCGCCGATCCCTCCACCGATGACAGGCACGGCTTTGCCGAACCGGCTCAACGCGCTTCGACCCATCTGCGAGGCAAGTCGAAAGCCGATCCCCTTGTTGAGCACCATGAGGGCCGGTCCAGGCAGCCGCGCAGCGGCAAGGCTCGTGAGGCGGCCACCGGTGCCGGCGGTCGCGACGACGCCGGCCTTGCGCAGGAGGTCGTCTGCGTCGGCACCGACGAGCGTCAACAGGACGGCCGACCGGATCTGAGGCGAGGCCAGGTCGTAGCCGCGGAGCTTCGCGATTGCCGCGACCATCCGGGTGGCGGTGATGTAGAACTCGACGACATTGGCCGGGAGCGCGATCGGCATCGTCACGAAACCGCCCAGACCAGTGACGAAGCCGCCGGCTGCCCCAATGGCCACGTGCTTGCGCACGACGGCGTCGATGGCACCCTTCTCGCTCGTGGAGCGCTCGCGCGCCTCGCGGGCGATGTCCTCGGCCGACGCGAACGGGCCCCGACCGTCAATCCCGACGTCGAGCACCTTCTCGACGAGGTCTGTCGCGAACCCCGCCAGGCCGCCGTCGTCGGGCGTGGCGGCAGCCTGCGCTAAGGCGCCCTGCTTGGCCGGTGCCGACGCTTGGTCTCGACCGAAGATCCCCACTCGTGTCTCCTTCATCTGCGACGTCAGGTCGCGTGGTGCGACGCCCGCTCGGGCGCCCGCGGATGTAACACCGCAATCCTCCTACCCCTTCCCGGCCTCGGGAGTCCGTGGGGCAGGGTTGGATGAGACCCATGTCCGGTGCCGGCGCGAGCGCCCTCCCTCCCGAGGAAGGGCTCGGCCTCGTGCCCCTCGTCACGAACGGGCAGGACGGGTATGCCGCCGGCTTGCCGCCCGCGCTCGTCACCGCTTCATCGCTAGCTTCCGCTCGCGCTCCCCGCTGGGCCGTCAGCGCCGCAGCCGACACACTCGGGGCCGCGATCCGGCTGCGGGTCCCTGTGCGACGCACCTGGGATGTGGCCGAGGTGCACCGGCTCCTCGTGGGCGGATGGCGGGGCGATCTGGCGTCGGCGTGGGCGCACGTGCGCGGCATACCGGAGCCGCCTTTGCGACGCGATGCCGGCGCTGCGGACGACCTGTTTTCGGCCGCCCTGTCCACGAGCACGGCGTGGGATGTGCCCGGATCCGACCAGGGTGATGACACTGCTGGCTCAGCCGACCTCCGACCCCTGCTCGCGCCGTCGGGCCACGTCAGGGAAGACCTTCTCGAGGTCGTCCGGCGCAGTTCCGATCCTCGCCATGTGGCAGCTCTGCTCACCCTCGTCGGTCAGCTGGCCGGGGCCCAACGCGACCTCGTCGCCCAGGGTGGGCCGCGTGCAATGGCAACGGCATACTCCGAGTCCGCTGCAGCCGTCCTCGCGCTCGAACTCGCTGAGGAGGGGCTTCCGGTCGACCGTGAGGTCGCTGCTGGGCTCATCGCCGAGCACGCCGGCATCCGCCCCCGCGACGACCGGCACGCCGCGGCCATCCGCCACGAGCGCGACGAGCGGGTCCTGCGCCACGCGCCGGGGCGTCGCGCCGACCTGCGCCAGCCCGCCGACGTCAAGGCCCTCCTCGCCGCGATCGGGGTCGACGTCCCCACGACCCGCGCGTGGGTCCTCGAGCCGTATCGGCAGAACACATCCCCTCGTCGATGCCCTCTTGCGATGGCGCAAGGACGAGCGGATTGCGACGACCTACGGCTACCGCTGGCTCGACGAGCACGTGGGTCAGGACGGGCGGCTGCGGGGCGCGTGGGCCGCCAGCGACGGCGCAGCGGGCCGGATGACGGCCCAGAACGGCCTCCACAACCTGCCGGTCGGCTTGCGGCGGGCGGTGGTCGCCGAGCCGGGATTCGTCTTCGTGCGCGCCGACCTCGGGCAGATCGAGCCGAGGATCCTCGCGGCCGTCTCCGGCGACCGTGCCTTCGCCGCCGCGACCCGGCGCCGACGATCTCTATGCCCCGGTGGCGGCCACCCTCGGCGTTGAGCGTGGGGTCGCCAAGATCGCCGTCCTCGCCGCGATGTACGGCCAGCGGTCTGGATCTGCCGGTGAGGCGCTGCGCGGCCTTGAGCGTGCGTTTCCTACCGCGATGGGCCTGCTCGACCACGCGTATGCCGTGGGGGTGGAGGGCGGTGCCCTGCGCACCTTCGGCGGGCGGCTCGTGAGACTCGGGGCCCCGCCCATGGCGAGCCCCGAGGACGCTACTCGGGCCGACCACGACCGAGCGGCGGCGCGTGGCCGGTTCGCCCGTAATGCCGTCATCCAGGGGTCAGCCGCTGAGTTCTTCAAGATGTGGGCGCTCGTCGTGCGCCACGCGATCGAGCCTCTCGGGGCGCGGATCGTCTTGTGTCTGCACGACGAGTCTGCTCATCCATACCCCCGAGGACAGCGCTGCGGGGGTCGCCGAGGCGGTGCACCACGCCTTGACGACCGCCGCTGCGGCATACCTTGGCGCTGACGTCGTGCGCTTCGTCGCCGACGTGTCCATCGTCAGATCGTGGGCGGAAGCCAAGGGGTGACTTCACGTCCACCCGAGTTCAGCGGGCGGGCCCGTCGTCGGTCATCGTGCGCAGGAAGGCCTCGACGTCGGCGCCGATCTCCTCGGCCGAGGGCAGCTCCGAGGAGTCTGGGGCGAGCAGACTCGGGCGAGTGCGGCCCTGCATGAACGCGTCGTACTGCCGCTCAAGGGCTCCCACGAGCGTGATGACCTCCTCGTTGTCGACGAGTTCGGCGTTGACCTGTGCCTCCGTGGCGAGCGCCGCCGTCGCGAGTTCGTCACGGGAGAGGTCCAGACCGGTCGCGCCCACCACGGCGTCGAGCGCCACGAGCGCCGCCTGGTGGTATTCCGCCTGGGCCAGGTAGTGCGGGACGTGGATCGCAAACCCCATCGCGTCGTGACCGGACTCGCCGAGCCGGTATTCGAGGAGACCGGTGAAGCTGCCCGGCACGGTGATCGCGCCGAACACCGGCTCGACCTCACCGATGAGCCGCGCGTCAGTCGCGTGCGGGGTCATCCCGAGTGGACGGGTGTGCGGCACCGCCATCGGGATCCCGTGGACACTCACGGTCAGAGTCACACCGAGGCGCCGGACGAGGTCGGTCACAGCGGCGACCATGCGCTCCCACTGGTAGTCCGGCTCGGGCCCACTAAGCAGGAAGAACGGTTGCCCGGCGCGGTCGAGGACCCGGTGGAGCAGCAGAGCGGGGTCCTCGTAGCCGGTCCAGCGGTCCTTGTCGAAAGTCATCGTCGGCCGACGGCCCCGGTAGTCGAAGACCTGGTCGAGGTCGAACGACGCGACGACGGTCGACCGGTGGTGGTC
The DNA here is from genome assembly GCA_037046615.1 of Dermatophilaceae bacterium. Classification (GTDB taxonomy): domain Bacteria; phylum Actinomycetota; class Actinomycetes; order Actinomycetales; family Dermatophilaceae; genus Phosphoribacter. The sequence goes on from JBAOHD010000014.1 coordinate 15,161, forward strand.
CAGGACATGGGCGGTGAAAAGCCGCTGGCTGTGGCCGGCGTCGACGAATCCCCCGAGGGACGCCACGAGCACACCGGCGGGTGCGTCTGGGGAAGGCACCGACGTCGGCCCTGTGGCGGTGAGGCCGGGGGCGTCGTTCTCGAATCGGTAGAGGTTGCTGGGGTCTTGCACGTTCGGTCCTTCCACTTGCACGATGCGGACCCGTGGTGCGGGGCTCGTCACGGATGAAGCGATCAGCGGGTGCCCACGGGGTCATCCCGGGCAACGTCCGAGGTCAGCCCGACATTCCGGTGTCGCTCGCCGCGATCGCCTTCAGGATGCGCTTGGCGGAGACCGGGTATGCCGTGCCGAGACTCTGGGCGAACAGGGACACCCGGAACTCTTCGATCATCCATCCGATCGCGACAACGTCCTCGTCGCCGCGCGCAGCCGGGCGCAGGCGGTGCAGGAGCGCTGCATACGCAGCCTCGACCGAAAGCACCTCGTCCATCCGGGCGTGATCTCGCCGCACGTCCTCGGGGGCGCGCTCCAGCCGGTGACTGACGGCCCGCAGATAGCGCAGGAGGTTGCCGAGCCGGTGGGCGCCGGTGTCGGCGACGAATCCTGGCCGGATGAGCTCACCGACCTGAGCGCGGACGTCGGCGACGAGATCGGCCAGCACGGGCGTGCCTTGGGCGGCGAGCGTGTCGAGGGAGCGGACGATGCGCAGGTGCTCGGCGAGGATCGGTAGGACGACGCCGACGAGAGCGGTGACCCTGGCCGCGACATGCGACCTCACCGCCGCGAGCACCGCCTCGAACTCACCTCTCGTGCGCGGAGTTCCCGCCACCTGCTCGCGGACGATGGCGTCGACGGCCGCGGCCAGGACATCTTCGAGGAGCTTGGGGACCGACCCGTGGGGATTGTGACCGAGGGCGAGCTTGTCGACATTGGTGAGGCGGGCGAGGACCGCCTTCCACGGCGGCGTCGTCGCGAGCAGGACGAGCCGCCGGACGCCCAGGCGGTGTTCGGTCGCAGCCTCGTTTGCGGTCGGGAGGACGCGCAGGGACACGGAGAGGCCGTCGTCCACGAGCGCGGGGAACCCGCTGACGGTCGTCCCTCGCACGGTGGCCTCGTGGGTGGCGGGGATGGTGTCCCAAACCCAGGAGGTCACTCCCGTGCGTTCGACATCTGCCCCCGCCGCCGACAGGGCCTGACGCACGTGACCCGAGACATGCTCGGTGAGCGTGGGCAGATCGCTGCCGGTCGCCACGGCGTGGCCCGGCCGGTCCTCGATGACGAACCGCATGCGCAGGTGCGACGGCAACCGCTCAAGGGCCCAGTCCTGCGGGTGAATGACGACCCCGTGGGTCGTCTGCAGCACCCGGGCGAGCACCTCGGTGAGCGCGCCGGACTCTGGGCCCAGACGTTCCCTGCGGAGGTATGCCGCCGTGGCGGCCGCGTGCTCGGGAGCGGGCACGAGCAGGCGTCGAGTCTGCTTCGGTAGGGAGCGAATGAGGGCCGTGATGAGGTTTTCACGCAAGCCGGGCACGAGCCAGTCGAACCCGTCGGGCCTCACCTGGTTGAGCACGTCGGTGCCGATGTGGACGCTGACTCCGTCGTGATCTGCACCTGGCTCGAAGTGATACGTGAGCGGGAGTTCGAGGTCACCGGAGCGCCACACGGTCGGGAATGCGTCGGCGTCGACCTGCGCGTCCTCTCCTCGCAGAAGATCCGCGTCGGTCATCGTCAACAGGTCCGGCGCCTCGCGCCGAGCGGTCTTCCACCACGTGTCGAAATGACGGGAGGACACGACGCCAGCCGGGATGCGTGCGTCGTAGAAGGCGAAGATGTCCTCGTCGCCGACGACAAGATCCCGCCGCCGGGTGCGGGCCTCCAGATCCCCCAGCCGAGCGACGACCGCCTGGTTGTCGCGGAAGAAGTGATGCCGGGTGTGCCAGTCCCCCTCGACCAGCGCGTGCCGGATGAAGAGTTCGCGGGCGAGGTCAGGGTCGATCCGGCCAAGGCTGACCACCCGGCCCACCACCAGCGGCACACCGAGGAGCATGACCTTCTCGGTCGCCACGGCACTCCCCCGCCGAGCCGACCATCGGGGTTCCGAATGCTCCTTGACGATCAGGTGAGCGCCGATCTCCTCCGCCCACACCGGGTCGATCCGGGCGACGGTCCGGGCAAAGAGGCGGGAGGTCTCGACGAGTTCTCCCGCCATGACCACGGGCGCGGCTTTGGCTCGCAAGACCGAGCCAGGAGCGATGACGAACCGTGCTCCTCGGGTGCCGAGGTAGTCACGCTTGGCCTCGTCACGGACGCCGATCTGGCTGAGCAGGCCGGACAGGAGGGATTGGTGGATCGCATCGGCGTCCACCCCCGACTCAGAAGCTGCCGGACGCACGGCATACCCGGCGCTCTTGCTCGCCTGACGCAGTTGCGAGACGAGGTCCTGCCACTCCCGGATGCGCAGGTAATGGAGGTACTCCGCCTTGCACATCCGCCGGAAAGCGCTGCCGGACAACGACTTCTGTTGATCCTGGAGATATCGCCACAGACGGACGTAGGACATGAAGTCCGAGTGTTCGTCGGCAAACCGCTTGTGCGAGGCCGCGGCGAGCTCTTGCTTGTCTAGGGGCCGTTCCCGCGGGTCTTGGATCGACAGGGCCGCGACGATGATCGACACCTCTGCGAGACAACCGAGTTTGTCTGCTTCGATGATCATGCGCGCGAGCCGCGGGTCGACCGGCAGGCGGGCGATCGTCCGCCCGTATGCCGTGATGCTGCCGTCCCGCTCGAAAGCGCGCAGCTCCTCGAGGCAGCTTGACCCCGTCGCCGATCTGTCGGTGCGTCGGGGGCATCGACAAACGGGAAGGCGGCGACGTTGCCGAGGCCAAGGGTCGTCATCTGCAGGATGACCGAGGCGAGGTTGGTGCGCAGGATCTCGGGGTCGGTGAAGTCCGGGCGGGCGAGGAAATCGTCCTCGGCATACAGCCGGATGCAGACCCCGTCGGCGAGCCGGCCGCAGCGGCCCGCACGCTGGGTGGCGCTGGCCTTGCTGACCGGCTCGATTGGCAGCCGCTGCACCTTGGTGCGCTGGCTAGTAGCGCGAGATCCGCGCGCGTGCCGGCGTCGACGACGTAGCGGATCCCGGGGACGGTGAGCGAGGTCTCCGCGACATTGGTCGCGAGGACGATCCGCCGGCCGGTGTGCCGGGCGAAGACCCGGTGCTGCTCGGCCGCGGACAATCGCGCAAACAACGGGACGATCTCGGTGTCTGGGAGGCGGAGCCCGGCAAGGGCATCGGCGGCGTCGCGGATCTCCCTCTCCCCCGAGAGGAAGACGAGGATGTCGTGGCTCGCGACCTCGTCGTGACCCGAGCTCTCGGTCCACAGCTCCTCGACGGCCTCGCAGATGCCCGTCACCTGGTCGACCTCGGCGGCAGGCGTGCCGGGGGATGCCCCGCGCACGAGCGGCCGGTAGCGCACCTCGACCGGATAGGTGCGCCCGGATACCTCGACGATCGGCGCCGGTCGACCGTGTGCGTCCGCGAAGTGAGTGGCGAACCGTCCGGGGTCGATGGTCGCCGAGGTGACGATGACTTTGAGGTCGGGTCTGCGCGGGAGGAGTTGCCTGAGATAGCCCAGGAGGAAGTCGATATTGAGGCTGCGCTCGTGGGCCTCGTCGATGATGAGCGTGTCGTATCGCCGCAGGTCACGGTCGCGCTGGAGTTCGGCCAGAAGGATGCCGTCGGTCATGACGGTCACGAGCGAATCCCGGGAGCTCACGGTCAGTAAACCTCACCCGATACCCGATCGCGCCCCCCAATTCGACGTCGAGTTCCTCGGCGAGACGCTCTGCGACGGCACGCGCGGCGATCCGGCGGGGTTGGGTGTGGCCGATGGCGCCGTCGATGCCACGGCCGAGTTCGAGGCAGATCTTGGGCAGCTGGGTGGTCTTGCCGGATCCCGTCTCCCCCGCGACGACGACGACCTGATGGTCACGGATGGCGGCCGCGATGTCGTCCTTGCGTTCGACGACAGGCAGGTGTTCCGGATAGGTGATCTCGGGCAGCAGCCCGAGCCGTCGTTCACGCCGGGCCGCGAGCGCCGCAACCCGCTCGGCGGAATCCGGGCGTGGGGCAACTGTCCGAGGGCGGCGGCGCCGCTGCGGCGATGACGACATCAACGACCGAGGGCATCGAGGGTGACGAAGGTGTAGCCCGAGGCGGCAAGCCGACGGATGATCTCCGGGAGGGCGTCGGCGTCGAGCGTGCTGTTGTCGGTCGGATGCCCACCGAGGTGCATGAGGACGATCTCGCCCGCGCGTTGCGCGCCGACGACGCGGTCGGTCACCTTCGCGGCCGTCTGGCCCCCGCTCGTGCCCTGCCAACCGAGGCTGTCCACCGTCCATCCGACCGCGATATAGCCCGCGTCGTTGACGGTCTTGAGGGTCGCGGAGGTGGATTCCCCGAAGGGGAACCGGAAGAACGGCATACCGGCTCCGGCACCGACCGCGCTGATCTGCGCGCGCGTCCGATCGAGCTGTCCCTGGACCGCGCTGGTGCCGAGCGTGGGCAGGTGCGGATGGTCCCACGTGTGGTTGCCGACCGGGCCGATCGACGCGAGGGTCGCGACGAGTCTGGGATTGGCCTGCGCGAACTTCCCCGTGACGAAGAAGCTCGCGGGCACACCCGCCGCCCGCAGGGTCGCGACGATCCGTGCCGCGCCGCGGGCATCCGCACCACCATCAAACGTCAGCGCGACCCGCTTCTGGGTGCCGGGCAGGGTGGTAACAATCTTCCCGGCATACCTCGCCGCGAGCGCGCTGGGATTGGGGTATGCCGTGGGGCTCGGTGACGGCGAGGGGCGGGCTGTGGTGACCGCCGCCGTGGGTGCCGGCGACACCGGCGGTGCGGTTGCGGCGGTTGCGCCGGTGGTCGTGGCGCTTGCGCCGGTGGTCGTGGCGCTTGCGCCGGTGGTCGTGGCGCTTGCGCCGGTGGTCGTGGCGCTTGCGCCGGTGGTCGTGGCCGAGCCGGTCGGGGTCGTCGACCAAGCGGTCGAGGGAGAGGTGATGCTCCCCTGGTCGGGTGCCGAGCAGGCGACTGTCGCGGGCGCTAAGCCCGTCAGGGCCACCACCACCGCGAGGTGAGCGGGGCGCGCGATGCTCCGGCGCCGCCGCTCACCTCGGGTCAGGTCAGTCACGAGCTGCGGCAAACCCCTGCTCAAGGTCGGCGATGATGTCGTCGACGTGTTCGATGCCCACGGCCAACCGGATGAGGCCGGGGGTGACACCTGCGGCAAGACGTTCGGCGTCCCCACCCTGGGAGTGGGTCGTCGACGCGGGATGGATCACCAGCGAGCGCACATCACCAATGTTAGCCACGTGGCTGTGCAGGGTCAGCGCCTCGACGAACTTCTTGCCTGCCTCGACCCCGCCCGAGATCTCGAATGCCAGCACCGCACCCGAGCCCTTCGGGCAATACTGTCTGGGCGAGTTCGTAGTTGTCGCTGCTCGGCAACGACGCCCAACGCACGAACTCGACCTGGTCGTGCCCGTCGAGGAACTCGGCGACCGAACGGGTGTTGGCCAGGTGGCGGTCCAGGCGCAGGCTGAGGGTTTCGATGCCCTGACCGATGAGGAAGGCGTTGAAGGGAGACACGGCGGGACCGAGGTCGCGCAGCAGTTGGACGCGAGCCTTGAGGATGAAGGCAAGGTTCGCCCCGAGCGCCGACCCGACGCCGAGGTCGCGGGCAAAGACGCAGCCCGTGATAGCTCGGGTCCGGGGTGTTGTAGTTGGGGAACTTCGCGGGGTCGGCGGCGAAGTCGAAGGTGCCTCCGTCGACGATCGCTCCGGCCACCGACGTGCCATGGCCACCGAGATACTTCGTCGCCGAGTGCAGGACGATGTCGGCGCCCCACTCCAACGGCCGGATGAGATAGGGCGTCGCGATCGTGTTGTCGACGATGAGCGGCACCCCTGCCTCGTGCGCGACGGCTGCGACCCCTTCGATGTCGAGGACGTCGGCCTTGGGGTTGGCGATCGACTCGCCGAAGAACAGCTTGGTGTTGGGCTGGACTGCTGCCCGCCACGAGTCGAGATCGCGCTGGATTCTCGACGAAGGACACCTCGATGCCGTATCTTCGGCGAGGGTGTATTTGAGCAGGTTCGCAGGTGCCGCCGTAGAGGTCGGGGCTGGCGCACGACGTGGTCGCCGGCTTCGGCGATATTGAGGATGGCGAGGGTCGTGGGCGGCCTGGCCTGATGCGACCAGGAGCGCCCCGACGCCACCTTCGAGGGCCGCGATCTTCTGCTCGATCGCGTCCTGCGTGGGGTTCATGATGCGGGTGTAGATGTTGCCGAACTCTTTGAGCGCGAACAGGTTTGCTGCGTGGTCGGTGTCGTTGAAGACGTAGGACGTGGTCTGGTAGATCGGCAACGCCCGGGCGCCCGTCGCGGTGTCAGCGCTCTGGCCGGCGTGGATCTGGCGGGTTTCGAAAGCCCAGGTGTCACTCATCGAGATGCCCTTTCGTGGCGTCGATGCCGCGGCTGTCGCGGTCATCACTGTCGGTGCCGGAGCCCATGGCCCCGCGCTTGCCTTCGCCCGGGTGGGCGAGAGCCAGGTCTTCACCCGGGGCACCCCACCGCGGTGGAGGGTTGCCGATCAGCAAGCCGGGGCTGGGCGCTGACACTCATGACCTCAGGTAACTCTAGGCAATGGCGTCCATAACACGAAATCACGATCTCTCATGGTGGACCAAGCCCGGCGGGGGGAGAGAATGGCGTCATGACCTATCGGGCCGACGAATACCGCGCAGACAGCGACCGCTACGACCAGACCCCCTACCGCCGGTGCGGGCGCACCGGACTCGACCTGCCGGTGGTCTCGCTCGGCCTGTGGCACAACTTCGGCGACGACGTCCCGCTCGCCCGCCAGCAGGCGATCCTCCGCCGAGCGTTCGACCTGGGCGTCACCCACTTCGACCTCGCCAACAACTACGGCCCGCCCTATGGCTCCGCCGAGCGCAACTTCGGCACGATCTTCGCCCGTGATTTCCGCCCCTACCGCGACGAACTCATCCTCTCGACCAAAGCCGGCTACGACATGTGGCCCGGGCCGTATGGTCAGGGTGGCGGCTCCCGCAAATACCTCCTCGCCTCGCTCGACCAGTCACTGGCCCGGATGGGCGTCGACTACGTCGACATCTTCTACAGCCACCGGTTTGACCCCACGACTCCGCTCGAAGAGACCATGGGCGCGCTCGACACCGCGGTGCGTCAAGGCAAGGCGCTGTATGCCGGGATCTCCTCGTATTCCGGTCAGCGCACCCAGCGAGGCTGTCGACATCCTGCGATCGATGGGCACTCCCTTGGCGATCCACCAGCCGTCCTACTCGCTGCTCAACCGGTGGATCGAGACTGACCTGCTCGATGTCCTCGGCGAGACCGGCGTGGGCTGCATCGCCTTCTCCCCGCTCGCCCAGGGCATGCTCACCGACAAGTACCTCGGCGGCATACCGGCAGATTCCCGTGCCGCCCAAGGGAAGTCACTCGATCCGGCGATGCTCGACGACGCGACGCTCACTCACATCCGGCAGTTGCACGAGCTCGCACAGTCGCGCGGCCAGAGCCTCGCCCAACTCGCACTCGCCTGGGCCTTGCGCGACCCCAGGGTGACGTCGGTCCTCATCGGTGCCTCCAGCGTCGCCCAACTCGAAGACTCGCTGGGCTCGACAGCACGGCTCGACTTCACCGAGGACGAGTTGGCAGCCATCGACCATCACGCCGTCGAGAGCGGCATCAACCTGTGGAAGACCTCGTCCGACGGGTAGCCGCTGGCTGACTCGACCCGCGGCACTGGCTACACTCCGAGCGTGTCCGACCCGTCGCCAGACACCCGTGCCGCGCGTCGTCGCGTCACCCGCGCTGGGGTGACGCGGTTCTTCGGCCTCTTCGGGGACGACCTCGACCGCGGCACGCTGTCCCTCCTCCTTGCTGGCGGGCTTTTCGCCGGGATCGGGGCCACCGGCGGGTGGGCAGGGGCGGATGCGGTCGAGCAGGCGGTCCCGGTGGCGGCAGCCAGTACCGTCGCGAGCGCCGCGCCGCTCGACGTCACGGTCAAGAAGGCGTATGCCGCGGACGCCATCCCCACGCTCGCGCCAGCCAAAGCAAGCTCGCGCTTCCTGCTCGTGACCGTCACGGTGACCAATACGTCCGTCCGACCGGTCGAGGCCCGGATTGCTGCGGCGAGCTTCCAGGTGGACGCTCCAGGCCTGCGCTATCTCGGCCGCGTCGTCGAGCCGCCCGCGGCCCGACCCGAGATCGTCAGAGCAGTCGACGGTTCGGCGCTGGGAGCCTTGCAGCCAGGGGTCACCCAAAACCTCGCCCTCATCTGGGAGCAGGACGTGACCGCTGCGACGCCTCAGAAGGTGACCGTCACGGCACTCAGCCACACCTGGCGGACCTCCGCATTGGACGGCTCGAAGCAGTGGCTCGACCCCACCGCCGGAGCCACCGTGACCCTTCCCGTCGAGCCCTTGCCGAAGGTCTGACATGGCACCCACCGAGCGCTCTCTCACCGGGGTCGTCGTCATCGCTGCCTTGGCGATTGGACTTGCCGTGACCTCCCGCCTACCCAGCGCTGAAGCCATTGCGTCGAGGCCTTTCGTCCGCCACGCCGCGCTGGGCTCGCCGGTGCCGATGCGGACCGGCGTCATCACCGTCGATGCCATCGACGCCACGACGGCAGTGAAACAGTCCGGGACGACCGTGAAGACGAGCGCTCACTGGCTCCTCGTGACGCTGCGGTTCACGGCAGCCCGGGAGCCTGCCGCATTGGCGGGGATGACCATCCGCGCGGCCGACGGACGCACCTACTCTGCCACTCGCCCGCTCCAATCCACGTGCGGCTCAGGTCAACCCGGCATCACGATCCGGTGCACCATCCCGTTCGAGCTCCCCGGTGACGCCCTCGAAGGCGCCCATCTCCTCGTGCCTGCCGCGCTGCTGGGTGCAGGCGCCGGGGATGACCTCGCGGACGTCGACCTGGACATCAGCGCCGCCCGAGCCGCCGAACTCCGGGCCATCACCGAGCCCAAGCCCGTCACGGCCGTCACCGTCATCGGCTCCACAGGGGGTGAGACGTCGTGACCGACCTGCGGACCGGACCCCGCCGCGCGTGGTGGCGGCGTAACCGCCTCGCGGTGGCCGCGCTGCTGCCCATGCTCGTGCTGGCGATGGGTGCATCATCGTTCCGTTACGCCACGATCTATCGGCCGACGACGTTCAGTCAGGGGCAGATCTCCACGACGGCAAGCCACCGCTTCGTCGCTGCCGAGACCATCGGTGAGGTCACCATCACGCGCGACGTCACCCTCACCGTGACATCGCTGTCGAGCACGGACCGCGCCGGATCCGTGGCCGCTGCACCCGGCACCTCCGTGCATCAGGTCGAGTTGCGCTTCGCCGCGGCACCGGACGTCCCGCTGAGCCAGTGCGTCGTGGAACTCCTCGACGCGAAGGGACGGGTGTTCGGCACGACCGGCGGCAAGGTGACGGCCGGCACGTCCCGCGACGACACGGCATACCCCGACTGCACTCCACCCGACGCGCCGGGACCCCAGCTTGACCTCGATGGCTCGGTCCTGCCGCCGAGCGGCTCGCCGCGCCCTGGGACCTGGCCGGTCACCGCATTCATCGCGATGCCCACGGGCGTGACCCCGGTCGCGGTGCGCGTGCACTGGGGCCCGCCCCATTTCGCAGAACTACGCCTCGGCTGACTCCTGCGCTGACGGCATCCCGGCGGGCTGGTTGGACCGGATCGCGGTGATGATGCGGTTGACCGCCGCCGCGAGCAGGACGGAGGCCAGGACGAAGTAGACGCCTCGCGCGACGAGGCTGACATACGGTTGGTATGCCGCGCCGCGCAACGCCTCCTGCGGGCCGAGGACCTCCCGTGCGGCCCACACCACGCCCAGCTGAGAGATTCCCGCCGCGACGAAGGTCAGGCACACGAGCACCATCGGGATCACCCCTGCGCCCGCCACCTTGGCCAAGGCACCCACGGTCGACCGGACGGGCTTGGCGAGCGGGTCGACCACCGCGGCGACCGCGCTGCGCACCCGGCTCGGCAGGCGCTGGGCGAGCTGGGCGAGCTGGGCCGGCTGCCGTGCGAGGTCGCCGGTGTGCGGACCCCGTGGTGCGGACAGCCGGTGACCATAGATCAGGGCCCCGATGGCCAACCACGCGACGGGCACGATGACGAGGTCCCCCATGGCGCCCAAGAGGGCGGCGATCGCATCCCGCACGGCGAGAAGCGGTTTCGCGAGCGGTCCGGCTATCCCGACGAGACCCTCCCACCAGTCGGTGACGGTTGCGACGACGAGCCGCGAGCCGACCCATTCGGTGAGTTCCTCCCGGCGGCTCGCGATCGATGCTGCGACGGTCACCATCCACAGCGCTTCGACATAGCCGCCGATCGCCGCCCAGCGCCACGACCGTGCCCCGAGACCGTAGCCAGCGATGACGCGACGGAGGACGAGCGCCACGAGGACGACGCTCACGAGTTGCCAGCCGGAGGCGATCAGGGCCCGGGAGTAGTCGGCGGTGAGCGGCTGGGAGACGGCCTCGTCGAGGGTGGTGTCGTGGATGAATTGGACGGTGTCTTCGCGGAGCAGGCCTTGTGCGCTGTATACCGCGAGGAAGGGGATGAGGACGCCAGTCGCCACGGTCCAGTGCGTCCGAGCTCGGTCGGCTCGCGAGCCTGCCGCGAGGTCGCCGCCAAACGCCGGCAGGGACTCGCCGGCGACGCGGATCATGGCGACCAGCGCGACGAGCGTCGCGAGGGTGGCCAGCGGCACGATGAGCACGCCCAACGTCGAGCTGCGGTCGCTGACCCAACTGGCCAGCCAGAGGAAGCCCATCCGCAGGGTTGCGCCCCCCAGATAGAGCACGACGAGCACCGGCCAATGCCGCGCGAGCGCCCGTGCGGCATCAGCGATCACCTCGCCGAGAGCGCGCACACCCTCCCGCAGGAATCCCACCGAGCGGGCCAGGTCAGACCGTCAGCTGGGGGCGGATCGGGCGCTCACCCTCGTCGAAGACGAGCTCGGGGCGACCGACAATGAGCGGGTCGGGGGAACCGACGACAGCGAGGTCCTTGTCGGGGTAGTCGACCCGCGACAACAGCACCCGCATCGCCTCGAGACGGGCGCGCTTCTTGTCGTTGGACTTGATCACCGTCCAGGGGGCTTCCTTGGTGTCGGTGTAGAAGAACATCGCTTCCTTGGCCTGGGTGTAGGCGTCCCACTTGTCCAGGCTGGCGAGGTCGGTCGGTGACAGCTTCCATTGGCGCACCGGGTCGATCTTGCGTCGCTCGAACCGCCGCAACTGCTCGGCCCGGCCGACGGAGAACCAGAGCTTGACGAGCGTGACCCCCGAGCCGATGAGCATCTTCTCGTAGGCCGGGCATTGCCGCAGGAACTCGAGGTATTCAGCCGGGGTGCAGAAGCCCATGACGCGCTCCACACCCGCGCGGTTGTACCAAGACCGGTCCATGAGGACGATCTCGCCGGCGGCCGGCATATGCACGGCGTAGCGCTGGAAGTACCACTGGGTGAGCTCGCGATCGGTCGGCTTCTCAAGCGCGACGACCCGGGCACCACGGGGGTTGAGATGCTCCATGAAGCGCTTGATCGCACCACCCTTGCCGGCGGCGTCGCGGCCTTCGAAGACCACGACGATCTTCATCCCGGAGTCCTTGACGTGCTTTTGCAGCTTGAGCAACTCGATCTGCAGGAGCCGCTTGGTCGCTTCGTATTCTGCGAGCTTGAGCTTCTTCGTATAGGGGTAGTTCTGCCGCCACGCGACCGGGTCGGGGTCGAGCGGCTCACCCGGCACGTAGCGCAGCTTCGCGTCGTCACTGTCCTGCTCGAGGAGCATGCGATTGCGCAGCTCATCAAGGGTCTCGGGAGTCGGCGTGAAGGTCGATGTCGAAAACACGAACTCTCCGTCGTCGACCACCTGACCGAGAGTCTCGGACGGCTTGACGTGCCCTGCCTGCTCGTCGGACATTCCCTGACCTTCCTCGCGTGAATTTTGGCTGTGCCGATCGTAGGGGAAGCCTGCTCGTGAGACGTGGGTGGGTTCGTGTTGACTTGCCCCATGAGCGACGAGGAATACCTCCCCAGCGCGAGCCGCTGGGTCCGTGACCAGGTCAGCGAGATCGAGCGCGCCGGCGACACGTCGGTGGTGGGCGTCGCCGGCCGTCATGTCGTCCTCATGAGCGTGCGTGGCCGGGTGTCGGGCAAGCTGCGGAAGGTGCCCGTCATGCGGGTCGTCCACGGGGGGACGTATGCCGCGGTGGCCAGCCTGGGGGGTGCCCCGCAGGATCCACAGTGGGCGCCCAATCTGCGCGCCAACCCCGATGTCGAGGTGCAGGACGGCCGCACGGTCGTCTCGCTGCGGGCGCGGGAGATCGTCGACCCGCACGAGCGCGCCCTGTGGTGGTCGCGAGCGGTGGCGGCGTTTCCCGACTACGCGGCATACCAGCAGCGGACGACCCGCGTGATCCCGATCTTCCTCCTTGAGCCCCGGAGCGAGTGACGAGATCATCTCCCTCCACCGGGCCTAAATGTGATATCAAATAGATGTCACATCACGCGCTCTGGAGGAGCCATGACACGCAGTACCACTCCCATCCCGGCCTCCCCCGCCGAGGACCCCGCCGCTGACGCAGCCGCGGACCCCATCTCCCAACCCCTCGCCACTACCCCGGTCGGCCACTCCGGCGCTCGGGTCAACGTCATCGAACGCCCGGCATGGTTCGTCGACGGGTTCCTCGCACTCTTCATCGGCGTCGCTCTCGTGGGCTTCACCATCTGGCGCATCGTCGCGCTCGCCACAGCCCCGGTCACGAATCCGTCTGCAGGCGACGTCGTCGGCACTGTCCTGCCGCTGGTCCTGGCGACCTTCGTGTTCAGCGCCGTGAGCATCGTCCAACCCGGGCAGACCAAGGTCGTCCAGTTTTTCGGTCGCTACGTCGGCACGGCACGGCGCCCCGGCTTGCTCATGCTTCTTCCGCTGACGACCAAGCGGAAGGTCTCGGTGCGGGTCAACAACTTCGAGACCAACGCCCTCAAGGTCAACGACGCCGACGGCAACCCCGTCGAGATCGCAGCGATCGTCGTGTGGCAGGTCGCGGACACGGCCAAGGCGTCTTTCGCCGTCGAGTCCTACGCGGAGTTCGTCAAGGTTCAATCCGAGGCGGCCCTCCGACACGTCGCGACGAGCAAGCCCTATGACGACCCCGACGGCGGGGGCGAATCCCTGCGTGGGTCCACCGACATCGTCTCCGAGGAACTCGCGCACGAGGTTGCCGAGCGCGTCCGCGTCGCGGGTGTCGAGATCATCGAGGTCCGGATCTCGCACCTGGCCTACTCCCCCGAGATCGCCCAGGCGATGCTCCAGCGACAGCAGGCGTCGGCGATCATTGCCGCTCGCTCGAAGATCGTCGACGGCGCCGTCGGCATGGTCGAGATGGCCCTGTCCCGGCTTGAGGCCGACTCGATCGTCGAGCTCGACGACGAGCGCAAGGCCGCGATGGTCTCCAACCTTCTGGTGGTCCTGTGCAGTGAGGCCAAGGCGTCTCCGGTCGTCAACGCGGGCAGCCTCTACCACTAGGCCGTCCTGAATGTCCTTGAGCGACAACGGCATACCGCCCCCGCGCAAACGGGAGCGGTATGCCGTGTTGCTGCGCTTCGACCCGGCCGTCCACGCGGCACTCGCACGGTGGGCCGAGGACGAACTCCGCAGCGTCAACGCGCAGGTCGAGCTGCTGCTACGTGACGCGCTCCGGAAGGCCGGCCGCCTGCCCCATGACACCGGCCCCCTCCCACGTCGCGGTCGGCCACGCGTGAGCGGAGGCGGCGCCGAGGGCGATTCCCACGTGCCTTAGCGGAGCGTCGAGGACGACAAGGCGGACGGAGCGATCGGCAGGTCGGCGTTGAGGTCGGCCAGCGCAAGATCACACGCGCTACCGTGTCGGTATGCCCCCCTCGCTCCCAGCTCGCGCTCGGATCGTCATCATCGGCGGGGGCGTGATCGGCACGTCGCTGGCCTATCACCTGGGGCTCATGGGTGAGTCGGATGTCGTTGTCCTGGAGCGCGATCGGTTGACCAGCGGCACGACCTGGCACGCCGCCGGACTCATGACGACCTTCGGCTCGACCTCCCACACCTCGACCGACCTGCGGCTCTACAGCCGATCGCTCTATGCCCGGCTCGAAGCCGAAACCGGGGTGTCCACCGGCTTCCGGCCAGTCGGGCTCATCGAAGCAGCGGCCGACGCCGACCGGCTCCACGAATACCGGCGGGTGGCTGCCTTCCAGCGGACCCGTGGCCTGGAGGTCCACGAGATCTCCCCCGCGCAGATCGCCGACCACTTCCCCTTCGCGCGCATCGACGACCTCCTCGCGGGTTTCCTCGTCCCGGGCGACGGACGGGTCAATCCGGTCGACCTCACGATGTCGCTCGCGCGGGGCGCCAAGCAGCACGGCATACCCATCCTCGAAGGCATCCGTGCCACCGAGGTGCGCGTCAAGCGCGGGCAGGTGACGGCCGTCGACACCGATCACGGCACCATCGAGTGCGAGGTCGTCGTCAACTGCGCCGGCATGTGGGCCCGCGAACTCGGCGCCCGCAACGGGCTGGTGATCCCCAACCAGGCGGCCGAGCACTACTACCTCGTCACCGAGCCGATCGAGGGGGTGACCGCCGACTTGCCGATTTTCGAGGACCCCGCCGCTTACGGCTATTACCGCGAGGAAGGCGGCGGCCTCATGGTCGGCCTTTTCGAGCCACATGCCGCTCCGTGGCGGGTCGACGGCATCCCCGTCGACTTCTCGTTCGGCACACTCCCACCCGATTGGGATCGCATCGGGCCGGCGCTGCAGACGGCGATGGAGCGCGTGCCGGTCACCCTCGGGGCCGGGATCCGGATCCTCTTTTGCGGCCCCGAGTCATTCACCCCCGACCTCGCTCCGGTCGTCGGCGAGGCCGCCGGACTCCGCGGCTACTTCGTGTGCGCCGGCCTCAACTCGGTCGGCATCCTGTCGGCTGGGGGTCTCGGACGGATCATGGCGCACTGGATCACCACCGGGGCACCCGATGTCGACATCACCGGATTCAGCGCTGACCGTTTCCACCCCTGGCATGCGACGCCGGCTTTCCGCCGCGACCGCACCGCCGAGGTCCTCGGCACCGTGTATGCCGCGCACACCCCTGGCCGCGCGCTCTCTAGCGCCCGAGGCGTCAAACGGTCACCGCTACACGAACGACACGCCGCTGCGGGCGCCCATTTCCGCGACGTGAGTGGATGGGAGATGCCCGATTGGTATGCCGGCCACGGCGCCACCCCGACCGTCGAGCCCACCTGGGGTCGGGCGCCCTGGTGGGAGCGATGGGAAGCCGAGCACCGAGCCGTCCGGGATGCGGCTGGCCTCATCGACATGTCCTTCATGGCTGCCTTCCTCGTCCAGGGCCCGGATGCCGGCGCCATGCTCTCGTGGCTGTCGACCGGACGCGTCGAGGGCCGGGTCGGTCGGATCGTCTACACCCAGTGGCTCACCGACGAGGGCACCGTCGACGCCGATCTCACGATCACGCCGCAGGCACCCGACCGTTTCCTCGTCGTCGCGTCGGACACGGCCCACGGCCACGTCCGCTCGCTTCTCGAGCGTGAGGTGTCGACGGGCAGATGGTCCGCAACCACCACGGACATCACCTCCGGCCTCACCATGCTCAGCCTCCAGGGGCCGCGATCCCGCGAGATTCTTTCTGCCGCAACGGAATCCGATGTCAGCGCGACGGCCCTCGGGTTCCGGGATGTGCGCACGATCGACCTCGGCTATGCCGTGGCTTCGTGCGCCCGGATCACGTATGTCGGCGAGCTCGGCTACGAGCTGACCGTGCCCACCGAGATGGCGCCCCACGTCGACGAGGTGCTCCTGCGCGCCGGCGAGCCCTTCGGGTTGTGTCGGGTCGGCCTCAAGGCCCTGGCAAGCCTGCGGCTGGAGAAGGGATACCGCGACTGGGGCCATGACCTCGACAACACCGACGGCCTGCTCGAGGCCGGGCTCGGGTTCACGGTCGCGTGGGATAAGCCGGGCGGCTTCCGCGGTCGTGATGCGCTCCTCGCGGCGAAGTCCCGTGGGATCCTCACTCAGCGCCTGGTCCAGGTCCACGTGCCGGACCCGACGGCATACGTCCATCATGCCGAGCTCGTATGCCGCGACGGCGAGGTCGTGGGCGATGTGCGCTCTGGCGCACCGGCTTTCACCCTCGGCGGCGCGGTCGGGCTCGCGATGGTGACCTGCCGCGGCGGCGTGACCTCCGAGTGGCTCGCGAGCGGCACGTGGGAGGTGCTCATCGCGGGCACCGCGTATGCCGCCCGCGTGTCACTCGCGCCGCTCTACGACCCAGCCGGGTCTCGCCTCAAGGGCTGACGTCGCTCAGCCCCCGAGGACCCGCCGGACGGCCTCGACGACGGCTTCCGGCTCTCGGACGCAGGCCGCCGTGTGGGCGTCCGGGCGCACGAGCCAGATCTCGTCGGATGCGACCTGGAGGGACTGCGCGACGACACCTTCGTCGCCGAGAGCCCCGACACCCACGACCCGGACGGGCAATCCCGTGGGCACCGCGTCACCGAGCAAGGTCTCGAGCTCGATGACGTTGACCTCGTCGCCGACGAGGACAAGGAGGCCGTCGCGGCATACCTGCCGCACCCGACGCACTCCGGGCCGACCCTCGACCGCGGCGTCAGGGACGATGACACCCGGCACGGGGGCAGGAGCCTGGCCACGGGCGGGGCGACCCGGCCAATAGCGCTGGGGGTCAGGGGTCGTCAGGGGCGAGTCGACATACCAGAACGCCTCGGCGAGACGGCCCGAATCGACGAGCGGGATCGCGCTGGCGTCTGTGCGTGCGCGTTCGAGCACGCGCGTGCGGTGCTCGCGAGCCTCCTCGGTCTGCGGGACGAGGAAGTCCATCGTCGCCGCGGTGATCGCGAGGTTCTCTCGAGCTGCCGCTTGGCGCTCGGTCTCGTAGCTTGCGACGAGACCGGGCCCCGCCCAGCCCTTCATCGCGAAAGCGATCTTCCACGCGGCGTTCTCGACATCCGGCACACCACTGTTGAGACCCCGCGCGCCGAAAGGGGCCACGAGGTGCGCGACATCACCGGCGAGGAGGAATCGGCCGACGCGATAGCGGTCGGCGGTGCGGGCGTGGAAGCGATAGACCGACACCCAGTCGATCCGGTAATCCTGGTCGCCAATCACCTGCCGGATCCGTCGGTCGAGGGAACCATCAGCTTGGGCAGCCGCGAGGTCGAAGTCGGTGTCCACCTGCCAGTCAATCCGGAAGATGCTGCCGGGACACGGGTGGATGAGGACCTGACGGCCGGGATTCCACACGGGGTCGAAGTAGAACCGGCGCTCGGTCTCCCACCCCGGCAGGGACGCCTCGATGTCGCAGATGAGGAACGAGTCTTCGAAGGTCCGACCCGGGAAGTCGACGCCGAGCATGGCCCGCAGCGGGCCACCCTTGGAGCCACCAGCGACGACGGCATACTCACCGACCACCTCGACGTCACCGTCGGCGGTGCGGCAGCGCACCCTGGCCGGCCCGTCGTCCTCCCCTGCCCCGCCGGTCACCGCGATGACTTCGTGCCCCCACCGGACATCGATGAGTGGCGATGCGGCGATGGCCTCGTCGAGGATCGCTTCGGTGCGCGACTGCGAGATGTTGACGAAGGGCGGGATCGGCGATCGGCCCGGGTCGGGGATGGTGTAGAAGAACAGTTCGCTGTCCTGGTAGAAGGTCCGCGCCGTCGACCAGGTCAACCCCTCTTGAGCAACGGCCCCGGCCCCGCACGCGTCCCAGAGGTCCAGGACGTCGCGCTGCTGGCAGAGCGCCTTGCTGCCGATCGGGTCACGGGCCGGGCGGGCGTCCAGCACGACCGTGGGGATCCCCCATCGGGCCAGACACAGGGCCGCCGTCTGACCGACCGGACCGTTGCCGACGACAATCGCCCGGCCGCCCGTGGGCTGGGTGCCGAGATCGACGCTGCTGTCCATGGACATGAAGTCTCCTCACGAGTGATGGATGCGACGCTGGGCCCGACCGGATTCGGGCGGGCCCAGCGGCAATGGCAGTGCGATGGATCAGCCCTGGAGTTGGGCCCAGATCTCGCGGTCGCGTTCGGCGGTCCAGATCGTCGGCCGCTCGACCCCTTCGAGCTCCTCCCACGTGCGGGCCACGTCGAACGGGAGCGTGTGCTCGAAGATCGGCCAATGGCCGTAGGTGGGCGACAGCGCGGTGTGGCAGGCGTCGAAGGCGTCCTTGAGGGTGCCGCCGGCGGCCTGGGTGGCACGGACGTTGTCGATGATCGCGGTGATGAAGCCCCGCGACTGCTCGATCGCCGCGTTGACGGCCTCCGTGCCCCGCGGGATCTCGCCGCGGCCGCCGACGAGCATCTGCGCACCCATCGCCTTGACCGCGTCGAGCGTCGTCGATGACCACTCCTGGTGGAAGGCGTCTCCGGTATACAGCGCCGCCTTGGCCTCGACAAGGTCGCCCGCGAACATGATCTTGTGCTTGGGCAGCCACGCGACGATGTCACCTTCGGTGTGACCACGCCCGAGGTACTGCAGCACAAGGTCACCACGGTCGCCGCCCAAGGGGATGACCATGCGGTCAGAGAACGTCAGGGTCGGCCAGGTGAGCCCGGGGATCTCGTCGGGCTCCTTGAAAAGCCTTGGCATCCGGCCGTATTCGCTGGCCCAGTCCTGCATCCCGCGCTCCTCGATGAGGAACTGGGTGCGCTCGTGGGCGATGATCTCGTCGGCCTCGAAGGCGCTCGCCCCGAGGACACGGACCGCGTGGTAGTGAGACAGGACGAGGTAGCGCACCGGCTTGTCGGTGTGTTCGCGGAGCTTGACGAGCCAGTCCCGAGCGGCTGCGGGAGTCGCCCGGGCTTCGAATGCCACGAGGAAGTCCTCGCCCTCGATCGCCCCCACATTGGGGTCACCTTCCGCGGTCAGGGCGTAGACCCCGTCGGCGAGGATCTCGAGTGTTTCGGTCTTGGCTTCGAGGTCGGTCGACGATGCGAATGGCTTGCTCATGGCGAGGACTTCCTTCGTGGTGTTCGTGTTCTCTTGGGGATTCGATGTGTGTCAGGTGAGCGTCACTGCGTTGGTGCTGCTGTCGGCTTCGCGGTGGGGGCGGCAATCCCACTCGATGAGGTCGACGAACCACCAAGGTATGCCGCTCGCACGCGTTCGTCGGACGCGAGGTCGGCGGGTGTGCCTTCAGCTACCACCCTGCCACGGTCCATGACCATGACCCGGTCGGCGACCTTGAACGCTGCCCGGACGTTCTGCTCGACGAGCAGGACGGCCAGGCCCTTGGTGTCGCGCAGGATGCCGAGCGCCGCCATGATCTCGCCGACGACCTTCGGGGCGAGGCCCAAGCTCGGCTCGTCGAGGATGATGACGGAGGGCTCGGACATGAGCGCCCGGGCCATCGCGAGCATCTGCTGCTCGCCACCGGACAAGGCTCCCGCGGCGAGGTTGATCCGGTCCTTGAGCCGTGGGAAGAGCGTGAGCGCCTCTTCCCGGCGACGCGCAAAACCGTCGTCCTTGCGCCGGACGTAGCCGCCGAGCACGAGGTTGTCATCGACCGACAGCGTCGGGAAGACGAGCCGGTTTTCGGGGACGTGCGCGAGACCGATGGCCGCGATCCTCTCGGCACCCAACGTCGTGACGTTGCGGTCGCCGAGTTTGACCGTGCCCTGCGTGGGGCGCAAGAGCCCCGAGACCGCCCGCAAGACCGAGGTCTTGCCCGCACCGTTCGCGCCGACGAGGGCGAGGATCTCCCCCGGCGTCACATGGAGGTCAATGCCGTGCAGAACCGCAAGACGGTCGTATGCCGCGTGCATCCCGGTGACGGTCAAGCCGAACTTCTCCCGCTGGTCGGCGTTCATCGCGCCCCTCCTTGCGTGGTGACGCTGCCCTGCTCGGTGGCCTCCGCGTCGTCATCGGTGCCCAGGTAGGCGGCGATGACGACCGGGTCGTTGGTCACCTCAGACGGCGTGCCGAGCGAGATGAGCTTGCCGTCGTCGAGGACGGCGACCCGGTCGGCCAGGGCCATGACGGCGGCGACATCGTGCTCGACGAGGACGATGGTGACGCCGGTGGCCTTCACCTTGCGCAGCAGCCAGGAGAGGCTGTCCCGCTCCGGGCCTGACAGACCGGCCATGGGCTCGTCGAGGAGCAGCACCGACGGCTCGAGCGCCAGGGCCCGGGCCACCTCGACCTGCCGCTGCTTTCCGAAGGCCAGGTCGGCGATGGGGTGGTCGGCCAGTGGCGTGAGAGCCATCGCGTCGACGGCCGCCTGGGACGTCGTCTCGATGTGCCGCTCCTCGGCCCGGTCGAGCATGAACATGCCCCGCAAGAGACCAGCCTTGGACCGCAGGTGGCGTGCCACCTTGACGTTTCCGAGCACGGTCGTGCTCTTGAAGGTCTGGAGATTCTGGAAGGTGCGGGTGGCCCCCAGGGCGGCAGCCACGTGCGGCAGCTGCCCGGCGACCTCCTTGCCGTGGAGCTTGACCGAGCCCTCGGTCGGGGGCAGGACACCGGTGATCATGTTGAACGCGGTCGTCTTGCCCGCTCCATTAGGACCGATGAGCGCCATGATCTCGCCGGCCTTGATGTCGAGGTTGAGGTCATCGAGAGCCGTGACGCCGCCGTAGCGCTTGGTCAAACCCTTGATCTCCACGATCGTCGTGCCCACCGGCTCGTGGTCGGTGCGAGAGAGGATCTCGAGGGACTTGTCCAGGAGTTCACGCTGCTCGGCTTGGGTGATCTCGTGTTCGTGGACCCCGCCGTCCTTGACCTTGGACCGGCCGAATGCTGCGCTCACCCGTTGCCAGAGCTGCGCGAGGCCGCCGGGCATGAGGATGATAACGAGCACGAGGATGACACCGAAGCCGATGAGCTGGACCTCGCCTTTGGCGCCGGGGATGATCATCGGCACGAGGGCCCGCAGGCCCTCGTCGAGCGCTTGGACTGCGACCGCGCCGATGAGCGCACCCCACACTGTGCCCAGGCCTCCGAGGACGACCATGAGGAGGATCTTCACGGAGACTTCGAAGTGGGTCACCGATGGGTTGACGATCGTCAGCCAGTGCGCGTAAAAGACACCCGCCATACCGGCATACCCCGCCGATAGGACGAACACCCGCAGCCGCAACGCGAACGTGTCCACCCCGAGGCACTCGGCCGCCGTCTCGGAGTCGTTGACCGCGCTGAGGGCCCGGCCAGTGCGGCTCTTGACGATGTTGACCGCCAGCCAGAGGCCGATCACGACGAACGGGGTCAGCAGCAGGAAGTACTCCTGAGCGGAGTCGTAAGCACGACCACCGAACGAGATGTTCGGCAGGCCGTAGAGGCCCGACGTCGAGCCCAGCGCCTCAGACTCGGTGACGACGACACCGATGATGATGCCGAGGCCAAGGGTCGCGAGCGCGAGGAAGTGACCGCGCAGCCGCAACAGCGGCAGCCCGACGATGAGGGCGACGATCATCGACGCGATCACCGAGATCGGCGCTGCGAGGATGAACGGCATATTGGCCTTGGACACCAGGACTGCTTGGGTGTAGGCGCCCACAGCGATGAACGCCGCGTGGCCGAGGCTGACCTGGCCAGCGAGCCCCATGAGCAGGGACAGTCCGATGGCAGCCAAACCGTAGATCAGGGCGTAGACCCCGATGTCGACGATGCCGTGCGGAGCCACGGTCGCGAAGAGGACGAGGAAGATCGCCAGCGCCACAAAGGGCAGCTGACGACGCAGGCCGGCGCTCATACGCGCACCCCCGAACTCTTGCCCGCCAGACCGTGCGGACGGAACAACAACACGAGGACGAGGACGACGAAAGCGACGGCGTCCCGGTAGCCCGAACTGAGGTAACCAGCGACGAGGTTCTCGAGGATGCCCAGGGCGAGCCCGCCGAGCATCGCGACCCGCAGTGACGTCAAGCCACCGAGGGTGGCCGCGACGAAGCCCTTGAGGCCGAGCGTCAGACCACTCGTCCACGAGCTGAGGTAGATCGGGCTGCCGACGACGCCGGCCACCGCGCCGACGAAGCCGGCGATGGCGAAGGCGACGACCGTGGCGGTGCGGGGCGAGATCCCGACGAGACGGGCCGCGACCGGCTGCTCCGCACAGGCGCGCAGCGACTTGCCGCGCACGGTGTGCTCATAGAACCAGATCACGGCATAGCCGACGACGGCCGCGATGCCGAGCACCCAGAGCTCTTGGCTGCGGATGCTCACGCCACCGAGGACGATGTCTTTGCCGGGGAAGGTCGGCAGGCCCTTGGCCTCCGGGCCCCAGATGAGGAGCATGAGCGCCTTGACCGCGGTCGAGACACCCAGCGTGAGGATGATGGACGTGAGCGGGGTCATCTTCTTGATCGGCGCAATCGTGAGGCGCTCGATCAAGACAGCGATCCCGACGACGAGCGGGATGACGACGATGATGGCGACGAGCAGGGGCAGGCCAGCGCCGACAGCGCTGATCGCCGCCAACCCGGCCAGGGCGGCATACTCGCCCTGGACCAGGTTGACGATCTCGCGAACTGCGAAGATGGCAACGAAACCGAGTGCCACCAACCCGTAAACGGCTCCCTGCGCCAGCCCGGCGAATACCAGCTGGAGAAGGTCGGTCATGAGGTCTTAGCCCGCGACCTTCCAGGTCTTGTTGTCGACCGTGACGATCACGAGGGCATCCTTGGTCAGACCCGAGTGGTCGGTCGGGGTCATCGTGAAGACACCGCTGACACCAGGCCACTTGGAGGTCTGCTCAAGAGCGTCGCGGAGCTTGGCTGCGTCCGTGCCGGCCTTCTTGAGGGCCTCGACGGTGATCATGAAGCCGTCGTAGGCGTGGCCCGCGAAGGTCGAGGGGTTGGCGTTGTACTTCGCCTTGAAGTCGGCGATGAACTTCGTCACGACGGGCTTCTGCGGGTCGTCGGCCTTGAGCTGGTCGGCGACGAGCATGCGGCCGAGCGGTGCGAGCAGGCCATTGGCCGTGTCGCCAGCGGTGTCGAGGAAGGCCTGGTTGCCGATCCCGTGCGACTGGTAGACCGGGACGGTGATGCCGAGCTGCTTGTAGGCCTTCTGGGCCAGACCGGCTGCCGGCGGGATGCCCCAGATGACGACGGCCTGCGGGTCGGAGGCGCGCAGGTTGGTCATCTGCGAGGTGAAGTCGGTGGCGTCGGGCGCGAACTTCTCGACCTTGACGACGGTGATGCCGGCGGCCTTGCCGATGTCGGCGAACATCTCGGGGATGCCCTCGCCGAAGCCCGACGCGTCGCGGGCGACGGCGACCTTGGTCAGGCCCTTGGCCTTCATGTCATCGACCATCTTCTCGAGCACGACGCGGTCGTTCTGCGCGGTCTTGAAGACCCACTTGGAGCCGTCGACGATCTTCTGGTTGGCGGCGAGGGAAACCATCGGCTTCTCGGCCTTCTCGGCCAGGGGACGCATGGCAAGGCTGGGACCGGTGCGGGAGGCGCCGATGATGACGTCGACCTTCTCGGTGTTGAGCAACTTGCTCGTCGCCTTGGCGGCGCCGTCTTCGGTGGACTGGTTGTCCTCGATGTAGAGCTTGACCTTGCGTCCGTTGATGCCACCGGCGGCGTTGACCTGCTCGGCCAGCATCTCGATGGTCTGACGCTCCGGCACACCGAGGCTCGCGCCGGCGCCCGTGATGTCGAGGACGACACCGATCTTGATGTCACCGGCTGAGGCGGCCGAGCCGCCGCCCGACGACGAGCCCGATCCCGAGCCCTCCGAGCATGCGGCCAGGGTTGTCGCCAATCCCGCCACGATTCCAAACGCAATGATTCGCATGCTGCGCTGCATGTCGTCTCCTTTCAAAGGCCGGGTCCCCCCTGCCTTCGAGTTGATTCAGATACTTGTGGGACTCGCACCCTTCCCCGCACGGCTGTCGTGTTCTATATTCGAACACGACAGTTCGATATGGGAGCTTGGCTCACTGTAGGGGGGTGGTGGCCTGTTGGCAACGGTCGTTCCGAGTGCTGCCGCGGAGATCACACGGCCAGCATCCCAGACCCTCGACCGTGGTTTGCGGGTCCTGGAACTCGTAACCGAATCGGTAGATCCGTTGACCGTCGCGGAGGTCGCGCGAGAGGCCGGAATGCACCGATCCGTGACGTATCGAATGCTGCGCACCCTCGAAGACCACGGCCTTCTGTCGCGGGATCCCCAAGGGCGCTATCAGCCCGGAGCTGGGCTCGCAGTGCTCGCCGGACGCTTCACCCCTGCCCTGCGCGCCCTGGCCAGTCCGCACCTGTTGAGCCTCGCGGTGGCGACCGACAAGACCGCCTTCCTCGTGGTCCGCCACGGCGATGAGGCAGTGACGGTCGAAGTCGTCGAACCTCCGGCTGCGACGGCCCACGTGAGCTATCGGCCCGGGCTGCGCCACCCGGTCGACCAGGGCGCTCCAGGCCTGGCACTTCTCGCCGGCGCGCCCCCACTCGTCGGTGAGCGGCCCGAGGTGAGTCAGGCCCGAATCGACGGATGGGCTTGCAGCGCAGGCGAAGTCATCGTCGGGTTCCGAGCCGTGTCCGCTCCGGTGATCGACTGTCAGGGGGTATGCCGTGCCGCCGTGTCCGTCGTTTTCGCCGGGCCGACCGACCTCGAGGCCCTCGGGTCAAGGGTCAAACTCCACGCCGACGCGCTCGGCTCAGAACTCTGAGGGTGAGCGTCTCTCAGGGTGCCCGGCCCTGAGGGTGACCAGCTCTGAGGCTGCCACCCAGCTGCCGTCACCCGACGTCGTCGGCAGATTTTCCGCGGACGTCGGCGACCTTGTCCTTGGCGGTGCTCAGGAGATCACCAGTGCGCTCTCGCGCCGAGGTGGCGACGTGGTCGGTGCGTTCTTTGACTCGCGCGACGACGTCCTCGCCGTGGGCGGTCAGGAGGTCTCGTCCGGCTCGCCGAGCCGGGACCGCCACCGCGAGCACGACGGCCAGGCCCACGAGGAGGCACAGGATCATCGCGATCAACAGAGCGGTCATGGAGTCCAGGATCGCAAACCCCGGCCTCCCTCGCGACCGCGGCGCGCGGTTGGAGTGATACGGATCACGCCCGACCGAACGATCGTGCAGTCGCGTCGTCTCACGACGTGGTCGTCACATCACGCATGCGCTGCGACACCACCGTGGTGACACCGTCCCCTCGCATCGTCACGCCGTAGAGCGCGTCGGCAATCTCCATCGTCTTCTTCTGGTGGGTGATGACGATGAGCTGGCTTGAGTCGCGGAGTTCCTCGAAGAGCGTCAACAGCCGCCCGAGGTTAGCGTCGTCGAGCGCTGCTTCGACCTCGTCCATGATGTAGAAGGGGCTCGGCCGCGCCTTGAAGATCGCGACGAGCAGGGCGACCGCGACGAGCGATCGCTCCCCACCGGACAGCAGCGACAGTCGTTTGATCTTCTTGCCGGGTGGGCGGGCCTCGACCTCGAGGCCGGTGGTGAGCATGTTGTCCGGATCGGTCAGCAGGAGGCGCCCCTCCCCGCCGGGGAATAGGCGGCCAAAGACTCCCTCAAACTGCGCTGCGGTGTCGGCGAACGCCTCTGCGAAGGCGCGCTCGACGCGGTCATCGACCTCCTTGACGATGTCCAGGAGGTCGCGTTTTGAGGCTTTGAGGTCGGCCAGCTGGGTCGTGAGGAAGGTATGCCGTTCCTCCAGCGCCGTGAACTCCTCCAGGGCCAACGGGTTGACTCGGCCGAGGGCTGACAGTCGTCGTTCGGCCGAGCGCAACCGACGCTCCTGCTCTTCCCGGACAAACGGCATACCGGCAGTCGGCTCCGTGCCGTCGCCGTCGCCGTCGCCGTCGCCGTCGCCGTCGGGGCGCGCGGCGGTCTCACCGATGACCGGGACGAGCATGTGTGGCCCGAACTCCTCGACCAGCGGCCCCGGTTCGATTCCGTATTCCTCCAACGCTCGGGCTTGCAGCGCCTCGATCCGCAGCCGTTGTTGGGTGCGGGCCACTTCGTCGCGGTGGACCGAGTCGGTGAGCTCGCGCAACTCCTCGTGCACCTGCGCGAGAGCGCGGCGCAACTCCGCGAGCTCGCCCTCGAGGGCTGCTCGGGCCGACTCACGCTCGGCCCGGGTTGCGTTCGCGCGACGCGCGCTCTCGCGGACCAGGGCCACGGCATACTCCGCAGCAGTCTGGACAGCCTGGGCCACCCGTGCCTCCCGGACGCGCCGCTCGCGCAGAGCGGCCTCGCGCTGCCGGTGGGCGAGTTCGGCCTGGGCGGCGGCTTCGAGGCTGCGCGCCCGGTCTCGCACTGCCGTCGCCCGCTCCTCGTGAGTGCGGACCGTCAGCCGTGCCTCGGTCTCATACGCGCGGGCAGCCCGCGCGGCGGCGTCAAGGGCATCGCGCTCGTCGGTGTCAGGCTCGGCCACATCGACGACGTGGCTATGCGCTGCCTCCAGTCGGGCGACGAGATCGGAGTGCGCCTCCTGCTCGGCCGTGACCGCGGCCTCGGCCTTGATCACGGCGGCTTCGGTGCGTTCGGCCTCGGCTCGCGCTGTGCGGACGGCCGCGCCGAGCCCACCAAGTCGCTCAGCGACGGCGGACATCCTGGCATCCGAGTCGTGCAACCGCTCGAGCGCAGCCTCAACTGACTCCTTGACGGCGGTGATGCGTGGCTCGAGGGACGCGAGCGCGAACCGGGTCTGGTCGCGCAGCCGTGCCGCAGCGGCTACCCGCTCCTGGGTCTCGTCGAGGGCGGCCTGGATTTCGAGCACGCTCGGCGGAGCCCCGCTGCCGCCGTGGACAAAACCGGGACCGAGGACGTCCCCGAGCGCCGTCACGGCTGTGAGACCCGAAGCGACCGCAGCCCGAGCTGCCGAGAGGTCCGGCACGAGCACGACGCGCTCGAGGAACTGATCGACAGCTGGCCGCAGATGGTCGGCACAGGTCACGACGTCCCGAGCCCAGATCGCGTCCTTGGGAAGGGTCGGACCGTCGCCGTCGCTCCGGCGGGTCGCCGTGTCGAGGACGAGCATGCCCGCGCGACCGGCGTCGGTCGCTCGCAGGGACGTCACGTGCTCGACGGCGTCGGCCTCTGAGGCGACGACAACCGCGTCAGCGGCCCACCCCAGCACTGCCGCCACCGCGGCCTCGTGCCCGGCGTCGACGTGCAGCAGCGATGCCATCGAACCGAGCACTCCCCCGTCGCCGACCCCCGCGAGGAGCACGGCCGCGGCGTCCTTACGGGTCACACTCATGGCCAGCGCCTCGGCCCGGGCGGCAAAGGCTTGCCGCTCGCGATCGGCTGCCAGCTCACGGCTGCGCAGTTCGGTCTGCTCGGCTTCCAGCGCCGCAAGCTGGGCGGCGGCGCTCTCGTATGCCGCGTCGAGACCCTCCTCGCCTTCCTCCTCGACGGCGATCGACGCCTCGAGTGTGGCGAAATCGCGCTCGGCGGCGGCGGCCCGTTCCTGGGACTGGGCGATGACGTCGCGCAGCCGGCCGATCTCAGCCTGGAGGGCCTCGATCCGTGACGCCTTGGCCGCGACTTGACCGGACAGTTTGGCCAGACCCTCTCGGCGATCAGCGGCAGCCCGCGCCAGCGCTGAGAGCCGTTGTTGTTCCGCGGCATACCGTGTCTCTGCGTCATTGCGCGCCGCGACGGCGGCGGTGAGAGCGGCGGATGCGGTCTCGATCTGAGCGAGGAGTTCCTCGTGTTGGTCCCGCAAGTCACTGGCCTGAGCGCGCAACACCTCGGGATCACGCGCCGCTGGGCGCTGTTCGGCCCCCTCGTGTTCCTGAAGCAGTCGCAGACGCTCACTCGCGAGGCTCCCGACCCCGCCGAGACGGTCGTCGAGTCGGGTGAGGGCAAACCACTGCTCTTGAGCGGCGGCGAGAGCGGGGCGCAGCTGTGCGGCGGTGGCCTCGAGGTCGGCGACCCGAGCGACCAACATCGCCTGCGTGGCCTCGACGTCGGTGCGCCGCGCGATGAGGGCCGTCTCGTCCGCGACCTCCTGCTCCAGCGTCGAGGTCAACTGGACGAGGTCGTCGGCGATGAGCCGCAGGCGAGCATCGCGGACGTCGGCCTGGATCGCTGATGCCTTCCGGGCCGTCTCCGCCTGCCGACCGAGGGGGCCGAGCTGGCGGCGGATCTCGGTGGTGAGGTCTTGGACGCGGGTGAGGTTGGCCTCCATCGCGTCGAGTTTGCGCAGCGCGCGTTCCTTGCGCTTGCGATGTTTGAGGACACCGGCTGCCTCTTCGATGAAGCCTCGCCGCTCCTCAGGCGTCGCGCGCAGGACGGTATCGAGTTGTCCCTGACCGACGATCACGTGCATCTCGCGGCCAATGCCGCTGTCAGAGAGGAGTTCTTGGATGTCCAGCAGTCGACACGTCGTGCCGTTGATGGCGTAATCGGAGCCACCGTTGCGGAACATCGTCCGGCTGATGGTGACTTCGGAGTAGTCGATCGGCAGAGCGCCGTCGCTGTTGTCGATCGTCAGGGCCACCTCGGCGCGTCCGAGCGGGGCGCGCCCAGCCGTGCCGGCGAAGATAACGTCCTCCATCTTTCCGCCGCGCAGGCTCTTGGCGCCCTGCTCCCCCATGACCCAGGCGAGCGCAT
Source organism: Dermatophilaceae bacterium (assembly GCA_037046615.1). Lineage (GTDB taxonomy): Bacteria > Actinomycetota > Actinomycetes > Actinomycetales > Dermatophilaceae > Phosphoribacter. The sequence goes on from JBAOHD010000014.1 coordinate 43,879, forward strand.
CGACGACATTCGATTTGCCCGACCCGTTGGGGCCGACGATGCACGTGATCCCGGGTTCCAGACGCAGGGTCGTCGCAGACGCGAAGGACTTGAAACCCTTGAGGGTCAGGCTCTTGACGTACACGCGACGGGACCTTCTGACGACGGCGAGAGGGGATGGGCCGCCCTGAGACTACCCGTCGACGCCCTCGGGGGCGGGCCACATCAGGAGCTGGCTGCCTCGGCGATGACCCCGTGGTTGCGGATGACCTCGGCGATGATGAAAGCGAGCACCTTCTCGGCGAAGACGGGGTCCAGCCCCGATTCGAGCGCGAGAGCGCGCAGGCGCTGCAGTTGTTCCTCTTCCCGGGCCGGGTCTGAGGGGGCCAGTCCGAGACGCGCCTTGAGATGGCCCACCTGCTGGGTGCACCGGAAGCGCTCGGCGAGGAGGTAGACCAAGGCTGCGTCGAGGTTGTCGATGCTCGCGCGGAGGGAGGCCAGCTCGGCCGGGACAAGGGTCTCGCTCACAGCGACCAAGGGTATGCCGTCCGGCTCGCCTCGTGTCGGGCTGGTCACTTCTCGACAAACCCGGTGACGCTCGCGCGGGCGTCGGACCACTGGGTGGTCACCTGGGTGACCCGACCCGGGCGCCGTGTGGTCGACGGATGTTCGGACAGCAAGGCGACCAACCGTGCCACGGCATCGTCGGGGCCTTGCGCGACCACTTCGACGCGATCGTCCATCGTGTTGCGGGCGTGACCGACGAGGCCGAGCTCAAGGGCGCGGGCCCGGATCCACCATCGGAACCCGACACCTTGCACATGGCCGTGGACGAAGGCCGTGACCCGCGCCGACGTCATCGCGCCGCTCACTGCGACAGGTATGCCGCGTAGGCGTCGAAGGTGTAGGGACGGCCGAGGAACTCCTCGACGAGGGCAGCAGCGTCGCGGGTCCCGCCAGGCTCGAGGATGTGCTCGCGATAGCGGCGGGCGACTTCCGGGGCGAACATGTCGCGCGGGTTGAACGCGGAGAAGAGGTCCTTGGCGATGACCAGCGACCAGGCGTAGGTGTAGTAGCCGCTCGAATACCCCTCCAAGTGGCCGAAACTGGCCGTGAAGTGGGTGTCGTCGAGGTAGGGGAACAGCGAGTACGTGTCCTGGAGCTCACGGGTGCGTGCGGTGAGATCTGCCGGGCGCTCCACGTGGAAGTAGTAGGAGATCGCGGCATAGAACATTTGGGTGCGCTCGCGGTAGCCCTTGCCGAAGTCGTCGGCGCGGCGCATCTTGGCGACGAGGTCGGCAGGGATCGTCTCACCCGCCGCGTTGCTCGCGAAGGTCGCGAGGACGTCTGGGTCCCATGCCCACTCTTCGAGCATCTGGCTCGGCGCCTCGACGAAGTCCCACTCGGTCGCCACGCCGGAAAACCGCACCCAGCGTTGACGCCCACCGAGGATGTGGTGCACGAGATGACCGAACTCGTGAAACAGGGTGACGACCTGGTCGTGCTCCATGAAGCCCCGCGGGAAGTTGCATACGAGGACGCCCTCGGGCAGCTGTCGCCCGGTGACCCCCGGGCGGAGGTCGAACTGTGCCGCGTGCTTGTACTTCCCTTCGCGCGGGTGCAGGTCGAGGTAGACCCGCCCGAGGTGCTCGCCTTGGTGGCCTTGATCCCGTCCATGCCCGTCGAAGACGTCGTATGCCGCCACCTCGTCGTCCCAGAGCGCGGCATCGGTCGCGGGGACATAGGTGACATCGAGCAGCCGGCCGGTGACATCGAGCAGTCCCTGCCGGACCTTGGCGAAGTCGAAGTAAGTGCGCACGAGTTGGGCGTCGACGGCCAGCTGCTCGCGCCGGACGACCTCCTCGTAGAAGGTCGAGTCAACCCCGGTGATCTCCTCGGCCTCCGGGATGTCCTGACGCATCCGCTCAAGGAGCACGCCCCGGTCACGCACGCCGGACTCGTATGCCGCGTCGGCGATCTTGTCGATGAAGACTGGGATCGCGGCCCCGCTGCCGATCATCTTGACCTCGGCGTCGTAGTCGGCCCACGACGCATAACCGACCAGGCCAGCCAACTCCTGACGCAGGTCGAACAACTCGTGCAGGCGCGCGTCGTTGTCCGGCCAGGCACGGTTGAGGAAGGCGGTGCGCAGCGCGCGGCGAGTCTGCCGCACGGTGCAGAAGGTGACGACGGGGACCAGGTCGGGGTAGTCGGTCGTGACGGTGACCAGACCCTCGGCGTCGACGGGGTGCCCATCGAGCCAGTCCTGCGGCAACCCGTCGAGGTCGTGGGGTCGCACGCGGATCGTGCGGACGTCGTCGCGGATCGCCTTGCTGAATTCCTGACCGACGACGGTCAGGCGGTCGTTGATTGCTCGCACCCGCTCGCGGGTGGCCTCGTCCTTGTCGACTCCCGACCGGCGGAAATCGCGGATCGTCTTGTGCAGCAGGCGGATTGCCTGCGCGTCGAGTCCGTCGTCGGGCACGGCGGCGAAAATGTCGTAGAGCTGGCGATCCAAGGAAAGCTCGGTCGTCAGCGCCGTGACCTCCTGCATGGCTGCCTCACCGCGTGAGCGCACTTGCTCGTCCGGGTGCACCTCGCTGAAGAAGGAACTCGCCGACGCGACATTGCCGATCTCGATCGCGATGTCGTTCCAGGCTTCGAGAGCGGCGAGCCCATCCACGGGCGGGGCGGCCTTGAGCGCTGCGACGAGCTCGCGGGCACGGCCGAGGCCAGTGTCGGCGCGGTCGGACAGCCAGCGCAGCGCGTCCTCGGCAGCGGGCAGGGCAAGTGGCTCCAGATGCGTGGTCACGCGCGGCACTCTATGTCACCGGTCTGCCCATCCGCCCGCATGCGTGAGCTAGCACCTCTTCGCCAAGACAATCACAACGGTCCTCGCCGCGCTGAGCGCGCGGACGGCGGACACTGGCCTTCTGACCATCGCGTCGCGAAAAGATCGCGATCCTTCCGACAAAGATCGCGATAGTGACATCGCAGGAGACCGGATCGTCGGAGACGGCAAGAGCGGGGCGACCGTGGTGCCCGCATCACGGCAGGGCAAGGTGCTCGGCCGCTATCAGCCGCGGCTTCGCGGTTGGGGCTGGCAGCGAGGGCAGAAGAAGCGTCGACCGGTTCATGAATTGTCCGCGACGGATGGGCGTCCCGCATCGCGCGCACGGCCGACCCGCCTGGCCGTATGCCGCGAGCGACCGATCGAAGTACCCCGAGGCGCCGTTGACGTTGACGTAGAGGGCATCGAAGCTCGTCCCGCCTTTGTCGAGGGCCTCGGTCATCACATCGGCAGCGTGGCCGAGCAGCCTCCGCACGGCGGGCCGCGACAACGACGAGGCCGGCCGCGCGCCGTGAATCCCTGCGCGCCAGAGAGATTCGTCAGCGTAGATGTTGCCGATCCCCGACACGACTCGCTGGTCGAGCAAACCTCGCTTAATCGCCGAGGTGCTCCCGCGCAGCCTCCGCACGACCGCCTCGATGTCGAAACACGGCTCGAACGGGTCCGGCGCGATGTGCCCGATCGACTCGGGTATGCCGTGTGCGTCCAGGTCCGCCCAGGCCATGCCCGCCGAAGGTCCGCTGGTCGACGAAGCGCAGCTCGGGGAGGTCGTCCTGGAACGTGACGCGGGCGTGGAGGTGCCGCTGGTCGGGAGTATCAGACACCGCGACGAGCAACTGTCCGCTCATCCCGAGGTGGATCAGCAACGCTTGTGTGGGGGCGTCAGCAGGATCGTCGGCGAGCGTGAGCCAGAGGTACTTCCCCCGCCGCCTCGCGGACGTGACGACCCGACCGGCCACCCTCGCAGACAGATCGCCGGGTCCAGGTGCGTGACGGCGGGCGACCCGCGGCCCAAAGAGCGCCAGCTGGTTGATCGTCCGGCCGACGACGTGATCGTCCAGACCGCGGCGGACGACTTCGACTTCGGGGAGCTCAGGCATCCCAGGAGCCGCGCGCGCCTCGACATCATCCGAGGCGCCGGCATCGGCATCCACAGCGGCGTGCGAGGGTCGCCGCTCGCGCTCGGAGAGTGTCTGCCAGGCTTGCTCGGCGGCCCGCTGTTCGGCTTCCTTCTTGCTCCGGCCGTCGCCCTGGCCGCAGGACTTCTGCCGACGATGGCCACGGCCGTAGAAGGTCTTCTCGTGGTCGGGCCCGGATTCGCTCGAGCCGGTATTCCGGCGAACCCGAAGTCAACGCCGAGCACGAGCTCCTGCAGGCTGGTCTTCCAGTCCAGCCCGGCGCCGAGCCGACGCCGATGCTGCCAGGAGCGGGTCGAAGAGGTGGTGGACGAACGCCGGGCGCCGCTGGCAGGCCGCCGGACAGGTAGACGGTGCCGATGAGGGCCTCCATCGTGTCGGCGAGGATCGAGGCCTTGTCGCGCCCGCCGGTGGTCTCCTCGCCGCGACCGAGATGGAGGTAGTCGCCGAGGTCGATCGTGCGGCCGACGTCGGCGAGGGCCCGCATGTTGACCACCGAGGCCCGCAACTTGGCCAGCTGCCCTTCGGCGAGGTCGGGGTGGCGCGGCATACAGCGATGTCGGTGATGACCAGGCCCGAGCACCGAGTCGCCGAGGAACTCGAGGCGCTCGTTGTTGGGCAGCCCGCCGTGCTCGTAGGCGTACGAGCGGTGGGTCAGGGCACGCTCAAGCACGGAGTCGTCGACCGGTCAGGCCGACGACTCCGTGGACATAATCCCGCAACGTGTCGACCGGGTCGCCCCTGACGACTGCCCCTGTGGCACGGGCACGACGGCGAGCGACTGGTTCAGCTCTGGTGTTCGGTAGCGCTCTGCGGCCGCGTAGTAGCGGCCCTTGTAGGTGCCGCACGACGGGCACGCCTGGTGCGGCGGCGTCGGGCGACGAGCAGCGCGGGCAGGTCGGTGAGGGCGGGGGCAGTCGCCTTCCAGTTGCGCCCGGCGCGAACGGGTGTTGGAGCGCGACATCTTCCGCTTCGGGACGGCCACGTCAGGTCCTTCTCTCTTCAGCAGTGGTGGGCTGGTCGGCTCAGCAGTCCGCCGAGCGAGGCCCACCGTGGGTCGATCACGTCGTGCCGGTGCTCGGGGTCAACCGCCAGGGCTGCGCCGCATTCGGAGCACAATCCCGGGCAGTCGACCCGGCACACCGGCTGGAACGGCAGTGCGGGCACCACCGTGTCACGCAGCACGGGCTGGAGGTCGATGAGATCGCCGTCCAACTCGTGTACGTCGGTCCTCGTCCGAATCCGGCGCCCACCTCATGGTGGTGGGCCGCCCGATCGGCATAGGCGAACAGCTCCTGGAGCTGGACAGCTCGATGGGGACTGTCACCGGCTCCAGGCATCGCACGCATGCGCCGACGGCTGCCGCCGTCGACCGTCACCGCTGACGAGCACACCCTCGGACACGGACTCCAAGCCGCAACGTCAGACCTCGACCGGCGAGCCGGCCGGGACCGCGATGATGTCGGTGCCGATGCTCCTCGGGCGCCACGAGCGACCGGGCGACCTCACGCTGCTCCCCCGGCCGACGACTGCAGCTCCCGGGTGTCGAGCACCCAGGGGTCGCGGGGGTTGAGGCGCGTCATGTCTTCCGTACGGTCGTGGAGAGCCAAAGTCAGGGGATCCGGTGCGACGCCAGGACGGACGTAGACCGACCGATCACTCTACCGGACGGCTGAGGTGCCCCAAAATCACCCGCGCTGGGCTCGCATCGCCGCGAGGACCGGGTCGGGGACGAGACCCGCGACATCTCCCCCGAGCGCGAAGACTTCCTTGATGAGCGAGCTCGAGACATGCTCGTATGCCGGGTCGCCCGGGACGAACATCGTCTCGATGCCCGGTGAGGTGACGGTTCATCAACGCCATGGGGAGCTCGTAGGCGAAGTCGGTGCCGCCGCGCAGACCCTTGACGATCGCGGAGGCGTCGAGGTCGCGGCAGACGTCGACGAGCAGCCGGCCCGCGAAAGCCTCCACCCGCACCGTGCCTTGCTTGATGAGATCGTCGGGGAGGGAGGCGAGGATGAGCTCGATCCGCCGATCGACGGGGAACGTAGCCGGTCTTGGCCGGGTTGTGCAGGACCGCGACGACGACCTCGTCGAACAGCTCAGCCACGCGGGTGATGACGTCGACGTGACCGTTGGTCACCGGGTCGTAGGACCCGGGGCACACACAGCGGGTGGTCATGGAGCCGCAGCCTAGCCCTGCGGGTGCTCAGGGCGAAGCGGCTTGCCCCAGCAGGGTTTTGACCGCGTCAGGCGGCGTCGTCGTCGGGGGGGACGGTGGCCCACCAGACCTGGGTCTCGCCATACCGCCGATCCCCGGCTTCCTCCCACCCGCTCGGCCAGACGGGCGGGCGACTGCGCGACGAGCGCTCCAGCACGACGACGGCATCGGGGGCCAGCCAGCAGTGGGTGACGAGCAGGGCGAGCACGTCATCGACGTGTTCGCTCGGCACGTCATAGGGCGGGTCGAGGAAGACGACCGAGGCCCGCTCGCCCGCCGGACCTGCCATGAGCGTGCGCTCGACGGTGTCGGCCCGGACCACGACGCGATGCGCCCACCCGAGCTCGGCTACGTTGCGGCGGGCTGCCCCCACCGCGTTCCGGTCACGCTCGACCAGCATCGCCGAGACGGCCCCCCGGCTGACGGCCTCCAACCCGAGGGCGCCGGACCCGGCATACAAATCGAGGACGACGGCGTCGACGAGGACATCGAAGTGCTCGAGTCGGGAGAAGATCCCCTCCCGCACCCGGTCGGACGTCGGCCGGGTGGCCGCGCCCGTGGGCGCGGTGAGTCGCCGACCGCCGGCGATGCCGCTGATGATCCGGGTCACGTCACCCTCGCTCCAGGTATGCCGCTTGGTCCTCGTCGAGTCTCGCTGCCACTCGCGCCGCAAGATCGGGGTGCGCGGCCAATGTCGGGTCGGCGGCGACGAGGTCGGTGGCGTCGTGGCGGGCCGCCTCGATGAGGCCTTCGTCCTCGGCATACCCCAGCCGAAGGAAGCGCACCGACGAGCCGCGACCGCTCTGGCGGGATCCCAGGATGTCGCCCTCGCGCCGCAGACGGACGTCGCGGCGCGCCAACTCGAAGCCGTCCGTCGTGCTCGCGAGAGCATCGAGCCGCTCACGAGCCGAGGACGCCTCGATTCCGGTCATGAGCAGGCATAGGCCGGGCACGGAGCCCCGACCCACGCGGCCGCGGAGCTGATGCAACTGGGACAGCCCGAAGCGATCGGCGTCCAGGACGATCATCATCGAGGCGTTGGGGACGTCGACGCCGACCTCGATGACGGTCGTCGCCACAAGGACATCGAGGTGGCCGGCGGCAAAGTCGGTCATGACCCGATCCTTCTCGTCGGCGTCGAGGCGGCCGTGGAGCATCCCGATCCGCACGCCGGCCAGGACTGGATCTGCGCGCAGCTGCTCGGCGACGGCATACACGCCGGCAAGCTCGCGGGGGGCGGGGTCACCGGGACCGTCACCCCCGCTCGATGACCCAACCGCTTCGTCGGGCGGCGCGTCCCCCACGCGCTCCATTGATCTTCTTCCCCACCATCGTCGCTCGGATGTGCAGCGCCCGACGAGGGCATCGGGCCGGCTTCCGGCAAACCGATCTTGGGGCATACGACATAGACCTGCTGGCCTTGACGCACCTCCTCGGCGACGCGCGCCCACGTCCGGGCGACCCACGAGGATCGGGCGGCGTCGACGACATGGGTCGTGATCGGCGCGCGTCCGGCCGGCAACTCCCGGAGCGTCACCGTCTCCATGTCTCCGAAGACGGTCATCGCCACGGTCCGCGGGATCGGGGTGGCCGTCATGACCAGGACATGAGGCGGGTGCTTGCCCTTCTCCCGGAGGGCGTCACGTTGCTCCACGCCGAAGCGGTGTTGCTCGTCGACGACGACCAGCCCGAGATCGTCGAACTCCACATGACGCTGGATCAGGGCATGGGTCCCCACGACGATCCCTGCCCCACCTGAGGCGATCGCCGCGAGCGCGGTGCGGCGTTCGGCGGCGCCTTGGCTGCCGGTGAGGAGCGCGACCGAGGTCGCCGGCATACTCCCCTCCTCGTGCCCACCGAAGGGGAGCATGCCCGCGGTCGCGAGCGGCCCCAGGAGTGACCTGATCGAGCGGAAGTGTTGCGCGGCAAGGACTTCGGTCGGAGCAAGGAGAGCTGCCTGACCACCCGCGTCGATGACGGCGAGCATCGCGCGCACGGCCACGACGGTCTTGCCCGAGCCGACCTCCCCTTGGAGGAGCCGTTGCATCGGATGGGGCCGGGCCAGGTCGGCCATGAGGGCCGCACTCACCTCGTGCTGCCCGGCGGTGAGCTCGAATGGAAGACGGGCGTCGAAGGCCGCGAGGAGCCCATCGGGGCGCGCGATCCGCGGCACGGACGGCGACTGGGCTGCGGCGGCCCGTCGTTGGGCCAGGATGGTCTGCAGGACCAACGCTTCGTCGTAACGCAGCCGGCGCAGCCCCGGCCCGACGTCCACCCCGACCTCTGGGCGATGGACGAGTTCGAGAGCCGCCCGACGGTCAAGCAGACGCCGCGCGTGTCGCAACGGCTCCGGCACGGGCTCGCGGATCCGGTCGATGCTGTCGAGCACGACCCCGATCGCAGTGCGCAAGTGGAGTGAGGTCACCGCACCAGTCGCGGGATAGACCGGCACCTGGTGGTCGAGGATGTCGCGCACCGCGTCGTCCGCACCGGTCTCCCCCCGCTCGTCGAGGATGACGTATTCCGGATGGGTGAGCTGGAGCCGCCCGGCATACCGCCCGACCGTGCCGGTGAAGATGCCCAGCGACCCGCGGGTCAGCCGATCGACGTGGGGGTAGGGCTTGAAGAAGGTGAGGTCGAGTTCGTGGTGTCCGTCGCCGATGACTGCCGTCAGGAGCTTGCCTCGGCGTTGCCGCATGGGCCGTAGGGCGACGTCGCGCACTCGGGCCACCACGGTCGTCGGCTCACCGACAACGAGATCGGCGAGATCGGTCGGTTCGAGGGGGGTGAGGTAGCGCCGTGGGGTGAACTCCAGGAGGTCGCCGATCGTCACGACCCCTTTGTGCGTCGCCAGCGGGTCGCCGAGCCGTTTGCCGAAAGCCTTGACGACGAGGGTGTCCTCGGTGATGGCCTGGCGGATCATCGGGCCAGTCTTACCCATCCGTCCGACACGTCACTCAATCCCCAGCAGCAATGGATAGAGCGGTTGATCACCCCGGATATGCGTGACCTCCAACTCATGGTGACGGATCCGCGCCGCAGCCGCGACCTGGGTCGCGAGGTCTCGGGGCGCGCCCGCTCCCGTGACGAGGGTGAGCAACTCGCCCTCGTCCGAGATGAGGCGCTCGACGACCTGCCCGGCGACATCGTGGACATCGTCCCCGATGATCGCGACCTCCCCGTCGACGAAGCCGAGGATGTCGCCGGCATGACACAGACCGACCGGGGTGAGCGCCTCGCGGCTGGCGACGGTCACCGCGCCATCGCGCATCCCCGCGACGACGCGTGACATCGCCGCGGCGTTGTCCTCCAGGCTCAGCTGCGGGTCGAACACTGCGAGGGCCCCGACGCCGTGCACCGCGGCTCGCGTCGGCACGACGAGCACCTCGCGTCCGTCCTCGATCGCCGCCCGGGCCGCGGCGTCCGCGGCCATCCGCGTGTCGGAATCGTTGGGCAAGATGATGATCCGTCCCGCACGTGTGCGCCGCACGGCGTCGAGAATCTGCCCGGCCGAGGCCCGCGCTCCGGGCCCACTGAGGACCACCGACGATCCCGCCGCCCGGAACACCTCGGCGAGACCCTCTCCGGGAGCGCAACTCACGACGGCTACGGCCGCGGGATCGGGGGCCGTGACACCGACAGAGCTGTGCTGCGTTGCAAAGTGAGTGATGACGATGCGGTGCGGCTTCCCGGCGGCAATCCCGGCCTCCACCGCCGCTCCGGGGTCGTCCACGTGGACGTGGACATTCCAGGTGCCCTCCCCCCCGACGACGAGCAGCGAGTCGCCCAACGCGGCCAGAGCCGAGCGCAGGGTGGCGACGCGCGCCTCGTCGGAGTCGCTCAAGAGGAACATCACCTCGTATGCCGGTCCGTCACCTGCGGCCAGCGGGCCGTCATCGGGCCGGACCGCCGGGTGCGCGCCATCGGCCACCGGGCGGGTCCACGTCGAGCGGCGGTGGAAGGGGTCGTCGGTCGGTGCCAGCCCGTGGAAGCTGCGGGTCGCCGCAATGCCGTGGTCCTGCCCCAACACGACCTTGGCCAACGACTCGAAGAGCACGACATAGCCCGCGCCGCCCGCGTCGACGACACCGGCCCGGGCCAGGACCGGAAGTTGCAAAGGAGTCCGGTCGAGGGCGTCTTGAGCCCCGGACAGCGCCGCCGTGATGACGGTCGCCAGGGTGGCCTCTCCCTGGGCGACTGCCGTGGCCGCGGCTGCCGCCGCAGCGCGGGAGACGCTGAGGATTGTGCCTTCTTTGGGTTCGGTCACCGCCTGCCAGGCCCGGTCGTCCGCCCGCGCCAGCGCTGCGGCAAGACCTGCGGCGTCCAACTCCGTGGCGTCCGAGTCGATGACATAGTCGGCCAGTCCCCGGAAAAGTTGACTGAGGATGACTCCGGAGTTGCCCCGGGCGGTTAAGAGCATCGCCCGGGAGGTCTGTGCGCAGATGACCGACAGCGTGCGCTGCTCTGCCCGAGGGCGCTCGATCAAGGCAGCCCGGGTGCCGTCGAGGGCGCTGTCGAGGGTGAGATAGAGGTTGGTCCCGGTGTCCCCGTCCGGCACGGGGAAGACGTTGAGCGCGTCGATCTCGGTGCGCGCCGCGGCGAAAGCCGATCGAGCGACGGCCGCCCACCGCAGGAAGGCCCCCGCATCGAGGGCGGTGAGGTCGGCGACGTCCGCGGCGGTGTCGGGCACGGCATACCTCCTGCAGGTGACGGTGCCGCCCAGCCTAGCCAGCGATGGGCCCGCGGCTCCCTGACCGAAGGGCGGCGGTTTGGCCCATCCCTCTGGCTCGGCTATTCTTGACCGGTTGCTTGGGCGTCGATCCCCCGCGGGGTCAGCGCCAAGCACCCACAGCTATCGTCGACACCGACGATCACGTCCGAGCAATTCGACTTTCAGGAGATTACCCGTGGCTGCCACCTGCGATGTCTGCGGCAAGGGACCGGGCTTCGGTCACAACATCTCGCACTCGCACCGTCGCACGAAGCGCCGCTGGAACCCCAACATCCAGCGCGTCAAGGCGCTCATCAACGGTGTGACCCCCAAGCGGGTCAACGTCTGCACGTCGTGCCTCAAGGCCGGCAAGGTCGCTCGCTGACCGCGCACCCACCGCACCGCAACAGCTCGAAGGCCGGTCCCCGCAGGGACCGGCCTTCGTCGTCTTCCGTGGTCGCTCTAGCTCACCCCGTGAGGAGGTAATCGACGACCTCTCCCGCCGTGTAGCTGCCGTCGCTTCGGCGCGAACCGAGGGCGACGACGGCGGCCAGATCGCTTCCGGCCGTGACCAGTGCTGGCTCGACGGCGCCTCCGGGACGGCGTTGACCGAGGCCAGCGCTGGCGAGGAGGGCGTTGCACAAACAGACCCGACCTTCTCGGTTGACCTCGCGGCCGCCCTTGCGGAGATAGGCACGCTCCGGCTCGGCCGGGCACCGGAAGTCGACGGTCCCGCTGTCGGTGAGGTATGCCGTGCGCAGGACCCCCAGGTCGCACACCGACGGGCGGGCCTGGGCTACCCGGGCGTCTGACACCGTCCCGTCGAGATCGGCGACGCGGAAGGGGAAGCCGGTCGGCGAAGCTCGCCAGTCGGACCGGACCTGGAGAGACCCGTCGACGGCCTTGCTGCGGACCAGGGCCTTGATGTCGGGGGCGAAACCGGACTCGTCACAGAAGGCAAACGCCGTGCCCACTTGCACACCGGCAGCTCCGAGCGCTCGCGCCTCGGCGAGCCGCTCGGGAGTGCCGTATCCCCCAGCGAGCCACACGGGAAGGCCCAGCGCGAGGACGGCGTCAAGGTCCACGACATCACGGTCGTCGTAGACGGGCTGGCCCAGGTCATCGACCCGGCGCGGTCCCCGAGGCGGGGCATTATGACCCCCGGCGACTTCACCCTCGATGACGAAACCATCTGGGCGCGTGGCCCCTCCGGTCGCCAGCCCGGTCGCGAGGTCCGTTGACGCGACGACCGCGAGGACGGCTGGCGACGGCAGGACAGGACCGGGATCCGGCACGACGTCCCCGGGCGAGAACGGCATCCGGCCGAACCCGTCACTGGACCGCGCCCCCATGACCCGCACGTCGATCGCGACGTCCTCATGACGTGCCAGGCCACGCACGAGGGCAGGGATCTCTGCGGGACTCCCGGCGCCACAGAGGACGACGTCGACCCCGGCGAGGATGGCTCCGTAGAGCGTCGCGGGCATCGGGAGTTCGATCTTGCGCAGGACGTTGATGCCGACGAGGCCGTCATGGCCCTCTTTGGCGAGAAAGACCTCAGTGAAGGCCGCTGCGACCGTCAACTCGACCAGGCGCGAGGTCGATGAGAGGGTATGCCGCGGCACGGGCCGATAGAGCGCATCCGGTGCAATCCCCCCTTCGACGAAGTAGGCGTCCAGGATCCAGGCCGCGATCGCCGGCACCGGGAATCGGGAGAGCGCTCGGCGCACGTCACCACCCGGGTCGCCGGCTTGGAGGCGTCTGGCGACGACGACGTCGATGGCCGTGCCTGAGACGACACCGAGTTGCCCTCGCATCGAGACGGCGCGGGCCAGAGACCAGCCGGAGACGCCGACGCCCATGCCTCCCTGGATGATCGGGGGCCTGGCCTCGGCAAGGCGGGAGGAGTGGGCGGTCTGCTCGTCGGTGCTCATGGCACCTCGCTCACGGATCGAGAGGAAACTTACGGTGACGTAACCTACGTTACCGTAAGTTGATCAGGCGCGCTCGTCGGCGCGGAAGTGATCCCAACCCCGTGGCTGGGTCGGGATTCCGTCCACGGACACACCCTCTCCGGACGTGACAGTCCCGATGATCCGCCACGGCGCTCCGAGCGTGCCGGCGACCGCGGGCGGCATACAGGCCAGGAGAGAGTGTTCCTCTCCCCCGGACAGGACACACTCACGAGCGACGTCCTCGCCGAGCGCCCGCGCCAATCGCTCGATATCGGGTGTCAGCGCGCGACTGTGCAGGTCGAGGCGGACCTTGCTCGCGGCCGCGATCCGGGAGGCATCGCGCAACAGCCCATCGGAGATGTCGATCATCGCCGTCGCCCCGGCGACAGCAGCGCGTGGCCCCTCCGCCAGAGGGCAATGGGGGCGACGGTGGGCGTCGACAAGTTCGTGCGCGAGGGCGTCGTGCGCCCCCACCTCATCACGCTTAAGGCGCTGCGTGAGCAGGAGATGCAACCCTGCGCCGGAAGCGCCGAGGGTCCCGCATACCGCGACGACATCTCCCGGGCGCGCCCCATGGCGCAGGACGGCCTTGCGGCCCTCGAGGCTGCCCACCGCCGTGATGCTCACCACGACGGTGCCGGCCGGGGCCGAGGACAGATCTCCACCGACGACGGGCGCGCCCGCGTCGCGCGCCGCCGCGCCGATCCCCTCGGCGAGGCGGCATACCCAGTCCACCGCGAGGCCGGGATCCGCAGCGAGCGTGACGAGCAAGCCGGTCGGCCGGCCACCCATCGCGGCGACGTCCGCGACATTCTGGACGACGAGCTTGACCCCGACGTCGCGAGCGGTGGACCAGTCGTCACGCCAGTCCCGGTCGCGGACCATCGAGTCCGTCGTGAGGATCGTCGCCGCGTCGGTGAGCAGCACCGCAGCGTCGTCCCCCGGCCCCACGGCCACTTCTGCGGATGGAGCGACCATGAGCGGCAGGATGAGTGCGAGGAGGCCCTCCTCCGAGACGTCGCGCAGCGTCGCGCCCGCGGTGTCAAAGCCGTCGGAGTCATTCCCGCCGAGCGTCGTCGACCCGTCCACCACACCTCCTGCCGTGCGCCAATTCGCCACGGGCACGGTAGCGTCTGGAATGCAGGTGAGTCACACCTGCCCCCATCAGGCCCGCGAGGGCCGGCGTCGACAGTGAGGAACTTCATGGTCCAGGCCTACATCCTGATCCAGACTGAGGTCGGCAAGTCTGCAACCGTCGCACAGTCGATCCGCGATGTCGCGGGCGTCGCGTCGGCCGAAGACGTCACCGGCCCCTATGACGTCATCGCGCGGGTCGAAGCCGACAGCGTCGATGACCTCGGCAGGCTCGTCATTGCCAAGATCCAGGACGTCCAGGGGATTACTCGCACCTTGACGTGCACCGTCGTCAACGTGTGAGCGTCCCACTCCAGCGCCACCCTCGCCCGATCCGGGCAGGGGTGGCGCTGTGCGTCGTGGCCACGGCTGCGGCCTCCCTCGTGGCGTGTTCGCGAGCTATCCCTGTCACGCTCCCGGATGGGGCGCACACCTCTGCCTGCACATCCGTCGAGTCCCTCTGGCCCCGGACCGTCGCCGGCCGGGAGCCCGCAGCAGTGGAGCCCTCGTCCCCCTCCGCGCGCGCGTGGGGGGATCCGGCGATCATCGCGATCTGCGGGTATGCCGCCCCACCACCGTCCACCCTCGAGTGCATCGCTGTCGACGGGGTGGACTGGGTCGTGCAGCCGCGCAGCAACGGGGTCCAGTTCACGACCTATGGTCGGGAGCCAGCTCTCGACGTCCTCGTACCCTCGGCCTACGCCCCTGAGCCACTCGTCCTGCCCGCCTTCGGTGCGGTCGCCCGCTCTCTGCCAACCACGGGTCGCACCTGCACGTGACCGGCTGGCGGCAGCTCTGGTGTGCTATCGCAGCCCGACGCGGCGCTCGACAGCCAGCGTGATGAGCTCATCCACGAGAGCCTCGTAATCCAGGCCGCTCGCCGCCCACATCCGGGGATACATCGAATGGGGTGTGAAACCGGGCATCGTGTTGATCTCGTTGATGATGACCCGTCCGGTGTCGGTGTAAAAACAGTCAACGCGCGCGAGCCCCTCGCAACCCAATGCCGTAAACGCTTGCGCCGCAAGGGTTTGGATGGTTTCTGTGACCTCCTCGGGCACATCTGCCGGGCAGACCAACTCGACGTCACGGTCGGAGAGGTACTTCGCCTCGAAGTCGTAGAACTCGTGGTTTTGCACGACCTTGATCTCGCCGACGGCCGAGGTCCGGGGCGGCTCGACACCCCGCCCTTCGAGCACCGCGCATTCGATCTCGCGGCCAACGATGGCCGCCTCGACGATGACCTTGGGATCGTGCTCGCGGGCGAAGAGGATCGCGGCTTCGAGGTCGGCCGGGTCGTCCACCCGAGTGATCCCCATGCTCGATCCGGCCCGGGCAGGTTTGACGAACACCGGAAAGCCCAGACCGTGGACGGCGTCCATCGCAGCGACCCGGTCGGCCTGCCACGCGCGGTCGGTGATCACGGCATACGGACCTACGGGGAGCCCGTGCCCGGCGAAGATCACCTTCATGTAGTGCTTGTCCATCCCCGCAGCTGAGGCGAGCACTCCAGAGCCGACGTAGCGAACATCAGCGAGGTCGAGCATCCCCTGGAGCGTGCCGTCCTCGCCCCACGGCCCATGGAGCACCGGGAAAACGACGTCGACCTCTCCGAGGGACCGAGGCGCCTCATCGTTGGCCAGGACCCGAAGGGTCCGCTCACGGGTCGTGAGCGGCGCCAGGACGGCCGGTCCGTCGCTGCTCACCTGGGGGATGCGTCCCGGAGCGAGGTCGAGCAGGTCGGGGTTGTCCGCGGCGATGACCCATCTGCCGTCGGGGGCGATGCCAATCGGCACGACGTCGTAGCGATCACGGTCGATCGCGCGCAGCACCCCAGCTGCGCTGGAGCACGACACGGCATGCTCGGACGACCGTCCGCCGAAGACGATGGCGACCCGGAGTCTGCGGCCGGTTTGCGGAGTCTGGTCGGTGCTCATCGACTCGACCCTAGCGCTGCCGTTGGACGGTGCGCCGTAGGCTGGCCGGATGAGCAGGAGCACGGCAAACGACCCCGCAGCGGCCCCGACAGTAGCCCCGGCAGACACCCACGGGTGGGCGCCAGCCACGATCGCCGTCGCTGCCGGTCGCCCCTGCAGGATGCCCGGCGCTCCGGTCAATCCGCCGGTCGAGCTATCCAGCACGTATGCCGTCGCCCCTGACTGGCCGGATCGTCTCGGCTATGGCCGGGCCGACAACGCGACGTGGGAAGCCTTCGAGAGCGCCCTTGGGGCCCTCGAAGGCGGCGATGCCCTCGTGTTTGCCTCGGGAATGGCAGCCATCGCCGCGGCGCTGAGCACCATTCCTCACCACGGTGTCGTGGTCGCCCCGCTGGCTCCCTACAACACGACCGCCGCGCTCCTGCGGGAATCCAGCGAGGGCCCAGCGGCGCGCGTGTCCGAAGTCCGCTGGGTCGATCTCACCGATGTGGCCGCCACTGAAGCTGCCTTAGACGGCGCCGATGCCGTGTGGCTCGAATCGCCGACCAACCCCCTGATGGACGTGGCCGACCTTCCCCACCTCATCACGAGCGCCCGCCAACGTGACGTGACGGTCTTCTGCGACAACACTTTTGCCACCCCCTTGGGCCAGCAGCCACTCGCGATGGGCGCCGATGTCGTCGTCCACTCGGTGACGAAATACCTCGCGGGGCACTCCGACGTCGTGCTCGGAGCCGTGGTCACGCGCACTGACGGGGCCGGCCCGGATCTGCACTCGCGCCTCCGAGCGCACCGCACCCGACACGGCTCGATCGCCGGCCCCTTCGAAGTGTGGCTTGCCCTGCGGGGGATGCGCACCTTGCACGTGCGAGTGACCCAGGCCGTCCGCAACGCCGACGTGCTCGCCGTGCTCCTGGCTGACCATCCCGCAGTGCGCCGCGTGAGATACCCCGGGGCGGGGGCGATGCTGGCCATCGACGTCGCCGGCGACGCCGCCGATGCCGACGCTGTGGTGGCGGCGTGCCGGTTGTGGTTGGGGGCGACGAGCCTCGGCGGGGTCGAGTCGCTCATCGAGCGCCGGCGACGCTACCCCGGTGAGTCCGAGCTCGTCCCGGAGTCGCTCTTGCGCCTGTCAGTCGGCATCGAGGACGTCAACGACCTCTGGCATGACCTCTCCGCGGCGCTCGACACGGTCGCCGCGCGCCACAGGGCCACCGACTGACGGGCCTGCGCGCCGGACGACTTCAGCTGCGCTCGTGCTTGCGACTACGCGACATGAGCAGGTCGACGAGTTCCGCAGGAGTGCGATGTCCGTCGATCACCGAGGTCACCGCCGCCGCGATCGGCATGTCGACGTCATGAGCCGTCGCGAGCCCGAGCACCGAGTGACACGACTTCACACCCTCGGCGGTCTGCCGGGTCACGGCGACCACCTCCTCGACGGTCAGGCCCTTGCCGAGGTTCTCGCCGAACGTGCGATTGCGCGACAGCGGTGACATGCACGTGGCGATGAGGTCACCGACGCCGGCCAGGCCGAGGAAGGTCTGCGGGTCGGCGCCGAGCCGGACGCCCAGGCGAGCCATCTCGGCAAGTCCACGCGTGATGATCGAGGCTTTGGTGTTGTCCCCCATCCCCATGCCCTCTGCCATGCCAACCGCCAGGGCGACGACGTTCTTGACCGCTCCACCGAGCTCGGTGCCGACGACGTCGGTGTTGGTGTATGGCCGGAAGTAGGACGTCACGCACGCCTCGGCTACCCGGTCGGCGATGTCGTGGTCACGACAGGCGACGACGCTCGCAGCCGGCTGCTTGTTGGCGATCTCGCGGGCGAGGTTGGGGCCTGATACGACCACGATGCGATCGGGCTCGACGTGGCCCACCTCGGCAATGACTTCGCTCATCCGTTTCGTCGTGCCGAGTTCGACGCCCTTCATCAGGGACACGACCGCGGCGCCCTGAGGGATCTGCGTGGCCCACGACGCGAGATTGCTCCGGAGGGTTTGAGATGGCACGGCGAGCACGACAAGATCGGCTCCTGCCATCGCCTCGTGGGGATCGGAGGTCGCCCGGATCCCTTCGGGCAGCGTGATTCCCGGCAGGTAGTCGGTATTGCAGCCACTGTTGATCTGGTCGACCGACTCGGGGCGACGACCCCACATGACGACCTCTGTCCCGGCGTCGGCGAGGGTGGCTGCGTATGCCGTCCCCCAGCTTCCAGTGCCCATGACTGCTGCGCGCATGGTCAGGCTTCTTTCGTCGGTTTGCCAGTTTCGGGGACTCCCGCGGAGCGAGGGTCGAAGCGTTCGGCTGGTGCCTGCTCGCCACGGAGGTCCTCCAGGAGGACGGTGATGGCCGCCATGACTCGCTCGGTCGCCTCCCGCAGCAGCGCGGCGTCGATCGGACGTCCCCGCAGGTCGTCGAGGTCGACCGCTGGCCCGGCGATGGCGGTCACGGTCTTCTTGGGGAAGAAGCGCGGCTTCGTCGAATACGTCGGCAGCACTTCCTGCGCTCCCCACTGCGCGATGGGGATGAGGGGCTTGCCCGTTTGCAAGGCAATGCGGGCGGCGCCGGTCTTCCCGACCATCGGCCATCCGTCCGGGTCCCGCGAGAGCGTCCCTTCCGGGAAGACCACGACTGCCTTGCCGGCGTCGACCGCCGCCACTGCGGCACGGTAGGCGTCGGCTGCGCGCCCGGTGCCGCGATAGACCGGGATCTGTCCGGACCAGCCGACGAGCTTGCCGAGGACGGGGATCCGGAAGACGGCTTCCTTCCCGAGGAAGAAGGGTGGGCGACCGCTGTCGTAGAGGAAGAGCGCGACGACGAACGGGTCGTAGTAGGACACGTGGTTGGGAGCGGCGACAAATCCTCCGCCGCGAGGGAGGTTGTCCTGACCGAGCCACCGGCGTCGGGTGAGCACACGCAACAGCGGCCGCAGCCACAGCACGATGAACTTGTATGCCGTGGGCAGGTCAGCCGGTGATGCCACTGGTGGTCTCCTTCGTCGTCCGTCGTATCTTCGCTGCCAGGGCCGCGGGTGTCGAGGTCCTCAGATGCGCGCGGCGAGGGCGCGTCAGCACGCACGCGGCTCGGGCCTGCGTTCAGGCCTCAAGCCGCGTGTGTGCCAGCGGTGACTTTATGACGCGCCAGGATCACGCGCAGCGTGGGTCAGCCCTTTTTCGAGGTCTTCTTGCCCTTGGCTTCGGCCTTCTTGGGGCTCTTCTTCTCCACCTTGTCGACCTTGTCGACCTTCTCCGGCTTGGCCGGCTTTGCGGGCGCGGCCTTGACAGGCGCAGCCTTCGCGGGAGCAGCCTTCGCAGGGGCAGCCTTCGCGGGAGCGGCCTTGGCAGGGGCAGCCTTGGCGGGAGCGGCCTTGGCGGTGCTCGCGCGCACCGTGGTCACCGGCGGCGAGATGCGGCTCACGGTGCCGGCGGCAGCGCGGCCGATGACTGGTGCCTTGGTGAGCTTGCGGGGGTCGGCAACGACTGCGCGGAACGACGTGCCGGGACGGAACCTCGGAGCCGTCGTCTTCTTGATGCGCACCTCTTCACCGGTGCGCGGGTTGCGACCGGTGCGGGCTCCACGCTCGACTCGCTCGAAGGTGCCGAAGCCGGTGATGGAGACCCGACCACCGGCAGCGACCTCGCGGATAATGGTCTCGAGGACTGCTTCGAGTGCGTCGTTGGCGAGTTTCTTGCTTCCCAACTGGCCTTCGATGGCCAGGGCGAGTTCAGCCTTGTTCACGGTGCCTCCGTGGCTTTGCCTGCGTCAGACCTGAATGCCGACGCCTCTGATCACGAACGAACGTTCGTCGTGGATGAACTTAGGGCCCAACAGGTCACATCGTCCACCATTTCGGCCGTGTCATCGCTGTTGCCGTGCAACGAGATTCACACGATGCCGACCCAACTCACTCGGAGCAGCAACCGGAGAGACGCGCTCCCGCGCGAAAATCACTGCACGACAGGCTTGTATGCCGGCCGGCTCGCCTCGAACTCGCTGATGAGATCCTCGTGGCGGAGGGTGAGCCCGATGTCGTCCAAACCCTCCAACAGACGCCACCGGGTGTAATCGTCAACCTCGAACGGGATCACGTCATCACCGGCAATGACGGTGCGGCTTTCGAGATCTACGGTGAGTTGAGCGCCGGGGGAATCTTCGAGGTAACCCCAGATCGTCTCGACCGCCGCCTCGGAGACCACGGCGGTGAGCAATCCCTGCTTTCCGCTGTTGCCCCGGAAGATGTCGGCGAAGCGTGAGGAGATCACGGCGCGGAACCCGTAGTTCATCAGCGCCCACACGGCGTGTTCCCGCGACGAGCCGGTGCCGAAGTCGGGACCGGCGACCAGGACGCTGCCCGCTGCATACGCCGGCTGGTTGAGCACGAAGGCAGGGTCGGTGCGCCATGCCGCGAAGAGTCCGTCCTCGAAGCCGTCCCGGGAGACCCGCTTGAGGTAGACCGCGGGGATGATCTGGTCGGTGTCGACATTGCTGCGCCGCAGCGGCACGCCGACGCCCGTGTGGGTGGTGAAACTGTCCATGGCTACTCCTCGGGTCTACAAATCGGCTGGGGCAGAGAGGAATCCGCGCACTGCCGTGGCAGCCGCGACCTCGGGACTGACCAGGTGCGTGCGGCCACCCTCGCCCTGGCGCCCCTCGAAGTTGCGGTTGGAGGTCGACGCGCTGCGCTCCCCCACCGCCAACTTGTCGGGATTCATCGCCAAGCACATGGAACAGCCGGGGAGGCGCCATTCCGCACCGGCGGCGATGAATACCTGGTCGAGCCCCTCGGCCTCGGCCTGGAGGCGGACCCGGGCGGAGCCGGGGACGACCAGAGCAGCGGACCCCTGCGGCAACCTGTCGCCCCGCAAGGACGGAGGCCGCCGCACGCAGATCCTCGATCCGGCCGTTGGTGCATGACCCGACGAAGACGGTGTCGATCCGGATGTCTCGCAACGGCATACCCGCTTGGAGCCCCATGTAGTCGAGCGCTCGCTGCGCAGCGGTGCGGTCGTGCTCATCGGCCATCGCCGCCGGGTCGGGGACCTTCGCCGACAGCGGGAGCCCTTGCCCGGGGTTGGTGCCCCAGGTGACGAAGGGGCTGAGGGTCGAGGCGTCGAGGTCCACCTCGGCGTCGAAGACCGCGTCCTCGTCGCTGACGAGGGTGCGCCAGGTGGCCACGGCGTCGTCCCACTCTTGGCCGACCGGGGCATGGTCGCGGCCGCGGAGGTAGTCGAAGGTGACGTCGTCCGGTGCGATCATCCCGGCCCGGGCGCCAGCTTCGATCGACATATTGCAGATCGTCATCCGGGCCTCCATCGACAGGGCCCGGATTGCCTCGCCGCGGTATTCCAGGACGTAGCCCTGGCCCCCGCCGGTGCCGATCCTGGCGATGACCGCCAGGACGACGTCCTTGGCGGTGACGCCTTCGGGCACATCGCCCGTTGACGTTGATCGCCATCGTCCGGAAGGGCTTGAGGGGAAGTGTCTGGGTGGCGAGCACGTGCTCGACCTCGGAGGTCCCGATGCCAAACGCCAGCGCGCCGAAGGCGCCGTGGGTCGAGGTGTGACTGTCGCCGCAGACGATCGTCATGCCCGGCTGGGTGAGGCCCAGCTGCGGGCCGACGACGTGGACGATGCCCTGCTCCGCGTGACCCATGGGGTAGATCGGGACGCCGAACTCAGCACAGTTGCGCCGGAGGGTCTCGACCTGAGTGAGGCTGATCGGGTCAGTGATTGGACCTGGAGTCGTCGGAACGTTGTGGTCCTCGGTCGCCAAGGTCAGGTCAGGGCGCCGCACCCGTCGGCCCGCGAGGCGGAGGCCGTCGAAGGCCTGCGGGCTGGTCACCTCGTGGACCAGATGGAGATCGATATAGAGCAGGTCTGGCTCACCTTCGGCCTGCCGCACGACGTGCGACTCCCATACCTTCTCGGCTAACGTCCCAGCCATCGGTTCCACCTTTCGACCATGTCTGACCACATGCCTGACCACATGTCCCCGCCAAGCGTGATGGAGGCGACACGCGGACGAAGTTGCGTCTCAGGGCGTGAGACGGCAATATCAGTGTATGGACAACTCTAGCGGAGTCGGCGTTCTCGACAAGGCGGCGACGGTGCTCAGTGCCCTTGAGGCCGGTCCCGCCACCCTGGCTCAACTCGTCGGCGCGACGGGTCTGGCCCGCCCTACTGCACACAGGCTGGCGGTGGCCCTCGAGCATCACCGTCTCGTGAGCCGCGACATGCAGGGGCGTTTCGTCCTCGGCCCCCGCCTGGGCGAGCTGGCATCGGCCGCCGGCGAAGACCGCTTGCTCGCTGCGGCCGGGCCGGTGCTCGGTGCCTTGCGGGATCACACGAATGAGAGTGCCCAGCTGTTCCGGCGCCAAGGAGACCAGCGGATCTGCGTCGCGGCGGCCGAACGTCCCATGGGACTGCGCGACACCATCCCGGTCGGGTCGAGCCTATCGATGCATGCCGGCTCTGGCGCCCAGGTCCTCCTGGCCTGGGAAGAACCCGATCGCCTCCACCGGGGCCTCCAGGGAGCCCGCTTCAACGCCACCGCTCTCTCCGCTGTGCGGCGTCGCGGTTGGGCGCAGAGCGTCGGTGAGCGCGAGCCAGGAGTCGCGTCCGTCTCCGCGCCGGTGCGGGGCCCCTCCGGTCGGGTCGTCGCTGCCGTCTCCATCTCTGGCCCGATCGAGCGACTGTCACGGCAGCCCGGCCGCCTGCACGCTGCCACGGTCGTCGCTGGAGCCAACAAGCTCAGCGAGGTCCTTCGGCGTGCTCACCAGGCGGCTCACGGCTAAGCACGAAGCTCTGCCAGAACCACGAAACCCCCTGCGAGGCAGGGGGTTTCGTGGTGTTCTGGTAGCCCCGACGGGGTTCGAACCCGCGCTACCGCCTTGAGAGGGCGGCGTGCTAGACCGCTACACAACGGGGCCCTAGCGAGCCCGCAGAAGACCCGCGGACAGTGGGTGAAACCTTACCGGGAAGGATCGATTTCGCCCAATCGCTGGGGTACCAGGACTCGAACCTAGAACAACTGAACCAGAATCAGTCGTGTTGCCAATTACACCATACCCCATGGGGTATCACCGCTCGCGCGTCCTCACGGACCTTCGAGGGTGAACCGAAGAGCGATCTTACCGGCCCGGCCGGTTGCCCCCAAATCCTGGCTAGAGGGTCGCTCGGAGCGCGGCCAGACGTGTCAACGTCGAGGTCTTGCCGAGAATCTCCATCGACTCGAACAGCGGCGGCGAGATCCGCTGGCCCGACACGGCAGTGCGCAGCGGGCCGAACGCCACCCGCGCCTTGACCCCCAATCCGTCGACGATCGCCGCGCGCAAGGCGGCTTCGATGCGGCCGGCATTCCAGTCGCTCTCGGCGCCGAGCAGGCCGCGACCTTGGTCGTCGATGTCCCCGAGGGTGCCGATCGCAGCGTCGAGGACCTCCGGTGACCGCGCGTCGAGTTGCGCCCGCGCGTCGTCGGCGATCGCGATCATGTCGTCGCCCAGGAAGAAGGGCGCGACGAGCGGGGCCGCCTCGGTGAGCTTGGCGATGCGGGTCTGGATCAACTCGGCGACAAGCTTGAGTCGCCCCAGCTCACCCAGCGAGGGGTTGTCGGACAGCACTCCTTCGGCTTCGAGGAAGGGCAGGAGCCGGCTGGCGAAGTCACCCGGGGCCAGCTCGCGCAGCCACACGCCATTGAGCCAGTCGAGCTTGTCGAGGTTGAACATCGATCCGGCTGGATTCACCTTCGCCCAGTCGAATCGTTCGGCGAACTCCTCGAAGGTAAACACCTCACGCTCAGTGCCGTCGGCCTCCACGATCGGCGGATAACCCTGGAGCGCAAGGAAGTTAACCAGCGCTTCCGGCAAGTAGCCCTGCTCCTTGAACCACGTGAGCCGAGCCCAAGGGTTCTTGCGCTTGGAGATCTTGGCACGCTTCTCGTCCCGCAGCAGCGGCATATGGGCGAAGGCTGGCGCCGCGAGCCCAAGCCACCGATAGAGCAACAGGTGCTTGGGCGTGGAGGAGATCCACTCCTGCCCCCGCACAACGTGCGTGATGCCCATCTCGTGATCGTCGACGACGACCGCGAGGTGGTAGGTCGGGAAGCCGTCGGCCTTGAGGATGACCTGATCGTCGGGCTTCGGGGCGTCGATCCGACCCGCGATGAGGTCGACGAAAGAGGTCTCGACGTCGTCGGGGATCTGCATCCGCACGACGGGCGTCTCGCTGAAACCGGGCAACGCTGAGCGCTCCTGGCGCGTCTTGCCGAGGCACAGTCGGTCATAGCCGGTCGGTTGCTTGCGCCGCTGTTGCTCTTCGCGCATCTGGGTCAGCCGCTCGGCTGAGCACCAGCAGTGATAGGCATGCCCCTCGGCCAGGAGCCGCTCGACATAGGGCTGGTAGGTCGTGAGGCGCTCCGACTGGCGATAAGGGGAGCATGGCCCGCCGACGTCCGGACCCTCGTCCCAGGTGAGACCGAGCCACCGCAGCGTGTCGTAGATCTGCTGCTCGCTATCGGCCTGCAGGCGCGCGCGGTCGGTGTCCTCGATCCGCAGGATGAATCGTCCGCCTCGTTGCCGGGAGAACGCGAGGTCGAACATCGACATGTATGCCGTGCCGACGTGAGGATCTCCGGTCGGGGACGGGGCAACGCGCAGGCGGACGGCGCCGGGCAGCTTCTTGTCAGTCATGGTGGGCCAAGCCTACGGCGCACGCTGCCGATCAGCGTCGGACGAAGGGATTGGACAGGGTGCCGATGCCCTCGATCTCGACCTCGACCCGTTGCCCCGCGGCGACGGGGCCGACCCCGGCCGGTGTGCCGGTGAGGATGACATCTCCTGGCAGCAGGGTGAACGCCGCAGATGCATAGGCGACGAGAGCGGCGACGTCATGGAGCATGTCCGAGGTGACCCCGTCCTGGACCACCTCACCGTCCAGGCGCGTCCGGATCCGCAACCCCGATGGGTCGAGCTCGGTCTCGATCCACGGCCCCAGTGGACAGGAGGTGTCGAACCCTTTGGCGCGGGCCCACTGACCGTCGCAGCGTTGCCAGTCGCGGGCCGACACGTCGTTGGCACACGTATAACCCCAGACACAATCCAGCGCTGCCTCAGCCCGGACGTCCTTGCAGATCTTGCCGATGACGACAGCCAGCTCGCCCTCGTAATGGATCTCCTGCGCTCCCCTCGGGAGGACGACGGGGTCACCGGGACCGCAGACGGCCGTGTTGGGCACGAGGAACATCATCGGGTCGGTGGGCACCTCGTGCCCGAGCTCCCGGGCGTGCTCGGCGTAGTTGCGTCCAATCCCGACCACCTTGCTGCGGGGGATCACCGGGGCGAGCAGGCGAGCGTCCTCGAGAGGCACCGGCGGCTCACCCGACGGCACGAGCCCGACATAGAGGGGGTCACCCTTGAGCGGAAGGAGGACTTCCGCGCCGACGTCGCCGGTCACGATCCCGTATGCCGGGTCCTCGCCTGTCGTGTATCTCGCGATGCGCACCCCGCCAGCCTAGTGAGGCGTCAGGGCGCGCGGTCGAGCGCGGCAGTGACGGCGCCGGCGAGGACGGCATACCCCATGTCGTTGGCGTGGATGTCCGCCGTGGAGCACATCCAGGTCCACTGGCAGATCCGCAGGACGTTGAGCGGCAGCACCATCGTCGGGCCGGCGGGCACGAGCGTCCACGTCGTGCTGTCGAAGGCGGCGGAAACATCCGCGGTGGACCCGTTGACCGTGCCGGCCGCGAATGCCAGCCCGGCGTTGAAGGCGACGAGGCCGCCTGTCGTGGTGCGGGCGAGCTCCTGCCCGGACGCCCCGGTCAGCCATGCCGCGAGGAAGGGGTTGTAGTAGTTGAGGACGACGATCCGCGCGTGGGGCGCGCCCGATCGCACCACAGCGAGGATGGCGCGGAGGTTGGTGTGGACGATGCCAGCCTGGCGCAGGAAGCACCCCTGGTCGAACACGCCACCGGCCGCGCAGCGCGTGATGTCGTTGGCCCCGATGTCGATCGTCACGACCCGGGTGAACTGGCCGTGGGCGGCGAGAAAAGCTCGGGCCGCCGCAAGCTGGGAGCCCTCGTCGTAGGAGCAGCGACCGCCGTCGATGAAGGTGACGGTCGTCTCGCCGGAGCACGCGATATTGACCAGGCGGGTCTTGGGAGCACTCGCGCGGATGTGCGTGAGGACGTCGCCGACGTAGCCGCCGTCGCGATCGTCGCCCATTCCGGGCTGATAGCCCGCGGCCAGGGAATCCCCCATCGCGAGGTAGTAGCCCATGGCCTGCTCGCGACCACGGTCGGACGGGTCGGCGGTGGCGGTCGGGACTGTCACGAAGGCGAAGACGCTGACGAGCAGCGCCGCCCAGAGGCGTCGAGTCATGCGGTCAGGGTGACACGGTCGGGCTGTCCGCGGGGGCCGTTTGGCCACAATAGGCTGTCCTCCCGTGGTGGAGGTGATGTCAGAACCGCAGTGGCGCGCGCGAGAGACGGCCCACCACAGCCGCATCGATGCCCTGACGGCCGACCATCGCCAGCGTCGCGCTGGCGGGCAGGCTCACGCTGGCGAGGACTTCCTCTTCACCTACTACCCGTTCAAGCCCGCGGCATTGCGCCGATGGCACCCGGGCGTCGGCGTCCTCCTCGAGAGGGCCGCGGGCACCGAGCGGGCCACGTGGCGATTCGCGCAGATGTCCGCAGATCGGGTCGGTCTCGACCTCGCGGCATACCTCGAAGCGCGGTCAGCGACCGTCGCCTTCGTGCGCGACCTCCTGGCTGCGACCGCCGGTCGCAGCCCGCACTTCGGGTGCTTCGCGCTGCACGAGTGGGCCATGGTCTACCGCCTCGACCAGGACACGGTGCGCCACCGGCGCCTCCCCCTGCGCCTCGGCCCGGACGGCAGCGACGCGGTCGTCGACGCCCACACGCTGACGTGCACGCACTTCGATGCCTTTCGGTTTTTCACCGACCCTGCGCGGCCCCGCAACGCTGTCCAGCCGACCCGCGCCGACCAGGTGCGTCTGGACCAACCGGGGTGTCTGCATGCCGGCATGGACCTCTACAAGTGGGCGATGAAGCTCGCGCCCGCGGTGCCATCGGAGCTCACCGCGGACTGTTTCGAGCATGCCCGTGACTTGCGTGTGCTCGACATGCGCGCATCCCCCTACGACGTCACGCTGCTCGGCTACGAGCCGATCGAGATCGAAACATCCTCCGGCCGTGCGCTTTTCACGCAACTACAGCGGTTGTATGCCGTCCGCTCGGCTGACTTGCGCGCGCAACTGCTCGCCGTGTGCGCAGCTGTGACGGCCGGTCAGCGCCAGTAGGTCGCCCGCGCACCCATGCCGCGACCGGCGTTGCGGCCAAGGCGCTTCTCAAGCAACGGCAGGAAACGGCCCGGCACCGAGGGGCTCAGCCGCTCACCGACCCGGACGGCTCCACACGTCTCGTAGAACCCAGTCGACTGCGGATCGGCCACGATGTAAACGGTCGTCCACCCCCGGGCGATGGCCTTGGCCATCGCATCCTGGAAGAGCACTCGCCCGACCCCCGCCCCGATAAATGTCGGGTCGAGGAAGAGCATGTCGAGCTCCCCCGCATCCGCCGGCGGCGGCTCGGTGGCCGGACGGCCCGGAAGGGCACCGGAGACGGGGCCGAGCAGATGGAATCCGGCGATGACCCCGTCCACCTCGGCGATGATGGCCTCAGCCGCCATCTCGGGCGAGACCTTGAGTTCGTCGGCGAAGGCGGCCATGAGGGATTCTGAATAACCCCAGAACGCCTTGCTCCGGAAGGCGAGGTCCGACAGCGCTGCGGCGTCGTCGGGGCTGCCGGGGCGCACGGTCAGACCACTGCCCACGGCCCCGTTCGCGGACATCGAGGTGGTCGGGCTGGCGGTCATCGCGACCCCACCCCCCGTCGCATGAGGCCATAGGTGATGCCGTCGACCAACGCCTTCCACGACGCCTCGACGATATTGGGGGCGACACCGACGGTCGTCCATGTGGTCTGGCCGTCGGCCGTCTCGATGAGCACCCGCGTGATGGCGTCGGTGCCGTGCGAGGCGTCGAGGATGCGGACCTTGAAGTCGACCAGCTCCAATTCGTCGAGCTCGGGGTAGACCCGCCCGAGCGCCTGGCGCAGGGCGTGGTCGAGCGCGTTGACCGGGCCGTTGCCCTCGCCGGTCGCGACCTGTCGGGCGCCACCCGCGGTGAGTTTGACCGTGGCCTCCGAGGTGGCCTCGCCGACCTCCCGCGCGTCGGTGATCACCCGCCACGACTCCACATCGAAGTAGGACACGGCCGTGCCCAAGTGCTTGCCCAGGAGCAACTCGAAAGACGCGTCCGCGGCGTCGAAGGTCCATCCCTTGAGCTCGAGGTCCTTGACCTCGGCCAAGACCTCGGCAATGACCGCCGGCTGCCCGGCAAGGTCGACACCCATCTCGGCTGCCTTGAGCTCGATGCTCGCCCGGCCGGCCATGTCGGAGACGAGTGTGCGCATCGAGTTGCCGACCAGGGTGGGGTCGGTGTGCTGGTAGAGGTCGGGGTCGACCTTGAGGGCGCTGGCGTGCAGGCCAGCCTTGTGGGCGAACGCGCTCGCCCCGACATACGGCTGCCGGCTGTAGGGCGGGACGTTGGTGACCTCACTGATCGAGTGGGCGATCCGGGTGGCCTCGCGCAACCGCTCCGGGGCGACGAGCGGCATACCTTGCTTGATCTGGAGGTTGGAAACGACGGTGAGGATGTTGGCGTTACCCGTGCGCTCGCCGTAGCCGTTGACCGTGCCTTGCACGTGAGTCGCTCCGGCGTCGACCGCAGCCATCGAGTTGGCCACGGCGCACCCGGTGTCGTTGTGACAGTGGATGCCGATCCTCGCACTCGTCGCGTCGACGACGTCGCGGACGACGTCGGCCACCTGCGAGGGCAACATGCCCCCGTTGGTGTCGCACAGGGCGATGACCTCGGCGCCGGACTCGGCCGCGGCGCGGACGCATTCGAGCGCATAGTCGCGGTCGAGCCGGTAGCCGTCGAAGAAGTGTTCGGCGTCGACGAAGACGCGCCGCCCCTCCCCGCGCAGGAAAGTCACCGTGTCGCGGATCATCGCGAGGTTTTCGCGCAGGGTGGTGCGCAGGGCCAACTCGACGTGCCGCGTGTGCGACTTGGCCACGAGGGTGACGACAGGAGCACCGGAGTCGACCAGCGCCCGCACGAGGGTGTCGTCGGCCGCCCGCCCGTCAGCCCGCCGGGTCGCGCCGAATGCCGCGAGCGTCGCGTGCTTCAGGTGCAACTCCTGCTGGGCCCGGGCGAAGAACTCCGTGTCCTTGGGGTTAGCACCGGGCCAGCCACCTTCGATGAACCCCACCCCAAGGTCATCGATCTGCCGCGCGATCGTGAGCTTGTCCGAGACGGAGAGGTTGAGCCCCTCCTGCTGGGCGCCGTCACGAAGCGTCGTGTCGTAGACGTGGAGGTCGGCCAGCGGATGCCCGCCGGTGATCGTGGAAGCAACTGGTGTCGTGCTGGACATGTGTCAAACGGCTTTCAGTCGTCAAAGTGTGTGGTGGCCCTGCTCGATCCCGTCGATCGCCTCTCCCGTCGCCTGTCAGCCCCAGCATCGTGTCGCCCGGACCAACAAAAAGACCCCCCGGGGTGTGGGAGGTCTGCGCGACGAGTGATGCGGCTCGTCGCGCCTAGCTAATAACGATCGGGGTGACGGTGGTCACTCGGGTCGCAGGGCTCACGTCGGACAGCCTGCCACGGTGATTGCCGATTGGACGACATGTCTCACGATTTGGACCTTGGGCGTGTCGCTGATCGGACGAGGGCCGCGAAGAGACGGAGGTCCTCCCCCGCCTCCGGATGCCACTGCACCCCGATGCAGAACGTCCCGGTCCCGGCGGGCCGAGCCCGTCGCCTTGTCAGCAGTCCGAGCGCCTCTCGGCAGCGCCTCGATGGCCTCCACCGTGCCGTCGCCGTGCCCAGCCGACACCCGGTAGCCCGGATGGCTCGCCACCGCCTGGTGATGGTAGGTGGGGACGTCGAGGGGACCGTCACCCAGGATGGTCGCCAGCTGCGTCCCGGCGAGGACATCGACGGTATGCCGCGTGAAGGCTCCCGGCTCTGGGCAATGGACGTCCGACCTCACGACGTCGGGGAGATGCTGGTGCAGCGTGCCCCCGGCTTCCACGGCCATGAGTTGCATGCCGCGGCATACCCCCAGGAGAGGAAGTCCCGCCGTGCGGGCGGCGCGGACGAGCGCGAGTTCCCAGGCGTCCCGGTCCGGGCGCGGGGCCTGACTCGACGGATGCGGCGACCCGCCATAGCGCTCGGCCGACACGTCAGCACCCCCGGCGACGACGAGCCCGTCCAGTCGCGCGAGGACCGTCGCGACCTCGGCGTCCAGTCGCGCGACGTCCGTGGCGCCCGGCGGCGGCAGCAGCACCACCACCGCACCGGCGCGCGTGAGGTGGTCGACATAGTCCATCGGGAGGACGGCGCTGCGCTGACCGCGCCATGGAGCCCGGTCGACAGGCTCGGCGTAACACGTGACCCCGATGACCGGCTTGGCGGCCACGAAATCAGAGGGGGGTGACATATGCCCCGGAGATCCCGCCATCGACGAGGAAGGTCGACGCGGTCATGAACGACGAGTCGTCCGAGGCGAGGAACAGGACCGCAGCAGCCATTTCTTCCGGCTCGCCGAATCGACCCATCGGGATGTGGACGAGGCGTCGGGCGGCCCGCTCAGCGTCCTTGGCGAAAAGTTCCTGCAGCAGCGGCGTGTTGACCGGTCCCGGGCAGAGGGCGTTGACCCGCACGCCCTGACGCGCGAACTGCACCCCGAGCTCGCGCGTCATCGACAGGACGCCGCCTTTGGAGGCGGAGTAAGAGATCTGTGAGGTCGCCGCCCCCATGACCGCGACGAAGGAGGCAGTGTTGATGATCGATCCCTTGCCCTGCTCGAGCATGTATGGCAGCGCGGCCTTGCAGCAGAGGTAGACCGAGGTGAGGTTGATGTCCTGCACCCGTCGCCAGGCGTCGAGGTCGGTGTCGAGGATGGAGTCGTCGTCGGGGGGCGAGATCCCGGCGTTGTTGAAGGCGATGTCGACCCGGCCGAAGCGCTCCTTGGCCGTCCGGAAGAGGGTGTCGACGTCGTTCTTGTCCGAGACGTCGCAGTGGACGTAGACGATGCCGAGTTCGTCGGCGAGCCGCTGTCCTGCTACGTCGTCGAGGTCGCCGATGACGACGTGGGCGCCTTCGGCGACGAACCGACGGACGGTGGCCAGACCGATGCCGGAGCATCCCCCGGTGATGACGGCAACCCGGTCCTGGATCCTGCCGGACATATGGTCCTTCTTTCGTGACTCGTGCGATCAGTTGCGGTCAGTGCGGTCGGTGCGGTCAGTCGGTGGCGAAGAAGACGTTCTTGACATCGGTGAAGGCATCGAGCGCGTCCGGACCCAACTCGCGCCCGAGACCGGACTGCTTGAAGCCCCCGAAGGGCGTGGCATAGCGGACGCTGCTGTGCGAGTTGACCGAGAGATTGCCCGCCTCGACGCCCCGCGCCACGCGGATCGCTCTCCCGATGTCACGGGTCCAGATCGACCCGGAGAGCCCGTATGCCGTGTCGTTGGCTTTCGCGATCGCGTCCTCTTCGTCGTCAAAAGGCATCACGGCGACAACCGGGCCGAAGATCTCCTCCTGCCACAGCGGGTCAGACGTCGCACGCGGGAGGACGACCGTCGGCGGGAACCACCAACCAGAGCCCTCTGGCGCGAAGCCGCGGAAGGCGACGTCGACCGGCATTCCGGCCCTGCCTGCCTCGTCGAGGAAGCTGGCGACCCGGGCGCGGTGCGCCTCGCTGATGAGCGGCCCCATCTGGGCGGCCTCGTCCCGAGGATCGCTAACGACGACAGCCTTCACGGCAGCTTCGAAGCGCTCCATGAAGTCGTCGAAAACGCTGCGCTGCACGAGGATTCGGCTGCGAGCGCAGCAATCCTGGCCGGCGTTGTCGAAGACGGACAATCGGCGCTGACGCGGCCGCCCGTGCCAGATCCGCGTCGGCGAAGACAATGTTGGCGCTCTTGCCGCCGAGCTCGAGGGTGACCCGCTTGATCTGGTCGGCCGCTCCCCGCATGATCCGCTGGCCTACCTCGGTCGACCCGGTGAAGCAGACTTTGCGGACGCTCGGGTGAGTGACGAACCGCTCCCCCACAACCGAACCCCGGCCGGGAATGACCTGCAGGACGTCCTCGGGGATGCCGGCTTCAACCGCGAGCTCCCCCAGACGGATCGCGGTCAACGGAGTGAGCTCAGCCGGCTTGAGGACGACGGTGTTGCCGGCGGCGAGTGCCGGCGCGAAGCCCCACCCCGCGATCGGCATCGGGAAGTTCCACGGGACGATGACACCGACGACGCCGAGGGGCTCCTTGAAGGTCACGTCGAGGCCGCCGGCGACCGGGATCTGCCGGCCGAAGAGGCGTTCGGGGGCGGCCGAGTAGTAGGTGAGGACGTCGCGGACGTTGCCCGCCTCCCACCGAGCGTTGCCGATGGTGTGACCGGCGCCCGCGACCTCAAGGTGGGCCAACTCCTCGAGATGGGCATCAACGACCTCGGCGAAGCGGCGCAGGAGCCGGCCCCGGTCGGCCGGGGCGACCGCGCGCCACGCCGGGTAGGCCGCAGCCGCCCGCGCGATCGCCGCGTCGGTCTGCTCCAGGTCCGCGCCTTCGACGCTGGCGATGACCTCCTCGGTCGCCGGATTGATCACCTCGTGAGCGGCCACGGCGGTCACAACCTCTCGAATCCTCGGACGCGTTCCCAGTCGGTGACGGCGCGGTTGAAGGCGTCGATCTCGACCTGCGCGGCGTGAGCATAGTGCTCGACGATGTCGGCTCCGAAGACCTCTCGGGCCACCGTGGACGCGAGGAACAGGTCGCGGGCCTCGGCGAGCGTGGTCGGCACGCGCGGCTTGTCCGAGGCGTAGGCATTGCCCTCGAAGGCCGGCTCGAGTTCGAGCCCGTGCCGTATGCCGTGCAGACCCCCGGCGAGCATGGCAGCGACCGCGAGATAGGGATTGACATCGCCGCCGGGCACCCGGTTTTCGACCCGCAGACCCTGCCCCGTGGCCGACGACCCGCAGGGCGCAGGTGCGGTTGTCATGGCCCCATGCCACGGCCGTGGGGGCGAAGGAGCCTGCCTGGAATCGCTTGTAGGAGTTGATGTTCGGGGCGTAGCAGAGGGTGAACTCCGCGCAAGGTCGCCAGGACACCGGCGAGGAAATGATCGAAGATGCTGCTGTGCCCGTGGGTGTGCCCTGGGCCGTCCGGGTCTGCGCCCGTGGAGTCGTCGGCGAACACCGGGCGCCCCGACGGGTCGCGCAGCGAGAGGTGAATATGGCACGAGTTGCCCTCGCGCTCGTCGTACTTCGCCATGAAGGTCACGGACTTCCCGTGGCGGGCGGCGATCTCCTTGGCGGCGTTCTTGTAGACCGCGTGGTTGTCGCAGGTGCGCAGGACCTCTTCGTATCGGAAGGCGATCTCGTGCTGGCCGAGGTTGCATTCCCCCTTGGCGCTCTCGACGATGAGGCCGGCGGCATCCATCTCGTTGCGGATGTCGCGCAGGAGCGGCTCGACGACGGTCCCGCCGAGGATCGAGTAGTCGACGTTGTAGCGGTTGGCTCCGGTCAGACCGGCATACCGCTGATCCCACGCCTCGGCGAAGGTCTGCTCGAAGACGATGAACTC
This sequence comes from Dermatophilaceae bacterium, assembly GCA_037046615.1. Taxonomy (GTDB): domain Bacteria; phylum Actinomycetota; class Actinomycetes; order Actinomycetales; family Dermatophilaceae; genus Phosphoribacter. The sequence goes on from JBAOHD010000014.1 coordinate 77,535, forward strand.
GAGCTCGGTGCCGGCGAGGGCGATGTAGCCGAGGTCGGCGGCTGCCGCCACCTGCTCGCGCAGGATCGATCGGGGCGACTGGCGGACCAGGCCGGAGCCGTCGAGCCAGGCGAGGTCGCACTGGACGGTGGCCGAATACGGCTGGCCAGGCGTGCGGCGGAGGGTGGACAGGTCGGGCGAGAAGACCATGTCGCCGTAGCCACGCTCCCACGAGCTCATGGCGTAGCCGTCGACGGTATTCATGTCGACGTCGACGGTCAGCAGGTAGTTGCAGCCCTCGGTGCCGTGCTCGAGCACCGACTCGAGGAACCAGCGAGCCGTGCACGCGTTTGCCCTGAAGTCGCCCTTGCATGTCGGTGAAGGCGACGACGACCGTGTCGATGGCGCCCTCGTCGACGGCACGACGCAACTCGTCGACGGACAGCGGCGCGGTGGCGGTCATACGTCCTCCCAAGGGCGCCGCCGGAGAGAGCCTCCGGCGGCAGTGGTCGCCATCATCCTCCCTGTGGCCGCGTCATCGTGGCGACGAGCCACTCGAGCACGCGCGCCACGCCGTCATCGTCATTGCTCGCACAGGTATGCCGTGCCGCCGCGAGGACCTCGGGGTGCGCGTTGGCGACGGCGAACGACTCCCCCGCCCACTGGAGCATCGACAGGTCGTTGGGCATGTCACCGAATGCCCACACCTGGCGGCGGGTCACTCGCCGTCGTCGGCACCAATCAGCCAGGGCCGCAGCCTTGGTGACTCCGGGTGCGGTGATCTCGGCCAGCCCGGCGGCGCCGGAGTATTCCACGTGGCCACGCCCCCCGACGACCCGTGCCACGAGCGTCAAGAAACTCGGTGTCGTCCCAGTGGGGCGCGACGGCCAGGAGTTTGCCGACTCCATCGTCGCTCCACGGTCCACTCGCATCGACGTGGACGCGTTCTGTCGGCATCGTCCCTGGAGTCTCGCTGTCGGGGAAGCCGGCTTGGACCACGGGTCCGTCGGCGCGCTCGGCCGCGAAGATGACACCGGGCACGGCCAGGGCGATGTCTGCCCGGAGCCTCACGACGAGATCGGGATGCAGGGGCCTCGTCGTGACGACCTCGCGTGCGGCGATGTCGTAGACGAAAGCACCGTTGCCGCAGACTGCGACACCGTGAGCGCCGGCTACGGACGCGAGGTGATCCATCCATCGTGGTGGCCGCGCGGTGACCAGGACGACGTCGATCCCCTGCTCTTCGGCGGCCGTGACCGCCGCGATGGTGCGGGCGGACGGCATACCGTCGCTGCGCAGGAGCGTGCCGTCGAGATCGGTGGCGACGAGACGTGGCGGTTGTGAGGCCAAGGCCTCCGAGAGCCGTCCTAGACGAGCCGGGTCATCCACCCGTGGGTGTCCTCGGCGCGGCCGTACTGGATGTCGAGCAGGTGCGTGCGGATGGACTGGGTGACTTCCCCGACGTCGACACCGTCGCGCCGATGGTCGACCGCACCGCCGTCCCACCGCAACTCGCCCACGGGGGTGATGACCGCTGCCGTGCCGCAGGCGAAGATCTCGACGATCTCACCGCTGCGGGCTCCTTCCTTCCACTCCTCGATGGGGATGCGGCGCTCCTCGGGGTCGAGGCCGAGTTCCTTGCCCAGCTCGATGATCGACGACCGGGTGATCCCTTCGAGGATCGTCCCGGTGAGCTCAGGGGTGACCAGCCGTCCGTCCTTGGTGACGAAGAAGAGGTTCATCCCGCCGAGCTCTTCGATGTATTCGTGGGTCGCCGAGTCGAGGAAGACCGCCTGGTCGCAGCCGTGCTCGATCCCCTCGAGCTGGCCGGCGAGGCTGGACGCGTAGTTGCCGCCGCACTTGGCTGCGCCGGTGCCGCCGGCGCCCGCGCGGGCGAAGTCGGTCGACACCCAGAGGGTGACGGGCTTGAGCCCACCGGCGAAGTAGGCCCCGGCCGGGCGAGGCGATGACCGAGTAGGTCACGACGTCGGCGGGTCGGCACGCCGAGGAACGCCTCGGAGGCAAACATGAACGGCCGCAAATAGAGGCTCGTTTCTCCGGTGCCGGCCGCGGGCACCCACTCCTGATCGACCGACACGAGTGCCCGGAGCGACTCGACGAAGTCGTCGACCGGCAACTCGGGAAGGGCCAAGCGCCGCGCGCTCCGACGGAGCCGCTCGCCATTGGCTTCGGGCCGGAACGACCAGACCGAGCCGTCCTCGTGACGATATGCCTTGAGCCCCTCGAAGATCTCCTGCGCGTAATGCAGCACCGCGGCTGAGGGCATCAACGACAGCGGTCCGTATGCCGTGACCTGACCATCGTGCCAGCCGCGGCCGCGCTCCCAGGTCGCGAGGACCATGTGGTCGGTGAAGTGCTTGCCGAACCCTGGGTTGGCCAAGATCGCCTGACGCGCCTCATCGCTCGCCGGACTGGTGGAGGGGTGGACCTCGAAGGTCAACGGCCGAGACGGCGAGGTTGAGGCTGACATGACGTGGGGCTCCCGTCGACGACCGATCACAGGCACCGTGTCCACCACGGTGATCACCCGAGATTACCCAAGTTCCGGGATTTCCCATCGGGGCACTCGATACCGGGGTTACAGTGGCACCAGACGTAGCCAGGGGGCGACGTCCGGCCCGGGGGGGCCGCGGGAGAGGCGGGTGAGCACGTGCGATTCAAACTTCGACGGCAGGGTCGCTATAGCGCGACTTCCGTGCCGACGCGCCACGCGCGCACGGCATACAGTGCCCTCTCCGTCCGCACCGTGCCCATCGCCCTCCTTGGAGCCGTGCTGGCAGTCGGAGTCGATCTGGCTCCCGCGATGGGCCTGGCGTCCTCCCGCCCCGCAGCGGTGAGCGCTCCGGTGACCCAGGTGGACGCGGCGACCGATCTGGCGCTCGCGGAGACAGCGTTCTTCGACCGGCCGGGATCCGGCAGTGCCCAGCGAGGGGTGGACCGCGAAGGCCCCATCCCGCTGGCTCCGTTCCTCGGGCTGCCCGACCTCGTCACCGAGCTTTCCGCGCTGTCGGCGATGCCCGACGCCACGAGCACGACGCTGCCGACGGTGGACGCCGGGCAGGTCCTCGCGTCGGGATTCGTCCGTCCCGTCGACGGCATCCCCTCCTCACCTTTCGGGCTGCGGGTGCACCCGATCACCGGAGCTCTCAAACTCCACAGCGGCCTTGACCTCGCTGCTGCCTGCAACACTCCCGTCGTCGCTGCGGCAGACGGTGTCGTCCAGTGGGCGGGTGTCGCGTTCTCCTATGGCGGCCGGGTCGTCCTCGACCACCCCTCGGGCTTGCGCACCACCTATAACCACCTCAATGCGTATGCCGTCGCGCAGGGCATGCAGGTGCGCCAGGGGCAGATCATCGGCTTCATCGGGTCGACGGGGATGTCGACCGGATGCCACCTGCACTTCGAGGTGGTCGGCCCCCAAGGTTTCGCCGATCCGGCGCCCTATCTCGAGTTCGCGCCTTCACCGAAGACGAAGCTCCCGGCGGCTATCCCGCCGGTCGACACCACCTCGACCCCCGCGCCGACGAACCCTGCACCTACGACGACACCTGAGACTGCCACGTCCCCGTCGGCCACTGCGACCGCGTCGACCACTCCGACGGCCGAGCCTGGAGGCACTGCCACCGAGTCGCCCGCACCATCAACGACACCTCCGCCGACGACCACCGAGCCCGCACCGACGCCGTCGACTCCGACGTCAACTCCGACGTCGCCGCCAAGCTCCCCGAGCACGACGGAGCCGACATCACCGTCACCGGATCCGGCAGAGACCACTCCGGCCCCTGACCCGATCGTCACCCCGCCAGCCACGCAGGGCTAGCACCGAGGCGACCCCACTTCGGTCAGGCGACCCCGGCCGCGATGGCGTCGCCGATTTCGGTCGTCGAGCGGGCAGCGCCCCCCCGGGTTGCAAGATCACGCTGCACCGCGCCCTCGACGGCACGTGCTGCGTCCGGGAGCCCGACATGGTCGAGCATCATCGCGACCGAGAGGATCGCTGCCGTGGGGTCGGCCTTGGCCTGACCGGCAATGTCCGGAGCAGACCCGTGCACGGGCTCGAACATGCTCGGCGCCGTCCGCTCGGGGTTGATATTGCCGCTCGCCGCCAGACCGATGCCACCAGCGATCGCTGCGGCGATGTCGGTGACGATGTCGCCGAAGAGGTTGTCGGTGACGATGACATCGAAGCGGCCCGGGTCGGTCACCATGAAGATCGTCGCAGCGTCGACATGCTGGTATGCCGTCGAGACATCGGGGAACTCCGTCGCGACCGCCTCGACCGTGCGCCGCCACAGGTGGCCGGCGAACGTCAGCACATTGTGTTTGTGGACCAGCGTGAGGTGCTTGCGCGGCCGCGCCTGCGCGCGGGCGAAGGCGTCACGCACGACGCGCTCCACGCCGAAGCGGGTGTTGACGCTGACCTCGGTGGCGATCTCGTGCGGGGTGTCGATGCGCAGAGTGCCGCCATTGCCGACGTAAGGCCCCTCGGTGCCCTCCCGCACGACGACGAAGTCGATGCCGTCGGGGGCGACTGCTGCAACGTCAAGCGGGCTCGAGACGCCGGGGTAGAGCTTGGCCGGGCGGAGGTTGACGTAATGGTCGAGGGCGAACCGCAGCGGCAGCAGGACTCCCCGCTCGAGGACGCCGCTGGGCACCGTCGGGTCGCCGATCGCCCCGAGGAGGATCGCGTCGTGGCCGCGGATCTCCTCGACGACGCTCGCGGGCAGGGTCTCGCCGGTGGCGTGCCACCGGCGGGCACCGAGGTCGTAGGTCGTCGTCGAGACCGACACCCCGGCTGATGCCGCGACGGCGCCAAGGACCTTCAGACCCTCGTCGACGACCTCAGGGCCGATGCCGTCACCACCGATGACAGCCAGGTTGAGTGAGGTCGGGGCAACAGTGGTCTCAGGCACGGCCCAAGCCTAGAGATGCCTCCTGTCCACACCGCCCCAGGGTCCACATCCCGAAACCCGGGGCGCCTGTGGTGTCAGAGGTCGACGGCGGCGAAAGACTCGGCGCCGATGGCCTCGGCAATGCCCGCGGCCACGTCCTGGGGCACCTCGACGTCGGCATTGAGGATCATGAGGGCGCGAGACGCGTTGTCGCTCCGCGCGACCTGCATGCCGCCGATGTTGATGCCGGCCTGGCCGAGGAGGTTGCCGACCTGGCCGATGACCCCGGGCCGGTCGGCATACGTGAAGACCGCGAAGTGGTCCGTGAGGGGCACCTCGATGTCGAAGCCGTTGATCTCGACGAGCTTTTCGATCATCCGCGGCCCTGTGAGGGTGCCGGAAATCGACACCGTCCGACCATCCGGGAGTGTCCCGCGCAGCATCGTGACGTTGCGGAAGTCACCGCTGACCGCGTCCGTCGTCATCGTGATCCCGACGCCGCGCGCCTCGGCGATGACCGGGGCGTTGACATAGGACACCTGCTGCTCGACGACGTCCATGAAGAGGCCCTTGAGTGCCGACAAGGACCAGATGCTCACGTCGTGCTCGGTGATCTCACCGTGGACCTCGAGGTTGAGGTGCAGCGGGACCGCGCCGGCCACGGCGGTGAAGATCCGGCCGAGCTTTTCGACCAGAGCGATGCCGGGGCGGACCTCTTCCACGATCACCCCGCCGGAGACGTTGACCGCATCGGGGACGAGTTCGCCGCCGAGGGCGAGGCGGACCGACTTGGCGACCGACACGCCTGCCTTTTCCTGGGCCTCCTCGGTGGAGGCACCGAGGTGCGGCGTCACGACGACATTGTCGAACTCGAAGACCGGGGAGTCCGTGCACGGCTCCTTGGCGAAGACGTCGAGGCCCGCGGCGCCCACCCGGCCCGAGCGGATGGCATCGGCGAGCGCGGTCTCGTCGACGATGCCACCGCGCGCGGCATTGACGATGACGACCCCCGGCTTGACCTTGGCGAGGGCCTCGGCGCCGATGAGTCCCACGGTCTCGGCCGTCTTGGGCAGGTGGATCGAGATGAAGTCAGCCGTCGCGAGCAACTCGTCGAGGTCGACGAGGCGGGCGCCGAGCTGGCTCGCCTTGGTCGGCGTGGTGTAGGGGTCGTAGGCGACGATGTGCATGCCGAACCCGCGCAGGCGTTCGGCCACGAGGGCGCCGATGCGGCCGAGACCGACGATCCCGACCGTCTTGTCGAGCAACTCCACTCCACCGAACTTCGAGCGCTTCCACGCCCCGCCTTTGAGCGCTTGGCTGGCCGGCGAGATGTGGCGAGCGGCCGCGAGCATGAGGCCGACTGCCAGTTCGGCAGCTGACGTGATGTTGGAGGTCGGGGCATTGACGACCATGACGCCCGCCTGAGTTGCTGCCGGGACGTCGACGTTGTCCAACCCCACGCCGGCGCGAGCGATGACCTTGAGTTTGGGTGCGGCGGCGATCGCCTCGGCGTCCATCTTCGTCGCGGAGCGGATCAACACGGCGTCGGCATCGGCCAGGGCCGGAAGCAAAGACGAGCGGTCGGCGCCGTCACACGAGCGGATCTCGAAGTCGGGTCCGAGCGCGTCGACCGTGGCGGGGGACAGCTCTTCGGCGAGAAGGACGACAGGCTTGGTCACGAGAAAGTCCTTTGGAGCGGGACCGGGCACGGCGGTCGGGCAGCGAGGGTCGGAGTGGCACCTCGATGTGCCGAGTCGAGCCTAGACCGCAGCGGTATGCCGTCCCGTCAGTGAACCGGGGTGAACGGCGTGACGTCCCGCACCCCAAACGTGAGACAGTCTCGTCGGCCTCGGCTTGCGGGCAGCGCAGCTAGGACAGGGTGAGGTCTGATGGAGCCTCCGGCACCTTATCCAGTCGCCGCCGAGCCACCCGGGTCAGCCACACGGTGGCCCCGATCCCCACGACGGCCGCGAGGAGCCAGCCCCAGATTGCTCCGGCCGTGCCACCCAGCCACGCTTCGATGACGGCGAAGCCGACCGTCGAATAGATCGCCGCCCACATCAGGGCACCCACGATTGCACCAATCTCGTACCGCCACACCGGCATACGCAATGCGCCTGCAGCGAAGTTGACCACCGATTGGATCCCGACGGTGAGGAAGGACAGCGCGACGGCCGGAGCGCCATAGCGTGCGACGACGGTCTCGGCGCGCCGGACGAGCTGCGTGTCGAAGTGCCGGGCGGCCTTCGTGTGCTCTCCCCCGCGGCGAGCCCCCCACCCGAGCACGTAGGTGAGATTGGCACGCACCATCGCGCCCGTGAAGAACACGGCATACGTGAGCGCGAAGGGCCAATCGGAGAACACCCGCCCACCTTAGGCGGCGCGGTCGGCATTGCGAACTCCTCGCAGCACAGACAGGTATGCCGTGCCACCCGGTCGGGGGCGGCACGGCATACGTGCGTGTTGCGACTGCGTGTGGGTCAGTGCCGCGCGGCCGAGCCTTCGGTGTAGTCCGAGTCGCTGTCCTTGATCCAGCTCATGAGCTTGCGCAGTTCGCGGCCGGTGCCCTCGATCGGGTGCTGCGGCCCCCTTGGCGCGCAGGTCCTTGAACTCCGGCGCCCCGGCGTCCTGGTCGCCGATGAAGCGCTTGGCGAAGGCGCCGTTCTGGATGTCGGCGAGGACGGCCTTCATGTTCTCCTTGACCGTGCGGGTCGATGACCCGCGGGCCGGAGACGTAGTCGCCGTACTCGGCGGTGTCGGAGACCGACCAGCGCTGCTTGGCGATGCCGCCCTCGACCATGAGGTCGACGATGAGCTTGAGCTCGTGGAGGCACTCGAAGTAGGCGACCTCGGGCTGGTAGCCGGCCTCGACGAGGGTCTCGAAGCCGTACATCACGAGCTGCGAGGCACCGCCGCAGAGCACGGCCTGCTCGCCGAAGAGGTCGGTCTCGGACTCCTCGGTGAAGGTCGTCTTGATGCCGCCGGCGCGCAGGCCGCCGATCGCCTTCGCGTAGGACTTGCGCGACGTCCCACGCCTCGCCCGGACGCGTCCTGCTCGACACGCGACGAGCACCGGCACGCCACGGCCGTCGGCGTACTCGCGGCGCACGAGGTGGCCGGGGCCCTTGGGGGCGACCATGATGACGTCGGACGCCGGCTTCGGGGCGTGATGTAGCCGAAGCGGATGTTGAAGCCGTGGCCGAAGAGCAGCGCCGTCGCCCTCGCGCGAGGTTGGGCTCGATGTGGCTCGGCGTAGACGTGCCGCTGGACCTGGTCGGGCGTGAGGATGACGACGAGGTCGGCCTCCTTGACCGCGTCGGCGACGCGTCAGGACGCGCAGGCCCTCGGCCTCGGCCTTGGCCTTGCTCTTGCTGCCCTCGGCGCAGGCCGACGCGGACGTCGACGCCCGGAGTCGCGCAGGTTGAGCGCGTGGGCGTGGCCCTGGCTGCCGTAGCCGATGACGGCGACCTTCGTGCCCTGGATGATCGACGAGGTCGGCGTCGTCGTCGTAGAATCATCTCGGCCATAGGGGGCCACTCCTTCTGGAAGCTTCTGGTTGGTGGGTGGGACGTCAACGTGGCTGAGGCGGTGATGCCGTGTCACGGCGCTGCGCAGCGCGCGGTCGGTGATCGACGCGCGGACCGCGACCGACCGCGACGATGCCGGACTGGACGAGCTCGCGGATGCCGAAGGGCTCGAGGACGCCGAGCATGGCCTGCGACCTTGTCGGACCTTGCCGGTGGCCTCGATCGTCAGGCTGTCCGAGGCGACGTCGACGACCTTGCCGCGGAACAGCTCGGCGGTCTCGACGATGTGGCTGCGGGTCGTGGCGTCGGCGCGGACCTTGACCAGGACGATCTGGCGCTGCACCGACGTCGGCGGCTCGAGCTCGACGATCTTGAGCACCTCGACCAGCTTGTTGAGCTGCTTGGTGACCTGCTCGAGCGGCAGTTCGTCGCACGTCGACGACGACGGTCATCCGGGAGACCTCGGCGTGCTCGGTCGGGCCCGACCGCGAGGCTGTCGATGTTGAAGCCGCGGCGGGAGAACAGGGCGGCGATCCGGGCGAGGACGCCGGGCTTGTCCTCGACGAGGACGGACAGGGTGTGCTTAGGCATGGTGGTGGTTCCTCTCAGGCTTCCCGCTCCCACAGGGGTGCTCCCCCGCGGGCGATGAGGATCTTGTCGTTGCTCACTGCCGGCCGGCACCATCGGCCACACCATCGCGTCGCGCTGGACGACGAAGTCGATGACGCACCGGGCGGTCGTTGATCGCCAGCGCCTACTCGATCGCCGCGTCGACGTCGCTCGGCGTGCTCGACCCGACAGACCGGCGCAGCCGTAGGCGTCGGCGAGCTTGACGAAGTCGGGGATGCGCACGGCGTTGTGGCTCGTGTGCAGGTCGGTGTTGGAGTAGCGCTCGTTGTAGAAGAGCGTCTGCCACTGGCGGACCATGCCGAGGCTGGAGTTGTTGATGACGGCGACCTTGATCGGGATGTCGTTGATGACGCAGGTCGCGAGCTCCTGGTTGGTCATCTGGAAGCAGCCGTCGCCGTCGATGGCCCACACCGTGCGGTGCGGCTCGGCCACCTTGGCGCCCATCGCGGCCGGCACGCGAGTAGCCCATCGTCCCCAGCGCCGCCGGAGTTGATCCACGAGTTCGGGCGGGAGTACTCGACGAACTGCGCGGCCCACATCTGGTGCTGGCCGACGCCCGCGACGTAGGTCGCCTCGGGACCGGACAGCGCTCCGATCCGCTCGATGACGTATTGCGGCGAGAGGCCGTCTTCGGCGGGGTCGTAGCCGACGGGGTAGGTCGCCTTCCAGTCGGCGACGGTCTCGCGCCACGAGGCGTATGCCGGTGCGCCCTGAGCGGCGTGCTCGGCCTTCAACGCGTCGATGAGGTCGACGATGACGTCCTTGGCAGTCGCCGACGATCGGCACGTCGGCCACGCGGTTCTTGGAGATCTCGGCCGGGTCGATGTCGGCGTGGATGACCTTGGCGCCGGGCGCGAAGGTCGACAGCTGCCCGGTGACCCGGTCGTCGAACCGCGCGCCCAGAGTGATGAGCAGGTCGGACTTCTGCAGGCCGGTGACCGCGGCGACCGAGCCGTGCATGCCCGGCATCCCGAGGTGGAGCGGGTGCGCTGTCCGGGACCGCACCGCGAGCCATGAGGGTCGTCACGAGCGGGATGTTGGTGAGTTCGACGAGCTGACGCAGTTCTTCGCTGGCGCGAGCGCGGATGACGCCGCCGCCGATGTAGAAGATGGGGCGTTCGGCGGCCATGATGAGGCGCGCGGCTTCGCGGATCTGCTTGCCGTGCGGGCGGGCGACCGGCCGATAGCCGGGCAGGTCGATCGTCGGGGGCCACGAGAAGGTGGTCTGCCCGACGAGGGCGTCCTTGCTGATGTCGACCAGGACCGGGCCGGGGCGGCCGGTGCCGGCGATGTGGAACGCCTCGGCGATGGCACGGGGGATCTCGTCGGGGTTGGTCACCAGGTAGTTGTGCTTGGTGATCGGCATCGTGATGCCCCGAATGTCGGCTTCCTGGAAGGCATCCGTGCCGATCGAGCCGCTGGGCACCTGGCCGGTGATCGCGACGATCGGCACCGAGTCCATGTAGGCGTCGGCGATCGGCGGTCACGAGGTTGGTCGCGCCGGGGCCGGAGGTCGCCATGCAGACACCGATCTTGCCGGTCGCCGCGGCATACCCCTCGGCGGCGTGACCCGCGCCCTGCTCGTGACGCACAAGGATGTGTCGCACCTTCGTGGAGTCCATCAGCGGGTCGTAGGCCGGGAGGATGGCGCCGCCGGGGATGCCGAAGACCGTGTCGACACCGACTGCCTCGAGGGACAGGACGAGGGACTGTGCTCCCGTGACCTGCTGGGGAGCCGCCGCCGGGGTGGGCGCGTCAGCGCCGGTCGTCCGCGGACGGGCTTGGGCGAGGTTGGCCGGAGACGCCTTGGCTGGCGTCGCGCGTTCGGTCACGATGGGTCACCACTTCTGCTCGGGTCTTGCCTTGTCACTACCTGCGCACTGAGTCCTACTCTGGCCGGTCAACCAGAGATCCCACAAAAAAGCCCTCCGGTCCCGGGGGACAGAAGGGCGCGCGTCGACGGGTTGCGTCAGACGCGCCTGGAAACTACGAGGACCTGTGCCACGGGTCCACCGTCGCCCGCAGGGGTATGCCGTGTCAACCGTGAGACGAGCTGGTCTCACCATCCGGTCGGGTGACCTCCGCCACTGACGCTGTCGGGGCCGCTATCGTCCGGACATGGTGACCACCCAACTGCCGGGTTCGGTGCGACGCGGGTATGCCCTCGGCGGCGTGGCCACCGGTTCCTTCGGCACCGTCCCCGGCCTGCTGCTCCTTCCCTACCTGACCGACCGGCTCGGTGTCGCGGCCGGCCTCGCCGGCCTGGTCGTCTTCCTCCCCAAGGCCTGGGACGTCATCCTCAACCCGATCGCTGGGCGCATCTCCGACCGCTCGACCAACCCCGCCGGCCGTCGCCGACCGTTCTTGCTGCGGGCCGGCCTCGCGCTGGCGATCTGCTTCGCCCTGCTCTTCGCCGGCCCCACCTCCCCCACTGAGCCTGGGCGCCGCGTGGGTCGTCGTGCTCTTCCTCGCCTGCGCCACGGCATACGCGTTCTTCCAAGTGCCCTATGTCTCGATGCCGGCCGAACTCACCGACGACTATGACGAACGCACCCGCCTCATGTCCTGGCGGGTCGCGATCCTCGCCCTGGCCATCCTCGTCTCGGGCGGTCTGTCGCCGATGGTCCGTGACGCCCTCGGACCAGACTGGGGCTATCGCGCAGTGGGCGTCTTCGTCGGACTGCTCATTGCTGTCGGTGCGCTCGGCGCCTGGTGGGGCACCCGCAATGCGACCCTGCGCGACGTCGCCGCGCCGAGCGCCAGCCTCGCCGAACAACTGCGAATCGTGGCCCGCGCCAAGGATTTTCGCACGCTCCTGGTCGCCTACGTGCTCCAAGCCTTGGCCACCGCAGCAATGCTCGCCGGCGTCGACTACGTGGCGCGCACCCTCATGGGGTCACCTGGCCTCTCGTCCATCCTTTTCGTCTGCTTCGTCGCCCCCGCACTCGTCGTCACCCCCGTCTGGCAATGGGTCGGACAGCGGGTCGGCAAGCGCACCGGCTTCCTCGTCGCGTCACTTCTGCTCGGCGGCGGCGCGCTGGCCTCCCTGCTCGGGATGCAGATCGGCGTCGGCGCCCTCGCGGCTGCGGTGGCGGTCGTCGGGATCGGGTATGCCGGCACTCAGATGTTTCCCCTCGCGATGCTCCCGGACGTGGCTGCCGTCGATGCCGCTCGCACCGGGGAGAACCGCACCGGTGTCTACACAGGGGTAAGGACTGCCGCGGAAACCTTTGGGATGGCGCTCGGGCCCTTCGCGTATGCCGCCGTCCTCGCCTCCGGCGGCTATGTCTCCTCCACCGACGGGCAAGCTCACCAGCCGGAGTCGGCCCTGACCGCGATGAGCCTCGGATTTTCGGTGCTCCCGGCGGTGCTCGTCGCGCTCTCGCTGATCTTCCTCCTGCGGTATCGCCTCGATGCGGCGACCGTCGAACAGTCCCGGACGGAGACCCCATGACACCTGACCTGACACCGGGGATGACACCCGGCCAGATCCGCACCCACCTGCAGGCCCTGCAGGCTCGGGATCTGCCGAGCCATGGCGGGCGCACCCTCGCCTATGTCTACGACTCCGGGCTCGCCGAAGCCGACGCCATCGGTCGTGAGGCCCTCACGATGTTCGCCGACTCCAACGGCCTGGACCCCACCGCCTTCCCGTCGCTGCTCGCCATGGAAAACGACCTCGTCGCCATGGCTGGCGATCTCTTGGACGCGCCGCCGGGCTTGGTCGGGTCGGTGACCTCCGGGGGCACGGAGTCCGTGCTCCTGGCCGTGCTCGCCGCCCGCGACGGCGCCGGCGCGCCCCCCGGCGCGTCATCGATGGTGCTCCCCACAACCGCCCACGCCGCGTTCCATAAGGCTGCGCACTACTTCGGCGTCGAGACGATCCTCGTGGACGTCGACCCGCAGACCTTCCGCGCCGACCCCGGCGCCATGGCCGCAGCCGTCCGGGACGACACGGTCCTGGTCGTCGGGTCCGCTCCCTCATACGCCCACGGGGTCATCGACCCGATCGCCGCGTTGGGCGCGCTCGCAGCCGAGCGCGGGATCCGCTGCCACGTCGACGCGTGCATCGGCGGGTGGGTGCTGCCGCACCTCGATCACCTCCACGGCGCTCCCCCATGGACCTTCGCCGCCCCCGGGGTGACGAGCGTCAGCGTCGACCTGCACAAATATGCCTACACCCCCAAAGGCGTTTCCCTTCTGCTGCACCGGGATTCCACCCTCCGCCGGGGTCACTTCTTCGCCTCCGCCGCGTGGCCCGGCTACACGATGCTCAACTCGACGATGCAGTCGACCAAATCCGGAGGTCCGCTCGCAGCCGCCTGGGCGGTCACCCGGGCGATCGGCACCGACGGGTATGCCGCGCTGGCTCGGACCGCGCGGGAGGCGACACTCGCGATCGCGCGGGGCGTGGACGGCATACCCGGGTTGCGGGTGGTCGTCGAGCCTGACTCGACTCTCATCGCGCTGGCGACCGACACGTCGTGCGACGTCTTCACCATCGCCGACGAGATGCTCGCCCGCGGGTGGTACGTCCAACCGCAAATGTCCTTCCGCGGTATGCCGCCCACGCTGCACCTCACGCTGTCGGCGGCGACCGCCCCGTCTGTGCCCGACTTCCTTGCCGCGCTGGGCGAGTCAGTCGCAGCGGCGCAAGCTGCTGGCCCAGCGTCCGTCAACCCGGCCCTCGCGGGTGCTGCGGCCTCACTCGACCCGGCCACCCTGACCGAGCGCGATTTCGACGGCCTGCTCGCCCTGGCCGGATTGGCCGGTGGGGATGGCTCCCTGGCTCTTCCCGAGCGGATGGCCCCGGTCAACGCCCTCCTGGACCTCGCTCCCCCGGATCTGCGGGAGGCGATGCTGCTCGCCTTCCTTGGCCGGCTCTCACGGCCCAGTTGACTTGCTTGAGGTCAGCCCCGAAGGCGGTAACCCATGCCCCGGACTGTCTCGATCGCCTCGGTCCCGATCTTGCGGCGGAGGTAACGGACGTAGACATCGACGATGTTTGATCCGGGGTCGAAGTCATAACCCCATACGTGCCCGAGTAGCTGCTCACGGGTCAGCACCTGACCGGGGTGGCGCATGAATGTCTCGAGCAGGATGAACTCCCGTGCGCTGAGGTCGCGCAGCCGTCCTCCGACCCGGACCCGACGGGACCTCAAATCGAGAGAGATCGCTCCCACGAGCATTTCCGTCGCGCTCGCCGTGCCGCCACCGGCGACGGTCGGCCTGAGCCGGAGCCGGATTCGGGCCAGCAACTCGCCGAAGCTGAAGGGCTTCTGCATGTAGTCGTCAGCGCCTCCCTCCAGCCCGGCGATTGTGTCGGCTGCCGAGTCGCGTGCCGTGAGGATGATGACCGGCAGGGTCGACCCGGCGTCGCGCAGCCGGCGCAGCACTTCGAATCCGTCCATGCCGGGCAGGCCGATATCCAGGACGAGCAGATCGACATCCGAAGCCAATGCCCCCGCAAGAGCCGACGGGCCGTCCTCGACCACGATCGGGACGAGTCCACTGGCAGCGAGTCCCTTTGCCACGAAGGACGCAATCCGGACTTCGTCCTCGGCCACGAGAATGGTGCTCATCGGAAGCCCTTCTCGTCGAGCCAGTCATCGAAGGTGAGCTCCGGCGGGTCGACGGGCGCTCCGGCGGAGGGTGCGTGGTGAGCGACGGTCGGGCCTGCCGCGGTCGGCGCGCCGCGAACGACCGTCCCCTCGCGGTTGCCTTGCCGATCGACGATGACAGATCGAGGGAGGTCGATGAGGAACAATGCTCCCCCGGCCGAGGTGGCGGCGGTGACCCGCGCACTGCCGCCGTGCGCGCGGGCGATCGCGCGAACGATGGCCAAGCCGAGCCCGGTCCCGGTCCCGGTCGCGGTTCCGTTTCCGCTGCCCGGTGCATTCACCGCTCCCGACTCGAAGCGATCGAAGATGCGCACCCGGTCTGCCGGCGCGACACCTGGCCCTGTGTCACGGACCCAGAGACGCACCCCTCGGGAGGTCACGCCACACCCGAAGGCAATCTCGTCGTGTTCCGTCGTTGCGCCGACCGCATTGCTGGCCAACTGCAGCAGCGCCTGCGTGATGCGCTGCGCATCGATGAACGTCATCACATGCTCGACCGGATCCAGCGACCACCGTCGAGGCGCCAGGCCCGACGCCTTCTCGAAGGCCGTCACCACGACCGCACCCACATCTGTGACCGCGGGAGTCAGGAAATCGGGCCGTCGTGACCGCGCGAGCGTGAGCAGGTCGCCCACCAGCCCACCCATCCGGTCGAGTTCGTCGATAGCGAGATCCCGCGTCGACTCGACATCTGCAGGGGCCGCAGGGTCCATGAGTTCGAGGTGACCCCGAATGACCGTGATCGGAGTCCGCAGCTCGTGCGCGGCTTCGTCAAGCATTCTCCGCTGAGCTCCCAGGGCTTCCTGGAGCCGGTCGAGCATGCCATTGAGAGTCCCGGCGAGGGCCGCCACCTCGTCATTGCCCCGGACGACGATGCGTTCGCCGGGAGCGGCCCCCGTGATGCGGGCGGCATCCTCACGCAGGCTGTGGATGGGGGCAAGGATGCGCCGCGCGAGGAGCCACGCGGCCAAGATCAGGACGAGCCAGGCTGTCAGAGCGGCAATGGCGTACGACCTGACGGTGCCGCCGAAATCCTCGTACTCCCGCGTGATGTAGTGCGCCGCCACATAGTGACCGGTCTCGCCGCCCTTGATGAACGGCAGCGCGGCATACACGACCCGCTCGTCACCGATCCAGTATTCGCCGTAGCCGGGCTGCGTCGCCCGGACGATCTGACGTCGAAATCCTGGGTCGAGATGCAGTGGCCCCGCCCCCTCGGGGGGCGCGACGGTCACGTCTGCCAGAAGGCCGAGGTGGGTCTCGTGCGCCCCTGGCACGTTGCGTTGGAGCGCGAGGATGAGCAGTCGCTCGACGTCCTCGAAGGGTGCGCCCGTGGTGGGGTCCACCCCCTTCCCGGCGAGAGCGCGGAACTCGCTGATCTCCTGGGCCAGCGCGTTGCCGACTCGCACCTCGATCCGCTGTCGCTCCACGAGGTATGCCGTGAGTCCAGATCCGAAGAAGCCGAGGCCCGCAAGGAGAGCAATGGAGCCAACGAGTCGGCGGCGCAGGGACATGGGCGGCATCGCCCCGAGCCGCGCCTGCAGGTGGTCCCTCCACGGGGTCCGGGTCGTGTCACCGTCCGCTGTGGTGCCTGCGCCGATGGCATACCTTCCCCCCTGGCCACCGTCGGGCCTCTTCGCGCGGTCAGTCGTCGTCATCGTCATCGTCATCGTCGTCATCGAGGATCACCGGAGGTGGAGGTGCAGGCACGACCACCCGTGGTGGGGCCTGCGGGGCGACGGAGGGAGCCGGCTCAGGTGCTGACGGCACACCCGTCGATACCGGCGGGGTCGGCGCAAGCGTCGGTTGAGGGGGGACTGGCACAGTCGTCGACACCGAGGCGTCGAGGTCGAGCACCTCTCCCAGCGAGGGCGGAGTGTGCCTCGCTCCGAAGAGCAGCGCCCACCCGAGCAGGACCGCGAAGAGCAGCCCAACGCTGATGAGCCCTTGCCTGGTCTGCATGTCTCCATCGTCACGCAGGTCAGGGCGCACCGCACGCCGCTTCGGATGAGAGTCCTTTCATCTGTGATGAGAGCCCTCTCATGCCTCACTCACGCCGCTGTCATTTTTCGGCCACAAGCTCGTCGGCATGACCACATCAAGCATCTTGCTCGGCCTCATGATCGACCTGATCGTCATCGTCGGCCTGACCCTCGGCTGTTATCGGCCTCGCCACGGCAAGGCCGATCTCGCCTTGTCCTTCATCGTCTTGAACCTTGGGATCTTCGGGGTGGTGGCACTGCTGGCTGGCAATGAAGCGGGGCTGGCCCTCGGCATGGGGCTGTTCGGGATCCTCTCGATCATCCGGTTGCGTTCGACGCAGATCTCTCAGACCGAAGTGGCCTACTTCTTCACCTCCCTCGTGCTCGGTCTCGTGAACTCCCTCGGCGTCACGAACTTCGCACTCATGCTGTCGATCAACGCGGTGCTGGTCGGCGTTCTCGTCATCCTCGACCGGGGCCCGGCCCCCTCGGAGCCCGCGACGCAGCAGCGACGGATCACCCTCGACGTCATCCACGACAACCACGATGACCTCGTCGCCGACCTCGAAGCCCGACTGCGGACACCGGTGATCACCGTCCGGGTCGAAGAGGTCGACTACGTCCGCGACGTGACGGTCGTCGTCGCCACCCTCGGGACAGCACCGGCGGACACGAGCCCACCCCACTGGTCGGCCATGTCATCCCTCGACCCCGTCGGCACGGGAGTCTCCCGATGACGCGATCCCTCGCCCCCTCGTCCCGGGCCGTCCTCGACATGGTGGACCAGATCGCACCCGTCGACCTCGACACGCTCCAGGCACGAGCCGGCCTCCAGGATCGGATCGATCACAAGTTCCTCGTCTATCCATCCACCGTCCGCCGCCTCGTGGACGACATCGGCCGAGAGTTGAACGTCCTCGAGATCAGGGGCGAGCGACAGTTCGACTACGACTCGCTCTATTTCGATTCCGCCGGTTGGCGCACCTACCGCGACCATGTCCAAGGCCGTCGGCGCCGCTTCCAGGCGCGGACCCGCCACTACGTCGGCTCCGGAGTCTGCATGTTCGAGGTCAAGATCGAAGGTTCCAGGGGCAAGACCGCCAAACACCGACAACAGCACGCCGTCGAAGACGCACACCGCCTGACCCCCGATGCCCGGGCTCTGCTCGACCGTGAGCTGACGCTCGCGGGTATCCATGCCGCACCCGATCTCCGACCGGCTGTGCAGACGACCTACCGGCGGACCACGTTGGCGAGCCTGGCGGGAGCCGGGCTCAGGATCACGCTCGACACGGATCTGCGGTGCCAGTCGGCTCGCGGCTCGACGAGCGCCCTGACCGATCGCGTCCTCCTTGAGGTCAAGAGTGCCTCACGGCATCACCCGATCCTCGGTGCGTTCGCCGATGCGGGCCTGCGTCCGCTCACCTTCAGCAAGTACTGCGTCGGAGCGGCGCTGCTCCATCCCGAACTGCCGCGAGCACCCTGGGCCGAGGTCCTGGCCCACCACTTCGAAGAACGACCGCTGCACGATCCTCTGCGAGGGCGGACGCGTTCACTGCATCAGTGAACGGACCGTCTCGGTGCTCGATCGCGCGATTCACGGCACCTTGCGGGCAGCGCCCTTGTCGGCCGACTGGGCAAACATCGCGAAGATCCGCAAGGCAGCCGACACCTGCCGCTCTCGGTCCACCGGAGCCCACCCCCGCTCGTCCTGCTCAGCGCGCCGACGGGCCAACTCGGCGTCGTCCACGTGGAGGGTGACCCGACGCTCGGGGATCGAGAACTCGATGACGTCGCCGTCGCGGACCAGCCCGATCGCGCCACCCGAGGCGGCCTCCGGCGAGACGTGACCGACCGATAGACCCGATGACCCGCCCGAGAAGCGCCCGTCGGTGATCAGCGCACACTTCGGGCCGAGCCCCACCCCCTTGAGGTAGGACGTGGGATAGAGCATCTCTTGCATGCCGGGGCCGCCCTTGGGGCCTTCGTAGCGGACGACGACGACATCTCCAGCACTGATCGCGCCGCTGAGGATCATCTCGACGGCCCGCTCTTGCGAGTCGGCCACCTTGGCCGGCCCCTGGAAGGTCCACTGGTGCTCGGGCACCCCTGCGGTCTTGACGATGCAGCCGTCTGGCGCGAGGTTGCCGGTGAGGACGGCCAGCCCGCCGTCCTGGGTGTAGGCGTGCGCGACCGACCGGATGCACCCCTGGGCCGCGTCCGTGTCCAACGTCGCCCAGCGGTTGGTCGAGGAGAACGCCTCGGTGGTGCGCACTCCCCCGGGGGCGGCATGGAAGAGTTCGACCGCCGTGTCGCTCGCCTGACCACCCCGGATGTCCCACTCGTCCAACCACGCGCGCAGGCTCGGCGCGTGGACGGCGTGGACGGTGTCGTCGAGCATCCCGGCCCGGTCGAGTTCGCCCATGATCGCGACGATCCCGCCCGCTCGATGCACGTCCTCCATGTAATAGTCGTTGGTGTTGGGGGCGACCTTGACCAGGCACGGGGTCACCCGCGACAGCGCGTCGATGTCGTCCTGGTCGAAGTCGACGTCGGCCTCGTGGGCCGCGGCGAGCAGGTGCAGGATGGTGTTGGTCGACCCCCCCATCGCAATGTCGACCCGCATCGCGTTAGCCAGCGCCTCGCGGGTCACGATCGACCGGGGCAGCACCGACGCATCCCCGCCCTCACTGTCGCCCACGGCATACCAGCGCGTGGCCAACTCGACAACGAGCCGACCGGCGCGCAGGAAGAGATCCCGACGCGCTGCGGAGGTCGCGAGCGTCGACCCGTTGCCTGGCAGCGCGAGCCCGACGACCTCGAGCAGGCAGTTCATCGAGTTTGCCGTGAACATGCCGGAGCACGACCCGCACGTCGGGCACGCGGAGCGCTCGATAGTCGCGATGTCGGCATCACTGACGGTCTCGTCGACGGCCTTGATCATCGCGTCGATGAGATCCAGGCGGGTGGCGACCGTGCCGTCCTCGCCGACGATGGCCTTGCCGGCTTCCATCGGCCCACCGCTGACGAACACTGCCGGAATGTTGAGCCGCAATGCCGCGAGCAGCATGCCGGGGGTGATCTTGTCGCAGTTGCTGATGCAGACCAGCGCGTCGGCAGCGTGAGCGTTGACCATGTATTCGACGGAGTCGGCGATGAGTTCGCGGCTCGGCAGGGAGTAGAGCATCCCGCCGTGACCCATCGCGATGCCGTCGTCGACGGCGATGGTGTTGAACTCGCGCGCCACCCCGCCGGCCTCGGCGACTGCCCCAGCGACGAGGTCGCCCATGTCCTTGAGATGGACGTGGCCAGGCACGAACTGCGTGTAGCTGTTGGCGACCGCGATGATCGGCTTGCCGAAGTCGCTCTCGGTCATCCCTGTCGCGCGCCACAGCGCCCGGGCTCCAGCCATGTTGCGACCGTGCGTGGTGGTGCGGGAACGCAGAACGGGCATCGCGAGACCTCAGGGTGTCAGGGCAGCGGCAGTATGCCGGCCGGGCACGACCAGGGTAATGCGGCGCCGCTGCGGGCGGTCGAGAGTGTCCGACCGACGGTCAGCCGCGACCGACGAAAAAGTGCTCGAGGGAGGCCCCTCCGGAGTCGACGTCAGCCCACTCACCGGCATACCGCAGGACCGCGATGCCGCTCGTCGGGAACCCTGACTGGATCTCGGCGAGCGCGTCGTCGTCGCCCTGTCCTTCGCTGAGGCGTTCGGCGAGGATCGACATCGTGGGCTCGTGCCCCACGACAAGGATGCTGCGCATCGCGGGATCGGCCTCGCGGACGAGCTTGAGGACTCCTGCGGCGCCCGCGCTGTAGACGCCGCGGGCGTATTCGACCTCCGCAGCGGACACGCCGACGTGGTCGAGGGCATCCCAGGTCTGCCGGGTGCGCATCGCAGTCGAGCAGATCACCAGCTGGGGCTCAAGCTTCTGAGCGAGCAGCCACTCCCCGACCGCAGCCGCGTCTCGCCGGCCGCGGGAGATGAGGCGACGTTCGTGGTCGCCGACCCCGATGGTGTGCTCGGCCTTCGCGTGGCGCAGCAGCATCACCAGACGGGAGTCGTCGCTCATGGGTCAGAGCATGCACCCCCTGCCCGTGCTCGCGCTACCGCTGGAGCGCAGCACTGGCGTCACACGCGCCCAGCGGCGAAAACGATGTGGTCGAGCGGTTGGCCTGCGGCATACCGGCGTAGTTGCTCGCGCAGGAACCGCACGGCTCGGGGACGGAATGCCTCGGACGCGCCGCCGACGTGGGGGGTGACGAGCAGGCCTGGAGCCGACCACAGCGGGTGACCCGCCGGGAGGGGTTCGGGGTCGGTGACGTCGAGGGCGGCCCGCAGGCGCCCCGAGGTCAGCTCTGCGAGGAGGGCGTCGGTATCGACGACAGGTCCCCGCGCGACATTGACCAGGAGGGCGCCATCAGGCATCGCCGCGAGCAGCCGCGCGTCGACGAGGCCTCGGGTTGTCTCGGTTAGCGGGACGATGACAATGACGACGTCGTGGGTGGGCAACAGGCCGGGCAGGTCGTCGACGCCCCACACCCGGGCGACCCATTCGTCTCCGGCCCGGCGGGTCGATGCGACAGCTGTCAACGAGACCTCGAACGGCGCGAGCCGAGCGGCGATCGCGCGGCCGATCCGCCCATATCCGATGAGCAAGACCAAGCTGTCGGCCAGCGACGGCCAGATCCGCAGCGGGAGCCACTCCCCTCGGTCCTGGGCACGGACGCTCTCCGGTATGCCGCGCAGGCTCGCCAGGACGAGGGTCACCGCCAACTCGGCGGTTGCCGTGTCATGGACCCCAGCAGCATTGGCCAGCGCAACCCCCGGCCTGAGGTGGCCGACGTGCGCGTCGAACCCTGCCGTCAGGAGCTGGACGGTCAGGTCGGGGGCACAGCCAGTCGTATGGCCGACCCGGGCCGCTGGCGTGAGGTAGGGGTGGACGGCATACCCCACTGCGGGGTTGTCCAACGGTTCTGACATGTCCCATGCGAGGAGGTCGACTCCCTCCACGGGACCGATGTCGGCCAGCCATTGTTCGTCGGGCACCGTCGCTGCGCGCATGCCTGACGGTAACAATCGTGTCTATCCCCGGGCCAGTGGTTAGGCTCTGGCGAAGGCAGCCACTGGAGTTGCCCGAGGGAGGGACCCCAATACTCATGTCTGACATCGACAACATCCTCGCGCAGGTGCCGATGGGCCAGCTTGCTGCTGCCCTCGGCGTCGACGAAAACGAGGCCGAGGACGCCGCGCGCACCGCGCTGCCGGCCCTCCTCGGCGGCCTTCAGGCCAACGCCGCCGACCCCGACGGCGCCTTGTCCTTGGGTCGCGCCCTGCAGGACTGGCAAGGTGCTGAGGACGTGCTGGGCGCCGACCTGGACGCCATCGACACCACCGACGGGTCGAAGATCGTCGCAGAACATCTTCGGGACCAACACCGATGCCGTCGTCGCTCAGCTCGGCGGCGTCCGCGGAGGCAACTCGTCCCTCATCAGCAAGCTGCTGCCGATCCTCGCCCCTATGGTCTTGGCCTACCTCGGCAAGAAGCTCGGCCAGCAGGGCGGGCTCGGGGACATCCTCGGGCAGGTCCTCGGCGGCGGCGCACAGCAGTCGACCCGGGACTCCGGCAGCTACCAGGACTCCGGCAGCTATCAGCGGGAGCAGCCCTCCGGTCCGCTCATCCCCACCGATGGCTCCTCGATGTCCGACGTGACGCGCCAGGGCGGCGGTTCCGGCGCAGGCTCCAACCCCATGGGTGGGGTGCTCGGGGACATCCTCGGCCAGGTGCTCGGCGGTGCCGCGGGCGGATCCAGCTCGTCGTCAGGCTCGCCCCGGTCGTCCAGCTCCACCCGGTCGAGCGCTCCCGACGCGGGGAGCATCATCGACATCCTCGGCGGGCTGCTCGGCGGTGGCCGCCGCTAGGTCTCGTCGGCAGTCACGGCGATCCACGACAGAAGCGCGGCTCCCAGTGGGGGGCCGCGCTTCTGTCTTTGAAGCTGCACGAAGTGCAGGTGGGATCCTTACGATTCGCCGACCATGTCCATGATGAGTTGGCGCACCTTCGCAGCGTCGGCCTGGCCCTTGGTGGCCTTCATGACCTGACCGATGAGCGCTCCGGCGGCCTGGACCTTCCCGGACCGGATCTTCTCGACGAGGTCGGGGTTGGCGGCGATGACCGTCGACACGGCATCCGTGAGGGCACCGTCGTCCTGGACAACCGCCAGGCCCCGCGCGTCGGCGACGTCGAGCGGCATCCCCTCGCCGGCGAGGACTCCGTCGAGGACCTGGCGCGCCATGGAGTCGTTGAGGCGACCGGATTGGACGAGTCCGTCGAGCTGCGCGATCGCCCCGGGAGTCACCCCCATGTCCGCGAGGTCGCGACCTTCGGCATTGGCGCGGCGCGCCAGCTCACCACCCCACCATTTCCGAGCACCTGCGGGCGTGGAGCCCGCGGCGACGGTGGCCTCGATGAGCTCGACCGCTCCGGCGTTGACGACGTCGCGCATCTCGAGGTCGGAGAATCCCCACCCCTCTTGCAGACGGCGGCGTCGCTGTGCCGGCGGCTCGGGCAACTCCGCTCTCAGCCGCTCGACCCACTCGCGATCTGGCGCGATCGGGACGAGGTCGGGCTCGGGGAAGTAGCGGTAGTCCTCGGCATCGGACTTCACTCGGCCGGAGGTGGTGACCCCGGTGTCTTCGTGCCAGTGCCGGGTCTCCTGGACGATCGACCCACCGGAGGCCAGGACGGCGGCATGACGGGTCATCTCATAGCGGACCGCGCGTTCGACCGATCGGAGCGAGTTGACATTCTTGGTCTCCGTGCGGGTGCCGAGCGGCACCTCCTGCTGTTGCGGCGATCCCGCGTCGTCGCCGGCTTTGGGCCGCAGCGAGACGTTGGCGTCGCAGCGCAGCGAACCCTGCTCCATCTTGACGTCGGATACTCCGAGCGCCCTGAGCAGGTCGCGCAGCGCCCCGACATAGGCCTTGGCGATCTCCGGGGCGCGGTCCCCTACACCCGTCATCGGCTTGGTGACGATCTCGATGAGGGGGATGCCGGCCCGGTTGTAGTCGACCAGTGAGTAGTCGGCTCCGTGGATGCGCCCCGTCGCACCACCGACGTGGGTGGACTTGCCGGTGTCCTCCTCCATGTGGGCTCGCTCGATCGGCACCCGATAGGTCGACCCATCCTCGAGCAGGACATCGAGCCACCCGTTGAAGGCGATCGGCTCGTCGTATTGGCTGGTCTGGAAATTCTTCGGCATGTCCGGATAGAAGTAGTTCTTCCGGGCGAAGCGGCACCAGGTCGCGATCTCGCAGTTGAGCGCGAGCCCGATCTTGATCGCGGACTCGACCCCGATCTCGTTGACGACCGGCAACGCCCCAGGCAGGCCGAGACAGACCGGGCACACCTGAGTGTTGGGATCGGCGCCGAACTCCGTCGGGCAGCCACAGAACATCTTGGTCTTCGTGCCCAGCTCGACGTGGACTTCCAGCCCGAGCACGGGGTCGTATGCCGCGACCGTTTCCTCGTAGCTGAGCACCTCGCCGACGCCCGAGGCCTCGTTAACCGGCGTAGTCATGCTCACGCCTCCTTCGTCGAAGCTGTCGTGGCTGGCGTCGGCAGCGCTGGAGCCTTGGCCAGGAGCGGCCCACCCCACTGCGCGAGCAGCGCCCGCTCGAGGGCCGCGCCCACGGCATACAGCCGGTCGTCGGCCATCGCAGGCGCGAGGATCTGAAGACCCGTGGGGAGTCCGTCCTCGGGCGCGAGGCCACTGGGGACCGACATGCCGGGGATGCCGGCGAGGTTGGCCGGGATCGTGGCGACGTCGTTGAGATACATCGCCATCGGGTCGTCGAGCTTTTCCCCGATGCGGAAGGCCGTCGTCGGGGCGGTCGGGAGACACGAGGACGTCGGCCTGCGCGAATGCCCGCTCGAAGTCTTGTGCGATGAGCCGGCGGACCTTCTGCGCCTGGCCGTAGTAGGCGTCGTAGTAGCCCGAGGAGAGGGCGTAGGTGCCGAGGATGATGCGGCGCTTGACCTCGTCGCCGAAGCCAGCATCGCGGCTCGCGGCCATGACCTGCTCCGCACTCGGGTCAGGGATGCCGTCCGGCCCGACCCGCAGCCCGTAGCGCATCGCGTCGAACTTCGCGAGGTTGCTCGAGGCCTCACTCGGGAGGATGAGGTAGTAGGCGGCGAGGGCGTACTGGAAGTTGGGGCAGTCGACCTCGACGACCTCGGCTCCTGCCTGGACGAGATGGTCAACCGCCTCGTCGAAGCGCTGCTGGACACCGGCCTGGTAGCCGTCGCCGGTCAACTGCTTGACGACACCGACACGCAGCCCGGTGACATCGGCGCGCTGCGCGGCGCGCACGACCTGAGGCACCGGGGCGTGGATCGACGTCGAGTCACGCGGATCGTAGCCACCGATGACCGCGTGCAGGAGCGCGGTGTCCAGGACGGTGCGGGCACATGGCCCAGCTTGGTCGAGGCTGCTAGCGAGGGCGACCAGACCGTAGCGGGACACCCCCCCGTAGGTGGGCTTGGTGCCGACCGTGCCCGTGACCGATGCCGGCTGTCGGATCGAGCCACCGGTGTCGGTGCCGATCGCCAGGGGTGCTTGGAAAGACGCGATGACCGAGGATGAGCCGCCACCGGAGCCGCCCGGGATCCGGTCGAGGTCCCACGGGTTGCGGCTGGGACCGTAGGCCGAGTGCTCGGTCGAGGAACCCATCGCAAACTCGTCCATATTGGTCTTGCCGAGGATCGGCATGCCAGCGCCGCGGAGCTTGCTGACGACCGTCGCGTCGTAGGGCGGGATCCAGCCTTCGAGGATGCGGCTCCCGCACGTCGTGGGCAGCCCCCGCGTCGTGAGCACGTCCTTGACAGCGATCGGCACGCCTGCCATGACATGCAAGCTCGGTGTCGCCAGCAGTGCGGCGCTCGTCGACCGAGCGAGCCGTGTCGAGGGCACCCTCGGCATCGACGTGGAGGTAGGAGTGGACGGCGCCGTCCACGGCAGCGATCCGGTCGAGGTGAGCCTGGGTCACCTCGACTGCGCTCACTTCCTTGCGCCCGAGGGCATCGGCGAGTTCGGCAGCACTCGCGCGGGTGAGATCGGTGTTCACGATGCAGCTTTCGGGGAGTCGGTCTGGCGGGCCTGGGTGTCTAGTCTTCGTCGAGGATGCGCGGCACCGTGAAGCGCTGCGACTCGGACTCCGGTGCCCCGGAGAGCGCCTCGGCAGCGGTGAGCCCAGGGCGCACCTCGTCCGGGCGGGTGACATTAGTCAGCGGCATGGGGTGGCTCATCGGCTCCACGCCCTCGGTGGGTGCCTGCTGGACGGTGGCGACGGCGTCGAGGATGACCTCGAGTTCGCCCCGCATCCGGTCGAGTTCGGCATCACTGAGGTCGATCCGCGCCAGTGCCGCCAGGTGAGCGACATCGTCGCGCGACAGGGAGGACATGACGCCATCCTATGGGCGGGGGCTCTCGGCCCTCCGCGTTGCTCAGGAGTGGCGGGGGATGCGAGGATCGGATGACGTCCGGTCGCACACCATGGCGACACCCAGTCCGTGTCAGGGGGCACACTGTGAACGTCGACGACATCACTCGGCACATCGAGGATCAGGTCGCCCAGGCGAGGGCACACGCCGACCGCATGAAGGCCTGGTCGACCTCGGTCGAGCAGCTCTCCGGGGAGGGCACGGCCCTGCGCGGGGCGGTCAAAGTGACCGTCAACAACGCCGGTGTGCTCACCTCTCTCAAGCTCACCGACGCGGCGCTCGACGCCGGCGCCGCTGGGCTCTCGTCGGCCATCCTCGCCGCGATCGGGGCCGCCAAGCAGGCTGTGGCCGATGATGTGGGGCGGTCGGCCGCCGACCAGTTCGGAGCCGAAGGCGAGGTCACGACCCTCATGGTGAGCGACATGGCCCGACGCATGGGGGTGACGGCCGATCTCAACGCACCGCGTATGCCGCGTACGTCGCGGCCGAGCGGTGGGGTCATCGGATGAGCACCCACTTCAAGATCGACGCCGACGGCCTGCGGTCTCATGCCGGGGTGGTCACGACGGCGGCGAGCAGCATCCGTGAGGCCGCGTCGGCCGGGGCGTCGACGATCGACGCTTCGGCCTTCGGGATCATGTGCTCCTTCCTCGCGCCTCCGGCGGCCCTGGTCACCGGAGCCTTGACCGCGACGATCAACCACCTCGCCGGGGAGGTCGACGAGCTCTCCCGCGAGGTGCGCACGATGGCCGGCAACTACGACACAAGCGAGCAGGTCGCGAGCACCGGCTACCGTGCCGCCAAGCGCGACTTCCGCACGCTCCTGGGACCGAGCTGATGCGCGGGGTGAACGTGGAGGGAGCCGACCGTGGCATTCGTCAGTCATTACCGCAAGATGGACGAGACCGACGAGACCATTTCGTACGCCTACGGGTGGGAGCCCGACGAGCTCACCGAGGTGCTCTGTCTCGACAAGGCGACCCGTCGGCTGGTCGTCGCGGACGGCATACCGACGCACAGCATGACCGCCACGGCGGCGGGCGTGCTGCGGCGGATGCTCAGCACCGGCTCGTGGCCGGATCATGGGTATGTCGCGAGTTGACGTGGCCCATCGCCAACCTGTGCTCAGCGTCGGGAAGGGGTGAGGTCGGGTGAGTGCGAATCCCTTGGTCGTGGGTCCGGTGGACACCGCGACGGCCACGTCGGGCACCGGGCTCATCGACGACATCGTCGGCCTGTCCACCGCGATCCGTGAAGGCAACTGGGTCGACGCCGCCCTCAACGGCGTCGCCACCGTCATGGACGGCCTGGCCACCGCCATCGACCCCATCGGATCCCTGATCGCCTGGGGCATCGGCTGGGTCCTCGACCACGTCGACCCCCTCAAGACCTGGCTCAACGACCTCACCGGCAACGCCGGCGCCATCATCGGATTCGCCCAAACCTGGGCCAACGTCTCCACCAGACTCCAAGAACAGGCCCAGTTCCTGTCCTACCGCGCCAACGCCGACCTATCCGGCATGTACGGCGACGCCGTCACGGCATACCTCGGCAAGAGCCAACGCGTCACCCACGCCGTCCATGCCGTTGGCGTCGCCTCCAACGCCGTCGCCGGCGGTCTGCAACTCGTCTCCACCCTCGTCCAAGTCGTCCACGACCTCGTCCGCGACACCATCTCCCAAGTCATCGGCTCCTGCGCCTCCGCCCTCGGCTGGGCCGCCACCGGCGTCGGCATCCCCTACGCCATCACCGTCGTCTCCGAGAGGGCAGCCGCCCTTTCAGCCAAAATCAGCGCCAAGGTCACCGGCCTCGTCCGATCCGTCAACAAACTCGACGGCCTGCTCACCAAACTCGACAACGCCCTCACCGACCTGCGCACCGCCCTCCGCCAACTGGGCGGCGGAGGCGGAGGCGGGCACAGTGCCGGTGGTGCCGGAGGCGGCAGCGGCGCCGGGGGTCCCGGGGCCGGCGCAGGTGGTCACGGTGCCGGCACTGGTGGCCACGGAGGTGGCACAGGTGCCGGCGCAGGAGGCGCAGGAGGCGCCGGTGGGTCTGGTGGTGCTGGCGGAACGGGTGGCGGAACGCCGGAGCTGCCTTCCGCCCCGCACCCCGATGGCACCCCGCCCCATCACGTCAACATCGATGACCTGCCCAGCTTCCACGAAAAGCCCTGGCCGACCGACCCACGCGCCATCGAACTCATTCCGCCGGACTACACGTATTACGGCAACATGTCGAAGCAGGACTTCTACGACAAGTACTGGGACGTCGACGCCGACTGGTGGAGTTACCCACCCGGCGATGGGTTCGGCGGGCCAGCCTCGCCAAACTCCTTGAAGACTGGTGACATCATCGACAGGTTCGGCGCAGAGACAGGCGGCTTCGCGTCTCCAGCATCGACGATGTTCCCGGACCGCGCGCTCCCGCCGACCAGCCTGGGGACGACCTACCACCAGTACGAAGTGCTCAAACCCTTGCCCCCGTCAGTGACCGAGGGGTCGATCGCACCGTGGTTCGAAATGCCCGGCGGCGGGAAGCAATACCACTTCGACCATCCGATCGGGTGGTACGTCGAGAACGGCTATCTCAAGGAGATCCCCGAGTGACACCGTCTCGAGACGCTGGCCCGTGGACGCGGGCACGCCTGCGCGAGGAGGAGGCCAAGCACGGCGCACAGTCCGGCGTTCTGTTCCTCCCGGGACCGGACCGGGAGATCAATCCGGAGGGGTGCGTCGTGGTCAAGGAGGAGGACGGCCGCGTGAAGGTCTACGTCCTCGATCGGGGGATCCGGCACGTCCGCTGGTTCGAGGACGAGGCGGCGGCCATCGAATACGTCATCCGTCGCTACGTGTGGTGGGAGGACGTGTGACCGCGCAAGGTGCCGAGGTGCATAGCCAACTCGTGCGGCTCGTGGCAGCCACCGGCCTGCCCGCTCACCTCCTCGCGGTGGCCGCCGACCCGAGCCTTCCGACTGCGCAGGCCCCGCCGGAGGGCCCCTGGGTGCTTGTCCCCTACCGCGACCAGGTGCTCCTCGGTGGCGTCGGCCGCGGGAAGTTTGCCCCGTATGCCGTGTTCGCTGCCACCGATGCCCCGGCCGCCGTGGAACTCGCCCGCGACCTGGTCAGCCAGCGCCCGGCCACTGCCCCCGAGCCCGCGGATCTGCGCCAGCGCGGCGAGGCAGCGGCAGACCGCATCCGCGCTGCCGTCGAGGCACGGGGTGGTCAGCCTGGCCCCAATGGGCTGCGCCCCGGTGAGGCCCTGGACGCGCTCGGCCCGCAGACAGGTCACCACCTGTTTGCCCTCGGCACGTCCATGCCGCAGCGCTCAGAGCCTCCGGCGGCGCGTGACAGCAGCTACCACGCCTACGTCGTCCTGACCCCACTGCCCCCGGCAGTCCAGGAAGGCCTCGCCGCTGCGTGGTTCGCTCAACCCGGCGGGGGGCCGATGGTCGTCTTCGACCGTCCCGTGCGGTGGTATCTCGACCGGGGTTACCTCGTCGAGGTGGCACCACCCGACACCAGCCGATCGACCGGATGACCGCGGCCCAGCCGCGCAATGGCCTTGACGGGATACGGGAGAATCGACGTGACAGAGCCCGCAGCCGTGTATGCCGCGTTGCTGACGATGCCGCAGGTGCACGCCGTGGGGGCCGAGAGTGCGACGACGCTCGTCGGGCACGTCGCGCCTTTCACACCCCTCCAATCCATCACGCGCGCCGACGACATCCGCAGGGCCTTCAACGCCGAAGGCCTAGAGGAGTTCACTGGCCCGGGCGGGACGGCATACCTCCTGGTCTTTCCCCAGGCGCCGCTCATGCGCTTCGCGAACCCGACGACCCGACGCGGACCGGACCGGCCGAGCTTCCCCTCGGGATTTTTGCGTCTGGAGCACGACATCGCACCCGTGTGGTGGCTCGAGTTGACGCGCGTGCCCATCGGATCAGTGGTGTGGCGGCTCACCGTCGACGGTGGGCAGCCGTTCGGCGATGCGGCATACCGTGGTCTCGCGCGCGGCTGGGAGGGTTCTCGTGGCTACCTTCCGCCGACCGGCCTGTTCGGACCACGAGCAAGGTGGCGGGGAGGCGAGTTCATCGCGGCGTTCACGGCGGACGGTGTCGAAATCCTTTCCCCTACGCAACACCCGGGCACGCAAGAGGTCCGTCCCGGGGTGTGGCAGGCAGTGGTCCCGCGGGGCGAAGTCGACGAGATCTTCGAGCTCGAGCTCGCGGCACGCTGGCACGACCAGGCGGTGCGAGTCCTCGACAGTAACGGCGGCCGCGTGCGGCTTCTGCTGCCGGACCCCGACGCCGCCACCGCCGCGGCGCTCGGAGCGAGCGAGGTCAGTCCCGGGGTCTGGCAGGTCATCACCGATCGCAGTTCCTTGAGTAACGTGACCGGCGTCGAGCTGCAGGTGAGCTGACATCCCCCGTTCTGGAGGTGTGTCGCTGATGGGCATTTCGAGCTATTTCGCCAAGAGTTCTGAGACTGCGCACACGGTGACCTACGGCTTCGGCGAAGACCGCGAGTCCCCGACAGACTCGCTCGTCGTCGACAAGGCGGCACTCGCTGCCGACTCGGTTTCGGGCGACCGCACCCATGGGTTCCGTGCCACGGCGCGTGCGATCTTTCGCCGATATCGGGAGACGGGCCAGTGGCCCGCCGACGGCTCCATCGCGAGTTGACAGCAGCCGGGCCGGTCGCCTCAGTCGGGTGAGCCGGTCTCCAGGAGTCTGACGAAGCCCGCCTCATCAAGGATCGGTAGACCTAACTCGCGCGCCTTAACCTCCTTGGACCCGGCACCAGGCCCGACGACGACCCAGTCGGTGTTTTTGGAGACCGACCCACTCGCCTTGCCACCCCGAGCGATGATCGCTTCCTTGGCACCATCGCGGCTGAATCCCTCGAGCGACCCAGTGACGACGACGGTCTTTCCCTCGAGAGTCCGCGCGACCGACCCGTCGCGCTCGTCGATCATCCGCACTCCCGCGGCTGCCCAGCGGTCGATGACCTCGCGGTGCCAGTCCTCAGTCTCCGAGTCGAACCACTCCCGCACCGACGCGGCGATGACCGCGCCGACGCCGTCGACCTGCGCCAGCTCCTCGACAGACGCCTGACGTATGCCGTCCATCGACCCGAAGTGCGTCGCCAGCGCGCGGGCCGCAGTCGGGCCGACGTGCCGGATCGACAGCGCGACGAGGACCCGCCACAGCGGCTGCGCCTTGGCCTTGTCGAGCTCGACGAGCAGTCGCTCGCCGACTGCCGACAGGATGCGACCGTCGACGACCTGCTGCGGGTCATCGGTCTTGCGGGCCAGGCGGGTAAACAGCGGCACCCGCGACAAGGTGGCTCGATCGAGCTCAAAGAGCGCGGCCTCGTTGTCGATCACCCCGCTCGCCAACAGGGCGATGGCGCCCTCCCACCCGAGGGCCTCGATATCGAGCGCCCCGCGAGAGGCGAGCCCGTAGATCCGCTCACGCAACTGCGATGGGCACGAGCGCGAATTGGGACACCGGATGTCCTTGTCGCCATCCTTCGCCGGAGCCAGAAGGCTGCCGCAGGCCGGGCAGTGAGTCGGCATGACCCACTCCGTTTGCGTGCCGTCGCGCAGGGCCACCACCGGCCCGACAATCTCTGGGATGACATCGCCGGCCTTGCGAAGCACGACGGTGTCGCCGACGAGCAGTCCCTTGCGGGCGACCTCGCCGGCATTGTGCAGCGTGGCGTTTTCGACGGTTGACCCGCTCACGAGGACAGGCGTCATGACGCCGTAGGGGGTGACCCGGCCGGTGCGTCCCACGTTGACCTCGATCCGCAGGAGCGTCGTCGTCACCTCTTCGGGCGGGAACTTGTAGGCCACCGCCCAGCGCGGAGCGCGTGACGTCTCGCCGAGGGCTCGCTGGGCCGCGGTCTCGTCGACCTTGACGACAACACCGTCGATCTCG
This sequence comes from Dermatophilaceae bacterium, assembly GCA_037046615.1. GTDB lineage: Bacteria > Actinomycetota > Actinomycetes > Actinomycetales > Dermatophilaceae > Phosphoribacter. Next base: position 109,631 of record JBAOHD010000014.1, read on the forward strand.
TGCTCCCAGTCGTGCCGATGGGCCGCCACCTCAGCGATGAACTCCTCGACTGCCGTCTGGGAATCGACAACTCGCACGCGGGGGGACACCGGCAGCCCCCATGCGGCGAGCGCGGCATACGCCTCGCTTTGGCGCGCGATCTCGAAGCCCTCCCGCGCACCGATCCCGTGGACCACGAGCCGCAGCGGCCGGCTGGCGGTCACCCGGGGATCCTTCTGACGCAAGGAGCCCGCAGCGGCATTGCGGGGATTGGCGAAGGGCGCCTTGCCGGCGGCGACGAGGGACGCGTTGAGCTCCTCGAAGGCGGCGACCGGGAAGTAGACCTCACCGCGCACCTCGACGAGCGTCGGGATGGCCTCGCCGCGCAGGCGCATCGGCACTCCCGTAATCGTGCGGACATTGAGCGTGACGTCCTCACCGGTGCGTCCGTCGCCGCGGGTCACCGCGTGGGTGAGGAGACCGTCGTCATAGCGGAGGTTGATCGCGAGGCCATCGACCTTGAGCTCGACGAGGAAGTGGAACGCCTGCCCGGGCTCCCCCACCTCCCGCGTCACCCGGCCGACCCAGGACTGGAGTTCCTCCGGGGAGAAGACGTTGTCGAGGCTCATCATCCGCGAGACGTGAGCCACCGGCTCGAAACCCGTCGCGAAGGCCGGTGCGCCAACCTGTTGGCTCGGGCTGTCTGGGGTCGCAAGCCCGGAGTGCGCGGTCTCGAGGGCGACCAGCGCGCGCATGAGTGCGTCGTATTCTCCGTCGCTGATCGTCGGGGCGTCCTTGACGTGATAGGCGAACTGGTGCCCACGGATCCGCTCGGCCAACGACTCCCACTCATGCCGGACCTCCGGGGGTATGCCGCCGGGCAGGTCAGAGGTCCCAGTCATCGCCACGGCGTCATCTTGCCGCATAGGTAAGCGCGGTCGGCATACGATGCCGATGTGAAAGCTGCCCGGGCTGAGAGACCTCGACCGCGGACACCGTCTGAATCTTCGATGACGGCCAGATGACCACCGGGACGATGGCCCAGAGCAACACGGGCGTCTGGAGAGACTGTGGTCCGGGAGGAGGGCGATGAAGGCTTATGGATTCTTCGAAGACCTGCCCCACGGTCTGACGGGCAGCGGAAAGTTGGTCGCCCACAGGAGGGACGTCGTGCCGTGCGAGGCCCGTCCGTGCGTTGCGAGCTACCTGCGCAACGCCTACACGGTGGCTGCGACCTCGGCGATGGCCGACGATGGTTTGAACCCAGAGAGGACACGCATTTCGCCGATCAACCTGAAGACGGATGGCGAGTTCGTGTGGCCGGAAGATCTCGCCTATTACGTCGAGACCTACGGTCTTGAGTTGCCCCTTGACCTGCTCGAACGGACCCGCTCGTGCACGCCGCCCGATCTGACTCCAGACCGCGTGGCTGCGGTCCGGGCCTGGGTCATGTCGGGCATGCACGACGACGACGTAGCAGGCGAGGCGGCTGACTGGAGCGTTCGCTGAGGGTGTGTTCGAGAGTGCATCGGGTCGACGAGGCTCCCACCTGAGAGGGTGGTCGCGAGGCGGCGCACCCGTTTCGCCCTCCCCGCCGGATGAAGGCCGGAATAGGTGAGTCGCGTGGTGTTGGCCGGAGCGTTGCCGAAAGCCGGGCGCAGATGCCGAATCACGGACGCAACAGTCGCCTCATGAGTTGCCACCCTTTCGCTCCACATTCCGAGCCGAACTTGCATCACGACCAGACGTGGCAGAAACTGACTCAGGGCAGATTGGGCTGACCCCATCGAAGCTGTCTGGGGGCGCCCTCGAATGTCTCACCGGTATTTCACGTCCAGACCCACGTATCGCCGGATCGGTCTTGCCGTCGCCACTGCGCTCGTGTGCGCGCTGGCCGCCTCCTGCACCACGTCGACCGGTATGCCGGATAGCGCGACCGGGGCCGCGTCGGGACCCACCTCCGGCCCCTCGAGTCCGGATGCCGCCGCGGCCCCGGCTGCTGACGTCGCCCTGACCGCCAATGTCGCGACCGACACTCCTGTGCCGGTGGACACGGTCGTCACCGTCGCAGCGGCCAACGGCAGCGTCACAGATGTCGTCCTCGACTACACGGATCCGAAACTCGGCAAGGTCAAGGTCGAAGGCGAGCTCGCCCCCGACGGGACGACCTGGAAGGCTCGCTCACTCCTGGAACCGGCGACGACCTACTCCATCTCCATGACCGGGCAAAACGTCGACGGCAAGCCTCAGACGAAGACCATGACGTTCAACACCGTCAAGCTCTCGAAAAGCAGGAGATCAGCGCAACCCTGACCGCCAACGGCGCGACCGTCGGCGTGGCCATGCCGGTCGTCGTCCGGTTCAGCGCACCGGTCACCGACCGGGCCTCGTTCGAGAAGCGCATGTCCGTCACGAGCGTCCCGTCTCAACCGGGCGGGTGGGCCTGGGTCAGCAATAGTGAGATCCATTACCGCCCCGTTTCCTACTGGACCCCTGGCACCAAGGTTGCCGTCGATATCGATATCAACGGTGTCAGCGCCGGCAATGGCAACTTCGGACAGAAATCAGTCAAGGGCGGCTTCACCGTCGGGTATTCGCTCATCATGAAAGCCGATCTGGCAGCCCACCAGATGACTGTCGTCAAGGACGGCCAGGTCATCCGCACGATTCCGATTTCTGGTGGCCGGCCGGGGATGGAAACGCGCAGTGGCACCAAGGTCATCATCGAAAAGAACGCCGAAGTCATCATGGATGCGGCGACGACCGGTGTCCCGGTGGGCAGCCCGGGCTACTACCGCACCAACGTCAAGTGGGCGATGCGGGAAACGTGGTCGGGCGAGTACGTCCACGCGGCGCCCTGGGCCGACGCCAGCCACGGCAAGGCCAACGTCAGCCACGGCTGCATCGGGATGACGACAGCCAACGCCAAATGGCTTTTCGATCTCGCCAAGGTCGGCGACCCCGTCGTCGTCACCGGCACCCGCCGCCCGCTCGACCGTGGAAACGGGTGGACCGACTGGAACATCTCGTTCGAGGAGTTCAAGAAAGGTTCTGCCCTCAACGGGAGCGCAAGCACGGCGGAAGCGACCGCGACCAAGGCCGCCTGAGCAAACTCAGTCCTGGGCGCGTGCGGCCAGACGTCGGGCAACATCGATGACCTGACGCTGCCGCGCAATCGCGTCTGCTGGCGCGCACCCTGCCAACCCGCAGGCGGGCGTGACCGTCACCCCCGCGAGATCGCTGCGGCTCAGGCCGATTCGATCCCACATCTGCGAAACGTCCTGGGCCACACGACGATCGGTGACTTCGGAGGCGGTGGGGAGGCACCCGGCATACAGGTCAATGCCGTCCTCCAGCGCGACCGCGACTCCCTCCCAGCCCCGGGGGGTGAGCAGCGTGGTGTCGAGGGCCAGGCCGCCGGCGCCGCTCGCTCGCAGGACCGGCAACGGCGGGTATGCCGCACAACAGTGGACGACCGTGGGCCGCTCCCCCGCTGCCGCGACGACGGTGCGCAGGACACCGATGGCTGTCTGCGGGTCGACGGGCGCCAGGCGGCCAAAGCCCGACGCAGTCGGGAGCTCACCGGCGAGGACGGCCGGGAGGGAGGGCTCGTCGTATTGGACGACCAGCTCGGCGCCGGGCACGAGCCGGCGCACCTGAGAGACGAGGTCGCGGACACCTTCGGCGAGTGACTCGCCGAGGTCACGCACTGCGCCGTCGTCGATGACCACGCGCTCACCACGATGGAGCATGATCCCTGCGGCGAGGGTCCACGGACCGGCGATGGCGATCTTCAGGGGTCCCAGATAGCCGTCGTAGAGCTCGGCAAGGACGTCGAGGTCTTCACGCCAGAAGGCCTGCGTCCGGGCCAGGTCGCCGCCAGGACGGTCGACCAGACGCCAACCAGCCGGCTGAAGGTCCACGGGGAGGTCGACGAGCAGGCCGGCTGTCCGGCCGACGAGGTCGCCACCGGGTCCTCGTGCCGGGAGTTCGGGAAGGTAGGGAAGGCCCGTCACGCCGTCGGCGTCGAGGCCGGCCAGCAGGTCTCGGACGACCGACGTCGCCTCCCGCATATCGAGGCCCGGCCACGATCCGATCCCGCTCGCACGTGTCACTTGCGCGAGCCTAGCGACTGGTGGCGCTGATGGTGCCGGAGCCCACGACCCGGGTGCCGTCGTAGAGCACGACACTCTGCCCGGATGCCACGCCGCGCTGCGGCTCATCCAGGGTGACGACGAGACGACGGTCTGGCCCGTCGGTCATGGTCACCTCGGCAGGCAACTCCGCGCCGTGAGCCCGGATCTGCACCCCGAATCGAGCCTGACCAGCCGGAGGCTCTCCACACCAGCGGACATGGTCGGCGTCGATGACCCGGATGCCGAGCAAATCCGAGGGGGCGACGACGACGACATTTCGCGTCACATCGACGGATTGGACATAGCGGGGTTGACCATCCCTGGCAGGCCGGGACAGGTGAAGGCCGCGGCGTTGCCCGACGGTGTATCCCACGGCTCCGTCATGACGGCCGACGACCGTGCCGGCCTCGTCGACGATGTCGCCGGACTCGCTCGGGACCCGCGCCCGAAGCCACCCGAGGGTGTCGCCGTCGGGGATGAAACAGATGTCATGAGAGTCGGGCTTGCGCGCCACGGCGAAGCCCCGGGCCGCGGCTTCAGACCGCACCTCAGCCTTGGTCGAGTCGCCGAGGGGGAAGAACGACCGCGCCAACTGTTCGGCATTGAGCACGCCAAGGACGTAGGACTGGTCTTTGGCCAGGTCCACCGCCCGGTGGAGTTCGCGGCCGGAGGGGCCGTCCACGATGCGGGCGTAATGCCCCGTCGCGACGGCATCGAAACCCAAGGCGAGCGCCTTGTCGAGCAGGGCATGGAACTTGATCCGCTCATTGCACCGCAGGCACGGATTGGGGGTGCGGCCGGCGGCATACTCGGCGACGAAGTCGTCGACGACCTCGTGCCGGAATTGCCGAGCGAGGTCCCAGACGTAAAACGGGATCCCGAGCCGGTCTGCGACCCGGCGGGCGTCGCCGGCGTCCTCGATGGTGCAGCACCCGCGGGCCGTCTCCCGAAGGACGCTCGCCTTCTGCGCCAACGCGAGGTGCACCCCCACGACCTCATGGCCCGCGTCGAGCATCCGGGCGGCACACACCGCCGAATCGACCCCGCCGCTCATCGCCGCGACGACCCGCATCACGCCGTCCCCGCTGCGCGGCGCGCTCGGTCCACCGCCGCGGGCAGGGCGGCAAGGAACGCCGCGACGTCACCATCGGTCGTCGTGTGGCCACAGGTCACCCGCAAGGCTCCCCGCGCGGCCGTCTCGTCGAGCCCCATCGCGAGCAGGACATGGCTCGGCTGAGGCACGCCAGCCTGACACGCAGATCCGGTCGAGCACTCGATGCCGGCGGCGTCGAGGAGGTAGAGCAGGGAGTCACCCTCACATCCGGGCACGATGAGGTGGGCGTTGCCGGGGAGACGGTGCTCGACGTCGCCGGACTTCCACACCCCGCCCGCGACGATGCCCCGGTCGAGGGCGAGGGCACCGTCGATGATGGCGTCGCGCAACCGTGCGAGCCGGTCGGCCTCCTCGTCGACGCGCGCCACGGCATACTCCACGGCGAGCGACAGCCCGAGGACTCCCGCGGTGTCGATGGTGCCGCTGCGGATCTGCCGCTCCTGGCCGCCGCCATAGGTGAGTGGGACGAGCTCTCGCTCGCGGCGCACCAGCAGCGCACCGGTGCCCCCAGGCCCGCCGACCTTGTGCCCGCTCAAGCTGAGCGCGTCGGCTCCGCAGGCGGTCATGTCGACCGGGAGGTGCCCGACGGCCTGCACCGCATCGACGTGGAACGGGACCCCGAAGGCTTGAGCGACCTCAGCGATGGCGGGGACGTCGTTGACGGTGCCGACCTCGTTGTTGGCCCACATGACGGTCACGAGAGCCACCGACGATGGATCGGCTTCGATCGCGTCGCGCACAGCCGTGGCGTGGATCTGCCCGTCGGGATCGCTGGGGACCCAGGTCAGCGTCGCGCCGTCACGCCCTGCAAGGGCCTCGACACAGTCGAGCACCGCGTGGTGTTCGACAGCGCTCACGACGATGCGCGTGCGGCGAGGGTCCTCGTCGCGCCTGGCCCGGAAGATCCCCGTGACGGCGAGGTTGTCGGACTCGGTGCCCCCGGAGGTGAAGATCACCTCGGAGGGCCGAGCGCCGAGGGCGGCAGCCAGCCGCTCGCGGGACTCCTCGACGACGCGGCGAGCGGCACGTCCTGCGGTGTGCAAAGACGACGGGTTGCCGACGAGCCGCTGCTGCGCCGCCATCGCCTCGACCACATGGTCGTAGATGACCGTCGTCGCGGCATGGTCGAGGTAGACAGGCACGCGGGTGATCCTACGGCGCGGACTTGGCAGGGTCGCCAGACGCCCGTAGACGGCGACAAGACTCTACGATGAGGGCCCGACCACCCTTGCCCTCCGGGAGACGTGACATGGCCGAGCCGCCCGCCCCGCACCGGCGGATCGCTGCCTTCTTCGACCTCGACGGCACTCTCATCCCGGGGTCAGCGAATATCCCCCTGGCCAAGGCAGCCTTCAAGTCAGGGTTCGTGAGCAAGCGGGAACTCGCGCTCGACCTCGCCCGCAACGTGTCCTTCATGCTGCGGGGGGCCAGCGACGACAGTTCCGCGAAGGTGCGTGACCGCATCCTGCGTGGCGTCGCGGGCCAGCCTGCCAGCAAGGTCGAAGCGATGGCCGACGGCTTCCTCGACGACCTCGTGGCGACCATCACCCCGACGATGCGAGCGGTGCTCGACGAGCACAAGGCGATGGACCACGAACTCGTGCTCATCTCCGCCAGCCCCACCGAGATCGTCCAACGTTTCGCGGTCGCCGCGGGCATGGATTACGGCCTCGGCACGACCGGCGAGCGGGACGCCGAGGGCCGCTACACCGGCGCGCTGACCGGCCCCTTCTGTTACAAGGAGGGCAAGGCCGAGATCATCCGGGGCCTTGCCGTCGCCCACGGGTACGACCTCGAGCGGTCGTTCGCCTACTCCGACTCCATCAGTGATGCCCCGATGCTCGGCTGCGTCGGCAACCCGGTCGCTGTCAACCCCGACCACGAACTCCGCCACGCGGCCATCGAGGGCGGGTGGCGCATCATCGAGGTGGGCCGGTTGCGGGTCGGCGTCCAGTCCCTGCGTCGCGCGATCCGGTCAGCCGGGCAGGCCCCCAAGGCAGCGTGGACCAGCGGCCGGGCACGGGTCACGCGAGCCGAACCCGCCGAGTAGTCCCGGGTCATCGAGTAATCCCGAGCAAATCCCGAGCTCTCCCAGATCAGGTCAGGGGCGCGGGTCCGAGCGCAGCATGGCCATATCGATGACGTCGTGCCATTCCCCGTCGACCAGCCGGGCCTGACGCCGACGACCCTCGTCGACAAACCCCACCCGCTCGTAGACCCGTCGAGCTCGCTCGTTCGTCGCATCGACGTCGAGGGCCAGTCGTCTCAATCCAAGCTCCCCGAAGCACCAGTCACGCACGAGCCGGGTGGCCTCGGTGCCGTAGCCCTGGTCGAAGACGTGCGGGCCGACCAAGGCGATCCGGAAGACCATCGACTCGTGCTCCTCGTGCAGCTCGAAGAGGACAACCTCCCCGACCGGCAGCGCGTCGACGACCCGGACGATCGCCCAGTCGGCGCGGTCGGTGCGCGTGCGGGAGCGTTCGACGCCGGCATACACCTGCTCCCGGGCGAAGACCGCGAGGGGCCCGTCGCCGGCTAGCTCCGGCCCGTCGAAGAGCGGCCACAGCGCTGGCACATGCTCCGCGCGCAGGGGCTCCAGCCGCACGCGCGCGCCGACGAGCGTCGGCACCTCGCGCAGAGCAGTGACCTTCACGGGCTGATCCAAGCAGGAGGGGTATGCCGCGGCCAAGTGGCCACACGGCATACACCTGCCTGGCTGGTCGTCTGGCAGCTAGCGATCAGCCCTTGCTCGCCTGGACCGCGTCCGTCGCGGCGGGCAAGACGGCGAAGAGGTCGCCGACGACTCCGAAGTCGACAAGTTCGAAGATCGGGGCCTCGTCGTCCTTGTTGATGGCGACGATCGTCTTGGACGTCTGCATGCCGGCCCGGTGCTGGATCGCGCCGGAGATGCCGCAGGCGACATAGAGCTGCGGGCTGACCTGCTTGCCGGTCTGGCCGACCTGCGAGGTGTGGGGATACCACCCGGCGTCGACGGCCGCGCGGCTCGCGCCGACGGCCGCGCCGAGGGAGTCGGCGAATGCTTCAACCTTCGAGAAGTCGCCACCCGTGCCGCGCCCACCCGAGACGACGATGGCCGCCTCGGTCAGCTCGGGCCGGCCCGTCCGAGCGCGCGGGGTCGAGGCGGTGATGCGGGCACCCGAGGCGAGCGCTGACGGGGTGTAGTCGACGGTCTCGACCGCAGCAGCACCCGAAACCTGCTCCGGCGGAGCGGAGTTGGGCTTGACCGTGACAACCGGCACACCCTTGGTCACGGTCGCCTTGACGGTGTAACCGCCGGCGAACGCGGTCTGGGTCGTCACGACACCACCAGCGCCGTCGGACTGCACATCGACGGCGTCGGTGATCAGACCGGAGCCAACCTTGACCGCGAGCCGTGCCGCGATCTCCTTGCCCTCGGCCGAGGAGGCCACGAGCACGGCGGCGGGCTGCACCCGCTCGACGAGCTGCGCGAGCAACTCTGCCTGGGGGACAACGAGATAGCCGGTCAGCGCGTCACCCTCGGCGCGGTAGACCTTCTCGGCGCCGAACGCCGCGAGGGTCGGGGCCGCGGTGTCAAAGCCGGATCCGACGAAGACCGCGCTGGGCTCGCCGAGGCGGCGGGCGATCGTGAGCAACTCGCTCGTGGTCTTGCGGCACGCGCCGTCGACGTGGTCGACGAGGACGAGAACTTCAGCCATGTCTAGATCTCCTTGTCGAGTCAGGTCGAGGGCTCAGATGAACTTGCGTTCGGACAGGAAGCCGGCGAGCTTGGCTCCGCCATCGCCTTCGTCCTTGACGATCGTGCCGACCTGGCGCGGTGGCCGAGCCTCGAACGACTGCACCGCGGTCCACGCGTTGGCCAGGCCGACCTGGGAGGCGTCGAGGCCGAGGTCGGCCAGCGACCACTGCTCGACCGGCTTCTTCTTGGCCGCCATGATCCCCTTGAACGAGGGGTAGCGCGGCTCGTTGATCTGGTCGGTGACCGAGATGAGACAGGGCATCGCAGCCTCGATCGTCACGCTCGCGGCGTCGCCGTCGCGCCGGATGGAGACCGTCGAGCCGGCCACGGTCACCTCGCTTGCAAAAGTCACCGCAGGCAGGCCGAGTCGCTCGGCGAGCATCGTGGGGACGACACCCATCGTGCCGTCCGTCGACGCCATCCCGGTGACGACGAGGTCGGGCATGCCGGCCTTGGTGATCGCCTCGGCCAGCACGAGCGAGGTCGCCAGCGCGTCGGAGCCGTGGATCGCGTCGTCGTTGACGTGGATGCCCTTGTCGGCCCCCATCTGCAGGGCCTTCTTGATGGCGTCGGAGGCCTGGTCGGGCCCGACCGTCACGACGGTCACCTCGCCACCAGCCGACTCGACGAGCTTGAGGGCCTCCTCGACGGCATACTCGTCGAGCTCCGAGAGCAGCCCGTCGACGTTGGCGCGGTCGGTCGTGTTGTCGGACGCGTTGAACGTGCGGTCGGCTTGGGCGTCGGGCACGTATTTGACACAGACGACGATGTTCATCGGTCGAACGTCCTCTTCCGTTGGGATCGGATGTGGTCGGCGGTGGGGACGGCAGGGTATGCCGTCACACGTACGTCATCCTCGCAGTCCAGGCGCACCGCGCCCAATGACGGACGGAGGTGATGCCTGACACCCGGGGACCGATGGTCTCCGAGCGCGCGGACGACGCCATGTTACTTGCCAGTAACCAAGGGGCGGGGCAACCCAAGGCCTGTGAAACTCGTCACGCGTCAGCGGCCTTCGAAGACCGCCTTGCCCGGGCCGTGCTCGACGAAGGAGTCCATGCCGATCTGCCGGTCCTTGGTGGCGAACATCGCGGCAAACATCTGTCGTTCCATCGCCAGGCCGGTCTCGAGATCGGTCGAGGCACCCCGGTCGATGCACTCCTTGATCGCGCGGATCGCCACCGCCGGGCCGCCGACGAACTGCCGGCAGAACGCGAGAGCCTCGGCATACACCTGGTCGTCGGCGACGACGCGGTCAGCGAGGCCGATCGCCAGCGCTTCGGCGGCGCCGATGAAACGCCCGGTGAGGCAGAGCTCCTTGGCCTTGGTCGCCCCGACGAGCCGGGCCAGACGCTGGGTGCCGCCCATGCCGGGGATGACCCCGAGGAGCACCTCGGGCTGCCCGAGCTTGGCCGACTCCCCGACGAAGCGGAAGTCGCAGGCCATCGCCAGCTCGCACCCGCCGCCGAGGGCATACCCGGTCACCGCGGCGACCGTCGGTTTGGGCAGCCGGGCGAGCGTCGAGACGTAGGAGTGGAGGGTGTCGACGGCGCCGGCCATGTCGGCATACGACATCTCGCGCATTTCCTTGATGTCCGCCCCGGCGGCGAAGACGCGCTCGCCGCCGTAGACGACGACGGCGGCAATGTCGCTGCGCTCACCGGCCTCTTCGGCCGCGGCCTTGAGCTCACGCTGGACCTGCAAGTTGATGGCGTTCATCTTCGGGCGGTCGATCCGGATCGTGCCGACCCCGTCGGCGACCTCGAGACGGACGAACTCGGCCTGACCTGTGCTCTGCGACATCACGAACCTCCGGACTCTGACGCCTCGTGGCGCCCTTGCTCCCACGACCCGAACCACGCCGACACGACCTGCAGGACGAGGTTGACCGTGAGCTGGAAGAGGGGCGACAGATCCGTGTCCGGCGTGACGACGTGGTCGGCCGTGACGATGAGGTTGCCGTTGGCGATGCCGACCTTGGCGACGTTGAGCTGGAGCGTGAAGTCATTGCAGCGCTCCAGCCTCACGAGGTCGTCCTCCGGGGCGGCGTCCCCGATGACCCACTGCCCGAAGACCCGGAAGATCGGCAGATCGCCGTCGGTGCAGCGCACGAACAACTGCTGTGGCGGCTCCCCGAGCGTGATCGCAATATCGCCGTCGTCGTCGATGACCGGCAAGGTCCCGAGGTCGTTGATGACATCGAGCATGCGGCCGCGCAGCGGGTGCTCGTCGGCGGGAGGGGGGAAGTTGGGCAGGGCGGTCGGATCCGTCATGCACCCACGGTAGCGCCCCCCTATCCTGAGCCACATGCCGCGACCTTCGACCCGCCGCGACCACCCGCCAGCGCCGGGGGTCACCCTCGTCGACGGCGGAGCAGAGGTGTGCGTGTATGCCGGTCACGCCGACGCCGTTGACGTCTGCCTCTTCGATCCGGGCGACCGCACCGGGGCCTCGGAGCGCCGCGTCCCGTTGACCGACCGGCGCTTCGGCTATTGGTTCGGCTTCGTGCCGGGCATGGGGCTCGGCCAGCGCTACGGCCTGCGCGCCAGAGGCCCGTGGGCACCGCACGCCGGGCTGCGCTACAACCCGAGCAAGCTCCTGCTCGACCCCTACGCCCGCGCCATCGAGGGCGACCTCACGTGGACCGGCGAGGTCTACGGACACCGCACCAGCCCGGACCTGCGCCCCGAAGACCTCTACCACCCCGACACCCGCGACTCGGCTCCCTTTGTCCCCAGGGGCGTCGTCGTCCGTGACTCCTTCGATTGGGGCGCTGACATCCGCCCGAATCGCCCGCTCAGCGAATCGGTCATCTACGAGACGCACGTCCGCAATCTCACGATGCGCCTACCGGGGGTGCCCCACGAGTTGCGCGGCACGTATGCCGGCCTGGCCCACCCCGTGACGATCGACTACCTCACCCGTCTCGGGGTGACGGCGGTCGAACTCCTCCCCGTCCACTCGTTCGTCAACGAGCCCGAGGTGTGGCGCCGGGGCCTGACCAACCACTGGGGCTACAACACCCTCGGCTTCTTCGCCCCACACGCGCGGTATGCCGCGGCGACCGACCCGCAGGGGGTCCTCGACGAGTTCAAGGGCATGGTCAAACTCCTCCACGCCGCCGGCATCGAGGTCATCCTCGACGTCGTCTACAACCACACCGCAGAGCAGTCTGCGCGTGGCGCGACCCTGTCGTGGCGGGGGCTGGACAACGCGGCCTATTACCGCCTCGACGGCAGAGGCGACGACATCGACGTCACCGGATGCGGCAACACCGTCGACGTGCGCAACGTCGTCGCGATCCGGATGATCCTCGACTCGCTGCGCTACTGGGTCACCGAGTGCCACATCGACGGCTTCCGGTTCGACCTCGCGGTGGCCCTCGGCCGCGGCAAGAACGACGAGTTCGACCCCGACCATCCACTGCTCGTGGCGCTGCGCACCGACCCCGTCCTGTCATCGGTCAAGAACATCGCCGAGCCTTGGGACCTCGGCATCCAGGGCTGGCGCACCGGGCAGTTCCCCCCGCTGTTCTGCGAGTGGAACGACCGCTATCGCGATCGGATCCGCTCGTTCTGGCTCGCTGACCTGTCGAGTCTCATCAGCGGTCACCGAGCCCACGGCGTCCAAGACCTCGCGACGCGCCTGTCGGGCTCGGCCGACCTGTTCCACGCCCGCGACCGGGGGCCGACGGCGTCGATCAACTTCGTCGCGGCACACGACGGGTTCACGATGGCCGACCTCACGGCATACAACCACAAGCACAACGAGGCCAACCACGAGGACAACCGCGACGGGTCCGACAACAACTGTTCGTGGAACCACGGCATCGAGGGGCAGATCGACGACGGCGTGTCTCTCGTGCGCCACCGGTCGATGCGCAACCTCATGGCGACCCTGCTCACGTCGACGGGCGTGCCGATGATCAACGGCGGCGACGAGTTCGGCCGCACGCAGCGGGGCAACAACAACGCCTACTGCCACGACAACGAACTCAGCTGGTACGACTGGGAGTTGGAGCCCTGGCAGGAGGACTTGCTCGAGACCACCCGCTTCCTCATCGACCTGCGCAAGACCCACCCGGTGCTGCGCAGCCGGATGTTCTTCAGCGGCGGTGAGGTCCACTTCGACGGTTCCAAAGACCTCGACTGGTTTGACGCCGACGGTCATCCGATGACCCTCCATCGGTGGGGCGACGACTCGCAGCGCACTCTCCAGATGCTCCTCAACGGAGCCCAGGACGGCCAGTCGGCACTGCTGGTCATCTATCACGGGGGTCATCACGACACGGCGATCACGTTGCCGACCCTCCCTCGGGCCGCTGCGTGCGAGTTGCTGTGGGATAGCGCGTGGGACCGTCCGCCGCTGCAGCCGACGCCGGCCAGCCTCGGAGAACCGGCCGTCATGCTGCCCGCGTCGATGCGGATCTACCGGATCACCCACGAGGCGGACTGACCCGAGGTAAGCGGTTACATCCGGGACCGGGGCACGCCTGTCGGGGAGGCGACGCGGCGGGCCCGGACCTAGTAGCGTCATGACTGTGAGCGCCGCTTCCGCCACCCCTGGCCCCCGTCCCTCCTCCCGCTCCGGCTCGGGCTCGGGCTCCAGCTCGGGTTCCGCCTCCGGCTCCAGTTCCGGCTCCGGCCGAAGTCAAGGCAAGGCCGGCCGCGCCTCGCGAGCCCAGGCCGCGGTGGCGGCGCCACCGACAGTGACCGCCACCGTCAGCCCCGCTGACTCGGCCGCTGCTGACGAGCCGGTGGGCCCACGCCCCTCTCCCGGGCCGGGCAACCCGCTTCCCTCCGGCGTCCTGCCCATTGGCCGGATCCCGGTCGTCAACGTCACGCCGCTCGTCGACGGCGGGCTGCGCCCGGCCAAGGCGGTCGTCGGCGAGGAGTTCCTCGTCACCGCGCAGGTGTTCCGTGAAGGCCATGACGCCGTCAATGCCTCCATCGTCCTCACCGATCCCGACGGCGTCGACCACATCGCGCCGATGACGAGCGTCAACGTGGGGCTGTCCCTCTGGGAGGCCACGGTCGTCGCCAACCGTCCCGGCTGGTGGCGCTACCGGGTCGAGGGATGGTCGGACCCGTGGGGCACGTGGGTCCACGACGGCACGATCAAGGTCGAGGCCGACGTCGACGCCCTCCTCATGCTCGAAGAGGGCGCCCGGGTGATCGAGAAGGGGCTCGCCGCCCTGCCGGCCACGGCCAGCGCGGAGCAGCGGGCCACCCTCGCCCACGCGGTCAAGGTGCTGCGCGACGCGGGCCGCTCCCCGATCGAGCGTCTGCACACGGCCATCGCGCCCGAGGTCCACGCGGTCTTCGCTGCCTACCCGTTGCGGGAGAAGGTCAGCCCGAGCACGGCATACCGCCTGCTCGTCGAGCGAGAACTCGCGCTCTTCGGGGCGTGGTATGAGATCTTCCCCCGCTCCGAGGGCGCCCGTCAGGACCCCGAGACCGGCGAGTGGTCCTCGGGCACCTTCCGCACCGCGATGGAGCGGCTCCCGGCAATCGCCGCGATGGGTTTCGACGTCGTCTACCTCACCCCGATCCACCCGATCGGGACCACTGCGCGCAAGGGCCGCAACAACACCCTTGTCGCCCTCCCCGGTGACCCGGGCAGCCCGTATGCCATCGGCTCACCTGACGGCGGACACGACGCCCTCCACCCCGAGCTCGGCACGTTCGAGGATTTCGAGGCCTTCGTCGCCGAGACCAAACGCCTCGGCATGGAGGTCGCGATGGATATCGCGCTCCAATGCTCCCCCGATCACCCCTACGTCAGCGCGCACCCCGAGTGGTTTACGACGCGGGCCGACGGCACGATCGCGTATGCCGAGAACCCCCCGAAGAAGTACCAGGACATTTACCCCCTCAACTTCGACAACGACCCGGAAGGGTCCTATGCCGAGATGCGCCGGATGATCCAGGTGTGGATCGACCACGGGGTCGAGGTTTTCCGGGTCGACAACCCGCACACCAAGCCCGTCGAGTTCTGGCAGTGGCTCATCGCAGACGTGGCCAAGGACCACCCCGGGGTGATCTGGCTGTCGGAGGCGTTCACGAAGCCGGCGATGATGCACACCCTGGCCAAGGCCGGGTTCCAGCAGTCCTATACCTACTACGCGTGGCGCAACGAGGCCTGGTCGCTGCGGGAATACTGCGAGGAGTTGGCCGGGGACGCCGCGGCATACATGCGCCCGTCGTTCTGGCCGACGACTCACGACATTCTCACGCCCTACATGCAATACGGCGGGCCGACCGCCTGGAAGCTGCGAGCGGCCCTCGCGGCCCTGCTGGTCCCGACCTACGGGATCTACACCGGCTACGAACTCATGGAGTGCGTCGCACGGCCAGGAGTTGAGGAGCAGATCGACAACGAGAAGTACGAGTTCAAGGACCGACGGTGGGCCGATTACGAGCCCGGCGGGCCGAAGGACGGCCAATCCCTCGCGTGGTATCTCACCCGACTCAACGAGATCCGGCGAGCTCACCCGAGCCTGCGCTGGCTGCGCAACCTGCGCTTCCACGCCGTCGACGACGAAAACTTCCTCTGCTTCTCCAAGACCCGGGTCCTGCCCAGCGGAGAGCGCGACACGATCATCGTCGTCGCTAACCTCGACCCGCACTCGACCCGCGAAACCCACATCCACCTCGACATGCCTGCGCTGGGGCTCGACTGGGATGCGGGGATGCCGGTCCACGACCTCATCACCGACCAGTGGTGGGACTGGCATCAGCATGCCTTCGTCCGCCTCGGCGCCGACAGCGAACCCGTCCACATCCTGCACGTGGGCAGCTACTGACCCTCCGCGTCGCCCGCAGTCGTGGAGAGCCCCCCGATAAAAGGAAGACATGAGCATGTCGAGCATCACTGGTCCCGCGCGCCCCGGGTTGACGGTCGACCCGCAGTGGTTTCGGACCGCGGTGTTCTACGAGGTCCTCGTGCGGGCGTTCGCCGACTCCACCGGGTCGGGTTCGGGTGACTTCCGAGGGCTGATCGGCAAGCTCGACTACCTCCAGTGGCTCGGCGTCGACTGCATCTGGGTGCCGCCCTTCTACGCCTCGCCGCTGCGCGATGGCGGATACGACATCGCCGACTATCGCTCGGTCCTGCCGGAATTCGGCAGCGTCGCCGATTTCCGTGACCTGCTGAGCGAGGCGCACGCGCGCGGCATCCGGGTCATCACCGACTTCGTCATGAACCACACGAGCGATGCGCACCCGTGGTTCGAGGCGAGCCGGAGCGATCCGAGCGGGCCCTATGGCGACTACTACGTGTGGTCGGATACCGACGCGAAGTATGCCGGGACCCGCATCATCTTCGTCGACACCGAAGACTCCAACTGGAGCTTCGACCCGGTGCGCAAGCAGTACTTCTGGCACCGGTTCTTCTCCCACCAGCCGGACCTCAACTTCGAAAACCCCGCCGTGCGCGCGGAGATGTTCGACATCGTGCGGTTCTGGATGGACAT
Organism: Dermatophilaceae bacterium; assembly: GCA_037046615.1. Classification (GTDB taxonomy): domain Bacteria; phylum Actinomycetota; class Actinomycetes; order Actinomycetales; family Dermatophilaceae; genus Phosphoribacter. The sequence goes on from JBAOHD010000014.1 coordinate 126,073, forward strand.
GGGGATCGATGGCTTCCGCCTCGACGCCGTGCCCTATCTGTTCGAGGAGGAGGGCCACAGCGGCGAAAACCACCCGAAGACGCACGCCTTCCTCGCCGAACTCCGGGCGATGGTCGACGCCGAATACCCCGGCCGGATCCTGCTGGCCGAGGCCAACCAGCTTCCGGCCGAGGTCGTGGACTACTTCGGCACCCCGGAGGCACCCGAGTGCCAGATGTGCTTCCACTTCCCGGTCATGCCGCGGCTCTACTACTCCCTTCGCTCGGAGACCGCCGCGCCGATCCTCGACGTGCTGGCCGACACCCCCGCGATCCCCGAGGGGTCGCAGTGGGGCACCTTCCTGCGCAACCACGACGAGCTCACCCTCGAGATGGTCAGCGACGCGGAACGCGCCGCGATGTATGCCTGGTATGCCCCCGACCCCCGGATGCGGGCCAATGTCGGCATCCGCCGCCGCCTCGCTCCCCTGCTCGACGGCGATCGCGCGCAACTCGAGCTCATCAATGCTCTCGTGCTCTCCCTGCCCGGCTCGCCGTGCCTCTATTACGGCGACGAGATCGGGATGGGCGACAACATCTGGCTGCCCGACCGCGACGCCTCGCGCACGCCGATGCAGTGGACGCCTGACCGCAACGCCGGCTTCTCGACCGCCGACCCCGGCCGTCTCTATCTCCCGGTCGTCTCATCGGTCGCCTTCGGCCATCAAGGCGTCAACGTCGAGGCCCAGGTCGCCAGCCCGGCGTCCTACCTCAACTGGACGCGCGGCATCCTGGCCACCCGCAAGGCCCACCCGGTCTTCGGCATGGGCGCTTTCACGCCGATGACCGCCGACAACCCGGCCGTCCTCGCCTTCACCCGCACGGGCGAGGAGGTGTCCACGGGGTCGCGGGCCGTCCTCTGTCTTGGCCAACCTCTCCGCGAACGCCCAAGGCGCGGTCGTCTCGCTTCCGCGGGAGTATGCCGGTCGCCGCGTCGTCGACCTTCGCGGCGGCCAGAGCGCTCGGTCAGGTCGGCGAGGACGGGACGCTGCACATGACCTTCGCCCCGCGCGGCTACTACTGGCTCGATCTCGCGGACGCCCCGTGAGTCCTGTCGCCGAGATCCACGACGCGACCTTGCGGCCGGGCAAGCTTGAGGTCGTCCAACGGTGGATCGGTGCCCAGCGGTGGTATGCCGCCAAGGGTCGCACCGCGACGCTCGCGGCAGTCGGGAGCTTCCGCTTCGTCGACCCGCGAGGGCGAGGTCGGCATCGAGACCCTCCTCGTGCGCGATGGCGACCCGGCGAGCGCCGACTCGGTCATCTACCAAGTGCCCGCTGACCTATCGCAGCGCCCCGCTGGCGGGGGCAGACCGGGCCCTCGTGGGCACGATCGAGCACAGCGTCCTGGGCACCCGCTGGGTCTACGACGCGCCGCACGACCCGGCATACGTGGCCGAGCTCCTGCGCACGATCGTCGACCGGAGACCGCGAAGCCGACCGTTCGGACGGCCTCGTGAGCGTGACCGTGCACGGTGATGGCGAGCTGCAGCGCGGCACGCGCCCCGGCTCCTGGCCTGCTCGGTGCTGCGCGGCGAACAGTCCAACACCTCGATCATCCTCGAGGTCGGCTTCTGACTCGATCCCGCGCCACATCATCGTCAAGGTGTTCCGGGTCGTCGCCCCGGGCGACAATCCCGACGTCACGGTCCAGGCTGCGCTCGCGGCTGCTGACCCCGGCCTCGTGCCCGACCCCATCGGGTCCCTGCGCGGCACGTGGCCGACCCCGGGCGAGGGATTGGTCACGGGGCATCTCGCCGCGGCCCAGGTGTTCGTGCCCGGGGTGCGGGATGCGTGGCGGGTGGCGGTCGAGGTATGCCGCGCCGGCGACGACTTCACGAGGACGGCCGAAGTCCTCGGGCGCACGACGGCCCGCATCCACCGGTCGCTGGCCGACCGATTCGGGGTCACGCCTGCCACCGGCGAGGCCAAGAAGGCGGTCATGCGCTCGGTGCGGTCACGCTTTGTCATGGCGGTCGGCGAGGTGCCGGCGCTGGCCGAGCACGCACCAGCGGTCGAGGCAGCGATGGCCCGGCTCGGCGCCTTCGACTGGCCGGACCTGCAGCGCGTCCACGGTGACTTCCACCTCGGCCAGGTCCTCTACCTCGACCCCGAGCACGTCCTCGTCATCGACTTCGAGGGCGAGCCGCTGCGGCCGCTGTCGGAGCGCACCGCTCCGGATCTCGCGTTGCGCGACGTCGCCGGCATGCTGCGCTCCTTCGACTATGTCGCGGGCACGGTCGAAGCGGCGCTGCCCGACAGCGACCGGCGCGCCTGGGCCCGGGAGTGCCAGCGCGCCTTCCTCGACGGCTACCACTCGGTCGCCGGCACCGGCCCGACCGACATCCCGGTCACCCAGGCCCTCGAACTCGACAAGGCCCTCTATGAGGTCGTCTACGAGGCCCGCAACCGCCCCAGCTGGTTGCCGATCCCCCACCGCGCCGTCGACCGTCTCATCGCGACGCTCCAGAGGCCCGTCGAACCGCCACCCCCGCCCACCCCCGCACCACCCCCGCACGTCAGGAGTGCCATGACGCCCGTCCAGACCCAGGCCATGGTGGCTGACGAGAGCGCGATCACCGCGTTCCTCGAGGCCCGCCATTCGCAGCCGCACGACCTGCTCGGCCACCACCTCGGCCCCGTGGGACTCACCGTCACGGCATACCGGCCCTTGGCGCGCACCGTCCGCGCCCGCCTTCACGACGGGACCGTCCTGGACCTCCCGCACGTCCGCGGCGGGATCTGGTCGGGCACGACGGATGTCGTCAACGAGAGCCAGGACTACCGGCTGCTGGTCGACTACGGCGACGGTGTCGAACACGAGCAGGACGACCCCTACCGGTTCGTCCCCACCCTCGGCGAGATGGACCGCTTCCTCATCAACGAGGGTCGCCACGAGGAGCTGTGGAAGGTCCTCGGCGCGCACGTCCGCCACTACGACGGCCCGCTCGGGTGACGTGTGGGGCGTGTCCTTCGCGGTGTGGGCGCCCAACGCGACGGCCGTCCATGTCGTCGGCGACTTCAACGGCTGGGACCGCGCTGAGCCACCCGATGCGGCTGCTCGGCGAGTCCGGCGTGTGGGAGCTCTTCATCCCGGGCGCGTCCGAGGGCATGAACTACCAGTTCGCGATCCGCGGCCAGGACACCGTGGTCCGGCTCAAGGCCGACCCGATGGCCCGCTGCTCGGAGGTGGCACCCAAGCAGGCCTCGATCGTCCACGAGTCGCACTACGAGTGGGGCGACGACGAGTGGATGACGGCGCGGCGCGACGCAACGGATCCGCACCACGGTCCGATGAGCATCTACGAGGTGCACGTCGGGTCCTGGCGCCAGGGGCAGAACTACCGCGACGCTCGCCGAGCATCTCGTCGACTACGTCACGCGACCTCGGCTTCACCCACGTGGAGTTCCTCCCCGTCATGGAGCACCCCTACGTGCCCGTCCTGGGGCTACCACGTGACCGGCTACTACGCGGTCTCCTCGCGCTGGGGCACCCCCGACGACTTCCGGCTATCTCGTGGACACGTTGCACCGCAACGGAATCGGCGTCATCCTCGACTGGGTCCCAGGGCACTTCGCGACGGACGAGTGGGCCCTGGCCCGGTTCGACGGACACGCCGCTCTACGAGCACCCGGACCCCCGCAAGGGGTGGCACAACGAGTGGGGTTCGCTACGATCTTCGACTTCGGCCGCAAGGAAGTCCGCAACTTCCTCGTCGCCAACGCGACCTACTGGCTCGAGGAGTTCCACGTCGACGGGCTCCGCGTCGACGGTGTGGCCTCGATGCTCTACCTCGACTACTCGCGCCAACCCGGGCAGTGGATCCCCAACATCCACGGCGGCCGCGAAAACCTCGACGCGGTCGAGTTGCTCCAGGAAGCCAACGCCACGGCATACAAGCGCACTCCTGGCGTCGTCATGATCGCCGAGGAGTCGACCTCGTGGGCGGGCGTCTCCAAGCCGACGACCGAGGGCGGGCTCGGCTTCGGTTTCAAGTGGAACATGGGCTGGATGAACGACGCCCTGCGCTACTTGAACACCGACCCGATGTACCGGCAGTACGAGCACAGCAAGATCACCTTCGCGCTGATGTACGCCTACAGCGAGAACTTCATCCTCCCGATCAGCCACGACGAGGTCGTCCACGGCAAGGGCTCGCTCATGCGCAAGTCCCGCGGATCGCGGGAGGACCGGATCGCCACCCTTCGGGCGTTCATCGCCTACATGTGGAGCCACCCGGGCAAGCAACTGCTGTTCATGGGGTCCGAGTTCGGGCAGGAGTCCGAGTGGAGCGACGGACGCAGCCTCGACTGGTGGCTGCTGGAACAACCGATCCACTACCGGATCCACGCCCAGGTCAAGGAGATGAACGCGATCTACAAGGCCAACCCGGCCCTGTGGGCGCTCGACCATGACCCGGCGGGCTTCCGGTGGCTCAATGCCGACGACGCCAGCGGAAATACGTTCTCCTACATCCGCATCGGCGACGGCGACCCTGCCACGGACGCACCCGCTGCTCGTGGCTGCAGTCAACTTCAGCGGTCAGACCCACGAGTCCTATCGCCTCGGCGTGCCCCGCGGCGGCCGCTGGCGAGTCGTCCTGGACACCGCTGGTTTCCACCCCGATGCCCCCAGCTCGGCCGGCATCGTGCTGCACGCCGACGACCACGGCTGCGGACGGACAACCGTATGCCGTCAACGTCACCATCCCCCGCCTGTCGGCGGTCTGGCTCATTCCGGAAGACTGAACCTGACTGTTACCCCTGTGCACCACGGCTTTTGGAGATGAGGACCTCATGACCCACGAACGAGCCGGCACGGTCGCCCTCGCGAGCGACCTCGTCGACGTCGCCCACCTCGTGACCGCCTACTACACCGGTCAACCCGACCCGGACAACGTCGACCAGCAGGTCGCCTTCGGCACCTCCGGGCACCGGGGGTCGAGCCTGCGGACGGCGTTCAACGAGGCGCACATCCTCGCGACGACTCAGGCGATCGTCGACTACCGGCGCTCGCAGGGGTTCGACGGGCCGCTCTTCCTCGGCCGGGACACCCACGGCCTCTCGGAGCCAGCGTGGGCCTCGGCTCTGGAGGTCTTGGCGGCCAACGATGTCACCGTGCTCGTCGATGACCGCGACGGTTACACCCCGACGCCGGCGATCTCGCACGCGATCCTCCGGGCCAACCGCGGCAAGATCGGTGGCGTCGACGATCTGCCGGCCGGGGCCGGTCTCGCTGACGGCATCGTCGTCACGCCGTCACACAACCCACCGTCCGACGGTGGCTTCAAGTACAACCCGCCCCACGGTGGGCCAGCCGACACCGACGCCACCAAAGTCATTGCAGCAGCGGCGAATGCCTACATCAGGGCCGGGCTCGCAGGCGTCAAGCGGGTGCCTTTCGGCCGCGCTCGGGCAGCGGCCCAGGGGTATGACTTCGTCGGCACCTATGTCGAAGACCTCCCCAACGTCGTCGACATCGCGGCGATCAAGGACGCCGGGATCCGCATCGGAGCGGACCCGCTCGGCGGGGCCTCCGTCGGCTTCTGGGCGGTCATGGCCGAACGCCTGGGGATCGACCTCACCGTGGTCAACCCCCTCGTCGACGCGACCTGGCGCTTCATGACACTCGACTGGGACGGCAAGATCCGGATGGACTGCTCGTCGCCGTCGGCCATGGCTTCGCTCATCGCCAGCAAGGACGCCTTCCAGATCTCGACCGGCAACGACGCCGACGCGGACCGTCACGGGATCGTCACCCCCGACGGTGGCCTGATGAACCCCAACCACTACCTCGCGGTGGCCATCAACTACCTCTACGGCGGCGCTCGCCCTGGGTGGCGCGCGGATGGCTTCATCGGCAAGACCCTCGTGTCGTCCTCGATGATCGACCGCGTCGCTGGCGCCCTCGGGCGCACGCTGGTCGAGGTGCCCGTCGGCTTCAAGTGGTTCGTGCCAGGCTTGCTCGACGGCTCGGGCCCGTTCGGCGGCGAGGAGTCCGCCGGGGCGTCCTTTGCGCGCTTTGACGGCTCGGTCTGGTCGACCGACAAGGACGGCATCCTGCTGGCCCTGCTCGCATCCGAGATCCTGGCCAAGACCGGCAAGAGCCCGAGCGAGCACTACGGCGACCTCACCGCGCGCTACGGCGCACCGGCATACGCGCGGATCGACGCCGCGGCGACCCGAGCGGAGAAGGCGAAGCTCGGGGCTCTGTCCCCCGCCGACGTCAGCGCAGACACCCTTGCCGGCGAGGCGATCACCGCCAAACTCACCGCGGCGCCGGGCAACGGGGCAGCCATCGGGGGCCTCAAGGTCGTCACCGAGTCGGCCTGGTTCGCGGCCCGGCCCGTCGGGCACCGAGGACGTCTACAAGATCTACGCCGAGTCCTTCCGGGGGGCCGACCACCTCGCTCAGGTGCAGGCCGAGGCCCGTGAGGTCGTGAGCGCGGCGCTCGGGAGCTGACCATTCCACCGACCGGTGGACCTCGGGTCCACCGGTCGGACGTCGCGACGGGGAGCCGAGGGGGCGGACACTGATCCCATGAGCAGTGCTGTGCGTGTGCGTGACTTGACCAAGACCTACGGCGACGTCCATGCGGTCGCCGGCGTCGATCTCGATATCGAAGCTGGCGAGGTGTTCGCCTTCCTCGGGCCCAACGGGGCCGGCAAGACCACGACGGTGGAAATCCTCGAAGGGTTCCGGACGCGTGACGGTGGCTCAGTCGACGTGCTCGGAGTCGATCCGGCACACGCAGATGGGCTGTGGCGCAACCGGATTGGCATTGTGCTGCAGTCGTCCGGCGGGCTCGACCTGCTCACGCCACGGGAGATCCTCGGCAGCACCGCCCGCGTCTACGCACGCCCCAAGGGGGTCGACGAGGTGCTCGACTCGGTGGGGCTGACGGATAAGGCCGATGCCCGGATCGGGAGCCTGTCCGGTGGCCAGCGCCGGAGGCTCGACGTCGGCCTCGGCATCATCGGGCGACCCGAGGTGCTCTTCCTCGACGAACCGACGACCGGTTTCGACCCACAGGCGCGCCGCGACTTCTGGGATCTCATCACCTCTCTGGCCGGCGACGGCACGACGATCCTGCTCACGACGCACTATCTCGACGAGGCCGAGCACCTCGCCGATCGGGTCGGTGTTATCGCTGGCGGTCGCATCGTCGCGCTGGGCACTCCCGCCGATCTCGGAGGGCGGCAGAGTGCAGGAAGCCACCGTGTCGTGGGACGAAGGAGGCACCCGGCATACCCTTCGCACGGCCTCCCCGACGGCGGAGGTGGCCCGGCTTGGCTGCCCGGCTCGGAGGTGAGGTCCCGGCCCTGACAGTCACCAGGCCCACCCTGGAAGACACCTATCTCGCTCTCATCGCGGACACCACCGCGACCAGCGCACACGGCCGGAGCACCTCATGATGCACGCGCTGGCCCTCGGGTGGGACCGCACGCGACTCGAACTGACGATGTATTTCCGCGAGAAGGAGTCGGTGTTCTTCTCGTTCCTCTTCCCCGTCATGATGCTCACCCTCTTCTCCGTGATCTTCGGGCGGCAGTTCGACACCCCGACGATGCGGGCCCTCGACCTCACGGCCGGTCGGTTCTTTCTCCCCGGCATGGTGTCGGCCGGTGTCATGCTCACGAGTTTCCAGACCATGGCGATCTCGGTGGCGAGCGAGCGCGATGACGGCACCCTCAAACGGCTGCGGTCGACGCCGATGCCTCCGGTGGCCTACTTCCTGGGCAAGGTCGGCCTCGTGGCCCTGACGTCAGCTGCGCAGATGGTCCTCATGCTGGCGGTCGCCCGCTGGGCCTTCGATGTCACCCTGCCGACGACGGTCGCTGCCTGGAGCACGTTCGCGTGGGTCTTTGTCCTCGGCGTCATCGGTGGCACGACCCTCGGCATCGCCTATTCGTCCCTCGGCACGGCGCGGTCGGTCGGTGCGGTCGTCATCGGCCCGATGCTCGTGCTGCAGTTCATCTCCGGCGTCTACTTCGCCTTCAGCGACATCCCATCGTGGATGCAGCAGATCGCGTCCGCCTTCCCGCTCAAATGGATCGCCCAAGGAATGCGCTCGGTCTTCCTCCCAGACGTCATGGTGAGTTCGGAGATGGCCGGCAGTTGGGAGCACGGCCGCACCGCCGTCATCCTCGTGCTCTGGGCGGTCGGTGGGCTCGTGCTGTGCGTGCGGACCTTCCGCTGGTTTAAACGAGGCACGACCTGATGCCGATGACCGACGCCTCCGTGAGCTCGCAGGGCGAGTTCGCGCAGATGTGGCGTCGGCAGCTCGTGTGGTGGCATCTGTGGTTTGGGACCGGCGTCATCGCGACGGTGTGGGCCACGGCAGTCGCTCACCCCGGCCCGCACGGTCGGCTCCCGGAGTTTGCTCTCCTTGCGCTCGTGGTCATCGCGTATGCCGTCGTCGGCGCCCCGGGAGTGGCACAGGAGCGCCCGGGGTGGGGCACGGCCTACCTCGTCATCGCCTGGACCGCCGTCCTCGGCTGTTGCGCGGTGAATCCGGACTCCAGCGCCCCCGTGATGTTCTTCGTCCTCTTCCCGCAGCTGTGGTCAGTTGTCCGGACGCCGCGGCAGGGCGTCGTCGCCAGCGTTGTGGTGGTGGGCATCTATGCCGCGATCGGGTGGCTGCACGCCGACGGCGACACCCAGGCGCACCGGCAAATCCTCTTCAGCGCGGCCGCCTCGCTCGTCCTGTCCCTCGCGCTGGGGTTGTTCATCCTGCGCCTGGTCGCGGAGGCACAGTCGCGGGCGGCCACCATCGACGCGCTGCGAGAAGCCCAGGATCAGTTGGCAGCAGCCGAGCGCGCGAGGGGGGTCAGTGCCGAGCGAGAACGACTCTCTCGGGAGATCCACGACACGCTCGCCCAGGGATTCACCTCGGTGATCGCGCTGAGCCGAGCGGCCGATGCTGCCCTGGTCAGGGGAGATATCGCCACGGCGCGGGACCACGTTGCTCTCGTCCAGCAGACCTCCGCCGACAACCTGCAGGAGGCGCGGCTCATCGTGGCCGAGACCACTCCGGGCCACCTGGAGTCCCGGACCTTGGTGCAGGCGTTGGAACGCCTCGTCACCGAAGTCGCGCAATCGGGCCTTCTGGACCTTCGACTGGTCGCTGTCGGTGAGCCGCAAGCCTTGGGCGCAACGCATGACGTCGTGCTGCTGCGCACCGCACAAGAAGCCGTCGCCAACATCCGGCGGCACGCGGACGCGAGGACGGCGACGGTCCAGATCGACTATTCCCATCCCAGTGACGTGGTCCTGGCCGTCAGCGACGACGGCCGGGGGTTCGACGATGGCCACCCGAGCACTGGGTTCGGCCTCGACGGGATCCGCGCCCGAGCCCAGGACATCGGCGGACACGCGAGCATCACGTCGGCGCCCGGGCGTGGCACCACCGTGACGGTGAGGGTGCCCCGATGACTCCTGTCCAGACGCATCCGCCGCGGCCCGGATCGACCGATCCGGCTGCTCATCGTTGACGACCACCCCGTGGTGCGCGCCGGCATGATCGCCATGCTCGCGGACGAGTCCGATCTCGAGGTGGTGGCCGACGTGGGCGATGGCGCGGCGGCGGTGGCGCTCGTGGGCGAGACGCCGATCGACGTCGTGCTCATGGACCTGCGGATGCCGGGTGTGGACGGCGTCACGGCGACCCGCCTGGTGCGCGCCCTGCCGGGGGCGCCGGAGGTCATCATCCTCACGACCTATGACACCGACGCGGAGATCATCCACGCGGTCGAGGCAGGAGCGCGGGGCTACCTCCTCAAAGACACCGAGCCTGCCGTGCTCGGCGATGCGATCAGGAGGGCTGCTCGCGGCGAGACCGTGTTGGCACCCCCGGTCGCCGCCAAACTCGCCGCCCAACTGCGCTCGCCTCGGCGCCCTGAGCTCACTCCCCGCGAAGTCGAGGTGGTTGCTCTCGTCGCCCGAGGGTTGTCCAACCCCGACATCGCCCGCACCCTCTACATCGGGGAGGCCACCGTCAAGACCCATCTCTTGCGAATCTTCACCAAACTCGGGGTGGCCGACCGCACGGCAGCCGTCACCACGGCATACAGCCTTGGGCTCATCGATCTGCTGGACGCGTAGGCTCACGAGGGTGACCCAGCGAGTTCACCGACCGTCCCGACTGGCGGGCATGGGGAGTCGGCATCGCCACGGCCGTCGCCGCCCGGGCCGACTGCACCCGCAGGCGCGTCGGCGCGGTCGTCTTCGACGAGGCCAACCGGATCCTGTCCACGGGCTATAACGGGGCGCCATCCGGTCGCCTCGGGCTGCCTCGACGGCGGCTGTCCACGAGGCCGCCTCGGCCACGACGAGCTCCCGGCCGACGCTCCCTACGAAGATCCTGGCTCACCGGGCTTCTGCATCTCAATCCACGCCGAGTCCAATGCCCTGCTCTTCGCCGACCCCGTGCGCCGCCGCGGCGGATGGATCGCGATCACTCATCGCTCCGTGCCCCGGGCTGCCAGAAGCTCCTGGCCAATTCCGGTCTCGTATGCGCGATCTGGCCAAACCCTGCCGGCGGGCTCCTGGAGTGGGATCTCACCGTGACCGGCCCGGGAGCCTCCGCTCACTTAGGATCCGAGGCATGACTGAAGTCGCGCGAACCCGGCCTGACTGCGGACGAGGTCGCCGAGCGCGTGCGCACCGGTCGCACCAATGACCTGCCCGAGCGGGGCGGACGGTCGACCGGCGACATCATCAGGGCCAACGTCTTCACCCGGATCAACGCGATCCTCGGCATCCTGTTTGCGATCGTCCTGTCGACCGGGTCACTCATCAACGGCGCATTCGGCCTGCTCATCATCGCCAACAGCGGGATCGGCATCATCCAGGAGCTGCGCGCCAAGCGCACGCTCGACAATCTCGCGGTCATCGGCGAGGCCGAGCCCCGGATCCGACGGGACGGAATCACCCGCGAGCTGACCCGGACCGAGGTCGTCGCCGACGACATCATCGAACTCGTCCAGGGTGACCAGCTCATCGTCGACGGCGAGATCGTCGAGGCCGCCTCGCTTGGAGATCGACGAGTCGCTCCTCACCGGCGAAGCCGACCCGATCGCCAAGCGGGTCGGCGACCCGGTGATGTCCGGGAGCTTCGTCGTGGCCGGGTCGGGTGCCTATCGCGCCACGAAGGTCGGCAAGGAGGCGTATGCCGCCAAGCTCGTCGCCGAGGCCAGCGCATTCACCCTCGTCGGTTCGGAGCTTCGCAGCGGCATCGACAAGATCCTCGGAGTCGTCAGTTGGCTCCTGCTCCCCGTCGGCGCGCTCACGATCTACACCCAGTTGTTCCGCATCGGGTCCAGTTGGCGGGACGGGATCCTCGGCATGGTGGCCGCCCTCGTGCCGATGGTGCCTGAAGGTCTCGTGCTCATGACGTCGATCGCCTTCGCGGTCGGCGTCATCCGGCTGGGTCAACGACAGTGCCTCGTCCAGGAACTCCCTGCTATCGAGGGCCTGGCCCGCGTCGACGTCGTCTGCGCTGACAAGACCGGCACCCTGACCGAAAACGGCATGCGTCTGGCCGAGGTCAAGGCGCTCTCCACGGCTGGCACCCCCGAGGACCAGGGCTGGCTGCCACCGGAGGCGATCCTCGGGCAACTCGGCGCCACCGAACCCCACCCCAACGCCAGCCTTCAGGCGATTATCGACGGGATCGCGCCCGCCGGCTCTCCGTGGCAGGAGACCGCCCACGCCCCCTTCACGTCGGCCCGCAAATGGTCGGGGTCGACCTTTGCCGACCATGGCTCATGGGTGCTCGGCGCCCCCGACGTGCTGGCCGCCGAAGGCACGCCGGCGCGCGACCAGGCCGAGGAGATCGGGTCGACGGGCCTGCGGGTGTTGCTCCTCGGACAGGCATCGCGCGAGGTGACCGACCCGGAGGCGCCCGGCGAGGTCACCCCCCATGCCCTGGTCGTGCTGGAGCAGCGGGTGCGCCCCGACGCACGAGCCACGCTCGAGTTCTTCGCCGAGCAGCAGGTCGACGTCAAGGTCATCTCCGGCGACAACGCCCGCTCGGTCGGAGCGGTGACGTCCACTCTGGGCGTGCTCGGGGGTGCCGACCCCCTCGACGCCCGCACGCTCGCGACGATCGAGTACGTCGACGACCAGGGCCGCACCAGTCCGGCGTTTGCCGAAGCGGTGGCGCGGCATACCGTCTTCGGCCGCGTGACCCCGGATCAGAAGCAGGAGATGGTCCTGGCCCTGCAAGGTCGGGGGCACACGGTCGCGATGACCGGTGACGGGGTCAACGACGTCCTGGCCCTCAAGAAGGCCGACATCGGGGTCGCCATGGGATCTGGCTCACCCGCGACCCGCGCGGTGGCCCAGATCGTGTTGCTGGACAACAAGTTTGCGACCCTCCCTTATGTCGTGGCCGAGGGTCGACGGGTCATCGGCAATATCGAACGCGTCGCCAACCTCTTCCTCACCAAGACCGTCTATTCCGTGCTGCTCGCCCTCGTCGTCGGGCTGTGGCAACTGCCCTTCCCACTGCAGCCGATCCACGTGACGATCACCGGGTGGTTCACCATCGGGGTGCCGGCCTTCCTGCTCTCGCTGGCGCCCAATCACGAGCGCGCCCGGCCCGGTTTCGCGGGGCGTGTCCTCGCGCTCGCGCTGCCCTCGGGCATCATTGTCGCGGCGGCCACGTTCGTGAGCTTCCTCGTCGCTCGCGGCGCCCTCGGCGACGGAGCGGCGGCCACGACCCGGGTGTCCACCGCGACGCTCGTGACGCTCATCGTCGCGGCCACATGGGTGCTCGCCGTCGTCGCCCGGCCCTACGAGTGGTGGAAGGTCGCCCTCATCGGCCTCTCGGTCGTGGCCTACGCCCTGATCTTCCTGCTGCCGTGGACCCAGTCGCTGTTCCTCCTGGACGCCTCGGACACGACGGCGATGACCCGGGCCCTCGGCATCGGTTTCGTCGCGGCGGTCGTCATCGAGGCGGCGTGGTGGATCCAGGGCAGGGTGCGAGGCGAGAAGCGACGCCTATGGATGGGCGAGGACGACCCGACGGTCACGACCTAGAAGAGTGCGCTCGTCAACGCCTTGCGGCCAGCGATGACTCGCGGGTCGCTCGCCCCGACGACGTCGAAGAGGCCGAGCAGGTGCGTCCGCACCCGGCTGCGCTCCTCTCCGGCCGTGGCTCGCACGAGGTCGACGAGCCGCGCAAAGGCGTCCTCCACGTGACCCCCGAGGACGTCGAGGTCGGCGACGACGATGCCGGCCTCGACATCGAGCGGATCGGCCGCTGCAGCAGCACGAGCGCTGGCGAGGTCCACGCCGTGGGTGCGCCGCAACAACTCGACCTGGGCCAGCCCCAGCTTCGCGTCGCCGTCGGCCGGGTCGCTGCGCAAGGCTTGTTCGTATGCCGCGGCGGCAGCGTCGTAGTCGCCGGCTTCGATCGCGGCATACGCCGCTTCGTGCAGCGGTGACATCGGCTCCTCGGCTGGCGGAGCGTCGGCGTCAGACGCCTCGGCGTCGCTGCCGGGCACCCGACCCGAAATGCCGTATTGGACCGCGAGCTTGAGCAACTCGTCGATCCACGGCGTGACCTCCGAGGGTGGGAGCGCCCCGACAAACAGCGGCACGGGCTGCCCCTGGATGAGCCCGAGGACACTCGGCACCGACTGGATCTGGAAGGCGCGCAGGAGACCGGGGTTGGCGTCGACATCGATCGACACCACCTGGAAGCGACCGGCATACGTCTGTGCAATCTGGCCCAGGACCTCGACATACGCCCCGGATTCCGCGAGGCGCGCCGACCACAGGACGATGACGATCGGCCACCGCGTGGAGTTCGTCGCGACGTCCTGGAACGTCGCGTCCGAGCCGGTGACGACGAACTGCCCCCCGGTGGGGCTGCTGCCGCCGGATTCAGCGCCTGAGGCCGGGCCCGCGGCAGGCGCGGGGCGCTTGAGGGCGGACAGGTCGACGGCGCCCCGCAGGGCGGCGGTGGTCAGTCGCGACTGGCTCATGTCGTCCATTCTCCCGGATCGTCGCCGGAGTTCTTCGCCGACCTCTGGTCAGCTGCCGGATGCCGAGACGAGTTGGTCGCTCACCGCGATCGCCTGGGCTGGCCCACTCGGGGGGACGAAGAAGACGATGAACTGGAGCGACTTGAGGGTTGCCTTCTTGTCGATGACGGTCTTGCCCGTGAGGATCGTGTATTCCTTCGGCGGCGTCAGCGCATTGGCCGTGGTCTCGGTGTAGGTGTCAGTGCGTTCGATGACCATCGTCGCCAGCGCACCCTTGCCCTCGCCCAACCGGATCGCCACCTGGGTCCCGATCGGTGTGTGGGCTTGGGTCAGTTTGGCGACATCCTTGAGCGCAGCGGACTCGCTCTGGGCGCCCTTGAGCAGCGAATCCGCGAAGGCGTCGTTGGCCAACGTCGCCGGCGGAGCGGCGGCAGCACGGGGGAAGGCCAGCCACGCGGCATACGCCGCCATGAGGGCATCGGGAGCGATGGCCAAACCCGACCCGTCGGTGACGACGGGCGAGCCGGCGGCCAAGGCGTCGAACTGGCCGCTGAAGGTGCCAGGGAGCATCGTCGCCTGGTTGTGGATCCGGTAGCCACTCGCGTCGACGGCGTGCAGGAGCAGATAGACCGGGGCCCCGGTTTTTGCCTTGAGCGCGCGGACGACGATCGAGCGCGGGTATGCCGCGCCGCGCGAGATCGCGAGGACGGGCGCGGCGTCCAGTTTGAGCGACAGGTCGGCGAGGGCATCAGCGCTCAGAGTGGTCCGCAGCTTGGCGGCGGCGTTGGCTGCGATGAGCGCCGGCCCGGCATACACCTGCGCGCGGGCGGCGTCGCCGGCGGCGTCGGGGACGACGGCAGCTGCGGCCTGGGCGGCCACGATCTGGGTGACGATAGCCAGTGCCTGCTCCGGGGTCTCGGCGCCGGGCTCACTCGTGGGTGTCGCGGTCGCGACGGGCGTCGACGGCGTTGGCGTCGTCGGCGTCGTCTCGACCGTCGGGGAGGGACTGGGCTCGCTGGTCGCTGTGGCGCTCGTGGTCGCTTCGGAGGCGAGGTCGGGGTTGAGGTCCTCGATGCCGGAGCCGCAGCGCGCCACGAGCACGAGCCCGAGGAAGGCAGCCACGACCGCCGCGACGGCCTTCAGTCGCGCAGCGTTGCGGGCTCGGCCCGCAGGGGTGGTCTCGGGGGCATTCATCGTCATCGTCGTCTCGCCTCAGTGGATTGCAAGACTCCCAGCGTAGGCATACCGCCGGGGTTGATCACAAATCGGCAACGACAGCGGGGCCCAGCGCAGACTCAGAAACGGGCCGGCTCCCGATAGACGCCCCACTCATCACGCAGCACGTTGCAGATCTCGCCCAGGGTGGCCTCGGCCCGCACCGCATCGAGCATCGCCGGGATCATGTTGGCCGACGTGCGCGACACCTCGACGAGCGCCGCGAGAGTCGCCTGGACCTGGGCGTCGTCGCGGCGGGCCTTGCGCCCGGTCAGGGCGCTCACCTGGTCGCGTTCGACGTCGTGGCTGACTCGGAGGATCTCGAGTTGGGTGCTGATCGACTCGGTGAGGCAGTTGACTCCGACGACCCGCTTGTCGCCCTTCTCCACGGCGAGTTGGTAGGCGAAGGCGGCGTCGGCGATCTCGCCTGAGAACCAGCCCTCCTCGATCCCGCGGAGGATGCCCGAGGTCATCGGGCCGATGGCATGCTCGATCTGACCGCTGGGTCCCGGCTGGCGCCCGACGACACCAAGGTCCTTGATGCGCTGGAAGATCGCCTCGGCCTCGGCCTCGATCCGGTCGGTCAGCGCCTCGACGTACCACGAACCGCCGAGCGGATCGGCGACGTTGACGACTCCGGTCTCCTCCATGATGACCTGCTGGGTCCGCAGGGCAATCTCGGCCGATTGCTCGGTCGGCAGCGCCAACGTCTCGTCAAGTGCGTTGGTGTGCAGCGAGTTCGTGCCGCCGAGGACCGCTGCGAGCGCTTCGATCGCGGTGCGGACGACGTTGTTGTAGGGCTGCTGCGCGGTCAGGGACACCCCGGCGGTCTGGGTGTGGAACCGCAGCCACTGGGCCTTGTCGGTCGTGGCACCGTAGACGTCGCGCATCCACCGGGCCCAGATGCGCCGAGCGGCGCGGAACTTCGCGATCTCCTCGAAGAAGTCGACATGCGCGTCGAAGAAGAAGGACAGCCCCGGTGCGAAGGCCTCGATATCCAGGCCACGCGAGAGGCCGAGCTCGACATAGCCGAAACCGTCGGCGAGCGTGAACGCGAGCTCCTGCGCGGCGGTCGAGCCGGCTTCGCGGATGTGGTAGCCCGAGACCGACAGCGGCTTGTATGCCGGAATGCGCTCGGTGCAGTACTCCATGAGGTCGCCGATGAGTCGCAGGTGCGGCTCCGGGTCGAAGAGCCACTCCTTCTGGGCGATGTATTCCTTGAAGATGTCCGTCTGGAGCGTGCCGTTGAGCACGCCCGGGTCGACGCCCTGGCGCTCGGCGGCGACGAGGTACATGCAGAAGATCGGGACGGCCGGCCCGCGAGATCGTCATCGAGGTGGTCACCTCGCCTAGGGGGATCCCGGCGAAGAGGGTCTCCATGTCGGCTGCGGAGTCGATGGCCACACCACAGTGGCCGACCTCACCGAGGGCCTGCGGGTCGTCGGAGTCGCGGCCCATGAGCGTCGGCATGTCGAAGGCCACCGAAAGGCCGCCGCCACCGCGCTCGAGGATCATCTTGTAGCGCTCGTTGGTCTGCTCGGCATTGCCGAATCCGGCAAACTGACGGATCGTCCAGGTGCGCCCGCGGTAGCCCGTCGGGTAGAGCCCGCGGGTGAAGGGGAACTCCCCTGGCCAGCCGATCCGCTCCATCCGCTCCCGCTCGGCGTCAGAGCCTGGCTCCGGTATGCCGTGCAGCCCGGGCCCGTAGACCGGCTCGACCGGCATACCCGACAGGCTCGTGAAGTCAGCGTCGCGCACCTGGCCACGCGCGGCGGCAGCGTCGAAGCGGGCTTGCCAGCGGTCAGCGCCAGAGGTCGTCTCCATGACCGCAATCTACCGGGAGCGACCGGCGATTACTAGGACGTCCTAGTAGTTTGCTCGTGGCCGGGCTCGGACACGAAGTCGCCCCGGGCCTGGCGCACGGAGCGCAACAGCGCGAAGAGCTGGTCCTGGTCGTCCTGGGTCAACGACGACAGGCCGAAGCCGGACTCGACGAGATCGCTCGTCGCGGCCTCCATCGCCTCCCGCCCCGCGTCGGTGATCACGGCGAGCACGCCCCGTCCGTCGCGCGGGTTGGGCACCCGCTCCACCAGGCCGGCATCGGCCAGGCGCCGCACGGTGTTGGTCACGGAGGTCGGGTGCACCATGAGCCGCTCCCCCATCAGCGACAACGGCAGGGAGCCGCTCGTCGTGAAGGAGAGCAGGACCAGGGCTTCGTACCGTGCGAAGGTCAGCCCGTGGCGGCCGACGATCGCATCGAAGTCGGCCAGGAGCGACTGCTGGACACGCATGATCGACGTCGCCGCCGCCATGGCGCTCACCTCCGAGTTCCGTCCCCACCGCTGCCGCCAGAGCACGGCCGCGCGGCGGATCGGGTCGAAGGGCAGGGGCCCCCCACCCATGACTCAGTCCTCGCGCGAGTGGTCGGCAAGGAGTGCTTCGAGGCGCTCGAGCTTGGCGGTGAGCTGCCCGGTGAAGCCCGGCCGGATGTCGGCCTTGAGCACGAGGCTCACGCGCGGGCTCACCGCAGCGATCGCGTCGACGGCCCCCTTGACGACGGCCATGCACTCGTCCCACTCACCCTCGATGGTGGTGAACATCGCATCGGTGCGGTGCGGCAGACCCGAGGCTCGGACGACCCGGATCGCCTCGGCGACTGCGTGGCTCACCGACCCGTCGGCGTCGGCAACGGCAGGGGCGACCGAGAAGGCAACAAGCATGAGGTGACTGTAGCGAGCCGTCAGCGCGCGGCGCGGGGCGAGCGCATGACGATGATGCTCCGGGCAGTTGCCTTGACGGTGGCACCGGCATCGAGGGGGGCACCCGTGACGGTCGGGGCGGCCGTGTCGATCTCCGTCTCCCAATGGAGTCCGTAAATCTCTTCCGGCAGAACGAAGTCGATGTCCTCGAAGTGCGCATTGAAGAGCACGATGAAGGAGTCGTCGACGATGGGATTGCCGCGACCGTCGGTCTCCTGGATCGCCGCGCCGTTGAGGAACACCATGACGCTCTTGGCGAAGCCGGTCGCCCAGCTCGCCTCGTCCATGTGGGCACCATCGGGCTGAAACCAGGCGATGTCGCCGAGCTCGCTCTCCCCGCCATGGTCGGCGCTTCCGGCGAAGAACCGGCGTCGACGGAAGACCGGATGCTCGCGGCGCAGCTCGCACGACCCGCTGGGTGAACTCCAGCAGGGCAGCTTGCCCGTCATCGAGGGTCCAGTCCACCCAGGACAGCACGTTGTCCTGGCAGTAGACGTTGTTGTTGCCTTGCTGGGTGCGGCCCATCTCGTCGCCGTGGGCGATCATCGGGACGCCCTGGGCGAGCAGGAGGGTCGTGAGGAAGTTGCGCTGCTGGCGAGCCCGCAGCTCGGGCACGGCCGGGTCGTCGCTCGGGCCTTCGACCCCGCAGTTCCACGAGCGGTTGTGGCTCTCGCCGTCGCGGTTGCCCTCGCCGTTGGCCTCGTTGTGCTTGTCGTTGTAGCTCACGAGGTCTCGCAGGGTGAACCCGTCGTGCGCGACGACGAAGTTGATCGACGCCACCGGCCGACGACCCGAGTGCGCGTAAAGGTCGGAGGATCCGGAGAACCGCGAGGCGAACTCCCCGAGGGTGGCCGGCTCCCCGCGCCAGAAGTCACGCACGGTGTCGCGGAACTTGCCGTTCCACTCGGTCCACAGCGGCGGGAAGCCGCCGACCTGATACCCACCGTCGCCGAGGTCCCACGGCTCGGCGATGAGCTTGACCTGGCTGACGATCGGGTCCTGCTGGATGAGGTCGAAGAAGGCCGACAGCTTGTCGACCTCGTGGAACTGACGAGCCAAGGTCGCCGCGAGGTCGAAGCGGAAGCCGTCGACGTGCATCTCGGTCACCCAGTAGCGCAGCGAATCCATGATCAGTTGCAGCACATGGGGGTTGCGCATGAGCAGGGAGTTGCCGGTGCCGGTCGTGTCGTAATAGTGCGGCGAGATCGCCGCTGACCAGGCGGTAGTAGGCGTCATTGTCGATGCCCTTGAAGGCCAAGCGTCGGGCCCATGTGGTTGCCCTCGGCGGTGTGGTTGTAGACGACGTCGAGGATGACCTCGATGTCTGCCTCGTGCAGCGCCTTGACCATCGTCTTGAACTCGGCGACCTGCTGACCGCGGGTGCCGCTCGCGGCATACTCGTGGTGCGGCGCGAGGAAGCCGATCGTGTTGTAGCCCCAGTAGTTGCGTAATCCCTTGTCCAGCAGCGTGAAATCCTGGACGAACTGGTGCACGGGCATGAGTTCGACCGCGGTGACGCCGAGGTCGCGCAGGTGCGCGATGACCGCGGGGTGAGCCATGCCGGCATACGTCCCGCGGATCTCCTGCGGGCACGTCCGGGTGCAGCTGCGTGAGCCCTTTGACGTGGGCCTCGTAGATGACCGACTTGTGATACGGCGTGCCGCGGCGGGCGGTCTTGACCCCAGTCGAAGTAAGGGTTGACGACGACCGACAGCATCGTGAAGCCGAGGCTGTCGACCGTGTTGGGCGTCGACGAGGCGCCACCGAGCGGGTCTCCGAAGGTGTAGCCGAAGAGGGCCTGGTCGCCGATCATGTGCCCGTCGAAGGCCTTGGCGTAGGGATCGAGCAGGAGCTTGGCGGGGTTGCAGCGAGCGCCCCGACCGGGGTCGTAGGGCCCGTGGACCCGGAAGCCGTAGCGCTGCCCGGGTTGGATCCCGGGCAGGTAGACGTGCCAGACGCAGCGCGTCCTGCTCGGGCATCGTCACCCGGGTCTCGGTGCCGTCGTCGGCGATGAGACACAGGTCGACACGTTCGGCCACCTCGGAGAAGAGGGCGAAATTGACGCCCGACCCGTCGTAGGTCGCGCCGAGGGGATAGGGCCTTCCGGGCCACACCTGCATGACTGCCATCCAGTTCAGAGGGCAGCGACGATGTCGTCCGCTGCCGCGTAGGGGTCGATCCGACCGGCCACGACTTCCTCGGCGTGGTCGAAGCAAAGCGTGAGTATGCCGCAGATCGCCGATCCGCGCTCGCAGCGCCGCCACCGCGATCGCCTCGATCTCGTCGGCCGCCCGGCGCAATCTGCGCCGCTGGAGGGCGCCGGTCTTCTCGAGCCAGGCGACGTGCTTGTCGATGCCTTCCATGACCTCCTCGACACCCTCTCCGCGGGCCGCGACGGTCTTGATGACCGGCGGGCCGCCAGAGGCCGGGCTCGGTGCGGTCGCCGAGAGAAATCATGTGTCGCAGATCGCGCACCGTCGCGTCGGCGCCGTCGCGGTCGGCCTTGTTGACGACGAAGACGTCACCGATCTCGAGGATGCCGGCCTTGGCCGCCTGGATGCCGTCGCCCATCCCGGGGGCGAGGAGCACGATCGTCGTGTCTGCGAGCCCCGCGATCTCGACCTCCGACTGACCGACTCCCACCGTCTCGACGAGCACGACGTCACAGCCGGCCGCATCGAGCACCCGGATCGCCTGGGGGGTCGTCCACGACAGGCCGCCGAGGTGTCCCCGCGAGGCCATCGACCGGATGTAGACCTCGGGGTCCAGGGCGTGATCCTGCATCCGGACCCGGTCGCCGAGCAGGGCGCCGCCACTGAGACGGGCGACGACGGGTCGACCGCGAGGATGCCCACCCGCTTGCCGAGGGCCCGGAAGGCGCCGACGAGCGCATTCGTCGAGGTCGACTTGCCGACTCCCGGCGAGCCGGTAAGCCCGATGACGTGCGCCCGGCCGGTGTGGGGCGCCAGCGCGGCCATGACCTCACGGAGCGCCGGGTGGGCGTCCTCGACGAGCGAGATCAGCCGCGCGACGGCGCGCGGTTTGCCCTCTCGGGCGGCGACAACGAGAGCTGGGACGTCGACCGGGCGGGGCGGCATACCCGTCCTTCCGTGAAGCGTTCGATCAGTTCTGGTGGCAATCTCAAGCGGCATAGCAGCGTCCTGACGGGCGGGCCGAAGGGCTCGCGCGTCAGGACGCCAGCGTATGCCGTCAGGCCTTGGGCACGCGGATGATGAGCGCGTCGCCCTGGCCCCCGCCGCCACACAGAGCGGCCGCGCCGACGCCGCCACCGCGGCGCTTGAGCTCGAGCGCGAGGTGCAGGACGATACGGGCGCCCGACATGCCGACGGGGTGGCCCATGGCGATGGCGCCGCCGTTGACGTTGACCTTGTCGGGGTCGACGCCGAGTTCCTTCGTGGAGGCCAGACCGACCGCCGCGAAGGCCTCGTTGAGTTCGAGCAGGTCGAGGTCGGCGGGGCTGATGCCCTCCTTCTCGCAGGCCTTCTTGCACCGCGACGGCCGGCTGCGACTGCAGCGACGAGTCGGGGCCGGCCACCCAGCCGGCGGCGCCGATCTCGGCGAGCCACGACAGGCCCGAGTTCTTCGGCCTTGGCCTTGCTCATGACGACGACGGCAGCGGCGCCGTCGGAGATCTGCGAGGCCGACCCGGCGGTGATCGTGCCGTCCTTGCGGAAGGCCGGCCGCAGGCCCGCCGAGCGACTCGGCGTGTCGTCGCAGCTCGGACGCCCTCGTCGGCCCGGAACTCGATCGGGTCGCCCTTGCGCTGCGGGATCATCACCGAGACGACCTCATCGTCGAAGAGGCCGTCAGCCCACGCCTTGGCGGCGAGCTGGTGGCTGCGCGCCGAGAAGGCGTCCTGCTCCTCGCGGGTGAACTCGCGGTCACCGCTCGTTGGCCGACTCGGTGAGGTTGCCCATCCCCTGGTCGGTGTAGACGTCCCACAGCGCGTCGTAGTCCATGTGGTCGCGCATCTTGACGGTGCCGTACTTGTACCCCTCGCGGCTCTTTTCGAGCAGGTGCGGGGCGTTGGTCATCGACTCCATGCCCCCGGCGACGACGACCTCGCACTCGCCGGCGCGGATGAGTTGGTCGGCCATCGCGATGGCGTTGATGCCGGACAGGCACACCTTGTTGATGGTGAGCGACGGGACGTCCATGGGGATGCCACCCTTGACCGCGGCCTGACGTGCGGTGACCTGGCCAGCAGCCGGCCTGCAACACGTGACCCATGACGACGTAGTCGACCTGGTCGCCGGTGATCCCCGGCCTTGTCGAGGGCGCCCTTGATGGCGACCCCGCCGAGGTCGGTGGCCGAGAAGTCCTTGAGGGAGCCGAGCAGACGGCCCATGCCGGTGCGGGCGCCGGCGACGATGACGGATGTGTTCGAGCTCATAGGACAGCCTCCAGTAGCGACGATGCGGACGGATTCGAGCGTCCCTCCCACTGTATGGCGGTGCGCCTCGTCCCCGCATGTGTCCCTGCGCTCATCTGCGGGTCCGCTGCCGGCAACACGACCCATCCGGTATGCCGTGCGCTTAGGCTCGCGGGTATGGATGCTGCCGCTACCCCTCCCACCGGACCGCTCGGATCTGTCGTGGACCTGTTCACGATGATCGACCACGTCGGCATCGCCGTGCGCCGACCTCGACGCCGCCATCGCGTTCTACCGCGACACCTACGGCATGACGTGCCTGCACGAGGAGGTCAACGAGGAGCAGGGCGTGCGCGAGGCAATGATGGCCGTCGGAGACTCCGGTTCGTGCATCCAGTTGCTCGCGCCGCTGCACGCCGACACGACGATCGGACGCTTCCTGGCCAAGTCCGGTCCCGGCATCCAGCAGATGGCATACCGGGTCGTCGACATCGACGCCGTCTGCGCAACCCTTCGCGAACGCGGCGTCCGGCTGCTCTACGACACCCCCAAGCGCGGCACGAGCAACAGCCGCGTCAACTTCATCCATCCCAAGGATGCCGGCGGGGTCCTCGTCGAGATCGTCGCACCAGCCGCTGGCGGCGCGACCCACCACTGAGGCGTCGCGCGGATTCGCTTCGTGCTAACTCGTTGTCCACCGCGGGTTTACGTTCGCGTCACCGTGTCTTGAGGCGTTGTGACACCGGGTGGGCAAGGTCACGGGCGCGCGCCGTGGCTGAGACTTAAACCCGACAGTAACGTCAAGATTGAGCCCCGTTCCCCGTGACGACTCATCGCCCCGCACCGAGTCGTCGTCACGCCCGGACCAGGGGCACTGTCGCAGAAAGGACGTCCACATGACCAAGCAGCTATACGACATCGGTGAGATGCCTCCCCTCGGAGAGGTCCCCGAGCAGATGCACGCCTGGCTGATCCGCCCCGAGCGGTTCGGCCCGCCGATGCAGGCCTTCCAGAAGGAAGTCGTCGACGTCCCCGACATCGCCGACGACGAGGTCCTCGTCTACGTGATGGCGGCCGGGATCAACTACAACAACGTCTGGGCCGGCCTGGGCATCCCGGTCGATGTCATCGGCGCCCGCAACAAGGCCCACGCCCGCGGCGACTACGGCGGCGACCCGTCTCCCTTCCACATCGGCGGCAGCGACGCCTCCGGGATCGTCTACAAGGTCGGCAAGGACGTCACCAACGTCAAGGTCGGCGACGAGGTCGTCATGCACTGCGGCCAGTGGTCACGCATCCTGCCCGTGGGTGGAGGCGGGCAAGGACCCGATGTACTCCCCGACCTTCCGGATCTGGGGCTATGAGACCAACTGGGGCAGCTTCGCTCAGTTCACCAAGGTCCAAGCCCAGCAGTGCATGCCCAAGCCCAAGCACCTGACTTGGGAGGAAGCCTCCGCCTACACCCTCGTCGCAGCGACCGCGTGGCGCATGCTGCACGGCTGGGGCGAGAACGCCGTGAAGAAGGGCGATGTCGTGCTCATCTGGGGCGGTGCGGGCGGATTGGGCTCGATGGCCATCCAGATCGTCAAGGCTGCAGGCGGCGTGCCGATCGCCGTCGTCTCGGGTGAAGACAAGTTCGACTACTGCATGAAGCTCGGCGCCAAGGGCTGCATCAACCGCAACGACTTCGACCACTGGGGGATGCTCCCCCACTGGAAGGACGACGAGGCCTACGGCGCCTGGCTCAAGGGGGCTCGCAAGTTCGGGTCGGCCATCTGGGACGTCCTCGGCGAGCGCGGCGCTCCGAACATCGTTTTCGAGCACCCCGGCGAGAGCACCATTCCGACCTCGATCTTCGTCTGCGACACCGGCGGCATGGTCGTGGTCTGCGCGGGCACGACCGGCTTCAACGCGACGGTCGACCTGCGCTACCTCTGGATGCGCCAGAAGCGCCTGCAGGGGTCGCACTTCGCCAACGACGTGCAGTCCAACCAGATGAACGACCTGGCTCTCGTCGGCCGACTCGACCCGTGCCTGTCTCGGGCGTTCACCTACGACGAGATCCCGCTCGCTCACGACCTCATGCACCGCAACAAGCACCCCCACGGCAACATGGCCGTGCTCGTGGGAGCCACCGACTTCGGCCAGGGCGCCTCCGCTCCGGCGCCGATCGACCTCCCGCACCCGGAGCTCCCCGAGGGAGACGTCCACACGACTCCGCGGGTCGACCCGCCGTCGTTCATTCCCAACTGATCCGTCGGCAGCACGCGCGGGGGGAGTTCCACCGTCACGGTGGGGCTCCCCCCGTATGCTGCGCGCGGAGGTGAGTGCTCATGGCCCCATCCGTGTGGGAGCGCTGGACCGAGTTCCGGCGGCGTCAACGTGCGCTCGTCGGCGATCACCTCGACACGCCGCCGGAGCCGCAGCTCGCGTCCCCGCCAGAGCCAACCGTGGACCTCCACCCGCGCCTCGCGCCCCTGACCCCATTTCGGATCGGGCTGGCTGGCGGCCTCGGTCTGCTCGCGGCATACGCGGTCTGGCAGGCGCTCGGCGCCCTTGACACGGTCATCACGCTCGTCGTCGTCTCCGCCTTCCTCACCCTTGCGCTCAACCCGGTCGTCGAGCGTTTCCTGCGCGCGGGCCTGAGCCGAGCCGGAGCGGTGACGGTCGTGTTCATCCTCGTCGTCATCGTCTTCACCCTGCTCGGTCTGCTCGTCGTCCCGCCGGTCGTCGCCCAGAGCAGCGAGTTGGCCGAGACCTCACCGACGATCCTGCGCGACCTCATGAACCAACCGTGGCTGCGCGATGTCGACGCGACCTACCACGTGCTCGACAGGGCCGCTCAGGAGATCAACAAGCGCCTCGCCGACGGCGCCTTCATGTCGCAGGTCTTCGGCGGGGTGCTCGGCGCGGGGATGGCTCTGCTGTCGGGGTTGTTGTCGGTGTTCACCGTGCTCGTGCTCACGCTCTACTTCCTCGCCTCGCTGCCGACGATCAAAGCCGCCGCCTACGCGATGGTGCCCGCCAGCCGCCGCCCCCGCGTGGTGGTCCTCAGCGAGGAGATCATGCGCCGCGTCGGGTCCTATGCGATCGGCCAACTGGCCGTCGCGACGACGAACGCGTGCTGCTCCTACGTCATGATGAAGATCGTCGGCATCCCGTATGCCGCGGTCCTCGCCGTGCTCGTCGGCATCCTCGGGCTCATCCCGATGATCGGCGCGACCCTCGGCGCGATCCTCGTGGCCGTCGTCGCCCTCTTCGGTGACCCGACGAAGGCGGTCATCGCCCTCGTCTACTTCCTCATCTACCAGCAGATCGAAAACTACGTCATCTCACCCAAGATCATGCAGCGCACCGTCAGCGTGCCAGGAGCGGTGACGATCGTCGCAGCCATGATCGGCGGAGCCCTCCTCGGCGTGCTCGGGGCGCTCCTGGCGATCCCCATCGCCGCCGGCCTGCTCCTGCTCTACGAAGAGGTCCTCGTCCCCCGGCAGGCCCAGCGCTGAGCGCCCCCGACTTTCAGGGCGTCCTCGGGGTCGTCCCCGATGCGCTGACACCCTCAGGCAGGGAGACTGGTCCCGTGACCGACACCTCTCCCCAGGACGCCCCATTCAACGCGCCGCAGGATTCCCCCTGGTCGCCTGCCCCCTCTGGGCCTGCCCCTACGCCTGCGGCCCCGACGCCCGCGAGAATGCCGCGCCCGACCGGGCAGGCTCGCTGGGGCATCCTTTCGACGGTCCGCAAGCAGGAACCCTGGGTGGCCACCCACCGAGAAGTGGTCAACCTGTGCTTCGGCGAGGCCAAAATCGACCTCCGCGCGGCGACCCTGTCGTCACCGGAGACGACGATCGTCGTGCAGGGGTTGTTCTGCGACGCCAAGGTCATCGTTCCTGACACCTGGCGGCTGGAATGTGAGGGCACCGCGATCCTCGGAGAGTTCCGTCAGAAGTCGACCGAGGGCTGCGCGCCGATGGACCCGGCGGCGCCGCTGGTGCGGGTCATCGGCGGTGTGCTCATGGGTGAGTGCACGGTTTATCGCACGTCGGCCCCGATCGGCGAGGGCCCGTTCTCGGTCGACGGCATCGCCGGTTGGAAGGCCCGGCGCCAGCGCAAACGTGCGGCGCCACCGTCGACACAGGGGTGATCGCAGCAGCCCCAGCGGGCTGCAAGGATAGGCGCATGACCGACGTCGAACTCGCCGAGATCCGGGATTTCCTGCGCAGCGAGGTGCCCTTCAACGATCTGCCGACGAGCGCGGTCGATACTCTGCCGGGGAAGCTGAAGGTCCAGTATTTCCGTCGTCGTTCGACGATCTTGCGGGCCGGCGCCGACAACGACTCGCTGTTTATCCTCCGCTCGGGCGCGGTTGACCTGACCGATTCGGCGGGCGAGTTCATGGACCGTGTCGAGATCGGCGGCAACTTCGGTTCCCATAGCCTCCTGAGCGGCCAGCCGTCGGGTTACACGGCGACGGCTCTTGAGGACACCTTGGTCCTGATCATGCCAGGACCGGTGTTCCACGAGCTCACCGCAGCACACCCAACCTTCGCCGAGTTCTTCGACCTGCAGCGCGCGAGCCGGATGCGCGGCGCGGTCGCCACCCTCCACATGAGCGCCATGGGCGGGGCCATCCTCAAGACGAGGGTCAGCTCGATCCTGTCTCGCCCGGCCGTCACCGCGCCGCCCACCGCGACGATCCGCGAGGCGGCGTCGATCATGACCGACTCGAAGGTCTCGTCCCTGCTCATCGTCGAGGACCGCGACGTCGTCGGCATTGTCACCGACCGCGACCTGCGCAGCCGGGCCCTCGCCGTCGGCATGGACCCGGGCCACCCGGTCAAGAGCATCATGACGAAGAACCCCGTGACCGCCTCCGCTGACGCCCTGGCGTTCGAAGTGCTCATGGAGATGCTCGCGCGCAACATCCACCACCTGCCCGTGGTGCGCGACGGCGAGCCGGCGGGGGTGGTCACCACGACAGATCTCACACGACTCGAGCAGGCCAACCCCGTGTTCCTCGTCGGTGACATCGTCAAGCAAAAGGACGTGGCCGGCGTCGCGGCAGTGACGCAGCGACTGGCCTCCGTCGTCGAGACCCTCGTGAGCCAAGACGCGAGCGCCGACGACATCGGACGAGTCGTCACCGCTGTCGGCGATGCCGTGGAGCGTCGCCTCATCGGCCTGGCCGAAGAGAAGCTCGGCCCTCCCCCAGTCCCCTTCTGCTGGGTGAGCCTCGGCTCACGCGCCCGCCAGGAGCAAGCGCTGGCCGCCGACCAAGACAACGCGATGATCCTCAGCGACGACGCGACACCTGACCACGCGGCATACTTCGAGGCCCTCGCCGCCGAGGTGACGACCTCCCTCGTGGAATGCGGTTATCCCCTCTGCCCGGGCGACATCATGGCGAGCAACCCGCGCTGGCGTGTGCCCCTGGCCCAGTGGCGCCGCGAGTTCAGCACGTGGATCACCCAACCCGTGCCCGACGCGATCCTCCGCGCGAGCATCTTCTTCGACATGAGGCCGATCTATGGCGAAGTGAAGCTCTTCCGCGACCTTCAGCGCCACGTCCTATCCCTCACCCCGGAGTCCCGCCTCTTCCTCGCGCATCTGGCCAAACGGGCCGGGGAAAACGAGCCGCCGATCGGCTTCTTCCGAGGCTTTGTCCTCCAGAAGGCCGGCGACCACAAGGACACGCTCGACATCAAGCGGGGCGGCATCGGGTCGGTCGTCGAGATGGCGCGGGTGCTCGCGCTGTCAATCGGCTCACGTGAGGTCAACACGCGCGCCCGGATCACGGCCGCCGTCGCCGCCGGTGCGATGAGCGCCGAGCGCGGCGAAGACCTCATGGACGCCCTCGAGTTCATCGCCTACGTCCGGCTACGCCACCAGGCCGCCAAGGTCCGCACCGGTCAGGAACCCAACAACTTCGTGTCTCCGGGCGATCTGAGCACCTTCGAACGACGCAACCTCCGAGAGGCGTTCTCCATCGTCCGCTCGGCGCA
The DNA here is from genome assembly GCA_037046615.1 of Dermatophilaceae bacterium. Classification (GTDB taxonomy): domain Bacteria; phylum Actinomycetota; class Actinomycetes; order Actinomycetales; family Dermatophilaceae; genus Phosphoribacter. The sequence continues at coordinate 154,474 of JBAOHD010000014.1, forward strand.
GACCTCGCTCGCTCAGCGGTATCCGAGCTCGTACATCTCCTGACAATCGCTGCCGACAACTGGGAGACTCCCCTCGTGTTCTTCGGCCGGAAGACCCCCGATGCCGCCCGTCAGAAGGCGCTGCGATCGGTGGCTCCCTCACCGCTGCGGGACTATCTTGAGGCCCCGCTGCCCGATGCGAACACGCCCATCCAGGACCTGCGTCTGCTCGCGGTCGACATCGAGACGACCGGCCTGCACCCCCGCAACGACCACGTGCTTTCGGTCGGATTCGTGCCCGTCGACGGCCTGACGATCGACCTGTCCGGTGCTCGCCGCTACGTCATCAACGCCGGAGTCGACGTCGGTCAGAGCGCGACGATCCACGGCCTCACCGACGACCAGATCGCGTCGGGGCGACGACTCGATGACGTCGTCCCCGAGATCCTCGATGCCCTCCGTGGCCGCGTCCTGCTCGCCCACTACACCGACATCGAAGAACGCTTCCTCTCGGCCGCGTGCGAGCGTCTTTACGGCTCGCGTATGCCGGTCGCCCGCGTCGACACCCTCGAACTCCACCGCCGGCTCATCGTCGGCTGGGGCGAGTCACCGATGCGGTTGTCGTTGCGGTTGTGGTCGGCGCGCGGACGTTACGGCTTGCCGGTCTACAAGGCTCACGAAGCGCTCGTCGACGCCCTCGCGTGCGCCGAGCTCTACCTGGCCCAGGTCGCCGAACTCGCCGAGCACGGACCGGTGACGTTCAAGCGCGTCCAGTCATAGGACCGAAACCAGGCTCACCGGTAGGAGCCCAGGGGCGGGCGCCGATCGCGGTGCGACCAGCACCCCGAGTGCCAGTGCCGACGACTGTCGACCCCGCCGACCCCGTCCGCCGGCCACACGACGACATGCGCGACTCCCGCGGCGACCTCGAGCTGGCATCCCGGACACCGGTATGACCGGTCCGATCCGGCGCCGGTGAGGCGACGGACGAACCACTCCCCACCGGCATACGGCACCCGCTGCGGCATCCCGCCGGTGACGCGCGCCAGATCCAGCGGCGCGCCGTCATCGCGGCGGCGATTGGCTCGGGGCATGCCCCCAAGTGTCGCAGAGGTCCTGGACGGACCCTCACAGGTCCTAGTAGGTGCGGAAACCCCGCTTGGTCTTGCGCCCGAGGTAGCCCGCGGTGACCATGTGCTCGAGCATCGGCGCCGGCGCGAAGCCAGGCTCGCGGAACTCCATGTACAGCTCCCGCTGGATCGCGAGCGACACGTCGAGTCCGACGACGTCGAGCAGCTCGAACGGCCCCATGGGGTAACCACAGCCGGACTTCATCGCGGTGTCGATCTCGTCGGCGGTGGCGTAGTGAGCCTCGAGCATCCGGATGGCGTCGTTGAGGTAGGGGAACAGCAGCGCGTTGACGATGAAGCCGGAGCGGTCGCCGCACTGGACCGGCACCTTGCCGACCTTGCGCGACAGCGCGACGGTCGTGGCGACGACGGCTGGGTCGGTGGCCACGGTGTGGACGACCTCGACGAGCTTCATGACCTGCGCCGGGTTGAAGAAGTGCATCCCGACGACGTCGCCGGGGCGGCTCGTGACGTTGGCACACTGGATGATCGGCAGCGACGAGGTCGTCGTCGCGAGGATCGCCCCCGGCTTGCAGATCCGGTCGAGGTCGCGGAAGAGTTCTTGCTTGATCGCGAGGTCTTCGGCGATGGCCTCGACAACGATGTCGACGTCCGCGAGCGCCTCCCGCGTGGTTGCGCCGGTCAGTCGCGCGAGCACTTCATCTGCGGCTTCCTGAGTCAGCCGACCGCGGTCGATCATGCGGGCTTGGCCCTTCTTGATCGCCGCGAGGACGCCGTCGACCTTGTCTTGACCACGGGCGACGTACACGACGTCGTAGCCGGCCTTGGCGAAGACCTCGATGATGCCGGTGGCCATCGTGCCGGAGCCGACCACGCCGACCTTCTGGATCTTGGCCAGACCCGGGTCCTCGGTGGCCGAGTCGGTCGGGGTCTGCGCGTCGGCGACGACCTGGGACGAGCCGGGCGCGGCATAGGTGTAGAACCCACGGCCGCTCTTGCGGCCTTTGAGCCCGGCATTGATCATCTGCTTGAGGATCGGGCGCGGAGCGTGGAGCCGGTCACGGCCCTGGTGATACATCGTGTCGAGGATCTCGTATGCCGTGTCGAGCCCGATGAGGTCCATGAGCGCGAGCGGCCCCATGGGCAAACCACACCCGAAGCGCATCGAGGCGTCGAGGTCTTCGCGGGTGGCGTACTTCTGCTCGAACATCGCGACAGCGTGGTTGAGGTAGCCGAACAGCAGCGCATTGGCGATGAAGCCGGCCTTGTCGCCCACGACGACGGGCTTCTTGTCGAGCCGCTCCGCGAGCGCTTTGACGTCGGAGAAGACGTCGTCGGCCGTCACGACGGTGCGGATGACCTCGACGAACTGCTGGACGGTCGCGGGGTTGAAGAAGTGCATCCCGACGACCCGGGACGGCAATTTCGTCGCCACAGCGATCTCGGTCACCGACAGTGAGGACGTGTTGGTCGCGAGGATCGCCTCGGCGCCGACGACGGCGTCGAGCGCCGCGAAGATCTGCTTCTTGAGCTCGAGCTTCTCCGGCACGGCTTCGACGACCAACTGGCACGGGGCCAGGGCGGTGAGGTCGGCGGCATACTCGATGCGCCCATGGATGCCTTCGGCGGCTTCCTCGGAGAGTTTGCCGCGAGCGACGGCCCGGGCCGTGGACTTCGCGAGCACCCCCTTGCCGCGTTCGAGAGCGGCCTCGTCGACCTCGACCGCAACGACATCAATGCCATTGCGGGCGAACACTTCGACAATGCCGGCGCCCATCGTGCCGAGCCCAATAACGCCTACGGTCGTGAAGTCGCGTGCCATTCTTGGAGTCTCGCAGACCGGCTGGGCGCCGACCAGAGAGCCCACGTCCCGGGGGACTGCGATGGTGGTCACACTGACGCAGGGGTGGGCCGGTGTCGCCGGCCCACCCCTCGTGCGTCGCTGTGAGGCAGCGGGCTCAGACGAGCTTGACGACGATGTCGCGCAGGATCTCGCCGGCCTTGGCCATCTTGTCCGCGGCATTGGACATGTGGCGGTAGACCTCGCGCTTCTTGAAGACGTCCATGACCTGCTTCAGGGCGGCCGGGCCGGTCGGACCGGTCATCTCGTGCATGTCCGCGACGTCCTGCTCGACATCGAACAGGTCGGCGAGCGCGCGGCGGTAGGCCTTCTCCGTGTTGCGCTCGGCCTTGCGGGCAGCCTGGGCGTGCCCTTCGGCGCCGGAGGGAGCTGCAGCAAGGGTCTTGTAGCCGGCGTCGAGGGACTCAGCCCCATCACGGAGGAAGCCGGCCATCTCGAGCGTGACCGCGTCAGGCACGACCCCGAGCACCTGCATCTCGCGCACGGTCGTCTTGGCGTAGTTGAGGATCTCGTCGATCGACACGATGGCCCGGTAGAGGTCTTCGCGGTCCATCGGCGTGGAGAACGCCTGGTTGAGGGCATCGACGTGACGGTCCTTGAGCACGTCGCCCTCCTTCTCGAGCGACAGGACGCGCTGCGCCGCTTCGTCGGTGCCGCTCTCCATGTATGCCACGAGTGCTGCCGTGGATTCGGCCGCGAGCGTCGACTGCTCGACGAGCATGCCGAAGAAGTCGGGCACCTTCGGGAAGATCCGGCCGACGAGCTTGGTCAAGGCTGAGTTGTTGCCACCGCTCATGATGTGCCTCCTGCGGTTGTGGGGGTGGGAAGACGAGGTATGCCGTCTGCGCGAGGCGCGTCAGCGGTAGAACAGCTTGGTGATGAGGAAGGTGATGACGCCGACGAGGCCGGCGCCGGGGATGGTGATGAGCCACGTGCTGACGATTTCCTGGGCCTTGCCCCACCGGACCGCCTTGGGGCGCTCGGACGAGCCGATGCCCATGATCGCGGAGGAGACGACGTGGGTCGTGGAGACCGGGGCGCCGAGAGCTGAGGCGCTGAGGATGACCGCGGCCGAGGTCAGCTGAGTGTCGAGGGCGTGAGCTGGGCGCACCTTGTAGATGCCGAAGCCGACCGTCCGGACGATGCGCCATCCCCCAGAGAGGATGCCGAGGGTGATGGCCGTCGCACAGGCCAGGATGACCCAGAACGGGACCTTGAACTCCGACAACTGGCCCGACAGCACCAGGACCAGCGTGATGATGCCCATGCTCTTCTGGGCGTCGTTGGCTCCGTGCGAGAAGGCCAGCCCGGCCGAGGTGAGGAACTGGGTGCGCCGGAGCCACTTGTTGGCGGTGGGCTTGGCGTTGCGCAGCACGACCCGGGTCATGAACCGGTGGATGAGGAAGCCGATCCCGAAGCCGATCATGGGCGAGAGGATGAGCCCGATCAGCACCTTGGCGACGCCGTCGACCTTGCCGTGGAGGAGGTCGCCGAAGCCCCACTTCACATAGCCGGCGCCGGCTGCGATGAGGACCGCCCCGATGAGGCCGCCGACGAGGGCATGCGACGACGAAGACGGGATGCCGAGCCACCACGTCCCGAGGTTCCAGACGATGGCTCCGACGATGCCGGACAGCACGATGATGACCGCGAGCCCGGGTTCGAGGCTGCCGACATCGATGAACTTGCCGATGGTGTTGGCCACGGCAGTCCCACCGAGGATCGGGCCGAGGAACTCGAAGATGGCGACCACGACCACCGCCTGGATCGGTGTCATCGCCCGTGACGCGATGACCGTCGCGATGATGTTCGAGGCGTCGTGGAAGCCGTTGGTGTAGTCGAAGATAATGACCAGCACGATCGCGATGGTCGCGATGACCAAGACCGTGTTCATCCGAGCGTCACCATTGACGTCCTCCTAGATATCCCAGGGTCGTAACGTGTCAAGCGGCTGCGGGTTGTCGGTGTCCCCAGGCGGTGTGTTCGTTGTAGGGCGTGTGGTGTTTGAGGCAGCCGTGGAGGATGCCGACCCAGCGGTTGCCCAGGGCGCGTAGGGCTTGGTGGTGGGTGTTCCCGGCGGCGCGTCGCTGGTCGTAGTAGTCCCGGGCACCGGGGCTTGCTTGGAGGGAGCAGAAGGCCCACTGGTCGACCGCGTCGTACAGGCGCCGGTTGCGCGCGTGGCGGGCCAGGACCGCGTGCTTCTTGCCCGAGGCGATGGTCAACGGTGAGGTGCCGGCGTAGTTCCTGCGAGACTTGGCGTCAGCGAAGCGTTCGGGGTCGTCTCCGAACTCGCCGAGCACCCGGGCGCCGAGGATGTCTCCCAGGCCTGGAAGCGAGAGGATGACGTCGGCGTCCGGGTGCTGCTCAAAACACTGCTCCAGCTGTGCCTCGAGCCCAGCGACTTGAGCGTTCAACGCGGTGATGACCCCGACCTGGGCGGTGACGACAGCGGCGTAGGCTGAGGCGAGGGCTTGTGGGGCCCGCATCTGCTCGGTCCGCAGGATGACCTGGATCTTCTCGGCGGTGGCTTGCAGGTTGCGGCGTCGACCGCCGGTGCGCAGGGTCGAGGTCAGTTGGGACAGGCTCAACCGGGCCGCGGTGACCGGGTCCGGGGCCCGCCCCAGCACGGCCAGGGCGTCCCGGTCGTGCAGGTCCTCGAACGCCGTCAGCGCGGCGGGATAGAACTCCCGCAGCGGGGGTATCAGATGGTCTGTGTAAGGGGGCGGTCTCTATCTGAAGGAGATTGACTGTGAGCATGACCAAGGCGAAGAAGAGTGATGGGCGGGAGTCTGAGGCTCGCCGGCTGCGTCGTGAGTTGTTCACCGACGAGATGCTGGACCAGCTGATGGCTGCCACCGACGAGCGTGGCCTGTCGCTGACCGGCGAAGGCGGGTTCCTGCCGGAGATGATCAAGGCGGTCCTTGAGCGCGGGATGGAGGCGGAGCTGACCGGCCACCTGGGGTATGAGAAAGGCGACCCGGCCGGGAACGGCTCGGGCAACTCCCGCAACGGGACGACGCCGAAGACGGTCGGCACCGAGGTCGGCGATATCGCCTTGGACCAGCCGCGGGACCGGAACTCGACGTTCGCGTCGTCGCTGGTGCCCAAGGGCGCCCGCCGCCTGGGCGGGCTGGAGGACATGATCATTTCCTTGTACGCCGGCGGGATGACGATCCGCGACATCCAGCACCACCTCGCCGCGACGCTGGGCACCGACCTCTCGCACGAGACGATCAGCAAGGTCACCGACGCCGTCGCCGAGGAGGTCACCGCGTGGCAAACCCGCCCGTTGGAGGCGTTCTACCCGGTGATCTACCTCGACGCGTTGGTGGTCAAGATCCGCGACGGAGCACACGTGTCCAACCGGGCCGCGCACATCGCGGTCGGGGTCGACATGGACGGGGTCAAGCACGTTCTGGGGATCTGGGTCCAGGCCACCGAGGGCGCGAAGTTCTGGGCGTCGGTGTGCGCCGAGCTGGCCAACCGCGGCGTCAAGGACGTCCTGATCGTCTGCTGTGACGGGCTGACCGGCTTCCCCGAGGCGATCGAGGCGACCTGGGCCCGCGCGATGGTCCAAACCTGCGTGGTGCACCTGATCCGGGCCTCGATGCGGTTCGTGTCCTACAGCGACCGCAAGGCCGTCGCTGCGCTGCTCAAGCCGATCTACACCGCCGCGAACGAGGACGCCGCGCTGATCGCGCTGGCCACCTTCGCCGACTCCAACCTCGGCAAGAAGTACCCCGCCGCCCTCGCCTCGTGGGAGAACGCCTGGAACCGGTTCACCCCGTTCCTGGCGTTCGGGCCCGCGCTGCGCAAGGTCATCTACACGACCAACTCGATCGAGTCGTTGAACTACCAACTGCGCAAGATCATCAAGAACCGCGGCCACTTCCCGGGCGACGCCGCCGCGATCAAGCTGCTCTGGCTGGCCATCCGCAACATCGAGGACAAGAGAGCCCGCGAACGCGCCAAAGAGGCCGGACTACCCAAGGGCCACCCCCGCAAGGCCCCCAGCAAACTCGTCGAAGGCTCCGTCATCCAAGGCTGGAAAGCCGCCCTCGGCGAACTCGCCCTCATCTACCCCGACCGCATCAACCCCCACCTCTAAACCCCCACGACCACCCTACTTACACAGACAACTTGACACCCTCCCGCAGCGTGTTCCGCAGCCGGTTGCACTCCCGGTTTCGGGACCACACCAGCGACTGTTGGGCCCGCGCCAAGACCTTGACCGCGGCGACATGGTCGCTGTCGCCGGCGACCTCGCGGTGGTTGTGGGCGTCCGTGCGGACCAGGTCGGCCAAGACCTTCGCGTCCCCGGCGTCGGACTTCCCGCCGCCGACGTTGTGCCGTTCCCGGTACCGGGCCACAGCCTTGGGGTTGACCGCGTACACGCGGTACCCGGCGGCGACCAGCGAGGCCACCCACAGGCCGTGGTCGGTCTCGATCCCGACCAGCACCTCAGCGGGGTCCTGGGCGTGATCGGCGATCAACGCGTGGAAAGCGCTCAGGCCGGCCACGCCCTCACTGAATCGTCGAGCGGCCAGCTTCTTTCCCTCGGCGTTCATGACATGAACGTCGTGATGATCCTCAGCCCAGTCATTCCCAACGAAGATCACCTTGACCACCTCCTCCTGCTCCTGACGCTCGAAAACCTCACAGATGAGCCGAGACCGCCCAGGCAGCGACCTAATGGATCAGTGCTCACCACCACGGGTGGGGCACGACATCCCATCAGCACTCAACGAGCGACCTACCCGCCAGTCGGGACACGATCTAGGACTAGGGATCTAACTCCCCGGCTGAGCTGGTGTTCACCGACCAACGGCTCGGCCACCACCCTTCCACCCCCAACCCAAGGCCAGAAGAGGAAGGACGCAGCCCCATTAGGGTGAGTGGTGTTCCCCTGCCGTTCACGCAATGGTCGAAAGTATGTCGCTCTCGCGGCCCTGACGCACACGGGACATTGGTCACTTTCCGGTGAACGCTTAAGGTGGGCCGGTGCGCTTGGTCATTGCCCGTTGCAGTGTGGACTACGAGGGTCGCCTCCAGGCCCATCTGCCGCTGGCGACCCGACTCCTGCTCGTCAAGGCCGACGGTTCGGTGCTCGTCCACAGTGACGGCGGATCCTACAAACCGCTCAACTGGATGTCACCGCCCTGCTCGCTGGCCGAGCTGCCCCCAGCCGCCGACGAGACGGCCGCCGGGGTCGTCGCCGTCTGGGTCGTGCGGCATACGAAATCCGGAGATGCCCTGCGGATCGCGATCCACGAGGTGCTCCACGACAGCGCTCACGAGCTCGGCGTCGACCCCGGCCTGGTCAAGGAGGGCGTGGAGGCCCACCTGCAGGCCCTGTTGGCAGAGCACATTCACACTCTCGGTGAGGGCTGGACGCTCGTGCGCCGCGAGCACATGACCGCGATCGGCCCGGTCGACATCCTCGCTCGCGATGCCGACCGCGCCCATGTGGCCATCGAGATCAAGCGGCGCGGCGAGATCGACGGCGTCGAGCAACTGACGCGCTATCTCGACCTCATGAATCGCGACCCCGCCCTGCGGCCGGTGCGGGGGATCTTTGCTGCCCAGGAGATCAAACCGCAGGCGCGCACGCTCGCCGAGGACCGCGGGATCCGGTGCGTCACCCTCGATTACGACGCCCTGCGCGGCATCGACGATCTCGAGTCACGGCTGTTCTGAGGCTCACGGCTGTTCTGAGACCAGCCGCCATCCGTCGGAGTCGATGTCGAGCGCGACGACCGCACAGTGCGCCGGCGAGTGCCTGATCCAGTCGCCGAAGCGCGCGTTGGTCAGCCGCGTCGCAAGAGTCAAACGCATCGCACCACCGTGGGTCACGACGAGGATTGTCTCGCCTCGATGCTTGTCGGCGAGGGCCGAGAGCGCCGAGCCAACGCGGGTGACGACCTCCAGGCCGGTCTCGCCGCCGGGACAACCCGCCTCTAGGTCACCCCTGTCCCATCGCGAAAACACTTCCACCACAGCAGGATCGCGCCCCGGCCGGCTCGCGAGTGAGCCCACGGAAAACTCCTGGAGCCCCGCGACCACGGTATGCCGCACCCCGAGCACCGCCGCGGCGATCTCGCCGGTCCGCTGCGCCCGGGTCTGCGAGCTCGAGTATGCCGCCGCCACCCGCGCCCCGGTCAGGGCCTCACCCAGCGCGCGCGCCTGAGCACGCCCCCGCTCGGTGAGCCAGCCACCGGCGTCGGTGAGCACGCCTGGCACGGCATACATCGCCTCGGCATGCCGGGCGAGGAGGATCCGCGCCGGGCACTGGAGGTCGCTCATGCCTCGAGGGGGTCCAGGCCTCGCGCAGCGCGGATGATCGTGACGAACTCGCCCATGATGTCGTTGAGGCCGAAGTCTTTCGGGGTGAAGACCGCAGCCACACCCTGTGCCTTGAGCGCGGCGGCGTCGGACTCGGGGATGATCCCGCCGACGACGACCGGGACGTCGGTGACCCCGGCCTCCTGCAGGCCCCGGAGCACGTCCGGCACGAGGGCCAGGTGGGAGCCGGACAAGATCGACAGCCCCACGAGGTGGACGTCCTCGGCGACCGCTGCGGCGACGATCTGGGCGGGGGTCAACCGGATGCCTTGATAGACGACCTCGAAGCCGGCGTCACGGGCGCGCACGGCGATCTGCTCGGCGCCATTGGAGTGACCGTCGAGCCCAGGCTTGCCGACCAGCACGCGCAGCTTTTCGCCGAGTTCTTCGCTCGTGAGGGCGACAGCGCGCCGGACACGGACGAGGTCGGCCGAGGCAGCGGCGCCGCCACCGACGCCAACGCTGCCGGAAACCCCTGTGGGAGCGCGGTATTCACCAAACTCATCGCGCAGGGCCTGAGCCCACTCGCCGGCGGTGACCTTAGCCCTGGCGCACTCCAGGGAAGCCGGCATGAGATTGACGCCCGAGGCGGCATCGGCGCGCAACCGGGCGATGGCTGCCTCGGCGCGCTCGCGAGCACCCGGGTCGGCGTCTCGAGCCGCGCGCCAGGCACGGATCGCCGCGATCGCTGCCGACTCCACGTCCGGGTCGACGGTCTGGATCGCCGTGTCGAGGTCGGCAGTCAAGGGGTTGAGCTCGGTCGAGGTGAACTGGTTGAGCCCGACGACGACGTCCTCGCCCGCCTCGATCCGGTGACGCCGAGCCGCATGCGAGGCGACCATCGCGGACTTCATGTAGCCCGACTCGACCGCAGCGACCGCCCCGCCCATGGCCTGCACCCGATCAATTTCTTCCTTGGCACCAGCCACCAGCTCGGCGACCTTGGCTTCGATGACCGTCGAGCCGGTGAAGATGTCGTCGTATTCGAGCAGGTCGGACTCGAAGGCCAGCACCTGCTGGATCCGCAGCGACCATTGCTGGTCCCAGGGCCGGGGCAGCCCGAGGGCTTCGTTCCAGGCCGGCAGCTGCACCGCTCGGGCCCGCGCATCCTTGCTCAAGGTCACCGCGAGCATCTCCAGGACGATGCGCTGGACGTTGTTTTCCGGCTGCGCCTCCGTGAGTCCCAGGGAGTTGACCTGCACCCCGTAACGGAACCGGCGAGCGACCGGGTCGGTGACGCCGTACCGTTCTTTGGTGAGTTCGTCCCACAGCTGGACGAACGCTCGCATCTTGCACATCTCTTCGACGAAGCGCACCCCGGCGTTGACGAAGAACGAGATCCGCGCCACGACATCGGGGAACTTCTCCGGCGGGACCTGCCCGGAGTCGCGGACGGCGTCGAGGACCGCGATCGCCGTGCACATGGCATACGCGATCTCTTGGACGGGGGTCGCTCCCGCTTCCTGGAGGTGGTAGCGAGCAGATGTTCGTGGGGTTCCACTTGGGCATCTCCCCCACCGTGTAGCTGATCATGTCGGTGATGAGCCGCAGCGAGGGCCCGGGCGGGAAGGCATAGGTCCCGCGCGAGAGGTACTCCTTGATGATGTCGTTCTGCGTCGTCCCGGCGAGCTTGTGCACCCAGTCCGCGGGGTCCTCGCCCGCCGCTACCGCCTGCTCCTCGGCCGTCACTTGATACATCGCGAGCAGCCACATCGCGGTGGCGTTGATCGTCATCGAGGTGTTCATGTCCGACAGCGGTATGCCGTCGAAGAGCGCCTTCATGTCACCGATGTGGACTGATCGGCACGCCGACCTTGCCGACCTCGCCGCGCGAGAGCACATGGTCGGGGTCATAGCCGGTCTGGGTGGGCAGGTCGAAGGCGACCGACAAGCCGGTTTGTCCCTTGGCGAGGTTGCGCCGATAGAGCGCATTGCTCGCCGCGGCGCTGGAGTGGCCGGCATACGTGCGCATCACCCACGGCCGGTCGCGGGTGGGGCGGGGTGTTTCGGGGCGCGCAGAAGCGGCGGACTCGGCCATGACTCGACGCTACCTGTCCGACCGATCTGGCAGGGTGGACCCATGGTCAATCTCACGCGGATCTATACCAAGACCGGCGACACCGGCACGACGGCGCTCGGCGACTTCAGCCGCACCCGTAAGACCGACCCGCGCTTGGCGGCCTACGCAGACGCAAACGAGGCCAATGCCGCCCTGGGGGTGGCGGTGGCGGCCGGCGGTCTGCGCGAAGACGTCCGCACGACCCTCGTGCGGATCCAGAACGAGCTGTTCGACGTCGGCGCAGACCTGTGCCTGCCGCTCGCGAGCGCCTACGACTATCCGCCGCTGCGCGTCGACGAGGCGTGGATCAGCGATCTTGAGCACGACTGCGACCGATACCTCGAGGAGCTCGAGCCGCTGCGGTCGTTCATTCTCCCCGGCGGTTCCGCGGGAGCGGCATACCTGCACGTCGCGACGACGGTGGTGCGTCGCGCCGGAGCGATCGACGTGGGCTGCCCTCGAGGCTTACGGCGACCAGCCGGGTGCGGCCAAGGGCGAGGGCGGGGTCAACCCGCTGACCGCGACCTACCTCAACCGTCTGTCCGATCTGTTGTTCGTCCTCGCGCGGGTCGCCAACCTCCCGACGGGGGACGTGCTGTGGCAGCCAGGTGGCGGGCGCGTCGCCGCTCCCGAAAGGCGCAAGGGGGCGGTCGCTGACGACGCTCTCGGTGACGCTTCAGGTGACTGAGGAGGCCGGGCCGGGGGGCGCCGACTCCAACCAGGAGCGCAAGGCGGTGTATGCCGGTGCGCTGAGCGCGAGCCCGAAAGTCTCGCCGTTGTGGCGGCAGTCGATCCGCACCGCGTCCCGGATGACGTCGAGGCCTTCGTTCGGACCGACGGGGCGAGCGGCCGACACGTCGAGGTCAGCACGCTCCCATTGATGGCGGGGTCGCAGCGAGATCCCACCGAGGGGATACCACTCGACGACCCCGTTACCGAATCTCACGAAGCCCGAGCGCCAGTGCCGCATGCCTTCGGCCTGCACGGCGCACATGGTCAGCACCCGGCCGCGTCCGATCGCCCGACGCCGCCCCACCATGAGCAAGACGTAGGCGACCACGAGGGCCACGAGGACTCCGACCGCGACCTCGACAGAGAATAGGAGGTCGGGCACAGCAGACTCCGGTCAGCGACCCGAGTCCACGACGGACACGGTGTCTGCCACGATCGTCACGCGGTCGTGGTCGACCGACAGGAAGCCGTTGTCGACCGTCGCCCGTTGGTCACCCTCGGCGGCGTGAATGACGACGTCGCCGGAGACCAGGATGCCGAGCAGCGGCGTGTGGCCGGGCAGGATGCCGAGCTCGCCGGACGTGGTGCGGCACCGCACACTCGTGGCTTCGCCACGCCAGACTCGACGGTCAGCAGCGACCAGCTCGACCTGCAGTTGACTCACGGTGCCCTCCGGGTGATCGAACGCTCTGCCGCCAGAGTCTATCGGTCTGCGGGGTCGTCCCCCGACGCGGCACCGGTCACACGACCGCCGTAAGCCGTGACGATCGTCTCGGCCACATAGCGCGCATTGTCCGCAGCGACCTGCACTGGCAGGCGCGGCAGGTTTTCCTCCCAGTCGATGAGGGCCGACCCGCGGAACTGCCCGACACGGGCCGGCCGGCCGAAGAAGAAGAGGTGGAAGTGGGCACTCCCGTCGCCATACCGAGCCACCTGACACCGGCCGACCGACGGCAATGCCTCGATGGCTGACGCCACGACGACCATGAGCGGTCCCAGCTCGCTCGCCAGGTCGGGTGAGAGATCGGCCAGATCGTGATGCGCTTCGGGCACGAGCATGGCGGTGATGGGTATGCCGGTTTCGAGCGCGAGCACGGTCCACCGGTCGTTGGTCCACACCGCAGCGTTGCGAGGGCCTCCGCTGGCGCACCGGCACGTCGCTGGGTCCTCCCCCTCGCGAGCCGGCTCCTCGTCGAGCAGCGGAGCTAACGGCTTGAGCCGCAGCGTATCTGGCTCATACGGGAAAATGTCCCACCCTGGCATCTCGGTGAACGCCACCGGGAGCCGGCCCTCGGAGTCCGCCGCAGCGCACAGCCGGTCGTAGTACTCCTGCGGTGACTCGGGCATGTCACTCGTCCTCGCGGCCTGGTCAGGTGATCGAAAACGGACCGGGCCAGCCACCTTGAGAAGGTGACTGGCCCGGCATACGTGCTTTCGGGTGTGGCGTGCGGGTCAGAGGTTCTTCTGGATCTCGGCCCACTGGCGCTCGACGTCGTCGAGGCCACCGCACATGAAGAACGCCTGCTCACCGATGTGGTCGTAGTCGCCGTCACAGATCTTGGTGAACGCCTCGATGGTGTCAGCCAACGGCACCGTCGAGCCCTCGATGCCGGTGAACTGCTTGGCAACGTAGGTGTTCTGGGACAGGAAGCGCTGGATGCGGCGGGCCCGGTTGACGAGGATCTTGTCCTCTTCGGAGAGCTCGTCGATGCCGAGGATCGCGATGATGTCCTGGAGTTCCTTGTTGCGCTGCAGGATCTGCTTGACCCGGACGGCCGTGTCGTAGTGAGCCTCGGTGATGTAACGGCGGTCGAGGATCCGGCTCGTCGAGGTGAGCGGGTCCACGGCTGGGTAGATGCCGAGCGACGCGATTTCACGGGAGAGCTCGGTCGTGGCGTCGAGGTGGGCGAAGGTCGTCGCCGGAGCCGGGTCGGTGTAGTCGTCGGCCGGCACGTAGATGGCCTGCATCGAGGTGATTGAGTGGCCACGGGTCGAGGTGATGCGCTCCTGGAGCACACCCATCTCGTCGGCGAGCGTCGGCTGGTAACCCACGGCGGAGGGCATCCGGCCGAGCAGCGTGGACACCTCGGAGCCAGCCTGGGTGAAGCGGAAGATGTTGTCGATGAACAACAACACGTCCTGCTTCTGCACGTCACGGAAGTACTCGGCCATGGTCAGGGCCGACAAGGCGACGCGCAGACGGGTGCCCGGCGGCTCGTCCATCTGGCCGAAGACCAGCGCCGTCTGGCCGAGGACGCCGGCCTCTTCCATTTCGACAATGAGGTCGTTGCCCTCACGGGTGCGCTCACCGACACCGGCGAACACCGACACACCACCGTGGTCGCGCGCGACCCGGGCGATCATTTCCTGGATGAGCACCGTCTTGCCGACACCGGCGCCACCGAACAGGCCGATCTTGCCGCCCTGGACGTAGGGGGTCAGCAGGTCGATGACCTTGATGCCGGTCTCGAACATCTGGGTCTTGGACTCGAGCTGGTCGAAGGCGGGGGCCGTGCGGTGGATGCCCCAGCGCTCGCTCACCTCAAGCTTCTCGCCCGGCTCGAGGTTGAGACAGTCACCGGTGGTGTTGAACACCTTGCCGAGCGTGACGTCGCCGACCGGCACCGAGATCGGGCCACCCGTGTCGTGGACGGCGATGCCGCGCACGAGACCGTCGGTGGGCTGCAGCGAGATGGCGCGCACCATGTTGTCACCGATGTGCTGGGCAACCTCAAGGTTGAGGTTCTTCTTCTCGCCCGAGAGCTCGACCTCGGTGGTGAGCAGGTTGTACTGGTGCGGCATCTCGTCGGCGGGGAACTCCACGTCGACGACCGGGCCGATGATGCGCGAAATGCGCCCGACGCCGCCCGCGCGGGTCGTGGTGTTCTCTGCAACCGTGGCAGTCATGGTGATCCGTTCCTCTTTCGCGGTGACTAGGCGGACGCGAGGGCGTCAGCGCCGCCCACGATTTCGCTGATCTCTTGGGTGATCTCGGCCTGGCGGGCCTGGTTCGCCAGCCGGGTGTAGGTCTTGATGAGTGCATCGGCGTTGTCCGTGGCCGACTTCATGGCCCGCTGGCGAGCCGCGAGTTCGGACGCAGCGGCGCCGAGCAGACAGGTGTAGATCCGGTTGGTGATGTACTTCGGCAGCAACTTGTCGAGGACCTCATCGATGCTCGGCTCGAAGGCGTAGAGCGGCAGGACCACGTCATGGTCCTGGACCTCGTCGCTCTCCACGACCTCCAGCGGCACGCAGCCGCAGGACGCGGGGCTCCTGGGTGACCATCGACTTGAACCGGGTGTAGACGATGTGGACCTCGTCGTGGCCACCATCGTCGTAGTCGGTGTCGAAATCGGCCATGATCCGCTCGGCGATCGATCTCGGCGTGCTCGGGCTGCGGAGCGTCGGAGAAGCCCGACCATTCGGCGGCGAACTCGCGGTGGCGGAACTGGTAGAAGGAAATCACCTTCCGCCCCACGAGGTAGACGACGACCTCCTTGCCATCCTCACGCAACCGCTGGACGAGCTGCTCACTCTCCTTGATGACCGAGGAGGAGTAGCCGCCCGCGAGACCGCGGTCACTGCTGATGATGAGCACGGCCGCGCGGCGCACGGCCTCGGGCTCGCTCGTCAGCGGGTGGTGCTCGTTGGAATAGGTGGCCAACGCCGAGAGGGCCTTGGTCAAAGCGTGGGTGTAGGGCCCGGACTCGACGACTCGCTGGCGAGCCTTGACGACGCGGGACGCGGCGATGAGCTCCATCGCCCGGGTGATCTTCTTGGTCGCCTGGACGGACCGGATGCGCTGGCGGTAAACCCGCATCTGCGCTCCCATACTGTGCCGCCTCTCCTAAGTTGCGTGCTTGACGTTGCCTGGGTGGTGCTGCCGGGAGGGAGGTCGCGCGGTGCCCTCAAGGACACCGGCTGCCCTCCCGGCATACTGCATCCGAACAGCGATCCGATTAGCGCTTGCGGACGATCTGCGCCTGGTCGATGTGGGCGTCCTGCAACGCCTCCGGCGTGGCCTCGTGGCCGACATCGACGAGCTGGTTGCTGCCCTCGCCGCTGAACCCCTTCTTGAACTCCGTCACCGCAGCCTCGAGGCCAGCGCGCGTGCTCGTCCTCGAACTTCTGCGTCTCGCGGATCGCGCCCAGCAGACCCGGGTGGCTGTGGCGCAGGAAGTCGAGGAACTCGGACTCGAAGCGACGGACGTCTTCGACCGCGATCGAGTCGAGCTGACCCGTGGTGCCAGCCCACACCGAGACGACCTGCTCCTCGACCGGGAACGGTGCGCTCTGGCGCTGCTTGAGCAGCTCGACGAGGCGAGCGCCCTTGGCCAGCTGGGCCCGCGAGGCGGGGTCGAGGTCGGAGGCGAACATCGCGAACGCCTCCATAGCGCGGAACTGTGCGAGGTCGAGCTTGAGACGACCGGCGACTTCCTTCATCGCCTTGATCTGCGCGGCGCCACCGACACGCGACACCGACACACCCACGTCGATGGCCGGGCGGACGTTGGCGTTGAACAGGTCGGCCTGGAGGTAGATCTGGCCGTCGGTGATGGAGATGACGTTGGTCGGGATGTAGGCCGACACGTCACCGGCCTTGGTCTCGATGATCGGCAGGCCGGTCATCGAGCCCGGCACCGAGGTCGTCGGAGAGCTTGGCGCAGCGCTCCAGCAGACGCGAGTGGAGGTAGAAGACGTCACCGGGGTAGGCCTCGCGACCCGGCGGGCGACGCAGCAACAGCGACACAGCGCGGTAGGCCTCGGCCTGCTTGGACAGGTCGTCGAAGACGATGAGGACGTGCTTGCCCTGGTACATCCAGTGCTGGCCGATGGCCGAGCCGGTGTAGGGGGCGAGGTACTTGAAGCCGGCGGCGTCAGACGCGGGAGCGGCGACGATCGTCGTGTATTCCAGCGCGCCGGCGTCTTCCAGCGTGCCGCGGACGGCGGCGATGGTCGAGCCCTTCTGCCCGATGGCGACGTAAATGCAGCGGACCTGCTGCTCCGGGTCGCCGGACTCCCAGTTGCGCTTCTGGTTGATGATCGTGTCGACCGCGACGGTCGTCTTACCGGTCTGGCGGTCGCCGATGATGAGCTGGCGCTGACCACGACCGATGGGGGTCATGGCGTCGACGGCCTTGAGGCCGGTCTGCAGCGGCTGGTGCACCGACTTGCGCTGCATGACCGTGGGGGCCTGCAACTCAAGGGCGCGACGGGTCTCGCTCTGCGATCTCACCGAGGCCGTCGATCGGCTGGCCGAGCGGGTTGACGACGCGGCCGAGGAAGGCGTCGCCGACGGGCACCGAGAGGACCTCGCCCGTGCGCTTGACGACCTGGCCTTCTTCGATCCCGGCGAACTCACCCAGGACGACGACACCGATCTCGTGGACGTCGAGGTTGAGCGCGATGCCCAAGGTGCCGTCCTCGAACTGCAGGAGTTCGTTGGTCATCGCCGACGGCAGACCCTCGACGTGCGCGATGCCGTCGGCCGCGTCGACAACCCGACCGACCTCTTCGCGGCTCGCTGCGCCCGGTTCGTAGGACTGCACGAACTGGTCCAGTGCGTCCCGGATCTCCTCCGGACGGATCGTAAGCTCCGTCATCTGCTCTTCTTCTCCTGTTGTCTCGGCGGGTCAGCCGGTCTTCGTTCAGGTCGCGGTCCGCTAGGTGGCTAGCGGGGTGGTGCGGTATGCCGGGTGGTGCGGATCCGGCATACGCCGGGGTGGTGCAGGTCAGGCGCCGAAGTGACGCCGGGCCCCTTCAAGCTTGCGAAGCACGGTGCCATCGACGACCTCGTCGCCGATCTCCACCTTGATGCCGCCGACGACCTCGGGGTCGAGGACGACGTTGAGGTGGACCTGCTTGCCGTAGAGGCGCGTCAGCGCTGCTGCGAGCCGCTCACGCTGGGCTGTCATCGAGCGCCACGGCGCTCGTTACGGTCGCCGCGAGGTGGGCCCGGGTCGCCGCGAGGATCTTGAGGTAGTCCTCGATGACAGCCGAGAACCGGCGTCCGCGCGGAGCCGTCACCGCCTGGCGGGCGAGACGCGCCGTGGCTGGCGATGCCTTGCCTGCGAGCAGGTGGTTGACGAGGGCCGCCTTGCTGGCAGCGTCGGCGCGGCGGTCGGACAGCGCATCGCGCAATCCGGGAGTCCCGGCGACGATGCGCTCGAAGCGGAACAACTCGTCCTCGACGTGCTCGGCGCTGCCATCGGCCCCTGCGCCCGAGGCCAACGCCTGCACCGCGAAGTGCTCGATGGTGTCGGTGAGATCCCGATCCACCGACCACCGCCCGCCGACGAGGGTGGCGACGACCTCGACAGCAGCGTCCGAGGCTTTGCCTGTCAGCAGGTTGCGCGCGAGCGCGCCCTTGGCCGCAGCATCACGCGTCGGGTCGGTCAAGGCCCGCCGCAATGCGGCGCTGGAATCGATGGCTTCAGCGACCCCCAGCAGGTCATCGGCCAGACCCGCCGCGTCGGAGCCCCCGGCCAGGACCCTCTCGAGGACCTGCTGACCGGCAGCGGCGGCGGCACGCGAGGAGCCTTGCATCAGGAGTCAGTCCCCCCCACCTTCACCGGACGGATCTCTCCTGCTTCGAGATCGGCGAGGAAGCGCTCGACGATGCCCTTCTGGCGGGTCTCGTCGTGCAGCGACTCACCGACGATGCGGCTGGCCAGGTCTGTGGACAGCCGGCCGACCTCGCTGCGCAGGGAGACGACCGCCTGCTGGCGTTCGGCCTCGATCTGCTTCTGGGCGCTTTCGACGATCCGCCCGGACTCGGCCTGGGCCTGGGCCCGCATCTCCGCGACGATCTGTGCGCCTTGGGCACGAGCGTCTTCGCGGATCTTGTTGGCCTCGCCACGAGCGTCGGCAAGCTGCGCGTTGTAGTGGTCGAGGGCAGCCTTGGCCTCGGCCTGGGCCTTCTCGGCCTTGGCGATGCCGCCTTCGATGGCTTCGGCGCGCGCGGCATACGCCTTCTCCAGGTTGGGCACGACCTTGGTCTTGACCACCCAGTAGAGGATGCCGATCGCGACCAAGCCGAAGATGAACTCCGGTATGTACGGAAGGATCGGCGGGGCGCTCGCCTGGCTATCGCTCGCGGCCAGCGCGCGCACTCCGGTGAGTTGCAGCACGGGTACTCCTCGTGTCAGGGCCTAGTGGGATAGGGCGTGGAGCCCGCGGATCACTTCGGCGCGATGAAGAAGAGCACGAGGCCGAAGATGGCGAGCGCCTCGGCCAGGGCGAAGCCCAGGATCGCGATCGGACGAAGCATGTTGCCGGCCTCGGGCTGGCGGGCGACGCCGTTGATGTAGGCAGCGAAGATCAGACCGACGGCGATGGCCGGACCGATGGCCGCGAGACCGTAGCCAACGAGGTTCAGGTTGCCAGTCACGTGTTTCCTCTTTCTCGGTTGCCCTCCGGCACGTCACCGGAAGGTGGTGGGGCTGGTACAAACTCAGGTATGCCGTGCGTTTTCGCGTGCTACAGGATCAGTGCTCGTCGGCGACGGCGCTACCGAAGTAGGACGCCGCCAACAGGGTGAAGACGAAGGCCTGGAGGAACTGCACCAGCCCCTCGAAGAGCGTCATGACGAAGGCCATCAGCCATGCCGGCAGCGCGACGAACTTCAGCAGCATCGCGTCGGCGTTGAAGAGTTCCCAGCCGCCGATGATGAATACGGCGAGCAGCATGTGGCCGGCGAACATATTGCCGAACAGACGAAGGGCGAGCGTCAACGGGCGGGTGATGAAGAAGGTGAGCAGCTCGAGGAAGATGATGAGCGGGAGCAACCAGCCCGGGATGCCCGGGGGGATCATCCACTTGACGTAGTTGACCAAGCCATGCTGCTTCTTGATCCCGATCCAGTGATAGACGACGTAGACCACCAGGGTGAGCGCGATCGGGAAGCCGATGCGGCTCATGGTCGGGAACTGGATGGGCGGGATGATGCCGAAGAGGTTGTTAAGCAGGATCAGCACGAAGAGCGAAAACAGCAGCGGCACGAAGCGCAGGAAGTCCTTGCTGCCGATCATGTCCTTGGCGACGTCGTTGCGGACGAAGTTGTAGACCAACTCGGTGTAGTGCTGGCTCTTGCTCGGCACGACGGCCGCCCGCTTGGTCGTCGACACGAGCCACCAGGACAGCAGCGCCACCGACAGCATGATGACGACCATCGAGCGGGTGATGACGATCGGGTAGTCCCCGATGTGCCCAAGGGTGACCAGTGGCTGCCAAAATCCCTCCGGCGTGGGGGGGAAGTGACCCCCGTCACCTTCTGCGGAAAGGCTCCCGAGAGAGGGGATCAGCGCGGCGAAGCTCACCATCACTCCTGACTGACGGACATTGTCTGGACCAGGAAACCAGTCCCACACAAGGACAAGGCCGTCGGTGTCCCGAGACCTTGAGGCGTGGCGTGCTGGCTCATGGCCTACCGTACCGGACCCAGATCACGTAGACCGACATGATCATGCCTGCGATGATCCCCACACCGACGACGAAGCTCGTGCCGAGCCACCGGTCGACGAGCCATCCCAGGCCTCCCATCATGGCCGGGCCGGTGATGAGGTAGGCGATGACGGTCGAGGCCACGGCGTCGCCGTAGAACTCACCAGCACCACGCATGACGCTTGAGGCGGTGCTCGGGGTCGTGCCGGAGGCGGAGGTCGCGTCGGTCTCGCCGGTCGTCGATGCGTCCTCCCCAGGGCGATCCCGCCCAGGCGCCCCGTGTCCAAGGTCACTCATGGTTATCCCTTCCGATGGCAAGTCGGGCCCGTGAAAATCCGGCGATCGCGCCCACTTGCCACGTGATCGTCACGGCAATTGCAGTCAGTGCGAAGGGAATCGACTCCACCCACGCGAGTTGGCGGATGGCCAGGAAGGCTGCGGTCACAGCGATGAGTTGCCCGAGATAGACGACCAGGGCCCCCGCGAGGGCGAGTCCCGCACCTCCCCCGAGGATGAATCGAAGTCCCCACGCGCCTGCGGCGAAGAAGCTCGCGGTCACGACGGTCGCGATGAGAGCTGAGAGTGCCCCCGACTCCGCATGCGTCCACCAGGACACGACGGCGGCAAGAAGACCGACGACCAGCGCCGGGAGGAGCGCCCCCCGGAGCATCTGGACGGTCCCGTCCTGGCCCTGGGACGGGGAAGTCACGAGGGCGCGAGCAGGCTCTTTCGAGGTCACGGCTTCGCAGCTTTCAGAGGCGTGGATGGGATTGTGAAAGGTATCACAAGCCCCTCGATCGATGCCGGGCGGCGACCACAGCCGGCAGATACTTCGTAAGAACGGCAGCAGCGGCGACGACCACGGCCAACGCAGCGAAGGTCCACCACGTGCGATAGAACGCGACGCCCACGGTGCCCAGAGCGATGATCGCTGCCCACAGGTAGAGGACGAGAACAGCCGCGCGATGACCGTGGCCCCGGCGCAGCATCTGGTGGTGCAAGTGCTTGCTATCTGGCTCCCACGGCTTCTGGCCCGCGCGGGTGCGCCGCAGGATCGCCAGTCCCATGTCGAGCAAGGGCAAAGACAACACCGCCAGCGGCGCAGCGATCGGCAGGAGCGCCGCGGTCAGGGGGTCGCCGCTGACACTGCTCGGGTCGACATTGCCCGTCAGCGAGACCGTCGCCGCGGCCAGGAGCAGACCCAGCAGCAGCGCGCCCGAATCTCCCATGAACAGGCGAGCGGGATTGAAGTTGTGGGGCAGAAAACCCAGGCAGCACCCGAGCGTCGCCGCCGTGACAAAGGTCGCCGTGGAAAAGACGTTGGCTGGGTTGTAGGTCGACCCTAAGCGGTAGGCATAGACGAAGAAGGCGAAGGCGGCGATCGCGACGATCCCGGCCGCCAGCCCGTCGAGGCCGTCGATGAAGTTCACCGCGTTGGTCGTCACGAGGACGATGAGGACGGTGATGCCGACGAGCACCGGCCCGGGCAAGACCGTGCTCGTGCCGAAGAACGGGCACCTGGAGCATGACGACGCCCTTGTAGGCCATGACTCCGGCCGCGAGGATCTGGCCCGCGAGCTTGGCAAACCAGTCGAGTTCGCGGATGTCGTCAAGGGCTCCGACGACGACCATGATGAAGGCACCGATGAGCACCCCGGTCATCTGGCCGCTCGAATACACCCCCTTGAGGAACGGCAACTGCCGCGCCACGAGGGTGGCCGCCGCAAACCCGAGGAAGATGCTCACTCCCCCGAGCCGCGGGATCGGGACGCGGTGGACGTCCCGATCCCGGATCGGCGTCACGGCCCGCACGACCACCGCGACGGCCCGCGCTAACGGCGTCGCGAGGTACGTGACGGCCATGGCCACCACGCACACGAGCAGGTATTCACGCACCGGGCAGCGCGCTCCTCGTCAGCCTCAGGGACGGGGGTATGCCGGGAACCGAGTCACCAGGTCGGTCACCTGAGCACGAACCTCACGGCTCACGGGGTGGTCGGGGTCGGCGTCACCCGTGGTGACTGCGGTGGCGATGAGTTCGGCGATCGTGACCATCTCCGTTGTGCCCATGCCCTGCGTCGTCACGCATGGCGTCCCAACGCGGACGCCGGAGGCGATGCTCGGCGGTGCTGGGTCGAAGGGAATGGCGTTCTTGTTCAGGACGATGCCGGCTGCGTCGGCGCGGGCTTCGGCATCCTTGCCGGTCACGCCGACGCCCTGGAGGTCGTGCAGCGACAGGTGCGTGTCTGTGCCGCCCGTCGTCGGGCGGATGCCCCGCTCCCCCAGCGCAACGGCGAGCGTCTTGGCGTTGTCCACGACCTGGGCGGCATACGCGGCATACTCCGGCGTAGCGCACTCCTTGAAGTTGACCGCCTTGGCCGCCACCGAATGCATCTGCGGCCCGCCCTGCATCATCGGGAAGACCGCCTTGTCGATGGCTGCGGCGTGCTCGGCCGTGCAGACGATGGCGCCCGAGCGCGGGCCGCGCAGGACCTTGTGGGTCGTGAACGAGACGACGTCGGCATAGGGCACCGGGCTGGGGATCGCCCCACCAGCCACGAGACCGATGAAGTGCGCCGCGTCGACCCAGAAGATGGCGCCGATCTCGTCAGCGACCCGACGGAAGAACGCGAAGTCGATGAGCCGCGGGATCGCCGAACCACCGGCGAGGATGACCTTGGGACGGTGCTCCTTGGCCAGCGCTTCGACCTGGGCATAGTCGATGTCCTCGGTGTCCTTGTCGACGCCGTAGTGGACGGCGTTGAACCACTTGCCCGAGAACGACACCTTGGTGCCATGGGTGAGGTGGCCGCCATGCGGGAGGCTCATCGCGAGGATGGTCTCGCCCGGCTTGAGGAAGGCGCCATAGACGGCCTGGTTGGCGCTCGCGCCGCTGTGTGGCTGGACGTTGGCGTGGTCGGCTCCGAAGAGTGCCTTCGCGCGGTCGATGGCGATCTGCTCGGCCTTGTCGACCTCGGAGCAGCCGCCGTAGTAGCGCCGACCGGGGTAGCCCTCGGCGTACTTGTTGGACAGCGTCGAGCCGAGGGCGGTCAAGACCGCCGGCGACGAGAGGTTTTCGGAGGCGATGAGCTGCAGGCCGCCCCGGATGCGGTCCAGCTCGGACAGCAGGACGCCGGCGATGTCGGGGTCGAAGTCGGCGAGGGCGGCATAGTCGGACCCGTAGAAGGGCTGGTCACTCATCAGTCAGGGCTCCTGGGCGAGAGATGCGTCGGCGCGGATCGAGCAGCCTCAACTGTATGCCGTCGCCCGGGAACGGCGTGGAAGGCGCCTCTCTAGGGACGGCGCCGCGCACCGGCCACGCGTGGGCCGTTGCGCCGGGGGTCGGCGGCGCGTGCTTGGACGGCGGCCTCCCGGCGGCGTGCCCGTTCGGCGGCTGCGAGCGCCTCGTCGTAAGCGCGGCGCTCGGCCGCCGCGGCAGCGTCAGCAGCAGCGGTGGTTGCCTCGACAACCCGGTCGATCTCGGCTTGGGGCAGGGCGCCCTGGCGGAGGATCGTGGGGCGCATCCCGGTGCAGTCGACGATCGTCGAGGGCAGGGCCTCGCCCACTGGCCCGTCAGTGGTGCCCAGATAGACCGAGACCGCGTCGCCGAGCTGGGCCTGGGCGTCATCGACGGTCGTCGCAGCCGGGGCACCCGTGCGGTTGGCGCTGGTCACGGCCATCGGACCGACGGCCCGAAGGACGGCCAAGGCGACCGGATGATCGGGCATCCGCAGAGCGACGGTGCCATTGGTCTCGCCGATGTCCCACACGAGCGACGCCTGGGCACGCAGGACGAGCGTCAGCGGGCCGGGCCAGAACTCCTCGATGAGCTCGCGCGCGTAGCCGGGCACCTCGGTCGCAAGGCCGTCGACGGTGGCGGGGCCGGGCACGAGGACGGGAGGGGGCACGTGCCGACCCCGTCCCTTCGCGGCGAGCAGGGCACTGACCGCGCCCGCGTCGAAGGCGTCGCACCCGATCCCGTAGACGGTGTCGGTGGGCATGACAATCAGACCGCCATCGCGGATCGCGTCGACCGCGGCGGCGACTCCCGCGGTCGTTGCGGCCTCGTCGTCACAGTGATGGACGGTCGAGGTCGCTGGCAGCTCACTCATGACGGCGATCCTAGATCGCGGACCGCAACGGTCACGCGGGGCCGCCCGAGCAGGTCGGGGTGGTCCTCGGCGTGGGCCCAGTGCCCTGCCGCCGACAAGGCTCGGAGCAGTCCCGGCCCTTGGGAGTCGGCGTGCTCCATCACGAGGACTCCTCCCGGCGCCAGGAGGTCGGCCGCACGCGCAGCCATCTCGAGCGGGAGGCCCAGTCCGTCCCCCGGCCCGCCGTAGAGGGCGAGCTCGGGATCGTGGTCGCGAACTTCGCGATCCACGGGAACCTGATCGTCGGGGATGTATGGCGGGTTACATGTCACGACCTGCACCTGCCCGGCCAACTCCGGGTATGCCGTCCGCGCGTCCCCCAGTCGCACCTCGACATCGAGACCCAGCCGGTCGCGGTTGGCGACTGCCCACCCGTGGGCGAGCGGGTCGAGTTCCACGGCATACACCTGGGCCTCGGGTCGCTCGTCCTTGATGGCGAGCGCGATGGCTCCCGACCCGGTCGCGAGGTCGACGACGACGGGTGCCGTCGACTGATCGAGGAAGGGGGTGAGGGCGTCAAGCGCGTGGGTGACGAGGGTTTCGGTCTCGGGCCGCGGGATGAAGACCCCTGGCCCGACGGCGAGGGTGAGGTTGCGGAAGGGCGCGACCCCGGTGAGGTGCTGGAGCGGGACTCGTGTCGCGCGCTCGGCGACGAGACCGGCATACGTGGATGGGAGGTCGACCCCGCCGATGACGAGCAGCCGGCGCGCCTCCGACGGCTCCACCCCGAGGGTGTGCGCCGCGAGGAGCAGTGCGTCGACCGGAGCCGAGGCGATCCCCGCAGCGGCGAGTTCGCCGGTGGCCCATCGAATGGCCCGGCGGATCTCGGTCACGGGTGAGCGCCGCCGACCGCGGCCATCCGCTCCGCCTCGTCGGCGGCCATGCACGACTCGATCACGGGGTCGAGTTCACCGCCGAGGACGATGTCGAGGTTGTAGGCCTTGAAGCCCGTGCGGTGATCGGCGATCCGGTTTTCGGGGAAGTTGTAGGTCCGGATCCGCTCGGACCGGTCGACCGTGCGGACCTGCGAGCGCCTCGCCTCCGAGGCAGCCGCGTCGGCCTGCTCCTGGGCGATCTGGCGCAGCCGGGCCTTGAGCACGCGCAGGGCGGACTCCTTGTTTTGCAGCTGCGACTTCTCGTTCTGGCAGGACACGACAAGGCCTGTCGGCAAGTGGGTGATGCGCACCGCGGAGTCGGTCGTGTTGACCGACTGGCCGCCAGGGCCGCTCGAGCGGTAGACGTCGATCCGAATCTCGTGGGGGTTGACCTCCACCTCGTCCTCGGCGTCGTCGAGTTCGGGCATGACCAGCACCCCCGCGGCAGACGTGTGGATGCGACCTTGGCTTTCGGTGACCGGCACGCGCTGCACCCGGTGGACGCCGCCTTCGAACTTCAGCCGCGCCCAGGGCGCCTCTCCGAGGCCAGGAGTGCCCTTGGCGCGCAGAGCAACTCGCACGTCCTTGAATCCGCCGAGGTCCGACTCGGTCTCGTCGAGCACCTCGGCCCGCCACCCCCGCTTTTCGGCGTAGCGGAGGTACATCCGCAGCAGATCGCTGGCAAACAGCGCCGACTCCTCGCCGCCCTCCCCCGCCTTGATCTCGAGGATGACATCGCGATCGTCGTCATGGTCGCGCGGAAGGAGCAGGGTGCGCAGACGCGCTTGGGTCGTCTCGACGAGAGCCTCGAGGGACGGGACCTCGGCGGCAAAGGACTCGTCGACCTCGCCGAGTTCCCGCGCGGCAGCCAGGTCATCATGGGCCACAGCCAGAGCCCGGTATGCCGCGACGGTCGGGGCGAGTGCGGCATACCGCTTGTTGGTGCGCCGCAGCGCCGTCTGGTCGCTGTGCAGGGCCGGGTCGGCGAGCGCGGCCTCAAGCTCGGCGTACTCCGCGACGAGCGGCTCGGCCGAACTCAACAGCGGGTCGATCTCACTCATGCGAGTCGACGTGCTTCCGGGTTACTTGCCAGCCTTCTTGCCGTAGCGCGCCTCGAAGCGCGCGACGCGGCCACCGGTGTCGAGGATCTTCTGCTTGCCGGTGTAGAAGGGGTGGCACTGGGAGCACACGTCGGCGTTGATGACGCCGTTCTTGGCGGTGCTGCGGGTGGTGAACGTGCTGCCGCAGGTGCAGGTGACCTGGGTCTGCACGTAGGCGGGGTGGATGTCCTTCTTCACGGTGATCTCCTCGGGTGTCGTGACGGACCGGGTCGGCGACCTGTCATGCCTGAGCACGTGCCGTCGTATGCCGTGAACCGGGCCGAGGGTCAAGTGTGCCAGACCGCGAGCAGCGGACCTAAACGGCCCGATCGCCGTCGAACCAGTAGAACCGTTCGATGGCGTCGATGACGGTGTTGCGGGCACGGTCGATCGCGACCGTGTGGGCGGCGAGGAGGTCCTGCTCGGCGGCCGCGACGACGCTGGCGAGGGCCCGGTCACCGAGACTGCCGAGCAGCCATTGCGACAAGTCTCCTCGACTGAGGTGCAGGGCGACGACGTTGGGGTCGACGGCACGGAGCAAGGTGACGAACTCGGCAACATTGCGGGCTGCGGCGACGACGTCGCCGGAGATGGTGCGGAACGCGAACCAGTGGTCTTCAGGGAGCACCTTGGCGGTGTACTTGTGCCAATGCCGCACGTGTCGGGTGCGCCGATGATCCAGGCGGATGCGGCGCGGGTCGACCCCAGGCCCGGCGAGCATGGCGCACGGGCCTTCTGAGGGCGCGCTCAGTGACGACTCCCGGCATGGGGTCAGCGTGAGGTCGATCGCCGCGTAGATGGAGCGGTCCAGTGCTTCTGGGCGGTAGGTCACGATGCAGTGGCCCAGGTCTGAGGCGCGCACGACTTCCGCGAGTGGTCCGTCGGAGCCGAGCAGATCGTGGGCCTCCTGACTCGTGCCACCGTGGCGTGATTCCGGGTCGCGGCGAGTATTTGTGCTGGTCAGCGGCTTGCC
The DNA here is from genome assembly GCA_037046615.1 of Dermatophilaceae bacterium. Classification (GTDB taxonomy): domain Bacteria; phylum Actinomycetota; class Actinomycetes; order Actinomycetales; family Dermatophilaceae; genus Phosphoribacter. The sequence continues at coordinate 182,079 of JBAOHD010000014.1, forward strand.
CGGGTGGGGGTTGACACACTAATCGGGCCGGTAGGGTCGGTGGTCGTGGTGTTTGTGCGGAAGGTCCCGACCGCTTCGGGGGCCACGGCGGTGCAGATCGCTGAGCGTGTTGGGGACCGCGACAGCGTGATTGAGCATGTGGGATCGGCACGTACGCCGGCTGAGCTGGTCGCGCTGCTCGAGGTCGCGCGGGCACGAATGCATCCCGGTCAGGGAGTGCTGGAGCTGACGCTGCCCGCGGGCCCGGTCGGCCATGGGGTGATCACGGGCAAGCGGTGCGCGCTGCTGTGGCAGGTCCTCAGCCGCGGGTACCGCGAGCTGGGGTTTGACGCGGTGGGTGATGACGCGTTCGAGCAGATGGTCCTGGCCCGGATCGTGGAGCCGACGTCGAAGGCTGACTCGGTGCGTGTCCTTGAGGAGATTGGTGTCGAGCACGCCTCGCTGCGCACGATGTTCCGGTCGTTGAAACGCTGCCAGGCTCGCGGGTACCGCGACACCCTCGCAGCTGCCTGTTACGAACACGCCTCCACCGCAGGGGATCTGTCGCTGGTGTTGTACGACGTGACGACGTTGTACTTCGAAGCTGAGGACGAGGACGACCTGCGCAAGGTCGGCTACTCCAAGGAACGCCGGGTCGACCCCCAGGTCCTGGTCGGGCTCCTGGTGGACCGGAACGGGTTCCCCCTGCAGGTCGGCTGCTTCGAGGGCAACAAGGCCGAGAAGGCCACCATCATCCCGATCGTGACCGCGTTTCAGGCACGGCACAGCATCGAGGGCATGGTCGTGGTCGCCGACGCCGGGATGCTGTCCGCGGCCAACCTGCGCGAGCTCGACGAGGCCGGGCTGCGGTTCATCGTCGGCTCACGGGTGACCAAGGCCCCGATCGACCTGGCCTCACACTTCCGCTGGCACGGGGACGCGTTCACCGACGGCCAAGTCATCGACACCATCACCCCGCGGGTGGCCACCGCCGCGGCGCGCGGTGTCAACGAGGTCGCCAAGCGGGCCGAGCCGGTGTGGGACCCGGCCGTGCACGAAAGGTCGTGGCGGGCGGTGTGGGCGTACTCGGCGAAACGCGCGGCGAGGGATGCCAAGACGCTGACCTTGCAGGAGAACCGCGCCAAGGCGGTCGTCGCCGGGGAGAAGGCCGCGCGCACCCCCAGGTTCGTCAAGACCAGCAACGGTGCCCGCACCCTGGATGAGGCGTCGCTGGCCCGGGCGCGCCGGCTCGAGGGCCTGAAGGGGTACGTCACGAACATCCCCGTCGAGCTGATGCCTGCGGGTGAGGTCATCGGCTCGTATCACGACCTCTGGCAGGTCGAGGCGTCGTTCCGGATGTCCAAGAGCGACCTACGTGCCCGGCCGATCTTCCACCACACCAAGGACGCGATCGAAGCCCACCTGACCATCGTGTTCGCCGCCTTGGCCATCTCCCGCCGGCTCCAGACCCAGACCGGGATGAGCATCAAGAAGGTCGTGCGCGCGCTCCGCCCGATCCAGCAGATCACCATCACCATCGGCGGCCACCCCCACACCGCGGCCGACCCACTCACCGACGCCGCCCGAGACATCCTCACCGCCACAGGTCACGAGGGCGCGACACACTAAATTGGCACGACTCGGGTCGGAGCCGAGCAGATCGTGGGCCTCGTCGATCAGGAGCCAGTGCGGCATACCCCACGCTGCCCTTTCTTCGCGGACCAGGGTTGCGAGGTCGCGCAGGTAGGGGTCGACGGCCTCGGAGGGGACGTCCGACAGGTCGAGCACGACGGATGCGCCGGCTCGCCGAAGGAGCGCGCTGAGCTCGCGGCTCGGTGGTGACGTGCGACCACTGAGGACGACGACATCGGTGAGCTGACCGAGGCCGACGTAGTCGCCTTCCATATCGATGATAACGGCGCGATATCCCGCGGCGATCCAGCGTTCGACGAGCAGGCCGGCGAGATACGACTTGCCACTACCGCTCTCGCCCCGGATCAGGACGTTCGCTTGGGCGCCCGGGACGCTCGCCTCACCGCCCTCGACAAACTCCCCGATCCGGATGTGATGTCGAGCCAGGTCGAGCGTTCGGAGGCCGTGGACGACAGGTCCGCGCAACACCGCCGCGACACCAGCCCCGTCCGGCTCGTCGGCGACGAGGTCGGCGAATGCCTTCACCGACGGCAGGGCATTGGCGACCGCGACGCCGATTTCGGCGGTATGGAGCAGCGAGAGGTCGTTTTCGGCGTCGCCGAAGGCGATCGTGTTGTGCTGCGACAGACCGAGTTCGTGCAGCGCGGCCAAGAATCCGGTCCCCTTGGAGATGCCGGCCGGGATAATCATGAGCTCGGTGCGATTGCGCACCAGATGAGGGTCAAGGCCCCTCTCGGCGAGGACCGCCTGGACTCTGTGATCGTCCTCGGCCGAGCACGCCACGATGACGCGGCCGACGACGTGGCGGATCCCCGCCGCGCTGAGGTGGTGCGACAGGACCGGACCGAGCGGATCAGCGAGGTCACGAATGTCGTTGCCGCGCTGCAAAACTGCGCCATTCTCGGCCACGACGACGTCAAACGACGCGCGCAAGCCGGCGAACTGGGCGTCGAGTCCAGCGAGCGTCCGGCCAGTCACGAGCAGGGCTGCCGTCCCGCCTGCGCGAGCCTCCTTCAGCGCCGCCAACGCCACGTCGGACACCTGATCGTGCTGGGCGATGGTGCCGTCGAGATCGACCGCGATTGCCCTCACTGTGCCGGCCATGGCGACCTCCTGGTGCCTCGCGCCGAGCCTTCATCATCTCAGCCTCATGACCGCCGGTCGGCTCTGGGCCTGGAGCAGTCTGCGCGACAGGGGTTTAACGTTGCCTGTCGTGGAGAGATGGCTCGACCTGGCGCACACGGCCTTTGTGCTGGTGGGCGTGTTCGCGTTCTCCGTCTCCGGGGCCCTGCAAGCGGTCGAGAAGCGCATGGACGTCGTGGGGCTGGGCTCGCTGGCGGCCGTGACTGGGGTCGGTGGCGGCATCCTGCGTGACCTGCTGATCGGGGCGGTGCCACCCGAGGCCCTGCGCGACATGTCGCTGCTCGGGGTGTCCTTTCTCGGCGCTGTTTTAGTGTTTGCCGCGCACGGCCGGGTGCGGCTCCCCCGCCGGCCAATGCTGGTCTTCGACGCGCTCGGGCTCGGCCTGTTTTGCGTCGAAGGCACCACAAAGGGCATGGCCTACGGCCTCAACCCGTATGCCGCCGCGATCGTCGGAGCGCTGACAGGAGTCGGCGGTGGAGTCCTGCGGGATGTCCTCGCGGGTGAGGTGCCGTCGGTGTTCCGCCAAGGATCGCGACTGTATGTCGTCCCCGCGTTAGCTGGCGCAGGAGTGACCGCGGGCTTGCTCTCGGCCCAGATCTGGTCGGTATGGTTGCTCGTCCTGATCGCGGCAGGGGTTTCCGCGGTGCGGATCGCGTCACTGCGCTTCCACTGGGCAGCGATCAGCCCCAAACCGCTCGACGAGGTTTGAGTGACGCCGAAGGCGGGTCCCCGTGTGGGGCCCGCCTTCGGCGTATGGACGATTGACTGACGGGTCAGTTGTCCTCGTCGTCGAGCTTGATGCTCGACGTGCGCTGCACCTGGACGAGGAACTCGACATTGCCCTTGGTCTTCTTGAGGCGGTCGATGAGCAACTCGATGGACTGCTGCGGGTCGAGCGCTGAGAGCACCCGCCGCAGCTTCCACATGATCTTGAGCTCTTCGCTGCCCATGAGGATTTCCTCGCGGCGGGTCCCCGAGGGGTTGACGTCAACCGCCGGGAAGATGCGCCGGTCGGCGAGTTGCCGCGACAGCCGCAGCTCCATATTGCCGGTGCCCTTGAACTCTTCGAAGATGACTTCGTCCATCTTCGACCCGGTCTCGACGAGCGCCGTCGCGAGGATCGTCAGCGAGCCGCCGTCTTCGATATTGCGGGCGGCGCCGAAGAACTTCTTCGGCGGGTAGAGCGCCGACGAGTCGACACCACCGGAGAGGATGCGGCCGCTGGCTGGCGCCGCAAGGTTGTAGGCACGCCCCAGCCGGGTGATGGAGTCGAGCAGGACGACGACGTCATGGCCGAGTTCGACCAGGCGCTTGGCCCGCTCAATCGCGAGCTCGGCGACCGTCGTGTGGTCCTCGGCCGGCCGATCGAAGGTCGACGCGATGACCTCACCGCGCACGGTGCGCTGCATGTCGGTGACCTCTTCGGGCCGCTCGTCGACGAGGACGACCATGAGGTGGACCTCAGGGTTATTCGTCGAGATCGCGTTGGCGATGGCCTGCAGGATGAGCGTCTTTCCGGCCTTGGGCGGGCTGACGATCAGGCCACGCTGCCCCTTACCGATCGGTGACACGAGGTCGATGATCCGCGTCGTGAGGACGGTCGGCGTGGTCTCAAGGCGCAGGCGCTCCTGCGGGTAAAGCGGCGTCAGCTTGCTGAACTCGACCCGGTTCTTGGCCTCGTCGGGGCCAGCGCCGTTGACCGAATCCAGGCGCACGAGCGCGTTGAACTTGCCACGGTTGCCGGGCTGGTTGGGCATCTGCTCGCCCTCGCGGGGGCTGCGAACAGCGCCGGTGACCGCGTCGCCCTTGCGCAGCCCGTAACGACGCACCATGCCCAACGGCACATACACGTCGTTGGGCCCAGGAAGGTAGCCGGAGGTGCGGACGAAGGCGTAGTTGTCGAGGACGTCGAGGATGCCCGCCACAGGCACGAGGACGTCGTCCTCGGCGATCTGGACGTCCTGGTCGGCGTCCTGGCCGCTGCCCATCCCGGACACGCCGGACATGCCCGGCATACCCTGACCACGGCCGCGCTTGCGGTCGCGGGACCGCTGACGGTTGCGACGACGACCGCCCCGAGGATCGTCGTCGTCGTAGCGCTGCTGACCGTAGCCCTGCTGAGCCGGCTGCTGGTGCTGCTGACCCGCCTGGGCTTGACTGTTCTGCTGCTGCGCCTGCTGGCCCTGCTGACCCTGGCCCTGGCCCTGCTGCTGGCCTTGGTTGCCCTGCTGGCGCTGGTGCTGGCCCTGCTGTGCCTGCTGGTTCTGGGCCGCCCCGTCGCCCGCATCACGACGGTTGCGCTGCCGCGACATCCGGTCCTGCCGGGTCGGGCGCTCAGTCGCGCTGTCGCCCTCCGAGCGAGGCGTGGCCTCCGCGGCGGGCGCTGGTGCCGGGGTGGACGGAGCGTCGGCGGGCGCCGATCCGCTGTCCGCAGGCGCACTGGCCGCGGGCGCACTGCTCGCAGGAGCAGACGCGCGCCGTGGGGCTCGGGTTTGGCGGGCGGGCGCCTGGTCGGCAGCGGCGCTCGCGGCGCCGCCCTGGCGCGCGGAGATCGCAGAGACGAGGTCGTCCTTGCGCATCTTCGTCGTGCCGGTGATGCCGAGCGATGAGGCCATGCCCTTGAGCTCGGCGACGTTCATGGCCGCCAGCCCGCTGCGTCCGCGGCGTGCTCCGGCCACAGCGTCGGTGGTGTCTGTCACGAAGGACCCTTCCCCTCGTTCGTCGGCTCGACGGGTGATGGCGAGCCGGGTCTACGGGCAGCAACTGCTGACCGGTGTGGGTGTCATCCGCTTCCCGTGTCGGCGTGGTTGCACGATCCAAGCGAGATCGCTTGTGCACGGGGGATGTGGCCGCAAACGCGAGGCCGTGGACTGCTGGCCCTGAGGTGCGGTGCGTCCACAATCTAACACCATTTCAGCGTGCGGTGACGACGACCCCGTCCCGTGGGATGCCCGGCTCGAGCCGGCGCCAGGTTGCGTCACCGTCGGGCGCCGCCACCGAGGACGAACGCTCCAGGGTCGTGAGCGCCAAGACGCTCGGCCCGGCGCCAGAGATCGTCGCGGCGTGACCGGATGCCCGCAGGTGGTCGACGAGGGCCATCGACGCGGCATACGAGGGCCGCCGTGCCTCCTGGTGCAACCAGTCCCTCGTCGCTGCGACGAGCAGCTCGGGACGCCGGGTCGCAGCTTCGACGAGCAGGCCAGCGCGTGCGGAGTTGAGCGCGGCGTCCCGCAGGGGCACACGCTCGGGCAGGAGCGCGCGCGCCGTGTGTGTTGCCAGGGTGGTCTCGGGGACGAAGACGACGGCGGTCACGCTCGGGTGCAGCGGCAGACCGATCGTCACCGTCTCACCGGTGACATCGTCGTTCCAGGACAGCGTCATGCCCCCGTAGACCGTCGCCGAGGCGTTATCCGGGTGACCCTCCAGCTCGCTGGCGAGGCGGTTGACGGCCGCCAGGTCGATCGCGATGTCGTCACCGGGGGCGCTCTGAGGGTCTCGACCGACGATGCCGTATGCCGCGACGACACCTGCCACGATCGCGGTGGCAGACGACCCCATCCCCCGGCCGTGCGGGACGGCGTTGCGGGTCTCCATCCGCAGGCCTGCAGGCACGGCTACGCCGATTTCCCGCAGCGCGCGGACGAACGATCGATAGACCAGGTGCGACTCGTCGCGCGGCACTCCTTCCGCACCCGAGCCCGCCACGTCGATGACCAGACCCGGCTGTGCGGTGACCGTGAAGTCGAGCTCGTCCCAGACGCCGAGGGCCAAACCGATCGAGTCGAATCCGGGCCCGAGGTTGGCGCTGCTCGCGGGCGCGCGGACGCGCACTGCGGCACCAACGGGCAGGACCCCCTGGACGGTCACGGCCTAGCCTTCGAGACCGAGCGCCGCCGCGGCGGAATAGGCGTCGACCGGGATCCGGGTCGGCACGACCTCGCTGCCGTCGGGCTGCTTGAGGGCCCACTGCGGGTCTTTGAGGCCGTGTCCGGTCACGGTGCACACGATCGTGGCCCCAGCAGGGACGTCGCCCGCTTCGGCGCAGGCGAGGAGGCCGGCGACACTCGCAGCCGACCCCGGCTCGACGAAGACGCCTTCCTTGGCCGACAGGATGCGATGGGCGGCGAGAATCTGCTCGTCGGTGACCGCGTCGATGCGCCCACCCGAGTCGTCGCGCGCGGCGACGGCCTGGGCCCACGACGCGGGGTTGCCGATGCGGATCGCGGTCGCGATCGTCTCCGGCTGGTCGACGGGGTGGCCGAGGACGATCGGCGCGGCACCGGCGGCCTGGAATCCCCACATCCGCGGCAGTTTCGTCGCCGGACCGCCATGAGCGGCGGCGCCAGAAGCGCCGGGGGTGCCGGCGGCGTACTCCTGGTAGCCGCGCCAGTAGGCGGTGATATTGCCGGCGTTACCGACCGGGAGACAGTGGATGTCGGGGGCGTCACCCAGCGCGTCGACGATCTCGAATGAGGCCGTCTTCTGCCCCTCGATCCGGGCTGGGTTGACCGAGTTGACGAGTTCGACCGGATACGACTCGGCGAGCTTGCGCGCGACCTCGAGACAGTCGTCGAAGTTGCCCTCGACCTGCAGGAGCGTGGCTCCGTGCGCGACCGCTTGAGAGAGCTTGCCCATGGCGATCTTGCCGTCCGGCACGAGCACCGCGCAGGTCATCCCGGCCTTCGTCGCGTAGGCCGCGGCGCTCGCGCTCGTGTTGCCCGTCGACGCGCAAATCACCGCTCGCGCACCGACTTTGGCCGCCATCGAGATCGCTGTCGTCATCCCGCGGTCCTTGAAGGACCCGGTCGGGTTGAGGCCTTCGTACTTGAGGAAGACCTGCGCTCCGACCCGCTCCGAGAGGTATGCCGCAGGGATGAGGGGGGTGCCGCCTTCGAGGAGAGTGACGGTCGGCGCACCGGCAAGCATCGGCAACCGGTCGGCATACTCACGGATGACTCCACGCCACTGATGAGCCACGGTCAGACACCTTCCACACGCATGACGGAGTTGACACCGCGCACGATCGGCAACGCGGCCAAGGCCTCGACGGTGGCCGACAGGGCCGAGTCGGGAGCAATGTGGGTGACGACGACGAGGCTTGCCGCGCGCCCCGCCCCGGAGTCGTCGCCAAGTTGTTGCTGGCGCACGGTCTCGATGGAGACGTCGTGGTCGGCAAAGGCGGTGGCGACCTGCGCGAGGACGCCCGGGCGATCGGCGACGTCGAGGCTGATGTGGTAGCGGGTCAGCGATTGCCCCATGTCAAGGACCGGAAGCTCGGCGTAGCTGCTCTCCCCCGGCCCGCGGCCCCCGGTCACCCGATGGCGCGCCACTGCAACGACGTCTCCGAGGACGGCGCTCGCGGTCGGGTCACCACCGGCGCCGCGGCCGTAGAACATGAGCTGTCCCGCGGCGTCGGCTTCGACGAAGACCGCGTTGAAGGCCTCGCGCACGTTAGCCAGCGGGTGGCGCCGGGGCACCATCGCCGGGTGGACCCGGACCGAGACCCCCGTCGGTATGCCGTCCGCGCCGTCGACCCGCTCGCAGATCGCCAGGAGCTTGACGACGCAATCCATCTCCCGCGCTGCCTGGACATCGGCAGCGGTGACCTCGGTGATGCCCTCGCGGTGGACGTCACGACCAGCCACTCTGCTGTGGAACGCGAGCGACGCAAGGATCGCGGCTTTGGCGGCAGCGTCGAAGCCCTCGACGTCGGCCGTGGGGTCGGCTTCGGCATACCCGAGTGCCTGGGCTTGGCTTACTGCGTCAGCAAACCCGGCCCCGGTGGTGTCCATTTTGTCCAGGACGTAGTTGGTCGTGCCGTTGACGATGCCGATGACCTTGCGGACGCTGTCGCCGGCGAGGGATTCGCGCAACGGTCGCAGGAGGGGGATGGCGCCGGCCACGGCCGCCTCGTAGTAGAGGTCGACTCCGCGCTCTGCAGCCGCGGCATACAGGGTCGGTCCGTCCTCGGCGAGGAGCGCCTTGTTGGCGGTGACCACCGAGGCGCCATGCTCCATGGCCCGGAGGATGAGCGAGCGGGCAGGCTCGATGCCGCCGATGACTTCGACGACGATGTCCGCGCGCGTGACGAGGTCGGCCGAGTCGGTCGTGAAGAGCGCAGGGTCGACCCCGGCCTCGGTGCGGTCTCGGCCGGCGCGGCGCACCCCGATGCCGACCAGCTGCAGGGGCCGGCCGACGCGGGCGGTGAGGTCGTCGGCGTGCTCGGTGAGGAGTCGAGCCACGGCCGATCCCACCACGCCGCAGCCGATCAGGGCGACCCGCAACGGGTCAGCCACGGGAGCGCTCAGTTCGCTAGTCACGGTGCACCATCATCCCCGATCACCAGACATCGAGCGCCAACAGGTCCTCGACGGTCTCTCGTCGCACGATGACCCGCGCCGCGCCGTCGGTGACCGCCAGGACCGGGGGCCGCGGCGTGTGGTTGTACTGGCTCGACAGCGCACGGCAGTAAGCCCCCGTGCCGGGCACAGCGATGAGGTCACCGGGCACGAGGTCGGCCGGGAGGTATTCGTCCATGACGACGATGTCACCGCTCTCGCAGTGTTTGCCGACGACCCGGGCAACGCGAGGGGCGGCGTCGCTGGCCCGGTTTGCCAGGGTGCAGGAGTAGTCGGCGTCATACAGAGCGGTGCGGACGTTGTCACTCATGCCGCCGTCGACGGCGACATAGAGGCGTGTGGCTCGGTCGTTGACCTGCACCTCTTTGACGGTGCCGACGGTGTAGAGCGTGAAGGTGCTGGGGCCGACAATCGACCGGCCGGGCTCGATGGAAATCCTCGGGACCTGCGCGCCGGGCACAGCATCGGCCAGCGGCTTGAGTTCGCGGCGGACGACGCCGCAGAGCTGCTCACCGAGATCAGCCGGGGTCATCGGGGTGTGCTGGCTGGTGTAGGACATGCCATACCCACCGCCGAGGTCCATCTCCGGCATGAGGTAGCCGTGCTCGGTCGCCACCTTCACGTGGAGTTCGACAAGACGCCTGGCCGAGATCTCGAACCCGCTGACGTCGAAGATCTGGCTGCCGATGTGGCTGTGGAGGCCGAGCAGCTCGAGTCGGTCCTGCGCGAGGACGTCGAGGACGGCCTCCTGCGCCTTTCCCCCGGCGAGGCTGAAGCCGAACTTCTGATCCTCATGAGCGGTCGCGATGAACTCGTGAGTATGCGCCTCGACACCGACCGTCACGCGGACCATGACCGGCGCGATGACGTCGAGTTCGGCAGCGATCGCGGCCACGCGCTCGATCTCATGGAAGGAGTCCACGACGATGCGCCCGACCCCATAGCTCAGACCTGCCCGGATCTCCTCGACACTCTTGTTATTGCCGTGCATGCCGATCCGGTGACCGGGGAAGCCGACGCGCATCGCCACCGACAACTCCCCGAGCGAGCACACGTCGAGACAGAGGCCCTCCTCCATCACCCATTGAGCCACGGCCGAGCACAAGAACGCTTTACCGGCGTAGTAGACGTCGGCACCAGCGAGGGTGCGGTTGAAGGGTGCCGTGAACTCGTCTCGGAAGGCACGCGCCCGCCGCCGGAAGTCCTGTTCGTCGACGACATAGGCCGGGGTGCCAAATTCTCGCGCCAACTCGACGGCCGAGATCCCATCGATTGCGAGCGCTCCGTCAGTCCCCCTCGTGATGCCGTCGGACCACAGTTGCGGCAGGAGCGCCATGACGTCGTCGGGGTAGGGCAGCCACTGGGGGGCCGCTCCATATCCCTCGGCATGCAGGGCCCCGGCCTCGTGTGCTCGCATGGGTCATATCCTTTCGCGGGCCTGGATGCCGACGCCGCTCATTCCACGCTCCAAGACACGCGCGGTCGCACTCGCCAGGAGCCTCGCAGGCAGGACCGGCTGCGTCGGATCGACAGGGGCGGGGAGGCGGGGCGGCAGGGTCGCCTCCCACGAGAGGTATGCCGCCGCGACGGCTCCCAGCGCGGACGTGGCCCCTTCCCGTGACACTCCGTCAGCAGCGAGGCGGCGCGGCGCCTCGAGAAGCGCAACCACGAGGTCTGCCGCCGGTCCGGGATCGTCGAGAGCACCGTCCGGTATGCCGTCCGACTCCTCCCAGCGTTGCCCCACGGAATCTCGCAGCGCACGGGAATAGGCGAGCTGGATGACGAAGACCGGATCCTCGAGGGTGAGACGCCCAGACGTCAGTGGCCTCAGAGGCGTCGAAGCGTCTGTGCCAGAAGGAGTTCCGAGCCCTGTCACGAGCCTGATGCCAGCGACGACGGCCAGCGGCGTGAGGGTCATCACGACAGTCGCGCCGTCGGTGCGGAAGTCCTCGACATGGCCAGCGACCTCGGGGTCGGTCGATGCGGCATACCGGAGAGCCTCGGGATCGCACCCACTCCGTCCGGGCTGGGGGCTGCGCCACTGCCGCGCGCCCGCTCCTGCGCGGCGCAGTGGCGACACCTGACCGTCCGCCAGCATCGCGAAGCGCTGCGCGAGTTGCCCGAGGAGGTCCTCCGCGGGCGCCGGTTCCATGCCGGGCAGCTTAGGCTGATACCCTCCTCCGGGCACGACATCCCGCTCGCCGGGACCGAGCCCCCGTAGCTCAGGGGATAGAGCACCGCCCTCCGGAGGCGGGGGCGCAGGTTCGAATCCTGCCGGGGGCACCGTTTTTCGCGGGTGCGAGATCAGACCGTCCCGGCCTTCTCAGCGCTGGGTCGCGTCGAGGACTTCCCCGACCAACTCCTCGAGCACATCCTCGAGGAAGACGACGCCCGTCACCTCTCCTGTCGCATCGAGCACGGTCGCCACGTGCGCCCCCGTCCGCTGCATCGTGGCGAGGACGTCCTCGACCTCGTCGGTTGCCGTGACGGACGCCAACCGCCGCACGCGCTCCAAGGGCACCGGCATCGTGTGGTCGTCGCCCACGGCATACAGGACGTCCTTGAGATGGATGTAGCCGATGAGTTCGCCGCGCGCGTCGACCATCGGGAAGCGCGAAAACCCGGTGCGGGCGACGTGCCGCTCCACCTGAGCCGGCGTGACGCCGTCGCGGACGGTCACGAGACCGTCGAGCGGCAATGCGACATCGCCGGCGCACTTGTCGGTGAACTCGAGGGCGCTGCGCACGAGACCCTGCCGATCGGCCTCGATGAGCCCCTCACGGTGGCTCTCGGCGACGATGTGGCCGACTTCCTGCGCCGTGAAGGCCGACGCGATTTCGTCCTTGGGCTCGATCCGGAAGACCCGACGGACGAGCAACTTCGAGATCCATTCCATGATCCGCACCACAGGCCGCAGCGCTCGCGCCGTCATGAGCAGGCTCGGGACGAGGATGAGCGCGGCTCGGTCAGGGCCGGCCAGAGCAAGGTTCTTCGGGATCATCTCGCCGACGACGACGTGGAGATAGACCACGACGAGCAGCGCCCCACCCAGGGAGACAGCATTGACGCCGGCCTCACCCAGGGGCAGCCGAGCGGCCCACGGATGGAGGATGTGGTGGAGCGCCGACTCGGCGAGGGCCCCGAGCCCGACGGAGCAGACCGTGATCCCGAGTTGGGCGGTGGCGAGCATCGACCCCATGTGCTCGAGGGCTTCGAGGCAGCGGGCAGCGCGCGCACTGCCCGCGAGGGCCAAGGGTTCGAGTGTCGAGCGTCGAGCGGCCATCGCCGCAAACTCGGCTCCGACGAAGTAGGCGTTGAGGAACAACAGCACCACTGAGATCCACAGGGAGACAGTCGTATTCACGACACGACCTCAAACCTGACGCGGGCGACGCGCTTGCCGTCCATCCGCAACACCCGCAGGCGCCATCCCGGGATCTCGACATGGTCACCTTCGGCCGGGACGCGCCCCAGGGCCGCCATGACGAAGCCACCCAAGGTTTCGTATGCCGGTCCCTCCGGCACCGGCGCGCCGAGGCGCGCCGCCACTTCGTCCGGGCGCCACATTCCCGGCACCGACCACGACTCGTCCGCGAGTTGATGGGCCGGCATCCTGGAGGCGTCGTGCTCGTCACGGACCTCCCCGACGAGTTCTTCGATGACGTCTTCGAGGGTGACGACCCCCGACGTGCCACCGTGCTCGTCGACGACGACCGCGATCTGGAGGCCGGACTGGCGCAACTCGACGAGCAGCGGCGCGAGGCGCACGGTCTCCGGGACCGCGACATGGGCGGTCATGAGCGCCGACACCGGCACGCCTGCGCGACGCTTCAACGGCACCGCGACCGCCTGCTTGACATGGACGACGCCCTGGATGTCGTCCCAGTCGTCCCCGATGACCGGGAAGCGGGAATGGCCGGTATGCCGGCTCAGGCGCACGATGTCGGCCGCCGATGCGGTCCTCGGGACCGCGACTGCGCGGACCCGAGGAGTCATGACGTCGACGGCGGTGCGCTCGGCGAAGTCGAGACTGCGGTTGATGATCAGCGCTGTGGATTCCTCGAGGGTGCCGACCTCGGCCGAGCGACGGACCAAGCTCGCGAGCTCCCGTGGGGTGCGCGCACCGGAGAGTTCTTCCTGCGGCTCGATCCCGATGCCCCGAAGGAAGCCGTTGGCCGAGCCGTTAAGCACTGAGATCAGGGGTTTGGCGAGGATGGAGAACACGCGGACCGGGGTCGCAACGACCTTCGCCACCGGCAGCGGCGCGGAAATGCCGAGGAACTGCGGCAGGAGTTCACCGACGACCATCGAGAAAATCGTGAAGAGGACGAGCGCTGCCGCGGCCGACACCGCCTCCAGAGCGCCGGCAGGCACGAGCGGCTCGATGACCCGCTGGATGATCGCGCCGAGGGACGGCTGGGCGAGGAAACCGACCACCAGCGTGGTGAGCGTGATGCCGACCTGGGCGGCCGAGAGCTGGGTCGAGAGCTTGCGCAGCGATCGCAGCACCGACACCGCCCCGGCGTCACCGCCGTCCGCGGCCTGCTGGACGGTCGGCCGGTCGAGGGCGACGAGGGAGAACTCCATCGCGACGAACACTCCCGTGCCCACCGTGAGGAGGACGGCCACCCCCAGGAGAATCCACTCACCCATAGTGGGTCCACGATAGTTGCGCCGGAGGCAGCGTCGCGCCGCAGCGCTCAGGTATGACCGCTCAGGTGTGACCCTGACCCGACCCCGAGTGCCCCCCGGGATCACCGTGCCGATCGTGCGCCCAGCCGCCGACAGTGTTTCGATGGAGTCATGACACGAGACTCAGGGGACCGCCGATGACCACCGTCACGGCATACGCCTCTCCCCCACCACCCACTCCCGCCCCAGCCCCTGCCGGGATCCCACTGCACGTCACCCAGTTGACCAAGCGCTTCGGCACCTTCGTCGCGGTCGATGACGTCACCTTTACGGTGCAGCCCGGACGGATCACCGGATTCCTTGGTCCCAACGGTGCCGGCAAGACGACGACGATGCGGATGCTCCTCGGGCTCGTCCGCCCGACCTCGGGCGAGGCGCTCATCGGCGACCAGCGCTACCAGGACCTGCCCAACCCCATGAAGGTCGTCGGCTCCGCTCTGGAGGCGACCAACTTCCACCCGGGCCGTAGTGGTCGCGATCACTTACGCGTCCTCGCCGACGCGAGCGGCACACCCCACGCGCGGGTGGACGAGCTCCTCGAACTCGTCGGCATCCCGGCCGCCGCTCGGCAGCGTGCCGGCGGCTACTCGATGGGTATGCGGCAGCGGCTCGGCCTCGCCGCGGCGCTCCTCGCAGATCCCGATGTCGTCATCCTCGACGAACCGGCCAATGGCCTGGACCCCGAAGGGATCCGGTGGCTGCGGTCTTTCCTGCGCCATCTTGCCGCTCAAGGCAAGACGGTGCTCATTTCGAGTCACATGCTGGCCGAAGCTGACCACATCGTCGACGACATCGTCATCATCGCCAACGGGAAGATCGTCGCCCAGGGCCCGATCCAGCAACTGCGCGGCGAGCCGACGGTGCTCGTCCGCACGTCTGACGCCGCCGCCTTGGCCAGCGCCCTGACCGCAGGTGGGTTGCTCAACGCCCCAGCCGGCGAGGACGGCCTCACCGTCCGCACCCCCGAGCTGGCGCGCGTGGGCGACCTCGCGCTCGCCGCCGGCCTGCCGATCCACGAACTGCGACCCCAGGCCTCGGATCTCGAGGAGTTGTTCTTCCGTCTGACCGATACGCCGGAGACCCGCAATCGCAACACTGCCCCCGGGGCACCGTTCGAACGGGAGGATCACCGATGACCAGGGCCATTGCGGCGGAATTCCGCAAGTTCTTCACCACCCGGATGTGGTGGGGCATGGCGATTGGTGTCTTCCTCGCCGGCGCAGCGTTCGCAGCGCTCTTCGCACTGCTCGATCCCACGCCCGAAATGACCGGCGGAGTGGACATGCCGACGCTCAGCGACGCCAGCCGAGTGCGGGGTGTCTACACCGGCGGTCTCAGTGTCAGCTACCTCATGACGCTGGCGATCGGTGTCATGGCGATCGGCGCGGAATACCGTCACAAGACGATCACAAGCACCTTCCTCGCCACCCCGCGACGTGCCCGCGTGATGATCGCCAAGGTCGTCTCGCTCATCGGCATCGGCGCCTTCTACGGGATCGTCAGCCTCGTGGGCTCGGTGAGCGTCGGCGCGACGATCATCGCCGCTCGCGGCTTCTCACCTTTCCCTGACAGTTCGATCTGGCGGACCCTCGGCCTGAGCCTTCTGGTCCTGGGGGTGTGGGCGTTGATCGGTCTCGGAGCAGGGATCCTCATCCCCAACCAGGTTGCTGCGCTGCTCATCTCGATCGGGGTCGCATGGATCGTCGAGCCGTTGCTGGGTCTGCTCATCGGGTCGCAGAGCTGGGGCAAGTCGATCGCACCGTATTTCCCGTCGAACGCCACGACGGCCGCCCTCGATCTCGGGTCAGCGTCCGGGTTGCCCGGCCAGGTCCTGAGCTGGTGGGCAGGCGCGCTCGTCCTCCTCGGGTATGCCGCGATCATGACGGCCATCGGGACCGCGTTGACGCTGCGCCGTGACGTGAGCTGACCCCGTCACACCTCACATCGCCGATGAGGCGCCGGTCACCTGTGAGGGTGACTGGCGCCTCCGTCGTCACGGGCTAGGCTTGGGCGAGGTCGCGGAGCCCCCATGACAGGCACCGCGCGCACTGGGTGCTGTGCCCGGCACCACCCAGCGTGGCTGCAATGAGTCCGTCAGCGTCGACGCAACGAAAGAGGCGAGGCACGAGTGCCCGACCAGGCCAAGACCGGCAACCCGATGGGGGCCTTCGGGCCCAACGAGTGGCTCGTAGACGAGCTCTACGACCAGTATCTGCGGGACAAGAACTCCGTCGACCGGGCGTGGTGGGAGTTCTTCGAGGACTACAAGCCTCTCGACGGCTCCGGCCCACGCGGTCGCGTGAGCGCCCCGTCGGCGCCGTCAACCCCGGCAGCCCCGGCACCAGCGCCCGCTGCCACCCCCGCCCCGTCGGCCGCCAAGCCCGCCACGCCGGGCCAGCGTGTCCAGAGTGTCCCTGAGGCGCCGAGCGACCCCGGATCGGCCACGGCGGCTCCCGCCCCCAAGGCCGACGCGCCCGCTCCCAAGCCTGCCGTCAGCCCCACTCCGCGGGACATCCCCGCCGTCAAGTCGCCGCCGCCGGCCACCGAGAGCCAGGTCCGCCCGCTGCGTGGGCCGGCCGCCCGCGTCGTGACCAACATGCAGGCGTCGATCGAGGTCCCGACGGCCACGTCCGTGCGCACCGTCCCGGCCAAGTTGCTCATCGACAACCGGGTCGTCATCAACAACCACCTCGCCCGCTCGCGCGGCGGCAAGGTGTCCTTCACCCACATCATTGGCTACGCCCTCGTCAAGGCCCTCGGCACGATGCCGGCGATGAACTGGGCGTTCTCGGAAGTCGACGGCAAGCCCGTCGTCGTCGAGCCGGCCCACGTCAACCTCGGCCTTGCGATCGACCTCGCCAAGCCCGACGGCACCCGCCAACTCCTCGTCCCGTCGATCAAGTCGGCCGAGACGATGGACTTCGTCCACTTCTGGACGGCATACGAAGAGATGGTCAAAAAGGCCCGCAACGGCAAGCTCACGGTCGAGGACTTCGCCGGCACGACGATCACCCTGACCAACCCGGGCACCATCGGCACGGTCCACTCGGTCCCCCGCCTGATGCAGGGCCAAGGCGCGATCATCGGTGTCGGCGCCATGGAATACCCGGCCGAGTGGTCCGGTGCGTCGATCGAGACGCTCAACCGCAACGCCGTCAGCAAGACCCTCACGCTGACCTCGACCTACGACCACCGGATCATCCAGGGCGCCCAAAGCGGTGATTTCCTGAGGATCGTCCACCATCTCCTGCTCGGCGCCGAGGGCTTCTACGACGAGATCTTCGCCGCCCTGCGCATCCCCTACGAGCCGGTGCGCTGGGTGCAGGACATCTCGACCACCCACGACGACGACATCAACAAGGTCGCCCGGGTCCAGGAACTCATCCACGCCTATCGCGTCCGCGGTCACCTCATGGCCGACACCGACCCGCTCGAATACCGCCAGCGTCGACACCCCGACCTCGACGTCACCGAGCACGGGCTCACCCTGTGGGACCTCGACCGGCAATTCGCGACCGGCGGCTTCGGCGGCGCCCCCTTCCTGAGCTTGCGCAAGATCCTCGGCGTCCTGCGTGACTCCTACTGCCGCACCGTCGGCATCGAATACATGCACATCCAGGACCCCGAGCAACGCACATGGATCCAGTCCAAGTGCGAGGTGACCCACGAGAAGCCCTCGCGGGACGAGCAGATGCGGATCCTGCGCCGGCTCAATGCGGCCGAGGCATTCGAGACCTTCCTCCAGACCAAGTTCGTCGGCCAGAAGCGCTTCTCTCTCGAAGGCGGCGAGTCGGCCATCGCCCTGCTCGACCGGATCCTGTCGTGCGCGGCCCAGGAGGGCCTGCACGAGGTGTGCATCGGTATGCCGCACCGCGGTCGCCTCAACGTCCTGGCAAATATCGCCGGGAAGTCTTACGGCCAGATCTTCCGCGAGTTCGAGGGCAAGCAGGACCCGACCTCGGTCCAGGGCTCGGGTGACGTGAAATACCACCTCGGCACCGAGGGCACGTTCACGAGCGAGGACGGCTCGTCGACGAAGGTCTATCTCGCCGCCAACCCCTCGCACCTTGAGGCTGTCGACCCGGTCCTCACCGGCATCGTCCGGGCCAAGCAGGACCGGCTCAACCTCGGCGGCAAGGCCTTCACGGTGCTCCCCGTGCTCATGCACGGTGACGCGGCTTTCGCCGGCCAGGGGGTCGTGACCGAGACCCTCCAGCAGTCGCAGCTGCGCGGCTACCGCACCGGCGGCACGATCCACATCATCGTCAACAACCAGGTCGGCTTCACGACCGCCCCCTCGTCGTCCCGCTCGTCGGTCTACTCGACCGACGTCGCCCGGATGATCCAGGCGCCGATCTTCCACGTCAACGGTGACGACCCCGAAGCCGTCGTGCGAGTGGCCGAACTCGCCTTCGAGTTCCGGCAGAAGTTCGCCAAGGACGTCGTGGTCGACATGATCTGCTACCGCCGTCGTGGCCACAACGAGGGCGACGACCCGTCGATGACCCAGCCGTTGATGTACAACCTCATCGAGGCCAAGCGCTCGGTCCGCAAGCTCTACACCGAGTCCCTCATCGGCCGCGGCGACATCTCGGTCGAGGACGCCGAGGCAGCCCTGCGCGACTACCAGCAGCAGCTCGAGCGAGTCTTCCTCGAAACACGGGAGGCAACATCGGCGGCATCGGCGAGCGGGCCGGCATACGGCACCGAGCGGTCCGAGGTGCGCGGCAACGCGGGCCTGGAGAAGCCCGAAGCCCAGCAGCACGACGATGCGCGCGGTCACGACGCCTACCACACGGGCATTTCCCGCGAGGTGCTTGACCGGCTCGGTCAGGTGTGGGGCGAGGCGCCGGAAGGCTTCACGGTCCACCCGAAGCTCAAGGCCCTGCTCGACCGCCGCATGGCCATGGTCCGCGAGGGCGGGATCGACTGGGGCATGGGCGAACTCATCGCCTTCGGCTCACTGCTCATGGAGGGCACCCCCGTGCGTCTGACGGGGCAGGACAGCCGCCGCGGCACGTTCGTCCAGCGGCACGCCGTGCTCATCGACAAGACCTCGGGTGGCGAGTGGACGCCGTTCCTCACGCTGTCCGACAGCCAGGCGAAGTTCTGGGTTTACGACTCGCTCCTCTCCGAATACGCCGCGATGGGCTTCGAATACGGCTACTCCGTCGAGCGGCCCGACGCACTCGTGCTCTGGGAGGCTCAGTTCGGCGACTTCGCCAATGGCGCCCAGACGATCGTCGACGAGTTCATCTCCTCGTCGGAGCAGAAGTGGGACCAGCGTTCGTCGGTCGTCCTGCTCCTGCCCCACGGCTACGAGGGCCAGGGTCCCGACCACTCGTCGGCGCGCATCGAGCGTTACCTCCAACTGTGCGCGCAGGACAACATGACGGTGGCCTATCCGTCGACCCCGGCGTCGCACTTCCACCTGCTGCGCAAGCAGGCCTACGCCCGCCCGCGCCGCCCGCTCATCGTCTTCACCCCGAAGTCGATGCTGCGCCTCAAGGCCGCCTCCTCCATGCCGGAAGAGTTCATGACCGGCGGCTTCCGTCCCGTCCTGCCCGACACCAAGACCCTCGACACCGGGGCCGTCGACCGCGTGATCCTCTGCTCGGGCAAGGTCGTGTGGGAGCTGGAGGCGGCCCGCGACAAGCGTGGCGACGAGCGCACCGCGATCGTCCGCGTGGAGCAGCTGGCGCCGATCCCGGCTGAAGAGATCGCGGCGGCGGTCCGCGCCTACCCCAACGCCGAGTTGGTGTGGGTCCAGGACGAGCCGCAAAACCAGGGCGCGTGGCCGCACATGGCACTCAACCTGCCTGAGCTGCTCGCGAGCCACGGTGAGACGCGGCCGCTGCGGGTCGTGTGCCGCCCGGCCTCGGCCTCGCCGGCCACCGGTTCGCACAAGAAGCACGAAATCGAGCAGGCCGACCTGCTGGACCGGGCCTTCGCCCGGTGAGTTTCGTCGGTATGCCGTGTCGCTCGACCGCGTCGGTCCGGCGACACGGCATACCGCAGCGATAGCCTCCAGGGGTGTACTTCACCGATCGAGGCATCGAGGAGCTCGCCGACCGTCGCGGCGACGAGACGATCACGTTCGCATGGCTCAGCGATGCGCTGCGGACCTTCGTCGACGTGCACCCCGAGTTCGAGACGGCCGTCGACCGTGTCGCCACGTGGCTGGCGCGCCTCGACGACGATGAGGAGTGAGCGTGGACACCAGCCGACAACGGTCCGGCATACCCGAGCGCAACCGACGGCAACCTCGGCCCTGAGTTCACCCCCTCGGCGGCATTCGCCGTCGCGGAGGAAGGCCGCCGCGACGTCGGGATCTGCTTCGTCGGAGACTCCTTCACCGCCGGCTACGGCGACCCCAAGGCTCTCGGCTGGGTCGGGCGCGTCATGGCGCGGACGCACCACCCCGACGTGGACATCACGGCATACAACCTCGGGGTGCGCGGTCAGGACTCCGGCGACCTCGTCACGCGCTGGCGCGCGGAGTGTATGCCGCGCTGGCAGGAGCGCGCCGAGCGGCGCCTCGTCGTGTCGGCCGGGCACAACGACCTCTCGCACGGGCTGTCGACGGCGCGCTCGCGGCTGAATCTCGCCAATGTCATCGACGAAGCCACGTCCAGTGGGATCAGCCCGTTCGTCGTGGGCATCCCCCCCAGTGGTGATGCTGATCTCAACGCTCGCATCGAGGTCCTCGCCGCGGCACAGGCCGATGTCTGCTCGCGGCGCGGTGTGCCCTATGTCGACTGCTACCGACCCCTCGTGACGCACGACCAGTGGATCGGTGAGTTGGCCGCCGGAGATGGTGTGCACCCAGGTCAGGTGGGCTACGGCCTCATGGCGTGGCTCGTCCTGCACAACGGGTGGGAGCAGTGGCTACGCCTCGGCTGAGGGTGGTTGCGCCTCGGCACTGCCTTTCACGGAGCTGACGAGGGCGGCGATGATGACCAGCGAGAGCACCGCGCAGATGAGCGGCTGACCTGAGGCCCACAAGCTGTAGGCGACGGGCATGAGCAGGACGTGCCACACGATCGTCGGAGTCCGTGGCCAGTCGGAGGTCCCGAGCCAGAGTTTGGCCAGGACCAGCGACCCTGCGGCGAAGAGCAGGACGAGCAGCGACTCGGTCAACACCCGCATGCCGTCCTCGCCGGTGCCCTCTTTCCATCGCCATTCGAGCAATCCGAGGAGGGCGAAGAGGGTCATGAAGAGCCCTTGAATCCCCATGATCGCCGCGACGACACGGCGCGACGTGCGCACGGCCGCGTTCACAGCGCCACCCAGTCGCCGACGAAGAAGTTGAGAATGCGATCAGTTGAGGGCCAGGTCACGGTCGCTAAGCCTACGCTTCTGCGTCGAAACGTCGTATTCTGCAGGGCGGACCTTGGCAGACCAAGGTTGACTTGGACCGCCTTGTGCGGCCGAACTCATCGGTGAGTTCGGGAACAATCGTGATGCATCTCCCGTTGCCGGGGTGTGGCCACCTACGCCACAATGACACGGCTGGCCTCTCGACGACGTGAAGCCACTGTGTCAACACAGGCTCTGGGTTTCTGCATCGGGGGGTTGGGTTCGACGATGGAACGTGCACGTCCGCAGTACCGCTATCACGACACGCAGTCAGCTCGGCCTGCCCCGAGCTTGGCGACCCGACGGGTGGACCCGTCAGATTCACGATCTCTTTCAAGGAGCACGATCCTCATGGACTGGCGCGACCGCGCTGCCTGCCTCGATGAAGACCCCGAGCTGTTCTTCCCCATCGGGAACACCGGCCCGGCGATTCTTCAGATCGAGGAGGCCAAGGCTGTGTGCCGCCGGTGTGAGGTCATCGACACCTGCCTCAAGTGGGCGCTCGAGTCGGGGCAGGACGCTGGCGTCTGGGGTGGGCTGTCCGAGGATGAGCGCCGGGCCCTCAAGCGCCGCAACGCGCGCGCTCGTCGCGCCGGCTGACGCTTTCGGCCGTTCGCTCACGCGACCGGCATACTAGACACGTCTCGTCCGCTCGGGCGGGACGTTTCTGTATGCCGCTCGGGAACCCTGGTCAGTGCTCGAGTCGGCGCAGCTGGGCCGTGAGGCGCACGCGGGTGCCCGATGGTGAGTGGGCCGACCACGTGATCTTGCCGCGGAGGTCCTGGACGAGGGACTGGACGATCTGCGTGCCCAGACCTTGCCCCGGCGCCAGCACTCCCCCGGGCAACCCGACCCCATCGTCGACCACCGTCATGACGAGTTGATCGCCGCCCTTGGCCGCTTGCCGACGCCGGGCATCGACCGTGACCGTCCCACCTCTAGCCGCCAGGCCGTGCTCGACGGCATTCTGGACGAGTTCGCTGACGATCATCGCCAGCGATGTGGCGTCCTCGGCGCGCACCTGCCCGAACGATCCCGTCCTCGTGACGAGGACCCGCGGTCCGGTCGACACTGAGGTCGGCAACAGCCCGCATGGCGACATCGGCCACCTCGTCGAAAGGCACCGTCTCGTCAAGGCCATGGCTGAGGGTCTCGTGGACCAGGGCGATCGTGCCGACGCGGCGGACCGCCTCGTCGAGCGCCGCCCTCCCCTGGGCGTCAGGCATCCGGCGGGCCTGCAGGCGCAGGAGCGCGGCGACCGATCTGGAGGTTGTTCTTGACCCGGTGGTGGATCTCGCGGATCGTCGCGTCCTTGGTCATAAGTTCCTGCTCGCGACGGCGCAGCTCGCTGATGTCGCGGACGAGAAGGATCGCGCCGAACCGCTGCCCGGCCTCGGCCAGCGGGATCGCCCGCATCGAGATGACCGCCCCGGCGTTGGCCACCTCGGTGCGCCACGGCTGCCGGCCGGTCAGCACGAGCGGCAGGCCCTCGTCGACCAGCGAGGTGTCGCGCAGCACCGACGTGACGAGTTGGGCCAGGACCGCGCCGATGATCTCGCCGAGGTGACCGATCCGGTGCAGCGCTGAGACGGCATTCGGGCTGGCGTATTCGATGACCCCGTCGACGTCCAGGCGGATCACACCGTCACCGACCCGGGGGGCACCTCGGCGCAGCCCGGTCGGGGCCGACGAGTGCGGGAACTCGCCTCGGGAGATCATCCGCAGGAGCGCGTCGGCGGTCGCGAGGTAGGTGAGTTCGAGCCGGCTCGGGGTGCGCATCATCGACAGATTGGTATGCCGGGTGACGACGGCGACGACGCGGCCGGCCCGGACGACAGGAATGGTCTCCTCCCGGACCGGCATGTCCTCGGCCCACTCCGCGTCACGCTCCCGGAGGATCCGCTGATCGACGAAGGCCTCCTCGAGGAGCTTGGCGCGGCTCGTCGAGGCAGCTCGGCCGACCTGATCGCCGAAGTAGACGGTCTGGCCGGTCGTCGGGCGGACGTGGGCGACGGCATGCCACCGGTGCGCGGCGACCCTCACCCAGAGGACGAGGTCGGCGAACGAGAGGTCCGAGACAAGCTGCCAGTCGGAGACGAGCAGCCGCACCCAATCTTCGTCGTGGGGGTCGAGCGCCGCGTGGTCCCGGATGAGTTCAGCGAGCGTCGGCACGCCCGACAGCGTAGCTGCCGGGGCGTCGCCGGAGACCAGCTAGCGCGCTCAGCGAGGCGGTGCTCCGAACGAACGCCCGCAAGGTGCGCAACGCCACCGAGAGCGCCGCGATGTTGGGGCTCTCAAGACGCAGGATGGCCCGCAACCCAGACCGGGCACGGTCGAGCGCCGCCGAGTTGGCCTTGGCCCACTCGTTGAACCGTGTCTTCGCGTCGGCCTCGCGGGTGCTCGACGCGAGCACAGCCCGGGTGAGTCCGAGCAGGACGGCATACAGGTCGTCGCGCAGTGCGCCGCGTGCCAGCGAGTCCCACCGGTCGTCCCGCGGCAACTGCGACACCCGGAAGAGCATGTCGTCGATGCCGAAGCGTTCGGACGCGTGGTAGTAGACGCGCAGGACGTCCTCGGTCGACTCGTGGGTGTCGTTGGCGATCTCGATGATGTCGAGCAGCGAGAAGACGTCGAGCAGCGCGGCCGCCCTGGTCGCGAGCTGGGCTCGGGATCCCGGCCTCGGCGAGCTCGGCGGCCCGGCCTTCGAGCCGGCGACGCTCAGACCCTTGGAGCACGTCGGGCACGATGCGCGGCGTGCTCGCGCGATCGGGCCTTGGAATCGCGTCGATCTCCGCCTCGACGTCGATGCCGCCCGGCCGCGTCGCGAGCAACCAGCGCACGCCTCGGTCGAGCAGTCGCCGGAACTCGAGGTAGAGCGTCGTCTGGACCCGGGTCGGCACGACGTTGTCGAGCGCTTCGACCTCGGCCGACGAAGCCGGCGAGGTCGAACACCTCCCGGCAGACGACGATAGGCCCGGGCGATCTGCTCGGCCGATGGCGCCCGTCTCCTCGGCCGCGCGGAAGGCGAAGGTGATGCCGCCCCGGTTGACCATCGAGTTGACGACGGCGTTGGTGACGATCTCCCGACGCAGCGGGTGCTTGTCGAGACCGTCGGCGAACTCGTCCTGGATCCGCGTCGGGAAGTACTCGGCGAGAGTCCGGGTGAACCACGGGTCGTCGGGCAGGCTCGAGCGCGATGATGTCGGCCTTGAGGTCGAGCTTGGCAGTAGGCGACGAGGACCGCGAACTCCGGCGACGTCAGCCCGCTGGCCGTCCGCTGCGCCGCGCGGCCAACTCGGCGTCGCTCGGGCAGGATACTCCAGCCCGCGGTCGAGGTCGGCCGCGGTCCTCCAGGTGGTGGATGAGCCGCTGGTGCACCGGCAGCATCGCGAGCTCCTGCGCCCGGGCGTTGCCGAGCAGGACGTTCTGCTCGTAGTTGTCGCGCAGCACGAGCGCGGCGACCTCGTCGGTCATCGACTCGAGGAGCGTGTTGCGCTGCTTGAGCGTGAGGTCACCCTCACGGACCGATCGGCCGAGGAGGATCTTGATGTTGACCTCGTGGTCGCTCGTGTCGACGCCGGCCGAGTTGTCGATGGCGTCGGTGTTGATCCGGACGCCCTTGCGGCGCAGCCTCGATCCGGCCGAGCTGAGTGCACCCGAGGTTGCCGCCCTCGCCGACGACCTTGACCCGCAGGTCGCCGCCGTTGACCCGGATGCGCATCGTTGGCTCGGTCACCGACCTCGCCGTTGGTCTCTGTCGAGGCCTTGACGTAGGTGCCGATGCCGCCGTTCCACAGCAGGTCGACCGGTGCTCGGAGGATCGCGTGCATGAGTTCGGCGGGGGTGAGCGCGGTGACGGAGGCCGGCAGGCCGATGACCGCCGCGAGTTGCGGGCTGACGGGCACCGACTTGGCCGAACGGTCGAAGACCCCACCGCCCTCGGAGATCAGCGAGCGGTCATAGTCGGCCCACGACGACCGTGGCAGCGCCGCAGAGCCGCTGGCGCTCGACGTAAGAGGTCGCGGCATCGGGATTGGGGTCGGTGAAGATGTGGCGGTGGTCGAAGGCAGCCACCAGGCGAATGTGCTCGGACAAGAGCATGCCGTTGCCGAAGACGTCGCCGCTCATGTCACCCACGCCGACGACCGTGAAGTCCTCGGTCTGGGTGTCGAGGCCGAGCTCGCGGAAGTGACGCTTGACCGACTCCCATGCGCCGCGGGCGGTGATGCCCATGCCCTTGTGGTCATAGCCAGCTGACCCACCCGACGCGAAGGCGTCGTCGAGCCAGAAGCCGTACGTCTGGGCCATCGCGTTGGCGTAGTCGGAGAAGCTCGCCGTGCCCTTGTCAGCCGCGACGACGAGGTAGGAGTCGTCGGGGTCGTGCCGGACGACGTTCGAGGGCGGCACGATCGTGTCGCCGACCCGGTTGTCGGTGAGGTCGAGCAAGCCGGAGATGAAGACCTGGTAGGACCCGATCCCCTCGGCCAGCCAGGCGTCGCGGTCGACGGCTGGGTCGGGCAACTGCTTGGCGAAGAAGCCACCCTTGGAGCCGGTCGGGACGATGACGGCGTTCTTGACCATCTGGGCCTTGACCAGCCCGAGCACCTCGGTGCGGAAGTCCTCACGCCGGTCGCTCCAGCGCAGGCCACCACGAGCCACCTTGCCGTAGCGCAGGTGGACGCCTTCGACCCGCGGGCTGTAGACCCAGATCTCGAACATCGGGCGGGGCGCCGGCAAGTCGGGCATCGCCTTGGGGTCGAGCTTGAAGGAGACATACGACTTGGGCTGGCCAGCGTCGTCCTGCTGGTAGAAGTTGGTCCGCAGGGTGGCCTGGACCACCGACAGCAGGGCGCGGATGATGCGGTCCTGGTCGAGGCTCGTCACGCCGTCGAGGGCATCCATGATCTTCGCGGTGACGGCAGCGGTCGCCTCGGCGCGCGCTTCGCTGGCCTCACCGGCATACCGGCTCGGGTCGAAGCGGGTCTCGAAAAGCTCGACGAGTGCCCGGGCGATGTCGGCGTTGGTCACGAGCGCGGACTCGACGTAGTCCTGAGAGAACTGGGACTGGGTCTGGCGGAGGTACTTCGCGATCGCGCGCAGGATGACGACCTGTCGCCAGTCGAGCCCGGCCTGGAGGACGAGGGCATTGAACCCGTCTGACTCGGCATCGCCCCGCCACACGGCGGCGAAGGCGTCCTGGAAGAGCATGCGACGGTGTTCGCGCTCGCTGGCCTCGCCCCACATGCCGTCGACCGGAGCGCGCAGCCCGAAGTCATACACGTAGAGGCCGACGCCGTCGCCGCGTTCGAGCTCGTAGGGCCGCTCGTCCATGACTTCCAGGCCAAGGTGGGTGAAGACCGGCAAGACGGCCGTCAACGACAGCGCGCCCCGTCGGTAGAGCTTGAAGCGGCGCTCGTCCCGGGGCGTGCCGGGCTGGTGATACATGTTGAGTTCGATCGCGTCGTCGCTGTCCAGAGCTTCCATGCGACGGATGTCCGCGACGCCGACTCGCGCTGCGAAGTCCTCCTTGAACGCCTCGGGGAATGCCTTGCCGTAGAGCGAGGTAAGGCGCGCTGCCTCCTCCTCGCCGTGCTCGGCCCGGGCCGCTTCGACGAGATCCTCGTCCCAGGTGCGGGTGGCGTCGATGACGTCGCGTTCGAGCCCGGTGAGGTCGACCTCGGGGATCTTCGTGCCCGCCGGCACCCGCAGGACATAGTGGACCTGCGCCAGGGGCGACTCGGTGACGCGCGTGGTGTGATCCACGCTCTCGGCGTTGAACGCCGCCCGCAGGACGCTCTCGATGCGCAGCCTGACGCCGGTGTTGAAGCGGTCGCGGGGCAGGAACACGAGCGCCGACATGAACCGCCCGTAGGTGTCACGGCGGAGGTAGATCTTCGTGCGAATGCGCTCCTGCTGGTGCAGGACCGACTCGGCGATCGCCACGAGCTCGCCGATCGAGGTCTGGAACAGCTCGTCACGGGGGTAGCTCTCGAGCACCTGGAGCAGGTCCTTGCCCGAGTGGCTGTCGAGCGTGAGGCCGAGGGTCTCCATGACCGCCGTCGCCCGGTCGCTGAGGATCGGGATGTTGCGGATCGAGGAGGTGTATGCCGCGGCCGCCAGGAGCCCGAGGAAGCGGTGCTCGCCGGTGACCTCCCCCTGGTCGTCGAAGGTCTTGATGCCGACGTAGTCGAGATAGACCGGGCGGTGGACCGTGGCCCTCGAATTGGCCTTGGTCATGATGAGCAGTTCCTTGTCGCGAGCATGCTCCTTGACCTCGGCGCTCAGCGGCGAATACGGCGAGGACTCGGTGAGGTCATAGCGCAGCAGCCCGAGCCCCGAACCGGTCACGGGGGCCAGGCTCACGTCGGCGCCATCGTCGGTCAGGGAGTACTGCCGGTAGCCGAGGAAGGTGAAGTGGTCGGCGGCCAACCACGTGAGGAAGCGGACGACCTGGTCCACCTCGTCAGCGGAGATCCCGACGGGGCTGTGGGCGCGCAAGCCTTCGGCCAGATCGGTGCACCGTGCCCGCATCTTCGGCCAGTCGTCCACGGCGTCACGGACATCACCGAGGACGCCTTGGAGCTCCGCGGCGATGGACGCACGCTCGGCCGGGTCACCGACCCGGTCGATTTCGATGTGCATCCAGGACTCGCGCGAGATCCCGAAGGTGTGGTCGGCGGCGGCGTCCTCCTCGGCGTCGAGGACCTCGACGAGCTGGCCAGCAGCATCACGGGCGACGATCAACTGCGGGTGCACCAGCAAATGGATCTCGCGGCCGCGGCGGGCCAGCGCCATCGCGACGGAGTCGACGAGGAAGGGCATGTCGTCGGTGACGATCTGGACGACGCTGTGGCTGGTGCTCCACCCCTGCGCCTCGACCGTGGGGTTGTCGACCAGGACGTTGGATGTCCCGACCGGACGGTTTCGCGCGAGGTCCAGGTGGGACAGGGCTGCTCCCAGGAGGTCTTCGGGCATCCGCGCCACGAGATCCTCGGTCGC
Source organism: Dermatophilaceae bacterium (assembly GCA_037046615.1). Classification (GTDB taxonomy): domain Bacteria; phylum Actinomycetota; class Actinomycetes; order Actinomycetales; family Dermatophilaceae; genus Phosphoribacter. The sequence goes on from JBAOHD010000014.1 coordinate 210,263, forward strand.
CACGTGGCGGTAGTACCGCGTCAGGAGGGACTCAACTGGAAAGCCGGACTTCTGGGCTAATCCCGCCGCCGTGTGCAAGGCCTGGGCGCGCGACTGCTCTTCAGACGTGGTCATCGTGTGAAACCTGTATTCCTCGTCAGTCATAGAGGCACCCCGTTGTGCCCCTCGAATGAGCGTATCGGGGAGTGAGACGTTCCACACAAACCGAAAGTCCCTGCTTCCCGGCATACATCCGGGATACCCCGTCGGGACACTGAGTCGATGTCAGCCGGGATGCGGGCGGAAGCTCTGGACGGCATCGCGGGCGATGAGCAAAGAGGTCACCGACGAGGCGACGGTGACGGCATTGTGGTGCTCGGCATACCAGAGGCGGGTGACCCCAGTCAGTCTGCGGCGCGGGCCAGGCCGAGCGAAGCATCAAGGGCATCGGCGATCGACGCGCCGGCGCTCACGGGGCCGAGGTCGAGGATCGACAGCGGGACTCCGGGGGCGGGGCTCGAGAGGGTCACGAGTCAACGGTATGCCGTCCGCCCACCACTGCCCCCCTTGCCGCCTCGCCCCCCTTGCCGCCTCGCCCTAGACCGCAAGATCGCGATCCGTCGGCGCAAAATCGCGATAGTGACACTTGGCTGACGCTGCAACATGCGCCAAGTGCACATATCGCGATCCTGACGAGCCGGATCGCGATACTTCCGCAAGACGCTGGGGAGTCGTGGCTGCTGCGTCACGCGAGGTCAGCCTGGACGCGAGCGGATGCTGTGGACGGCACTGCGCCCCCGGCCGGGCGGGCGACTACCGTGCTCGTATGCCGCCCATCCCCCCTCCTGCGGACGCGCCGCTTGCCGCCCTCCGGAGCGTGGCGGAGGCGCTCCGGTCCCAACTGCTGGAGGCGCAGCCGATGCTGGGGCCACACGACCTGCAGCGCGCCGTTGACGGCTGTCTTGAGGATCTCGCGGCCGCCCTGGGTCGACTGGCCGAGGGCTCGTGACGGCCACCGGCACGATTGTCGACGATGCCGACCCGTCGTCGTGCTCGGCTGTCGGCGGATTGCTCCGGTCGGGGGCCGCTGCGCTCGCCGCCCGGGCAGCGGAGTGTCCCGACTCGGGCGGCCCGGAGGTCGAGCGCATCATCACGCATCTGGACCGTGTGGGGGCGGCCCTGCACGTGCACGCTCAGGAGCTCGCCGAGCTTGCAACAGCGTGGCACCGCGCGCGCGACGACGAGGCTCGCCACCGGGTCCGCACTGCGGTGGGAAAGGCTCGAGCGGCGCTGCTGCGGACGGTGACGGCGACCTCGGGCGAGTTCGCGGAGGTGCACAGGAGCCGGCGCTGAGGCGGCTATCTTTGCGCGCATGCTGATTTCCGAGAGCTTCGACTACCCCGACCGACGTCGACACCGTCTTCGTCATGATGACCGACGAGGACTTCCACGCGCGCAAGTGCGAGGCGACCCACGCGATCACGCACTCGGAGTCGGTGACCCTGACCTCGACCGAGGCCACCGTCGTGACGGTCCGGGAACTCCCGACCGACGGCTTTCCCGATTTCGCGCGCAGCTTCGTCGGCCAGTCGATCCATGTCACCGAGACGATCATCTACGGCCCTGCCCTCGAGGACGGCACCCGTGTGGGCGACCTCCAGATCACGATGGGCACGGCGCCCATCGGCCTGACCGGGACCGTCACGGTGGCAGCGATCGAGGGCGGCACGCGGGTCACTGTCGAGGGCGACCTCAAGGCGCGCGTCCCGTTCATCGGCGGCAAGGTCGAAGAGGCCGCTGCGCCCTCGGTATTGTCGGGCATCCGCAAGGAGCGCCAGGTCGGCCTCGCCTGGCTGCAGGACGAGTCCGCCTGACGTCTCCTCGCGGATGGGATATGCCAGTCAGCCCATCGAGGGATAGCGGTAGTCCTTGGGGGGCACGAAGGTCTCCTTGATCGACCGGACCGACGTCCACCGCATGAGGTTTTGAGCTGCGCCGGCCTTGTCGTTGGTGCCCGACGCTCGGCCACCACCGAACGGCTGCTGGCCGACGACGGCACCGGTCGGCTTGTCGTTGATGTAGAAGTTGCCTGCGGCATACCGCAGCGTGTGCATCGTCTGGGCGATGGCGGTGCGGTCCTGCGCGATGATCGACCCGGTCAGGGCGTAGGGCGCGAAAGACTCCATCTGGTCGAGCATCGCCTCGAAGCTGCCCGGGGTCGAGTCGTCATAGACGTGGATCGACAAGATCGGCCCGAAATACTCGACGCGGAAGCTCTCGTCTGCCGGGTCGTCGATCTTGAGGATGGTCGGGCGGACGAAGTAACCCTCCGAGTCGTCGTAGGTGCCACCGGCGACGACCTCGATGCCGGCCGTGGCGTGCGCCCGGTCAATGGCGGCCTTGTGGTCGGCGAAGGCCCCGGCGTCGATGACCGCACCCATGAAGTTGGACCAGTCGGTGACATTACCTTGGGTGAGGGAGTTGGCCTCGTCGCACAGCTGCTGCCCCATGCGCGCCCACAGTGACCGCGGGATATAGGCGCGCGAGGCGGCGGAGCACTTCTGCCCCTGGAACTCGAAGGCCCCTCGGATCAGCGCGGTGCGCAGGACATCCGGGTCGGCCGAGGGGTGGGCGACGACGAAGTCCTTGCCGCCGGTCTCTCCGACGAGCCGAGGGTAGGTGCGGTAGGTGCCGATGTTCTTGCCGACTGTTTCCCACATCGAGTGGAACACCGAGGTCGAGCCCGTGAAGTGCAGGCCGGCGAAGTCGGGGTCCGACAGCACCGCGTTGGACAGCGTCGCGCCGTCACTCGTCACGAGGTTGATGACACCCGGCGGGAGGCCCGCCTCTTCGAGGATGAGCATCGTGTAGTGCGCCGCGAGCTGTTGGGTGCGGGCCGGTTTCCACACGACGGTGTTGCCCATGAGCGCAGGCGCGGTCGGCAGGTTGCCGCCGATGGCCGTGAAGTTGAAGGGCGTGATGGCATAAACGAAACCCTCGAGCGAGCGGTAGTCGGACCGGTTCCAGACCCCGCGCGAGTTGAGCGGCGGCTGCTCGGCGAGCAACTGGGCGGCGAAGTGGACGTTGATCCGCCAGAAGTCGATGAGCTCGCACGCCGAGTCGATCTCAGCCTGCGGTGCGGTCTTGCTCTGACCGAGCATCGTCGCGGCGTTGAGCGTCGCGCGCCACGGACCGGCCAAGAGGTCGGCGGCCTTGAGCAGGATGCTCGCCCGGTCGGTGAAAGCCATGTCCCGCCACATCGGGGCCGCCGTCTTGGCCGCGGTGATCGCGCTCGCCGCCTCGTCAGCGGTGACCAAACCCATCGTGCCGAGGACCTTGGCGTGGGCGTGCGGCTGGACGACCGTGCCCGTGCGGCCACTGCCCATGACCTTGCGACCCCCGATCGTGCTGGGCAACTCGATCTGCTCAGCCCCGATCCGATCGAGGGCAGCCTGGAGATCGGCGCGTTCGGGGCTCCCTGGCGCATAGGTCAACACCTCTTCGTTGACCGGAGCGGGCACGGTGGCAAAGGAATCCATCTGAGGGGTCCTCCTCATCGAGGGACGGCAATCGTGGGGCACTCTGGGAACACGCGGATAAACCGCGTGAGGGGCGATGCCCTCATCGTGTCACCTTCGTGACACCTCCGTCGCACTCTGGCGACGACCCCGCCGCCGTGCCACTCTTGACGGGTGACCGCTCCCGCCGCCCGCCCTCGCGTGGCTGTCTTCGGCACCGGAAGCTGGGGCACGGCTTTCTCCTCGGTGCTCGCCGAGGCTGGGTGCACCGTGCGGATGTGGGGCAAGTTCGCGGACGAGGTCGACGACATCAACCGCACCCGCACGAGCGCCCGGTATCTGCCCAATCTCGTGCTCCCCGAGTCGATTTCCGCGACGACAGATGCCGGGGAGGCAGTCGAGGGGGCAGACATCGGTGTGCTGGCGGTGCCCGCCCAGACGGTGCGGGCCAACCTTGCCGAGTGGGGGCCACTCCTGCCCCCGGACATCATCCTCGTGTCCCTCATGAAGGGGCTTGAGAAGGGCACATCACTGCGGATGAGCGAAGTCGTGCGTCAGTCGTGTGACATCCCGGTCGACCAGATCGCCGTCGTGTCAGGTCCCAATATCGCCCGGGAGATCGCCGCCCAGGAGCCCGCCGCGACGACCGTCGCCTCGACGAATCTGGCGACGGCGCATCGGGTCGCCGACGCGTGCCATACGTCCTTCTTCCGGCCCTATGTGCACGACGACGTCATCGGTGCCGAAATCGGTGGGTGCGTCAAGAACGTCATCGCTCTCGCCTCGGGGATGACCGAAGGCCTCGGCCTCGGCCACTCGGTGACGGCGGCGGTCATCACCCGCGGCCTGTCGGAGATGCGCGCGCTGGGCGAGGCCATGGGCGCGCACCCGGCAACCTTCGCGGGATTGGCCGGAGTGGGGGATCTCGTCGTCACGTGCTTGTCGCCCCACTCGCGCAACTCGACCTTCGGCCGCAACCTCGGGCGCGGGCTGTCGGTCGCCGAGGTCGTCGCGCTGACGAGACAAACCGCCGAAGGCGTCTCTTCGTGCGCCGCCATGCGTGACCTCGCAGCCCACCACAACGTCCCGATGCCGATCGTCGACAACGTCACGGCCGTCGTGCACGAGGGGCGCACGGCGGACGAGTTCGCTCAGGTGATCCTGGCGATGCTGACGACGTCGTCGTGACGGGACACGTGGCCCCTCGATGAGCGCTGCTGATTTCCCCTACTTCACCGCCCCTCCCGTCGCCCTGGCCCACCGGGGCGGGTGGCTGGCCGGGAGCGACATCGTGGAAAACACGATGCTGGCGTTCGCGGCCGCGGTCGACCTCGGATATGCCTATGTCGAGACCGACGTCCACGCCACCTCCGACGGCGTGCTCGTGGCCTTCCACGACGCCTCGCTGGACCGGGTCACCGACGGCCACGGCATTCTCGCCGAGCAGCCCTGGTCGGTCGTGGGCCGCGCTCGGGTCGGCGGGCGTGAGCCGATCCCCACACTCGCCGAGATCCTCACGACCTGGCCACAGCTGCGGGTCAACATCGACATCAAGAGCGCGGGGGCGATCGGGCCGCTCTGGGAGTGCATCCGCGCGCACGCGGCATACGACCGAGTCTGCGTGGGGTCCTTCTCCCATCGGCGGCTGGCCGCCTTCCGGGCTTTGGCGCAAGGGCGCGTGGCGACGGCGGCCACTCCACGCGAGGTGGGTCGCCTGCGGTTCTTGCGCCGCCCCCGCCCTGACCGGTTGACGACCGTCGCGCAGGTGCTCCAGATCCCGGAGACCATTACTGCCCGGGGCCGCACCCTCCGGCTCGTCACCCCCGCCTTGCTCGATCGCGCTCACGCTGCCGGAATGCAGGTCCACGTGTGGACGGTCAACGACGAGACCGACATGCGCCGCCTCCTTGACTCCGGTGTCGACGGGATCGTCACCGATCGCACCGATGTCCTCGCCGCGGTCCTAGCCGAGCGCGGGGCCTGGCCGCCAGCCCGGTAGTCTCCCCAGGTGACCGCCCCCGGCCCGATGTCCCCGGCATACCGGCTCGTCACCATCGCCCTCGTCCTCCAAACGACGATGATCGCCTTCGAGGCGATGGCCGTCACGACGGCGATGCCGCGGGCTGCGGAAGAACTCTCCGCGGTGGGCTCCTACGGTCTTGCGTTCTCGTCGATGATGACCGCGATGCTCCTCGGGATCGTCCTCGCGGGCATCTGGACCGACCGGGCTGGCCCGCTCCCCGGCTTGTATGCCGGTCTCATCCTCTTCGCGGCGGGAGCCGTCGCCTGTGCTGCTGCGGCCACGTGGTTGTGGCTTTTGGGTGGCCGCCTCGTCGCTGGGCTCGGGGCGGGCATCGTCATCGTGGCCGAGTTCGTGGCGATTGGTCGTGCCTACCCGGCGCAGCTGCGACCCCGCGTGTTCACCTGGATCTCGGCCGCGTGGGTCGTGCCGTCGGTCGTCGGCGCTCCTGTCGCCGGGTGGCTCACGGGCGCATTCTCGTGGCGTGCGGTCTTCTGGGTCGTCCTTGCCCCCGCTGCTCTGGCTGCCACACTCCTCGTCCTCCGCCGCGCTGCGATCGGCGGGGCTGGCCGAATCGAGCACGGCACATCGGATCGGGTTGAGCACCTGCGGGTAGCCCGGTTGGGCGCGGTCGTCGCAGTCAGCGCCGGACTCGTGCAACTGGCGATCCACGACGGGCAGGTTGCCATGACGCCGACGGTTGGGGTGCTCGCCGCGACGGGTCTGCTCGGCCTGGCCTGGTCGGTGCCGCGCCTTTTGCCGCCCGGCACATTGTCGGCCGATCGCGGGCTGCCTGCGGTCATCGCGTCGAGGGGCCTGTTCAACGCCTCCTTCATGTCCATGGTGACCTTCTTGCCGCTCATGCTGGTCCAGCTCTGGGGTCTGTCGTTCACCGCAGCCGGGATGGTCGTGGCCGCCGCCAGCCTCGGGTGGAGCGCGGGGTCGTGGATCCAGGGGAGATACAGCGGCGGGGTCGCCGCTCGAGTGCGGCTCGTCGTCATCGGTGCCGGAGTGCTCAGCGTCGCGATGGTGGCGATCACCGCCGCGACCGCGCTCAGAGCTCCCCGTGTGGGGGTTCGTCGTCGCCGTTGCCGCCGCCGGGCTCGCGATGGGCACCGGGTCGACGACCCTGTCGGTCCTCGTCCTCGACCTCACCGACTCGCTATCCCACGGCCGGGCCTCGGCTGCGCTGCAGTTGAGCGACGTCCTTGGCTCAGTGATTGGCATCGGTGCGTCGACAGCAGTCTTCGGGGCACTGCTGGCGCAGGGCGGCACGACGGCATATGTGAGCATTCTCGTGATGCTCGTCGGCCTTGCGGCAATCGCAGTCGTGGCCGGTCGTCGCTGTCTGCCGGTGGGTCAGCCGATCCGCGCGAGCACCTGACCGTGCGGGAACCGGACCCGCGCCCAGCGTCCGCACCTCCACACCTGCGCCTGCGCCGTGAGCTCCGGAGGGACCGCCCCGAAGAACCCGAGGGCGTATGCCGCGAACCCCACTGCCGCCGGGAGCCTCGTGTCCTCAGAAGAGCGTGCCCCATACCCGCTGTCTGACCGCGTCGACGGCGGCACCACCGACCGCGTCGGGCACGGCCTGCGCGATCTGGGCGATGCCGGCGAGGGCCGCGTCGTGCAGCGGCCTGAGCCCCACCGGGTCGGCCGCGGCCCACGGCCCCGCTAACGGCAGTTGTCCGACCCACGGCGCGTGGGTCTGCGCCGGGGGCAACGGGAGGACGCGCTCGTGCTGGCGAGCACGCGCGAAGCGGTCGGCCAGCGAGGCCGCGGACACGGTCACATCGAGCGGCGGACCGGCGTCGAGCAGGACAGCGCGGTGACCAATCGCGGCTCCCTCGGCAAACAGACCCGACCCCGCGAGGACGCCAGCGAACAGGCCCAGACGGCCGCCTTTGACGACGAGCCGCACGGCCGCGTCGGGGTCGGCGATCCGCGCCCGCTGCACGAGCGTCGCGACATCGGCATACGACTGGGGGTCGACGAAGGCGAGCAGCGGCGCCGGGGCGGTCATCGGGACCTCCGCAGCGGCGCGGGCTCGCCCAAGTGGGTCGTGAGCAGCTCGCGTTCCTGCGCTCCCATCCGCCGAGGAGTGCTGGACTCCAGGTCAAACAACGCCAACGTCGTCTCAGCCACGGCATACCTGCGGCCGGGAGCGACCCCGTCGGGATCGCGGATGACATAGGCGAGGTCGTAGCTCGCGCCACCGATCCGAGAGACCCAAATATCGACGGCGACGGGCTCCGGGCGGTATTCGAGGGGAGCGAGGTAATCGATCTCGTGCCGGGCCACGACGATGCCCCGGTCGAGCCGGCGCAGACCGTCGGGGAACCACTGGACGAGCATCCCGACGCGGGCGTCCTCAAGGAGCCGGACAAACTGGACGTTGTTGACATGGCCGTAGGCGTCCATGTCGGACCAGCGCAGGGGGACGAGGATCTCGGTCGGCTCGGGCATTGGCCCATTCTCGCAGCGGACGGCATACCCTCGAGACGTGACCCCTCCCCCGCCTGGTGCTATCCCGGAGGCCGCTCGACCCGATCTGCGCTACCGCGTCAGCGACCTCTTGGACGTGCTCGAGCTCACTCCCGATGGTGACGACTGTTTCCTCGGAGAGAGCCAACTGCAACGCTACGAGCGCATCTTCGGCGGCCAACTCATGGCGCAGGCCATGATCGCGGCCGACCGCACCGTCGCCGCCGACCCGGCCGGCGCGACCCGCGAGATCCACTCGCTGCACGTGAGCTTCCTCGCATCCGGGGACGACCAAAAGCCCGTCAGGTATGCCGTGGAGCGGCTCACGGACAGCCGGTCGTTTTCGAGTCGCCGGGTCGTGGCGACCCAGGACGGGCGGACGCTGGCGACGATGATGCTGTCGTTCGCCGCGGCCGCCCCCGGGATGGAGCACCAGGACCCGATGCCGCAGGTGCCGCCGCCAGACGCGCTGGCCGATGTCGCGGGCGCGCTGGCCGACGTCCCGGAACCTTACGCACCGGTGACGATCGTCGAGGGCCCGATCGAGCTCCGGCACGTCGAGGGAAATCTTTACGCGGGTCCTGGCGTTAAAAACGTTGCCACCCAGTCGGTTTGGCTCCGTTCACGGCGCCGCCCCCTGCCCGACCGGCCCATCGTCCACGCGGCTTTCCTCGCCTATGCGGCTGACTACTCGATCCTCGAGTCCGCCCTGCGCGCCCACGGAGTGTCGTGGGCAGACCCTCGCTTGCGCCAGGCGAGCCTCGACCACGCGATGTGGTTCCACCGGCCCGGACGGGTTGACGAGTGGGTGCTCCACGTGGGCCGGAGCCCTTCGGCCTCGGGTGGACGCGGCCTCGGCATGGGCAGCCTGTATGCCGCCGACGGGCGCCTCCTCGCGACCGTGGCCCAGGAGGGGATGCTGCGGCTCAAGGGGTGAAGGTCGAGCCGTCGATAGGCTTTCGGGCATGACCGTGCCCACCCCGCTGACCACCCCTCGCACCGCCATCGTCACCGGAGCCGCCCGCGGGATCGGCGCCGCCACGGCGCTCAGATTGGCGGCCGACGGGCACGCGATCGGCGTGCTCGACCTCGATGCGTCAGCCTGCGCGGAGACGGTCGCGCAGATCGTCGCTGGGGGCGGAGCCGCCGTCGCAGTGGGCGCCGACGTGGCCAGCCCCGACGGTGTCGCTGCCGCGGTGGCCACGGTCACCGAGGCACTCGGCGCGCCGACGATCCTCGTCAACAACGCCGGCATCACCCGTGACAACCTCGTGCACAAGATGACCGTGGAGGACTGGGACCTCGTGATGACGGTGCACCTGCGGGGATCGTTCCTCATGACCCGGGCCTGCCAGACACACATGGTGGGTGCACAGTTCGGCCGGATCATCAACCTCTCGTCGACTTCGGCCCAGGGCAACCGCGGACAGGCCAACTACTCGACGGCCAAGGCGGGGCTCCAGGGCTTCAGCAAGACCCTTGCGGTCGAGCTCAGGGCGCTTCGGGATCACCGCCAACGCCATCGCACCGGGCTTCATCCAGACCGACATGGTCCGCCAGACTGCCGAGCGGATGGGCATGCCGTTTGACAAGTTCCTCGCCGCGGCCGCGGCCAAGAACCCCAGCGGGCGGGTCGGCCAGCCCGAGGACATCGCGGCACTCGCGGCCTTCCTGGCACGCGACGAGGCGGGGTTCATTAACGGTCAGGTCATCTACGTGGCCGGGGGGCCTCGCGACTGACGGTGCGGCATACGACTAGTCTCCGAGGGTGACCTCCGAGCCGTTCCCGAACCCCGTCGTCGACCTCCTGGACGTCCTGGACCTGCAAGAACTCGGACAAGCCCGGGTCCGCTACGAAGGTATGCCGGGCGACGACGAGACCGACCTCGGTGAGTTCTCCCCGGTCGTGTTCGTCGGGCGCAGTCAGCGGATGCCGCACGGTCGGGTTTTCGGCGGCCAGGTGCTCGCGCAGGCACTCGTCGCAGCGTCTCGCACGGTGGGGGCGATCGACGGAGTGGTCCGGCCGATCCACTCGCTCCACGCGTATTTCGTCCGCGGCGGCGACGACAGCCACCCCATCAAGTTCCTCGTGGAGAAGGTGCGCGACGGCCGGTCGTTTTCGACGCGGCGGGTCCAGGCGGTGCAATACGGGCGGACGATCCTGTCGATGGGCTGCTCGTTCCAGGAGTATGCCGAGGGGCTCGACCACCATGACCCGATGCCACCCGTCGCCTTCCCTGAGGACGTCAGATCTCTCGAGGAGTCGCTGCGGGAAACCGACGACCCGGCGGTCGCGTCCTTCTTCGCACTCGACCGGCCCATCGAACTCCGTCACGTCGAGGGCAACATCTACACCAAACCAGGGCGCAACCGGATCGCCCGGCAAAACGTCTGGCTGCGGGCCCGGCACGAGTTGCCCGACGACCCGACCATCCACGCGGCGGTCCTCGCCTATGCCTCCGACTACTCCCTGCTCGAGCCGGTGCTGCGGCGGCACGGGGTGCATTGGATGGATCGTCGGCTGCGACCGGCCAGCCTCGACCATGCGATGTGGTTCCACCGCCCGGTCCGGGCCGACGACTGGGTGCTCTACACGATGTCGAGCCCGTCAGCCCAAGGCGGCCGAGGTTTGGGCGTCGGGAGGATGTTCACCCAGGACGGCGAGCTCGTCGTGACCCTCGCCCAAGAAGGCATGCTGCGACTCAAGGAGCCGGACGGCAGTCGGCCGCCGGTCGCTCAGAGCTGACCCGGCGGCCGACTGGCCACTGCTGCGGAATGAGCTCAGAGGCCGAGGTCCCGCCCGATGAGCTCCTTCATGATCTCGTTGGAGCCCGCCCAGATCTTCGTGACTCGGGCGTCCCGCCAGGCGCGAGCCGCCCGATATTCGTTCATGAAGCCGTAGCCACCGTGCAACTGGACGCACTCGTCGAGGACCTCGCTCTGCACCTGAGCGCTCCACCACTTGGCCTTGGCCGCGTCGACCGGCGAGAGCTTGCGCTCGGCGTGGGCGACGACGCAGTCGTCGATGTAGGCCTGCGCCACCTCGAGCTTGGTGATCATCTCGGCGAACTTGAACTTGTTGTGCTGGAAGGTGCCGATCGCCTGACCGAAGGCCTTGCGTTCCTTGGCGTAGGCGAGGGTCTCATCAAAGATCTGCTTTGCGTGCGCGATATTGGAGCAGGCCGCACCGATGCGCTCCTGGGGCAGGCGCTGCATCATCGCGATGAAGCCCATGCCCTCGGGGCCGAGCCGGTTGGTCGTCCGGCACCCGGACGTTTTCGAAGAACAGCTCGGCGGTGTCGGACTCGTCCTGGCCGACCTTGTCGAGCTTGCGACCGTTGACGAATCCCGCCATCCCGCGCTCGACCATGAACAACGTGATGCCCTTGGGTCCCCTGCTGGCATCGGTGCGAGCGGCGACGATGACCAGGTCGCACTGGTAACCGTTGGTGATGAAGGTCTTCGAGCCGTTGACGATCCAGTCACCCGAGCCGTCGTCGGCGCGCACTGCCGTCGTCTTGAGGGCCGCAAGGTCGGAGCCACCTGACGGCTCGGTCATGCCGATCGCGCAGATCAACTCACCGGTGGCCATCCCCGGCAGCCAGCGGACCTTCTGCTCCTCCGTGCCGAGGTCGACGATGTAGGGCGGGCACACGTCGGCGTGAATGCCGAAGCAGGCAGCCGTCGCGGCATTGAAGTGAGCCCACTCTTCGGCGAGCACGGCGTTGAAGCGGTAGTCCTCGGCGCCCGCGCCACCGAACTCCTCCGGGATGTCCAGCCCGAGCAGGCCTTGCTTGCCCGCCTCGAGCCAGATGTCCCTCGGGATCGACTTGAGTTCGATCATCTCTTCCACGCGCGGCTTGAGGTTGCGCTCGACGAATTCGCGGGCGGCGGCACGGAAGTCCTCGTGCTCCTCGGAGTAAAGGCGACGCGGCATGGTGTCCTCCCAGGACGGCAGCAGATAGCAAGAAATGGCGCGCTGACTAAGCGCTTGCTTAGTCTGTCAGAGGTGCGGCATGCTGTCTACATGCCCGCCACGATGACGCAGTGGCCCGACGTCAGCGAGACGGCTGGGCGACTGCTCACGGCCGCAGCGGAAGCATTCGCGGACAAGGGTTTCCACGCCACCACGACGCGTGACATCGCCTCAGGCGCGGGGCTGTCGCCAGCCGGCGTCTACGTCCATTTCTCCTCCAAAGAGGATGTCCTCTTCCAGTTGAGCCGAGCCGGGCACGAGGAGGCCCTGCACCTCGTCACAACAGCGGTCGCGAGTTCACCCTCACCGGTCTGGCAGCTGCAGGCACTCGTGAGCAGGTTCAGCGCCTGGCACGCCCAGAACTATGCGATCGCGCGGGTGGTCCAGCACGAGTTCCCCCACTTGTCCCCCGAGCACCGGGTCGAGGTGCTGCGGATGCGCAAGCAGATCGACGCGACCGTCCGCTCCGTGCTCCGAGCCGGCGTCATCTCCGGTGACTTCACCGTGGACCACGAGGCCGACACGTCGCTGGCGCTGCTGTCGATGATTGTCGACGTCGCCCGGTGGTATGCCCCCTCGGTGCGCCGCACTCCCGCCGAGATCGGCCGCACCAACGCTGCCCTCGCACTCCGGCTGGTCGGTCATCGCGGGTGAGCGCCGCACGTTCGCCCGACCAACCCGACCAACCTGACCACCCTCAGCACGCTGGCCATTCCGCCCTCGTCGTGCCGGTGCCTTCACTCGAGGACTGGGTCAAGGCTCGCCATGTGCACTACGACCGTGACTATGCCTCCAGCGACCCGACCTTCGCCCACGCGCACGTCACCCTGCTGGCCCCCTTCGTGTCCGTCGCCGAGCTGGCTTCTGCAGCGCCCCAGATTGCCGACACCCTCTCCCGGACAAGCCCGTTCACCTTCGCACTCACTTCTGTGGCGACCTTCCCCAACGGCATCATCCACCTCGTGCCTGACCCCGGGTCGGCACGGAGGTTCCGGTCGCTCACCCGGGCACTGACCGACGCGTTTCCGGCATACCCGCCGTATGCCGGTGCCTTCGATGACGTGGCCCCGCACCTCACCCTCGATGCGGTTGGCCCCGAAGTCACCGAGGCGATCGTCCGCGGACGGGTCGCTGCTCTCCTCCCCGCACGGGGGTATGCCGCGACGGCGCACCTATCGTGGTACGAAGCCGGGGCGTGCCGGACGATTGCGCAATGGCCCCTTGGACCGGTGCAGCACGTCAGGCGCGCCCTGCCCCGGTGACGATTCAGTCGCGGGTCAGCTTGCGGTAAGTAACGCGGTGCGGACGCTTGCCGCCTCCGCGCCGAGGCGCTCGATCTTGTTCTTCTCGTATGCGTCGAAGTTGCCCTCGAACCAGTACCACTTGGCCGGGTCGTCCTCGTCGCCCTCGTAGGCGAGGATGTGCGTGGCCACGCGGTCGAGGAACCACCGGTCGTGGCGTGATGACCACGGCGCAGCCGGGGAACTCCAGCAGCGCGTTCTCGAGCGAGCCGAGGGTCTCGACGTCGAGGTCGTTGGTCGGCTCGTCGAGCAGCAGGAGGTTGCCGCCCTGCTTGAGGGTGAGCGCGAGGTTGAGGCGGTTGCGCTCGCCGCCGGAGAGGACGCCGGCCTGCTTCTGCTGGTCCGGGCCCTTGAAGCCGAACTGCCGAGACGTAGGCGCGCGAGCGGGATCTCGACCTGGCCGACCTTGATGTAGTCGAGGCCGTCGGAGACGACCTCCCACAGCGTTCTTCGTCGGGGTCGATGCCCCGCGCGGGTCTGGTCGACGTAGGAGATCTTGACGGTCTCGCCGACCTTGACGGTCGCCGGCGTCGGCGCTGCCTCGAGCCCGACGATCGTCTTGAACAGGGTGGTCTTGCCGACGCCGTTGGGGCCGATGACGCCGACGATGCCGTTGCGGGGCAGGGTGAACGACAGGCCGTCGATGAGGACCCGGTCGCCGAAGCCCTTGCTGCAGGTTGCGTCGACCTCGATGACCTGGGCCCGAGGCGCGGGCCCGGCGGGATCTGGATCTCCTCGAAGTCGAGCTTGCGGGTGCGCTCGGCCTCGGCCGCCATCTCCTCGTAGCGCGCGAGACGGGCCTTGCGACTTCGCCTGGCGGCCCTTGGCGTTGGAGCGGACCCACTCGAGCTCGTCGGCGAGGCGCTTGGCGAGCTTGGCGTCCTTCTTGCCCTGCGACCTTGAGGCGCTCCTGCTTCTTCTCGAGGTAGGTCGAGTAGTTGCCCTCGTACGGGTAGAGCACGACCGCGGTCGACCTCGGCGATCCACTGGGCGACGTTGTCGAGGAAGTAGCGGTCGTGCGTGACGGCCACGACGGCGCCGGGGTACTTGCGCGAGGTGCTGCTCGAGCCACTGCACCGACTCGGCGTCGAGGTGGTTGGTGGGCTCGTCGAGCAGCAGCAGGTCGGGCTTCTGCAGCAGCAGCTTGCAGAGCGCGACCCGGCGACGCTCGCCACCGGAGAGGACCGTGACGTCGGCGTCCGGCGGCGGGCACCGCAGGGCGTCCATCGCCTGCTCGAGCTGGGAGTCGAGGTCCCACGCGTTCGGCGTGCGTCGATCTCCTCCTGGAGCGTGCCCATCTCGGCCAGGAGGGCGTCGAAGTCGGCGTCGGGCTCGCCATCAGCTCGACCGAGATCTCGTTGAACCGGTCGAGCTTGGCCTTGATCTCGCCGACGCCCTCCTGGACGTTGCCGAGCACGGTCTTCGTCTCGTCGAGCGCGCGGCTCCTGCAGCGAGGATGCCCACGCGTGTAGCCCGGGGATCAGGCGCGCCTCGCCGTTGGACGGCGTGGTCGAGGCCCGGCCATGATCTTGAGGATCGTCGACTTGCCGGCGCCGTTCGGGCCGACGACGCCGATCTTGGCGCCGGGCAGGAACGACATGGTGACGTCGTCGAGGATGACCTTGTCGCCGTGCGCCTTGCGCGCCTTGCGTCATGGTGTAGATGAACTCGGCCATGCGGGGAAGGCTATCCGGCCCTGAGCACCCCGGCCCAATCGCCCGGACCTACGCCATGGTCACGACGTAGCGGTCGGTCTCCGGGTCGGCGGTCGCGAGGTCGAAGGGCAGATCCGTCTCCGGCAGGTCCTCGGGCGCCTGAGAAAGGGCCCGATCGTCGGAGCCCTCGGGGCGGTCGGCACCATCGGCACCATCGGGACCGTATGCCGCGGCATACCCCTCGTGCTCGGCGAGCGCAGCCTGGATCTCGGGCTCGGCCATCCGGCCGGTCGGGTCGAACTGAGCCCGCACCGCCTTGGCGAACCGGGACTGGCCCAAGCTGAGGTCGTGTCCGACGTGATAGGCGTCGATCTCGACCGAAGTGTTGGTGCGGGACTCCTCCCCGCCGGTGGCCCAGACGTTGACCCGCAGTCGGCCGTGGACGATGACCGGCTGGCCCTTGGAGACGCTCGCGACGACGTTGGCGGCGAGGGAGTTGAAGGTGACGACCGAGACGAAGTTGGTGCCGGCATCGACATAGCCGCGGGTCGCCGGGTCGTAGCGCCGGGCCGTCGAGGCGACCCGGAAGGTGGCGAATGGCCGGCCGTTCTTTGTCTGGCGCAGGACCGGATCGGCGGTGACATTGCCCGCGATGGTCAGGTAGCTCTCGTTCATGCGTGGTTCCCCCTGATCTCTAGCCGAGGACCGACCCGGGTATGCCGGGCGGCGAGGCGGCGCCTCGCACACCACTGTCACGAGAAGACGGGCACGGCGGCATACCACGTCAGGACGCTGTGGACGATGCGACCCGAGTGCGGGTGGATGGGGACAAACGGGCGTCAGCCGCGACGCGCCCGATCGAGCCGCTCGCGGGTGCGGGCGTGCCGGTCCAAGACGGCGGCGACCGGGTCGACGATGCGCTCTCGGGCCACGGCTGCGATTGACGTGCGGAGCCGACCCTCGATGAGCCGACCGCGACGGCGCGCTCCCACTCCCACGAGCAGCCGATTGACCAGTGCCGTGAGCCACCCTCCGAGGACACCGAGGGCGA
>JBAOHD010000015.1:0-283634 GCA_037046615.1 Dermatophilaceae bacterium
TTCTCAGACGATGACATCGACGGGATAGTGCTCATCTTGGATGATATTCGGCTGCGGGCGACTGAGAACGCCAAGACTGCGTCAAAGGAAGTTGCTTATGGCAACGCCCGAGTTCGTCAACTCTGCCTTGGTGAAGTTGGCACTAGACAGGATCGAAGGGTTCCCTTTCGAGCGCTTCGCTCACGACTTCCTAGCAGCGCTCTTAGGACGAACTTTTGTACCGCTTGGAGGCGTCAAGGATGGTGGTGCCGACGCGTTTGACGAGTGCGTATGGGAGATCAGTGCGCGATCCGACTTCTACCAGGCGACAGTCGAGGAGGATGTTGAAGGGAAGGTTCGACGGACACATCGAAGGCTGGTGCAAGTTGGCAGGAATCCGGAGAGAATCTATCTCGTTACGCCGAAAGCGGTCCGCAGCCCCGACCAACTTGAGCTGGCGCTGGAAGAAGAACTTGATTGCACCATCACCATCAGAGATGGCAATTACATTGCCGCGCACATCAATGACTCCCCTGAGACACGGGCCACGTTCTGGCAGCATCTTTACCCTCTCACTGACTATATCCGCGATCTAGCGCGGCCTTCCGTGGCGCCACCCTCTTCCTACGTAGATAGACCTCACGTTTACACGTTCTTAGCTCAAGAAGCGTCTCGAAACGAGTCGAATTCCGTTCCCGCAGCCATGGTCGATGCGCTTATCTTGTGGGCGCTGGAAGGAACCGATCCTGACGCTGGAATACTGCGTTCGCAGGCCGATATTAACGCGCGTATCAAGGATGAGGTCCCAGGCGTGAGTAGCCTGGCGTCCACCCTGCTTGGTCAGCGCCTGCGTGATATGTCAAAGAAGACTTACAAGGGAGGTAGAGCGATCAAATGGCACCGCCAAGAGGACGCCTACTGCCTACCCCATGAGACGAGACTGCGGCTTGAGGCGGACAAAGTGGCTCTTCGTACCTGAGGGTGGGGTGAGTACGACGCGCCGAGGGGCGGAGTGAGGAGGGGTGGGGGGTCGAGGTCCCTGAGGATCAGAGGACTTCCACATCTTCTGCGTCAAGGACCTCGACGATGCCCGAGCCTACGTTGAGCTGCCATGCCACTGGTGGCTACTGCGACCGTTGCGACCTTCTCGTTGGCTTGGATGGTCTGCACGTGGTCGGGGTCGATCGTGATGACGGTGGCGCGTTGACGGTGACGGTGGAGTCCTCGGGAGATGTGATGGGCTGCCCGACCTGCGGGGTGGTCGCGCACGGACATGGCCGTCGTGAGGTGCGCCTGGTCGACGCCCCGGCGTTCGGGAGACCAGCGACGCTGGTGTGGCGCAAGCGACGCTGGGTATGCCCCGAGCCGGCTTGCCCGGTGAGGGTGTTCACCGAACAGGACGCGACGGTCGCCCGCCCGCGAGGCCTGTTGACGGTGCGGGCTTGTCGCTGGGCGATCAGTGAGCTGCGCCGTGAGCACGCATCGGTGCAAGGGCTGGCCCGGCGGCTCGGGACGACCTGGCGAACGGTATGGACCTCGATCCGTCCCCTGCTGGCTGCGGCGGACGCCGACCTGGCCCGGTTCGATGGGGTGAGCATCCTCGGGGTCGACGAACACCTGTGGCACCACGTCTCAACCCGGCCGATCGAGGATGGCGGGAGAGGCCCCAGAGAGCTGACCGGGATGGTCGACCTGAGCCGTGACCAGCATGGACGGGTCCGGGCAAGGTTGCTGGACTTGGTCCCCGGCCGCTCCGGTGAGACCTACAAGTCGTGGCTCACCGAGCGCGGTGAGGGATTCCGCAAACGGGTCCAGATCGCCACCTTGGACCCGTTCCACGGGTACAAGAACGCCATCGATGACCAGCTCGATGATGCCCGCTCCGTGCTCGACGCCTTCCATGTGGTGAAGCTGGCCACAAAGGTCGTCGACGACGTTCGGCGCCGAGTGCAGCAGGACATCCACGGCCACCGCGGACGCAAGAACGACCCCCTCTACCGGATCCGAAACATCCTGCGCGCCGGGCAGGAGCGCCTCACCGACCGGCAACGAGCCCGACTCGAGTCAGCGTTCGCCGCCGACGAACGCCATGTCGAGGTCGAGGTTGCGTGGCTGTGCGCCCAGCAGGTCCGCTCCGCCTACCACCAAGACACCCACGCCGCCGGGAAGAAGCTCGCCGAGCAGATCGTCGCCACGTTCGCGACCTGCCCCATCCCCGAGGTAGCCCGCTTCGGCAAGACCCTCAAAACCTGGCGGACCGAGTTCTTTGGATACTTCGACACCAACGGTGCCAGCAACGGCGGCACAGAGGCCGTCAACGGCCTCATCGAGCTCCACCGCCGCATCGCCCGCGGCTTCCGCAACCGCGACAACTACCGCCTCAGAATGCTCCTCATCGCCGGCGGACTAGGCCTGTGACCCACCATCAGGTACGAAGAGCCGACAAAGTAGAAGACGAAACGCTTCGCCTCGAGTTCACGTCGAGTCTTGAACAGCGCTGCATTGAAGCAGGGGTGCAACGGGGCGACGTCTCCTTAGCTGGCGAACTGAGCGTAGCCGTTCTGCGTAGAATCTATGAGAAGGAAGGATTGGAGTTCTCAGCGTTCTTAGAGGGCCGATCTCCTGGCGAAGAGTACCCGACAGTGACGCACCTAATTCGGGAGGAGATGGTATCCCGCCACCTGCGTCGGACGCAGAAGGAGAGACTGGGGCCTCAAGTACTCGACGTTATGCGCCGTGTGCTGTACACCCCCAACCGGAGCGAGTTGGCGTATCTTCAGCGGATAGCGCGCACATACGCGTTGCTGTTTTCGTTGGCTAGCCACCCAGAGGTTGCGAGCTTCTTTAACGATGCCGCAGCGCGGTTCTATCTCTACGTGGGATCAGACGTCTTGATTCGCGCCATGAGCGAGAACTTGCTGCCTGGCGCAGGCCAGGTCACCGGGGCCGCCCTGGAGGCAGCTGTTCAAGCGGGCTCCACTCTCATCCTCACGGAGCCCGTCCTTGAGGAGGTGATGGGACACCTTCGGGCTTGCGATCAAGAACACAAGCACAATTTCACGGTCACCGATGTTCTCCCACGCGAACTGGCGCGGGAGGCCCCTCACATCATGTTGCGGGCTTATCTTTACTCAAGGATCGATGCGGGCCCAACAGCGCCAAAGTCTTGGGAGGGGTTTGTCCACAGGATGGTCGACTATGAAGACCTTTATCGACAGTCTGGGGTTGACTCCCTTGCGGCCTATCTCAAGAGCAAGTTTGGCTTGACCTACGTTTCGCGAGAGGAGTTGGAGCAGCTCACGATGCCCGAGGGAAGTGGCCCTCTTGGCCATGGACCTCGGCGATTCAAAGCGTCATCAGGCGCTAGCGGATAATGACGCGTTGCTCTGCATGGCAGTCGACGGCCGAAGGGAAGCCGAACGCGAGGGAAAGAGCGCTAGCGAGTTCGGACTGGAAACCTGGTGGCTCACTTGGGAAAGGTCGATTCTTGCACTCACTAGAGAGCTCGTCGAGCGTAGAGGTGCTCGCTACATGATGCGACCCGAGCTCCTCTTGAGGTTCATTGGGCTGTCGCCGAACCGTCAAGAAGTACGAGATACGCATCAGTCTGTGTTCGCGTCGGTGCTCGGTTTCTCGCTTGGGCGGCGAGTCTCATCGGAAGCATTTCATGGTTTAATGGCTCAATTCAATGAAGCTGAACTTCTCGAGCCCGCGCGCCGCGCAACAGGTGTGCGGCAAACTGGTTGATTCCTTGAAGGGCGATATGTCGCGACAGTACGGCTTGGACATGGGAGGACAGCCAATCAAGCACGAACCAAATTTGAGGCTCCTGATCGGTCACTTCGCGCCGACGAGCCAGTGTGCGTGCCAAGGTACCTGATGGATGCGTGCCGGGTAGACCGCGCTCGAGGCGACGGCGCAGGTCAGCCGACTTTCGTTGACCAGCCACGGTTGGGTAGTTCCCTGAACTACCCGTTTCGGTTTCCCGAAACTCCCGGCCGGAGGTGATCCGGTCGGGAGTTTCGTCGTTGTGGGGGTGGTGCCGACCGCCTGCGTCTCCGCTGACACCCATTTCGTATGCCGTGGGCCCGGTTTCGGCGTCCCGTGGCTGTTTTCGGGCAGGCTCGCGCCGACGTCGTGCGGGGTGAGTGGCCCGGGCCGGGACGGGTCAGTCGGTCTGGCGCTTGCGCCGTGCCGCGGGTGCGGGTGGCCTTCTCCAGGGGCCGGTCGTCGACGGGTTCCGCCGAGGTGTGCCTGCCACGGTTCGGGCAGGCCGCGTCTGGTGTGCCAGGCGTGCAGGCTGACGAGGTTGTGCCCGATGAGGGTGACCGCCATGAGCAGGCCGGTCGCCACCAGGCCGGTCATCCGGAAGAACCCGCGGTTGAGGTTGAGGGACTGGTATCGGACGGCTCCGAAGAAGCCTTCGATGCGGCTGCGGCGGTTGTACGACTTCGCCCAGCGGGTGCTCTGCCAGGGGAGGGGTTGCCGGTCGCGCTCGTGGTCGGTGTCCTTGACGGTGACGGTCCTTGCCGCATCCGCACGGCTCGCCCTTGACGCAGGTGGTGGTGGGGATGCGTGTGCGGCTCACGCATCGAGGCCGGGGTGTTGGGGCAGCGCACTCGGAAGGGATGCCCATCGACGGCCGGTCCGCGGAAGCGTTGAGTGCCGCGCCTCTTGTTGTGCTTGCCGTGGGCGACGAAGCGGTAGGGCTCGCGCGCGTCGAACACGTCCCGTAGGTGAGCCTTCTCGGCGTCGGTCATCAGTGAGCGTGGGTGGCTCGAGCTCCCGGAGGCGTTCGGGGATGCATGCGGTGTACAGGTGCCCGTCGAGCCAGATCGTGCCCGGGATCGGGCCGGGTCGCTGACCGCGCTGGGTCTTGTGCAGGTCCATCGTGACCTGGACCTGCCGGTCGCGGAGTGGGCCGGCGAGCTTCTCGCCCTTGGCTGTGGTGTAGCCGCGGTCCAGCAGGCCCTCTCGAATGTCCGGCAGAGCAGTCGAAGATGCCCAGCACGGCCGATGTCCGATCGCGGACGCCCGGGCGCAGTGCGAGACCTGCGGCCAGCTGGGGAAGCGGTGCTTCGCCGACGCCCGGGACGTAGGTGGCCACGTGTGCCTCGTAGCCGAGGAAGTGCTCGGTTGGGCGACGGTCGGTCGCGGTGCGGTGGCCCCAGCGGGCGTCGTGGTCGGCTGACCAGAAGGCGCGGCCCTCGGAGTCCAGGCGCTTCTTGTGGGGCCGGGTGTGGCTCTCGACGTCGGTGCCGTCGACAGCCACCGTGGTGCTGCGCTCGTACCCCGGAGGGAGGCTGGCTTGGATGAGCCGTGTGAGGAACTCCTCCAGAGTCAGGGAGAGGTGGGGGCAGTCCGTCGGGCAGGGTGCGAGTTCGCCGGTGTTCGTATCGACTTCCAGCTCGTGGTCGTGGTCGATCAGGGTGCCCGATGAGACGACCCGCAGGACGGCACGCCAGCTGGAGCGGATGCGCTTGTACTTCGGGGTGACGCCCACCGGGAATCCCAGCGTCGCGAGCTGATTCGGCGTCAGCACCCGAAGCGTTCGCCATAGGCCAGCCATGGTCATCGTGTGCGGTTGCCCGGAGGCGTGAAGGACGAATCCGGCGATGACGGCGTCGAGGGGTATGAGGCGTGGGCGTCCCGTGCGATGCTCCGCCGCGGCCGCGATCTGGGTGACGATGTCGCTGTCGGCAACGGCGCGGGCGCGGTTGATCCGCTGCTCGATCATCATCGGGTTGGCTGGTGTCGCGTCCTGACTCACCCGCATTCGCACCATGGGCCTGCGCCGGCGCGTCACTTGCGGACCGCCTTGGGAAGGAGCTCACTCCACTCGGTTGATGGCGCGAACGGGGCGAGGTAGCCGAGCATCTTCCAGGACGAGACTCCGGCGAGCTGCATGATGTCGTTCAGCGGCACGCCGGCGCGTAGGTGAGCCAGTGCCCAGGTGGCTCGCAGTCGGTGGGTGCGCAGTGGCGGACAGTCCACTGGGAGTTCCGCGCGCTGCAGCAGATGCGACAGCCGAGACCGATCCCAGCGCGGGGCAACGAATCCGAGGATCGTCGACCCCGGATCGCTGGCCACGATCTCGCTGATGACCTGGTCATGCGGTGCCGTGACCGGGCACGGTCCGGGCGTGCTCACCGGGGATCCGCACGCAAACGTAGCCCTCGTCGACGACGACGTCCCCGGTGGTCAATGCCCAAGCCTCGTTCGGGTAGACCCCAACCCCCAGGCCGAGCGCGAGCAGAGCCTGCAGTCGGCGCGCTTGGACGGGCGTGCGCTGTTGCAGGCTCACCTCGAGCAGGCGTGCGACCTCGTCGTCGGTGTAGGGCACGATCGAGTAGCCGCCCCGCATCCGTGGCGGCTCGGGCTCCCACGGGGCCTTGCGGGTCAGGGAGCGGCTGAAACGACGCAGGTCGGCCCGCCGGGTCGCGCGCGACGGTTCACTCAGGTGGGCTGCACCGACGGCGATGTAGCGGTCGATGACATCGGGCGTAAAGATCCGTTCCCGCTCCAACGGCAGACCGTCACGGTGGGCCCAGGAGACGACCTGCGACAACGTGCGCATTACCTCGACCGCCCGGCGGTCGTCCTTGGGGTGCAAGTCGTGCGCCAAGTCGCGGGTGAAGCTGGCGATCGGCTCCCAATCCTCGGGGCGCAGGGCCTTGGGGACATACGAGTCGACGCTGCGACGCGCCACGTCGCCGGCGTGGTTGACGCAACGAGTTCTGGAAGTGCAGTCTGGGCATGCTGAAGACATAGAAGTACCCCCTCAGGGTGCTCGCGCAAGTGTCAGAAGTGCAGCGGGGTCACAGCCCGCTGAAGCGAAGCGACGAGGTCCAGAGAGCCAACTCTGGGCCTTTCGCATGTCGGCGCCCAGCGCCGAGCCACGTCAGTCCATCCGGCCTCCGCCGTGGTGATCCAGTGCCTGGGCCAAGAGGTCGGAGGCGGTTCGACTCACCGGCTGGTGGTGGTCCCGCGCGCGGGCGAACAGTTGCGCGGCGAGGGTGGCCGGCATCCGGATCTCGACTCGCACGAGTTCGTCGGGTCGGTAGGTGCGGTCGCGGCGTGAGCGGCCTGCCGGAGCGTGCGGCATCCACTCTGATGGTTTGCGAGTTGACGTCCATTGATCCTCCAGCCGGGCCACCGAATGTTGTGCCTTACGTTCACTCGGGGCGGCTGGTCAGACCGCTGCTTGGCTTGCTCAAGCGGACGTCACCGGACGAGGAGGTCCGCGACTGGTCCCCGCACTGGGTACGGGCAACGTGCTTCGAGGCTACCGGTGCCCAGGACCGTTCCGGAATGCGAATCGCCGACGACGAGTCGGCCCGCTGTCTACACTGACCCTGAGCCCACCCTTGCGAGGGACCGGGAAGTGAGGCTCGGGATCTCCTGCCGGACGACAGGGCCCGAGCCTCGCGCACGAGATCTTACGAATGTCTAACGCCTCTTATCGAAAACGTAAGAGGGGGTAGACATGCATAACTGGGTCCGGGGCACCCCTGGCACCTTGCCTCATCCTTGACCGCGCGTCCGCCAAATTGCACATTCGACCCCGCATCGTCAGCGATTATCACGAGCTGAGGATCGCCTAGCGCGGTCGGCGTCAGAAGTTCGGCGGCCCGGGTCCCTGCGAGCCACTAACCTGCGAGGGTGACCAATACCGTCGTGACCGCCCTCCGCGCTGGCGAAGTCAGGTGCCAGACAGTAGGCCGGGTGGACGCGCCGGGCCCGCGCCAGTCTGCCGGTGTGGGGGAGTGGCGGGATGCTGCTGCGGGGCCGGTCGCGGACGTGTGCCGTGACGAGGTCGGACGAGGGGCGTGAGCGCATGGGGCTTCGCGACTGGCTACGTCGAGCCTCTGGGGCAACGTCAGAGCTCCTTGGACGTGACGGTCCACCACAGGCGGCGTCGGCCGACGTCTCGCCAGTCCCTGATGAAGTAGCTCTCACGACGTCGATCCAGATTGGCCCCTACTGGGGGGCGGATGATCCTGTGAAGATGGTCGGCACGACCACGGAAGCGGCAGACGAGTGCCGCCACATGTTCGCGTTCAAGGGACTTCCCGACGGCGGCCACTTCGAAGCTCACGCCACACTCGTCGCGATGGGCGCGGAGGGCCGCGGAGACCCCGTCGTGGCCGTGCACGTCGAAGGCGCCCGAATCGGGTTTCTCCCCAGGTACCTCGCAGCGCAGGTCAACCCCGGAAACGGGTCCTTGACGGGTTCGGTCGCACAGGTGCAGATGTGGGGTGCCCGCGTTGGTGACGGCATGCGCGTCGTCGGCTGGGTCGCCCCCGGCACAGGCCCGATCGCGTGGCCGCACAATGCCGCGAATCCGGCGGCAGTCACGGTCGAGGAAGAACGCGTCGAGGCCCACACGTCAACGACGAGTATGGTCCGAGACGCATTGGAGGGGGACGACCCCATACGTGCGGAACAGTTCCAACGCGGCCTTGTCGATGGGACGCACTACCTGGAGACGATCGAGCCTATTAGGCAACTCAAGCGCGAAGGGAGGCTCGACGAGGCTCTTGCGCTGTGCTACCAGGCCATCGCGGGAGCCGAGGCTGACCGGGACGGTCGGGAGCCCGCGCCGTGGTACACCCAGCAGGCCGCGATCATCCACCGTAAGCGCGGAGAGCGCGATGAGGAGGTCGCAGTGCTACGCCGGTGGCTCGAGGCCTGCCCGCCGGCCCGGCGAGCGGGCTCAAAGATCCAAGAGCGGCTCGACAGGATGACCAACTGACTGGCCGGGCCCCAAACAGACGACGTCCAACTCGACCGGCGCCCCCACATTGGCGCCGTACAAAATCCGCCTCAATCTCCAATTGGGTTCGGGGCATTGGAAGGGTGAGGGAGAAATGGCCAAGCGGGGCTTCTTTGCGGAAATCAACTACCAGGCGCAGCAGGCCGAGAAGCGGCAGCGGCAGCAGCAGGTGGCCGCGGTGCGGGCTCACAACGCAGCCGCGCGTCGCGCCGAGCAGGCCGCTCGAGCGGCGGAGCGCGCTCACGCTGCGGCGCAGCGCGCAACGGAGGCCGAGCGCAAGGCAGCTGAGAAGGAGGCAAAGCGGCTGCTCGTCGAGGCCCGCGAGGCCGAGGTGGAGCAGATGAACTCGAAGCTCGCATCTACCTATGACGAGATCGACCGCCTCCTCGAGGCAACGCTCGAGGTCGACGACTACGTCGACCTGGAGTCGCTGAAGTCCCCGGCCACGCACCCCGAGTTCAACCCGGGCCAGCTCGGCGAGCCCATCAAGCCGCCCCTGCCGCCGGCGCTGCGCAACGCACCCATCTACACCGAACCGGCCGCGCCAAAGGGCCTCGCCGGCGCGTTCGGCGGCAAGAAGAAGCACGCAGCGATGATTGAGGTAGCACGTGCCGAGCACGCCAGGGCGATCGCGGCATACGAGGCATACGTCGCCGAACGGAGTGTCGAGCACGACCGGGCGCTGGCGAAGCACGCGGCCGACGAGCAGCGTCGGCTGGATAAGCTCGCCAAGGCGCAGGCTGAATACGCACTGCAGTGCGACGAGCGTGACCGGGAGGCCGAGGCCCGGAACGCCGAGCTGACGAAATTCATCAACGACCTCGCCTTCGACATCCCCAGTGCGATCGAGGAGTACGTCGGTATCGTCCTCTCGAACTCCGTCTACCCCGAGGCCTTCCCTGTCGACTACGACCACGCGTTCGACCTAGCCACCCGTGAGCTGACCCTGTCCGTGAGCGTCCCGGAGCCGTCGTCCCTGCCGACGGTCAAGGAGTATCGGTACGTAAAGGCCAAGGACGAGATCACGGCTACCCAGCTCTCCGCAAAGGCGCAGAAGGACCGCTACTCCTCCGCCGTCGACGAGACCGCTGTTCGCACCCTTCATGAGGTGTTCGAGGCCGACCGCGCCGGAAAGATCCAGTCCATCGCCCTGACTGTTCTTGTCAACCGGGTTGCTCCCGCCACTGGCCTGCCCGAGACCGTGCCTCTCGTTCAGGTCGCCGCCGGCCGGGAGTCGTTCAGCGAGTTCGACCTTGCCAACGTCGTCGCGGTCGAGACGCTCAAGCACCTCGGCGCCGCGCTGTCGAAAAACCCGTTCGACCTCATCCCCGCCGATACCGGCCGCGGCGTGCGGCAGCGGAGTAGCTGATGCGGTTCAATCCGCCGCCCGGCTGGCCGCAGCCTCCTGAAGGCTGGGTGCCGCCAGCAGGGTGGAACCCAGATCCGTCCTGGCCAGCACCGCCCGACGATTGGCAACTGTGGCTACGCGACGACGGTGCTGCCGAGAAGGTCCTGGCAGATGGCAGTTCAGAGCCCAAGTCCGACCTCGCAGTGAACGCTGGCGCGGTCGGCGCTGCGTCCGAGTCCTCGTCGCCCCCCGTGTTCGACCCCCTCCCGCGGAGAGTGTCACTGTCCGACGAGACGCGGCCCGAGGCAACGGCCGCCGCGTCGAGCACACAAGTGACTGACCCCGTTGCGGGGAATGCTGCCCCAGCGCCGGCAGAGACTCCCGAGTGGTCCAAGAGGCCACCGGCGACCGCGGTGGCTGAAGCAATGTCGTCGACGGCCGGAGACCCCGCGCTCTGGGCCCGGATCCGCGAACTTGAGCGCGGCCTTGCCGCCGCACGCGCCGGTGGCAGCGGGGCTGCGGTTGAACTCAACGACCAGAAGGTTCTGCAGGATGTCGGCATCTACCGCTATCACCACCCGCTCGAGGACGCTGCCGCGTACAAGAGCCGCCTCGAGGCCATCAACGCGCGCATTGACGAGTTCGTGAGAGCCGGCCGTGCCGTCCTCGCTTCCGACCTCTTCACGTTCGACGGGTCGCTCGCCAAGGGCCGGAAGATGACGGCCGACTTCTCCAAGCTCATGCTCCGCGCGTACAACGCCGAGGCAGAGAACTGCGTCCGATCCCTGCGCTCCGGCAATGTCCGGACCGCGAAGGCCCGACTCGAGCGGGCGATGGCGGCGATCGAGCGACTCGGGGCCATCATGGAGATGCGCGTCAACCCGGACTACCACCAGGTGCGGGTCGAAGAGCTGGAGTTGACCGCGGACTTCCAGATGAAGCTTCAGGAGGAACGCGAACGGGCACGCGAGGAACGCGCCGAGCTGCGTGAGCAGCAGAGGGTCGAGAGGGAACTCGCTGCAGAGCGGGAACGGCTCGACAAGGAGCGCGCTCATTACGTTGGCGTGCTGGAACAGTTGCGCGCAAAGGGTGACGAGGCCGCGGTCGCGGAGCTAGAGGGTCGCTTGCGCGACATCGACACCGCTATCGAGGCGAACGACTACCGCGCTGCGAACATCCGCGCCGGCTACATCTACGTCATCTCAAACGTAGGCGCGCTCGGTCCCAATGTCGTGAAAATCGGCATGACGCGCCGCCTCGAGCCACGGGACCGGGTTCGAGAGCTCGGGGACGCGTCCGTGCCGTTCCTCTACGACACCCACGCGCTGTTCTTCTCCGAGGACGCCGTCACCCTGGAGAACGAGCTTCACAAGGCGTTGGCAGACCGAAGGGTGAATCACGTCAACGCACGGCGCGAGTTCTTCTTCGTGACGCCCTCGGAGGTGCGGGAACTCCTCATGGAGAAGGTCGGCGGGCTCCTGGAGTTCAACGAGGAGCCCGAGGCGCCGGAGTACTTCCAGTCCCGCGGGCTCTGGCCCATCTTCGATGGCGAGAACCACTAGAGCCGTCGCTAGCCTTCCGTAGCGACCTCAGCAAGTTCTGCCGCCTCGACGGTCTCGGCCTTGAAGTCGGGCAGTGGCGCGAGCCTGATAGGGCGCTCCTGGCCTGCCGCGTCTGGGATGAGCCCCTTACTCCGCGCTGCTATGGCGTGCCAGGTTCAGGTGGGGCGAGGTCAGCTGCCGGGTGGGATGACATGAGACGCACGGGCACCCTCGTATATAGCGACCGGTCCGGCGGGGAAGCACCCCATCGTGAAGTACCGGGTCCAGAGAGACCAGATGATGCCCCATTCCTCAGAGGCCGGGTCGGCCGCTGCCGCGGGGAGGCCCCAAGCCTTCGCTTGGCCTACGGGAATCACTGCCGAGTGGCTCGTCGGGTCATCGATGAGGGGCGCCTGCAAGGCCTTGGCGAGCGCGTCCACGTCGGCCGCGGTTCGGGAAGCTAAGCATCCGAGCGCTTCACGGACCATCGCGCCGGTCCGATCCAGGGCATTGCGTGCCTGCTCGACCATCAGCATGTTCACGTCCGCGAGAAGGCCAGCGAACAAGGGGTATGTCTCGGGGTTCTGCTTCACGCGATCTTCGGCCTCGTCGACGGCCGCAACGATCTCTTTGGCGCTGGCCAGGCTTCGCCCGCCGAGCTGGAACTGAGGGTCGACGGGCCCGAGGTCCCCGGCCGGTCCCATCACGATGCTGTCCGCTCCAAGGCAGATCAGCGTTGCAGCGCTCTTGGCCATATCGGGTAGCACGACCGTCAACTCCGTGCAGCGCGACTGCATCGACCGGACCATCCTGATGGCTGTCTCGCCATCGCCGCCGGGTGACGCCAACAGCAGGTGTAGGGGCTTGGATGGGTCGCAGTCGAAGAGGAAGCTCTTCCATGAACGTGAGGTTCGAGGGGAAGATCTGGTCGATCATGACGATCGTGTTGGAACCGGTTAGTTCTTGATATTCCGACAGGAGAGTTTGCCGTGCGTACCGTTCGGAGTGTCGTGCGGCGAATAGCGGTGTGCGAGGGCGACCGGAGCGGTCTAGCCGGCCCGTCCGACCGCGCTGCGGAAGCTGATCTGCTTCCCCAACCTCATGCGGTGGCTCAGTTCCCGGGCCCGCTTCGCCCGCTCGATCTTGTCCCTCCACTGCGGGTCCACCTTCTTGGGCGTTGTGATCGGCGGATTCGGATTGTTCACGGCCCAACTCCCTTCACCATCCCGGTTTGTCGTGGACTGCCCGCTGGGTCAGCGTACTGATCTGAGAGGCTGCTCGAACGGTAACAGTTGGATCCGACGCCGTCGGCTTGTCATGCACCGCCCGCGGAGCCGCGCTGTGATCCCAGCCCATGCTCAGGGGTCGTGCTTGGGGGCAACGTCACGGTGGGCGCGAGCGTTGCGCGCTCGACGCTGCATCTCGCGCTCCAACTCATCGCGGGCCGTCTCCAAGTCGCGAAGGAGTTCGTCCCGGTCAGCTTTGCGCTCGGCGTCGGTCCGGGACGGGATCTGCGCCATCCAAGTCGTCGTGGTCACGAGTTCATCCTCCTCCTCAAGTCCTGACTGGCATCGCTTCCAAGCACATCAAAGCACGATGCGCCGACAACGTGTTCAAGGCGCATCCTGTTCCCCGGTAACGATGTGGGCGGCTGCGCCGAGGAGCGCCGCGAACGTGGCGAGACGCTCCTCATCCATGCGCCCGAAACTGTCCGGTTCGAGGGCGTCCACGTTCAGCATCCCGTAGATCTGCCGGTCTGGTCCCAGCACTGGTGCCATCATGAACGTGCGGTATGGCCTGCTTTGCGAGTCCGGGTTCCACCCGCTCGGCGCGCGCACTGTCACGTCCGGCCATGTGACAACCTTCCCGATCCGGAGGGCGGCCCATGCCTCTACG
Source organism: Dermatophilaceae bacterium (assembly GCA_037046615.1). Lineage (GTDB taxonomy): Bacteria > Actinomycetota > Actinomycetes > Actinomycetales > Dermatophilaceae > Phosphoribacter. The sequence continues at coordinate 13,541 of JBAOHD010000015.1, forward strand.
CCCGCAGGGTCGGAAGGGTCGTCACGGAAGGTTCGACCGCTCGGTTCCCGTGCGCCGGAGTACTCACCGGGCACGAGCGTTGGCACCCCTTGCGCCTCGTCGCGGCGGAAGAACACAGCCCGCGTCTGCTCCGGCCCCCCGGTCATCGTGGATGCGGCATCCACCACCCGGTTCCGGATCGCGGAGTACTCCACGGCGCGTGCCGTGCTGTTCTTGCGACTACTCGCGAGCCTTGCCAAATGCTCGATGCCCGGCTTGATCGCGGAACCGAACGCGGTCAGATCCCGCGCGTGTGACTTCAAGTCCGCCTCTGCCGTGGCCCGATCGTGCTGGTCCCGCTCCGCCTTGACGGCCTTCTCGCGCCGGGTCTGCGCAATCTTCACCCAGGCCGCAACCACAGCGCTGAACACAGCCCCCGCCCACAGCCACAGGCGCGCCGTGCCAGTTTCCCTACTGGCCCACGGACCGAGAATCGCGGCTGATGCAGTGCCGAGCAGCAACGTTGCGTCTCCGAGCCACCGGTCCCATGTCCGACCCAACCGCCCCCGCTCTCTCACGAAACCCGACTATGCCAGCGTCCGGCGATCCGTGCCGAACGAGCCGGTCATCGATGACGTTCTTGTACCCCGTGGAACGCGTCCAGGCTCGACACCTCCACACGTGCACGGAACGCATCGCCGCGCTGGTCGAGCCAGTTGGTACGAGTTTCGTCAACGAGCAGCGGAGCCCTGTCGTCGGCTTCTGGGACACTGACCAAGTGTCGATGAATAAGCAGCAGAAGCTCCGGAACATTGCTGAGGGTCTTCTGGCTGGGCTCGCCGCTGTTGGATACCAAGGCCCATGGCGGTGGGCCCACCACGAGCTGGGAGGGCGCGTTCTATCGGGCGTGGAGGCAGTGGCCGCCATCGGGTAATAGAGACGTATTCCGGGAGTTTGGTGTTGGCGGTTCGGCCGATGGTCGAACCTCCCAGGCGCGGGACATCCTTTTCACCGTGAAGAGCACGTCACCGTTCTCGGGCTACGACCGGAAGCCCATCAATCACCAGCCGATGGGACTGACACCCGAGGAGTACCTCGACATCTGGGTGAAGGGCGCTAGTCCTCAGGAGTGGATGGCACTCGCGACGAGATTCTTGGCAGAGATGGCTGCGCGCCGTTCATGACTCCGTAGAAGAACCCAGAGAAAGGGCAGCCCCGCACGGTCCGAAGAACGTGACGTCGACAGCGTCTCGAACGTTGTCAGTGGTGCGTGCGAACCTCCTCCCATGACGGAGATCGCCTATATGGTGCGGGAGGACTGGGCCCAATGGGGCACTGCGATGCAGCAAAGCAGCGGCACCATTCGATCGTGGCTCGACGGCACCCGACCAGTGTGGGCCGTTGGCAAGCCCGCGAAGTTCAACGACCCCGTGCGGAGTGCAGACCGAGAAACTGCCGTCTATATCAGCCGTTCTCAGTCACCACGGCCAGTCGTGGACTTCGGTCAGGTGACCGGCATCGCGTCGCGGCACGATGCCGCCCAGATCGCCATCGTTGCCCTGCACCCGTACGAAGACCAAGACTGCGACGCCCTAAAGAAGGCAGTTGACAGTGGCCAGGTAGGAAAGGTCTACGTCCAAATTTGGGCGCGAAACGACATGGTGCGCCATTGGCTAGAAGGGCTAGGGGCCATTGATCTTCATCGTGGCGCACCGGCCGAGGCGCCAGACCCGCTCCACGTTGTCGCGTGTGAGTTGATGGTAAGCGAGGAGTACAACGGGCTTTCCACGGGGAACGGCAAGGCTACGGTTGTCCAGCTACTCCGAGCCTTCGAAAGCGAAGGTTACGCGCCGGACCCGGAAAGGTGGCTCCGCGCCTACTTCGCGGCCGGTGGGTCCTTCAGACACTCCGAGACCGTGAAGAAGCTCATTGGCGAGATCCGGAACGGGAAACGTCACCGCGTGCCGCAGCGACTCAGGCCCGGAATCGTCAGCATCCTCAGGGAACGGGTCACCCAGGAGGGACCCTCTCATCGTGCCTGAGCGACCCAAGAGGCTCCTCACGCGGCCCGACGGGCCACGGGAACTCCCAACTGTTTGGTGGCCACGCCAGCACGCGGGGCGAGTGGGAGGGCCGGGCTCCTCTGAGGCTGAGAAGGAGGCGCTGTGAGGATAGGGGCGCGCTGACCCGAGCCATCGGCTCCAGAACCGAACTGGCCGAACGCGAACCATGGGGTGGGTTCGCGCCCAACGGGGCGGGGGCGACCGAGAAGCCACCCGTCTGATGGGCTGTGCGGCATCGACCACCTCGTACTATCTGGGCGGTATGACGCGCACCCGGGCGCCCCGGGGGATGCGACAGCTTTGTGCCTGCCAGACAGGTCTACCTGTGCCGCCCCGTGGGTCTTGAGCGATATCGGGGCAGGTCAACGAGTTTCGGGAACTACCCACGGTTGTGATGTCTCAAGACATCGGAAACCCCCGGACCCTCAGGGTCTGGGGGTGAATCCCCCCGGCGTGTCCGGAGACTTCGAATCTTGGGAAGGTTGGAGTTATGCCAGGAGACACGCGCAGGCGGTACCCGCCTGAGTTGAAGCAGCGGGCGGTGCGGATGGTGACCGAGTCCCGCCAGGAGGACGAGACCGAGTGGGCGGCGATGACCAGGGTCGCTGGGCTGCTCGGGGTCGGGACAGCGGAGACCGTCCGTAAGTGGGTCCGCCAGGCCCAGGTCGATGAGGGTTCCCGCCCCGGAGTCACGACCGAGGATTCGGCCGAGGTGCGGCGGCTGAAACGGGAGAACGCCGAGCTGAAACGCGCCAATGCCATCTTGAAGGCAGCGTCGGCTTTCTTTGCGGCCGAGCTCGACCGGCCTTCCCGGTGATCGTGGACTTCATCCGCGACCACGCAGGCCACCGCGAACCCGGTGGTCTGCGCTGGGGTGTTGAGCCCATCTGTGCCGTGCTCACGCAGCACGGCCTCAAGGTGGCCCCGAGCACGTACTACGAGCATGTCGGCAAGACCCCGACCGCCCGGCAACAGCGCGACGAGTACCTGCTTGGTGAGATCCGGCGGGTCCACTCCGCCAACTATGGGGTGTACGGCGCCCGCAAGGTCTGGCTGACGCTGAACCGGGAAGGCATCCCAGTGGCCCGGTGCACCATCGAGCGGCTCATGAAAGCTGACGGCCTGGCTGGCGCGGTCCGCGGCAAGATCAAGCGCACCACCATCCCCGGCCCGGCCGCGGACCGGGCCCGGGACCTGGTCGGGCGCAACTTCGCACCGACCTCCCCGGACCGGCTCTGGGTCGCTGACATTACGTACGTCTCGACGTGGTCGGGGTGGGTGTACGTCGCGTTCGTCACCGACGCGTACGCCCGCCGGATCCTGGGCTGGCGCTGCGGGACCAGCATGTCGACCCAACTCGTCCTGGACGCCCTCGAACAGGCGGTGTGGACCCGGCAACGCGACGGACGGTCACTGGATTCTGTTGTGGCACACACGGATAGAGGATCTCAGTACCTCAGCATCCGCTACACCGAACGCCTCGCCGAGGCCGGGATCGCCGCCTCGGTCGGGACCGTCGGAGACAGTTTCGATAACGCTCTCGCCGAGACGATCAACGGCCTGTACAAGACCGAGCTGATCAAGCCACGCAAGCCCTGGAAGACCGTCGAGGACCTCGAATATGCCACCGCCGAATGGGTCGACTGGTTCAATCACCGCCGACTCTACGAGTACTGCGGCGACATCCCACCAGTCGAAGCCGAGGACCTCTACTACGCTCGAAACCAAGCCCAGCAACAGCTGGAGCCCTCAAACCAGTAAGTCTCCGGACACGCCGGGGCGATTCAGTCTGTTGGAAGCGTTCGATTTTTCCTTGGGTCTGCGGGTGGTTGCCTCGGCCGTTCTTCTGGGTGATGCCCAGGCGGGCCAGTTCAGCCTCGAAGGCGTTGCGTCCGCCGCGGACTCTGGTGGCGGCTTGTCGGACGGTGTACACCATCCCGTTGTCGGTGAGTGTGCTTGCGGGGCAGCCGTATTGGTCGATGGTGGCGCGGAAGGTCGCGAGCACGATCGGGCCGGTGATCCGCCGGTGGGCGCTAACGTGTAACGCGAACCGGGAGTGATCATCGAGCCAGGTGATGACCTCGACGTCGGTGCCGTCACCGAGACGGACGTAGGTGAAGTCCGATTGCCAGCACTCGTTGGGCAGGTCGGCTTCGAACCGGGTGTAGGTGCTCTTGGGTCTCTTCTTCGGCGCCGCAGTGACCCGGCCGTGGCGGGTCAAGATCCGCGCCACCGTGGCCCGAGACACCTCGATCCCGTCCCGGGCAAGGTAGGCGCTGATCGTTTCCGGGCCACCGTCATGACCCGAGCTGATCAACCGGTCGCGTTCGGCCAGAACCGCCACGACCACAACGGTCGGTGTCGCTGCCGGTGACCTGTGCGGCGCTCGTGACCGGGGTTCCACCGCCCCCGCACCCTCGGCCCGGTAGCGCGCCATCAGCTTGCTGACCCACCCCTTGGACACCCCGTAACGGCGACTGACCTGCGCCTGCGAGAGGCCCTGCACAGTGACAGTGGTGATGATCAATCTGGCCTTGGACACCCCCGCATCCGACCCTGCCAGTGTTTCCTATGTCTTGAGACATCGGTGACACCCCGAGGCGGCTAAGTGCCGCCACCCTGCCCTCCGAGGCGACGCTGGAGCAGTACCTCGAGAGAGACCCTTCCCTGCTCGGCGAGCGGCTCCTCGTCATCGGCCGGCAGGTCAGGACGCCGCACGGCAAGTTCATCGACCTGCTCGCCATGGACGGTGAGGGCAACCTGCACGTCCTCGAGCTCAAGCGCGACAAGACCCCGCGTGACGTCGTTGCCCAGGTCCTCGACTATGGCTCGTGGGTCAGCACCCTCGACCGCGACTCGATCATCGACCTCGCCAACGCTCACTTCGGCGACGTGCAGTTTGAAGCAGCCTTCTACGAGGTTTTCGGCGCCACTGCACCCGACGAACTCAACGCCAGCCTGCAGCTCACGATCGTCGCCACCGACCTCGACGCCGACTCTGAGCGCATCGTCACCTATCTGCGCAGCTTCGGCGTGCCGGTGAACGCCGTCTTCTTCTCCTACCTCGAAGACGATGGCCGCCGCTATCTCGCGCGTTCGTGGCTCGCGAGGGAGGACGAGAGCGAGGCCGCCGGCACGGCATACGGGAAGAGCAGGAAAGGCAAGCGAGCCGAGTGGAATGGGCGTGACTGGTTCGTCTCCTTCGGCGACGATCCCCAAGGGCGATCCTGGGCCGACGGGCTGAAGTACGGCTTCTGTCAGCGCGGGGGGTGACGCGTGGTACTCGCGGAGTCTGCGCAATCTGCCGCTCGGGGGACGGGTCAACGTGCATGTCCCCGGTCGTGGGTATGTTGCGATCGGTGAGGTCATCGGGTTGGCTCAGCGGTTCGATGAGGCCCGAGTGAGCGTCGACGGGGTCGACGTCCCGCTCGCTGCCCAGTCTTTGGTCGGGCAGCTACGAGCGCGGCAAGGACGGGCAGCGGGCATCTGATGAGGTGGCCGAGTGGGTGGTGCCTGTGCGGTGGTTCACCGCTGTGCCCCCCGAGCAGGCGTATTGGGAAAAGGGCATGTTCGCCAACCAGAACAGCGCCTGCAAGCTCCGACAAGAGTTCACCCTCGAACGTCTCGCCGCCCACTTCGCGCTGGATCTGGACTGACGCGCCAAGCTAGGGGAGTTCTGCTTGGAGCCCGCGGTCACGCTCTACCTTGACCCAACCCCACGTCGCGGGAGGTCGCGGGCGAGATGGGTACCCGTACTCATGACCGTCCCCGCAGCGATCCGGTAGACAGGACCGACACGCGTGGTGCCACGCGAAGAGGACGGAGGATCATGAGCGGCTTCAGCGTCGACACCGCCTCGCTCGGCCAGGCGGGTGGGCGGGTCCAAGCCGCGAGCGCACCGCTGCCACCCTGCGAGCCCGCGCTCACGGCAGCCGGCCGCGCTCTCCCCGGAGGCGCGTCCGAGCGGGCGCTGCCCGAGGTCGGGGCCGCCATTGACGCGTGGGTCACGGCCTGGCTGAAGGCCACCGACAGTCTCGGGATCGGTCTGTCGACGAGTGCCACCGGGTATGCCGTCTCGGAGGAGTATGCCGCCGGGCGTTACGCGGCTGCGGCGCGGCCGCCGTCGGATCCGAGAGCACGCTCGTGATCACCCTCGAGAGCCTGCGCCAGTGGGAGACCGCCCCCCTTGAGGCGGCCGGGCGTCGCCTCGGGACCCTCACCGACGAGCTGACCGAACGCGCCGAGCAGGTGCGCCGGACCCGCGGGCTGGACTGGTCTGGCCCGGCGTCGATCGCGGCAGCGGCCGCACGCGCGGCGCTGGTGGCACCCGTCGATGATTTCGTTGCCTCGCTCGATCGGGTGCGCCGCACGGTGCTGGCGGCCAGCTCGGCTGTGGAGAGCCTCCGAGGCCAGCTCGCGGATCTCGATGTCGACGCGGCCGATCATGGCTTCCGGATCGGGCCCGACGGGTCGGTATCCGACCTCCGCGGTCCGCGGGAGTTCCCGACCCAGGCCGAGGCCGACGCCTACACCACCCAGCGGGCTCGCCTGGCCCAGGACTTCGCGGGGCGGGCCGGCAGCCTGCTCAACCTCGGCTCGGAGATCGACCAGTCGGTGGCTTCGGTCGCCGTCACGCTCACTCCGTCAGGTATGCCGTCCGGCGAGCTCGACGACATCCTCCGCGACTACCAGGTCAGTGACGACACAGTCGTCACGTGGGAGCCGGGCTGGCCGTTGAACGAGTTCACCGACCCTGTCAAGGTCACCGCGCACGAGGCCGAGTTGCTCGACGGGCTCGGTCTTTTCCAGATGAAGGACTTCAGGGACATCCGCGACCGGGCCTTTGCCGAGGCCGACGCTCAGTTCCCGTCCGCCGACCGCAACGACGACCACAATGACGCCTACCGGCATACCTATTGGAATGCACTCATGGCGTCGCGCTTCGGAGGCAACTGGGCCGAGGACTACGCGACCGCCCACGAGCGGTTGCCGGGCAACCCGCCCAGCGCGAGGCCATGGACCTCTACAACAACAAGGTCGGCCGGCAGATCGCGGCCGCTCATCCCGACGCCAGCCACGACGAACTCGCTCGCTATGTGCGGGAGGCTGTCGACCAGGGCAAGGTTGTTGTCATCGACCGCAACGGGCAACTCGCGTGGAGCAACGGCGTCCCGGTCGGGCAGACCGGACACGTCCAGGACGGGCCGCTGCCCGGCAAAGACCCCCAGGCACACGGGGACGGAGCCAAGAGTTGACCACATCCCTGACCCGCCGGGCGGTCCTCGCCCTCATGCCCATGACCCTGCTGGCCGCCTGCACCGGAAGGACCGACGTGGCTCTTGTCAGCGACGACACCCTCGACAAGGCCCTCGTGGCCCAGACCACAGCGACGGCACCTCGCCTCCTGCGCGACCTGACCGGATTCGCCTGGGACGAGGTCATGCTCGTCTCCGAGGGCACGACCGCCGGCGAGATCCAGGGGCTCACCGGGCAGCGCATCATCAAGGGCGACCGCTATCTGAGTTCGGCCAACCTCATGGTCTTCCGGACCGGCGGCGAGGTGACCAAGGCCGTGATGATCAGTCCCGACGCCTTCTCGTCGCACGATCTGCGCCGCTGGTTTGGCCGCGACGTGACCGTGGGGACAGGCTCAATCCTTCGGCTGACCTGAGGTGGATGCCTGGCGCCCCTCGCCTCGCCTCGCCTTGTCTTGCCTTGTCTCGCCTCGCCTTGTCTTGTCAGGGTTGTTCCGGATTGGCGCGCCTGTTTCCGTGACAGTCCGGAACAACCCTGGCAGCCACCGCGGAGGAGGGTTGGTGACTATGAGTCTTGGGGGACACTGTCGGCGACCGGCCACACGTCCTCGATGACCCATTCTGGCCGGGGGGCTCGCCTAGCAGTCGTGACAGGCGAGGTCGAGGAGCGCTAGTGCGTCGATGGCGGCGCCGGCATAGGGCCGAACGTCTCGTGGCCCGGGCGCTGCGGGCACTCCGACGGTCCTCGCGGCCCACCATGATCACAGTTTGACAGCGGCCCCTGGCGCCGGATTACCTCAAGGTCCGTGAAGGGCCCAGACGGCCCTCCGTGCTCTTCTTCCACACCCTGATCTCGACCGCAGCCTCACCCAACGCCTGTGTCAGGTCATCGACCTCGGCCTCCAGCTGGGCCGCCAGCGAGGGTGCGTCACCCTGAGTCATGGGACAGTCCATCCTCGCGATCGCCGGCACCCTGCTGGGCGCGATCGTCGCCTTCGTTTCGCAGACGCTGACGGCAAATCGACAGCACCGATTCCTCGTCGCCGAGACTCACCGCAAAGAGCGGCCCGAGGCGGTCCTCGGGGTCCGACCGCGTTGCTCGCCTACCGTCACGCTCAGCTTGCCCGTCGCAAGCACGAACTCGCCCACGGCGGCGCAGATCCTGGTCCTATCGCCGAGGTCAGGTCGGCTCGCGCAGAGGCGTGCTCGGCGGTCTACAAACTCGAACTCCCCACCGACGACCCCGACGTCCGCGTCGCGGCATACGCCCTCCTCGCACACATCAAGCAACTCAAGATCCACACCGCTCCCGACCTTCTCGACGTCGAAGGTGCCGCGGTGCACCACGGCATACAGGAGTTCGTGGCGACCGCGCGCGAACGGCTCGGCTTCATCCCCTGAGGGCCCGTATGCCGCCCCGGTGGTCGGCCCTCGGCGTCAGGATTGCGGGGCGACAGCCCGACGCAACGCGACTCCGCTATTGGGACGGAGCGCGTTGGACCGAGCACATCGCGGACTGACCGCAGTCCTTCAGCGTCACGCAGTGGCCTCACCACCCCTACGTGACGGTGTCAGGGCTTCTGTGGTACCCATCACGGGTGACCTCCGCGCCGCCCGACCGCGTGCCCACTGGGTATGCCGCGCCGCCCGGCCAGGCCCCAGATTCGGCCCGGGCCAGGGCACAACAGGCGGAGCAGGTTTGGGCACAGGAGGCGGCGTCGGCTCAGCGTTCTGGACAGGAGGCTGCGCCCTTCCCGGCCGCCGCGATCGTCCCCGTCAAGGCTCTCGACCTCGCCAAGTCTCGGCTCGACCTGCCCGCAGGCGCTCGCCGCCAGTTGGCACTTGCTTTCGCGGCCGACACCCTCGCAGCGCTGGCCGCCTGCCCTGAGGTCGCCGGGATCGTGGTCGTCACCGCCGACCCCGAGGTCGCGGCGCTCGCAGCCGGGCGAGGCGCCCGCGTGGTCCACGACGACACCGACAGCCTCGATGACGCGGTGGCGTTGGGTGTCACGACCTTGGCCTCCGGGCGATGCCAACCGTGCGCCACGACGCACGATCGGCCTAGCGCGAGCCAGCGCCGTGGCGAGGCCGGCATCCTCGTCGCCCCCTCTGACCTCCCGGCCTTGCGCTCCGCCGACGTCTCGAAGGTCCTCCGCCGGGCCGCCGGCCACGCATCCGCTTTCGTCCCTGACCGCGCGGGCACCGGGACGACGATGGTCGTCACTGCGCCGGGGAGGCGGGTCGTCACGGCATTCGGCCAGGGGTCGGCGGCACGGCATACGGGCTTGGGCTTGTATGCCGTCCACTCCGCGCCCGTGCGCGCCCGGCATGACGTCGACACGCTGGCCGACCTGAGTGCGGCGGCTGCGCTGGGAGTGGGCGAAGCCACCGCAGCGCTCCTGCGCGCGGGCGTGTTTGACGTGCGCGGGTGATCATCCGGCAAGCCGGGCCGGGCAGATCGACAAGTGAGCGTCAGCTGCGTCGGCGGAAGCGGACGGTCTTGGCCCCGCGAGTCCGCGTGAGCTCGTGGTGATAGGCGGGGTCGTGGATAAGTCGGTGGTGATAGCCGCACAGGGGCACGGCGCAGGAGAGGTCGGAGCGGCCGCCACGGGACCAGGGATCTTCGTGGTGGAGTTCGCACCAGGCGTAGGGGCGGTCGCAGTCTTGGGCGGCACAGTTGTTGTAGACGACGGCGAGGGCGGTGCGTTGTGGGTCTGTGAAGAAGCGTTCTTGGCGGCCCAGGTCGAGGACCTGGCTGGGGCCACCGAGGACAGCGGGGAGGATCCCGGCGTTGCAGGCGGTCCGGCGTGCTGCCGCGGCTGAGAGCGTCACTCCGGTGTCGGCGGTGGTCGCGCCGGCCGTGGGGGTCAGCTCGAGCAGGGTGCCGGTCGCGGCGTGCACGGTGGCCTGGAGGTGGGCGGCTTTGGCCGCGCCGAGGGCTTGCTCGAGGGTCATGGTGACGATGACGGTGGAGGCGACCTTGCCGGTGAGTCGCTCGGTGTCGAGGTGCTCGATGAGGTCGACCAATGCACGCCCGCGGCGTTGCGCCCAATCCAGGCTTGGCCAGTCACCATTGCGGCCGTCGTGGCTGCGGGTGGCGACGGACCCTGCGGCGACCGACCCGTCGGTGGTCAAGCCGGCGGGTGTCTGCCCGTCGGCCAGCGCTGCCTCGGCACCCTTGCGCAGGTGGTCACGGCGGGGTGAGGTCATCGTCTGCAAGACCTTGTGCAAGGTCCGGGCGGTCAGGGTCGGCAGCACCGCCGCGAGCTTGGTCGTGCCGTCACCCTGGTCATGGATCGTCACCGACGCCACCGCATAAGCCCGCCGCTCCTCGTCGGCGAGCTGAGCCTCGACGTGTCCGGCGACCTCCTGAGCCGAGCGGTCTGCCGCTGCCAACGCCACCAGCGCTGCCCGATGCAGCTTGGGCGGGTCCAACCGGCGGGCATCACGCACGAGCGAGGCCTCGACCCGGTCGCGCTCGGGCAGAGGCAAATCCCCGGGCAGCTTGCTCATCGCGCTGGCGATGATGCCCGCGCTGCGCCCCGACATCTCGCCCGCTTGCAGGGCGGTGCGCGTGAGCTCCAATCCGCTGTCGAGCGCGGTGGCCAAGACGACGTCTCGCTGGGCGGTGGCGGCCCCAGCGCGAGTCGTCGACGCCACCCACGCCGCGGTCGACGAGTGGCCGGTGCCGCGATAGCTCTGCTGCCGATCAACCCGGGCGACGAGCGCCAGTCTGACCGCCTCCACTCGACGGGCGATGCGCTCGACTTCCTCGATGTCAGCGCTGGTCACCACACTCTCAGGGAAGGCCAGTCGCGCGTGGACCTTGTCGAGGACGGCATGCACCAACCGGGCGTGACCCGCCACGACCCCGCGCGTCGACACCGCCCCAAACGACCGCGCCCCGGCCGGCGACAAGCCGACTGCGATGTGGTCGATGGGGAGGATCGTCATGCGTCCATCGTAGTCGAACAGGTGTCCTAACACAAGAGTCAATCGCGTCATATTGCAGTCGAATCCGGCCACTCGCCGCCCGCCACGGGGCCAGTGGCCCATCTGCCATCTCCACCTCAACGCTGCCCGAACCAGCCCCGAAGCCCCGCCGCACGCCTCCCCACGGAGCCGCAACTCCGCACCCGACCTCCCCCAAGCGCCCGTGGTGACGGATGATGCAGGGGAGGTCCCCGCCGCCGGCGACGCAACGGCATACCCGAAAGAAGGTCCCGTGACAGCCCACCGCACCACCCCCGCGACTGCCCCCACACTGCGCGTCGGCTACAAGGCGTCGGCGGAGCAGTTCGCGCCGCTGGAACTCGCGCGGTATGCCGTGCGCGCCGAGGGACTCGGTCTGGACTCGGTCACCGTCTCCGACCATTTCCAACCGTGGCGGCTCGAGGGTGGTCACGCCCCGAGCGCGCTCGCGTGGATGCCGTGGGTCCTCGCGCGCACCGAGCGGGTCCTCGTCGGCACCTCGGTGCTCACGCCGACCTTCCGCTACAACCCGGCCGTCATGGCGCAGACCTTCGCGACGATGGCCTGCCTCGCGCCGGGTCGGGTCATCCTTGGTGTCGGCACGGGTGAGGCGCTCAACGAGGTCGCCGTCGGGTCCGTGAGCGACGGGGAGTGGCCGGCGTTCAAGGAGCGCTTCGCACGGCTGCGCGAGGCGGTCACCCTCATGCGGCGGCTGTGGACGGAGGACCGGGTCAGTTTTGCCGGCGACTACTTCCGCACCGAGGACGCCGCGATCTACGACCGCCCGGCTGTGTCTGTGCCGGTCTATGTCGCGGCCGGTGGGCCGGTCGTCGCGCGGTATGCCGGGCGGGTCGCCGACGGCTTCATCTGCACCTCCGGCAAGGGCCGGGAGTTGTATGCCGACCAGCTCGTCCCCGCGGTCGACGAGGGGTTGGCCAAGGCCGGCCGGGATCCGGGCGCAATCGACCGGATGATCGAGATCAAACTGTCGTGGGATCCCGACCCCGAGTTGGCCCTGGAGAACTGCCGCTTCTGGGCACCGCTGTCGCTTTCGGCGGAGCAGAAGCACTCGATCCACAGCCCGGCCGAGATGGAGAAGGCGGCCGACGAGCTGCCGATCGAGCAGGTGGCCAAGCGCTGGATCGTCGCGTCGCGGCCCGAGGATGTCGTCGAGGCGCTGCGGGTTTATACCGACCTTGGCTTCACCCACCTCGTGCTGCACGGGCCGGGCCACGACCAGGAACGGTTCCTGCGGACCTTCGCCGAGCAGGTCCTGCCTGGCGTGCGCGAGCTCGTGCCGACACCGCAGTCCTGAGCCTGATCGCCCCCGGATGGTGGGGATCGCATGAAAGGCCGCCGGATAGAGGAAGTCAGGTGCAGGCCGGATGGGTTCAGCTGGCCTGGAACCTCGCGAACCTGACCGCCAGCAACTCCCTGTCCGGCCGTTCAGACGCGCGACGAGCCGTCCTGAGTGCGCGCGGCGAGCCAAGCCATCGCCTCACCTCTCAGGCGGTGTTGCTGCTCGGCACTCCACATGGGGCCAGCCTGTCAGAGACACGGGACTGGGCAGCGTGCTTCTGGCAGCGCTTTCGCGCGTGACTTCGGTGAGTGGAAGGGCGCGAGTGGCGGTTTGGGTCGAGTGAAAGGGCAGGTATGCCGCCTTCGGGAGCTGGGAAGGCGGCATACCTGCCCTTTCACAGCCAGGAGGCGCCCGCCCATCGCGCTGTCGCCTAACGTCTGCACGTGACGCCTCGGCGGCGAGCAGATGACGGCTCGCCGATCATTGGCCGTCGAGATGCTCCGGTATGCCGTGAACGGCCAGGACCAGCAGGACCGGTCGAGTAGCGTCTGGAAACGTGGCACAGGACAAACCCAGGGCTCGACAGGCCAAGTCACGGCCGCTCGTCGAGCATCTCGCCCGGATCGACACCCCGACTCGGCTTCGCCGGGGGTGGCTGCTCGAGGAGGTCTTTGCCCCGCTCGGCATCGAGCCGGGGTCGGCGATCGAGGACGCCTGCGAGGACATCGTCGTCGACGTTATCTCCGACGAGGAGTCCTTCCGCATCCGTCCCCTGGGGTGGCGTGTCGACCTCGAGGCCGACCGGTTGCGGACCATCCTCGCCGGGTCGATCGTCGGGGGCGTGCTCCAGACGATCGTCGGAGACGACATCCCGGCAGAGGCATACCCCGAGGTCGTGTCTGTGGTCGTCGATGTCCCCGCAGTCATGCTGGAACGGCGCGAGCGCGTGTTGTCCGTCCCCCTTCCGCTCGCCAGGCCCACGACCGGGGTCACCCCACAGATCCTCTTCAACCGTCTCGCACCGCGGGTGCGGTCGATGGTGGGCTTCGACGACTTCGAGCATTTCTGCGAGCGCCTCGTCAGGGCGGCGAGGCTCGGAGCGGCCGACTTCGGGGAGGTCCGCGTGCTCGATGACCCCGACCCGGCGGCGATCCGCCTCACCTGGGCCTGAGGACACCCGCCCCCGCAGCGCTACCCGACCGTGCGGTCCGCCACCGTGCGGTCCCCCACCGTGCGGTCCAGGAACTCCAGGATGTCGGCGGTGACCTCGTCGCGGTTGGTCTCGTTGAGCAGTTCGTGGCGGGCACCGGCATACAGCCGCACCGTCACGTCAGCCACCCCGGCGTCGCGGTAACGCTGCCCCACGACCTCGACCGCGGCGCCCCCGCCCGCGAGCGGGTCGGCGCCTCCGGAGACGAGGAGGATCGGCAGGTCCGGGGGCAACGCGGCCAGCCGCGACGGGTCGGTCGCCGCTAATAGCGTCGGTATGCCGCGGAAGGGTTCCGACTCGAAGCCGCACCCCTCGTCGGCGACGTACTTGTCCACCTCGGCCGGGTCACGGCTGAGCCACTCGAACCCCGTCCGATGCTCGAACCCCGCGTTGAACGCGCTGAGATCTGCTGGCTCCGGGCTGTCGAGCATCGGTACGAGCCCCGACACCTCGGTCGTCCCGCTCAGGACGACTGCGTCAGGCATCTGGTCCGACCCGGCCGCGTCCACCAAAAACTGTTGGGTCGCAAAGGAACCCATCGAGTGCCCGAAGAGCGCGAGCGGCATACCCGGGTGGTCGAGCGCGAGGCGCTCGCGCAGGCGGGCGACATCGTCGACCCAGCCCGGCCACGAGTCGCGGCCCCACTTGCCGTAAGCCCCGCCCGCCGTGCGCCCTGACCCTCGGCCGTCCGGCGCGTAGACGAGGTAGCCGGCCGCGGTCAGCGCCTCGGCGAAGCGGCGGTATCTGCCGGCGTGCTCACCGAGCCCGTGCTGCACCTGCACGACCGCGCGCGCCTCTCCCTCAGGCGCCCAGCGATAGGCCTGCACCGGTATGCCGTCCGCGCTCCAGACCACGATTGTCGACTCGTCCATAGATCCACCATGACACCGTCTCGCGGCGTTGGCCAGCCCTCCGGGCGGGAACAGTCGGACTTCGCAGGAGGGTTGCAGTCGGTGACGACGCGGCATACCGGACGGGTCTCCCAACGGGGCGATCAGGCAGGTATGCCGCTGCCCGCGACGCAACCACCTGGAGCACCGATGACGACTCTGCACGACTTCACCGCGCGCACCCTCCGGGGCGAGGACAAGCCCCTCGCGGACTACGCCGGGAAGGTCGTGCTGGTCGTCAACACGGCGTCCAAGTGCGGGCTGACCCCGCAGTTCACCGAGCTCGAGGAGCTCAACCAGCGGTATCGCGATCAAGGGCTGGCCGTGATCGGCTTCCCCTGCAACCAGTTTGCGGGCCAGGAGCCGGGCGACGCCGACGCAATCAGCGAGGTGTGCCACATCAACTACGGCGTCACCTTCGACATGTTCGACAAAATCGACGTCAACGGGCCCGGGGCTCACCCGCTCTATCAATGGCTGCGGTCGCAAAAGGGCGGCTTCCTGGGCTCGGCGATCAAGTGGAACTTCGCGAAGTTCCTCGTCGGGCGGGACGGGCAGGTCATCGAGCGCTATGCCCCAACCGTGAAGCCGTCGGACCTCGCCGCGGATATCGAGGCCGCGCTGGCGCTGTCTGTCGCCTGAGCCTCCCGGGCTGGGCTCACGCGAGAGTGTGCAGCGTCATGCACGCCCTGACGTGCACAGAGCTGCACGCTGTCGGGGTGGCGGCCAGGCGGCATACGCGCCGGGGTTGAATGGAGGCATGAGCAGCGCGACGACGTTGACATTCCTCGGGGCAACCGGATCTGTCACGGGCTCCAAGTTCCTTCTCGCGAGCGGGCAGCGTCGGATCCTCGTCGATGCCGGGGTCTTCCAAGGCGAGCGCGCTCTCCGCCGGCGCAACTGGGAGCCCCGACGCTGCCCACCTGCAGGAACGCGACGCTCTCGATGCGGCCGAGGGTGGCTGGTCCAAGCACAACCCGCCCAAGCCCCTCTATGACACGACTGACCTTGAGGCCACCCTTCCGCTGCTCACGGCCGTCGACTACGACCGCGATCTCGACCTCTGCGACGGGCTCTGGGCGCGCTTCACCCGGGCGGGCCACATCCTCGGGTCAGCCAGCGTCCGGATCGAAACGCCCACGACGTCGGTTCTGTTCAGCGGTGACCTCGGCCGCCACGACCACCCCGTCTTGCGGCCCGCGATATCCCGGCGGGTGCGGCATACGTGCTCGTCGAGTCGACCTATGGCGACCGGGAGCACCCCGAGGCGCGCGAGCTGCCGCACGAGGGGCTCGCGGACGTCATCCGGCGCACGGTCGCCCGCGGTGGCTCCGTGCTCGTCCCGGCCTTCGCGGTCGACCGCACCGAGGTCGTCCTCAAAACGCTGGCCGACATGCGCCGGCACGGGCGGATCCCCAAGGTGCCGATCGTCGTCAACTCCCCGATGGCCCTCGACGCGCTGGCGGCCTACCGGGACAACGCCGCCGAGCTGCGCGCCGACCTGGACCTCGCCGATGTCCTGGGCGACGTCACCGAGCTGCGCACTGCCGACGACCCCCCGGCGTTCACCGGCTCACGGCACGGGTCGTCGATCATCATCTCGTCGTCGGGGATGGCGACCGGCGGGCGCGTCCTGCACCACCTCGAGCGGATGCTGCCCGACCCGCGCAACGCCGTCGTCCTCACCGGCTACCAGAGTCCAGGCACCCGCGGCCGGGCTTTGGTCGAGGGCGCGACCCAGCTGAAGATGCACGGCCAATACGTCGGCGACCGTCTTCTGCGTCCACGGCGAGCCAGACCCGGCCGCCGCACTCGCCGCTCGCATCGAACGCGAGTTGCGTCTCGACGCCGTCGTCCCGCGCCTGGACGAGGTGGTCGCGCTCGCCACCCCGACGCCTGACGAGTGGCGCGACGCTGCTCTCGACTCCGCCTCGGGCCAGGACGTCACAGAGGCGTATGCCGTGCCTCCAGCCAGCGACGCCACCCCGGCTCCGGCGGCGTCCGGGTCAGCTTCAGCGTCGGCAGACCCGATCGTGACGGTGGGCGGGATACCCGTCGCTGGTGTCCATGTCGAGACTGACCTGCGGCCGCGTCAGGTCGACGAGTGGACGGTGGTGCTCGAAGGCACGATCACGATCCGCCTCGACCGGAGCTGACTGCAGGAAGGTGCCCAGCTGACCCACCGAGCGCTAG
This sequence comes from Dermatophilaceae bacterium, assembly GCA_037046615.1. Classification (GTDB taxonomy): domain Bacteria; phylum Actinomycetota; class Actinomycetes; order Actinomycetales; family Dermatophilaceae; genus Phosphoribacter. Next base: position 30,403 of record JBAOHD010000015.1, read on the forward strand.
CGATTAGCCCGGCCCCAGCCAAACCAACCACGCCGTTCAGGGGGCGCGGCGTCTTGGGGGGTCGGCTCGGCTCGGTCGGTGAGCAGCTCGTGCAGGCTGAAGGTGCGCCACGTGACACCGTCGTCGACGTAGGCCGTCTCACCACGACACGTCACCTGGTCGATCGTGAGCCAGAGCCGGTCGTCCTCGCTCAACCGCACTCGGGAGCGCTCCTCGAAGGCCTGATTGGCCACCGTGCCGATGATCATCGTGGGCTCGACGTCACCGGCGAGGCCGACCCAGCCGTCGTCGGCGATCACGATGGCGGTCTCCTCGACCTCAGGCAGCTGGATCACCTCCGTGTCACGCCCCTCGTGGATCCGCAGAAGCACACCGTTGCCCTCGCTGTCGGCCTGGCAGGCGAGGACCTCCCCGGTGCCGAGGCTGACCGCGTCAGTGCTCCAGTCCTCTCGGATCCCGCCAGGGGATTGCCAGAGCTGTCGCAGCTCGCGGTCGTATTTCGTGAGCGCGCTGCCCAGGACCCACACGAAACCCTCACTGTCGGTGACGATCTTGCTGATCGTGTGGGGGGTGGTCGCCTCGGCCGTGATCGCCCCCGATGGCGCCACGACCTGAAGGAGCTGGGTGTCAGCGTCGGTCTTGCCGCCGATGACCCAACCACCCGCAGGCGTCCGCGCGACACGGGCCCAGCGCATCGGCGCGGCAGGGATGAGAAGGGTGCGCGTGGGAGTCGGGTTGCCCACGTCGTATGCCGCGAGCACGACCGGTCTCCCCGCCTTGCGGTAGGACTTTAGATTTTTCGACCACAACGCCACCCCGCCCCGCTCGTCGAGGGCTGCACTGCCGCGGAAGCGGAACGTCGCGGACGGAGCCTCCATGGCCCCGACCACGCGGGGCACGTGGATGCGCTCGCCGCCCCCGCTCATCCGCAGGCCCATATCGTCACCAGTCCTCCTGTCGAAACGTCCACGTCGCGATCAGCCGCGGCCCCAGCCAAACCACCCGCGCCGCGCGGGGGGTGTCGCGTCTCGTGGCGCCTCCTGCGGCCGATCGGCCACGACCTCGGCCAGGGTGAACGTGTACCAGTCGTACCCAGTGCTCAGGTATGCCGTGTCGCCGCGACTCGTGACCTCGTCCGCGTAGAGCGAGTGGCCGGCCTTGTCGCGCAGCGCGACCCGGAAGCGTTCGGCGAACTCGTCGCCGGTGAGTGTGCCAACGACGAGCTCGCACTCGACCGCCGGCAAGACGCCCACCCAGTCTCCGTCGACGAGGATGGCATCAAAACCCTCGACATCGGGCACGGGGATGGTCACCGTGTCTTGGCCCTCGCGGACGCGCAGCAGCGTTGCCGGGCGCTCGTCGAACGTCTGACCAGCGATCACGACGCCCGGAGCCACGTTGACGGCCTCGACGCTCGCGTCGTCGCGGACCCCGCCCGGGGATTGCCAGATCTGCTCGAGCCCGCGCGTGAGCTTGGTCAGCGCACACCCGGCAACCCACACGAAACCGTCACTGTCCGTGGCGATCTGGCCGACGGAATCGGCGATCCGACCTTCGGCGCGGAGAGCGCCGGTGGCGGTGAGCACCCGCAGCAGACTGCCCTCCGACCCCGTCGGCCCGGCGAGGAGCCAGTCCCCGCCGGGCATCCAGGCGGCGCGAGCCAGGGACACGGGCACCTGCTGGACGACGAGCGTCCGGCTCGCTGCCGACAAACTCGTCTCGTATGCCGCCAGCAGCGCCGGATTGCCCGCGAAGCGATGTGCGCCCGACCCCGTCGTCCACACCGCAACGGCCCCGTGCTGGTCGAACGCGGACGCCGCGAGGTGGTCGAACTCGTCAGGTCGGACGAAAGTCCCGAGCAGCCGCGGTGAGAAAATCCGCTGGCCGTCCGAGTCGACACTCAGGCCCACCAGGTCACCACCTCCCCACAGGGTTGTCCATGCGTCAGGTCCGCGGCGCGTCGGACGCGGACCCGGCGCCGTCGAGGAGTTCACCCAGCGACACGGCATACACGTCGGCGTCGTCGATGAAGACCGCCGTGTCGGCCAGGCAATAGATCGGGCAGGACGGCAACGGGTCACCGTCAGGGTGCCGCAGCACGACTCGGTGGCTCTCGACGAACCGGCCGTCGACCATCCGCCCGATCACCGCAGTGTCCTGCACGGAGCCTGCGTCGAGGAGCCCGACCCAGTCGTCGCGGATGATGACGCCGAGAGCATCCGTCGGGATGCCGGGCACGACCGTGGTGTGCCCCAGCGCGCCGCGGCCGATCCGCAGCAGGTGAGCAGAGCCGCCCGGGAGCGCCCACGCCTCTCCGGCAGCCAGCGTGAGGGAGGTCATCCCTTGCGCGCCAGGCACATCCGGCGCGATCGACCAGCGCAGGGCCAACTCTGGCGACCACCGCGTCAGCGTCGGACCCGACCGCGATCCGACGACCCAGATGTCGCCATCCCGATCCGTGAGCACCAACTCCGGGGTGTCCGCGATGGATGCCTGGTGCGCAACGTCCCCGTCGGCGGTCAAGACGAACGCCCGGTCCTCACCATCGGCGCCCACGCCCGCCAGGAGCCACCCGCCGCCGGGCATCGTCGCGACAAAGGGATACGCCACCGGCAGCGACGCCATCGCGACAGTTCTCGTGGGAGCCAGGCTCTCGCGGTCGTATGCCGTGAGCACACCCTCACCCCCCGGCTTCCCCGCGTCCTCCTCGGACCGGACCCAGAGGGCGACGAGGCCGTCGTTCCCGGAGTTCGACGATGCCAGATGCGGGAAGCCGGACGGGGCCGCGAGGCTCCCAAGGAGGCGCACGGCATACCGGCGCGGAGCAGGCGCGGCGCTGGGAGTCTTGCCCGACCCGAAAAGGCGCGACGTCCAGGACCGTTTGGGCACGTCCGTGGGGTGAGTCATGTGGCCATTGTGGCCGAGCGGGCTCGACGAGCCGTCACGGGTCCTCGCGCGAGCCCTCGCCGCACAGCCGAGCGAGGGTGCGGGCGTTGGCCACGGCATACCCGTCGATGTCGTTATTGAAGTAGCCAAAGACGTGCCGTCCCTCGCGCACCCAACCGCGCAGCACGTCCGCCCACTCGCCCAAGGTGTCCTCGGAGTAGCAGCCGCCATAACGCCGCGCACCCGCCGGCCCGTGCCACCGGACGTACGCGAAGTCGGCGGTCGCGCGGATCGGGCTCGTCGTGGCGGGTCCGGTCGAGATGGCGTATGCCGCCCTCCTGGCTGCCAGCAGCTCCGTCACCTCGGCGTGCTCCCACGACTCGTGCCGAAACTCCATGGCGACCCGGAGGGTGGGCGGCGTCCCGGCGAGAAACGCATCCAGGAGGGCGTCGTCGCGGTGGAGGCTCGGCGGGAGCTGGACCAGCAGCGGCCCGGCGCGCTCGCCGAGGAGGGCGAAGCTGGCGGCGATCCGGTCGGTCCATTCCCCGGGGTTGTCGAGGCGCGCTGTGTGGGTTAGCGCCTTGGGGGCCTTGACGGTCAGCAAGAAGCCCTCGGGAAGGCGGCGCGCCCACCCGGCGAACGCTGCGTTGGAAGGCCAGCGGTAGTAGGAGGCATTGAGTTCGACAGTGGGGAAGGTGCGGGCGTAGAACTCGAGCCGCTCCCGGTCATGGAGGGTCGCCGGGTAGAAGGTGCCGGTCCAGTGCCGGTAGGTCCAGCCGGACGTGCCGAGGCGGATCGAAGGTGCGCCGGCTGATGTCACGGAAGGGACCTACCCGGCCGGTGTCGGGTCAGTCTGTCTCTTTGCCGCGGTCCCGCTCGCCGTGGTCTCCCGTGGCCGCCGCGCGCAGGCGATGGAGCAGGCCGTGCTCTTCCTCGTCGGGCGCCGATGTCGTGTCGGCGAGGCCGACGGTGCCGTCCTCGTTGATCGCCGTGTCCTCGAAGTGGACGAGCGTGATGCGGTGATTGTCCATCTCGGTCACCGTGAGCCGGCCACCGTCGAGGGTCACGGTGTCACCGACGACCGGGACACTGCCGAACCTCTTGTAGAACAGTCCCGCCAGCGTGACGTAGTCGTCGTCCTCCGGGAAGGGGAAGTCGATGACGTCCTCAAGGTCGGTGATCCGCATCGATGCGTCGATCTCGTATTGGCTGCCCTCGAGCTTCTTGACCCGCCGAGCAGCGTGGGAGTACTCGTCGTCGTAGTCGCCGACGATCTCCTCGAGGATGTCTTCGAGGGTGATGATGCCTTCGGTGCCGCCGTATTCGTCGACGACGATCGCCATTTGTTGGTGGGTGCGCTTGAAGTCGGCGAGCAGGTCGTTGAGCGGCTTGCTGTCGGGGACCATGAAAGCCGGCTTGGCGAAGTCGCTGACCGGTTTGGTGGCCACCGCGTTGAAGGAGTCGGTCGCGCTGTGTTCGGCCATGAACGTGAGGATTTCCTTGATGGCGACGATGCCGGTGATCTTGTCGATGCTCTCGGTGTAGATCGGGAAGCGCGCGTGCGGGATGTCGCGGAAGAAGCGCAGGGTCTCGGCGAGCGTCGTGTCTTGGGTGAGGGCGCGGATCTGGGTGCGGGGCACCATCGCCTCCCGGACGGAGTGCTCGTCGAGCTCGAAGACGCCCCGGATCATCTCGGTCTCTTCAGGCGCGAGCATGCCGTCCTTCTCGCTGGCTTCGAGGATCATCCGGATCTCTTCGACGCTCATCGTGAAGTGGCTCTCGCCGTGCCCGCCGAGGTTGCCCTGGCCCGACACGCGCAGGAGGAGGTCTGACGCCCATTTCATGACTGCGATGAGCGGGCGGAAGGTGAGGTACATGATGTTGACCTCGGCCCTTCACGGGTGAGTGGCTGACACGCCCCCTGGATGTACCAAAGTGCCTGTCCTGTAACGGGATACTTGTGATTGCGACGTCACAACGACCCGGCACGGGAAGGCACTTGGTAAGTGAAGAGTACATCGTGGGCTTCGGGCCTGTCCGTCTCTGGTGATGGTGTCGGCGTGGTCGCTCACGCCGGCGGTACGGCGGTGCGGCTGCTGGCCGACCAGGTGGGCCTGACAGCTGAGCTCTCCGGCGCCCTGTCGCGGCGTGGTTTCGTCCCGGGGCATGACCGTGGCCAGGTCCTGGTCGATGTGGCCACCATGCTCGCCAATGGTGGGGAGGCGATCGCCGACATCGACACACTGCGCCACCAAGAGGAGGTGCTCGGGTCGGTGGCCTCGCCACCGACGGTGTGGCGCGCCCTGGACGAGCTCACCCCCGCGAGGTTGAAGCGGGTCGAGGGGGCGCGGGCACGGACCCGGGCGCGGGTGTGGGAGCTGGCCGGTGGGGTGCCGGCGGCACGGGCCGCCGGCGGCACCCTGGACCCTGACCTGGTCGTCCTCGATGTCGATGCGACCATCGTGGTCGCGCACAGCGAGAAGGAGAACGCTGCGGCGACGTTCAAGCGCACGTTCGGGTTTCATCCGCTGGGTGTCTGGTGCGATAACACCTCCGAGCTGCTCACCGTCGCGTTGCGTCCGGGTAATGCCGGCTCGAACACCGCGGCCGACCACATCGAAGTCCTGACCAAGGCGGTCGCGCAGATTCCGCGGGCGCACCGCCAGAAGCTCCTCGTTCGTGTCGACGGGGCGGGCGCCTCGCACGCGCTGCTGAAGTGGCTCACCGCCGAAGACGCCAAACGTGGCCGTAGCGTGCAGTATTCGGTCGGGTTCGCCGTGACCGAGACCGTGCGCACCGCTATCGCCGCCATTCCTGCGGAGGGGGTGTGGTCCCCGGCGCTGAAGGCGAACGGGGAGACGCGGGAGAAGGCGGACGTCGCTGAGATCACCGGCCTGCTGCCGACGTCGTTGCTGTCCGAGTGGCCGATTGGGATGCGGGTGATCGTGCGCCGCGAACGACCCCACCCCGGTGCGCAGCTCTCCTTGTTCGAGGAGGCCGACGGGTGGCGCTACCAAGCGTTCGCGACCAACACCACCACCGGTGCCTTGCAGTTCCTCGAGGCCCGCCACCGTGCCCATGCCCGCGTCGAGGACCGGATCCGGCACGCCAAGGACACCGGTCTCGGACGGTTGCCCTCCAGGGAGTACGCGATCAACGAGGCATGGTTGGCGATCGTCGCGATCGCCGCCGACCTGGTCGCCTGGCTGCGGCTGCTCGCCCTGCCTGAGCGGCTCGCTGCGTGTGAGCCGAAGGCGTTGCGGTACCGGCTGCTGCACGTGCCCGCCCGGATCACCCGAGGGGGCCGGCGCCGACGGCTGCGGTTCCCGAAGACCTGGCCCTGGGTCAAGGACATCGTCGCCGTCTTCGCCCGGATCACCGCCATCCCGCGACACGCCTGACCCGTCCCTGTCCACCCTCGACCCGGAGCCCTCGGAGACCCGCACCGCAGCGCCACGCGGCCTCTCTTCATGCCCGAGCACCCGCTTGCCGCGTCAGCCCCTACGCAACCCGTTCACCGAGCCGATGTCGCGACCTCATGAAAGACGGAGGTTGATGAGCCGGCCGACCTTGAGCGACAGCTTCTCGGACTTATGGAACGCCAGCACCTTGGGTGCGAGCTCGCCACCGACGATGTGGACAAACGACACGACCGTGAAGGCCAAGACATAAGCCACCGTGTGCGCCGCGTGGTGGAAGGCGTCGTGGTCGCCGAGCGCGGTGAAGATGTCGACGACGTAGGGGTCGATGACCGTGTGCAGCGTCTCCATCCCCACGGCGCCGAGGCCGAGGGAGACGAGCGTGATGCCGACCTGGGTCACCGAATAGAACCGCTCCGGCTCCTCGTGAAGCAGCCTGACCGTCTTGGCGCGCCTGTCGCCGTCTTCGGCAAGCTGCCGGATCCGGCTGCGGCGGGCTGACGAGATCGCGATTTCCGACCCGACGAAGAACGCATTCCCCGCGACGAGAAGCAAGATGATGACCAGCCGCAGATAGAGCGGGAGATCCTCCATGGGGTGACCTTCCAGGATGTCCAGCGTGTCGGCGGGCCCACATGAGCGCAACGCCTGAGGGGGCCGATTCTATGAGCGCGACCCCGCTCGCCCTAGGCCTAAAGACACCCGGCATACACCTCAAAGACAGCGGGCGTATGCCGTCCGCTCACCCAACGCCCCCGGCTCACCCGCCCCCGCCTCCCCGACTCCCCGGCTCTCGACCCTGGACGACTGCCCGTTCCATGTCTCGACGAGGCCGCATGCGTGGGTGTCTGATTCGTGGAAGGCGTCACGTTTTTGCGATTGCAGGAGATGGCCACCAATAAGTTACCGATCGTGCCCACTTATCATTCTTCGAACGGTCATTCTGTCGGGCGTCAGGTCGGTGCCGGAATGGCCATGGCGGCGCTGCTCTTGACGACGGCCGGATGCGCATCCACAAACCCCAAGATCGCGAGTGCTCCGACGACTTCGAGCGTTCCGTCCGTATCGACGGTGATCTCGACCCCCGTCGTCACGGTTACCGCAGCCCCAAGCTCCCCACCGGCCGCGCCCCCGAGCACGACCTCGGTCGCGCCAGCTCCAGCCCCCGCGCCGGGCCCAGCGGCACTGCCTCGGATCACCGTGCGAGGAGGCGAAGGACGTGCGGCACCCGCGTCACTTCAGCGCTTCGCTGACGATGTCGCGGACGGCAAGATCGACCGGGTCGTCAATCAGTGCTGGACGGTTGCGCCGAGCCGGCTGCGTGGAGCGTTGACGGACGCCGGACGCGCAGAGATCCTCCGCATCTTCAGCACCTCCCCGATGAAGGGCGCCCAATCAGGCTGGTACTGGGAGAGCGGAAACAAGACGATCGGGGTGCTATTGGTCGGAGGCAGACTCGACCTACGCATGTCCCAGCTTGGGTCCGAATACGGTCTCCGAAGACGACGCCCGCCTCGTGATCCGTCGGATGGTTGCGGCTCACAAGGGGCAGCCGATCAGACCCCTCGACGCGCAGCTTGCACCCCACCTCATCTGTGAGTTTGGGCCGCTGGAAACGGCGGGGATGTCCAATGCTCACTGGAGCGCCCTCGCAGCTCTCGATCGGGGACCTGTGTCCTATGTATCCCAGGGTGAGCGGGCGATCATCCGGCCGACCTCGGGGCGGACACCCCAGGCTGAGATCTTCACCAGCGATGCAGGGATGTGCTTGGACGTGCTCATTCCCTGACACCCCGGGTCCGACGTGTCAGGAGTGGTCGCTTCCGAACTCGGGAGACAGCCACGAGTGACATCTCGCCGGGTCGAGGTCAGGCGGGCCCACCCTGCAGGAGCGTGCGCGAGCCGACGGGAGACTTGAGGGTGACCCGGATCCACTGGATGGCGGCGATCGCGGGCTGCGGGCCGGCGCAGAAGCTGGCGTCGGTGCCGTGGATCGGACCGGTCCACGTCGTGATCGTGACAGTTGTCTCCGTCTCGGTGACGTCGGCTCCAGTGACCGCGGTGCACGGTGGGCCACCGCTGACGACCTGGACGACGACGGTCGTGCCCTCGGCCCTGACGAGAGTCCATGGAGTCGAGGTTTGTCGTTGTCCAGCAACGGGTGCGGTGATCGAGGGCGTCGGGAAGGGGAGGTGGCTCGGCTCGGGGAGAGGTGACGGGCCCGGCATACCGGATGCTGGCGGAGCGGGCGGCACCGAGCTCGGGCTTGCTGTCGGGACTCCGATGGGAGCTCCGGGGGCCACTCCGGTGGCCGCGCCCGTGGCCCCGGAGCCGCCGCTCGCACCCTGGCCGCAGGCAGTGACGCCGCCGAGAAGAAGGCCAGCGAGCAGGAGGCGAGCGATCAGGAGGCGAGCGAGCAGGAGGCGAGCGGCCGCGAGCCGCGTGGTGCCGGTGCGGGCCTGGAAGGTCGCCATAGACGCCAGGGTAGGGCGGCCCCCGTGGGAAGCCGCCCTACCCGAGGAGAGAAGACGGGTCACAGGTTGCGCGTCGTGGTGTAGAGCGACCAGGCGTCGTCGTCGAAGTACGGCGACAGCATGATGGTCGGGCCGACGATCCGGTCGATGCGGCTGTTGACGCCGTTGAGCTGGCCCCAGTTGCCGTCATAGCCGTAGAGCCAGCCGCCCCCCGAGGAGCCGCGGGTCATGTCGCACGGGATCTTGACGGTCTGCGACCACACCAGCCAGGCATCCCACTCGGGCGAGGTCGAGCCCCAACAGCGCATGAGGTTGCCGCCGTCGAAGGGCGACTCGGCCGGGTAACCGAAGGCGTTCTCCCAGACGCCGCTCTTGCCGCGGTTGGTCGTGAGGCCCTGACCGCCGAAGTAGTCGACGATGTGGTAGCCCCAGTTGGTGTTCATGATCGCGACGCCCATGTCCTGGCTGAAGTCGGAGTTGCTCGTCCACGCGGTCTTCGACCACAGCTGGTTGGCGCTCCACGTGCCGTAGGGACGCGGGTTGGCCAGGTCGTCGTCATAGGCGGGCACGAACGTCCAGTTGCTGTGCCACGTGCCGCCGGAGCCGCCGTGGACGCAGTGCCCCGCGGTCCAGACGGTGTCCTTGCCCTCGGAGTTGACGATGGTGCCGGAGCACACGTAGTTGAGGCCGCCCTTGGTGAAGAAGACCTTGCCCGCGGTGTAGGCCGTGGGGACGTAGTAGGGCAGGTTGGGGTTGTAGGCCGCGGGCACGAGTGCGCCTGCGCCCGTGCCGGATTGGGCAGCGAAGACGGTGCTCGCGGCGCCGGTGATGGACCGGACAGGACCGTCGTTGGTCACCGGCTTCTTGCCGGCTTTGAGGTCGCGCGTCGTCTGCTCGACGTATGCCGTGGCCGCCGACGCGAGCGCCGGGTCCTGGTCAGCCGAGATGGCTGCACGCATTCGCTCGGCGGTCCAGTAAGCCTCGAGGACCTGAGTCGTCGTCGCCTTGGCGCCGTGTGCCTTCTTGCCGGCTGCCTTCGCTGCGGCGGTGAGGGTGGGGGTGGTCGAGCTCGTGTCGCCGGAGGTGACCGGGCCGCGGGTGTCGAGACCACCCGGCATACCTGCTGGGGTTGTCGCGGCGGAGGCGCCCGTGGCGACGCCGAGGCCGAGGGCGGCAGCGGCGACCAGGCTGGTGCCGGCGGTGACGAGTCGAGTGAACGGTCGGCGATGGGATGCGGTGCGCATGGGAGATGGCCCTTTCCGTGCTGTTGTCCTGGCCCGAGCACCCCGTGCGCTCGGTCTCGCAGGGGAGGAGGGGGTTTGGGGCGCTCTGATACCGACGAATCGGACTTTTTGCCGTTGCGTGCGGGGAGTGCGGGGGCCAACTCGACAACAAGTGACGCTTCGGCGCCTCCCGCGGAGCCTGAAGCGACACTTGTTGTCGAGTCAGTGCCCAGCCGCCGCCGCCGCGGAAGCCACGGACGGTATGCCGTTCGCGAGAGGATGCGGGCATGGCTTACGACGTCGCGGCGATCCGCGCCCACTTCCCCGCGCTCGCGGAGGGAGCTGCCCACTTCGACGCCCCGGGTGGGACGCAGACGCCCGATGTGGTCGCCGATGCCGTGCGCGCCGCCTTGGTGTCGGCCGTCGCCAACCGCGGCTGGGTGACGCCAGCCGAGCGTCGGGCCGAGGAGTTCGTGGCCGTATGCCGTGCCGCGCTCGCCGACCTGCTCGGGGCCGACCCGCGCGGGATTGTGTTCGGGCGCAGCGCGACTGCGTTGACCTATGACCTGTCGCGGGCGCTCGCGAAGACGTGGGCACCGGGGGATGAGGTCGTCGTGACGCGGCTTGACCACGACGCAAACGTGCGGCCGTGGGTGCAGGCGGCAGCGGCCGTGGGAGCGACGGTGCGGTGGGTCAACTTCGACCCGGCCACCGGTGAGCTCCCGGTCGAGGCCGTCGAGGAGGTGCTGAGCCCGCGCACGCGGCTTGTCGCGACCACTGCCGCGAGCAATCTCATCGGCACGAGGCCGCCCGTCCGGCAGATCGCGCAGGCGGTGCACCGCGTGGGCGCGCTCTATTGGGTCGACGGGGTGCACGCGACGGCGCACGCGTCGGTCGACGTCGAGTCGCTGGGGGCGGACTTCTGGACGTGCTCGCCTTACAAGTTCATGGGGCCGCACTGTGGTGTGCTGGCCGCGGCGCCGGCTCTCCTGGAGACCCTGGTCATCGACAAGCTGCTCCCGGCGACCGATGAGGTGCCCGAGCGTTTCGAGTTGGGCACGTTGCCCTACGAGTTGATGGCTGGCACGACGGCCGCGGTCGACTTCATCGCCTCCTTGGCTGGAGTCGATACCGGGTCACCAGGTATGCCTCGCCTGTCGGTATCGAATGGGGATAGACCTGCGCCATTGGCCGCACCCGCCCCACCCCCTGGAGTCGATACCGGATCACCACGTCGGACTCGCATCCTGGCGTCGATGGCAGCGGTCGAAGCGCACGAAGACCGGCTGCGCGCCCGACTCGAGTCCGCGCTGCGAGCGCTGCACGGCATACAGGTCTATTCGAATGCCGGCGCACGGACCCCGACGATGCTCTTCTCGATCGCCTGCCAAGACCCGCAGGACACACGAAAGGCATTGGCGGACAAGGGAATCAATGCTCCCGCTGGCAACTTCTATGCCCTTGAGTGCTCGCGGCACCTCGGGCTCGGCGACGAGGGCGGCGTGCGAGTGGGGCTCGCACCGTATTCGTCAGACGACGACATCGACCGACTCATCGAGGCGTTGGAGCAGCTCACCTAGGCGTGTTGCCGCTCACGTCACCCGGTCAAGCGGGCTGCCGTCTTCCAGATAGACGCACGCGGATGCTGCGAGGGCAGCGCCGACCCGGCGACGCACCGCGGGGCGCAGGAGGGGGAGAGCTTCGTCGGGTGTGGCGAAGCGGTATTCATGGACCTCTTCCTCCTGCACCGTGATGCGCTGAATGTCGGCTGCGCTGACGACGCCGCAGTCGAAAAGGAACCGCAAGCCGAGCGCCTTTGTGCGCTTGGCTGGGCGAGTGTCGACCGCGAGGAGACGGCCCTGGGTCACGGTGATGCCGGTCTCCTCGAAGACTTCCCGGCAGCAGCCCTCCCACGGGGTCTCGTCCGCTTCCATGACCCCGCCCGGGATCGTCCACCCGGTCTTGTACGTCGGCGCCAAGATGAGGAACCGTCCCTCGGCGTCCCACACGAGGGCACCCGCAGATGCCGGTATGCCGGGCAGCCCGTCCCAGGCGAGCGCACCGGCATACCCGTGATCTGCACGGTCCTCGCGGGCAGCGTCTGCGGGCGCTTCTGGCTGATGAATACGTTCGAGAGTCACAGCAGCGAGACTATGTCGAGTCCAGGGCCGCTGCCCACAGGGGGCTAGGCTCGACATTCGTGGTCACAGCCTTTGTTGTCCTGCTCTGCTTGGCGGCGGTCCTCGCGTGGGTTAACGAGCGCTTCATCAAGATCCCGACCACGGTGGGCGTCACTCTCGCGGGTGCGGTGGCGTCGATCCTGCTCATCGTCTTGGATCTCTTTGGCTGGACCTTCGGTCTCAAGGCGCAAGCCCAGACGCTGCTTGAGACGCTCGACTTCACGAGCTTTGTCCTCAACGGCATCCTCAGTGTGCTGCTGTTTGCCGGCGCCCTGAGTCTCGATGCCCGCCAACTGTGGGCGCAGCGCGCGAGCATCCTCACGCTCGCGTCAGTGAGCACGATCATCAGCACGATCCTCATTGGCCTGGTCGCGTGGGCGACCTTCCGCCTCGTCGGGCTTGAGGTCCCGCTCGTGGGAGCACTTCTGTTTGGTGCCCTCATCAGTCCCACTGATCCGGTGGCGGTGCTCGACCTCCTGCGACGGGCAAAGGTCCCGAAGAAGATCGAGACCCTCATCGCTGGGGAGAGCCTCTTCAACGATGGTGTTGGCGTCGTGCTGTTCATCGTCATTGCCGGGGCCGCCGGCGTGAGCGGGGGGCACGGCGAGGCAAGTGTGCTGGGCGCGGCCCTCGTCTTTGGCCAGGAAGCGCTGGGAGGCATGGCCTTCGGCGCCCTCCTGGGCTGGGTGGGCTACCGGATGTGCGCGAGCATCGACGGCCACGTGGTGGAAGTCATCATCACGCTCGCCCTCGTGCTCGGGGGCTACTTCGCCGCGACCGCGATGGGCATGAGCGGGCCACTCGCCATGGTCATCGCCGGCCTCGTCATCTCGGCGCACAAGGAGCGGGCCTTCTTCGAGGCGACTCGGCATCACGTGGAAGGGTTCTGGGAGACCCTCGACCAGGTGCTCAACATTCTCTTGTTTGCCTTCATCGGGTTGGACGTGCTGCTGACGGAAACGACCGGGCCGCAGATCCTGGCGAGCCTGGTGCTCATCGTCGCGGCGCTGGCCGTCCGGTTCGTCAGCGTCTGGGCCCCCATGCATCTCGTGCGGACTCGGGATGGTTACGGAGCGTGGACCGTCCGGTTGCTGACCTGGGGTGGATTGCGGGGCGGCATTGCCATCAGCCTCGCCCTCGGTCTGCCCCCCTCCCCTTACCGCACCCATGTCGTGACGGCGACCTACGCCATTGTGCTGTTCACGATCGCCGTCCAAGGGCTGACCGTGATGCCTATCGTGCGCAAGGCCATCGCGGCGCAAGAAGGGCGTCTGGAAAACTAGGGTCATGCTCGCCAGTGACCTCGCAGAGTCTGTGCCCACGGCCACACTGGACACGACTGGGTCCGAGGCGGTGAGAATCGTCGCCGAGCACCGGCTCTCGGCCCTGGCAGTCATGGGGCGCGACGGCCTTCCCGTTGCCTTGCTCCCTGGCAGCCAGCTCCTGGCACTCGTGATCCCGCCCTATGTCCGCGATGACCCACAACTTGCCCACGTCTTCTCCGAGGTCGCGGCCGAGGACCTCTGCGGCCGCCTGGCCACCACGACGATCGGGGGCCTCATCGATGAAGGGTTGGTCAGCCTCAAGCACCTTCCCTCGGTGGAGCCCGAAGACACCATCCTCGAGATCGCCACTGCCATGGTGCATCACCATTGCCCCCAAGTCCTGGTGCGATCGCGGGATGGGGCGTTGATCGGGGTGGTCACCCTTTCTCGGGTCCTCGCGGTCATCGCGACCCTCGCCGGCGAGGACTCTCCTGGGCTCCGAGCGCGGCTCGAAGTCGACCTCCTCGACCCCGGTGCGGCAAAGCAGGGTATGCCGTGACCCTCACGGCGTCGCTTTCACTGGTCGTCTTTGTCGCCGCCTACGTGCTCATCGCGACGGAGAAGATCCATCGCGTCAAAGCTGCTCTGGGTGGGGCAGCGGCCATGGTCGTCATCGGCGCGACCCGGGGACACAGCGCGTTCTTCTCCGAAGCGACGGGCGTGGACTGGAATGTCGTCTTCCTGCTGCTCGGGATGATGATCATCGTCGGGGTGCTGCGCACCACCGGTGTCTTTGAGTTCGTCGCCATCTGGGCGGCCAAGGTGTCGCAGGGTCGCCCCTTCCGCATGATGACCCTGCTCGTGGTCATCACGGCCGTGGCATCGGCCTTGCTCGACAATGTGACGACCGTGCTGCTCATTGCGCCCGTCACGATCCTCATCTGTGATCGCCTGCGCATCAACCCGATCCCCTTCCTTCTCGCGGAAGCGATGGCCAGCAATATCGGCGGCACGGCGACCCTCATCGGGGATCCACCCAACATCATCATCGCGAGCCGAGCTGGCTTTTCCTTCAACGATTTCCTCGTGCACCTGGCCCCGCTCGTCGTCGTGCTCTTGGTCATCTTCATCGGCCTCAGTTGGCTGCTGTGGGGGCGCACGCTGCGCATCGATCCAGCGCGGGCGGCGGCCCTGCAGGAGCTGCGAGAGCGGGATGCCATCACCGACGGACGGATGCTGATCCGCCTCGGCTGTGTCCTGCTCGCCGTGCTGATCGGCTTCGCCAGTCACACGGTCCACCACATCGAGCCTTCACTGATCGCGATGCTGGGCGCCGGGGCGTCGATCCTCGTCTCGAAGGCCGACCAATCGACCTATCTGCGGGAAGTCGAGTGGGAGACCCTCGTCTTCTTCGCAGGGCTGTTCATCATGGTCGGCGCTCTCGTGGAGCAGGGTGTGATCGGCCAGCTCGCAGCATCGTTGACCGCAGCTGTTGGCGACCAACTACCTCACGGCGGCCATGGTCATGCTTTTCGGTTCAGCGGCGCTGTCGGGGATCGTCGACAACATCCCCTATGTCGCCACGATGTCGCCCTTGGTCCTCGATCTCGTCGGTCCGGCCGAGGGGTTGCCGCCGGACAAGCAGGGTGTGTGGTGGGCGCTGGCACTCGGCGCCGATCTCGGGGGCAATGCGACGGCTGTCGGTGCCAGCGCCAACGTCGTCGTCACGGGGATCGCGAAACGCAACGGGCATCCGATCTCGTTCTGGGAGTTCACCAAGTACGGGATCGTCGTCACCGCGGTGACGATCGCGGCGTCGGCGCCCTATCTGTACTTCCGCTACTACGCGTGACGGGGGACGCCGGATGTGGCCTCCCCCAGAAAGGCTGTGCCTGAGTCGGGCTCAGCGACCGAGCCGAGCTGACAATGTGGCCGCGACTCGGCGCACCTGCTCGGCGATCTCGGGCTCCCGGAAGCGCTCAGAGTCGGGGTAGGTCACGGCCACACCCGCGACGGGGTGACCCGTGTGGTCGGTCACGGCAACGGCGACGGACGCGAGCCCGGGGGTCACGGTGCCGTCCTCCACGGCATACCCCCTGGCCCTGGTGTCGACGAGGAGGCGGCGCAGTGCCGCCAGCGAGCGCGGACCGCGCCCTTCGCGATCGACCAGGAGATCACCGCGCGGGTAGAGCGCCCGGACCTGCGGCCCGGACAGTCGCGCGAGCATCGCCAGGCCGCTCGCGGTGAGCTCCGCGGGAAGCCGCACGCCGACATCGGTCACGAGGCGCGGTCGGCCCGCCGCGCGTTCTTCGACGACGTAGAGGACGTCGCGACCGTGCATCACCGCAAGGTGCGCGTTGTGGGTCGTGAGGTCGACGAGGCGCGCGAGCAAGGGGGCGGCGATCCGCTGCAGGGGAGCCTGCCGTCGATAGGCCCACCCCAGCTCGTATGCCGCCGCACCGAGCCCGAACCGGCCCGATTCGCGCAGGTGGCTGACAAAGCCTCGGTCGGCGAGGGTGGTGAGGATCCGGTAGGTGCTCGATCGGGGGAGGCCGAGCCCCGCGGCGATGCGGGCGGCAGGCAAGGGCTCGGTATGCCGTGCCAGCAGGCCGAGGATGTCCAGGGCGTGGCCGACCGCGGGACTCTCGGCCGCCGCAGCGGCCGCGCGGGACGCCGCCTGGGAGGGGGGTGCGCGCCAGCTCGCTAGCCGGCACTGCGGCCGAGCCACCAGAAGATCGCCCCAGCGACAGCGAGCGCGACCGACAGCGTCGCCGCGATCATCCCGGTGCGGCTGCGACGCCGGCCAACGATGGCCGCGACCACGCCGGGCACGGCGCAGACCGCGATCCGTTGAGCGACCTCGGCCTCCCTGATCGCCTCACTCGTGCCCTCGAAATGCATGCCCTCTGACAAAAGCCACCAGGCACAAGGCGGCGTTGAGGAGGAACCCCAGCGTGCTCAGCGCAGTGCGCCGCTGAATCTCCGACAGAGCCATGGACCCTCCTCGTGCTGGCGCCGGGCCCTGGGCTCACTCGACGGGCCGGTTGGTGAAGTGTCCCAGATATGGGACACCTGGTCGAGTCGAGCCCTCGCATTCGGCTCGGCGGCACGGTGCAATAGCGCTATGACCAGGTCGACCAGCGCCGCTGCCCACTCCTTCCGCCGTGGTCGTCGGCGCCGACCCGCTGACCGTTGAGGACGTCGTCGCGGTCGCTCGCCACGGCGCCGCGGTCGTCATCCCCGACGCCGCGTGGGGCCGGATCGCCGCGAGCCGCGCGATCATCGACGCCCTCGCCGACGACACCGAGCCCCACTATGGCGTCTCGACCGGATTCGGGGCGCTCGCCACCCGGCACATCCCCGTCCGAGATGCGCGCCCAACTCCAGCGATCCCTCGTTCGCTCCCACGCCGCCGGCAGTGGCCCCGAGGTCGAGCGCGAGGTCGTCCGCGCCCTCATGCTCCTGCGGCTGGCGACCCTCGCGACCGGCCGCACCGGCGTGCGCCCCGAGGCCGCCCGCACCTATGCCGCGATGCTCAACGCGGGCATCACCCCGGTTGTCCACGAGTACGGCTCGCTCGGCTGCTCCGGCGACCTCGCCCCGCTTGCCCATTGCGCGCTCGCGGCCATGGGGGAAGGGCCGGTATGCCGCGCCGACGGCTCCCGCACGGACGCCGCGACGGCACTGGCCGAGCACGGCATACCCGCTGTCGTCTTGGCCGAGAAGGAGGGGCTCGCCCTCATCAACGGCACCGACGGGATGCTCGGCATGCTCTGCCTGGCCATCGCCGACCTGCGGATGCTGTTGCGCACGGCCGACATTGCGACGGCGATGAGCGTCGAGGGTCTGCTCGGCACCGACCATGTCTTCGCCGCCGACCTGCAGGCGCTCAGACCCCAACCGGGACAGGCGATTTCGGCAGCTAACATCCGAAAAGTCATGGCGGGCAGCCCGATTCGTCGTGTCGCACGACACCGACGACTGCCCCCGCGTCCAGGATGCCTACTCGCTGCGCTGTGCCCCGCAGGTCACCGGTGCCGCGCGCGACACCCTCGCCCACGCCGAGCAGGTCGCCGGCTGGGAGCTCGCGGCCGCGATCGACAACCCCGTCGTCACGCTCGACGGTCGCGTCGAGTCGAACGGCAACTTCCACGGGGCGCCGGTCGCCTATGTGCTCGACTTCCTCGCCATCGTCGCCGCCGACGTCGCGAGCATGAGCGAGCGTCGCACCGACCGT
Source organism: Dermatophilaceae bacterium (assembly GCA_037046615.1). Lineage (GTDB taxonomy): Bacteria > Actinomycetota > Actinomycetes > Actinomycetales > Dermatophilaceae > Phosphoribacter. The sequence goes on from JBAOHD010000015.1 coordinate 48,087, forward strand.
TTCCTGGACAAGGCGCGCAACAACGGCCTGCCGCCCTTCCTCGCCGACGACCCCGGCGTCGACAGCGGCCACATGATCGCGCAATACACCCAGGCCGCGATCGTCTCCGAGCTCAAGCGCCTCGCTGCGCCGGCGAGTGTCGACTCGATCCCGTCGTCGGCGATGCAGGAGGACCACGTGTCGATGGGCTGGTCGGCCGCCCGCAAGCTGCGGCGCTCGGTCGACGGGCTGACCCGGGTGCTCGCCATCGAAGTCCTCACCGCTGCCCGGGGCATCGAGTTGCGTGCGCCCCTGGCGCCTGCGCTGGGGACGGGTGCGGTCATCGCCGCGCTGCGCAGCGCAGGGTGGCCCGGCCCCGGCCCCGACCGATTCCTCGCCCCCGAGATCGGGTATGCCGTGGACCTCACCGCCTCCGGCGCCGTCCTGGCCGCCGTCGAAGCCGTGACTGGACCGTTGGCCTGACCATGTCCATCCTCGCGTCCGTCTCGCCGCACCGCCCACCAGGGCGCGCGGCGTGCTTACAGGGCCGAGCGGACGTCGGTGTGGCGGAAGTCGTCGCCCTTGTAGAGCAGCGGCTCGCCGGTGTCTTTGGCGAGGGCATAGGCGAAGCAGTCGCCGAAGTCCAACCGGGCGGGGCTGCCGGAGCCGCGGCCGTAGCGCCGGTGCGCCGCCCGCGCCACGTGGGCCTGCTCGACGGTCACCGGCGCCAGGGTGATGCGGAGGCGGTCGAGCAATGGCTCGAGGTCCTCGGACAGCTCGGCGCGCCCGTAGCCGTCGACGACGAGTGCACACTCAAGGAAGTTGGCCACCGACATCTGCGGCGCGCCCGCCGCGCGGATGGCAGTCAGCAGTACCTCGGCGTCAGGCTCGTCGTTGAGCAACGCCACGACGGCGGACGAATCGACGATCATCGCGGCAGCCCGGTGGCCTCGTCGTACAGATCGTCGACAGTGCGCACGACATCCGCCTGGCGGATGGCGACCCGCATCCTCGCGAGCAATGCCTCTGCCTCACCGTCGCGTCGCGCCGTCGCCGCCTCGTGCTCGGCGAGGTATGCCTCCAGCGCCTTCTCCAGGACGCTGGTCTGGCTCAGCCCCGAGATGCGGGCTGCCTCCTTGGCCAGGCGGCATACCCGCTCGTTCTTGATGTTCAGCGCCATCCCGAGCCTCCCTCCTGAGTCGGATCTCACCACAGATTTACACCTTTACACCTCTTCGTTACACCAATCTACCCAAGGAGCCTGACATGGACGGCGCCCGTCCGGTCCGCGCCGCGCGCGGCACCCAGCTCACCGCCCGGTCCTGGCAGACCGAGGCCCCGCTGCGGATGCTCATGAACAACCTCGACGCCGAGGTCGCCGAGCGGCCCGACGACCTCGTCGTCTACGGCGGCACCGGGCGCGCGGCCCGCGTCGTGGGCGGCATACGACGCGATGGTCGCGCACTCTCACGACCCTCGCGCGAGGACGAGACCATGCTCGTCCAATCGGGCAAACCGGTCGGCGTCATGCGCACCCACGAGTGGGCGCCGCGCGTGCTCATCGCCAACTCCAACCTCGTCGGCGACTGGGCGACGTGGCCGGAGTTCCGACGCCTCGAGCACCTGGGGCTGACGATGTACGGCCAGATGACGGCCGGCTCGTGGATCTACATCGGCACCCAGGGCATCGTCCAAGGCACCTACGAGACCTTCGCCGCCATCGCCGACAAGAGGTATGCCGGGACGCTGGCCGGCACGCTCACCCTCACCGGCGGGTGCGGCGGGATGGGCGGCGCGCAGCCGCTCGCGGTCACCCTCAACGGGGGCGCGTGCCTCATCGTCGACGTCGACCGGCACCGGCTCGACCGGCGGGTGGAGCACCGCTATCTCGACGAGGTCGCCGACTCGCTCGACGACGCCGTCGAGATCGCGCTTGCGCGCCAAGCGTGACCGCCGGGCCTGGTCGGTCGGGGTCGTCGGCAATGCCGCCGAGGTCTTCCCCGAGCTGCTGCGGCGCGGGGTCGACATCGACATCGTCACCGACCAGACCTCGCGCGCACGACCCGTTGTCCTATCTGCCGGAAGGGATTTCGCTCGAGGACTGGCACGACTACGCCGAGCGCAAGCCGGAGGACTTCACCGACCGGGCCCGCGAGTCGATGGCCCACCACGTCGAGGCGATGGTCGGCTTCCTGGACGGCGGCGCCGAGGTCTTCGATTACGGCAACTCGATCCGCGACGAGGCGCGGCTCGGCGGGTACGGCCGGGCGTTCGACTTCCCGGGGTTCGTCCCGGCATACATCCGGCCGCTGTTCTGTGAAGGCAAGGGCCCGTTCCGGTGGGCGGCGCTCTCGGGCGACCCGAAGGACATCGCGGCGACCGACCAGGCGGTGCTCGACCTCTTCCCCGACAACGACCGGCTGCACCGGTGGATGCGCGGCGCCCAGGAGCGGATCGCCTTCCAGGGACTGCCGGCCCGGATCTGCTGGCTCGGCTATGGCGAACGCGACCGGGCGGGGTTGGCCTTCAACGACCTCGTCGCGTCCGGCGCGGTGAGCGCCCCGATCGTCATCGGCCGCGACCACCTCGACTGCGGCTCGGTCGCCTCGCCCTACCGCGAGACCGAGGCGATGGCCGACGGCTCCGACGCCATCGCCGACTGGCCGCTGCTCAATGCGTTGACGGCGGCCTCCTCGGGGGCCACCTGGGTGTCGATCCACCACGGCGGCGGCGTCGGCATCGGTCGCTCGATCCACGCCGGGCAGGTGTCGCTGGCCGACGGCACTCCGCTGGCGGCCGAGAAGCTCGCGCGGGTCTTGACGAACGACCCCGGGATGGGCGTCATCCGGCACGTCGACGCGGGCTACCCGCAGGCCGATGCGGTCGCCGCCGCGCGCGGGGTCCGGATCCCGATGCAGGAACAGTGAAGATCAGGTCGCGGCGCCAGGATGGGAGGCTGAGCAGATGACCAGCCTGGTGAGCGATGCGTTCGACCGCATGTGGGAGGACCTGCGCCTGGTCGGCCGTGACCCGTCGACGCGGGGCTATCGACGGTTTGCCTGGACCCGTGAAGACCACACTCTGCGCGAATGGTTCGCCGGCGAGTGCGCCGCCCGCGGGCTTGAGGTCGTCGTCGACCGGGCCGGCAACCAGTGGGGTTGGTGGGGCAACCCCGACGCGACCCCCGGGGTCGTCATCGGGTCACACCTCGACTCGGTCGCCAACGGCGGCGCCTTCGACGGCCCACTCGGGGTGGTCAGCGCGTTCGGCCGCGCTGGATTCCTTGCGGGACCAGGGTTTCGATCCACAGCGGCCGATCGGCGTCGCCAACTTCGCCGACGAGGAGGGCGCCCGATTCGGCATCGCCTGCGCGGGCTCACGGTTGCTCACCGGCGCTCTCGACCCGAGCCGAGCAGCCGCGCTCATCGATGCCGACGGGGTGGGGATGTCGGAGGCGTGGAGTGCTGCCGGGCTCGATCCCGCCGCGATGGGAGCCGACCCCGAGGCTCTGCGTCGCGTCGCGGCATACGTCGAACTCCACGTCGAGCAAGGACTGGCCCTGGCGCTGGACCCTGGCGGCGAGTCCGAGATGGGCGACCCAACCAGAGCGGTCGCGATCGGCACCGAGATCTGGCCGCATGGTCGGTGGGAGATCGACCTCTTCGGGGAGGCCAATCACGCTGGCACGACCCGGCTCGACGATCGCTGACGACGCGATGCTGCAGTTCGCGGGGGTCGTGGCGTCCGCGCGGATGCGGGCTCGTGAGGCCGGTTGCCTCGCGACGATCGGCAAGGTCGTCGCGCGTCCCAATGCCGTCAACGCCATCGCCGAGCACGTCACCTGCTGGCTCGACGCCCGGGGCCCCGACAGCGACGCCGTGCGCGGTCTGGTCGACGCGATCCGCGCCGAGGTCGACGAGGACGAGGGCAGCGTCAACGAGCTCTCCTGGACTCCTGCGACGCCCTTCGACGTCGGCGCTGCGGGATCGCATCGTGCGGGTCCTGCCGGAGGCGCCGCTGCTGGCCACCGGGGCTGGTCACGATGCCGGGATCTTAGCCAACGCCGGCATCCCCACCGCGATGCTCTTCGTCCGCAACCCCACCGGGATCAGCCACTCCCCGAAGGAGTTCGCCGAGCCAGACGACTGTTATCGCGGGGTCGACGCCCTCGCGAGAGTGGTGCAGGACCTCGCCGGATGACGTCGATGACGTCGCCGTTCGCACGGCCATCACCGGAGAGTCGCACCTGGTGGTGCGACTACGCCTGGCTCCCGACCGGAGTCGTCGCGGGAGTGCGCATCACCGTCAGCAACGGCCGCATCAGTGCAATCGAAACCGACTGCAGCACAGCCCGATCGGGCGACACCTCCCTGCACGGTGTCACGGTCCCGGGTTTGGCCAATGCGCATAGTCACGCCTTCCACCGAGCCCTGCGGGGTCGCACGCACGGCGACGGCGGCACCTTCTGGACGTGGCGCGAGGCGATGTATGCCGTCGCGAACCGGCTCACCCCCGAGTCCTACCTCTCGCTGGCGCGGGCGGCATACGCGGAGATGGCGTTGGCCGGCTACACCGTCGTGGGCGAGTTCCATTACGTCCACCACCGACCGGACGGGACGGCATACGAGGACCCGAATGCGATGGGGCGGGCGCTGGTGCAGGCGGCCGCCGACGCGGGCATCCGGCTGACCCTCCTCGACACGTGCTACCTCGCGGGAGGGCTCAGCGGTGAGGGGCACGATCCGCTGGCGCCCGAGCAGCGGCGCTTCGGCGACGGCGCCGTCGAGGGCTGGCAGCGGCGGACCCAGGCCCGCGAGGACTGGCCCGAGTGTCGCGCCGACGACCATGGCCCTGCCCGGGTGCGCTTGGGCGTCGCCGCGCACTCCGTGCGGGCCGTGCCTGCGGGCTCACTGCGGCAGGTCGCCGAGGTCGCGAGGGATCACGCGATGCCGCTGCACATCCATGTGTCCGAGCAGCCGGCCGAAAACGAGGCGTGCCGCGCGCGGTATGACTGCACCCCCACCGAATTGCTCGCCACCGAACGCGCCCTCGGGCCCGGCACGACCGTCGTGCACGCCACCCACCTGACCGCCGCCGACATCTCGACGCTCGGACAGACCGCGACGATAGCGTGCTTCTGCCCCACCACCGAACGGGATCTCGCCGACGGCATCGGCCCGGCCCGGGCCCTGGCCGATGCGGGCGCCGCCCTCGCGCTCGGATCGGATCAACACGCCATCGTCGACCCCTTCGAGGAGATGCGCGGGCTCGAGTCTCACGAACGGCTCACGTCCGGTCAGCGCGGCCGCTTCACCCCCGACGAACTCCTGCGCGCCGCCACGGCCACGGGCTACCGGAGCCTCGGGTGGGGCTCCGAGGGTGGGCTCCTCCAGGTCGGTGCGCTCGCAGACTTTGTCACGGTGTCGCTCCGGTCCCCCCGCACCGCCGGCAGCCGGCCCGACCAGATCCTCTATTCCGCCACGGCCGCCGACGTGACGACGGTCGTCGTCGGAGGTGAGACGACGGTCTCGGATCGTGAGCATCGCCTTGGCTTTGCCGCTGCGATCGGAACGATGCTCGCGAAGGCGATCGCCGCCGTCACGGATCGCGGCGATCGCCGCCGTCGCGGATGGCTGAGTCGAGGGGAGTCGGCGCGTGACTGAGGTCGGTCTGCTCGTCGCTGCCGTGGCCGGGCTCGGCACGGGCCTCTCGCTGATCGTCGCGATCGGCGCGCAGAACGCCTACGTCCTGCGGCAAGGGCTGCGCCGCGAGCACGTCGGCGTCGTCGTGGCGATCTGTGCCCTGTCCGACGCTGCCCTCATCCTCGCCGGGGTCACCGGGATCGGGGTCATCGTCGAGCGGGCACCCTGGCTGCTGACGGTCATCCGGCTCGGCGGGGCGGCCTTCCTCCTCGCCTACGGCTTCCTCGCCGCCCGCCGGGCGATGCGCGCCGAGCACCTCAGTGCCGACACTCACGGGGTGCGTATGCCGCTGCGGCAGGCCGTGCTCACCACCCTCGCCCTGACGTGGCTCAACCCCCACGTCTACCTCGACACCGTGCTGCTGCTCGGCTCGATCGCCAACTCGCAGCCGGGATCCGAGAAGTGGGCTTTCGCGGGCGGAGCGGCGGCCGGGAGCCTGCTGTGGTTCGGCGCCCTGGGATACGGCGCGCGGCTGCTCAGCGGTGTCTTCGCCCGTCCGCGCGCGTGGATGATCCTCGACATCGTCATCGCCATCGTCATGATCACCCTCGGCGTGAGCCTGGTCGTCGGCCGGTGACCGGGATGATGGGCCGATGACGACCCTGGTCACCGGCATCGCCGAACTCACCACCTGTGATGAGCAGTGGGCCCTCTCGGGTGCACCGGCTGATGAAGCGCGGTTGGGGATCGTCCGCGACGCCGCCCTGATCATCGACCCGGCCGGCCCGGGTGGTGACGGCACTATCGCGTGGGTCGGCTCGGCTGGGGACGCCCCCTTCGCCGATCATCGGATCGATCTCGGGGGTCGGGCGGTCATCCCCGGCTTTGTCGATTCCCACACCCACCTCGTCTATGCCGGTGACCGCGCTGACGAGTTCGCGGCGCGGATGGGCGGCACGGCATACGACGGCGGTGGCATTGCCCGCACCGTCGCCGCGACCCGCGCCGCGAGTGACGATGACCTCCGCGCCCTCCTCGCCGCCCGGATGGCCGAGCTGCGCGCCCAGGGCACCACGACGGTCGAGATCAAGAGTGGCTATGGCCTCTCGATCGACGATGAGGTGCGCCTGATCCGGCTCGCCCGTGAGGTGACGCCTCACGTGACTTACCTTGGCGCCCACGTCATCCCCCGCGAATTCGCCACCGACAGAACGGCATACGTCGAGCTTGTCACCGGGCCGATGCTTGCGGCGGTGATGGCGCTCCCAGAAGCCAGCCGGCCGGCATACGTCGACGTCTTCTGCGAACCCCACTCCCCGCACGCCTTCACCGCCGAGGAGGCCCGCGCCATCCTCACCGCGGGGCGAGGCGCCGGTCTCACGCCTCGAGTGCATGGCAACCAGCTCGGCCACGGCCCCGGGGTCCAGCTCGCCTGCGAGCTGGGCGCCGCCAGCGTCGACCACTGCACCTTCCTCACCGACGCCGACGTCGACGCCCTGGCCGCGACGGGCACGATCGCGACCCTTCTGCCTGGCGTCGAGTTCTCGACCCGCTCGCCCTACCCCGACGGGCGGCGCCTGCTCGATGCCGGCGGGCGGGTCGCGCTCGCGAGCGACTGCAACCCCGGCACCTGCGCCTCCTCCTCGATGCCCCTCATGATCGCGCTCGCGGTGCGGGAGATGCGGCTCACGCCAGCCGAGGCGCTGTATGCCGCGACCGTCACCTCCGGAGCCTCGCTCGGGGGCGATGCGAGGGTCGTCGTCGGGGCGAGTGCATCACTCACCGTTCTCGATGCGCCGACCCACGTGCACCTGTCTTACCGACCTGGAGTGCCGATCGCGAGGGCGCTCAAGGCTCGCCCCAACCCGGGCTGACCTGCCAAGATGACGGCCATGACCACCGCAGCCGTCAAAGCCGGGCCGATCCAATTGCGACCCCACGCGTCCGCTCAGCGGGCCGTCATGACGGTCGCGACGTCATGTCTGGACCACGCCGACGCCAACCAACCCCACCTCGGCATCGACGACCCGGAGGTGCTTCACCAGTTCCGCGTCGCCTACCGTCGACTGCGGTCGCTGTTTTCCGCTCGCCCGTGAGTTGCCTCGCTCCGATCCTCAGGGTGCGCGCCTCAAAGCCGACCTGCGCGAGCTCACGTCGGCCTTCGGCCTGGCCCGCGACCTCGACGTCTTCGTCGAGAACAACCCCGACCTCCCCGAGGCCGACCAGGCCAAGGTCGAGAAGGCGCGGGTCGCGGCATACGCGACGGTCTCCGACATGGTCGCCTCCGCTCGCTGGGCCCACCTGCATGAGGAACTTGACCGCTGGCTCGACAAGGGACGCTGGCGCAAGGCCCTCGACGACGACCCATGGACCGGGCGCTCTCTCGCGCGCCGCGCGCTCAACCGGCGGCGCTCGCGGATCGTCACGATGGGCGCTGACCTGGCTGGGCTCACCGAGCACGACCGCCACCAGGTGCGGATCGAGGCCAAGAAGTTGCGCTACGGCTGCCAGTTCTTCGCCGCGATGTGGCCCGGCCACGAGCCGGAGATCGCTGCTCTGGAAAGCAAGTTGAGCAAGCTCCAGGACACCCTCGGCGCCCTCAACGATCATGCGACGTGGGAGCACATGGCCGAGGTGACCGGCATCGAGACCGCCGAGCCGGCGCATCTGGACCTCGACACCCAGTTGGCTAAGGCGCAGAAGCTCGTCACCGAGATCACGGCGGCGAAGCCGTTCTGGCGCGCCGAATAGCGAGCCGAGCTCCGCTCGCAACCCGCGCCCACCGCTCTCCTCGCCCACGCTCCCCCCTCGCCCACGCTCCCCTCGCGCGTGAGGTGTCAGAAGTGGTCGTCTCCCGACCCAGGAGACGACCACTTCTGACATTTCGAGGCGAGGAGCGTGCGATCGATTGCTGACATGTCGGCGGATTTCGCCCATTTGCCAGACAAGTCCGGTGACCCATGCCGGGGTATGCCGGCCCACCGGCATACTCGCTCACGGTCCCCACGTGGACGCGCAAGCCGGGCGGGGTCCTGCTCGCGATCGACACCGACGCTCCGGCGACGCTCGACGCCGGGGTGGTGCTGCGGGTCAGCGCAGTGCGCACCATAGGGACGGGCACGAGCCGCCGCTCGCGCGCGGTGCCGCTGGCGAAGATCGTCAGGGGACGCCTCTCGACGGGCTTCGACGATCAAGTCCACATCGTGCGTGTCCTCCGGCCGCGACTGGCGCAACCCGCGTATGCCGCGTGGGTCCCGGCGCCCGGACGCGTCACCATCACGGTCACGTTGACCGCTCCAGGGAGGGCCCCGGTGACGGTGTCGCGACGGATCGACTGACGGGCTGGCCGGTCCGGACGTGGCAGGTGGCTGGTCCTCTGACACCTGGGGAGAACCAGCCACCTTTTGCCGCGCCAAGCCGCACCGCCCGAAGAGCCGTGCGGACTCACGGGCGTCCCCTCCCGCATCAGCGGTCGTTGCCGTGACCTGTCGAGGCATGTCAAGTCTCGGGAAGGCGGCTCAGCGCTCGCAAGCGTTCCTCGTGAACCCTTGCCGGTCCGGTGAATGGCCGTTCGACGTGAACCCGCAGCTAGACTCGCCCTGCTGCCGGGAAAGTGTGAACGTTCACTGAGGGGTTGTGCGGCCCGTGACGAGCGAACAGATCGATGACAGACCGACCAAAGACGGCGCGGCATCCGGGGCGTTCACGATGGCGCTGCGCGCCGCGATCCGCAAGAGCGGCCTCACCCTCGACGGGATCCAGCGGCGGCTGGGGGAACGCGGCACACCGGTCGCCAAGAGCACCCTGAGCTATTGGCAAAATGGCAAGCGCACCCCGACCGGCGCGGATTCGCTGCGCACCATCCAAGCGCTTGAGCTTGTCCTCGGCGTCCCGGACGGGTCGCTCTATAACCGGATCGACGACGCCGGCCCGATGTTTGGGCCCGAAGCCTTCGACATGATCGCCGCTGGTCAACGGATCGACTCGCTGCTCCAGGAGATCGGATGCCAGGACAAGTTCACGTCGATGTCGATCGTCAGCGCCGCTGATGTCGCGCAACTCGGCCCGGACGGCAGCGTCGACACCATCGAGACGACCCTCGTGCTCAAGGCCCTCGTCGACATCGATCGCTACCCCGCCATCCACGGCGGCGAGCCTGGCGGTCACCCCTCGAAACTCTCCCTCGAACCCCTCGGAGGATGTCGCCTCGGCCGCTCGCGCCGCGACGTGACGGCCAACGTCCTCGTGACCGAGTTGCTCTTCGACCGCACGATCCGCCGTGGGACCTACCACGTGCTGCGATTCCTCACCCGGGACGACAACACCGCCCCCACCCTCACGGCCTTCGCCTTCATGTCCTCCCCCCGGCTCTTGACCACTCTCGACGTGGGCTTCCACCCCGACGCCCTGCCGATCAAGATCGAGGAGTTCGAGCGGCACCGCGACACCGGGCCGGACCGGTTTGTCCTGCCCCGCACGCTCGGGTCGGACCTGCGGGTTTCGGTGGTCCGTGAGCGACCGCGTCGCGGCACGGTCGGACTCCGATGGGAGTATGCCGCCCCCGTCACCTGACGGGTCTGCGTGGCCGCGGGACTGCGTGGCGGCCGAGGGCTGTGTGGCTGACGCGGGGGAGCGGGGATGCCGAGGTGCCGAGCGGAGGGCTACTCCAGGTCGAAGGTCGGCGTCCCGGCGCGACATTCCACTTCGACCTCACGCGACTGATCGCCACGCTCGAAGGACACCTTGGTCTTGTCGCTGTCGCGTTCTTGGCGAACCGACCAGCCGTCGGCCGGCGTCACCGAGCGCACGGACAGCAGCGCGCCTGTGCAGGCAGCGACGATGGTGCCGCCGTCGGTGCGAAGGGTGCGCTGCACGGCGGGATGAGGTGCAGGGCTGGGAGCCGGCACCTGCCCGGGGTGCAGCTTCGTCCCAGGACTCGACGCGGATGACGACAGCGGAGGCAACGGGGTGGGTGGCGCCGTGACGGGACTTGTCTGCCCGCCGACGCCGGACGGGCCCGTGGTCGGCGGGATGGCGCCCTCGGTCACCGGTGCGCCAGCCACGCGTGAGGGTGCCGCGACCAATCCTGGGCCGCCGATCGTCGCCACGTCGTCGGCCACCCGCATGATCGTCGCCCAGGTGAGTGTGCACGTCACGACGACCACCGCGACCCAGAGCATCGCCCAGCCCCAGCGCGAGGAGATCGTGAGGCGGCGCGGCATACGCCAGTGTCCCATGTGGGGCCGGGACGCGTACCGTACGAGCCATGGTCTCGGTCTTGATCGTCGAGGACGACGACGCCATCCGGTCGGCGCTGATCCGCAGCCTCACCTCGGGCGGTCATGCCGTGTCGAGCGCCGCGTCCGGGATGGCCGGGCTGCAGTTGGCCGCGGACGGTCATGCCGATGTCGTTGTCCTCGACCTCGGGCTCCCCGACATCGGCGGCCTGCAGGTGCTGTCGATGCTGCGGGCGGTCAGCGACATCCCCGTCGTCGTCGCGACAGCCCAAGACGACGAGCGGGTCATCATCAAGGCTCTGGACGCGGGTGCCGACGATTACGTCGTCAAACCATTCGGCGGGGAGCAGTTGGAGGCACGGATCCGGGCGGTGCTGCGGCGTGCGGGCACCTCGGAGGCGGCCATCCCCGAGATCGTCGTCGGGGAAGTGGTCATCCGGCCGGCCTCTCGGGAGGTGACCGTCCGCGGTGAAGCGATCGAGCTGTCTCGCAAGGAATTTGACCTCCTGCACCTGTTGGCTTCGAGAGCCGGCGAAGTGGTCACCAAGCGGGAGATCCTCGCCGATGTTTGGCGCCAGGCGTATGGCGGGGGCGACCGCACGGTCGACGTCCACCTGTCGTGGCTGCGCCGCAAGCTCGGCGAGACCGCTGCCGAGCCCGTCTACCTCCACAGTGTGCGGGGCGTCGGGGTGCGGATGAGTGCGCCCGACGTGAGCTGATGCTCCGCCACCGGATCACCCGGCTCGTCGTCGCGATGACGGCGGCGGTCGTCGTGGCCTTCGTCCTCCCGCTGGGGGCGCTCGTCAAGGTCATGGCCGAGGATCAAGCTGTCGCCGCGGCCCGCGACCGGGCCAACAACATCGCGACCATCGTCGCGGGGGTCGGAGAGGTCGAGAGCCTGCCGAGAGTCCTGGACCCCGTCGTCGACCAGCCGCCTGTGCACACGTGTGTGTCCTTGCCCAACGGGCGCGTCATCGGGCCAGCCGAAGACCCCGATGACGCCGAACGGGTCGGTCCCCTCGTCGCGCAGGCCCGGTCGCAGGCCCGGTCGGTGACCGTCCGCCACGACGACGGCGCTGACGTCACCGTGCCGGTGATCCTTGCCGACGGCACGGTGGTCGTCCACAGCTCCGTGCACTTCGCGGCGGTGCGCCGGGGCGTGTTCGAGGCGTGGCTGTTCCTCGCCACTCTCACGGTGATCCTGATCGGATTGAGCGTCATCGTCGCTCGAGCGATCGCCGACCGGATTGCGACACCCGTGACCGAGATGGCCGGAGTGGCGCATCGGTTGCGGGAGGGTGAGCTCGACGCTCGCGCCGACACCTCCGGAGCCCATGAGATTGCCGGGCTCGGGGTCGCCCTCAACCGCCTGGCCGAGCGGATCTCCGAGCTCCTCGCCAGCGAGCGCGAAGCCGCCGCCGACCTTTCCCACCGCTTACGCACTCCCGTGACGGCCCTGAGGTTGGACACCGATCTCGTGACCGACGAGGCCGTGCGCACGCGGCTGCGCGACCACGTCGACGATCTCCATCGCGCCATCGACACCGTCGTGACCGATGCCCGGCGCACCTCCCGCGAGGCGATGGGTGGCCAATGCGACCTCGTCGCCGTCGTCGCCGAGCGCGCAGCCTTCTGGCGGCCGCTCGCGGAGGATCAGGGGCGCGGGATGACCGTCGCCCTGCCCCAGGTCCCGGTGCTCGTGCCGCTGTCGGCACATGACGTCCAGGACGTCGTCGACAACCTCATCGACAACGTCTTCGCGCACACCCCTGAAGGCGCATCCGTGCGGATCGGCGTGCACCGTGACCCAGCGGACGGGAGAGGGGTCGGGGGTGCAGGACACTTAGGGCCCACGGGCAGCGCCGCGGCTTCCGTGGGTCCGGCCGGTCGGGTGAGGCTCGTCATCGAGGACGGCGGCCCGGGGCTCGGCAGAGCCGAACTCATTGCCCGAGGGCACAGTGGCAGCGGCAGCACCGGCCTGGGGCTCGCCATCGTCACACGGATCATCGAGTCGGTGTCAGGCGACCTCGTCGTCGGTCCGTCCGAGCTCGGGGGCCTTGCCGTCACGATGCGGATCCCGGTCGCGCCAATGCTCTGACCGGGCCGACCCTACGCCCGGCGCGGTCTGCCCCGGCGAGGAGCGACCCGGCACCGCGGGCGGGGCGAGCGTCGCCACCCGGGTGGTGGACGGGTGGCTCAATCAGTCGTCATCGTGGTCGTCATTGTGGTCCCCGTGGTCGTCGCTGCCGTGGTCGTCGCTGTCGCTGTCTCTGTCTCGGTGGTCGCTGTCGTCGTGGCTGGGGACTGCTGGCGCGGCGGGCGTGCCTTGGGCGCCTGGCGCAGCCGGGACGGCCGGCAGCACCGGCACTGCTGCCGGGTCGGGGGCAGGCGCGGCCACGGTGGTGACGACGTGGGTCACGCACTCCAGACCTTCCAACACCGCGGGGGGAGTGCAGTCGCGGTAGACGACGACCGGTGCTGACGTGCTCATGGGGGTTGCCGCCGACGCGGGCACCGTGACGGGCGAGGAGAGAGCGGCATACAGGTATGCCGCCCCGCCGATGCCAGCGACGACCCCGAGGCCGGCGGCGCGCGTCTTCGAGATCCTGATCATGGGAACGACTCCTGGGTGTGTGCGTGGTTGTGGCGGAAGCGGCTGGAGGCCGGGTGCGTCGGGCGTCGAGGCGGCCTATCGAGGTGGGGTGGCCTCGGGCTTTCGACGGGGAAAGAAGTGCTTCGACGGCACCCGGCTCCGCCACGAGTGTCCCGACCGGCCCGTCAACTCCACGTGAGCGTCGGTTCAAGGCTTTCCTAAGGCATCGCGGGAGCCCGTTGGCCCCCGCCTGAGGCACAAGGACCTCTTAACGTTGCGCTGACATGGGCTTGGGATGGCGCGATCCACACTCGACCTCATGGCTACCTATTCGCCGCGCGATCGTGACCGCGCTTCAACACTCCTCGCCGTCGTCACCGGTGCCGTCACCGCATCGACCATCGCCGGAGTGGGGGCGGCAACTGCGGTCGCCGCGCGGACCACGGAGGCGGCCAAGGCCCCCGCAACATCCGTCTCCGCGGCCCAGGGGCCGCAGGCGGCCTCGGTCGAATACCGCGACTACCCGACCCGCACGGTGACCGACACCGTCATCCAGGCCGCCGCAGCGCCCGTCGGCGTCGCCCCGCCTGCTCCGCGCACCACGACGAGCAAGTCGGCCGCAAGCGCGGCCAAGCCCGCGGCCGCCGCCAAGGCACCTGCCGCCGCACCCGCCCCGGCCCGGGCCGCCGCACCCGCACCCGCCCCGGCCCCCGTGTCCTCGACCGGGTCCTGACGAGCGCAGACACGTGGACGAGGGGTCCAGAGGGGATGAGAAGTGACGACGCCGCTAGGTCAGCCGTGACGACCTTGCCGCCGGTCGTCGAGTCAGGAGTGTCGTTCCGGGCGTTGGGCACCTACGTGGAACTCCGCGTGGCCGACGCCGGCCTGGACGACGAGGTCGGCGCCCTCGCTCGCGACGTCCTGGCAGAGGTCGACGCGACGTGCAGCCGCTTCCGAGACGACTCCGACCTCATGCACGCCAATCGCCGAGCCGGTCGCTGGACCGCCGTATCCGAGGTGCTGATCGGCATGCTCCGCGCGGCACTCTGGGCCGCCCGGGAGACCGACGGTCTGGTCGACCCCTGTCTGGGTGACCTGCTCGTCGCGGCGGGGTACGACCGCACCTTCGCGCGCCTGCGCCCGACCAGCGACCCGGCCGTCCTTCCGCGTCGCCACGACACCGACGCCTGGCGCCGGGTCGAGATCGAGCCCGGCCGGATCCGCGTCCCCCACGGATGCTCACTCGACCTCGGTGCCGTCGGGAAGGGTTACGCCGCCGACCTCGTCGCGCTCACGATCGTCGAGCGGTATGCCGTCCCCGCAATCGTCAGCGTCGGCGGCGACGTCCGGGTCGCGGCCGTGGGCGGCATACCCGCCGGGGCCTTTGGTCCGGCCTGGCCGGTGCGGATCGCCCCGGACCGAGCGTCCCTGGACAACCCGGCGCTCCCCGCCGACCTCTGGCTCACCTCGGGCGCGATCGCGACCTCATCGATGACCGCCCGCCGATGGGTCCGCGGCGGCACCGAATGGCACCACGTCATCGACCCGCGCACGGCGCGCTCCACGGCCGGGCCCTGGTGCTCAGTGAGCGCACTGGCGCCCTCGGCGGCCGCCGCCAACGCCTACGCGACCCTCGGGCTCGTCCTCGGAGCTGCGGCCCTGCCGTGGTATTCCGTGCGCGGCATACCCGCGCGTCTCGTCGGCCACGGCGGCGACGTCGTGACGACCGAGGCATGGGCATCATCGACGCAGGAGGAGGACGCGTGCTGACCGGCCCTGCTCTTCTGGTATCTCAACCGCGGCACCGGTGTCGTCCTTCTCGTGCTCTACACCCTCGTCGTCGTGCTGGGGATCGCCGGCGTGGCGCGTCGTCCGGGAGTGCGTCGGGTGCCGCAGTTCGCGGTGCAGGGACTCCACCGGAGCCTCGCGGGCCTGGCGACCGGCCTCCTACTCGCGCACATCGTCACCGCCGTCGTCGACACCTATGTGGACATCCGGTGGTGGGATGCGCTCGTGCCTTTCGGCGGTCTCTACCGACCCGTCTACCTCGCCGCGGGGGCGCTGGCCGTCGACCTGCTCATCGCCGTGGTCCTCACGAGCCTCGCCAAGCGCCGCCTTAGTGACCGCGCCTGGCGGCTGGTGCACCTCGCGGCATACCCGAGTTGGGCGGCCTCGCTCGTCCATACCGTGGGGATCGGCACCGACATGACGACGTCGTGGCTGCGATGGATCCTCCTCGGGTGCGTCGGCACGGTCGCCGCAGCGACCGTGGCACGTCTCGTGCGAGGTCGCGTCGTGACGGAGCAGGCGTGACCGCGGCAGCCACGGTCGGTATGCCGGTCACCGTGGATATCCGGCGCGGTCCTCGACTGCTCGCGGCCGCTGGGTCGCAGGACCAGGTGGCCCAGGTGGCCCAGGTGGCCCAGGACGAGGGACTCTCGGGTCACCGGACACGCTGGCCCGACCCCCGCGGAGCCGGACTCACCGCGGACCATCTCGTCGAGCAGGCGCGCGCCATCGGGCTCGCCGGTCGGGGAGGCGCGGGCTTCCCCTTCGCGACGAAGCTCGCCGCAGCGGCCTCCTCTGCGCGACTGCTGCGGCGCCCTATCGTCGTCGTCAACGCTGCCGAGGGCGAACCAGCCAGCGCCAAGGACTACGCACTCGCGCTCACGGCGCCGCACCTTGTCCTCGACGGGGCGGCGGCAGCGGCATACGCCTTGCGCTGCAGTGAGATTCACGTCGTGACACCTCGTGAGCGGCCGGAGGTGAGGGACGCCTACGGACTCGCCGTGACTCAACGCCGTGAGGCTGGCGAGCGACTCTCGTGGCACCTCACCGAGACCGGCCCGGGGTTTGTCGCCGGCCAGGCTCGGGCCGTCATCGAGGCGCTCTCAGGCCGGCCGGGCCTGCCCGTGACCGCCTGGCAGCCCGAGGCCCTCTCGGGGTTCAAGGGACGGCCGACTCTCCTGTCCAACGCCGAGACGTGGGCCCACGTCGGTGCACTCGTCGGCCTCGGGGTCGAGGGCTATCGGAGGCTGGGGACGCCACAGGAGCCTGGCACGACGCTGCTCAGTCTCTCGGGCAGCGACGGTGGGATCGAGGTCGTCGAGATCCCTTATGGCACGGCATGGGTGGACGTGCTCGGTGAGGCGGCGCAACGGCCAGCTCTCGTGGGGGGCTATCACGGCACGTGGGCGGCAGCCGGCAGCCTGGCCTCTCTCACGGTGAGCCGGACCGACCTGCGAGACGCCGGTCTCACCCTTGGCGCAGGCGTCGTCCTGACTCCCGCCGCGGGCGAGTGCCCCGTGGTTGTGACCGCGGCTGTCACGGCATACCTCGCTGGCGAGACTGCCGGCCGCTGTGGGCCGTGCTTCAACGGACTGCCGGCGCTGACCGCCGAGGTAGACGCTCTCGCGCGGTGCAACACGGGCGCCTCCTACTCGCGCATCGCGCAGCTCGCCGGGCTTGTCACGGGCCGAGGGGCGTGTGCGCACCCGGACGGCACGGCCCGGCTCGTGCGGTCAATGGTCACGGTCTTCGACGACGAGGTGGCTGCGCATTTGGGTGGGGTATGCCGTGTCGCCGAGACCGCTGGTGTCGCCGAGACCGCGGATGGTGACCTCGAGGCGGCCCCATGAGCGCCCGACCGATGGTCCCACCGGCGGCTCCGGACGCTCCGGACGCTCCGGTCGCAGCGGCGGGGGGACCCACCGAGGAATCGGTCGGCATACTCCGGGTCGACTGGCCGGCGTGCATGGGGCGGGGTGTGTGTGCCGAGGTGTTGCCCGAGCTCGTCACCCTCGATGAGTGGGGCTACCCCATCGTGGCGGGCCCGGTCACCGCCGATCTGCGCGAGCTCGCGCGTGAGGCAGTCACGTCATGTCCGCACGCCGCCCTGAAGCTCCTTCCGCCCAGGCGGTGAGTCAGGCGGAGGCACTGGCCCGCCGATCACGACCCGCCGATCACGACCCGGCGGTCAGCGACTCCCGGATGGAGCGGGCGATGAGCGTGATGTCGTCCTCGCTGGCCACGATCGGCGGCGCGAGCCGGATCGTCGAGCCGTGCGTGTCCTTGGCGAGCACGCCTCGTTCGGCCATGCGGTAACACAACTCTTTGCCCGACATGAGGCCCGGGTCGATGTCCAGCCCGGCCCAGAGGCCGCGGCTGCGGACCTCAAAGACGCCGTGGCCGACGAGGCTGTGCAGTTCGCTGGCAAGGATCGAGCCCAGGCGCGCGGCGCGCTCTTGGAACTCGCCGGTCGCGAGCATCGCGACGACCTCGCGCCCGATGGCCGCGGCAAAGGGGTTGCCGCCAAAAGTCGACCCGTGCGAGCCCGGGGTGATGACGCTCATGATCTCGCCGTCGGCCGCGATCGCCGACAGCGGGACGATGCCGCCGCCGAGAGCCTTGCCCATGACGTAGATGTCGGGCACGACGCTCTCGTGGTCGCAGGCGAAGGTGCGGCCGGTGCGGGCGAGGCCCGATTGGATTTCGTCGGCGATCATCAGGACGTTGCGCTCGGTGCAGAGGTCGCGGACGTCGCGGAGGAAGCCGTCAGGCGGGATGACGACGCCGCCCTCGCCTTGGATGGGTTCGAGCAGGACGGCGATGGTCTCGTCGGTCATCGCCGCGCGCAGGGCATTGATGTCGCCATAGGGGATGACGAGGAATCCAGGTGTGTAGGGGCCGTAGCCGTCGCGGGCGACCTTGTCCGTGGAGAACGACACGATGGTCGTCGTGCGGCCGTGGAAATTGCCGCCCATGACGATGATCGTCCCCCAGTCTTCGGGCAGGCCCTTGACCCGGTGACCCCAGCGGCGCGCGACCTTGATCGACGTCTCGACGGCTTCGGCGCCGGAGTTCATCGGAAGGATGAACTCCTTGTCGGTGAGGGCGGCAAGGTCGCGCACGAACGGGCCGAGCTGATCGCTGCGGAAGGCGCGGCTCGTGAGGGTGAGCTTGTGGAGTTGGCGCTCTGCTGCCGCGACGAGGCGGGGGTGGCTGTGGCCGAAGTTGAGGGCGGAGTAGCCCGCGAGGGCGTCGACGTAACGGCGGCCGTCGACGTCTTCGACCCACGCCCCTTCGCCCTTGGCGATGACGATGTCCAGCGGTGAGTAGTTGTTGGCCGCGTGCCGGGTCTCCAGGTCGATGAACTCGGAGGCGTGCGCTGAGGGGGTCATCGGGCGCTTTCGGTGTCGGGGCAAGACCTTCCCAGTATGCCGTGTGCCGAGCGTGTGCGCCGCGCGCCCGGTGCGTGCCTGTGGCGGAGTGACGGGGGAGAGGATCGGCGCTGCTCGTCCTCGTACAAAGATCCGGGATCGCTCCGGATCAGTTGTGCGGGAGAGCCTCTCGGGAGGGGTTGTCGGGGGTCGGTTGTAACGTTTGGGGCATGGAGATCGGGAGCCCTCACGTCGCCGCCGCCCTCGGGGGTGAGCGGTCCGGCGTGGGTGCAGGGGTGCGTGGAGGCACGGGCACCGACGGGAGCGCAGAGGGGGTCAGCACGGCGGGGAGGGTCCGTGAGGCAGTGGACACGGCATACGAGGCCCTGCGGGGATTGCGAGCGCTCCTGCCCGGCATGGCGAGCGACGAACTGGGTCCGTTGATGACAGACGTGGATGCGCTCGTGGGGCAGGCGGCGGCTGCGCGCGTGGCGATCACCGTGGCGGCAGCGGCGCGCGGTGACATCGCGGCGTCGCAGCATGCCAGCGTCGCGTCGTGGGTGATGGCGCACGCGCCGATCCTGGCTGCGGCCGGTGGAGTCGGAGCGGTGGCGCGGATCGTGCGCGAAGCCGGGCGACCGGAATGCCTTCCGGTCGTCGACGCCGTGGCGAGTGGTCGGGTCGACGCGGGCGTCGGGGTCAGCGTCGTGAAGCAGTTCGACCGATTGCGGCCGTTGCTGCGGGACGACGCGGCGGCCACGGTGATAGAGGGCATGCTCGAGGTGGGGGCCTCGCATGGCAGGCCGGCGGTGCGCGAGTTGCGAGCCAAGATCGTGGCGACCTATGGCGGGGACGCGGTTTTCGAGCATCAGGAAGCCCTCGCGGCGGCAGCGATCAGCCTGTCGCAACCGATGGGCGACGAACTGGGTGGGTTCAGCTATCAGCTCACCGTCGACGGGGTGGGGAAGGCCGTCTTGGAGGCAGCCATCGGGCCGGCATCGGCTCCGGTGCCCGGGCCAGGGGGAGAGCCCGATCCCCGCAGCACGGCAGCGCGCCGCGGCATGGCGCTCATCGAGGTATGCCGTCGCGCCACTGCCGCTGGAGTTGGCCTCGTAGGCGGGGTGAAGTCAACCCTGCTGCTGACGATGACAGCCGCAGATATCGCGGCGCGTGCGGGAGCGGGCACGGTGTTGGGTTCGCTCGCCGGTGGGCTGCTCGTGGGTGCGGAGACGGTGCGGCAAGCGTCGTGCGACGGCGAGGTCGTGCCGGTCGCCGTATCTACCAAGGGCGACGTCGTCGGGGTTGGTCGGGGGCAGCGACTCTTCCCGCCAACGATGATCAAGGCGATGTGGCTGCGCGATCGAGGGTGCACGTTCGCTGGGTGTGGGGCGCCGGCGCATTGGTGCGATGCCCACCATCTCGTGCACTGGGCCGATGGCGGCGCCACCGACGTGTCCAATGGGGCCCTGTTGTGCGGGCGCCACCACACGATCGTCCATCGTGATCGATTGATCGGCCGAATAGTCGCCGAGGGGGCTGGTCCGCTGGGGGTTGTGTGGGATGTCGACGTTGGCAGCTATGACCGGCACCTGCAGCGGGCGCGCTCGGGTCTCCCCGCCGATGATCGTGGGCCTGACTCGGCGCCGCTCTCCCATTCACCCCCCGCGGCGTGAGCCCGCCCCATGGGCTGCACCGTGGGCTGCACCGTGGCTGGATTGCGGGCCGTGCTGCGCGGGGTCGGGAGACGGCTCGTCGCCTGGGGCCGATAGCGCAAAGGTCGGGAGTGGTCCGATGGTTGCGCCCGATCGCTGGTGCTCAATCAGGGGGGCGGGATGGTCCGATCGCCTGATGCAGATCGCCCGGTCTCTAGACTGCGGCCGTCAGCCCGGCGCCATGTGCCAGTTGTTCGTCGCGAGCCCGAGGAGCTTCACCCGTGCGTGAACCCGTGCGTCAACCCGTGCGTCAACGCGGACGTGAGCCACGACGTCACGATCTTGCCAACGGCGATGTCTGGCGGCTTGAGGCCGGAGATTATCTGGCCGAGGTCGCCTCTGTCGGAGCGACCCTCGGCCGGTTGAGCTGGCAGGGCCACGATTTGGTGGTCCCCCTCGGCGACCCGGCCAGCCCTACGGCATACCCACCGGCCTATTCGGGCAAGGTCCTCGCGCCCTGGCCCAACCGCATCCGCGACGGGCGTTATACCTGGGACGGCGAAGACCACGAGACAGCCATCACCGAGCCCGCCACCGGCACCGCCCTCCACGGCCTGGTGTGCTGGCAGGAGTGGCGTGTCGTCGGCGCCCCGACGTCAGCCCGCCTCGTCCTCGGCACCGACGTCTACCCCCGACCCGGCTATCCGTACCGGCTCGGTCTGACCCTCGTCGCTGACCTGGATGCGCGCGTCGGTCTCGCCGTGACGATCACGGCGCGCAACCTCGGCGAGGTCGACGCTCCCTACGGCGTGGCCTTTCACCCCTACTTGCGCTGCGGCGACGGCCCGATCGACGACTGCGTCCTCGACCTCCCCGCGGAGACAGTCGTCACCGTCGACCATCGACTCCTTCCGACCGGGACCGCCCCAGCGTCCAGCGAGAGTCTCGACTTCACCACCGGGGCCGCCATCGGCGCCCGGTCCATCGACCACGCTGTGAGCGGCCTCCCTGCGAATGGCTGGGAAGCATCACTCCACCGGCCGGGTATGCCGTTCCGCACCGTCGTGCGCTCCGACACCGGCTGGGTCCAGCTCTACACCGGCGATTACCTTCACCGCGCCGGCCTGGCTGTCGAGCCGATGTCCTGTCCGCCGGATGCGTTCAACTCAGGTGACGGCGTCGTGCGGCTAGGACCAGGGGAGCGGCATACCCTCACCGTCGCCCTCGCCGCCGAGCCGACTTAACTGTCCCCGTCCCGCAGGCGGGCGGCAATCGCCGGGGGCACGACCGTGTCCGGGTCGCGCAGGGCGCCCAGAGCGGCGCGGACCCCGACGAGACCGGCATACAGCGCAGGGCAGGTGGGGCAGCCACCGAGGTGCCGTTCGAGGGCCGCGCGCTGGTCGTTGGTGAGCTCGTCGTCGAGATAGTCGCTCACTCGCGAGCGGGCATCCCAGCAGCGCAGCGGCACCGCACCGGTGGCAGCACGGCGTTCGGTGCCGCGGGCGAGGTGCGTCACGAGCATGGCCCGGCCGCGGGCGATGCGCTGCTTGGCCGCAGCGAGCGTGACGTCTTGGATCTGGGCGACCTCGGCAGCCGTCAAACCGTGGGCGTCGTGGAGGACGACGGCAGACCGGTAACTCGCCGGCAGGTGGATGATCGCGTCTCGCAGCGACTCGGCCTGCTCCGCGCGGACGACGACGGTCTCGCCGTCGACGGTGTAGGCGTCGTCCTGCCAGTCGCGTTCGACGCGTTCGGCCAGGTCGTCCGAGTCGACGGGTTCGGTGCGGTCGGCGCGGACGAGATCGACGAACCGGTGATGGAGGATCCGGTGGAGCCACGTCTGCGGCGACGAGTCGCCGCGGAAGGAGTGGGCGCGTTCGAGAGCGCGGACGACGGTGTCCTGGACGAGGTCCTCGGCGGCGGCTGGGTCGCGGGTGAGCGAGCGGGCGTAGCGCAGCAGCCCCGGGACGGCAGCGGTGAGGTCTTCGGTCGTCAGTGCCACAGGTCAACGGTATTGCGTGCCGATGGCGCCGTGGCTCGTGCGGCGGCCTGACCCGTCGGACGCGGCTCGGTGGGCGGGCCAAACCCGGGCATGCCGCGGCGGGCGACACCAGAGGGTTGTGTCGCCCGCCGCGAGACGAGGTGATGCGCCGGTCAGACGCGCTTGTTGGTGCTGATGCCGAAAGGCAGGTAGAGGGGGCACACGCGCACGAGGGCGGTGACGAGCATGATCGCGGCGACGATCCACAGCACGATGGCGAAGGCACCGGACTTGACGACAAAGGCCGCGAGCAGCGCCGCGACGATCGCGATCACGAGGCGGATGGTGCGGTCGGTGCTGCCGACATTGAGCTTCATGGCTGGCGTTCTCCTGGTCGAAGGGTGGTGCTCGATGATCACTGCAGATCGGCTGGCACCAGGTGTGACACCGCATAGACGGTGGCCGGAGCGTAAAGGTGACAGGCCGGAGGGGTGATGCCAGTCACAGTCAGAGCTGGCTGGCGCGGTACTCCCGGATCTTCTCGACGAACTCAGGTGTCAGATCGTCGCCGGCTGCGAGCAGATCGGGGAGTGTATGCCGCTCGGTCGTCCACGCGCGGAAGGACATCGGCACGGTCACGTGGTGCGCGGGGCGATGCTCGATGACGACCTCATCACCAGTGCGCACCTCTCCTGGGGTGAGGACGCGCAGGTAGGCGCCGGTGCGCCCGCGCTCCGTGAATCGCTTCACCCAGCGGCGCTCACCCATGGCCTTCGCGAAGGTCGAGCAGGGCACGCGTGGCCCGGTGACCTGCAGCCGCACGGTGGTGCCGACCTGCCAGATCTCACCGAGTCGCGCGTCGTCGACGTCGAGGCCGACCGTGGTGAGGTTTTCGCCGAACGCCCCGTCGCCGAGGTCTCGACCGACCTCGGCGGCCCAGTGGTCGAGTTCCTCGCGGGCCACGGCATACACCGCCTGGTAGGTGCCCCCGTGGTGGCGGCGCTCGCCGACAAAGTCACCGACGACGCCACTGCCCTCACCGCGGCGTTTGTCGCCGGGATCCCGCAGGAGCACCGGATCGGGAGTCGGGACCTTGACCATGCCGGACAGGCGTCTGCCGCCAGCGGGGTTGGGGCCGGGGACCGCGACGTTGACCGAACGGACGTGGGCCATCAGCGCCCGGACTCGACTGGGTGGGTGGGCTCGGTCGACTCCGCGGCATCGGGCGTCGGCGGCTCCTCGCCCGGCCATAGCGTGCCGAACTCCGCCTGGTAGGCCTTGCCCGCTTTGTTCAGGGTGGTGAAGTAGAGGAACTTCTCGAGCACGTCGTGCATGCCATAGCCGTCGATCTTGGCGCGCACGGGCTCCTTGAGCTCGGCGAAGACCAGCTGCACGCCGCGTGTCTCGAGGTCACCGGCAAGCTCTTCGAGCATGTCGGCGGCGGTCGTGTCGATGTCGGAGATGGGTTCGGCCGCGACGAGGATCCAGCGGGGTTTGGGGTCGGCGTCGGCGAGGCGCAGCACCTGATCGGAGAAGGTGCGGGCGTTGGCGAAGAAGAGCGGCGCGTCGAAACGGAAGATCGTGAGGCCAGGCATCGACCCGGCGTTGGGGTTCTCGGCGAGATCGAAATAGCCCGGGTTGGCGCCCTTCTCGCGGCCGAGGACGGCCTGGTAAGGCCACCACGACCGGCGAAAGACATTGAGGATCGAGAGCCCGACCGCAACGCCGATGCCGGGCAGCACACCGAGCACCGCCACCGCCAGGGTCGCGGCGATCGACAGCCAGAACTCCATCGGCCGTTGGGTCCGCAGGCGCTTGGCAGCCGGCAGTTCGGCAAGCGAGAACGCTGCGACGACGACAATGGCCGCCAGCACCGGGATCGGCAGTGCGGCAAGGAGGTTGGGCGCGACGACGAGGAGGACGAGGATGGCGACGGCGCCGACGAGCCCCGCAACTTGGCTCTTGGCGCCGGCCTTGAAGGCCACGGCCGTCCGCGACCCGCTCGTGCTCACCGCGAAACCCTGGAAGAGGCCCGCGAGGACGTTGGCCGCGCCGATGCCGACCATCTCTTGGTTGCCGTCGATGGGCTGCCCGGTCCGGCGCGCGTATGCCGTGGCTGTCGAGATCGTGTCAGCGAGGGCGACGAGCGTGATGCCCAGGGCACCAGCGATGAGCAGGCCGATGTCGCCGAGGGACACGAGTGGGACCGTCAGCGGGGGCACACCCTGGGGGAGTTCGCCGACGACCTTGACTCCGTGCTCGGGCAAGTTGAGCCAGGTCGAGGCGAGGATCCCGAGGATGACTGCGACGAGCACGGCTGGCACGCGCGGTAGGACCTTCTGCAGCCCGAAGATAAGGACGAGGGCCGCGAGGCCGACACCGAGGGCCCACAGGTTGGTCGCGCCGGCGGCGATCTTCTGCCAGGTGCCGACGATCTCACCGATGAGACCGTCGGCCTCCACCGAGAAGCCGCCCAACTTCCGCATCTGGCCGACGAGGATCGTCAGCGCGAGGCCGTTCATATAGCCGACCATCGTCGGCTTGGACAGCAGGTCGGCGACGAAGCCGAGCTTGGCGGCGCCAGCCCCGATCATGAAGATGCCGACAAGAATCGACTGCACCGCCGCGAGGAGGACCGCCCGTCCGGGGTCACCGCCGGAGGCCACGAGGGGGAGGATCGAGGCGGCGATCATCGGTCCGAGGGAGGAGTCGGGGCCGAGGACGAGCACCCGGGAGGGGCCGAACACGGCATACGCGACGAGGCACATGATGCTCGTGTAGAGGCCGGTGATCGGGGGCAGCCCCGCAAGCTGGGCGTACGCCATGCCTTGGGGCACGAGCAGCGCGGTGAGGCCCAGCCCGGCGACGATGTCGTCCTTGAGCCACGAGCGGTCGTATGCCGGCAGCCACGACACGATCGGCACCCACTGGGCGAGGGCGGACGAGCGTGCGGGGCGCGCGTTGTCGGGAGTCAGTGGCTGCGTCGTGGCCTTCATCGCCAAACTCCTCGAGGTCGCGCGGCGCTGCGGTCGCAGCGGGTGACAGCCTAAAGGCGAACGGCAGGTGACGAGGGGATCGACGGCAGCTGAACTCTCCGGAGTCTTAAGCGACTGTCACCAGACCGCAGCGGCGGACAGACGCCACGAGCCAGCGCGAAAGGTGCGCGGGCTCGTGGCACATCACGGTCGGACGACTGCGGTCGGCCCGGTGTGATCGGCGGGTCGTCGATCCACCGGGTGCGATGGATCGACGAGGCGAAGGTCAATCTCCGGCGAGCGCGTCGATGCGATCGAGGGCAGCGCGCCAGCGGGCGCCGAGCGCCTCGGTGTCACCGCTCACGTGCTCGTGGCGGACGGTGACGGCGGTCTTGTCGCCATCGGCAGCAAGGTGGAGGTCGACCATCGACCGGGGTGCGTCGTCGTCGGCGTGCCAGGAGACGCGCACCTGCTCCAGCGGGTGGTAGGTGCGCCAGACGCCGTGCGTGCCGTCAGCCGCCCGCCAGGGCTCGCCCTTACCGCCGAGCGTCGCGCCCTCGCCGAGGAAGGCAGCAGCGCCCTCGTTGGTCGTCAGCACGTGCCAGACGTGGTTGAGGTCGTGCGTGAGCAGGGCGCTCACTTCGACGGTGTCGCTCAGTGCGTCGACCACCCCGGCCTGCTGCGGGTCTGACATCGTGATGCCTCCTGAAATCTGGCGGCCGAGCCGGCGGCGGGGCCGCGTGAGTTGAGCTACTCCATCCGACTCCAATCCGGCCGCGAGCGCAAGCCGGGATTTCGTCCCGGAGAACATTCCTCCCGTATGCCGTGCACCACTTGCCTCGGACCTCTCCGCACCTCCCGTCACACCTGTCCAAGACACCTGTCCCAAGACACCTGTCCAAGACACCTGTCCGCGACATCTGTCGGTCACACGTGTCCGGGGACCTGCCCGGGGACCTGCCCGTCACACGTGGGCGTCCGACCTGTCAGACCAGGTGCTGTTGGATCAGCCCGCCCAACCTTGGAGGAACGCCTTGACGTAAGGAGCGGTTGTAACGGTCCCCGACTGTCCGGTCTCGACGTAGACCGCGACCGCGAGGTCACCGCGCGAGGCGACCATCCAGGTGTGGGTGAGGGGCGGGTCGGCCGAACCGTACTGCGCGGTGCCGGTCTTGGCGCCGGTCACGCCGAGCCCGGAAAGGACCTTGCCGCTGCCGTCGGTGACGACGCTGGCCATCATCGAGCGCAATGCAGCAGCCTCGTCGGAGGTGAGGGGCTTGGCGGGGGGCGGTGGCGTCGTCGGCAGTGGTGTGGGTGACGATGTGGCCGAGGATGTGGCCGACGACGTTGCTGGCGACGTTGCTGGCGAGGTGGCCTGCGAGTTCGCTGCCCCCGTCGGCGATGAGTCCGCTGCCCCCGTCGTCGCGGCCGAGCTGGCCTTCGCCGGGATCTCCACCATCCGCGGCACCACCGTTGCGCCCTTGACGACCGAGGCCACGACGGTCGCCATCGATAGAGCCGAGGCTTCCACCTTGGCCTGACCGATGAAGGATGCGGCGTGTTCGGTCGCGGTCGCAGACCGAGGGATCGACCCGAGGAAGGAGGCGACGCCCATCTGGAAGTCCACCCCGAAGCCGAGCGCTGCCGCAGCGTCGGCCAGGGCCTCCTGCGACACGATCCCGTGCTGTGAGATGAAGGCGGTGTTGCAGGAGTTGGCCAGCGCAGTGCGGAGGGAGATCTGGCCGAGCCCGCTGTCTGGGTAAGCGTCGTAGTTCTTGAATGACCGGCCGTCGACCGTAACCGTCGGGGTGCACGCGACCGGAGACTCAGGGCTGAGCCCGGCGCGCAGTAGCGCGAGCGAGGAGACGATCTTGAAGGTCGAGCCGGGGGCCGCTCGTCCGGTCATCGCGAGTGAGCCTTGGGCGGTGGGGGAGGTCGCGGCGGCGACGACTTCACCGGTGGATGGCCGGATCGCGACGAGGCTCGTCGGCACCGGCGCGCCCGCGAGTGCGGCCTCGGCAGCCTGCTGCGCCTCGATGTCGAGGGTCGTGATGAGCGCGGGACCAGCGATTGGCTCTTGACCGAAGAGGCTGCGGCTCGTTGCGCCGCCGGCCGAGTCGGTGCCGACGGCGCGGATCTTGAGGCCCGGGGTGCCCGAGAGGTAGGTGTTGTAGCGCTGCTGCAGGCCTGACAGTCCGACGATGTCGGTCGCTCCGACCCGACCGCCCGACGCGGCGACGATCTCGGCCGTCGCGGGGCCGACGGTGCCGAGGACCGCCCGCGCGAAGGTGGGAGAGAGCGCCAGGGTCAGCTCCCCGGCGACTGCCACTCCGCCTGGGATCGCTTGCACCGCAGCGGTTTTGCCCGCGATCCGCGGGTCGCTGGCGCGCAGGGTGATCGCGACGACGAATTGCTTGGCCCCGCCCGCTGCGACCGACTTCGCGTAGGCCACCGGGTCGATGCCCATGAGGGCGGCCAGCGCCGCGGCGGAGGTCGCCGCTTGGTCTGGGGCGATGCGGGCCTTGTCGATGCCGACGTTGTAGACGTCGCGAAGCCCGGCGAGCACGACGCCGCCTGCTCCCCGGATCTCACCACGTTTGGCCTGCACCCGGTCGACGGCGAAGCGCTCGCTGGCGGTGAGCTTGGGCTCGATGAGCGTCGGCGACCACTGGACGTGCCAGGTCTTGTCCGGCGCGAGGCTGAGCTTGGCGTCCGTCGTGTAACGCCAGTCGTCCTCGGTCGGCGCGACGTCCCAGTGCCATGACAGCGTCGCCGTGGCCTTCGTCGGGTCGTCGGCCTTCGGCACCACCCCCGCCACGGTCACCGTCCGCGGGATGCCCGAGAGTTTGCCGACGACGTCCTTGACGGAGGTCGTGGCGGCCTCGGTCGTCGAGCCGTCGAAGGTGACGCCAGTCAGGTCGCCGGCGGTGAGGCCGCTGGCGAGTTTTGCGGCGACTTCCTCGGGCTTGGGCGGAGTGTCCGCGCTCGTGCACGCCCCAAGCGCGCTCGCGCCCAGCGCGATGATCCACACGAGCGCCGTGCTGGCGGCTCGCCGGGGGCGCCGGCGCGCCAGTGGTCCATGAGACATCCGCGTCCTTCCGTCGGGTCACAGTGTCGCCCAGGGCGCCGACAAGCCCAACTCGCCCCCGTGCGGGTGGGGCGGGCGGAGGTGACGACCGTGCAGGGCCGCGGCCGGGGACTCGCCCCCGTGCGGGTGGCACGGGAGTGACACACGCCTGCACCTGTCACATTTGTTACAATAATGACTGTAAAAAGTAATCCGGTGGCCTCGCCAGCGGGTCCACCGGGACCTGCCCCAGGAGAGACATGCCCACCGCCCTCGGATCCACCCCGCTGACCGCCACCGCGACCCTCGGTGACCTCGTGATCGCGGACGCCCGTCGAGCCGCAGTGCTCGACCGTGCCGGAATCGACTACTGCTGCCACGGACAGCGCACCGTGGCAGAGGCGGCGAGCGATGCCGAACTAGACCTTGAGGACCTGCTGCGATCCCTCGACCTCCCGGCCGACCCAGCCCAGGACGCGGGCGGGGGATCCGGTGGCCGCGGGCCGGCCGAGCTCGCGAGCTTCGCCCATGACATCGTCGACACCCACCATGCCTACCTCTGGGAAGAGATGCCCCGCCTCCAGGCCCTCGTGGACAAGGTGCACCGGGTGCACGGTCATCGCCACCCCGAACTCGCCGACGTGCGCGTCACCTTCACGGCGATCGTGACCGAGCTGGATCCGCATATGGCGGCGGAGGAACGCCGCGTGTTCCCCATGATCCGGCGATTGGAGGACGGGACCGCCGTGCCGACGCAAGAGCTGCGGGAGGGCCTCGCCGCCCTGCGTGTCGAGCATGACCACGTGGGCGGCCTCCTGCGTCACCTGCGTTCTCTCACACGCGGGTATGCCGTTCCGGCCGACGCGTGCGGCTCCTACCGCGCGATGCTGACCGGGTTAGAAGCCATGGAGAAGGACATCCACGCGCATATCCACAAGGAAAACAACATCCTCTTCGTCCAGGTCGACACGCTGCTGGCGGCGCGCGACGCGATGACCGTCGGGTGATCATCACGTCGGATCGGCCCGGCGTGGCGATGGCGGCTGCCGGCTCGGCGGCCATCGTCGCCGGAGGTCTCGTCGCGGCGGTTACCGGCCCGTTGGCGCTGACGCGCGGGAGTTGGGCGGCGGCATACCTCGTCTTGGTGTGGGGGGTGGGACAGGCCGCGATGGCTGCCGCCCGCCTAGTGGCCCCGCCCGTCGCACCAGGCCACGCACCAGGACACGCACCAGGCCTCGCACCAGGCCAGCAGAGCGGCCCCGGTCCAGGGCGCCGGGGCTGGCACCAGCTGGTGATCTGGAACCTCGCCAATGGCCTCGTCATCGCCGGCACCCTTGCGGCGTCGCCCTGGGTGGTCGACATCGGCGGGCTCGGGTGTGTCGCCGCACTCGTGCTGGCCTGGAGCCAGGCGCGCCCCCTACCCCGAGGCGCTGCCAGCCGGGCCTATCGAGCCGTCCTCGCCCTCATGGCCGTGAGCATCCCCGTCGGGTTGTTGCTCACCCACGTGCGTAACGCGCGCTGACCGCCGCCGCGATCCGCTCCAGACCCTGCTGCAGCAGGGGCCGGGTGGTCGCGAAGTTGAGCCGCCCGAAGCGGTGCGCAGGAGCACCGAACGGCACGCCGGGATTGATCGCCACCTTCGTCTCGGCGAGGAAGAAGTCAGTCGGCTCGACGTCGAGGGCAAGCTCCGTGCAGTCGAGCCATTGGAGGTAGGTGCCCTCGTTGGGCAGGGTGGTGATGCCCGGCATACTCGCCACCGCGTCGGCCACGAGCGTCCGGTGCTCCGCGAGCGTCGCCACGACCTCTTCCCGCCACGGATCACCGTCGCGGAAGGCCGCGATCCCGGCCTCGATGCCCATCGTCGCGACCCCGACCTTCTCCCAGTAGGGGATCGCGCGCCAGGCGTCGCTCTCGCCGGGGGCGGTCGTGACGACCTGGGCGCACCGCAGGCCAGGGACGTTCCACGCCTTCGACGCTGACGTGACGGTGATCGAGTGAGCGGCTGCGGCCGGTGACACCGCGGCATACGGGATGTGCGGGGTCTCGAAGACGAGCGGCGAGTGGATCTCGTCGCTCACGACCCGGGCCCCGTGCCGCTCGACGACGGCCGCCAGGGCGGCGAGTTCGTCGCGCGAGTAGACCCGGCCGAGCGGGTTATGGGGGCTGCTGATGAGCACGGTGCGCCCGCCCGCGGCGAGGGCCGCGTCGATGGCGGAGAGATCGAGCGTATGCCGCGCGCCGTCCCACGCCATCGGCACCCGGATGATCGGGCGTCCGGTGAGCGCGATGACGTCGAAGAACGGCATGTAGACCGGGGTCGGGATGACGACCGGGTCTGACGGGCCGCTGAAGTAGCGGACCGCGAGCGACACTCCGGCCATGACGTCGGGCACGGCATGGACCGAATCAGGCGCGATCGACCAACCATGCGTGCGTGCTTGCCAGGCGACGAACTCCGCTGCCAACTCGTCGAGCTGGCGCGCAGACGGATAGCCGACGACTTCGGCGTCGACCGCGCGCCGCAATGCTGCCGCGACGGGTGGCGCGAGGGGGTAGTCCATCTCGGCCACCCACATCGGGAGGATGTCCGGCGGGTAGAACGACCACTTCTGGGTCCGCCGGGCGCGCAGCTGCTCGGGAGTCAGGCGATGCAGGTCCATCTAGTGATCATGGTGCGGATCGGCGTCGGCGTCAGCCTTCGTCCGGTGGACGGTCCCCGGGGCGTGCTCCGGCGGCGAGTAGATCGTGTAGAGCCGCAGCGGGCCGAGGCCGGCATTGATGACGTTGTGCCACACGCCAGCGGGCACGATCGTCGCCCAGTCGGCCCCGAAGACGACGCTGGTCTGAGGTCCGTCCTTGGTCTCGCTCGTCGTGAGCGTGGCGACGCCCTCTTCGACCCGGATGAACTGGTCGATGTGGTCGTGGACCTCCAGGCCGATCTCCTCGCCAGGCTCGAGCGTCATGACGACGAGCTGCATGACCTTGCCGGTGTGGATGACCTTGCGATAGCTGGAGTTTTCCAACGTGATGCGTTCGATGTTGCCGGCCCAGGCCGTCATGTCGCCTCCTGTCGTCGAGGTGTCGGGGGTGCCATTGACGACTGTGCCAGGCACCCGCGCCTGGCGCGTGCCTGGCGTCACGGCATACGGTATTCCGCCCTGCGATGGCGATGGGCACCGGGCTTGCCCCATCTGTCCGTCGCTGGGTCTGACCGTTGGTGGGGCGGGGCGGCTAGCCTGGCGCCATGGCCCGACCGCATGCAGCCTCGATCATCGAGGACACGTGGCACCGCCAACTCGAACGGCTCCTGCGCCGGCGCGGGTGGCGCAACCGCGTGATCAGCCACACCGGCTATGGCTCGACCGATTTCGTCCGCGTCTTCGCGCGGGTGCTCATGGGTCGGGCGCACGAGGAGGACGACGAGCAGCGCCAGGACGCGACCTACGGCGGGCTTCGGTCGCCCTACCAGCAGCGCCGCGGATGGCGTGCCTTCGTGACGGCGCCGGCCATGGGGGTGCCGATCGAGGTGCGGATCGGGGAGCGGGTCGAGCATGGCCGCAGTGACCGCAGTGGTCATGTCGACCTCACCGTGCGGGGGCACGGACTGCCGCCCGGGTGGCACGAGGTCGAGATCACCGCGCAAGGGTCGGATCCGGTCAAGGCGAGTGTCTTCATCGTCGCGTCGGGGGTGCGCTTCGGCATCGTCTCGGACATCGACGACACCGTCTTGTCGACGTCGTTGCCGCGGCCCATGATCGCGGCCTGGAACACGTTCATCCGCCACGAGAGCGCCCGGCGCGTTGTGCCGGGGATGGCGCCGCTCTATCGGCGGCTGCTCGACCAGCATCCTGGTGCCCCCATCGTCTACCTCTCGACGGGCGCGTGGAACACCGCGCCGACCCTCAACCGCTTCCTCAAGCGCAACGGCTTCCCCATCGGGCCGCTGCTGTTGACCGATTGGGGTCCCACCAACACGGGGTGGTTCCGCAGCGGGCAAGACCACAAGCGGGCATCGCTGGACCGGCTCGCGGGGGAGTTCCCCAAGATCAAATGGCTGCTCGTCGGTGACGATGGCCAACACGACCCGAAGATCTACCAAGACTTCGCCGAGGCCCGGCCCAAGCGGGTCAACGCGGTCGCGATCCGCCAGCTCACGCCGACCGAGCAGGTGCTCTCCCACGGTCTGCCGGTCTCGACCGAGGAGCTGACGGCCAAGCCGTCGCGCAAGCGGAGCCCCGCGCCGGTGCTCTACGCACCCGACGGTCACGGATTGCTGCGGCAGCTGCGGGCGGCTGGGCGGGTTCAGTGAGCCGCGTGAGCCGCGTGAGCCGCGTGAGCGGCGTGAGCCGGGGTCGCTAATGCCCGAGCTGCCCGAGGTCCAGGCTCTCGTCGACTTCCTCTCGGCGCGGATCGTCGGGCCCGCGGTGACCGGTGTCGAGCTCGGGTCGATCTCGGTGCTCAAGACCTTCGACCCGCCACCGTCGGCGTTGATCGGGGCACCGGTCGACCGGGTGCGTCGGCACGGGAAGTTCCTCGACGTCGATGTCGACGGCACGCATCTGGTCTTCCACCTCGCGCGGGCGGGATGGTTGCGCTTCTCCGAGGCGATCCCGGCCACGACGATCCGCCCCGGCAAGAGCCCGATCGCGTTGCGGGTGCGGTTGTCGGATGGCTCTGGTTTCGATCTCACCGAGGCCGGCACGAAGAAGTCGCTGGCGGCATACCTCGTCCGCGACGTGCAGGACGTGCCGGGGATTGCGCGCCTCGGGCCGGACCCGCTCTCGCCGGACTTCACCGAGGAGGCGTTCGCGGCGATGCTCGCCGGGCGCCGCACTCAGCTCAAGGGGTTGCTGCGTGACCAGTCGTGGCTTGCGGGTGTCGGGAATGCCTACAGCGACGAGGTGCTCCATGCCGCCCGGTTGTCTCCCTTTGTGATGGCGAGTTCGCTTGCACCCGAGGTCATTTCCCGACTGTATGCCGCGCTCGTCACCACTGTGCGCGAGGCCGTCGCGGCCGCCTCGGGCAAGCCAGCGGCCGAGCTCAAAGACGCCAAGCGCGCAGGGATGCGGGTGCATGCACGGACCGGTATGCCGTGCCCCGAGTGTGGCGACATCGTGCGGGACGTGTCCTTCGCCGACTCGTCGCTGCAGTATTGCGCGACCTGCCAGACCGGCGGCAAGCCGCTCGCTGATCGACGGATGTCGCGGCTGCTCAAGTAGCCAATCCCGCCCGCCGCGCGGTGGGAGGATGGGGCCATGGAATCTGTGCCCGCATCGCTGCCCCCCGACGCCAGCGCCGCACTCCCTGTGCTCGACCCGACGACGGTGCCGGACGACGGGCTCGTCATCGACGTGCGCGACGTCGCCGACTGGCGCGCCGGCCACGCACCCGGCGCGATCAACATCCCGATCGGCCAGCTCGCCGCCCGCCTTGATGAGGTCGTCGCGCTTGCGGCCCAGGCAGGTATGCCGGTCGCGGTCTCATGCGGGGGCGGCACCAAGCAGGGTCGCGCCACGGCATACCTGAGGGCCAACGGCGTCGACGCTCAGGTGCTGCGCGGCGGCATGCGAGGCTGGAAGTCGGCGGGACGCCCGGTGGTGACCGAGTCGTGAAGGTCCTCTCGATCCAGTCGCACGTCGCCTTCGGGCACGCGGGCAACTCGGCGGCAGTCTTCCCGCTGCAGCGGCTCGGGCACGACGTCTATCCCGTGCTCACGGTGACGTTTTCCAACCACACGGGCTATGGCGCGACCCGGGGGCCGCTCGTAGCGCCCGGTGACGTCGCCGAGGTGCTGCTGGGGGTGCAGGAGCGGGGTGTCTTCCCGGACGTCGATGCGGTGCTCTCGGGCTATCTGGGCGCTGAGCCGATGGGTGCGGTCGTGCTCGACGCAGTCGCTCGGGTCAAGGCCGCCAACCCTCGAGCGATCTATTGCTGCGACCCGGTCATGGGTGACGTCGGACGTGGATTCTTTGTGCGCGAAGGGATCCCGGAATATCTGCGGGATTCGGTCGTGCCGCACGCCGACATTCTTACCCCCAATCAGTTCGAGCTCGACTACCTCTCGGGGATGACGGTCCGGAGCGAGGCCGACCTGCTCGAGGCGGTCGCGCGGTTGCGTGCGAGTGGACCGTCGACGGTGCTCGTGACATCGGTGTTGACGGAGTCGACACCGCCCGGATCGATCCAGATGGCGTGCATCAGCGACGAGGGTGCGTGGCTCGTGACCACCCCTCTGTTGGACATGACGGTGCGCGGCGGCGGCGACACGACCGCCGCGATCTTCCTTGCGCACTACCTCACCGACGGGCCCCGGGTCGCGCTCGCGCGCACCGCGGCGAGCATGTATGCCGTGCTCGAAGCCACCCATCGCGGCGGCCACGCCGAGATGCGCCTGGTCGCCGAACAAGAGGCGATCGCCCATCCGGACGAGCGGTTTGCCGTCGTCGAGTTGGGGTGACATCTCATGGCCATCGTCTACGTCCACGGTGTCGCAACTCGGGACGCGGACGACCCGCAGTTCCCGATCGTCGAACGGTTTGCGCGAGATGCGAACTGGCCGGTCGTCGAGTCGATGCTGCGCGAGCACGTCGCGCCGGTGCTCCGGCCCTCCGATCCAGACGGGGTGGCGATCGTCCGGGTCTATTGGGGCGACCTCGGGATGCGACCACGGGTGCCGCTGGAGATCTCTGTCCCACGCTCGGCCGACGGCGAGGTCGCTGAGGAGTTGGCTGAGGAGGTCGCTGACGCGGCTGCGCTGGATGTGGGTGGGAGCTTGGAGGGCTCGAGCGGCAAGGAGCCGGAGGGTGAGTCGGCTGAGGAGTCGGCTGGTAAGTCGGGCGGTAAGACGGACGGTGAGTCGGACGGTGAGGTGGGGCTGGGAGCCGGCGACACGGCATACCCGCTGCCGGTGCACTTGGACGACGTGCCCAATCTCGCGGCACTCACCCCACCCGAGCTGGGGGAGGCGCTGCAACGGGAGCTGTTCGAGACCCTGCCGCCGGCCCAATGGGCGGCAGTCGTGCGCGCTGTGTGGGACGTCGTGGGGGAGAGTGCGCTGCGGGCGCAGCTTGCGGCCCGGCCGGCTCGGCGGCAGCGGGCGTTCCTCGACGATCTCGTCCGGGAGCGGCTCCGGCAAGAGGACCCGTCGCTCGGTCGGGTGATCCGGCCGGTGCGGAGTGACCTCGTGGCCCAGGGGCGCAAGGGGATCCGCCGCGCGATGGGCGGGGTGCGGCGGCCGTTTGCGGGGATCTTGCCGATCTTCGTCGGGGACATCCTGCGCTATCTCGATGGACGCGGGCGGCCGGGGTCGCCGGGGCCGATCATCGAGCGGGTGCTCGACGGGTTGCGCGAGGCGACCGATGCGGGGGCTGAGGGCGAGCCGCTCGTCGTGCTGACGCACAGCATGGGTGGGCAACTGGTCTACGACACGCTGACGGCGTTCGATCCTGGTGTGCGCGTGGACTTTTGGTGTGCCTCGGGTGGGCAGGTCGGGTTCTTTGTCGAGCTCGGAGTGTTCCTGGAGGCCACCGACCCTGCGGCTCGCCCATTTGCGGCCGACACGGTCGGCTATTTCTGGAACGCGTGGTCGTCCAGCGATGTGCTGAGCTTCCCGACCGAGGGGCGCGTGCCGGGTGCGCACGACAGTGACTTCGCCTATGACGGCACGCTCATCGCCAACCACATGAGCTATCTGCATGACCCGGCGTTCTACGCGACGCTCGCGGCCAAGGTGGCGGTGCACACCCGCGGCCGACGTCGGCACATCGGCGGCTGACGCCGCTCATTCGATACCCGATGCGGAGGCATGACCCGCCCGTGGGTATCGACCGCGCGACCCCTTCGCCGGGTCGATACCGGATGCGGAATCCCGACTCGACGATCGGTATCGACGCGCGACCCCTTCGCCGGGTCGATACCAGATGACGAAGCAGGGCCCGGCGACGGGTATCGAATGCTGGGGGTGACAGTGGGCGGGCGTGTCTAGCAGTGGCGTTAGATCACGTTAGATAACGGTAGGGACGGACGGGGTTCGCCCGTCCGACATCCGGCGGCCGACACGGCATACCGATGTATGGGTAAATATCGGGTTCTTGCTAGAGAACGGCATACAGTCCGATCGTGGACCCGATCCGGAACCCTTACGCTCCTGGCGCCGGTCAGCGACCGCCCGAGTTGGCTGGCCGCGACGAGCAGTTGCACGCCTTCGACGTCACCCTCGAGCGGGTGTCGCGCGGGCGGCCGGAACGGTCGGTCGTCTTGACCGGGCTGCGCGGCGTGGGAAAAACGGTGCTGCTCAACGCGCTTCGATCGGCGGCGGTCAGGGCTCATTGGGGCACTGGCAAATTGGAGGCGCGGCCCGACCAGTCGCTGCGCCGACCCTTGTCGGCAGCTTTGCACATGGCGGTGCGGGAGCTCGGGCATCCGCGGCCCGACGAAGTCGAGCACGTGCTGGGGGTGCTCAAGGCGTTTGCCCAGCGCGGCCCGACGACCTCTGTCCGCGATCGCTGGAACCCCGGCATCGACGCCCCCACGGTCGCCGGTCGCGCCGACTCGGGCGATATCGAGATCGACCTGCTCGAAGTGCTCACCGATATCGGCGGGCTGGCCGCTGATCGTGGCTCGGGGGTCGCGATCTTCATCGACGAGATGCAAGACCTCGCCGCCGAGGACGTCTCGGCACTCTGCGCGGCGGCGCACGAGATCTCGCAGACGGGGTTGCCGGTGGTCATCGTCGGGGCGGGGCTGCCGCACTTGCCGGCGGTCCTCTCGGCGTCGAAGTCATACTCGGAGAGGCTCTTCCGCTACTCGCGGATCGACCGGCTCGACGAGGCGGCGGCGACAGGTCGCGCTGGAGGCGCCTGCCGCGGAGGAAGGCGCCGTCGTGGAGCGCGGAGGCCCTGACGGCGATGTATGCCGTGACGGCCGGCTACCCGTACTTCGTGCAGGCCTACGGAAAGGCCGTGTGGGACAACGCGGTTGGCCCAGAGATATCGGCTGATGATGTGGCCATCGCAGCACCTGAGGCCGAGGGGGAGTTGGCGGTCGGCTTCTTCGGGTCGCGCTACGAGCGGGCGACGCCGGCGGAGCGCGAGTACCTGCGGGCGATGGCCGACGCCGGGTCGGGCGATGCCGACTCGGTGGCCACCTCAGCGGTGGCCGCCAAGCTCGGCAAGCGACCCCAGTCGTTGTCGCCGGCGCGTGACTCGTTGATGAAGAAGGGTTTGATCTATTCGGGGGAGCGCGGCCAGATCGCCTTCACCGTCCCTCACTTCGGCCGCTACCTACGCACCCACTCCGACTGACCTTCGTCATCGGCGGAGTCGGCGGCGAGTCGGTTTGAGACCTGTCCGGGGCCGTTGGCCCAGCTCCCCTAGATCCCGGGCAATCGGGGGCTGGACTCAAACGGTGGCCCCGAAGCGCCCCCGTGATCGAGCGGTCCCCACTAAAGTAGATTTTATCCATCTCCTATTGTAGAAAAGGAGCGAATCGCCATGGCCGATCAGTGGCTCACGTCCCTCATCACCGAGACCCCGCAGGAGGGCTTCGAGCTCGCCATTACGCTCAGCCGCCGCGGCGTGAAATACACCCAACCCGACACCGACGTGCTCCATGCACTCCGCGGCGACTACGCCACCTCTGCGGAGGGCCTGACGTCGGCATCCCAGGTCGTCGCACTCAACTTCCAGACCGTGGCGGCGGCCAACAACTACTGGCGCTGATCTCGGCCACCGGCCCGCGATCAGCACGTCGATCAGCACGACGTTGTCGTTCGGTCCAGGTGGCGATGGACTGGCCGCTGATCGGCAAGCAAGGGGTCGGGACGTCCAGGACCGAGCTGAGGAGGACATTCCGTGTCCCATTCCGGGATCGCTCGCGCGTCACCCCTACCAATACTGGGTGATATGAAAGGCTGCCCTGCCGGACCCGCACTCGGCCCTGAGAGAATCATCAGTCCAGGCCGGAAGCACCTTGGTGGTGAAGACGTCCGGGTCATAGCCTGTGACCACGATCGAGCCTCGCCTCGCGACCGTGGACAGGGCCGCGACCAACGCGGGAACCTTCTCTTGGACTTTCTCCTTGGTCTGGCCCGCCGCGACCGGGAACACCGTGCAGAACTCGATGGTGTCGCCCGTGTCGGCCCAGGCCTTGAACTGCTCAAACGTGGTGTTGGCGTCGAACGAGTCCGGCGGAGCGATCCCGCGGGTGCCCGGTCCATACACCGCTGATAAGGAACCGGGGAAGACGGTGGACGCAGCGGCCACCGCCCGCTTCTCGTACTCGGGGGCGACGAGTTGGACCACGTAGTAGTCGTGGAAGGCGATCGGAACCGCCTCCGGGTCGACCTTCACCAGGAACGGCATGGTCGGATCGCCGCCCTCGGGGTAGGCGTCGATCACCGTGTGCTTGCCGCCGAGGCCGATCCGATCGCCCCATGGTTCACCCCAGGTGATGGCGCCCAACTTGAACGTTCGCCCGTACTTGGCCTTCAGGTGGTCAAGCGCCTTCGCCTTGACGTCGTCGGGGGTGAGGTTGGCGTTCGGCGCGCTCTGGCAGGCAGCGAGCAGGACCAGAGACGCCGTCGCCAGCAGGCACGCCAGCAACGAACGCAGTCGTCGCCATCGAGATTGCATGGGCCTCTGCTCGGTTGCCCGGTTGGCGCCACGCGCGACCTGACCGATCGAGGTGGCGATTGTGCCCACCTCGGTGGTCAACTGATCAAGGTGTTGCCCGGTGATGTGAATGTCGGCCATCGGTCCCCCGCCTCAGGACAAGAAGTTGTCGAGTTCGTTGATGCACCCTACGAAGGCCTCAAACCGCCCGGTCAGGGAAGAACTTAGTTCGGTCGGGGCCAGGCGGGCCACCGCAAACTTCGCTGGTGATAGACCCCCTTGGGCCATTCTTAGGTTGTCCATCAGGTAACGCAACCGCTGCCGCTCGGCGGTCGCGACGCCCGCGACGCCCACGATGGCTACGACGCCCGCGACGCACCACCACCGCCTCCACCCAGCCGGAGAGCGGAAATCTGTGGCGAGCGCCCCACGGAACGGCATGCTCATCGCGGCCTCACTCGGCGGGTGGATCGGACCGCGCTGGGAGTGGCCGCCGCCGGCCTCTGGCGGCCACGGCATACCTCGCGCGGTGAGACCAGTGTGGGTCAGCGTTTCCGGCCTCCCTCAGTCCCGCGCGCGCTGACAGATCCCCCCACACAACAAGGAGCGCCCGACCCCCTCGCACCGGGTCGGGCGCTCCGTCATGCCTCCTGCAGTTGGCTGTCAGCTCGTATGCCGTGAGGACTCACCCCGGCCGACCGGCATACCGACGCGGTCCGATGCTGCACTGACGGCAACATGTGAAGGCCCCCGAACCGATGGGTTCGGGGGCCTTCAGACAACTACCGCTTCCCGCGACGCAGTGGGCGGAGCTGGATCTCAGCTGGCTGTCAGTAGTGGTATCCCCAGGCGCCGGGGCACCCGGCGACTCTGGCCCAATAGATGGGGTACTGCCGTGGCACATAGCCGGGGTTGGTCGTGTCCCACGCCATCGGCGAGCACAGGGCGCTCCAGGTCTGCCGCCCGACTATCCCGTCAACCTTGACGCCCCAGCCCCGCTGCACGGACCGCACGGCGGCGTCGGTCTTGGGTCCGAAGACCCCGTCAACGGCCACATCTGGGTCGTATTTGAGGTTGGCCAGCGCCTGGATCGCCTTCACGCACTCGCCGCGCGAGTTGATTCGCCACATCGAGTCGACGCACGCGCCCGCTGAGGCGGTCGGTGCCGTGGCCAATCCGACGCTGGCGGCCAGCCCGATGCCAGCCAAGGTGGCGGCGAGTCGGTTCTTGAGCTTCATCAGTCAATCCTCTGATCAGTAGTGGTATTGCCAGGCTCCGGGGCAGCCGGCGTAGCGTGCCCAGTAGATGGGGTAGTTGGAGGGCACCCAGCCGGGATTCTGCGCATCGCCCATTTGGGGGCCGCACAGGAGTTTCCACGTCTGCGGTCCGACGATCCCGTCAACCCGCAGGACGGTCCACTTCGACTGGATGGTGCGGACGGCCGTGTCGGTCTTGGGGCCGAAGATTCCGTCTGTCGCCAACTTGGGCGAGTAGTGGAAGTTGGTCAGGTGCTGGATCGCGGTGACACAGCCGCCCCGGGAGCCGATCCGCCACATTGAGTCGACGCATGCGCCGGCTGAGGCGGTCGGTGCCGTGGCCAACGCCGCGGTCGCGGCGAGCCCCAGCCCAGCCAACGTGCCGGCCAGACGAGTCCTGAGTTTCATCGAGATCCCCTCACTGTGAGCTTGCACCCCGCGAGATCGTGATCGGCGAGGTGATCGGTGGGGAGCGAAAGCCTTGCCCGACAGGCAAACCCCGCTCCCGGAGGTGTCGACCCCCTGGCCGACGCCTCCACGGCAAAGGTAGGGAGCAACAAGGGGGCACTGCATGACGCCAGTTCGGGGGTCATAGGGAGGGTGGGCGCGGCTTTCACGGCCGTATGCCGCCCGGCACTTACGGCCGTATGCCGTCCGCCCCCGTGCGTCGCCGCGGGGGGCGCACACAGTCGCGGCAGAAGGCCCGCCCTCACGTCACGGGGCCTCGAGGTATCCGTCCTCCACGGCCCGACGGTAGAGGTCGGTCTTGGTGTGGGCAGGGCGTCCGACGGCGGCATACTTCGCCCGGCACCGATTGAGGTATTGCTTGACGGTCTCCTGGGACAGGCCCATCCGCGCGGCGACAGACTTGAGAGGCAGACCCGCGGCATACAGGGTGATGGCCTCGGTCTCCCGCGGGGCGAGCTCGGGGCCGATCCCGGCGCGGATGGCCTCGGCCCATTCGGCACTAAACCACACCCCGCCGTCGACCACCCGCCGCACGGCCCGCGCCAAGGTGGCCATCGATTCGTGCTTGCCGACCACCCCAGACGCGCCGGCGTGAAGGGCCCGCGCCACGAGAGGTTGCCGACGTTCTTGGGTGTAGAGCAGGACGGGAAACCCATGCTCGACAAGCTGCTGCACGTTGACACCCGGGTCGCTGTCGTCAGCGAGTCGAAGGTCGAGCAGGACGATGTCCATGGGGGCACCGAAGTCGAGCAGCGCAGCGACCGTCTCAGCGACCGCGCAGACGAAGGTATGCGGCGGTTGGCTCAAGCCGGCCAGGAGGCCACTGAGGATCGCAGGGTGGTCGTCGACCGCACCCACGCGCACGGGGCCTGAGGGGGATTCGGCGCTGGCGGCCGCAGGCGAGGGGGAGACCCCCATGTGGGGGTCAGGGACGATCACGGGCGTCAGCCTAGCGATGTGGCGAATGCCACGAAGAGGCTGTCGTCATCGAGCGTCCAGTCGAAGCTGTCGATTCCCGCCTCCGGCGCAGGTCCGCCAGCGCGATCCCTCCCGGCCGAATCCCCGCTCGCGACTCCTCCGCCTTTCGGGCCGGAAAGCGTGCCGAGGTCGGCCGCGAGGTCGGCCGCGAGGTCAGCCGCGAGGTCGGCCGCGAGGTCGGCTGCCAGAGAGGCTGCCAGGTCAGGATCGGATAGGGAGGGCGTTACCAGCACGATCGACCCGGCGCGTTCGTCGCTGGTCGCGCGCCAGTGCGCGCGCACGGTGCTGTCGCGGACGGCATACGCGAGCACCGTGCGGAGCACGGCCTGGAAGTGCCCTGGCGGCGGCTGGCCCGCCGCCACCGTCGCCGTGACCTCGATGTCGGCGTCGCGCGCTCGGGCGGCGGCGAGGGCGACGCGCACGTCCGGGTCCATGACCGGGTGTGCGACGAGTTCGTCTCGGACGGCCGCCTCGACGCGACGGCACTGAGCGCGTTCGTCGGGCGACAGGTCGCGCGCAGACGCGAGTCGGTGGAGCAGGGCTCGCACGGCGGGATCGAGGTCGGCCACGAGCAGGGCGAACTCCTTCTGCCGCACCCGTCCGAGGCGCGGGACGAACTGGAGTTGCGACACGCGCGCCCCGGCAGCGTTGATGGTCGCGGTCGCTGCCTGCATGGCTCGGCGTGAGGTGAGCCCCAAGAGAGCGCACGCCAGGAGTTGCGGCACCGTCTCCCGGATGGCGGCCCACGGCAGCGCCCAGCCCGCGGCGGCGGCCGCCACGAGGATCGCTGCGGGCATGCCGAGTGTCGCCGCGAGGGCCCACCGCGCGCCGACACGGATGCCGAGCATGACCAGGAGCGTGTCTTGGACCCCGATGAACCACCATGCCCACCCCGTGATCTGGGGGTCGACAAGATTGGCGAAGCCGAGCAGAGCCAGGCCGATGCTCGCGAACGTCCACAGTGGCGCCAAGCGCGGGAAGTCGGTCATCCAGACCGCCT
This sequence comes from Dermatophilaceae bacterium, assembly GCA_037046615.1. Lineage (GTDB taxonomy): Bacteria > Actinomycetota > Actinomycetes > Actinomycetales > Dermatophilaceae > Phosphoribacter. The sequence continues at coordinate 90,684 of JBAOHD010000015.1, forward strand.
CCACCACGAGAGCGAGGCTCAGCGCAGCTATCACGAAGGTCAGCGGCACGGACCGCACCTGATCGAGATGGCAGGCCCCCACCGCGGGAAAGCTCGCTGCCAGCACGACGAGGAGCCACCGGAAAGGTCGACGCAGTTCGACCTCCTTCCAGCGGGCAAGATCATCCGCCTCGGTGTATGCCGTGGCGCCTGCCGTGGTGGCGCCTGCCGTGGTGGCGCCTGCCGTGGCGGCGCCCAGGGTCGTCGAGGTGCTCGTGTGCGGCACGGTAAGGGTGACCACGGTGCCCCGCCCAGGAGCGGACTCGACGTCGGCGCGACCCCCGACCGCGGCCATCGGGGCCTTGAGCCCGACCTTCAGGCCGGTATGCCGCCCCGGCACGCGGTGGGTGCGGAAACCCCTGCCGTGGTCGGTCAGGGTGACTGCCGTCCCCGCCCCCGTCGATCGCACGGTGCACCACAGCTCGGAACGGCCGGAGTGGCGGGCGACGTTGACAACAGCTTCGGTGGCGGCGACCGCGAGAGCCGCGCCGACTTCCCCCCGAGGAGGAATGCCGTCGACCACCAAGTGGAGGGTGAGCCCGAGGGCTTGCGCCCGGTCCGAGATGGCAGTGACGACGTCATCACCCACGGGAGGCGATGCGGCAGCCCGGGCGCTGTCGCTGAGGGCGGAGAGGCCAGCCTGGGCCAGGGCCTGGCCCGCGTGCTCCGTCGACCAGCTTCGGGCCAGTCCGGCCAGTCGGAGCGCGCCGACGACACTGTCGTGGATCAGGGCCGCCCAGCGGTCAAAGGTTGCCTCGCGAGCAGCCTCCTCCGCGAGCACATGGCGGGCCACCAGCTCTTGGGCGGCGGCACGCTCCACCGATGCCGCGAGGCGTCGTTGGAGCCAGATGAGGGCAGATCCGGCGAGGCCGACGAGGATCAAGTTGAGCGCGACCAGGGTGGCATGGAGAGCACCGACCCGGTTCGCTTCCTCACGCGCAATCACCATCCCAGCCACGACGGAGAGCACCACGCCGGCTGCCGGACCCCAGGCCAGGCCAGTGGCCATCGCGCACATGACGAGGGTGTTGAAGTAGGAAACGGCCGGAGGTCCGGAAGCATCGGCTGGCGGCAGGAAGGGCAGGGCGAGGATTGCCGCTCCGGCGACGAGGGACACCATCCGGGCGCCTCCGAGCCCCTGCGTATCGATCAGGACGTCGCGGATGCACCAACTCGTGGCGACGACGAGCGAGACCAACAGGGCGACCGAGACTCCCGTTCGTGAGGCCTCAGGTGTCGCCCAGACGGTCCAGGCCGTCCCGGCTGTGCCGACGGTTGCAGCGACCGCGACGACGCGATACATCCAGCGATGGAGGTCCAGCGGCCACGGGCTGTCGAGGCTGACTCGGGTGTGGGCGATGTGGTCAGAGTGGCCCGGAGGCTGCGGTGGTGAGCTGATTATCACCGGTGTTGCAGGGGACCGGGGGTGGATGCTGGCCGATGTCAGCAGCGACTGCACCCACCGGACCACAGAGGCACCCTAGGTGATCCTCACTGAGGAGGTGACGCGCCTCCCCCACCGCACGCTGGCTTCGCCCTCGAGTCCTCCCCGATCCCCCTTCACGCCTACTCGAGGAAGGCGCGCACCTCCACCCGCCGGTTGCACGCCCGGGATGCCTCGGCCGCCAGCGTTAGTGCAGCCGTTTCGTCGGGCACGTCGACAATCCAAAGTCCCGACAGGTATGCCGTCCCGGGCCCCGGCGCTCCGCCCTGCGCCGCTCCGCCCTGCGCCGCTCCGGCCGCGCTCGCTCCGGCCGCCTCTGCGTCGGTCGCCGCCGCTCGGCTCGGCGCTGGTCCCGTCGCCAACGCACCGGGTGTGATCAGCGCTCGCCCATCGCGATTGTCGACCGTCGATGCCATGTCAGGCGCGGCCAGGCCACCGGCAAAGACGCGGTGCCCTCCCGCGCGCATTTGATCGTTGAGTGCCCTGATGGCAGACATCTCCTCGGCACTGGCCGTCGCGGTGGCGTCGTCGATCACGCCGAAGAGGAACTGCATCCGGACCTCCAGCGGTGGCATGTCGGACCCATCACCAGTGCGCGCCATGGGTGGTCTCCACGGTAAACCTCATTGACGGCCCCTCACGATCGCGATCATGACCGACACGATCGCGATCCTGACACTTGGGTGAGGTTGCAGCATGAGCCAAGTGTGAGTATCGCGATCGTGCACCACAGCCGTCCGGTATGCCGCCCCGCTCACCGCCAGGTCGCGCAAGCGAAGGCGCATCGTGCCGGTCGGCTCGGTAACACCGTGGGGTATGGTCCCCACTGTGAACCTAGAGAAGGTGGTTTTCGGCTTCTTTGTGCTGCTGGCTGCCACGTTGAACTTTGGGTTCTTTTACGGCGATATCCGCGACCCTGAGGTCCACAACGTCTTCGAGCTCTATCTCGCGGTCGTCGTCAACCTCGTCGCGACCATCCTCAAGTTCGGGGACCGCACGCAGATGGGCGCGATCTACCTCGCAACCAGTCTTGTCGCCACGCTGCAATTGGTGGCCGCAGCCGCCGTCTATATCTACACCACCGAGGTCTCGACTCTCGGTCTTGACGCGCACGCGATCTCCAGCGTGGTGTCCCTCTGCGGCGGGGCTCTCGTCGCCAACATCGTCTCCGTCGTGCTGCTCGTCGTCGAGACGTCGTCGTTCCGCCACCGCTGAGGCGGGGTCGCTCGTGCCGATCACCCCGTTCAGCGAGCGTCCGTGGAGTCGCTTCGGCCCCCGAGTCTCGCGTCGCCAGGTCGTCACGATCCCCGACGATTCTCCCGACACGGCCGTCCTGTTCATCCTCTTGCGGCGGCTGCGACAGCCCCTTCTCATCCTCGTCACGATCCTGACGATCGCGACCTTTGGGTTGTCGCAGATCGACGGTGTGGACTTCGACGGCAACCCGCGACGCCTGACAGTTTTCGAGTCGTTTTACTTCATGACCTACACGGCGGCGACAGTCGGCTACACCGAGCTCTTCCCCTACACCTCCGCCCAGCGCATGTGGGTGACGGGTGCCATCTATGCCGGCGTGTTGGGCTGGGCCTACGCGCTCGGCACGCTCTTTTCGGTCGTCGGCGACAAGAACTTCAAGGAGGCCGTCGGCCTTCAACGCTTCCGCCGATCCGTCAACCGGATGCATGAGCCGTTCTATATCGTGGCCGGCTTCGGCAACGCCGGCCGGCTCGTGAGCAAGGGCCTCAACAACCTCGGCCACCGGTTCTCCGTCATCGACACCCAAGCCGCACGCATCGACGTCCTCGTCGCCGACCAACTCGAACTCGACCCTCCCGGGTGGTTTGGCAACTTGCGCACGCCGAGCCTGCTCGGCTGGGCAGGGCTGGGACACAAGCACTGCGTCGGGGTCGTCGCCCTGACCGATGATGACGACATCAACCTGGCCGTCCTCATGACCGCTCACCTCCTGCGGCCCGACCTGCCAGTAATTGCACGCTGCGGCACTCAAGACGGTGAAGAGCAGATGTATGCCTTCGGGGCGGAGGCCGTCATCAACCCCTACGAGCGCTTCGGTGGCTACCTCGTGCTCGCCCTCCAGCGTCCGATCACCTACCAACTAGCGAGTTGGCTCCTCGCGGCCAACGGCTCCGAGATGCCGCCCCGCCGCGAGGGTCTCGCCGATGGGAGATGGGTCATCGCCGGCGTCGGAGAGTTTGCCCAGGAACTCACCGAAGACCTCACGCGGGCTGGTCTCGAGGTCGTGGTTGTCGACCCCGCCGACGGTCCGCCCGACGTGAGCGACGCCGTCGGCCTCATCGCGGCGACCCCGAGCGACACGCGCAATCTGTCACTGGCCTCCCGGGCGCGGTTGGCCAACCCCGACCTCTATGTCGTGGTGCGGCAACAGACTCACACCAACGCCCCCCTCGTGGAGGCGCTCGATTTCGACTCGGTCTTCAGCCCGACGGACCTGGTCGCCCAGGAGGTGCTCGCTCGGCTCTCGACGCCGCATCTGTGGCGTTTCATGACCGCGGTGGCCGAGCAGGATGACGCCTGGTCGCAACCGTTGCTGGCCCGCCTCGAAGCCACGTGCGGCTCGCGATCGCCACGGCTGCGGCGGGTCGAGGTCGACGTGGTCCACGCACCCGCGGTCGCGCGGTGGCTCGAGTCAGGCCGCCCCTTCACGGTGGGCGAACTCGTGTCGGGGTCGAGTGGACCCAACACTCCAACGGCAGCCGTGACTCTCATGATGGCTCGCGGCGGCAAGGACCTCCTCACGCCACCCGACGATCTCCCACTCCAGCTCGGCGATGTCCTCCTGATTGCGGGCCGGTCGGTGGCCTTCGACGACCTCGACGAGTTGCTTCGCCAAGATGCCACCGTCGAGTTCGTCGCCACCGGCGAATACCCCGACGCCACCCTCGTGTGGCGTGCCTTCCGCCGCTGGCGCGAGCGCCGCAGAGCCGCGGGCTGATTGCGGGCTTTCGCCGCAGAGTCGCGGGCTGATCGCGGGCTCCGCTTGGCGCGCGTCAGGGCACGACGAGGCCCGACTCGCACGGCATACCGACTCCAGCGACCTCAGCCCGGCGTCGAGGCGACCTTGCGGCGGATGTAGACCTGCTTGCGGGTCCGCGCGACAACAGCCCCGCCCGCGTCGACGATGTCGCACTCAAACCAGTGCAGCACGCGCTCGCCGCCGGCCGCTCGCGCCCGCAGATCCTCGATCACCGCAGGCTCCAGCACGAGCTCAGCCCGCACCGCGGTCTTGCCCGGCGTGACGAATTCGATCTCGCCTGCCTTGTCCACACGACGTGGTCGGTGCCGAGGTTGTGGATCAGCATGATGACCCAGAACGGGTCGACCATCGAAAACAGCGACCCCCCGAACTGCGTCCCAAAATAGTTCGTCGTCAAGGGCGTCTTGGCCAGCCGCACCCGCACGCGCCGCCAGTCGGGGTCGATCGTCTCGATCCGCACTCCCGCACAGAGATACGGCGGCCAGAGATTCATCCCGCGCCGCAGCCAGGTGGGAGTGGTGAGGGCCGCTTTGATGCCGCCGATCCGCTGGGTCACCGCAGTCCTTTCGTGGAGTCCGCCCACAGGGTATGCCGCCCACCGGGCCAGCCGCTCACGATCACAGGGGGTGGTGCGCCCTAGGAGGGGGAGGCGGTGCGCGGCATACTGCGCACATGGCCTACGACGAAGGCGTCGCCCGCCGTCTGCGGGAGGTGTTTGGCGACGACCCGGCCGTGGTGGAGAAGGCGATGTTCGGTGGGCTCGCATTCCTCGTCGGGGGGCACATGGCGGTCGCCGCGAGCAGCCAAGGCGGCCTTCTCCTGCGCGTCGACCCGGCGCAAACGCCCACGCTGACAGCCGTGCCGGGGGTGGCACGGTTTGCCATGGGCGGCCGAGCCATGGACGGGTGGCTCCACGTGCCGCTCGACGTCGTCGCCAGCGACGAGGCGCTGCGGGAGTGGGTGTCCCACGGCGTGACCTACGCCCGCGCGCTCCCGCCGAAGTAGGCCCCCGGGCCTGCTCTGGACGCCGATCTCGACGTTCGCGACGAGGGCGCTGGCTGGACACACGGCATACCGGGAAGGATGCGGCTGTTGTCACCGGACGGCGGCGGCCAGCACCCGGCACCGCCGGACAGCCAGACAGCCCGCCAGACAGCCCGCCAGCCAGACAGCCAGATACCTTCGACCTGAGATGAGCACCCGTGAAGCTGCACCACTCCGAGACCGTCACCACCCCGCGCGAGCAGGTCTGGGAGGCGTTCATGGACCTCACGCGAGTGGGGGATTGCTTTCCCGGCGCGGCCGTGACCGAGGTCGACGGGGACGATTTCGTCGGCAACATCCGCGCGAAGATCGGCTTCTTCGGGCTCACCTTCAATGGCACGGGGACGATGACCGTCGCCGACCGCAGCGGCGACGTCTGGCACGCGCGGATCGAGTCGACCGGCAGCGAGAGCCACGGCTTGGGCAAGGCCGACATCGCCATCGACTTGCACCTGTCCGAGGTCCCCGGTGACGGCCCGCGGTCGGCGACGGGCAGCCGCATGGACCTCGAGACCGAACTCACCGTCCACGGCCTGCCGACGCGCCTGGGCAATGGCCTCGCTCAACGGATTTCCGGCCCCTTGGTCGGTAAGTTCTTGCGGTGTATGGCCAGCTGAGGAGCGTGCACGGCTGGCCATCCGCCTCCCGACCCCGCCCAGCCCCACGTGACCAAGGGACCTGCCATGGCCGAGCTCGACCCGATCCTCGCGGCATACCTCGCCGATCTCGCCGAGCGCAACGTGCCCAAGGTCTGGGAGGTGACCCCGCAGCAGGCGCGCGACATGTTCCGCATCCGCACCCGCCTCATGCGCGAGCGGGAAGCGCCGCCCGAGCTGCCCGAGGTGCGCGACCTGACGATCCCCACGCCCGCCGGTGACCTGCAGGCGCGGCTCTACCGGCCCGTCGCCGACACGCCGCTGCCCACGGTCCTCTACGCGCACGGCGGCGGCTGGGTCATCTGTGACCTCGAGACGCATGACGCGGTATGCCGCCACCTCGCCATCGATGCCCAGGCCCTCGTCGTGTCGATCGACTATCGCCTCGGCCCCGAACACCCCTTCCCGGCCGCGGTCGAGGATGCGCTCGCTGCCGCCCGCTGGGTGCAGTCGCACCTGGCTGAGCTCGGCGGCACGGACGTGTGGGGGATGGCTGGAGACAGCGCCGGTGGCGGACTGACCGCGGTGGTCAGTCACGAATTGCGTCCTCCTGCAGAGGATTCCCGCGTGCCGTCGATGGCGGCGCAGTTGCTCATCTACCCGGCGACCGACCCGGCCGGCGACTACGAGTCGCGGACCCGGCTCGGGCAGGGGTATGGCCTGGAGACCGGTTCGATCGACTTCTTCCTCACGCTGTATGCCGGGTCGAGCGACCCCGACGACCTCACCGACCCGTGGTTGTCGCCGATCCGCTACCCCAGCCATGTCGGGTTGCCGCCGGCGATCGTCGTCACCGCCGGATTCGATCCGCTCATCGACGAGGGCGTCGCCTATGCCGAGGCGCTGCGGGCCTCTGGAGTGAAGGTTGAGTGGCAGAACGCTGAGACGCTCTTCCACGGCTTCGTCGACCTCGGGCCGATGGTGCCGGCTGCAGGGGAGGCGTTGCATCGGATGGGCGTCGCCTTCGGGCAACTCCTGCGCGAGGGAGGTTGAGCCCCGCAAGATCGCGATCGCGCGCGCCATTATCGCGATCTGTGCACTTGGGTCACTCTGCAACCTGAGCCCAGTGGGACTATCGCGATCCTGGGTGACCAGATCGCGATTTTGTGCGGATAGATCGCGATCTGGTCGGCGGGGGACGGGGGGCTGTGGCGCGGCTGCACCGTCGCGATCCAGAACGGTGCGGCCTACCCACGGGTCAGCGGGGGATTGAGCACGTCGAGCACGCCTCGCCGGAAGAGCTGTGCTGGCCGGCCGCCGTCGGCCTTGGTCATCGCCCCAGTCGGTGTGAGGAAGCCGGGTGTCTTGGTCACTTTGCGGTGGAAGTTGCGGGGGTCGAGCTCTTGTCCCCACACCGCCTCGTAGACCGCACGCAGCTGCGCCACCGTGAACTCTGGCGGGCAGAAGGCCGCCGCGAGCGGGGTGTATTCAAGCTTGGCGCGGGCCCGATCGAGCCCGTCGGCCAGCACGTCGGCGTGGTCGAACGCCAGCGCGGAGTGGTCGATCTGCTCGACCGGCCACCAGCGGGCACGCCCGGCATCGCTGCCGGCGACCGGCTCCGCAGCGATCGGGGAAAACGCGAGCCACGCCACTGAGATGGTCCGCCCGCGCGGATCTCGATCGGGCGCGCCGTAGGTCGCAAGCTGCTCCAGATGGACGCCGGCTCCGAGCCCGGTCTCCTCGCGCAGTTCGCGGTATGCCGCATCGCGCAGGTCCTCCTGCGGCAGCACGAACCCTCCGGGTAACGCCCAACGCCCTTGGAAGGGAGGGATGTCCCGCTCGACAAGGACGACCGAGAGGTGCCGCTCCCGGATGGTGAAGACGACCAGGTCGACGGCGACGGCATAACGGGGTGGGGTCATGGCGACGGGTTGCCGCGGTGGGGTCATGTCTTTCACCCTAATGCCTTTATCGTCATGTTGACGAGTGACATCCTCCTGGGTTATCGTCAGATACACGATAAACGAGAGAAAGGCGCCCACCATGGCGACCATCACGGCATACCCTTTCGTCCGGCACCTGCGCTCGACCGCGACGAGCTACGTCCTGCACGCGGTCCGGGGTCAGCTCAAGCACTCCGGGCCTGGCGCCGCCTTCTGGTTCCGGCCGATGCCCGCCGCGATCAGTGAGGTGCCGGTCGACGACCGCGAGCACCAGGTCCTCGTCCGGCTGCGGACGACCGACCTGCACGAGGTCGCGACGCCCGCGGCGGTGACTTACCGCCTCGCCGACCCGGCTCTGGCCGCCGCTCGCATCGACTTCTCGATCGACCTGCGCAAGGGAAGCTGGCTCGGCAGGCCCCTCGACCTCGTCGGAGAGGCGATCTTCGGCGCGACCGGCGCTGCTGTCACCGCGAGCCTGGCCAACGCCGACCTGCGCACCTTGCTCACGATGGACCCGGCCGCAGCCTCAGCGACCGTGGCCCAGATGCTCCGTCAGGATGCCCGGATCCGCTCGATCGGCGTCGAGATCGTCGAAGTCCGCCTGGGCCTCGTCCGCCCGGATCCGGACGTCGAGAAGGCGTTGCAGACCCCCGCCCGCGAGGCGATCCAGCAGGAAGCCGATCGGGCAACCTTCGAGCGTCGGGCCGTCGCCGTCGAACGCGAGGCCGCGATCGGTGAGAACGAGCTGACCAACCAGATCGAACTCTCCCGCCGCCGCGAGCAACTCATCACTCAGGAAGGGTCCAACGCCCGACGCAAGGCCGAGGAAGCCGCTGCCGCCGGGGCGATCGCCACGGACGCCGAGGCACGTCGCACCCGCGCCCTCGCCGAAGCGACCGCCGAGGCCGAACGGGTCCGCGGTCGGGCAGCGGGCGAGGTCGAGCAGGCGCGGCTCGCGGCATACGAAGGCGTCTCCCAGGACGTGCGGATGGCGATGGTCATGCGCGAAGTCGCCGAGCACCTGCCCGCCATCGACCAACTCGTCGTCACGCCCGAACTCCTGTCGTCGGTGCTCGCCAAGCTGACGACCGGCCAGCCCGGCGCCGAGGCGAAGGCCTGACCATGGCGACCCCACGAGTGGTGATCGTCCACCGTGCCACCGAGTACGAGGAACTCCTGGACCGGCACGGCACCCGAGGCCAGGTCGAGTTCTTCCTGCGCTCGCGGGGTCAGACGCTCGCGGAGCTCGACGAGCGCCATGACCGCACCGGCGCCGCGCTCCAGACCGTCAGCGCCGCCATCGACCTCGACTGGCGTCGAGCACGTGTCGAGCGCGCCGACCTGCCGAGCTTCGCCTTCGCGCCGGAGGACATCGTCGTGGCCGTCGGCCAGGACGGACTCGTCGCCAATCTGGCGAAATACATTGCCGGACAGCCGGTTATCGGCATCGACCCGACTCCCGGCGCTAACGCCGGCGTCCTCGTGCCCCACGCCCCCGAGGCTGCGGCGACCCTCCTGCCCCGGGTCGCCGCAGGTCAGGCCACGACTCTCGAACGCACCATGGTCGCCGTGACCGCCGACGACGGTCAGAGCCTCGTCGCACTCAACGAGGTCTTTGTCGGCCAGGCCGGCCACCAATCGGCGCGCTACGAGATCGTCGCCGGCGGTGTGCGCGAGCGGCAGTCCTCCTCGGGCGTCATCGTCGGCACCGGCACGGGCGCCACGGGGTGGTGCCGGTCGCTCCAGCGGATCCAGGCGCCGAACCTCGTGCTCCCGGCCCCCGCCGACCCGGCTCTCACGTGGTTTGTCCGGGAGCCGTGGCCGTCCCCGATGACCGGGGCCGACCTCACCGCCGGTCTGCTCGCGGACGGCGCGGCGCTCGAGCTGCGCGTCGAGTCCGACGGACTGGTTGCGTTCGGAGATGGCATCGAAAACGACCGCATTCACCTCAGGTGGGGGCAGCGGGCGACCGTATGCCGTGCGCCTCGAGTCCTGCGCACCGTTACCGCCCGCTGAGGTGCCTCTCACGCCCGCCCTCCAGCCATTCGATACCGAGGGGCGAGGCGTGACTGGGGATTCGGTATCGAATGAGGCGGGTCGGCGGGGCGGCGGGGCGGCGGGGCGGCGGGGCTCCAGCGGCTCGTCACCCGGGCGAGCTGGCGGTAGCGGCTTGACGGATCCACAGTGACCAGCCCAGCGCCGCGACGAGGACGATCGCCACGACACCGAAGCCGAGCTGCGGGGTGAGCGGGAGGACGATGCCGACGCCGCCACCGAAAACCCACGCCCCCTGCAACGTTGTCTCGGTCTGTGCGAACACGCGCGAGTGCGTCTCCTCGTCCGTTTCGGCCTGGACGAGCGCCCCGAGGCACAGCCGCGCGAGTTGTCCGAACGCTCCCGTGACGAGCCCGAGCACCACGATCGTCACGAGCGAGTAGGAGATCGCCGTCGCGAGCGCGGCCAGGGTCGCGAGGACGAGCATGCCCGTGGCGACGCCGAGGGGGGCGCGCCGGCCGAGCCGGTTGCCGAGGAAACCACCCGTCGCATTGCCCAGGCCGGCCGCGCCCACAACGACCCCGAGCGCGACGACGTCAGACACGCCCTCAGGTGGCCGCTCGCTCATGAGGAAGCCGGCAAAGAGGGTGAGGAAGCCCGTCAAAGCGCGGGATCCGCTCGTCGCGACGAGGGCGGACCGCACGGTCGGCGGCAGAGAGGATCCGCTGGGGCCGCCACCGCGCCCACCGTCCAGGTGGTGTCCCGACCTCCGGCGGGTATGCCGTATCGCCGAGTTCCGGGCCCGTGTTAGGTGACCCATGGTTGAGTTCAGGGGTGCCTGCGGGAGTCGTCGAGGCGGTGGGCGAGGTCCACGACTCCCTGCCGTGAGCTGTGCCCGGAGATGCATCGTCGACGTCGAGCGCACAGCCCCCCACCGGCATACCGTCTTGCCACTCGGCTGGCGCCGTCTCCTCGACGGCCGGGTCGCCTGCGTCTGATGCGGTCTCCGGGGTTGTCGCGCGGCTGTCGACGGCAGCTGGCAGGGTGATCGCGAGCACCGTGGCGACGACGTAAATCGCGAAGGCAACCCGCAAGGCCCACTCCGGACCGATCCGGCCGGCCAGCCCTGCGACCGCGCTGCCGAGGACCATGCCGATGAGCGCGGCGATCGACTGACGTGAGTTGGCACGGACGAGCGTGACCCCATCGGGCACCACCCGAGGGATGGCAGCCGCGGTTGTCACGGCATACGCGCGCGTGGCCACGAGGCATACGAGGGCGATGGGCAACAGCCAGACCGAGCCGTCGACGATGAGTCCGGCGAGCACCCAACTGAGGAAGGCACGCACAGCGAGGGTCGCGCCGAGGGCCCAGCGGCGGCCGTGGCGATAGCGATCGAGGATCGGACCGATGAGGGGCGAGAGGAAGACGAAGGGGACCATCGTCGTGAGGAGGAAGAGTGCGACCTGGCCGCGGGCCTGGCCCACAGGCAGGGCGAGGACCGTGCTTGCCAGCGCGATCGTGAAGGCTGCGTCGGCGGCGGTCGCGACGAGGTGGACTTCCGTCAGCCGGGCGAGCCCCGACTCGCGGGCGCCGTCGGAGGCGGCGAACTCGCGGAACCGTTGGGTGCCCTTGCGGGTGCCATGCCCGACGAGGCGGGCACTGGCGCGACCCCCGCGCACGGTCGCTCGGCCGGTCGCCTTCAGGCCCCGGCCGACCGACTTCGCGGCGTCACGCGCAGCGCTCACGGCGCCATCTTTCCCTGTCGATACCGGGTGGGGAGTTATGACTCGTCGACGGGTATCGATTCATCGGGGTGGGGGAGTTGCTGGCGGCGGTCGATACCGGGTGGGGAGGTGTGACTCGTCGACGGGTATCGATTCATCAAACGGGTATCGAATCGTTTGGCGGAGCGACCAGTCAGCGCGTTGCCGTGATGAGTGCAGCGACGAGGTCGGTCGTCTTGAGGTCCTTGGCGCTCACCTTCGGGCTGAAGCCCAGCCGCACGACGACGAGCTTCTCCGACGGCACGACGTAAAGGCGCTGGCCGTCGTGACCGCTGGCCCAATACGCGTCGGCGGGCAGCGACGGTTCGACGAGGGAACCGTCGGGCAGGCGGTTGGCCCACCAGCCCGCGGCATACCCAGGGTCTTCGGTCGTCGTCACCTTCTGGGCGGTCGTCGAGGTCGCCATCCACCCTGTGGGGAGGAGCTGTTCGCCGCCCCACTGTCCGTCCTGGAGGGCGAACTGCCCGAGGGCCGCCCAGTCGCGCGGGGTGGCCCAGAGGTAAGAACTGCACACCGGCGTGCCCGCGCCATCCGGCTCCCAGATCGCGGACGTCAGCCCGAGCGGCGCGAAGAGCTGCTGCCGGGGAAGGTCAGCGGTGACGCCGACCCGTGCCGTAGCCACCGAACACAGGACGTTGGTGCTGCCGCTGGAATACTGCTGGTAGGTGCCGACCGGGTGCGCGAGCGGCTGCTTGGCGACGAACCCGCCCATGTCGGGCTCCAGGTAGAGCATCGCGGTGATCGGGGTGCCCAGGTCGTAGGTCTCGTCCCACGCCAGGCCGCTGGTCATCCGCATGAGCTGGTCGACGGTGATCGTGGCGCGCTCGTCGGTCCACTCGGGCCGCAGTTTCGCGTCGGTGATCGACAGCTTGCCCTGCTGGACGAGCCGCCCGATGAGGAGGTTGGTCACGCTCTTGGCCATCGACCACCCCAGTTGTGGGGTCGTTGGCGAGAAGCCAGGGGCATAGCGTTCGGCCACGACCTTGCCGTCCTTGATCGCGACGACGGCGCGGGTGCCGAGCTTGGCTGTGGTGGGGGTCGATGCTGACGGGCGCTCGTCGTCGAAGGCCGCCTCGAGGGCCACCTTGATGGCATCGTTGGCGGCGATCCGCGCGTGGTTGGGCGGCACGGTCGCGGTCGCCTCGAGCGGATCCACCACTGCGGCATAGGGATTGGCGCTAGCTGTCACAGGTGTAGGGGAGCCGAGGGCGGGGGAGGAGCCTCCCAGCGTGCAGCCGAAGCCAGGAGTATGCCGTGCCTCTTGAGAGGCGAGCACGCCGAGGACCGACGCACCGACGACCGTCGACTTCTCGGCCACACCCCGCTCGCGCAGGAACGGCACGAGGGGATTGGGTGGCAGGTCGGTCGATGGGTTGGTGCGGTCCGCCACCTGGGTCACCGCGCAGGCGTTGTGCGCGGCATACCCGGTCGCGGTGAGGAGCAGGGGCTTGGCGTACTGGTAGCCGCCGACCAGGAGGATCACGAGCAAGGCCAGCACGCCCAGGAGGATGCGGCGCAGCAACCGACCCCGCCGCGTGGGGCGTGCGGTTATCGAGGGCGAGGCTCCGGGTGCGGCCGTCTCAGTCATAGCCGGACGATACCCACTGGCCCGGTGGGGTGAGGGTCACAACCCGGCCGCATCGGGATGGGTTCGCAGCCCTGCGGGGTTGACCCGTGCGAGACCTATCCACCCCGGGCCCTGTCGATTCCCGTCGACGAGGCACCCGTCGACTCCGAAGGAGCACGATGCGCGCGATCTGGAATGACACCGTCATCGCCGAGAGCGACGACACCGTCGTCGTCGAAGGCAACCACTACTTCCCCGCTGCCGACGTCCGGCCTGAGGTCCTGCGGATCTCCGACACCTTGACGACGTGCCCGTGGAAGGGCGTCGCGTCCTACTACTCGATCGAGGTCGACGGCAAGACCAACACCGACGCCGCGTGGTACTACATGGATCCGCTGCCGGCCGCAGAGCAGATCCGCGGCCGGATCGCATTTTGGAAGGGTGTCGTCGTTACCCCGTGAGCCTGACCAGCCCCACCCAGCCGACTCAACCCACCCAGCCCACCCAACCCACCCAGCCCGCCTCCGCGACAGACACTCACGACTCTACCCAGGCGCGCCGTCGCCACCAGGTCGTCATCATCGGCAGCGGCTTCGGCGGGCTCTTCGCCGCGAAGGCGCTCAAGCGTGACGACGTCGACATCACGATCATCTCCACGACGTCGAGTCACCTGTTCCAGCCCCTGCTGTATCAAGTGGCCACCGGCATCCTCTCGACCGGCGAGATCGCCCCGGCCACCCGCGAGATCCTCAAACGGCAGCGCAACGCCAGGGTCATCCTCGGGACGGTGACGCGGATCGACCTCACCGAGCGCACCGTCCACGCCGAGGCGCTGGGGGAGACCTTCGACACGGCATACGACACCCTCATCGTCGCGGCCGGGGCGGGGCAGTCCTACTTCGGGCGCGACGAGTTCGCGACCTACGCGCCCGGGATGAAGACGATCGACGACGCGCTCGAGGTGCGTGGGCGGCTCTTCACGGCCTTCGAGCTGGCCGAGGTTGCCACTGACCCGGCCAAGCGCGCGGCGCTGACGACCTTCGTCGTCGTCGGTGCCGGGCCAACCGGTGTCGAGATGGCCGGGCAGATCAGCGAGATGGCGCATCGGACGCTGCGGCACGAGTTCCGGTCGCTCGACCCGACGACCTCGCGGATCGTCCTGCTCGACGGCGCGGATCGGGTGCTCGGGTCTTTCGGGCACGACCTGTCGGCGGCCGCGACCCGCACCCTCGGAGACCTCCACGTCGAGGTGCGCCTGGGCACGAAGGTGGTCGGTGTTGATGCCGAGGGCGTCGACATCGAGTTGCCCGACGGCAGCCGTGACCGGATCGAGTCAGTTGTGAAGATCTGGGCAGCTGGCGTCGCGGCGAGCTCGCTCGGCGCCCAGCTCGCGGCCCAGTCCGGTGCCGAACTCGACCGCGCGGGCCGCGTCCGGGTCACTCGTGACCTCACCCTCCAGGGTCATCCGGAGGTCTTCGTCGTCGGCGACATGATGGCGCTCGACGGGCTTCCGGGTGTAGCGCAGGTGGCGATCCAAGGCGGTCGGTATGCCGCGTCCCTCGTCCGCGACCGGGTCGCGGGCCGCCTCGGCCCCGAGGCCCCCGGTCCCGGCTTCAGCTATCGCGACAAGGGGAGCATGGCGACGGTGTCGCGGTTCTCGGCGATCGCGAGCATCGGGCGAGCACAGTTCACCGGGTTTGTCGCCTGGCTCATGTGGCTGTTCATCCACCTGCTCTACATCACCGGCTTCAAGAACCGCACGACGACGCTCATCCACTGGTTCGCGAGCTTCATCGGTCGGGGCCGCACGCAGCGGGCGACGACCGAACGACTCACGGTCGGTCGACTCGCGGTCGAGCAACTCGGTCCCGATTTCCACCCGACGCTCGGGGGCGATGTCGGGGCTGCCGGGGACGTGGTGGCGCCGGACTCGAACGCTCGGGAGGCGGCCGATGGCGACGCGTCACCCGAAGCGGGCGAGGGCTTCCCGCACCCCTGACTCGGGGGGCCCGAGGACGGGGTCTCGGGCGGTGACGACGTCCCAGACGAGCTTCCACGCCGCGATCCGTTCGCGGAACTCGCCCCATCGCCAGGTGTCCGGGTTGTAGGTGTCGCGCACCGTCCAATCGCCGACGGCGTGCGCATCGACGCCGACGGCACGACACGCCGCCACCGCGCGCGGCACGTGGAAGCCCTGTGACACGACGAGCAGTCTGTCGACCCCGAAGATCCGGATCGCGCGGGAGCACGAGTCATAGGTGTCGCGCCCCGCGAAGTCCATGACGATGCGCTCGGGCTCCACGCCGTGATCGACGAGGTAGGTCCGCATCGCTGTCGGCTCGTCATAGTCGACGTACCGGTTATCGCCCGACACGAGCAGCACCCGCGTCTTGCCGGCGCGCAGCAAGTCGATGGCGACGTCGAGGCGCGCGGCGAGATAGGGCGAGGGACGGTCGTCGGGGGTGAGCCCCGCACCGAGCACGAGCGTAACGTCGGCGGTCGGGGCATCGGCCACCGTATGCACCCGGTCGCGGGACTGCGCGCTCACCCACAGCCACGGCGCGTATGCCGCGAGCCCCGCCACCACGAGCACCCCCACCACCCAGCGCATCCGGGATCGACGGCCGCGCCGTCCAGTCGGTTGCCGCACAGGCATCTGCTGACCCCTTAGCAGGCGCAGGCGGCGCAGGGGGCCCTCCTGGTTGGGTGTCAAGCTGCCCATTGACCGAGGCTAGCCCGCGCCCAGGCCCGCTACAGGCCGAGCACCTGGCTTTGCCCACTATCGCGATCCAGTCACCGAAGATCGCGATCCAGTCGGGCAAGATCGCGATAGTGGCGCTTGGGTGAGGTTGCAGGATGCGTCAAGTGCGCGGATCGCGATCTTTGCCGGGGGTGGGCGGCATACGGATCGCGATAGTGGCGCTTGGGTGAGGTTGCAGGGTGCGTCAAGTGCGCGGATCGCGATCTTTGCCGGGGGAGTCGGAGCGGCATACCGGATCGCGATCTTGCCTGAGGGCGGGAGACCGGAACTCGCCGGCGCCCAGATTGCCGCCGACGTCGCCGATGAGGCAGGCTCGGGGACGGGGGCCACCGCCGGCCCTGCCGTTCGACCCGGAGGCTGCCATGACGGCATACCCACACCTGCTTGCTCCCCTCGATCTCGGCCACGTGACGATGCGCAACCGCACGATCATGGGCTCGATGCACGTCGGCCTCGAAGAGGCGCCCGACGGCTTCGAGCGGATGGCCGCGTTCTATGCCGAGCGGGCGCGCGGCGGGGCGGGTCTCATCGTGACCGGCGGGTTCGCACCCAACGACGCGGGGCGGGTGCTGCACGGCGCCGCGATGATGAGCACGCCCGAGGAGGCGGCCAAACACCGGGTCATCACCGACGCAGTCCATGCCGAAGGCGGCCTGCATCGCCCTCCAGATCCTTCACGCCGGCCGGTATGCCGCGCACCTCAATGCCGTCGGCCCGAGCCCGATCCAGGCGCCCATCTCCCCGCTGACTCCCCGTGAACTCACGACCGACGAGGTCGAGCAGACCATCGCCGACTTCGCCCGGTGCGCGACGCTGGCCCAGTCGGCGGGTTATGACGGCGTCGAGATCATGGGCTCCGAGGGCTACCTCATCAACCAGTTCCTCGTGACCCGCACCAATGCGCGCACCGACAAGTGGGGCGGGGAGTATGCCGCCCGCATGCGGTTTGCGGTCGAGATCGTCCGCGCGCGTCCGGGAGGCCGTCGGGACCCGACTTCGTCGTCATCTACCGCCTCTCGATGCTCGACCTGGTCGACGAGGGGTCGACCTTCGACGAGGTCATCGAGCTGGCCCAGGCCGTCGAGGCGGCGGGCGCGACGATGATCAACACCGGGATCGGGTGGCACGAGGCGCGGATCCCGACGATCGCGACGAGCGTGCCGCGGGCCGCGTTTGCGTGGGTGACGCGCGAAGGTCAAGGGCGCCGTGTCGATCCCGCTCGTCACGACCAACCGGATCAACACCCCCGAGGTCGCCGAGGAGATCCTCGCCGGCAGGTCAGGCAGACCTCGTATCGATGGCGCGGCCCTTCCTCGCCGACCCGGACTTCGTCGCGAAAAGCGCTGCCGGACAAGCGGATCGGATCAACACGTGCATCGCCTGCAATCAGGCGTGCCTCGATCACACCTTCAGCGGCAAGATGACCTCCTGCCTGGTCAACCCCCGGGCCTGCCACGAGACCGATGCTCACACATCGAGCCGATCGCGGCCGGCGGCGCACGTCGGGTGGCGGTCGTCGGCGCAGGCCCGGCCGGCCTCGCTGCGGCGACGACGGCGGCGCGGCGGGGTCACGACGGTGACGCTCTTCGAGGCGGCCGACCAGCATCGGCGGCCAGTTCAACCTCGCCAAGCAGATCCCGGGCAAGGAGGAGTTCGACGAGACGCTGCGCTACTTCCGCGGAGAACTCGCGGCGACCGGCGTCGACGTGCGCCTGGCCACCCGGGTCACGGTGCCCGATCTGCTGCCCGGCGGCTTGACTCCCGAGGGTTTCGACGTCGTCATCCTCGCGACCGGCGTCGTGCCACGTGTGCCCGAGGTCGAGGGCGTCGACCACGCCAAGGTCGTGTCCTATCTCGACGTGCTCCGCGACAAGGCACCGGTCGGCAGGACCGTGGCGATCATGGGCGCCGGTGGGATCGGCTTCGACGTCGCCGAATACCTCACCCAGTCCGGCACCCTCGACCTCCCTCGACCCGGCGGCCTTCGCCGCGGAGTGGGGGATCGACACGGCATACGCGCATCCGGGCGGACTGACCCAGCCGCACGAGGAACCGCCCGCGCGCCGGGTTTACCTCTTGCAGCGCAAGGACACCAAGGTGGGCGCCGGGCTCGGGCGCACGACCGGCTGGATCCACCGCACCGTGCTCAAGAACCGCGGCGTCACCTTCATCGCCGGCGCCGTCTATGAGCGGATCGACGACGCCGGGCTCCACATCCGCGTCGGGCGACCGCGCGACCGTCCTCGACGTCGAGACCGTCGTGCTCGCCACCGGGCAAGAACCACAACGCGACCTGTATGCCGTGCTCGCCGACTGCCGGGGTCGACGTGCGGCTCATCGGTGGTGCGGACGTGGCTGCCGAACTCGACGCCAAGCGGGCCATCAAGCAGGGCACCGAGGTCGCGGCCGAGCTCTGACCCTGGACCGGCTGACCCTGGACCGGCCCGGGGACATGCCCCGCGCTGGGTCTGGAGAGGGCGGCATACGGACAGATCGTGCAGGGCTGTGCACGCTTTGTCGTGCACAGGGCTGCACACTGCCGGGGTATTGCCCGCCGGTGCTCGCCCGGGTTTCACTGTGGCATGGGAGATCGTCGCGAGAACCGAGGGCACGGCCCGCAGGTCCGCGCGGTCGTCGCCGAGTCGTGGGTGCGCTCGTCGGCTGCAGGAGTCGACCCGGATCGGCATCTTGCGCCGGTCGTGCTCGACGGGTCGGATCTCACCGATTACCGCTCGGCTCATCCCTTGTCGGCGGTCTTCCCGCTGCTCTACGACGTGCTCGGCCGGGCGGCGGTCGACTGCGACTGCGTCATGGCTGTCGGTGACGCGGACGGCAAGCTGCTGTGGGTCAGTGGCTCGCGCGAGGTCATGCGCAAGGCGGAGCGGATCCACTTTGTCGAGGGTTCGGTGTGGGACGAGGACAACGCCGGCACCAATGCGCCCGGGATGGCGCTACATCTCGACGCCCCGAGCCAGGTGCATTCGACGGAGCATTACAACCGGCTCATCGCGAAGTGGAGTTGCTCGGCGGCGCCGATCCACGACCCGCAGACCGGGGCGATCCTCGGGCTCGTCGACATCACCGGTGGCCCCGATGTCGGGACACCCCAGACGCTGGCGATGGTGCGGGCAGCCGCGCGGATGGCGGAGTCGGAGCTGGCCCGGCTCGCGGCATCGGGACAAGGGCAGCGTCAACTGTGGGTGCCCCCGGCGAGTGACGCGCGGATGCCTGACACGGTGCGCTTGCAAGGTTTGGGTCTGCCCGATGTCATCGTCACGATGGGCCGGCGGACACTGCGGCTCACGCCTCGCCACAGCGAGATCCTCGTCGTCCTCGTCGACCACCCGGCCGGGCTCACCGCCGAGCAACTCGAGATCGAGGTGTATGCCGCTGACGTCCACTCCTCGACGATGCGAGCCGAGATGGCGCGGCTGCGAGGCGCTATTGGGTGATGCAGTGCTCCAGTCGCGTCCCTATCGGCTCGTCGTCGACGCATCGTGCGACTGGAAGGACGTGCAGGCGCAAGTTGCCGCCGGTCGGGTGCGGGAGGCCCTGCAGAGCTACCGCGGGCCGCTGCTGCCGCAATCCGAGTCGCCGGGGGTTGTTGCGCGGCGTGACTCGGTGCAGGAGCAGCTGCGCGCGGCGGTGTTGGCGTCGGGTCGGCCAGATCTCATGGTCGCGTGGACGCGATCGCGCTGGGGAGCCGAGGACGCGCAGATGTGGCAACGCCAACTGACGGCACTCCCGGCGTCCTCCCCCTTGCGACCCGTGGCCCAGGCCGAGGCCGACCGTTTGGATCGCGAACACGGCTGACCTTGCCGCGAGGCGCACCCCCGGCCTCCAGCCCTCGCCGCCCGCTGCCGCCCTGCTCGGCCCGCCACTGCCCTCCGCCCCCGCGTTGCCACGGTTGTTCCGGGTTGTCACGGGAATATGCGCGTCAATGCGGAACAACCCTGGCGCGGCGGCGGGCCGAGGGACTCACGGTGGCCAAGACGGCACGCGTGAGGCAGCGGACTCGTCAGGCAGCGGACTCGTCAGGCAGCGGACTCGTCAGGCTGGTGGATGCCGAAGGTGTTGCCCTCGCTGTCGAGGTAATAACCCTGCCACGCCATCCCGGGCAGCGCGTATTTGGGCAGCGCCACCTGACCGCCCGCCGCGAGGATCGAGGCATGGGTGGTGTCGTAGTCAGCGATGCCCATGGTGAGCACGGCGGCGTTGGTGCCCTGTCCCGCACCCGGGGCCGGCGCCGGGCGAGGCAGGAGGCCGCCGTTGATGCCCGGCATACTCTCCTCGCCCGTGACGACACCCCAGTAAGGGGCGTTGACGAAGCCGCTGTAATCCTCGTAGCTCCAGCCGAAGACCGCGGTGTAGAAGGTCTTGGCCCGCTCGCAGTCGTCGGCCTGGATCTCGAAGTGGACCGGACGTGACATCGCTCAGCCCTCCCCGCCAGCTTGGGGGACAGCGATGTTGACCATCCACGGGACCCCGAAGCGGTCGATGAGCTGGCCGTATTCGTCGCCCCACATCTGCACTTGCAGGGGCACGGTGACCTGCCCACCGTCGGCGAGCGCGTCCCAATAGCCGCGCAGGGCCTCGACGTCGTCGCCCGACAGGCTCAGAGAGGTCGAGTTGTCGGAGATCGCCATTTCCGGTGGCGCGTCGGAGGCCATGAGCGTGAAACCAGCAGGGGTCACGAGCATCGCGTGCATGACGTTGTCGGCAATCGGCGAGTCAGCCATCCCAAACTCCCGGAAGGTCGAGATCGTCAGCTCACCGCCGAACACGTCCCGGTAGAACTCCATGGCCGCTCGAGATGTCTCGCGGAAGTTGAGGTAAGGGTTGAGGCGCATCCCCATGTCGGGCTCCCTCCAGATTGATGTCAAGTCCCACCACCCTAGACCTGGGGTGTGACCGCCCTCACAGGCTGCAGCGTGGTTGCAACGTTGCGCTGCCTAGCCTCGGGCCAGGCCCGTCGTTGTGATGGGCGTCACGCAACCATCGCTCCACGTCACCCGGAGGTCCGCATGGCAGTCTTCCCCCAGCCCGGCAGCGCCGACAGCACCGTCAGCGTCAAGAGCCGTTACGACAACTACATCGGCGGCGAGTGGGTCCCGCCCGTCAAGGGCGAATACTTCGAAAACATCACGCCCGTCACCGGCAAGCCGTTCACCGAGATCGCCCGCTCGACCGCCGAAGACATCGACAAGGCGCTCGACGCTGCGCACGCCGCCAAGGATGCCTGGGGCAAGACCCCGGCAGCGGCGCGCTCGGTCATCCTCAACAAGATCGCCGACACGCATCGAAGCCAACCTCCAAGACCTCGCCGTCGCCGAGACCTGGGAAAACGGCAAGTCGGTCCGCGAGACGATGGCCGCCGACCTCCCCCTGGCGGTCGACCACTTCCGCTACTTCGCCGGCGTCATCCGCGCCCAAGAAGGCGGCATCTCCGAGATCGACGAAAACACCGTGGCCTACCACATCCAGGAACCACTCGGCGTCGTTGGCCAGATCATCCCCTGGAACTTCCCGATCCTCATGGCCGTGTGGAAGCTCGCCCCGGCGCTCGCGGCTGGCAACTGTGTCGTGATGAAGCCCGCCGAGCAGACCCCGTGGTCGATCCTCAAGCTCGTCGAACTCATCGGTGACCTGCTCCCCGCGGGCGTGCTCAACATCGTCAACGGCTTCGGTGTCGAGGCCGGCAAGCCGCTCGCGTCGAGCCCACGGCATCGCCAAGATCGCCTTCACCGGTGAGACGACGACCGGCCGCCTGATCATGCAATACGCCAGCGCCAACCTCATCCCGGTCACCCTCGAGCTCGGCGGCAAGAGCCCCAACATCTTCTTCGAGAGCGTCGCCGCTGAGAAGGACGCCTTCTACGACAAGGCGCTCGAGGGCTTCACGATGTTTGCGCTCAACCAGGGCGAGGTCTGCACCTGTCCCTCGCGCGCGCTCATCCAGGACTCGATCTACGACCAGTTCCTTGGTGACGCGCTGGAGCGGGTCGGCAAGATCCAGCAGGGCAACCCGCTGGACACCGACACGATGATCGGCGCCCAGGCCAGCAACGACCAGCTCGAAAAGATCCTCTCCTACATGGACATTGGCACCCAGGAGGGCGCCAAGATCCTCGCCGGCGGCCACCGGGCCGAGCTCGAAGGCGACCTCGCGGGCGGCTACTACGTGCAGCCCACGGTCTTCGAGGGCAATAACAAGATGCGCATCTTCCAGGAGGAGATCTTCGGCCCGGTCGTCTCGGTCGCGCGCTTCTCAGACGAAGCCGACGCCTTGTCGATCGCCAACGACACCCTCTACGGCCTGGGCGCCGGGGTGTGGAGCCGCAACGGTTCGCAGGCCTACCGCGCCGGCCGCGCCATCCAGGCCGGTCGGGTGTGGACCAACTGCTACCACGCCTATCCCGCGCACGCCGCCTTCGGTGGTTACAAGAACTCGGGCATCGGCCGCGAAAACCACAAGATGATGCTCGCGCACTACCAGAACACGAAGAACCTCCTCGTGTCCTACAGCCCCAACGCCCTCGGCTTCTTCTAAGCCATGACAACTGCATCCGGTATGCCGCCCGCTCCTGGTGAGCGGGCGGCATACCGCCGCGTCGAGATCACCCCCGAAGCGGCCGCGCTGGTCCGCAAGCTCACCGATCGTCACGGGCCGCTGATGTTCCATCAGTCCGGGGGGTGCTGCGACGGCTCGTCGCCGATGTGCTACCCGGACGGCGACCTGCTCGTCGGGGATGCCGACGTCCACCTCGGCGACCTCGACGTCGGTCTGGAGCGGGCGGTGCCGTTCTGGATGTCGGTGCCGCAGTACGAATACTGGAAGCACACCCATCTCACCGTCGACGTCGTGCCGGGCCGCGGCTCGGGGTTTTCGGTGGAGGCACCCGAGGGCGTGCGGTTCATGATCCGGTCGCGGCTTTTGACCGACCCGGAGTTGGCAGCGTTCGGTCTGGTCTGAATCGGGGCTCAGGCCGGGTGGGGCGCGCTGGGCAGCGACACCACCGCGCGCAGGCCGGGGGCGGCATCCGCAAGTCGGATGTCGCCCCCGCTGCGGTGGACGAGTTCGCGCGCGATGGCCAGGCCGAGCCCCGACCCGCCAGCGTCGCGAGCCCGAGCCTCGTCGAGGCGCGCAAAGCGGTCAAAGACGCGCTCGCGATCCTCCTCCGGTATGCCGTGTCCGTCGTCCGAGACCACCATCTCGACGCGTGGCGGATCGCCCTGTCCCCCAACGGGGTATGCCGTGAGCGTCACCCCCGTGCGCGCGTGCCGCACCGCGTTGTCGACGAGGTTGGTCACCGCGCGCACGAGGTCACCGCGAGGCAGGTATGCCGTCAGCCCGCCCGGCACCGCAGTGAGGTCGGGGGCCGTCACCGGGACGCGCGCTGCGGCATACCGCTGAGCGACCTCGGTGAGGAAGCTGCCGATGGGCACCGCCTCGGCGGGCGCAGGGGGCACGTCGCCGGCGCGGGCGAGCGTGAGGAGGTCTTCGACGAGGGCGGTGAGGCGGTCGATCTCGGGGAGGAGGTCGGTGGTCAGGGAGCCCCCGTCGCCGACGTGTGCTGCCACGTCGAGCTGGAGACGGATGCTCGCGAGAGGGCTGCGCAGCTCGTGGGCCGCGTCGGTGACGAAGGCCCGCTGGGTGGCCCGGGCCGCGTCGAGTCGGTCGAGCATGTCGTTGAGGGTCGTCGCGAGGGCGTGGATCTCGTCGTGGGTGGCCGGGACGGGCAGGCGTTCGGGCGCCGGTGCGATGCCGCTGGGATGGGAGCTCGTCCTGGCCGTATCGGTCGATGCCCCGATGCGGCTTGCGCCTCGGCGGAGGTCGTCGACTGGCCGGAGCGCGGCGCCGACGACGCGCCACGCGATGATCGCCATTGCCCCGAGGAAGAGCGGGAAGGCGATGAGCAGGAGCCGCCGCAGGAGGTCGCCGGCGCGGTCGAGGTCGGCGGTGGGCAACGCTGCGACGACGAGCTGCCCGGAGCTGGCCGGTCCCGCGAGCGCCCCGGCCACTCGCAACTCGCTGGCCAGGGCGGCGCGGCTGCCGGCAATCGTGAGGACCTCGCCGCGGGCCAGTTGCTCCCGCTCGGGCGCCGTGACGACGGGGGTGAGCTGGTCTGCGGTGACCGACGCCGCCACGACCCGGCCCTCGCGGTCGAGGACCTGGACAAACTGCGCGCCGTATTGCGGGACGGGGTCTGCGAGCCGGCCGGCGGTGATGAGCGCGGCGATTTCGCGGGCGATCGACGTCGCCTGAGCGTCGACGGAACGGCCGAGGCTGACGGTCAGGGCGGCATACAGGAGGGCAAACCCCAGCAGGAGTGCACCCGCGACGCCGACGATCCCCACCGTCAGGAGGCGTGCGCGCAGCCCGAGGCGAGCGAGTATGCCGCTGGGCCCTGTCGGTGTGGCAGGCATGCCTGCGCCTCGTGCCTGGCTCACGGGGCGATCCGATAGCCGGCTCCGCGGACGGTTTCGACGCGGCCGCGGCCGAGCTTGCGGCGGAGGTAGCCGATGTAGACCTCGACGACATTGGGGTCGGTGGAGTCGCCGCCCCACACCTGGTCGAGGAGGGTCTCCTTCGAGGCAACGCGAGGGTGCGAGCGCAGGAGTTCCTCCAGGAGGGCGAACTCCCTGGGCGCCAAGTCGATCGACTCGTGGGCGAGGGTGACCGTGCGGCGCGCCGGATCGAGGCTGAGATCGCCGACGGTGAGGACGGCCGGACGGGGCGCCGGGTCGCGGCGCAGCAGGGCTCGGAGCCGTGCGAGCAGGACGACGAAGGAGAACGGTTTGACGAGGTAATCGTCGGCGCCGTAGTCGAGCCCGTCGGCCTGGTCGTATTCGCCGTCCTTGGCGGAGATCATCAGGACTGGCACCCAGTTGTCCTCGGCGCGAAGGGTTTTGACGACGGTGTAGCCGCTCATCCCCGGCAGCATGACGTCGAGGAGGACCGCGTCGAAGCCCCCAAACCTCGCCGCCTGCAACCCCGTCGGCCCATCGGCCGCGTGCTCCACGACGAAACCCTCGGCCTCCAAACCCCGCCGAAGGGCGCGCGCCATCCCGATCTCGTCCTCGACGACCAAGACACGCACGACCTCACCCTGTCACGGGAAGCCGAGCGGGCGCGGCATACCGCCTTGAGCTCTCAGCGACCTCTCAGCTTCGGTGAGGGCTGCTCACCGTCCCCAAGGCAGGTGAGAGTGGCTGAGGCGAGCTCGAGTGAGGTAGCTGTCCGCGGGGTCACGCTCAGCGCCCGGGGGTCAGACCGCGAGATAGGTGGCAAGCAGGGCTGGCAGGTCGCGCCCGCGACCAAAAACCGCGCGCCGGGACGAGGAGAGCGAGGTGCGTGGCAGCCGACTCGTCATCTGTCGTCAGGACGGGGCGGAGGGACCTCCTTGTCGGAGTCCGCGACGACGCGAACGTCGACGTTGCGAGTGAACCGAGGCTCCGCCCGAGCAGAGACAGCGAACCCACCGACCAGGGCCCACGGGACCCGGACCTTCGCCAAGTCCTCTCGGAGCCGCAAGAGTGATGCTGTCAGGGCCCCGGTTATGGTGGGGCATTCCCGAGGCGGCGGGAGGAGAGCTTGCCGGGATAGTCGCCGTTGGGCGCATGGGGACGGTGGTGAAGCCACCGGTGCAGCCCCGCCTCGACATCGTCGTCGGACCACTCCGGGTGCTCGCGACGCAGCCGGGAGCGCATCAGCTCGATCCCCGTGTCGGCCATGTCGAGGGCGATCCTCAGACGCTCTTGCGGGGTGCTGGCCGACATGGTCGGAGTCGAGGCGCGGCGGCCTGCCGCGGCAGATCGATGTGGCATCCGGCCCTCCTCGGGCTCGTGGGGAAGCCGCGTTCAGCCACCTCTCAGGGTCCTCTCAGCGACCATGGCGCACCATGGTGGACATGAGCATCTTCGCCCGTCGCCCCTGGACCCGCTGGGCCGTGCCAGCCTCTGCCCTCGCGCTCGTCGCCGCCGGGGCGGTCGCCGTCTCAGCGAACGCGACCGCCGACCCCACGCTGCCCGAGCGCACCCCGGCGCAGTTGCTCGTCGACGTCCAAGGCGCCAAGGTCACGGGCCTGTCGGGCACGGTGGTGCAAACCTCAGACCTCGGCCTGCCGTCGATCTCAATGCCCGGTGCGGCCAAGGGCTCGGCCGACCTCAGCGGCACGATCACGGGGACCCACACGTGGCGGGTGTGGTATGCCGGTGACGCCAAGATGCGGGTCGCGCTGCTCGGGCAAGGCTCGGAGTCCGACATCATCCGCAACGGCAAGGACGTCTGGGTCTGGTCGAGCACGACCAAGAGCGCCACCCACTACACCGTGCCGGAGCACATCGGCCCGCAGAAGGACGCCAACGCGCTCACCGCCCCCCGGGTGGCCGAGGGTCTCGCCACCCCGCTGCCGAGTTCACCGCAAGAAGCCGCCGAGAAGGCGCTCGCCCTGCTCGACCCCACGACGGAGGTGACCTCGCCGGGGACCACGACGGTCGCCGGGCGGGCGGCATACCAACTCGTCCTCACCCCGCGCGCGAAGGAAACCCTCGTCGCATCGGTGCGGATCGCGGTCGACGCCGAGACCAAGGTGCCCTTGCGGGTGCAGGTCATGTCGACTCGCATCGCGACCCCGGCTTTCGAAGTCGGTTTCAGCGCAGTCGATTTCGGTATGCCGGACGCGCAGGTCTTCACCTTCACCCCACCTCCTGGCACGACCGTCGAGGAGGGCACGGCACCTGCGGTCGACAAGGGCGTGAACTCCATGGTGCCGGGCGAGAACCCGCGAGACCCGAAGTCGACGCCGGGGACCGCCACTGCCCCCGCGATCCCAGGTATGCCGTCCGGCGTCACCAAGCCGTCGATCTCCGGCAGCGGCTGGGCGACCGTCGTCGTGACCACCATTCCGAAGGCCCAGACGGAGACGGAGACGGAGTCAGCACCCGGCGACGCCCGCCCCAGCGCGGCCGACGCGCTGGCCACCATCCAACGTGCCATGACGCCGATCTCCGGCTCGTGGGGCACCGGCCGGGTCCTTGAGGGCACGATCTTCACGGCGATCCTCACCGATGACGGTCGGATTGCGGTCGGAGCCGTCGGCGCTGACACCCTCCAAGCTGCCCTCGCCGCCGCCCCGAAGCAGTGACAGCGCTCGCATCGGTCCCGCTCGCGGTGCGCACCGCCGGCTTGACCAAACGCTTCGGCGCGCGCACCGTCGTCGACGATCTCGGCCTGGCCGTCCCGACCGGATCGGTCTACGGCTTCCTCGGTCCCAACGGCTCGGGCAAGACGACGACGATCCGCATGCTGCTCGGGCTCGTGACGCCGAGTGCCGGTGACCGGGAGGTCCTCGGCTACGCCATCCCGACCCAGTCGGGCGAGGCCCTCCCGCGGGTCGGGGCGCTCGTCGAGGGGCCCGCCTTCCACCCCTATCTCACCGGGCGGGCCAACCTCGCTCGCCTCGACGCCGCTGACCTGCACGCCGATCCCCGCACGGCGACCGCACGCATCGACGCGGCCCTGGACCGGGTCGGCCTGCTCGCCGCCGCGACCAAGAAGTACCGCGCCTACTCGCTCGGGATGCGCCAGCGCCTCGCCATCGCCGGCGCCCTGCTCATGCCCCGTGACCTGCTCGTCCTCGACGAACCCACCAACGGCCTCGACCCCCAGGGCACCCGCGAGGTCCGCGCGCTCGTCGGCTCGCTCGCCGCCGACGGCGCCACCGTGCTCGTGTCAAGCCACCTGCTCTCCGAGGTCGAGCAGATGTGCACCCACCTCGGCGTGATGCGCGACGGTCGCCTCGTGGCCCAAGGGACCCTCGCGGAGGTGCGGGGTGGACACCGACCGGTATGCCGCGTGCACACCTCCCAGCCCGAGGCCGCCGCTCACGTGTTGCGAGAGCTGGGCGTCGTCGACGTGCGGCTCGACCTCGGCGGGCACCGGCCGGGCGCACACGGCATACCGGGCGATCTCCCACCCGAACGGATCGTCGCGGCACTCGTCGGGGCGGGCGTGCCGGTCGCGGGCTTTGCGGTCGAGGCAGCCAGTTTGGAGGACATGTTCGTGTCTCTGACGGGGGAGGGTTTCGATGTCAGTGGCTGAGGCTTCCGCGACGAAGGATTCCGAGACGACATCGTCAGTGGAGTCGTCATCAGCTGAGGGCTCACGCGACGTCGTCGCGCGGCCGCCGACGCGCGTCTGGGGGAGGCTCTTCCGCTCCGAACTCGCCCTCATCGGAGGCCGCCGCCGCAACCAGGTCGGGCTGGTCGTCCTGGCCGCCATGCCGATCATCATGGCCGTCGCGACGAAGATGACGACCTCCGACCGGCGTCGTGGGGGCGACCTCATGGGCTCCATGACGACCAACGGCCTGTTCGTCCCACTCGCGGCGCTGCTCGTCGAACTGACGATGTTCCTCCCCTTGGCGATCGCCATGCTCAGTGGTGACGCCATTGCGGGAGAGGCGAATACCGGCACCTTGCGCTATCTGCTCACGGTGCCGGTCAGCCGCACGAGGCTCCTGCTCGTGAAGTACGCGTCGCTGTGTTTCGGGGCGCTCTGGGGCGTGCTCACCGTCGCCATCCCAGGCGCGGCCATCGGCATCGCGCTCTTCGGTTTCGGGGACCTGCCGACACTGTCAGGCACGACCTTGTCCGGCGGGGCTGCGATCGGCCGGTTCGCTCTCGTCATCCTCTATGTCACGGCGTGCCTCGCCGCACTGGCGGCCGTCGGGCTGTTCATCTCGACCCTCACCGAGCAGCCGATCGCCGCTGCGATTGCGGTCATGATCTTCACGATCGTGTCGTGGATCCTCGACGGCGTGCCACAGCTCGACTGGCTGCACGACTGGCTCCTCGTCGACCGCTGGATGGCATTCCAGGACTTCCTGCGCGACCCGATCGCCTGGCACGACATCTCGCGCGGGCTGCTCGTCAACGGGGTGTATGCGGTGGTCTTCTGGCTCGCGGCCTGGGCTCGGTTTGCCGGCAAGGACGTCACGAGCTGACCGCCGTGTGGCCAGGATGACGGGCGGCTCGTGACGCCCGCTGTATCGCCGTCGTGAAACCTGCCGGCCACCCGGCATACAGCTAACGTCCAATCTTGGTCCATCGTTACGCTACCCTGAGGCAACTTTCGGCTTCCTGTGGATAAAATCCACTCTCCCGCGAGCCAGAAGAGGACCACCATGGGCCCGTCCGCTGTGACCCGCTACGGCAAGGATCACCACGCCCTCACCGCGTGGGCGCTCGCGTGCGCCGAGCGAGTGCTGCCCTATTTCGAGGAGCACCGACCGGGCGACGACCGGGTCCGCACCGCGATCGAAGTCGGGCGGGCCTGGCTCCGTGGTGACATCGCGCAGGCCGACACTCGCCCCTACTCGTTCGCCGCCCACGCCGCCGCTCGCGAATCCACCGATGCCGCCGCTGTCGCCGCGGCCCGCGCCGCAGGTCAGGCACTCGGCGTCGCCCACGTCGTCGGGCACGCACCGCACGCCGCGGCATACGCCGTCAGTGCCGTCATCGCCGCGGGAGGCGAGGAGGTCGCCGAGATGCAGTGGCAGCGGGAGCGCTGCCCCCAGCGTCTGCACGGCGTAGCCTTCCCCGCCACCGCGCTCTCTGGCTGACCAGCCGGTCAAAGGCCGGAGGTCTGGTCAGAGCG
The DNA here is from genome assembly GCA_037046615.1 of Dermatophilaceae bacterium. GTDB lineage: Bacteria > Actinomycetota > Actinomycetes > Actinomycetales > Dermatophilaceae > Phosphoribacter. Next base: position 120,536 of record JBAOHD010000015.1, read on the forward strand.
CGCGGACCCGGTTGTTGCGCGCCTGATGCTCGAGTTCGACCATGCCAAGTTCCTCCAGCAGCGGAGGCAGATACATCCCGAATCGGCCCCGGTAGCCCTTGCGCAGGCCGTACCATCCGCCCACGGGTTGTCCTCCGCCCGCCCCCACGCCTCGACGGATCCAGCCTTGGCCGGTTTCTGTTCGTCTGCGGCACCCAGTTCGACCCACTCGCCGCGCTCACGCAGGTAAGCCGTGAGGTCCTCGATCGCACGCAGGTGATAGCGCAGCGTGGTTGCGCCGACGCGGCATACCAGGGCCGGCGGGTCGGCCGCCTCGTCGCGATACATCGTGTATGCCGAGGTGCCCGGTGCCGTCGTGAGGGTCCACGGGTCGTCTTCGGTGCCGCTGCCTGCCATGTCGGTCCTTCCTGATCGTGGCGGTCTGGCGTCAGACCCATCTGGGACAGTAGTGGAGTGAACCCCGTCGAGATCGGCTCCGCCGTCGCGCAGTATGCCGCGATGCAACCAGCGCTCGAACCCGTGACCGACCGTTTCGTCGCACTGATCCGGGGCATCCTCGACGAGGCCGGCATCAACTACCTCACCGTCACGGGGAGGGCCAAGAGCGTTGCCTCCTTCGCCGCGAAGGCCGCACGCGAGCGCGACGGGATGCCGATGCACCGAGAGCCGCTGCGCGAGATCACCGACCAGGTGGGCGTCCGAGTCATCACCTACGTCCAGAGCGATGTCGTCGCGGTCGCCGAGTTGCTCGCCGACGAGTTCACGGTCCTCGAGGACCGCGACATGGGTCAGGAGACCGCCCGCGAGGGCCGATTCGGTTACAGCAGTAGGCATGTGCTCGTGTCGCTCGACGGGTCATCGGTCGGCTCACTCGACGGTCACGCCGCAGCGGGCGAGGTCCACGCGCTGGGAGATGGGGCGGCGCTGGGAGGTGAGGCACCGGCATACTCGCCGATGCGGTGCGCCTCGGTGCAGTTGCGCACGGTCCTGCAGCACGCGTGGGCCGAGTTCGAACACGACATCCGCTATAAGGGCACCGTGCCGCCCGAGCATGTGCCCGACCTCGAGCGCCGCTTCACGCTCGCGGCGGGCTTGCTCGAACTCGCCGACCGGGAGTTCTCGACGATCCGTGACCGGCTGCAGGAAGGGATGGGAGACGAGAGCGCCGCCCATCCCGACGACACCGACCCGCGGATCAGCGCGCAGGAACTCGCGACCTTCCTCGCGGGCCGCTACGCGAGTGCGGGCTGGTCGCGCACCGAGCACTACACGTGGATCAGCGGTCTGTTGCTCGAACTCGGGATCGGATCACTCGACGAGCTCAGCGACGTGCTCCGGCCGGTCGACACATCGGCGGTCACGGCGCGGATGGCTTACCGCTACCCCGCAGGCGCTGTGCGGCGCCTCGACGACGACCTGCTCGCGCGCTACGGGCAGGAGTATGCCGCGCTGCGCGGCAATGCCCACCGGCGTGGGGCCCTCCTAGCCCGGTTGGCCAAGCTCGGCGTCGTCGTCTCCACAGATTGAGAAGTCCCGGGCCTGCCTCAGCGGGCTGGGCGCTCTGCCGGTGGGAGATGCTCGCCGAGCCACGCGATGATCGGCGTCAGGGCGCGCCACCTCCGCACGATGTGGTCGGACGCCTCGGGTGACTCCAACCATTCGGGAGTGCCGACGTGCCACAGGAGCATGAGTTCCTTGAGCCTGAGCAGGTCGATGCGAGGGTGGTCTGCGGGATACCCGCGCGGTGTGGTCTTGACGCGGTCGCCGAGGATCTCGGCTCCATCGGCAACTGCGGCCGCGACCCACTGCGCCAGTGCCACCCCGGAGGCCGGCGCGTCGACGGCCGCACGCCACGCCGCGGTCTGGGGCGGCGAGCTCGCGTGGAAGCCGCCGCCCACGGCGAGCCCGTCGGCGGAGATCTGCACGTAGTAGCCGAGCGCCGGCGGGTGGCCCAGGACGAGACCCTGGTGGTCCTTGTAGGGCGACTTGTCTGCGCTGAACCTCACGTCGCGGTGCGGTCGGAAGAGCTTGGGCTCACCGAACTCTGGCGCCGCCAGCTCGGCCAACGCTGTCAGCGGCCCCTTGACGTCGCGCTCGTAGGTCGCCTTATGCGCGGTCCAGTAGGCACGGCTGTTGTCGGCTTCGAGCCCGGCATAGAACTCGCACGCCCGCAGAGGTATGCCGGCAAACGTCACCTGGCGAGCCTAGACCTTCAGCAATCCCGACCTAGCGCATGAGATGTCAGTCGTGGTCGCTATTCGTCGTGAATAGCGACCACGACTGACATCTCGGCGATCTCGGCGATCTCGGCGAGGCGTGCGGGAATGCGGGGAATCGGGACGAGGAGATGAGGTGATGGCGGGTGAGGGGATGAGGCGACGCGGCGGTCAGAGGTCGTTGCCGGCATACGACTGGTTGAAGCTCTTATTGGTCAGCGGGAAGTCGGGCACGATCGTGTCCTTGAGCGCGATCGGCAACGCCGGCCAGTTGAAGAACGACGGGTCGACCGGCCGCACTCGACTCAGGGTGCCGTCCGGGGCGAGCTCGACGCGGTGCACAAGGGTGCCGCGCCATGCTTCAACGACGCCGAGGCCACTGCGGGGCGCCTCATTGCTCACCACAGGCGGGGCCGTCTGCCCCGCGGCCCCCGTGTCGCCCTCGAGCCCACTCAGGTGGTCGAGGTGCCAGGCCACGAGTTCGCTGCTCGCCGCGACCTCGCGGGCTCGCACCGTGAAGCGCGCGAGCACGTCCCCGCTCGTCTCGACGACGGGCCCGGCAAGCTCGGGGTATGCCGTCCCGTCGGGCATGACGGTCAGCGGATGGTCCCAGCGGGCATCGATCGACATCCCCGACGCGCGGGCCACATAGCCGAGGGTGCCGAGCGATTGGGCGGTGGCCAGCGGCAGCACCCCGGTCTCGGTGAGCCGGTCCATGACCACGTGATTGCCTCGCGAGATATGCACGAGATCGGCCACGTCAGCGGCCACCGACCGGATCAGGGCGACATCGACGGGCCCGGCCAACTCGCACGACCCGATCCCGATTGCTCCGCGCAGCAGCCGATGACCGGTGACCTTCGCGTTGTGCCGCAGCAGGTCTTCGCGCAGTCGGGCGGCGTGGGTGTTGACGATGCCGTAGCCGACGTCGTTGACGATCATCCCCAGGTCGGCGACATGGTTGTAGAGCCGTTCGAGTTCCAGCAGCAGCGCCCGGCGGTGCTGCACCGCGGCCGGCACGGTGATCCCGAGGGCCTGCTCGACGGCCACGGCATACGCGAGGGAATGCCCGACCGAGGTGTCCCCGGAGATGCGTTCGGCGAGCTCGATGCCGGCCTCGGGAGTGCGCCCTTCGAAGAGCTTCTCGACGCCGCGGTGCATAAACCACAGTCGAGCCTTCATCCGCAGGATCGTCTCTCCCACAACGGAAAAGCGGAAGTGACCCGGCTCGATGAGGCCCGCGTGGATCGGCCCGACGGGGATCTCATACACCCCGTCACCGGCAACCTCGACGAACGGATACTGGCCCACGTCGTCGGCGAAGACCGGCGCCGGATCGGCATCGCGCAGCATCGGGAAGTAGCCCGTGGGCCAGTGTCCGTGCCGCACGATCCGGTGTGGCAGGGGGTGCCCGACCGGCTCGATGCCGTAGAGGTCACGGTTGACGCGCTCGAAACGCCCTGCGGCATACGAGATCCCGGCCATCGTGGGCACCGAGGCATCGTCGCGGGCGAAAGGCACGACGAGCTCGACCGGGGCCTGACCTGGGGCGAGGAAGACGAGGACGACCCGGCCGCCGTCCTCGTCCTCGTGGGCGGCGACCAGGGCGAGCCGGTATGCCGCGTCGAGGAGTTCGCGGGTCGCCGCACCGATGCCCTCTCGCGAGATCTCGCGGCGGACCGTCTCGTGCACCGTCGGCACGACGTGGGGGTTAGTCATCGGCCGGCCCCCACAGCGACGACCGCGTCGCGGAGCACGCCGACCAGCGGCCAGGCGAGGGCGCCCGACACGGCGACGACCCCGAGCGCGGCCCACAACGGCACGAGCGGCCCCGTCGCAGAACCGTGGTCATCGCCGTCTTCGTGGACGCCCGGCTGACCGACGACGCGCGGCAGGCCGGTGCCGGCAGGCTGACCAGCGACGGCAGCCTCGTTGACACCACCAGCCGCGCCAGCGACCACGGTCGGTTGCCGATGACGCGTGAGCATCATCGCGAGGATGTGCCGCCCGAGCGCCGCGAACACGAGCAGGACGAGCGCGATCATCACACCCACGACCCACCCGAGCCCGGCCTGCCACCCGGCGACGACGATCGCCACCTCACTGAAGAACAGTCCGAACGGTGGGAAGCCCAGCAGCGCGGCCGAGCCGACGAGATAGGGCACCGCGAGGCGCGGCGCTCGTCCGAGCAGCCCCGACACCTCGTCGATCTTCGAGGTGCCGAGCAGCGCGAGCATCCGCCCTGCCACGACAAAGAGCGTGGCCTTGGCCAGGCCGTGTCCGAGCATGTGCAGCAGCACCGCTCCGGTCGCGAGCGGGCCGCCGATGGCGCCGCCGATGGCGACGATCCCCATGTGTTCGATGCTCGAATACGCCAGCATCCGCTTGTAGTCACGTTGCGTCAGCAGCAGCAGCGCCGCGACGAGGGGTGACAGCAGCCCGCCGACGACGAGCAGCCACCGCATCATGCCTTCACCGAGCACGGCGTCGCTGATCGTGCGCACGCGCAGGATCCCGGCGAAGGCCACCGACAGGAGCACTCCGGACATGAGGGCCGACACGGGGGCGGGTGCCTGAGAGTGGGCATCGGGCAGCCATGAGTGCATCGGCGCGAGACCGGCCTTGGTCGCGAATCCCAACGCCGCCAAGGCGACACCGATCCGGGTGAGGTCCGGATCGAGGGACGCGCCCATCGTCGTGAGCTCGACCCACGACAAAGTGGGGTGCCCCGCGACGGAGGTCGCGGCATACAGCAGGACGATGCCGAGCAACGCGATGGCGACTCCGACGGAGCCGAGCACGACGTACTTCCACGCGGCTTCGAGCGAGCGTTTGCCGCCGCCATAGCCGACGAGGAAGGCGGTCGTGATCGTCGTCGCCTCGATCGCGACCCACATGACCCCGAGGTTGTCGGCGACGAGCGCGAGGACCATCGCGGCGAGGAATCCGCACAGGAGCGTCGAAAACCACCCGTCCGCCGTCGCGGCCGACCGGATCCCTCCCCAGGTCGCCGTGAGCGCGACCGCCCCGACGACACAGACGAGGTATGCCGCGAACGAGTCCGCGCGCAGCAAGCCATCCAGCGCGGTCACCGCACCCGACGCCAGAGGCGACCCAGGCGACCCCGCAGTTGGGAGAGCAGCGGCAGCCCCCTGCACGAGGCCGATGCCGCCGGCGAGGACGATGACCGACGCGGCGACGGGGGTCCATCGGGTCCACGCGGCGCGTCGGAAAGGCACCGAGACCGCGGCGAGCGCTGCCGGGGCGAGCAGGACGAGCAGGAGGAGTGTCGTCATCAGTCACGCAACTCCGTGAGGTCGTCGAGGTCGGTCGCCCCGAAGACCGACCGCATCCGCCCGGCGAGCACCCGCAGGATGACGACGACGAAGAGGACGTCGATCATGACGCCGATCTCGACGATGAGCGGCACGCCCCCGGAGGTGAGGAAGGCGACGGTCGCGATGCCATTGTCGAGCACGACAAATCCGACGAGTTGCGACACCGCTTGGTGCCGGGTCAGCAAGATGAGGAAGCCGAGCAACACGAGCGCGAGACCGACCGGCGCGACCTTGACGAGTGGCCCTTCGGAGGCGCTCACGAGGGGCCGGGCGGCGAGGAAGGCGACGGTCGTGAGCAACGCTGCCCACAGCAAACCGGCCGTCGGGTGCACGCGGTGCGAGGTCTCCTGCGTGCCCCCTGTCGAGAGCGCGGTGCGGTGCAGGAGCAGCGGGATCAGGGCTCCCTTGAGCAGCAGGACAAGCAGCGCCACGGCATACAACTCCCCGGCGCTCTCCGCGACGGCGACCGTCACGACGAGCCCGGCGAGGGCGACCCCTTGGATCGCGAGGAGGCTCGTTGACCCGCTGAGCGACCGGCGCCAGAGTTGGAGGACGGCGGTGAGCAGGAGGATGCCGGTCGTGAGTGCGAGCGCCTGCGCCATCGCCGACGACTCCGGTGTGACTGCGAGGGGGTATGCCGTGTCGGCCAGGGTGCTCATGTCACATCACCTCAGATCACCAGGTAGGACGCGGTGACGGCGAGGAACGCCATGACGAAGGAGGCGGCGAGCAACTCGGGCACCTTGAAGAGGCGGACCTTGGCGAGGAAGACCTCGACGGCTGCGACGACGACGCCGGCGATGACGATCTTCACGAGGATCGCGGCGATGGCGACGAGGAGGCCACCGGGGGCGAGGGTCTGGGCGACGCCCCACGGGAGCGCGAGGTTGGCGACGAGGCCGAGCAGCCCGGCCAGGCGCAGCCACGAGGCGAACTCCACCCACCCGAGGTCACGCCCCGACGCCTCGAGGATCATCGCTTCGTGGACCATCGTCAGCTCGAGGTGGGTCGAGGGATTGTCGACCGGGAGGCGGCCGGTCTCGGCCACGACGACGGTGAGCAGCGCGACGAGGGCGAGGAGGGAGACCGGCGACACGACGGTCACGGGTGAGGCAATGCGCGCATCGACGATCGCCGAGAGGGCCGATGAGCCGACCGGGATCGAGAGGGCGTAGACCGAGACAAGGACGGTGGGTTCGACGAGTGCCGCGATCGTCATGTGACGGCTCGACCCCATCCCGCCGAACGCCGTGCCCGAGTCGAGACCGAGCAGCGCGATCGCGACGGTGCCGAGCAGGAGCACGCCGACCACGACGAAAAGGTCGTCGGGCACGAGCGGGATCGTCACCGTGGACACGAGCGGCAGGAGTGCGACGAGGAGCAGGCTCGTGCCGGTCATGGCGATCGGCATGACACCTTGGAGGCGCACCCCGGGGGCGACGAGGGGTTCTTTGCGGGCGAGTTTGAGCAGGTCGCGGGTCGGCTGCCAGATGCCGGGCCCGACCCGGCCTTCCATCCGATAGCGCACCTGGCGCATCACCCCGATGAGCACGGGGGCGGCGAGCGCCACGACGACGCACTGGAGGATGACGGCGGCAAGCCCGCCGAGGATCGTGAGAGCGCTGACCTCGGTCATCGGACCACCACCACGAGCAGGGCGACGAGCGCGGCGAAGGAAAACGCGAGATAGCGGTGGATGCTGCCGTTCTGCACGCGCCGCGCGGCGTCGCCCACTCGTCCGAGCCACTTGGCGGCAGGTCGATAGACCCGGTCTTCGATGACGTCGCCGACGCGTTGCCGGTAGCTCGCGCCCACGACGACGAAGCGGGACTCTTTGGCCCGCTCGACGTGGAGCTGTTGAGTCGGCCGGAGAGTGTCTCCGAAGACCCGCACGAGCGGCTCGGCGAAGGACGTCGCGGTGTATTGCATCCGCGGGCTGTCCCGCACGCCTCCGCAACCCCACTGGAGGTCGACGGCCCGCCGCGGGATCTGACGTGCGAGCGCCCACGAGATCGCGACGACCGGGACGGTCAGGAGCGCACCGAGGACCAGAAGCGAGGTGGGGTCGAGCAGCGCTCGGAGAGTGGGGAGTTCGAGCCCGCCGAGCCCCACCGGGATCGCCACGGACATCCCCGAGGGCCCCCGTGAGACGGTCTCGTCACCGAGGGCCGAGACGGCCGCGCTCGCGGTGACGCCGGGGAAGAGGCCGAGGCCAAACACCGCCGCCGCCCCGAGCACGAGGGCGGCCCGCATCGAGCGGCTCACTTCGTGCGCGAGAGCGGCCCCCTCGCTGCGAGCCCGGGCGAGGAAGGCGATGCCGAAGGCCTTGACGAAGGTCAGCAGCGCGAGCCCGGCAGTCAACGCCACGACCGCGACGACGGCCGGCAGGAGGGCGGTCGTGAGCCGGTCGGTGCGGACGTCGCCATGGATCAGCGATTGCAGCAGCACCCACTCCGCGACGAACCCCGACGTCACCGGCAACGCGGCCGCCCCGAGCGCGGCGACGCCGAACGCGGCGGCCGTGACCGGCATACCCCCGGCGAGACCGCCCATCCGGTCGAGGTCGCGCTCACCGGTCGCGGAGAGCACGGCGCCTGCGGCGAGGAAGAGGACCGTCTTGAAGGCCGCATGGCTCACCACGAGCAGGAGCGCGGCGATGAGAGCCACCTGGGAGACATCCGCGGTGCCCGTGTGCCGCGTCAGCATCGAGACCGCGACCGCGGTGAGGATGAGGCCGACGTTCTCGGTCGTCGAGTAGGCGAGGAGCCGTTTGAGGTCACTGGCCACGGACGCCTGGAGGATGCCGTAGAGCGCCGAGGGGAGGGCGAGCGCGAGCAAGGCGAGGCCCCACCACCGACCGGCGTCGGGCAGGAGCCGGGTCACGGTGAGGAGCACACCGTAGACGCCCATCTTGACCATGGCCGCGCTCATGACGGCCGACACGTGACTCGGCGCCTCGGGGTGAGCGCGCGGCAGCCAGACGTGGACCGGCACGAGCCCGGCTTTGGTCACAAAGCCCAGCGTGAGCAGCGCGAACGCGACCCCGGCCGTGCCCTCGCCGACCGGCATACCGGCGATGTCGGTGAAGCGGGTGCTGCCCGCCTCCGACACGACCACCGCGAAACCAGCCGCGAGGAGGGCGAAGGAAAGGTGCGTCATCACGGCATACCAGAGCCCGGCGGAGCGGACCCGGGCGCGATGCGCGTGGTCGGCCAGGACGAGGACGGTCGACGCGAGCGCCATGACTTCCCAACCGACGAGGAAGGTGACGACGTCTCCCGCGGCCGGCACGAGCTGCATTCCGAGCAGGAAGAGCGGGTATGCCGTCCACGCCGTCCGCGAGGCGGCAGCCCCGTGCGTGTAGCCGATCCCGAAGACCGACGCGACGGCTCCGACCAGTCCGACGACGAGGAGGAAGAAGCCGCCGAGCCGATCGGGCGCGAGCGTGAGCGGCGCCAGCGGGCCGAGGCCCGGGCCGAGAGGGTGGACGAGCGACCAGGTGGTGGTCGCCCCGCCGAGGATCGTGGCGCCGGCGACTGCGCCCGCGAGACCCATCCCAGCGGAAAGGCTGCCGCAGAGGCGGTTTCGGTATGCCGGTGGGCCGGCGACCGCTGCCACGACCGCTGCGAGCGCGAGGAGGAACTGCGCCCCGAGGGCGACGTCGAGAAGGCTCACTGGCGGGTCACCCGGCGTAAGGCGGCGACGATCTCGTCCGGGCTCGGGGGGCAGCCGGGGACCTCGATGTCGACGTCGACGACGTCGGAGACGGCACCGGCGACGCCGTAGCCACCCTTGAAGACGCCGCAGTCACGCGCGCAGTCGCCGACGGCGATGACGACGCGGGGCTTGGGTGTCGCCTCGACCGTGCGGACGAGGGGCTGGAGCATGTTGTGGGTGACGACACCGGTGACGAGGAGCGCGTCGGCATGGCGGGGCGAGGCCACGAGGCGGGCGCCGTATCGCTCGGCGTCGTAGACCGGCCCGAAGGTTGCCCCGACTTCGATCTCGCAGCCGTTGCACGACCCGGCGTCGACGTGGCGGACCTGGACGCTGCCGGTCAGGGCTGGGTCACCCACAGGGGTTGCGGAGGGTGCGTCAGGCGCCGGCGCGGCCATCCGGCCGATGCGCAGGATGGTCTTGGCCAGGCGCAGCACGCTCATCGTGGGCCGAGTGTCCCAGGTGCGCCGTAGGGTGGGCAAACCCCGTCCCACGGGACTGCGTCCTGGCGGACGGGACTTCTCGAGGAGGCGACCGATGAGCGACACGGGATACTCGACGTGCTTGTGGTTTGACAGCGAGGCCGAGGCCGCCGCGCGCTACTACTGCGAGGTCTTGCCTGATGCGGTGCTCGGCGAGATTGCGCGCTACACCGAGGCTGGCCCGGGCGAGCCTGGGAAGGTGCTGACCGTCGGATTCCGGCTCGGCACCCAGGAATTCATGCTCCTCAACGGCGGTCCACACTTCACGCTCACGGAGGCGGCGTCGATCTCGGTGTCGTGCTCGGGCCAGGCGGAGGTCGATCGGCTCTGGGCGGCGCTGACGGCTGACGGCGGCGAGGAGTCGATGTGTGGCTGGCTCAAGGACCGCTGGGGAGTGTCGTGGCAGATCGTGCCGCGCGAGCTCGTGGCGCTCCTGACCGACCCCGACCCGGGGCGGGCGCAGCGCGCCACCGCCGCCATGATGGGGATGCGCAAGATCGACATCGCCGCGGTGCTGGCGGCGGCCGACGCGGCATAAGCGCCTTCCCCGCAGGGCAGACCCGACCGGCAGGGCTCAGCCCCGCGGAGCGGTAAGCCAGGACCGGAGCGCGGCGTCGTGCTCGCCCAGTGACGGGTGGGGAGTCGGCCTGCTCGTTTCGTATGCCGTGTAGCTCACGGGATGCCGCACCTGCCGGGTGAAGCCGTCGCCGATCTCGACGGTGGGGGCCAGGCCCAGGTCGGTCGCGAGGGCGAGGCCGTCGAGGATCGTGCCGACCCGACCGACGGGGACGGCTGCTGCGCTGATCTGCTCGACCCAGTCGGCGGCGGTCACCGTGGGGTCGGCCTGGAGCGCCCCTTCGAGGCGGGCGACGAGGGCCGCGCGGTGGGACACGCGGGCAGCGTTCGTCGCGAAGAGTGGGTCGTCGGCCAGAGCCGGCATCCCGAGGACCGTGGCGAGGCGCCGGAACTGGCCGTCGTTGCCGCAGGCGACCGCGATCGGCCCTTCGGTGCACGTGAGCGTCTCGTAGGGCGCGATGCTCGGGTGCTGGTTGCCCATCGACGCCGGTGGCCGACCCTGTTCGAGCGCCGACTGGGCCTGGTTGACCATCGCGCCGAGACTTGAGCTCAGGAGAGTGACTTCGAGTCGATCACCGCGTCCGGTGCGGGCGCGACCGGCGAGCGCGGCGAGGATCCCGATCGTCGCGTCTTTGCCGGTGAGGACATCGACGAGCGCGACCCCAGCCTTGGTCGGCCGGCCTGGTTCGCCGGTGATCGACATGAGGCCACCGACGGCCTGGACGACGAAGTCGTAACCGAGCAGGTCTCGGCCGCCGGCGCGCCCGAACCCGCTGATCGAGCAATAGACGACGCCTGGGTTGGTCGCGCTCACCGTGTCGTAGCTCAGGCCCAAGCGGTCGAGCGTGCCGGGGGCGAAATTTTCGACGAGCACGTCTGCGCGCGAGGCGAGTTCGCGAGCGAGGCCGAGGTCGGCAGGGTCGGTGAGGTCGAGGGCGATCGACTCCTTGGAGCGGTTGACGGCCTCGAAGTAGGACGTGCCGTGCGCGGTGAACGGCGGCCCCCACGTCCGGGTCTCATCGCCGACGCCCGGGCGCTCGACCTTGATCACGCGGGCGCCGAGGTCGGCGAGTGTCATGGTCGCCAGCGGCCCGGCGAGGACGCGGCTGAAGTCGGCCACGAGGATGCCCTCGAGCGGCCGGCCGGCGGGTGGGGTCACGGCGCCCATCATCTCGCGATCTGCCGGGCCTGCGCCGGGTGCCTGCCAGTTCCCGGCCAGTGCACGGCCAGCTCACGGGCCAACTGACTGCCAGCCGACCGCCAGCCCCGGTCAACCGTCCCGAGACTCGAGCGCGAGGAGGTATTCCTTGGCGGCCAGCCCACCGGCATACCCCGTGAGCGCGCCGCTGGCCCCGACGATCCGGTGACATGGGACGAGGAGGCACACCGGGTTGGACCCCAGCGCGGCCCCGACCGCGCGCGCCGCCCTCGGCTGCCCGATCCATCCGGCGACCTGCGCGTATGCCGCCCGCTCACCGAAGCCGACCCGGCTCGCGACCGCTGTGAGCACGTCGCCGGCGAAGTCGCTGGCGAGCGCGAGGTCGACCGGCAGGCCGAGGTCGCGGCGCTGGCCGGCGAGGTAGGCGTCGATCCGGCGCCGCGCCTCGTCGACGTCCTGCGGGGCGCGCAGGACCCGTGGGCTGACCCGACCCGCGATGGCCGTGAGCGTGGCGTCCTCGTCGGCGACGGAGCCGGCGAAACGGCAGGCCACGAAGCGGCCGTCGGAGCGGCGGGCGAGCATGAGTCGACCGATGGGGGTGTCGTGCACGGCATACCCGACATCGGGTGTCGGGAAGGTGGGCGGAGTGGAGGTGGGGACGAGGCCGCGGAGGGCGTCGGTGATCCGGGTGTCGGTCATGTCAGGGTCTTTCGCAGGGCCGCGAGCCCGTCGCTGACGAGGCGGCGGCTCATCGTGGGGGTGGTCGAGAGGGCGCGGGCGATCATGGCGTGGTCGAGGTCGGCGACGTAGCGCAGGACGACGGCCTCCCGCTCGGCGGTCCGGAAGAGCGCGGAGGGCGGTCCACATCGGGTCGCCCGGATCGTCGAGGGTCGTCGGGAGGCGGGGTTGCCACGCCGGGGACGTCGGGTCACGTCCGCCGGATCGTGCGGGTCGGTTGCCGCGCGGGCGGTGCGGCGGTGGTGGTCCATCGCGCACCGGTGAGTGATCGTGAGCAGCCAGCCGCGGAGGTTGCGGGCGCTGCGTAGGCGCGGGTATGCCGCGAACGCCTGCAGCCATGCCTGCTGCGCGACGTCCTCGGCGGCATCCGGACCGACGAGGCCGCGGGCGAGGCGACCGACGTCGGGCCAGTGGGCATCGACGAGGTGCTGGAACGGCGGCAGGCTCACACGAGATGAACGCGTGGCGGGGTCCTCGTGTGAGTCGCGGGAGGCCGGGCACGAGGCGGGCGGGTCGGTGGACGGGTCAGCGTTCGGCGCAGCGGGCGTCGCGTCGAGGGGCGCGCCGGACGGCGAGTCTGCGGCGCCTGACATGTCGCCGACGATAGGGGTTTGCACGTGACCTCGGCGGCATCGGACCTTGGCCCCTGGAGTTGGTGTGAGGGCCCGGTTAGGGTTGAAGTGCAGTCCTCGACAGGCGTCGCCTGACGAGGCAGTCAAGGAGGCACACCGTGGTCGAGGAGCAGGTCCGCCCTCTAGACCCTGAGGCCCAACGGACCCAACGCTTTCGATGGGCCCTGGAGTCAGCCCCCATCGTCAGACGCACCGTCGTCGACGACCTCCGTCAACTCGAGGTGTCGCCGGCAGTGATCGACGAAACCGAGATCGTCCTAGCCGAACTCGTCTCCAACTCCCTGCGCCACGCTCGCCCGTTGCCTGACGGCGGGCTGCGCGTGCGGTGGAAGGCCAAGGCCGGGGTCGTCGAGGTCGAAGTCACCGACGGTGGCGGTCCGACTGTGCCCAAGCCCGCGCCGGCAGCGGTGTGGGCGACGACGGGGCGTGGATTACGGATCGTCCGGAGCATCGCCCACGAGTGGGGCGTCGCCGACGACCGGGGCGGTCGCACCGTCTGGGCGTCCATCGGCGGACCGTCCCGCCGCCGCACCCACTAGCCCGGGCCCGATACCCATGAGCTCGGGCCCGAGACCGAGCCGGATCCCGAGCCCGAGACCGAGCCGGATACCAAGCCCGCGCCATCGCTAGCCCTCATCGAAGGGCAGGTATGCAGGCATCCGGGGTCCTGAACCCTGCGTACCTGCCCTTTCACCTGCCGAGGACCTGTCACGACGCGTCGTCGGGGCGGCGGCGCTCGAGCTTCGTCTGAGCGCGTTTGCGCTTGGTTTCCAACCGGCGCCGCACCGAGCCTCGCGTCGGCTTCGTCGCCCGGCGCGGCGGTGGGGGTGGTGCGAGCGCCTCGCGGAGCACCTCGGCCATCCGCTCTCGAGCGGCGGCGCGGTTGCGGTGTTGCGACCGCTGCTCGTGGGCGACGACGACAAGCTGGCCGTCGACCATGCGGGGACCGAGCCGAGCGAGGAGCCGTCGGCGCTGGGTCTCGGTGAATCCTTCGTATGCCGCGACGTCGAATGCCAGCTCGACCCGGCTGTCGGTCGTGTTGACCGACTGCCCACCCGGCCCGGGCGATCGGGAAAACCGTTCGACGAGCGCGCCGTTGGGGATGACCATGCCGGCGACGACACCCGGGCCCGGCGCGATCACGAGATCCATGAGCCGCCCACCCCCAAGGTCATGTCCACATCATCGCGTCCCGGAGCCGGCGCCACTCCGCGCGGCCCTGGAGACGCCCGACAACCCACTCGCACACCGCATTCACAGTAGACGTAACCGCTTACCTCCCCGTTGGGAGGGAACGAGATGTCAGGATGAGGCCGACAACCACACCACCGACGGAAGGACCGAAAGACACCGTGAGGTCGTTCTGGGCCGAGTTGGCGTGGCTCCCGTCGGGCCTCGCCCGTGGTGGCGTCCGGCTCACCGTGTCGGACGGCCGGTTCGTCACCGTCGAGACCCGCACTCCTGCGCAGCCGGGGGACACCCGCCTCACGGGGGTGGTCATGCCGGGCCTGGCCAACGCTCACAGCCACGCCTTCCAGCGCAGCCTGCGCGGTCGATCGCACTCGGGCATCGGGCACGGCCACGCGTGGTTTGCCCGCATGTATGCCGCCGCCGACCGCATGGACCCCGACCGCTACTTCCTCCTGGCCCGGGCGACCTTCGCCGAGATGGCGTTGGCCGGTTACACCGTCGTCGGCGAGTTCCATTACCTGCACCACGGGCCGGGCGGCGTTCGCTACGAGGATCCCAACGCGATGAGCGCAGCCCTCATCGCTGCGGCGACGGAGGCCGGCATACGACTCACCTTGCTCGATGCCTGTTATCTGTCCGGCGGGCTCACCTCGACCGGGCACGTCGACCTCAACCCTGTGCAGCGGCGCTTCAGCGACGGCAGCGTCGACGAGTGGCTCGAGCGGATGTCCCGGATCCCGCAGAGCGACCTGATGCGCCGCGGGGCGGCGATCCACTCGATCAAGACCGTTCCCCGCGAGTCAGCGGCCCACATCGTCCAAGTCATCGGTGAGCAGCCGTTGCATGTCTATGTGTCGGAGCAGCACGCCGAAAACCTCGCGTGCCAGATGTTCTACGGCATGTCGCCGACCGAACTGTTGGCCGAGATCGGCGGCCTCGGCCCGGAGCTCACCGCGGTCCACGCAGCTCACTTGTCCGACAACGACATTGCCCTGCTTGCCGACTACGAGAGCCAGGTCGTCGTGTGCCCGTCGTCAGAGCGTGACATGGGCGAGAGCATGGGCCGGCTGCGCACGATGCTCGACGCCGGCATCCCGATCGGGATCGGATCGGATCAGCAGGCTCGGATCGATCCGTTCTCCGAGATGCGCGAACTCGAGCTCCACGAGCGCGTCGTCTCGGGCGAACGTGGCCGGCTCAGCACCGCCGAGATCGTCGCGTGCGGCTCGGTCAACGGGTATCAGAGCCTCGGGTGGTATGACGGGGGAGTCATCGCCCCCGGACGCCTGGCGGACTTCGTCGTCATCAACCCCAACACTCCGCGCACGGTCGGCGCGAAGGCTGCCGAGCTGCTGTATGCCGCGACGGCGGCGGACATCGACACGGTCGTCGTCGGGGGCCGCACGATCGTCGCCGACGGTCACCACATGCTCGGGCCGGTGGCGCCGCTGCTGCGCTCGGCCCTCTTGGGCCTGCGCGGCCACTGAGCCGCCGTCGATCTGGCGCGATCCCGGCGTGTGGTGTCGCGCCAGGGCCCGGGTCAGTCCCGGCGCATCGGCTCCGGCAGATGCCCGGCGGACTGGGCGTAGTACTCCGCGGCCTTGCGGGTCGCGATCACCCGCGCCGCATTGACGACGAGACCGGTCAGCGCAGCGAAGAGCACCGCTTCCTTCCAGGATGCGTCGTCAGGGTGGGTCGGGTCGTCCGGTGCCGGCTTGCCGGTCGAGAACTCCCAGCCCTTGCCGACGAGCTTCTGCGCGACCGCGGCAGCGAGCACCGCTGCTCCCGTGCCGAGCACGCGCCACACCAACGGACCCATCGCCGACCTCCTGATCCAGCACTGTGTGAGTCCCGGAAGACTGGCCGACGACTCACGGATGACTCTGACATACCCGCGGGGTAGAGTCATCATCGCAACGACAGGGGAGCGCCCCAAGCGCTGAGAGTGCGGTCCGCCGCAGACCCTCGCACCTGATCCGGCTAGCACCGGCGTAGGGAGTCGAGCCATCTCAGGTGTGTCGACGGCATACGGGCCTGCTATGGGCAGGGGCAACCCGTATGCCGCCCGCCGCACCTCCCCGAGGTATCCATCGGACACCACGGGAGACAGACATGACCAACAGCACCACCGGAATGGGGCCAGGCGCTCGACCTGGCCGCACCATCCTCGCCCTCTGGCCGGCTCGGCCAATGGCGCACCATCGACTTGCTGACCTGCGCCTTCCTCGGCGTCGCATTCGGCGCGATCTACTGGGCTTGGGGCATCGCCTACGAAGGCCCGTCCACCCTGCTGTCGGCACCGTTCGCGCCACTGAGCGCGCTGGCGGCCTGGCCGTGGCTCATGGCCGGCATCATCGGCGGGCTCGTCATCCGACGCCCCGGCGCGGCGCTCTTCGCGGAGGTCCTCGCCGCCGCGGTATCGATGCTCATCGTCACCAAGTGGGGAGCGATGACCTTCGTCTCTGGTCTGGTCCAGGGGCTCGGCGCTGAACTGGGCTTCCTCATCTTCGGCTACCGTCGCTTCGGCGCGCGGGCGGCAATGGTGGCCGGAGCCTTGGCGGGGGCATTGGAGGCGATCTTCGAGTGGTATTCGTACTGGACCGACTGGGACATGACCTACAAGGTGGCGTATCTCATCCTGCTGTCGGCAGCGGGCGCCCTCCTGGCCGGTCTTCTGTCTCTCGCGCTGACGCGGGGGCTGGCCCGAGCCGGTGCCCTCAACGCATTGCCACCGGGGCAGGAAGCGCGTGAGTCCCGGACCGTCGGCTGACCCTCACCTCCCGGCCGCTGCATCCCGCCGGGAGGATGACACCGCTTCGGTCGTCGCGGGCGCCTCCGTCGAGCTCACCGGGCTCACGTGGCGTCCCTACGGCCGGGCCACGCCGGTCTTGCCGGGTCTCGATCTGCGGATCCCCGCAGGCGAGCGGCTCCTGCTCGTCGGCCCGAGCGGGTCGGGCAAGTCGACCCTGCTGCGGGCGATCGCCGGGCTGCTCGAAACCGCCGACGCGGGAGAACGCTCGGGGTCCGTGCTCATCGACGGAGTCGCGCCGCAGGACCGGCCGGGTCTGGTCGGCATGGTCATGCAGGAGCCGGGATCGGGGGTGGTCGCCTCCTCGATCGGCCGCGACGTCGCCTTCGGCCTCGAAAACATCGGTATGCCGCGCGCCGACATGTCGGCGCCAGTCACGGGCGCACTCGCGGCGGTTGGGCTCGGCGACCTTGACCACGACACGTCGACGTGGGCGCTGTCAGGGGGCGAGCAGCAGCGCTTGGCGCTGGCCGGCGCGCTGGCCTTGTCGCCCCGCGTCTTGCTGCTCGACGAGCCGACCTCGATGCTCGACCCCGACAATGCCGCTGGCGTCCGTGCGGTCGTGGCCGATGTCGTCGCCCGATCGGGGCTCACACTCGTCGTCGTCGAGCATCGGCTGGCGCCGTGGCTCGATCACGTCGACCGCATCGTCGTGCTCGACGACTCGGGCACGATCGTCGCCAACGGCGGACCCCGTCAGGTGCTCGCCCAACACGGGAAGGCCCTTGCGGCGCAAGGGATCTGGGTGCCCGGCATACCCGACCCAGAGCCCCTTGCCCTCGACCTAGCGTGGGCGCCCCAGGTGGTGCCTGCAGGCACCCCGGTCGTGTCGGCGACGCGGGTGACCGTGCGGCATACGGTCTCCGACCTGGGCCGGGCGCCGCGCGAGGTGACCGCTGTGCGCGCGGGGGATCTCACCGTCGGTCCCGGGCAGTTGCTGGCCCTCGTCGGGCCAAGCGGGTCGGGCAAGTCGTCGTGGCTCGCTGCCCTCGGGGGCATGGTCGAGCCGGCCAAGGGAGTCGTGCGGCTCGGGGCCGCGCCCGACCGGGAGCCTCACGAGCTGTCGTCCCCCGAGCTGGCCAAGGCGGTCGCCTGGGTGCCGCAGTGGGCATCGGCCACCCTCCTGGCCGGCAGCGTGCGAGAGGAACTCCTCCTGACGTCGACCGCGATCGGCCTCAACCCCGAGCTCGCAGCGGCCCGCGCCGAGACCCTCCTCGACGCGATGGGCCTGCGGGAGGTCGCCGACCTGGACCCGCGGCTGCTGTCCGGCGGGGAGCAGCGCCGGCTCGCGGTCGCGGCCGCGGTGCTCCACCAGCCCTCGCTCGTGCTCGCCGACGAACCCACCGTGGGCCAAGACCGGCTGACTTGGGCCGCCGTCATGGGGGTGCTCGAGTCGATCCAGCGGGCCGGGTCGGGGATCGTCGTCACGACGCACGACGGGGGAGTCACGGCCGAGGCGTCGCGCATCCTCGCAGTCCGCAAACCCGAGACCAAGGTCAAGCTCAAGGGCAAGAAGGGCGCCAAGGCAACAAAGGCAGCCAAGACGACCAAGGCGACCAAGACAGCGAAGGTAACCGAGGCCGAGTTCGCGGGCGCAGCGCCCGCCGAGGGAGCTTCTCCTCGCGCTGCGGAAGGGACGGGAGCGACGGAAGGGAAGGGAAGGACGGGAGGAGGCGGGTCCGGTGCCGTCGAGGTCACAGTCCGCCAGCCCCTCGTGTCCCGAGCCGGGCCGCTGTCACCGCTGCTCGCAAGCCTGCTCGTCCTGCCCTTGCCGGCGTTCGTCACCTCATGGCGGCAGGCGTTGTCGATTATCTCGGTCGAAGTGCTGCTCGGGGTCATCGCGCTCTGGGCGCCCGGGCGGGGTGAACCGCCCAAGGGACGGCTGCGGGGACTGCTCCTGCGAGCGGTGCCCCTCAGTCTCGGCGTCATGACGATGGCCTGGTCGGCCTGGTTGCTCGGCGGGCGTGATCTTGAGGTTGCCGCGACCGCGGGCCTGCGCCTCGTCGCGCTCGTGCTCCCGTCGATCATTTTGTTGCCGTTCGTCGACCCGGACGCGCTCGGTGACCACCTCGCCCAACGTCTCCGTCTGCCGGCCCGCCCGGTGGTCGCAGCGACCGCAGCGTTGCAGCGCTTCCAGTCTTTCGGACAGGTATGGCACGACCTCACGACCGCTCGGAGGATCCGCGGGATCGGGGCCGGCAAGAGCTGGTCGCAGCGGACTCGCGAGATCGCCGGGGTCACCTTCGCCCTCCTCGTGACGGCACTCGGCCAAGCTGGTCGCCTCGCGGTCGCCATGGACGCCCGCGGGTTCGGCGGAGCAAGACGACGCACATGGGCCGGTGCGGCGCCGTGGCGGATGGCAGACACGCTCGTGCTCCTCGGGGGCTTCACGGTCGTCGCGGTCGGCATCCTGACCGTCGTCCTCGGGCTCTGACCCGCCGGTGCCCGCGAGGTCGTCGCTGGCTCCCCGAGGCCACGCCGGCCCGCGGACGCCACCGGATGCCGAGGCGGCATACGGTGGCGTCATGACGCGTGACCTCGCTTCCCCGACCTCAGTCCCGGACCCGGCGGCGGCCCTCGCGGCCCTCGAGGCCGCCGAGCCCCTGCTCGCCAACGTCGAGGCCGACAACGAGCGCCTCGCGCAGGCGTATGCCGTGCTCGTCTCCGCCGTCGATCGCGCCCGGCCGCTGGCCGACTACTACGGCGGCGACTGGCTCGCGCACGTCGACGCGGTCGTCGAGGTGGACTCTGATGCAGCGTCGGACACCCCCCCGATCACCCCGCGCACGGCGAGCCAGGACGCGATCTGGGAGGCGCTGGCCGAGCACGACGAGTGGCTGCGCCGGATCCTGCGCCTCGCCGCAGACACGGTGACCCGGGACGTCGGCGGCGTCTGACTCGCCGGGTGCGTCGACGGGTGCGTCAACGGAGCCGCGCGTGGCACAGCGAGCCGCGGCGGGGGTCCTGAGCGCAGGTACCCTCCAGGGGTGCGTGTCTTCCTCGTCCGTCATGGCCAGACGGTCAACAACGTCGCGCGGCTCCTCGACACGGCATACCCCGGAGCCTCTCTCACCGACCTCGGCCGCGCGCAGGCGGAAGCACTCGTGGAGACCTTCCGCGATCACCCGGTCGATGCGATCTACGTCTCGGACCTGATCCGCACCCACGAGACCGCAGCCCCGCTCGCGCAGCATCGTGGGCTCGACGTCCACGTCCGTGCAGGGATCCGCGAGATCCAGGCCGGCGAGTTCGAGATGTCCCCGGAGTTCGAGGGCTACATCCAGACGATCGTCGGCTGGCTCAGCGGGCGACAGGACGTGCGGATGCCGGGCGGCGAGACGGGGCACGAGGTGCTCACCCGCTTCGATGAGGTCCTTGAGGAGGCGTATGCCGTGGGCCACGAGACCGTCGTGCTCATCAGTCACGGTGCGGTCATTCGCACCTGGGCGATGAGCCGCGCGGACAACCTCGAGCCCGAGGTCATGCGGACGGTGTCGATGGACAACACGGTCGTCGTCGAGGTGCACGGGGCGCCGGGCGAGCGCTGGCGCGTCGTGCGGTGGGGCGACCTCGACCTCTGAGGGTCACCTTTCCGACGGGAGAGCGCGCGGTGGTCTACCGGTCGGCGCGGGTGGCGAATTCCACGCGCCAGTCGGTGCGGGTCTCGCCGTCGACCCGCAACTGCCACGAAAAACGCCGCCCCGCTGGCAGCGGCATCGGCGGCACTCCGACGGCCAAGGCAGCATCGATCGGTGCGCCCGCGACGAGTCCAGCCGGCCGGCCGACTTCGAGTTGCGCCGCGAAGACGACCTCCTGCGGCCCTTGCGGGCCAGGCTGGACGACCGGGTGGCCGTCCTCGTCGACGAGGCGCAGGTCGAGAGTCATCGGCTGCCCCGCCTGGTCCCACGGCACGTCGAACTTCAGGGCGAGATACATCGGCACGGGCAGAGCCGGCCGGATCGACCACCCGCCACCGTTGATGTAGAGCTTGCCGTCGGCGACGACCGCGTGGTCGCACAGGAGCATCGTGATCCGCATAGACCCATCCTCGCCCCACCGGAGGCGCCCGGCATACCGCCTGTCCCGGGGAATGAAAACCGGTGGCAGGGAGCCAGCGCGGGCGTGGGAGGCTTGGAGCATGCGCCCGGTGACCCAATCCCAGAAGCTGGCCGACGTCTGTTACGACATCCGCGGGCCGGTGCTGGACGAGGCCAAGCGGCTCGAAGATGACGGTCACCGGATCCTCAAGCTCAATATCGGCAACCCGGCACCCTTCGGTTTCGAGGCGCCCGACGAGATCCTCGTCGACATGATCGCCCAATTGCCTTCTGCCCAAGGGTATTCAGACAGCAAGGGGATCGTGTCGGCCCGTCGGGCGGTGACGCAGTATTACCGCCTCAAGGGTGTCGAGGGTGTGGCGATCGACGACGTCTACCTCGGCAACGGCGTCAGCGAACTCATCGTCATGACGATGCAGGCGATGCTCGACAACGGCGACGAGGTGCTCATCCCGGCGCCGGATTACCCTCTCTGGACCGCCGCGACCGCGCTGGCCGGCGGCAAGGCGGTGCACTACCTCTGCGACGAGTCGGCTGGCTGGCAGCCCGACCTGGCCGACATGGCGGCCAAGATCACGCCACGCACCAAGGCGATCGTCGTCATCAACCCCAACAATCCCACCGGCGCGGTCTACACCGACGAGACGCTCAAGGCCATCGTCGCCCTCGCCCGCGAGCACGGGCTCGTGCTCATGGCCGACGAGATCTACGACAAGATCCTCTACGACGACGCGACCCACACGTCACTCGCCTCGCTTGCCCCCGACCTGTTCTGCCTGTCCTTCAACGGGTTGTCCAAGGCCTATCGCGTCGCCGGCTTCCGCTCCGGGTGGCTCGCCTTGTCAGGTCCGAAACATCACGCTCGGTCCTTCATCGAGGGGCTCAACATCCTGGCCAACATGCGGCTGTGCGCCAATGTGCCGGCGCAGCACGCCATCGCGACGGCGCTCGGGGGTTACCAATCGATCACTGAGCTCGATCCTGCCTGGGGGGCGTCTGCTCGCCCAACGCAACCGGGCCTGGGAGTTGCTCAATTCCATCCCGGGAGTGAGTTGCACCAAGCCTGGCGGGGCGCTCTATCTCTTCCCGCGCCTCGACCCCGAGGTGCACGAGATCCACGACGACGAGAAGTTTGCGCTCGACCTCGTGCGGCAGCAGCGGATCCTCGTCGTCCAGGGGACGGGCTTCAACTGGCCCGCCCCCGACCACTTCCGGATCGTCACCTTGCCGCGCATCGAAGACCTCGAAGAGGCCGTCGAGCGCATCGGCACCTTCCTGGCCAGCTACCGGCAGTAGCCGGTTGTCAGGAGCCGGTCAGCGGGTGCTGCCGGTGCCGGTCGCGATCGCGCCGATGATCATGACGCCGTAGAACACCGCGACGAGGACCATGAGCACCGATGCGATGATGCCGCAGATCCGGCCGGCGTTGACCTGACTGCGGTTGGACGCGGTGCCGCCGGCGGCGTCGATCTCCTTGATCGCCTTGTTGCCCATGACCCAGGCGACCGGGCCGAGCACGCCACAGACAACGAGCGACAGGATCCCCAGCACCATGATCGTCGTGCCCTGGGGGTGCTCATTGCTCACGAGCGACCCATAGGCCGGGTACGGTGCCGGAGCGGGCTGCGGATAGGACCCTTGGTATGCCGGGGGGTAGCCCGGGCCGTCAGTGGGGCGGGCCTGGCCATAGCTCGGGGTCGGTGACCCACCGGCATACGGCTGCTGAGGGTAGGGCTGCGTCGGGCTCACCGGAGGTGGCGAGGAGGCAGGCGGCGGGGGTGCGCCCCAGGGGGTGCCGCTCGAGGAACTCGAGGAACCCGTGTCGGGTGCCGTGGGGTCATAGCCCGAGGAGCCACTGATCGGTGCTGTCGGGTCGCTGCCGTAGGGGGACGATCCCGGCCAGCCGGAGGAGTTAGGGTCCTGACTCATGCCGCCCAGCCTACGTCTGCCACGGCATCGACGCGCGCAGAATGGTCATGGAAGGCTCAGCCCATGACCGCGTCCTCGCCGCAGCCGTCCCTCCCCACCTCCGCGCCCGAGCCGCCGCCGGGATTCCGGTCGGTCCGGCTCGAGCGCACGGCCGCGGGCCGGTATGCCGTGACGAACGTCCGCGGTGGCACCCTCACCCTGGGCCGTGGGGACGATGACGCCTTCACGCCGGTCGAGGCGCTGCTGGCGGCCATCGCCGGCTGCACGTCGGTCGACGTCGACGAGGTGACGACCCGGCGCAGCGAGCCGGAGTCGTTCGTCGTCGACTGCGAGGGCGTGAAGGTGTCCGACGAGCAGGGCAGTCACTTGTCGGGCGTCGACATCACCTTCCGCCTCGACTTCCCCGACACCGACCAGGGACGCGCCGCCGCGGCGATGGTCGGACGGGTCGTGCGGCTGTCGCACGAAAAGCTGTGCACCGTGAGCCGGACCGTCATGCTCCCGACACCCGTGCGCAGCATCGTCGGCGACATCGTCATCGACGGCCACTGAGCTCGCGCCGGCGGATCGGTCGGCGCGCCGGTCAGGGCATGCGGCGGACGGTGAGGATTTGCTCGCACCGGCCGACGGGGCCGTGCTCGTCGTGCAGGGTCGTCGACGTGAGCCCGACGCCTTCATTGCCGAATGTGACGCTCGTGTCGAAGCCGACCCACCGATCCGGCCCGCCGACCGGCTCGCGGTAAAGATGCACGGAGACATCGATATTGGGGAACATCCACGCAGTCGGGTCGACGAGGGTGTTCATGCCGTTGGCGGTGTCGACCAGTCCGATGTAGTCGGCGACCGGTGAGACCTCCTCGTCGGCGACGGTCGTGAGATGGGTGCGGATCCAGGCCTGGCCGCGGCCGCGTTCACGGGTGGGCGACCCGACGTAGTCGATCGACCGGATATAGCCGCCGGCCCACATCGATGACGGGCTCCATGTCTCCCATCCGTGCGGGCCGCCCATCGGCTCGGGCAAGCCGCCGGCGACCGGGGTGGTGTCCTGCCGCGAGAGCCGCCACGCCGAAGCTCGCACCACGGGGCGCCCGGCGACGCTCGCCACCGCCTCGACGAGCTCGATCGTGCGGCCGGGGCGGACGGTGTGCACCTCGACCGTCGTCGGCAACGCGGGGATCATCCCGAGGATCTCGAAGGTCACCCGCGCGAGCTGCATCTCCGGGCGCGGCTCGTGGCGGGTGATCGCGTGGGCGATGAGCCCCGACACGGGAGCCATGTGCTGCTCGTGGGCGTTCCAGGCACCTTGGACGTTGATCGTCGGCTGGTATGCCGCGTCGGACAGGCGCACGTAGAACGCGCTCGGGTGATCCTGCAGGTCAGGGAGGTCATCGAGGTTCACCCCTCCACGATAGGAGTCAGACCTCGTCCCTGCCGAGATCGTGCGTGTGGATGAGACGTTGCCGCTGCTCGCCGAGTCCGTCGATTTCGAGCTCGACGACATCGCCCTCGCGCAGGTAGGGGAATCGGCCGGACAGGGCGACCCCTTCGGGGGTGCCGGTGAGGACCACGTCTCCGGGTTCAATGGTCATGACCGCGCTCAGCTCGCGGATCAGCGTGGTGACGCTGAAGATCATGTCGGCCGTCGAGGAGTCCTGCCGCGGCTCACCGTTGACCCACGACCGCAGCCCGAGAGCCTGGACGTCGGCGACCTGGTCGAAGGGCACGAGGGCCGGCCCGAGGGGGCAGAACGTCGGAGCGCTCTTGCCCTTGCTCCACTGCCCGCCCGAGCGCTGGAGTTGCCAGTGCCTTTCGGACACGTCGTTGGCGATCGTCAGCCCGGCGATCACGTCGCGCGCCTCCTCGTCCGAGCGCAGGTATGCCGCCCGCCGTCCGATGACCACCGCGAGTTCGACCTCCCAGTCGACGTGCTCGGAGTCCGGCGGGATGAGGACGGGGTCGAAGGGTCCGACGATCGTGTTGGGGTGCTTGAAGAACACGATCGGGTGCTCTGGCGGGGCCGAGCCCGTTTCGGCAGCGTGCGCGGCGTAGTTCTGACCGATCGCGATGACGGCGCCGGGGCGGGCAACCGGGGCTCCGACCCGTTCTCCGGTGAGTTCGATCTCGTGGAGGCTGTGGTGTGCCAACGCTGACCGGGTGCGCCGGATGCCATCGGCGGCGAGGAAATCGCCGTCAATGTCGGCGGCAACGGGCGAGAGATCGAAAGCGCGGCCGGAGGAGTCGATGACGATCGGCCGCTCGGACCCCACGGCGCCGATCCGCATGAATCGCATGGACGTCCACGCTACTCGCCACTGCCGAGGTGCGCGGCGCGCCGACCGGTGAGCGCCGACCGGCATACGCCTCAGGGGGCGTCGTATGGGGTCTCACCGGCGGTGGCGCGCCGGGCCCGCTCGGCCACGGCATACTCGTCGGTCCTCGCGTCGTAACCCCAGAAGTCCTTGAGCCAAGCCGCGGTGGCGACCACGCCGATGACGCAGAGGATGCCCCCGGAGGTGATCGACGTGCGCACCGACCAGCGGTCGGCGACGAGGCCCGAGCGGACCTGGCCGCCCAGCGGGCCGATCGAGTAGGAGAGCATCTCGATCCCGGCGAGCCGGCCGCGCATCGAGTCGGGGATCGTCTGGTGCCAGATGATGCTGCGGAAGATCGCCGAGACCATGTCGGCCGCACCGGCCACCGCGAAGCACGCGACGACGAGCCAGATATGGCGAGTCAGGCCCGCGACGGCGACTGCTCCACCCCAGACGATGGCGGCAAGGACGACGGCCTTGCCGTGGTGGTGGACTTTGCTGGTCCACCCCGAACTCGCCGTGACGAGCAGGCTGCCGACCGTGCCGGCCGAGTAGAGCAGGCCGAGGATATGCGGCGACTCGAGGACGTCTTTGGCCAGGGCCGGGAAGAGCACGGTGGGCATCGCGAGGAACATCGCGACGATGTCGATGACGTAGGTGCCGAGCAGATCACGGCGGGACACGGCATACCGGGCGCCTTCGGCGATGGAGGCGAGGCTGGGCGGGGTGCTGTCTCCGCTTGGGGGGTAGGGCTTGAGTCGGGCGAAGAGCGCGGTCGCGATGAGCAGACCGACGACGTCGATGGCGTATGCCGTTGCGGCACCGACCGTTTCGACGAGAATGCCGCCGATAGCGGGGCCGCCGAGGAGGCCGATCTGCATGCCGAGGGAGGAGAGGGCGACGGCGGCGGGGAGTTCGTCGTGGCGGACCGTGCGCGGGACGAGGGCCTCGCGGCTCGGGCGTTGGAGGGCGCCGGCTGCCGAGAGGAGGGCGCCGATGACGTAGATCGCCCACACGTGCGGGTCGGGCAACGCGGCGTTGAGGGCGAGGCCAGCCGTGAGCACGACCTGGGCGAGCCCGCTGCCGACAAGCATCTTGCGCCGGTCGACATGGTCGGCCAGCGCGCCGCCCCACAGCCCGAAGACGACGAGCGGGACGAGTTCGATGACCCCCAGGATGCCGACGGCCAGGTTGCTGCCGGTCAGATGATAGAGCTGCCACGGGAGCGCGACGTAGGAGACCATGCCGCCGAGGTAGAACACGGTGCCGGCAAGGAAGAGCCGCCGGAAGTCGGGCGAGGTGCGCAGCGGGGTGACGTCGATCCGCAGTGCGCGGAGCCGCTGCGCCAAGGTCACCGGGAGAGTATGCCGTGCTCCACTAGGTGCCCGCGTCCGCTTTCCTGGCGTCAAGGTGGAGCAAAAACCACTCCAGGACGTGGTTTTCGCTCCGTGGAGGGATCAGGCCGGGCCGGGTCGTGGATCATGCGGTGGTGGCGTCCGCAGGGGGGAGCGCTTTGTCGAGGTCGGTCAATCCGCCCTTGGACCAGGGGTCTTCTTAATGGCGTTCGGACCACGCGTAGGGTCGATTGCACTCCTTCGCGCAGCAGGTCTCGTAGATGGCAGCCAGCGCCGTGCGTTGATGGTCGCTGAAGAACCGGTGCTGTCTTCCCAGGTCCAGGACGTGGCTCGGCCCGCCGAAGATGGCCGGCGAGGTGTCGGCCGTGTGGTTCCCCCCGAATCGTGGAGGGCTTCTTTTAAGCAGCTCTCGGGGTGAGGGCCGCGGTCTCGTAGGCGATGGGTGACATCATCGCAGCGGAGCTGTGCCGGCGGGTGGTGTTGTAGAAGTTCCAGCACCAGTCCATGACCGCGGTCGCGGCCTCGGTGGTGGTCTCGAACTCGTTGCGTGAGAGGACTTCCCACTCCAGGGTGGAGAAGAACGCCTCCGCGGCGCTGTTGTCGAAACACGAGCCCACTCTGCCCAAGGACTGGCGGATGCCGAGGTCTGTGCAGGTCTTGGTGAACAGATCGGCAGTGTAGGTCGATCCTCTATCCGTGTGAAAGATGACCCGCTCGGACTCCTCTTCCCGCCAGATCGCGGCCTTGCCGCCGCGCACGGTCACGGCCATCGTGATCGCGGCCTTGGCGAGCTCGGCGTTGGGGTGGCGCGAGGTCGCCGCCCCGATCAGGCGGCGGCTGAACAGGTCGATGACGGTGGCCAGGTACAGCTTGCCGCCGGCTGTGGGGATCTCGGTGATGTCACCAACCCACCGCTGGTTCGGCTCGGCCGCGGTGAAGTCCCGGTTGATCAGGTCCGGGAACGGCGCCTTGGTCTTGTCTTGCGTGGTTAATCCGTTACGGCGCTTGATCTTTCGCGCGATCAGACCTCGCCGACGCATCGACTTCGCGACCGTCTTCTCGGACACGACCCACCCATCCTCGCGCAGGTCCTCGACCAGACGCGGCGAGCCGTGCAGGCCACGCTGCTTGACGAACATGACCTTCACGGCCCGGTCGATGGTGTCCCGGCGCAAGTCCCGCGTGGTGTACAGGTGCGACGGCGAGAGGGCCCGCTGCCACCACTTGTAGAACCACGAGATCGAGATCCCCAGCAGGGCACAGGTCAGCGCGACAGGAACGGCGTAGTTGGTCCTCTGGTCGGCGATGAAGCGTGCCACGCTCACTTCGTCGCCTCCTTCACCCACAGGACCACGGATCGCTTGAGGACATCACGCTCCATCCGCAGCTCGGCGACCTCCGCGCGCAGGCGCTTCAGCTCATCGAAGTCCGCCTCGGACAGCTCACCGCGGCCCTGGCGTTCAGCGCGGGCACGTTGGACCCAGTTGCCCAGCGTGCCCTCGTTCACGCCGAGATCGCGGGCGACCTGGGCGATCGGCTTCTTGGTCTCTTCGACGATCCGGACCGCTCCTTCACGGAACTCCCGGTCGTACCTCATTCTCTTCTCTGACATCGCAATCCTCATTGTCGATGCCTCCACGCTTCGGGGGGAACCTCAGCCGTGCACGCGATCCGTCTGGCGGTGCTGGCGGAGATGAGGGCGCCGGTGTCGCTGGTGGCAGCGCCGCTGGTGGGGGTGAGGTCGAGGTGCGCCCCGGTCGCTGCGTGCACCTCCGCCTGAAGTTGGGCGGTTCTTGCCGCGGCGAAGGCTTGTTCGGCGGTCATGGTGACGATGACCGTGGCGGCGACTTTGCCGGTGAGCTTGTCAGTGTCGAGGTGCTCGATCAGTTCGGTGAGGGCGCGCCGCGGCGGTGTGCCCAGTCCAGGTCAGCCCAGTCCCGCTTTCGACGACGCTGACCCTCCTCGAATGGATCGACGACACCCAGGCCCACCCTCTTCGGGCGGTGCGGTCACTGGACTCAGATCGAGCACGCCGACGCCTTCTCTCGTATCGTCGCGGGCTTCTTGAGTGCCTGAGTGAGCCTGGCGAGCCAGGAGAGCGGCGGTATGCCGGGGTGACTGACGCGCGAGGAGGTGACGAGGCTCGGCGAGCGCGATTCTGGGGGCCGACCTGTGAACTCGCCTGGACTAGCCTAGACTAAGTCTGTCGAGTAGCCTTGACGGATGGCGACGGTGAATGTGCATGAGGCGAAGACGCATCTCTCTCGCCTGCTCGACCGGGTGCAGGCGGGCGAGGAGATCATCATCGCGAAGGCTGGGGTGCCGGTGGCGCAGTTACGGGCCGTCCCGCGGGTGGACATCACCTTCGGCGCGCTCGTAGGGGTCGTGGAGATCAATTTTGACGACTTTGACGCCGCTGACGGCGACGTCGCCGCCATGTGGGAGCCCGGCCTGGAGATCGCTCGGTGATCTTGCTCGACACTCACGTTGCGCTCTGGGTGCTCGCCACCCCTGATCGCCTCGGAGGGCAAGCGCGCGCCGCGATCGCGGGCAGCCCTCGTGTGTGGTATTCGTCGATCTCGATCGCCGAAATCACGATCAAGCGTCTGATCGGGCGGATCGACGTGCCAGCAGACCTCGCCGACCGGCTCGATGCTGCGGGCTTAGTCGCGTTGCCGTTGACTGCCCGCCACGCTGAGGCGCTCGATCGCCTCCCGCAGTTGGCTCGCCATGACCCCTTCGATCGCTTGCTGCTTGCTCAGGCGGCAGTCGAGCGCTGCGCATTTGTGACCGCAGACGCCGTGTTGTTGGGGGCCGGCTTCGCCAGCGATCTGGTCGTCGACGCAAGGATCTGACGTCCGGGTGGGCACGATCTGCCCGACTTCGGACCGAGCGCGCGATACTGACCGGCATGACTGACGCGACGGCGCCAACCCAGCCCACCCGAGTCCAGATCGCGATCGAGGGAGGTGACCTCCCGGCATACCTCTGGGCTCCTGCCTCTGGCGCGACCGACGCCCCGGGCATCGTCCTGGTCCAGGAGATCTTCGGGGTGTCGGAATACGTGCGTCGGCGCGCGCAGGACCTCGCCGACCTCGGGTATGCCGTGCTCGTCCCGGTCGTCTTTTGGCGCCTCGATGCCGAAGCGGTCGCGACTGGGCCGGGCATGCTCGAGGAGGGCATCGGGCTTGTGAGCCGCCTCGACTGGCCGGCAGCCGTCGGTGATGTCCTCGCGGCGGTGTCGTGGCTTGGCGAGCAGCCTGGCGTCGACGGACGCGTCGGGATCGTGGGCTTCTGCTTCGGCGGAGGACTGGGCTATCACGTGGCTGCTGAGTGCAAGCCGACTGCGCTGGTGTCGTATTACGGCTCAGCGCTGCCCGGGCTCGTCGACACGGTGCCGGTCGTCAGTGCGCCGAGCCTGCACCACTTCGGCCTGTCCGACTCCTATATCGACCCGGCGACCGTCGAGCGGATCCGCGCGGTGGTCACGACCAACCCGGAGTGCGAGTTCCACACCTACGAGGGCGCCGACCACGCGTTCGACAACTTTGACTTCCCGATGTTTCATGAGCAGGCGTCCGCGGTCGCGTGGGAGCGGACCGTGGAGTTCCTTGCCCGCCACCTGCCCGTGTGAGGTTGGGGCGTGCGATTCGTCGATGTCCCGGGGAGCGCTTGGCGATCCGCCGCCGCTGATTCGATACCGATTGGCGAGGCAGGGGTCGCCGCCGGGTATCGACTGCGCGAAGGGCGACTGCGCGAGGGGTGACTGCGCGAAGGGCGACTGCGCGAGGGGGCGCGGCGCGGGGCTGCGGCTAGTGCGGGAGGTCGGGCAGTGATTTTCGCCAGAGCCAGCGGTCGAAGAACGCCGCAAGTGACCGGCCGGCGAAGCCCTCAGCGTGTGCGATAAAGCGCGGCGTGTCGACGCCCTTGTGCGCCCGGGCCTTCGTCCAGGCGCGCAGCATCTCGAAGAACACCTTGTCGCCGAGCTTCACCCGCAGCGCATGCAAGGTCAGCGCCCCGCGCTTGTAGATGCGGTCGTCGAACATCAGCGCGCTGCCAGGGTCGCCGAGGACGAGATCCTTGGGCAGCTTGTTGACCTTCTCCCAATGCGTCCGAGCCTGCCGCGCCGCCGACGCGCGACTCGTGTGCTCCGACCAGAGCCACTCGCTGTAACACGCGAAACCCTCGTGGAGCCAGATGTCCTGCCACCGGGTCGCAGTCAGCGAGTTGCCGAACCACTGGTGGGCTAACTCATGCGCGATCAGCCGCTCGTTTTCCCACCCGGGGTTGAGGTGGTTGGTGCCGAAGATCGTCAGCGTCTGTGCCTCGAGCGGGATCTCGAGGACGTCATCGGTGACCACAGCCCGGTATGCCGGGTAAGGGTAGGGCCCGAACAGCCGGGTGAAGACCTCCATCATTTCGGTCTGCCGCGCAAAGGCTTTGACGGTCGCCGCCTTCTTGCGAGCGGGGTAGAGGACCTCGAGCGCCGGCACCTTGCCATTGCCGCGCCCATTGCCCCGCCCATTGCCGCTGCCGCCACTTCCAGCCCCGGTGCCACTGCCCCCACTGCCCCCACTGCCTGCTGGCGACGGGGCGGGCAGCGGCAGCACGGCATACCGGCCGATTTGCAGGGTCGCGAGATAACTCGCCATCGGCTCGCGCTGCTCCCACGTCCACACCACCCGGCTGGACCGCCGCGATGTGCTCGTGAGCACGCCGTTGGAGATGACGCGATAGGCCTGGTCGGCGCTGACTCGGATCCGGTAGGTCGCCTTGTCGCCGGGGTAGTCGTTGCAGGGATACCACGAGGGCGCCCCCTGAGGCTGTGAAGCGACCGTGATCCCGTCACTGAGTTCTTCCCACCCAGCCGCACCGTGGATGCCCGGGACGGGTTTCGGGTTGCCGGAGTAGCCGATGTCGATCGTTGCCGTCGCCCCCGGCTTGAGTTTGTGGCCGAGCCCGACCGCCAGTCGTCCGTGGCTGTGCCGCCATTTGCGCGCGGCCTTGCCGTCGACGACGACCCGGCGCACGGCCATGCCGCGCAGATCAAGGGTGACCGTGTCGATCTCCTCGCGCGCTTCGACGGTGAGTTTCGCGGTCGCGGACACGTGGTTGCCGACGACCCCGACGTCGAGCGCGAGGTCGTAATGCTTGACGGCATACCGGCGATCGCCGTGACCCGGGAGGTAGGGGTCTTGGTAACGGTCGATCTTCACGCGGCAGGCTCAGTCTCGGTCTCGGGGGGCGCCAGGGTGGCTGGCGAGGGCGGCTCGGCAGGGAAGGCTACGCCATCGGGTATGCCGTGCCACGGCCCGATCGGATTGCCGATCCAGCGCGAGCGTTCGGGCACGTGCTCTCCGCGCATGACGAGCGAGGCCGGGCCGACGGTGGCGTGGCGACCGATCTCGGCAGCAGGCAGGACCACCCCGTTGGGGCCGAGGGTCGCGCCGGCGGCGAAGGTGACGCGGTCCATCGACAGGACACGGTCGTGGAAGAGGTGGGTCTGCACGACGCAGCCACGGTTGACCGTGGCGCCGTCGGCGAGGGTGACGAGGTCGGCTTCCGGTAGCCAGTAGGTGTCGCACCAGACGCCGCGACCGATCGTCGCCCCGTTGGCGCGCAACCACAGGTTGAGCGCCGGCGTGCCGATCGTCGCGCGGGCAAACCAGGGGGCGGCCATGACCTCGACGAAGGTGTCGGCGAGCTCGTTGCGCCAGACGAAGGAACTCCACAGCGGGTAGTTGCTCACCCGCAGCCGGCCCACAAGCAGCCACTTGGCCACGGTCGAGATCCCCGCGGCGATCATGCCCACAGCCATGAGCACGAGTCCGCCGAGCAGGGCCGCCAGCCACCATGAGCGGTCGGCGAGAGCCAGCAGCGTGAGGGCGGCGACGGCATACAGGCCGATCCCCATCGTGACCGGCACGAACCGCAGCACTTCGACGACAGCGCGGGCGACCCGCAGCCGCCGGGGCGGTGCGAAGGTGCGCGCGGTGTCAGCATCGACGGTCGTGCGGCGCAATTGCTCGGGTGGGCTGCCGAGCCACGACGTGCCCGCCTTCCCCGCGCGGCCTCCGGGGGCCGCGGAGAGGACTGCGACGAGCGAGCCCTTGCGGATGCGCCGACCCGGCGCGGTCATGCCGGAGTTGCCGAGGAAGGCGTGTTTGCCGACCTTGACCCGTTGCGTTCCGAGCCAACCGCCGCCGAGTTCATAGCCGCCGAGGAGAGTGTCGTCGGCGAGGAACGCGCCGTCGTTGACCCAGGTCAGCCGGGGGATGAGGAGCACCGTCGAGGCTTCGACGTCGGCGCCGATCCGGGCGCCGAGGGCCCGCAACCAGGCCGGCGTGACCGTGCTCGAGTAGATCGGGAACAGCCACGTGCGGGCGTCGTCGAGCAGCCGCAGCGTCGTCCAGGCCGCCCACGCAGCCCGACTGTGGACGGGGTGGCGGCCTTCGCGGACGCCGGTGCCCATGAGGCGGGTCAGCCCCCAGACGAGGAAGGCGAGGAGGGCAAAACCGGCGAGGGTGCCGACCGGGAGCCAGCGGGCGGTCGCGCTCGCGAGGCCGGCCCACGACTCGGTATGCCGCAGCGCCCCGCTCACGGCCGCCGCGCCTCCCAGCGTGGCGAGAATCGGGAGGGCTGCCAGGAGGAGGCCGGACACGGCATACGCCCAGCGCCACAGCGGCGCCGGCTGGACGGGGTCTTTGTGCCACGCGCGGGGTTTGCCGCCGCTCGGCTGGGCTGGTGCGCCGGACCAGAGTTGGCGGGCTGGAACGGTGCCGAAAACGGCTGAGCCAGCGGCGATTTCAGCACCGTCCCCGATCACGCAGCCGGGGGCGAGAGTGCTGCGGGCGCCGATCCTGGCGTGCTTACCGATCGAGATCGTCCCCAGGTGGAGGGTGGCGCCGTCGATCCAGTGGCCCGTGAGGTCCACTTCGGGGTCGACGGAGGCGCCGCGGCCGAGGGTGAGGTGCCCGGTGACAGGTGGGAGGGAGTGGAGTTCAGCGTCGCGGCCGATGGTGGCGCCGAGGAGGCGGGCATACCAGGGCATGAGTCCGGCGCCGGCGATCGAGTGGGCGGCGAGCTCGTCGGCGAAGCGTTCGGCGAGCCAGACGCGCAGGTGGACCTTGCCCCCGCGCGGGTAATCGCCGGGGGTGATGCCGGCGAGGATGAGGCGGGCGCCGAGGGCGGCGACGACCATCCGGCCCGGCGGTGTGAGCAGCAGCAGTCCGCCGACGATCGTCACCGGGACGGGGAGAGTCGGCAGCCAGTCGAGACCGAGCCAGGCGCCCGCGAGATGACTGGCGAGCGAGAGCCAGACGAGCCAGCGGAGAGCCGCGATGCTCCGCAGCGGGACCTGGGCAAAGAGTTGGCCGAGCTGGGTTTTGAGCGGCACCGGGTGGACGACGTCATTGCGTTGCTGCTCGTCCGTGGCCATGCCGTCCAGGAGGGCGGCCAGCTCGGCGAGACGCGGGTGGTCGTAAAGGTCGGTGACGGTCGCGGACGGGAAGCGAGTGCGCAGGCGCGACACGAGTTCGGCGGAGGCGAGACTGCTGCCGCCGAGGTCGAAAAAGTCGTCGTCGACGCTCGTCGGGTCGGCGCCGAGGACCTCGATCCACAGGTCGCGGACCCAGGCCTGCGTGCCGTGCAGCTCGAGGGCGGGCTCGTCGGTGCCGAGGTCGAGGGGCCACGGAAGGGCGTCTCGGTCGATCTTGCCGGAGGTGCGGGTGGGCAGGGTGTCGACGACAGCGAGGCGAGGGACCATCGCAGCCGGCATCTCGGCGCGCAGGTGATCGAGCGCGGCAGTCGAATCGAACCCGCTCGGCCCGGTCGTGACGTAGCCGACGAGGATCTTCGTGCCGGCCGTCGTCGCGCGGACCGCTGCCGCAGCGCCGGTCACGCCGGGCAGGCGAAGGAGGGCACTGTCGATCTCGCCGAGTTCGATGCGCCGGCCACCGACCTTCACCTGGTCGTCGGCGCGGCCCATGAAGATGAGGCCCTCGGATTCGAGCCGGACGAGGTCGCCGCTGCGATAGGCGCGGTCCCAGCCGATCGTCGGCATCGGCGCGTATTTCTCGGCGTCCTTCTCCGGGTCGAGATATCGCGCCAACCCGACACCCCCGATGATGAGTTCGCCGCTGGCGCCCTCGGCGACCGGCATACCCTCGCCGTCGACCACCGCGAGATCCCAGCCGTCGAGCGGGAGCCCGATGCGCACGGGGCCTTCGCCGGTGAGGCGGGCGCCGCAGGCGACAACGGTGGCCTCGGTGGGGCCGTAGGTGTTCCAGACCTCGCGGTCGGGGGTCGCGAGGCGTTCGGCGAGTTCGGGCGGGCACGCCTCGCCGCCCATGATGAGCAGGCGGACGCGGCTGAGCGCCTCGACCGGCCAGAGGGCCACGAGCGTCGGGACGGTGCTGACGATGGTGACGTCGTTGGCGACGAGCCACGGCCCGAGGTCGACGCCGCTGCGCACCAGTGCGCGCGGTGCGGGGACGAGGCAGGCGCCGTAACGCCAGGCGAGCCACATCTCCTCGCAGGAGGCGTCAAAGGCCACCGAGAGACCGGCCATGACCCGGTCGCCCACACCGATGGGCTTGTCTTGCAAAAACATTCGCGATTCGGCGTCGACGAAGGCGGCGGCATTGCGGTGGGTGACGGCGACGCCCTTGGGTTTGCCGGTGGAACCGGAGGTGAAGATGACCCACGCGTCGTGCTCGGTCGTCAGCTCGTTGTGGTGCTCGGCCGCTGGCTCGTTGTGGTGCTCGTCGCTGGTGACCCCGTGGGTCGTGATCACGAGATCGTTGCCGACAATGGCGGAGACTGATGCCTCTTCGAAGACGGTGCGCGCCCGCTCGTCGGGGTCGTCGGCGTCGACTGGCACGTAGGCCGCCCCCGCCAGCAGGATCCCCATGATCGCGACGTAGAGGTCGACCGTGCCTGACCGCACCCGCACGCCCACCTTGTCGCCGACCCGCACGCCGGCTTCGGCCAGGGCTTCGGCGACGGCTGACGCGGCGTCGTCGAACTCGGCATACGTCAGGCTCGTCGCCCCGTTGTCGATCGCCGGGACGTCGGGGCATTCGGCGACGGTCTCGCGGAAGATGTCGACGAGGGTGCGCGGCGGCGGTGCGAAGTCACTGCGCAGGTATGCCGCTGCGAGCGTCGGGGCGCCCGAGGCCTGCTCCGCGGGGGGAGTGGAGGCGGCGTCGGGGGTATGCCGCGTCGCGTCGGTCATCGCGGCCCCCCGGCGCATGGCATACGAGGTCGGCGTGGCATGGCGACGATGCTACGACCCGGCCCGCGTGTGGGAGCGGGGTGGCCGCGTCGTGAGCTGGGGATAACTCCGATGGTGTTGCGGCCCGCAGGCCATGCTGGTGGTGCTGCTGTTGCGGTGGGTGAGGGGCTGGTGGATTCTGGGCGTGGTCGGCGCAGGGGCTTGGGTCACCAGGATTTCTCCGTATGCCGTGCAGTCCGTCGAGTAGGCGTGGTGGTCGTGCCGATGGTGGCGCGCCGGAGAGCGGGAGATGACATGGGGCACATGAGTCGACTCGTCAGGGGTCAGGCCCTTGGCCTGGTGGCGGCTGGGCTTTTGTTCACTGCAGGGCTGGGGGGCTGCACGAGTGGCGAGACTCCCACGTCGCCATCCAGTGCGCCCTCGTCAACCGCGGTAGCGCCAACGACGACAGCAATCCCCACGACCTCGGCCATGACGGATGACGAAGCTGCGATGGAAGCAGTTCGACGCTTCTATCGAGAGTTCGATGCTGCGCTGAAGTCACGGAACACAGATCTTCTTCGCGCGTCCTTTGTCGCAGCGTGCAGGATTTGCAGGGAGGATGCGGCCACCATCGACGCTGCCCGGTCAAGCGGGCGAACTTTTGAGGGCGGAGGGTCCGTCCTGACTTCACTCGCTGTTACCGGTGCTCCCGACGCGTCAAGAAGGTTGGTTAGGGCTCAGCTCACCTCCTTTGAAATTCGTGCAAAGGATGTATCCGGGAAGGTCGTTGAGACGTCTCCTGGTGGACAGCAGGAGCGCGACTATTCCGTGATAAAGGTAGGGGAAAAGTGGCTAGTAGAATCTATAGCTGGGTAGGTCTTTTTCTGCTCCTTTGTGCCCTTGTGATGTCTCCTGTCGCTACCGCAGCCGGAGACGGATGCGCCAAGACGCTGTTTGGAGCTACCGCCACCTCGTGCACATCGGCGATGACTTGGCAGTACGACCGAGACTCGCGATCCTTCGTTCGTCCGCAGATTGTGGATTCGCAGGCCGTCTCCGGTGTTCGTTACGAGTATTTCACCAACGAGCGCTGCACGGCCGAAGGCATCGATTGTGGGGCAGCAGCGCTACCCTGTCCTTCAGTTGGCGGGGACCCCGGAAGGATGTACCAAAGCTGGAGATACGAGTTGACCTCCGGCGGTGGTCGGGTTGGTGGTTCCGGAGTTATGCGCAATATTTGCATCTATCTAGTAATCAATGTGCCGTTGGCGGTGGTGGAGGCGGCGGCGCATGAGGAGATTCGGAAGCGGATTCCGGTGCCGTCGGTGGTGTCGTCTCCGCCGGGGCCCTCGTTGGTGAATCTGTTCACGATTTTCTCGACGGTGCCCGCTGCTGAGCAGGCCATCACGTTCACGACACCGGTGCCGGGTGAGGTGCGGGCTGTCCCGGAGTATGCGTGGGATTTCGGGGATGGGTTGACGGGTTTGGGGCCGGGGACGCCGTTTGATCCGGAGGTGTTGCCGTCGAAGAACAAGGGTTACTACTTGGGCGCGACGTACCCGAAGCCTGGTAGCAAGCATGTGGCGTTGACGGTGACGTGGCGGGTGACCTTCCGGTTGGAAGGGATCACGAGTGTGCCTTTGGCTCCGATCGTGATGACCGCAAGCGAGGACAAGGTGATCACAACCGCCAAGGCCGTCCTGGTCAGGTAAAACGGCTCTTCACCGTTGAGTGTGGGGTAGTTGTGACGCGCTGATCTGGCTGGGGTTCCGGGGAGAGGTGTCGAGGTCCTTGAGGATCGGAGGACTTCTACCTCTTCCGTCCTAAGGACCTCGACGATGACCGAGCCTACGTTGTGCTGCCGTGGCTGCGGCAGCTACTGCGAGCGTTGTGACTTGCTTGTCGGCTTTGACGGGCTGCGGGTGATCGGCGTCGGGCGCGACGCGAAGGACCGGCTGACGGTCACAGTTGAGTCACCGAAGGAGCCGATGGGCTGCCCGGAGTGTGGCGTGCTCGCCCACGGGCACGGCCGGGTGCGGGTGCGCCTGGTGGACGCGCCCGCGTTCGGGCGGCCGGTGACGGTGGTGTGGTGTAAGCGGCGGTGGGTGTGCCCGGAGCCGGCCTGCCCGCGCCGCTCGTTCCTTGAGCAGGACGAACGGGTCGCGCCGGCCCGGGCGAAGCTGACGGCCCGCGCGGCCCAGTGGGCGATCGAGCAGCTGCGTCGGGAGCACGCCTCGATCAACGGGTTACGTCGCCAGCTCGGCTGCGGATGGCGCACGGTGTGGGAGGCGATCAAGCCGCTGCTACAGGCCGCCGACGCCGACCCGTCCCGGTTCGAGGGGGTGACCCGGCTCGGGGTGGATGAGCACATCTGGCACCACGTCTCGACCAAGCCGATTGAGCAGGGTGGGCGCGGCCCGAAGGAGCTGACCGGGATGGTCGACTTGTCCTTGCACCCCAACAGTGCAGGCGAGCTGGTCGTCCAGGCCCGTCTGCTCGACCTGGTCCCCGGCCGCTGCGGTCAGACTTACACGACCTGGCTGCACGAGCGCGGTGAGGCGTTCCGTGCCCGGGTTGAGGTCGCCACCCTGGACCCCTTCCACGGGTACAAGAACGCCATCGATGACCAGCTCGAAGACGCCCGCTCCGTGCTGGATGCCTTCCACGTCGTCAAGCTCGCCACCGCCGTCGTCGACGATGTCCGGCGCCGGGTCCAGCAGGAGATCCACGGCCACCGCGGCCGCAAACACGACCCGCTGTACCGGATCCGGAACATCCTGCGCTCCGGTGCTGAGAACCTCACCGACCGCCAGCGCGCCCGGCTCGAACAAGCCTGGGACGCCGACGAACGTCACCTCGAGGTGCAAGTCGCTTGGTTGTGCGCCCAGCAGGTCCGCTCCGTCTATCACCAGGACAGCCACGCCGCCGGCCGGGTGATCGCCGAGAAGATCCTCTCCTCGTTCGTCTCGTGCCCGATCCCGGAGGTCAAACGGCTCGGGAAGACCCTGACCACCTGGCGCAGCGAGTTCCTCGGATACTTCGACACCGACGGCGCCAGCAACGGCGGCACCGAAGCCATCAACGGCCTCATCGAGCTCCACAGACGCATCGCCCGCGGCTTCCGCAACCAAGACAACTACCGACTCCGCATGCTCCTCATCGGCGGCGGGCTGAACCTATGACCCCACACTCAACGGTGAAGAGCCGGTAAAACCTTGCGCGGCTGCGCGGGCAGTGAGCCATCACCCCTGTGGATAACTGCCGCGGCGATCCGCAGGCTTG
This sequence comes from Dermatophilaceae bacterium, assembly GCA_037046615.1. Classification (GTDB taxonomy): domain Bacteria; phylum Actinomycetota; class Actinomycetes; order Actinomycetales; family Dermatophilaceae; genus Phosphoribacter. The sequence continues at coordinate 159,547 of JBAOHD010000015.1, forward strand.
TCATGCTGGGTCGTGCTGCCGTTGCGGCGGGTGAGGGGTTGGTGGATTCTGGGCGTGGTCGGCGCAGGGGCTTGGGTCACCAGGATTTCTCCGTATGTCGTGCAGTCCGTCGAGTAGGCGTGGTAGGCGTGCCGATGGTGGCGCGCCGGAGAGCGAGGGTGTGATGGTGCAGCGGCAGGGGTTGGCCGGCTGGGTGGCGATGGATGTCGCGGCCCTAGTAGCCGTGGTGGTCACAGGATGCACCTCCGGTGACAGCGCCGCACCGCCGACGAGTGCTCTGCCATCGACCTCGGCGGTCGTGACAACGACTACGCCATCCCCGTCTACCTCCACGATTTCCGATCAGGGTCTTGCCGTAGCTGGAGCGTGGCGCTACTACGACGAGTTCAACAAGGCGTTGACGTCGCTCGACACCAAGGTCCTACGATCGACGTTTGCTGGCTGTCGGATCTGTGGAGAAGACGCTGACCGCATTGATCAAGCCAAGGCGGCTGGATGGAGGTTCGAGCAGGCGGTCTTCGATCTCAAGAACGTGAGCGTGACTTCACAGCCTGACGCGACGCACATCCTTGTCCGGGGACTGCTTGCATCACCTCCCCTTGTTGTGCGGAACGCGTCGGGAGGGGTCGTCCACTCCTCAGCAGGGGCATCCGGGTACAAAGACTTCGTCATGGTGCGGTCGGGCGAAGCATGGTTGGTTCAGGCGTTGTCATGAGACGACATTTCGGCTTGGCAATCATATGGGGGGCACTAGCGGCACTGGTGCTCGCTCCCGCTGACGCTGCCGAGAGCGGGTGCCGGGGAACGTACTTCGGGGGTGAGGTGACGACATGCTCTTCCGCCCTCGGGTGGAAATACAACGCGCAGGAGAAGGCATTTGAGCGGCAGGGAGTGCTGGATCTGAGCGCTTCCGGGGCGTCCTACGAGTACGTGCTCAACGAAAGATGTGGTCCGGACGGCGTCGATTGTGGCGCCGCCGTGCTCCCGTGCCCGGACCGTGACGGGCAAGGGGGTCGGATGTATCAGGCACAGGCCTTCCTCCTCACGGGCGCAGGAGTGCGTGCGGATGCGCCGAGCATCTTGCGCAATGTGTGTCTTTACTCGGGGAGGTCGGTTCCGTTGGCGGTGGTGGAGGCGGCGGCGCATGAGGAGATTCGGAAGCGTATTCCGGTGCCGTCGGTGGTGTCGTCTCCGCCGGGGCCCTCGTTGGTGAATCTGTTCACGATTTTCTCGACGGTGCCCGCTGCTGAGCAGGCCATCACGTTCACGACACCGGTGCCGGGTGAGGTGCGAGCTGTCCCGGAGTATGCGTGGGATTTCGGGGATGGGTTGACGGGTTTAGGGCCGGGGACGCCGTTTGATCCGGAGGTGTTGCCGTCGAAGAACAAGGGTTACTACTTGGGCGCGACGTACCCGAAGCCTGGTAGCAAGCATGTGGCGTTGACGGTGACGTGGCGGGTGACCTTCCGGTTGGAAGGGATCACGAGTGTGCCGTTGGCTCCGATCGTGATGACCGCAAGCGAGGACAAGGTGATCACAACCGCCAAGGCCGTCCTGGTCAGGTGACTCGTCACCGAGGGGCCGGTGGATCTGGGCGTGGTCGCCGCAGGGGCCTGGGTCACCAGGCTTTCTCCGTATGCCGTGCGGTCGTGAGTCCGGCGGTCGTGGGTCGTGGCGGCTGGCGCGGCGAAGAGCGAGAGTGCGATGGAGCAGCGGCAGCGGTTAGCCGGATGGGTCGCGAGAAGTGTGGCGATCCTGGTGACGGTGGTGGTCGCAGGATGTACCGCCGGTGGCAGTGCCGCACCGCCGACGAGTGCCCAACCCTCGACCTCGGCGATCGTGACGACGACCACGACATCCCCCTCGACCTCCGGGTTGTCTGAGGACGAGGCTGCGATTGGGGCCCTTCGCGCATATGTCGACGCAATGAATGCGGCGATGAGGACGCTCGACCCATCGGAGATGATGAAGCTGGCGGGCCCTGGCTGTGCGGTATGTGAGGCTGATGCCGCCAATTTGACGCGCGATCGTTCGGCTGGCAGGCGGTACGAGGGTGGATTGCGCACGCTCTCCGAGGCGCAGATTGTGCAGCGCAAGGATCCAAATCACTACCTCTTGACCGCCCGAATCACGACTGAGGCCATCGTCATCCGAGATGCCACGGGGCGGGTCGTTGAGGAGTTCAAGGCGGCGTCGGGGCCGAAGACTTTCGTCATGGCCAAGATCAACGACGTCTGGCGATTGGATGCCGTGGCGTGAGACTCATCAGGGCTGCCACGCTTGGTCTGGCGCTCCTACTGACCTGCGGCACGACGACCGGCCCCTGATCCCCAAGCGTCGCCGCTGGGCCCAGAAGCGGCGTGCTCCAAAGCGCATTCCGGGATTGACGCCACGATCTGCTCGCGACGCATCGCATGGCGACCTCCGCCCACGTGGAACCGACCGACCTGAGCCACGTCAGTCCGACCGTGCGTCCTCCCCCCGTGAAGTGGCAGAAGTAGTTGCTTCAACGGCTCAGAGACAGCCACTTCTGACACCTCGCGCGCGGCTCGCCCGGCGCCCCCGGCGCCCCCGGCGCGCGCGGCTCGCCCGGCGCGCCCGGCCCTACCCGCGGGGCAGGGTGGGGTCGCCGGGGAAGAGGCGCGGCGCGGCATACAGGCTGACGTAGACCAGCCCCACGAGGACTGGCACCTCGATGAGCGGCCCGACGACGCCGGCGAGGGCCTGCCCGGACGTGACCCCAAAGGTGCCGATCGCCACCGCGATCGCGAGCTCGAAGTTGTTGCCCGCGGCGGTGAACGCGACCGTCGTCGCCCGGGCATAGGTCAGCCCCGCCGCCCGCCCGGCCAACAGCGAGCCGCCGAACATGATCGCGAAGTAGGCCACGAGCGGCAGCGCGATCCGGGCGACGTCCCATGGCCGCGAGATGATCGCATCCCCTTGCAGCGCAAAGAGAAGCACGATCGTGAAGAGCAGGCCGTAGAGCGCCCACGGCCCGATCCGCGGGAGCAGGACACCCTCGTACCACTCACGCCCGCGCGTCCGCTCGCCCACGACCCGCGTCAGGAAGCCGGCCACGAGCGGGATCCCGAGGAAGACCAGCACCGACACCGCGATCGCCCCGACCGAGAACTCCACGCTCGTCGTCGACAGCCCGAGCCACCCCGGCAGCACCTGGAGGTAGAACCATCCGAGGGCCGCGAACGCGAACACCTGGAAGACGGAGTTGATCGCCACGAGGACTGCTGCGGCCTCGCGGTCGCCGCACGCGAGGTCGTTCCAGATGAGCACCATGGCAATGCACCGCGCCAGCCCGACGATGACCAACCCCGTGCGGTATTCCGGCAGGTCGGGCAGGAACAGCCACGCCAGCGCGAACATCAGCGCCGGCCCGAGGACCCAGTTGAGGATGAGCGACAGCCCCATGAGGCGGCGGTCGGCGGTCACGCGATCGGTCTCGGCGTAGCGGACCTTCGCGAGCACCGGATACATCATCACCAGGAGCCCGATGGCGATCGGCAGCGACACCTCGCCGATCTTCACCGCCCCGAGCGCTCGGTCGAGCCCCGGCACGAGCCGCCCGAGGAGCAGCCCCGCGACCATCGCCGCGATGATCCACACCGGCAAGAACCGGTCGAGGGTCGACAGGCGCGCGGCCACGGGCGCGTGCTCGGAGGCGTCCGCGCCGGTATGCCGCGTGCCCGCCGCGCGCTCGGCGTCGCTGTCCGGGTGGCTCAACAACAGGTCACCCCTTCGTGGTCGGGCAGGTCGAGGAAGGCACGGACCGTCGCCAGCGCCTCGGCCCGGACGGTCCAGTGCACCCACCGGCCGCGCTTGTCGCGCGTGACGAGCCCGGCGTCGTGCAGCTTCTTCATGTGGAACGACAACGTCGGTTGGCTGATCCCGAGCGCCTCGGGCAGGTGACACGCACACGCGGTGCCGCTGTCGCTGTAGGCCAAGTAGTGCAGCAGCCGCACCCGCGTGGGGTCGGCGAGCGCCTTGAAGGCGACCGCGAGCACGTCGGCGTCGGGGGCCGGGATGAGGTCGCCGACGGTCTCGGCGCAGCACTCATCCGCAAGATCGGGAGCGACAGCGGGGGTGGTCACGCCTTGATCATAACCTCATATTGACAATCGTCCATGTGTCACGTTGGATCAGAGATAGACATACATCGATGTATGCCGTGTCGTCGGGGTTCGTCCGCCGGGCCGGTCCCAGCCGACACGTGTTGCAGTCCGCCAGGCCCGCACCGAGGAGCACGTCCCATGGCCACATCCCCTGTCATCCGAGTCTTCGAGCCGGCCCTGTGCTGCGCGACGGGCGTCTGTGGTCCCGACCTCGACGACAAGCTCGTCCGCTTCACCGCGGACATCGACTACCTCAAGGGCAAGGGGGTGGATATCGAGCGGCACAACCTCGCGGTCGACCCCTCGGCCTTCGCCTCCGACGAGACCGTGCGGGCCTTCCTGAAGGTGGCCGGCTCCGAAGGCCTGCCCTTGACCCTGGTCGATGGCGTCACGGTCGCGGCTGGCGCCTACCTGAGCCGCGAACGCCTGGCTCGGCTGGCTGGTCTGGCTGGTCTTGAGGCGGTCACCGATCCGCACGCCGCTGCCAGTGATGGCGCTGACCTCGAAGAGGACCTGTGTTGCACGCCTGAGGAAGCTGCCGCCACTGGGTGTTGCTCCGAGTCGTCCACTCCCGCGGAGGCAGCTGCCACGGGCTGTTGCTCGGGTGCCACCGCTCCTGCGACTTCCGGCCGCGCGGATCTCGGGCTCACTGCTGCGGCCGGGTCGGGTTGCTGCTGACCCATGCCTGACGCACGGTGGCTCGACAACCTCCCGAGATACGTCTTCTTCACGGGTAAAGGCGGCGTCGGCAAGACTTCTCTCGCCTGCGCCACGGCAGTCTCACTCGCTGACGCCGGCCAGCGGGTGCTGCTCGTGAGCACCGACCCGGCATCGAATGTCGGGCAGGTCTTCGGCCTCGCGATTGGCGACACCATCACGGCGATTCCCGACGTGCCTGGCCTGGACGCCCTCGAGATCGACCCCGAGCAGGCGGCCGAGGCCTATCGAGAGCGCATCATCGGCCCCGTCCGGGACCTCCTCCCAGCACGCGAAATCGCCTCCATCACAGAACAATTGAGCGGGTCATGCACGACCGAGATCGCGTCTTTCAACGAGTTCACCGGCTTCCTCGCCGACGATGCCCTCACGGCGCGCTATGACCACGTCGTCTTCGACACCGCCCCCACCGGCCACACGATCCGCCTGCTCCAGTTGCCCGGGGACTGGACGAGCTTCCTCGACGAGGGGAAGGGCGACGCCTCCTGCCTCGGACCCATGGCTGGTCTTGACCGCACCCGCAGCATGTATGCCGCGGCCCTCCACCGCCTCGCCGACCCCACGGTCACCCGGATGGTCCTCGTCGCCCGGCCGCAGGTCTCGGCACTGCGTGAGGCTGCGCGGACGGCTGCCGAACTCGCCGCCCTCGGCATCACCGACCAATGGCTCGTCGTCAACGGCGTCATGCCCGCCGACGCAGCGACGCAAGCCGCCACCGACACTCACAGCACCCATGGCCCTCGCGATACTCACGAAGGGGAGGCTGCCGTCATGGATGACGGACCTGACCCCCTCGTTGCAGCGGTCCGGGCACGAGAGCGCGCTGCCCTTGCCGACCTCCCCGCGGCGCTCGACCACCTGCCTATCGCCGAAGTCCCCCTCCACGCGGAGACGATGGTCGGGGTCGCTGCTCTCCGCCATCTCCTCGCTCCCGGCGATAGCTCCAGCGAGACCTCCCCCGCTGACGCGGCGGCCGCTGCGCCGTCCACCGGGCCGACCAGCGGGCCCACTAGCGGGCCCACTGGCGGGCCCACCAACGGGCCCCCAGCAGGTGCCCTCGACCCATCTATCCCGATCGGTCTGAGCCAGCTCGTCGACCAGCTCGCCGAAGCCGGCCACGGCCTCGTCATGTGCATGGGCAAAGGGTGGCGTCGGCAAGACCACGGTCGCTGCCGCCCTGGCGGTCTCGCTCGCCAGCCGCGGCCTCGAGGTCCACCTCACGACGACCGACCCGGCTGCCCACCTCCACGAGACCCTCGCCGGCGAGGTCGACGGTCTCACCGTCTCGCGCATCGACCCGCACGCTGCCACTGCGGCATACCGGGAGCGTGTCATGACGACGAAGGGGGCCGCGCTCGACGAGGCGGGACGTGCGCGACTCGCGGAAGATCTCCAGTCGCCCTGCACTGAGGAAGTCGCTGTCTTCCAACAGTTTTCGCGGCTGGTGCACGAATCGAGACGGCATATCGTCGTCATGGATACCGCCCCGACGGGGCACACTCTCCTGCTCATGGACGCGACCGGCTCCTACCACCGCGACGTCGTGCGCACGATGGGCGAGGGCACGTCGTACACGACTCCGCTCATGCGGCTGCAGGATCCCGCACAGACGCGCGTCATCATCGTGACGCTCCCCGACACGACCCCGGTCCTGGAAGCCGAAGGCCTCGCGGACGACCTGCGTCGCGCCTCCATCGCACCCTGGGCTTGGGTCGTCAACGCCTCCGTCGCCGCCGCGCACCCGCGCTCGCGGTTCCTCGCCAGGCGCGCTGCGGCTGAGCTGCCCCACATCGAGCGGGTATGCCACGGTGCTCACCCCGACCGTGTGGCGCTGATCCCCCTGCTCGCCGCCGACCCGGTCGGCGCCGATGCCCTCCGAGCTCTCGCCGCCCCCGACCCCTCGACCGCCCTGCCCTCCCGAAAGGAATCTCCGATGACCAGCCCGACTGACCCGACTGACCTCCCCGGCGCTCCCGCGCCCAGCACCAAGCCTTCCGTCCTGTTTGTCTGCGTCCACAACGCTGGGCGCTCGCAGATGGGGGCGGCATACACGCATCACCTGTCCGGCGGGGCGGTGGAAGTCCGGTCCGCAGGGTCTGCGCCGGCCGAGACGATCAACCCGGCTGTCCGTGAGGCCATGCTCGAAGAGGGCATCGACATCTCCGCCGAGAAGCCCAAGATCCTCACGTCCGAGGCGGTCCAGGCGTCCGACGTCGTCATCACCATGGGGTGCGGCGACACGTGCCCCTATTTCCCCGGCAAGCGCTACCTCGACTGGGTGCTCGCCGACCCGGCCGGCCAGGGCGTCGAGTCGGTGCGGCCGATCCGGGACGAGATCAAGGGGCGCGTGCTGGGCCTGCTGGCCGAGCTCGGGGTCGAGTCTGTGGCGCTGCCCCGGGCGTGAGTCTGGGCCTGACGGCCTGAGTCCGGCCTGATCCCGTCCTGGATCTGGGCTGGGTGCCGGCAGGGTCCCGGCGTGGCGTCACTCGGGCTCAGGTCCTGTCGCGCGGGGTGGGGTATGCCGCGCACTCGTGTCGCGGCATACGCACAGCCCTCGGTGGCTACCCTGAGGAGTACGCGGGGGCGGAGGCGCTCCCCAGGACGAAGGACTAGATATGGCCGACTGGGCTGCAGACGTCAAGAAGTACGCCCCGAATGCCGATGACAAGGTCATCGCTGGGATCGTCCGCCACTGCGGCATCGCGCTGCACAAGGCCGACTCCTCGCTCGTGTCGTTCTCCGACCAGGCCGAACTCGACCGGGTCAAGAAGGGCTTCCTCACGAAGAAGCTCGAGCTCGCGACGGACGCCGAGAAGGACGCGGCTCTCGCTGCCGTGGGCGCCAAGCTCAAGGGCGTGTCTCGCAAGAACCGCGTCACCGTCTACTACCTGCTCGCGGAGCACGCTGGCAAGCTCGGCCTCTTCGGCTGACCTCGCCCTCAGCGCACGTCACACGGCGGCGGCATCCCTTGAAGGGTGCCGCCGTCGTCATCTCCCCCCTGAGTCGATACCCGTTGGGGACCTGGGTCGCGTCACCCAGTATCGACTCAGGGTGGGCGAGGCGGGGGTGGTCGCTGGGTATCGATTCCGGGGGTAGGTGCGGGGGGCCTGCTGGGTCGATACCGAGGGGCGGGGCGGAGGTGGTCGATCGGTATCGATGGCGGGGGTAGGTGCGGGGGGCCTGCTGGGTCGATACCGAGGGGCGGGGCGGAGGTGGTCGCTGGGTATCGATTGCGGGGAGGGGCTTGGGGGTCCCGCTGGGTCGATACCGAGGGGCGAGGCGGGGGTGGTCGCTGGGTATCGATTGCGGGTGGTTAGGGAGTCAGGCGGGCGCGTCTCAGGCAGCCGAGATGCTCGTGACAGCTTGCTGACAGGTTCGGGCGGCAATCTGTGAGGCAACGGGGGCTGGAGATCGAAAGCCCCCTCGCCCGGAATGTGCCCTGATCAAGGAGTCCACGATGAACATCAAGAAGCTCGGCATCGGCGCAGCCACTGCGGCTGCGGTCGGCGTCATGATCCTCGGTGCTGCGTCGTTCGCAAACGCCGACGACACCTCCCCCTCGGCGACCTCGAGTCCCAGTGCCACGGCCGGCGCCCGTGACGGCAACGCCGGCAAGGCAGGCAAGGCGGGCAAGGGCGGCCCTGGCGGGATGGCCGGCCATGGACACACGGACGCTACGGCTGACGAGGCTGCGAAGGTTACGGCGGCGGTGCAGGCCAAGGATGCCGCGGTCACGGTGACGAGGGTGATGAAGGACGACGACGGGTCGTTCGATGTCATGGGCACCAAGGACAACGCGCCGGTGATGGTCGAGGTGAGCGCTGACCTGGCGACGATCGAGGTCCGCACCGGCGGCCCAGGCGATCACGGCGCGGGCAAGGGCGGCCCTGGCGGGATGGCCGGCCATGGGCACACGGACGCTACGGCTGACGAGGCTGCGAAGGTTACGGCGGCGGTGCAGGCCAAGGATGCCGCGGTCACGGTGACGAGGGTGATGAAGGACGACGACGGGTCGTTCGATGTCATGGGCACCAAGGACAACGCGCCGGTGATGGTCGAGGTGAGCGCTGACCTGGCGACGATCGAGGTCCGCACCGGCGGCCCAGGCGGCCCCGGCAAGAGCGGCCACGGTGGTCGCGACGGTCAGGGGCGAGGTCCCGGCATGGGCCAGGACGGCACCGACAGGTCGAAGAGCTCGACCGCCCCGTCGAGCGCCGCGACGACCTGACGGCACCCCCACGACGATCACTCGTCTTGCACGGCTGATCCGATTTGATCCGACTGACCCGACCAAACAGACGTCGCCACGACCTGATCGGCAAAGCCGGCCTGGCACACGGCATACATATCCGGCGAAGGGCCGCACCTGGGCACTCAGGTGCGGCCCTTCGGCTTCCCGCCGCAGAGCCCCAGCCGCCACCCAGCTGACGCTAATCGACTGCACAGCAATGGTTTTAGCAGTCTTAGGGCATCGAGATGATCGTGACAGGGTCCCGACAGGACCGGACTCCAGAGTTGTCATCAAGCGGGGTGGGAAGCACCTCGGACATCACTGACAAGGAGTCTGACAATGAACATCAAGAAGCTCGGGATCGGCGCCGCCTCTGCAGCTGCGATCGGCATCATGGTCCTCGGTGGGGCATCGTTCGCCAACGCCGATGAAACCACCCCGACGACCTCCTCGAGCGCCTCGTCCACCGCCGGAGCCGCCCGCGACAAGGCCGACCGCCCGGCACCGCACGCCCACACGGAGGCCACCGCTGACGAGACCGCCAAGGTCACGGCAGCCGTCGCCGCCAAGGACTCGACCTTTACGGTGACCAAGGTCGAAAAGGACCCGGATGGGTCGTTCGACGCCCGTGGCACCAAGGACGGCGCGCCCGCCATGGCCGAGGTGAGCGCCGACCTCGCGACCGTCGAGGTCCGCACTGGCGGCCCGGGTGGCCCCGGCGGCAAGGGTGGCAAGGGTGGCCCCGGAGGCTCGCAGGACACCCCTGTGACCGGTGACGAGGCCGCTAAGGTCTCCGCCGCCGTCACCGCCAAGGACTCGACCGTCACGGTCGACAGCGTCCGCAAGGACCCCGACGGCTCCTACGACGTCCTCGGCCAGAAGACCGGATCGCCGGTCATGTTCGAGGTGAGCGCCGACCTCGCGACGGTGACCGAGCACGTTCGCCCGGCTGATGGCGGCAAGGGCCCGCGTGGCGGTCACGGCCCGCAGGGTGCGCAGGACGGCACGCAGCAGGCCCCGGCGAGCACGGCTCCCGCGACCAGCTGACCCCAGTCCCAGCGACCGAAGGCCGCATCCGGATCTCCACCAGGTGCGGCCTTTCGCTATGCCCGTATGCCGTGCGCGCCACGACACCCCCGTATGCCGGCCACGTCCTCCCCGGGTGCCCCAAGCGTTGGTCGACCCTAAAGTGGCCGCATGGGGCAGACTTCGCGACGCGACGACGACGCCGGTGGGGCTTCGGGACGGCGCGGCGACGACGCGTCAGGTCGACGCCGCGACGACACGACGCTGGGCGGACACGACGACGGCCAGACGTGGACCAGGGTCGACGCTTGGCTCCTCGCCGCGACCTCGTCCGCCGCCGAGGGATGCACCCTAGCCGACCTCGTTGCGACGGCTGACGGCATCAACCACGCAGTGCCGTCGACCGCCGAACTCGCCGACTCCCTGGCCCACCTCATCGGCTCAGGCATGCTCCTCTGGCACGGCGACCGCCTCCTCCTGACGCCAGCCGGCCGCGCGATCCGGCGTTCGTGGCGTCACGGACTCTTCTCGTGGTCGAAAGCTTTGCTGCCCCGTCTGCGGACGGTGCCTCGGCTGCGAGGCGACCTCCCGTTCGGGACCGGAGAGCTGGATGCCGCGCGGGCGGCATACCGCGCCCGCCATTGAGCCGAGGGAGAGCTCAGAGCGCGCGCCGAGTGCAACTCACTCGCCGGGCGACGATCTCGAGGCGCACGTAGTCGATGACCGGCTCAGCCATGGCCTCACGCACCGCGGTAACGAAGGGGGCGTGGCTGACCACGGGCATCCGCCGGAGATGTCCACTGAGGATGACGGTGGCGAGGTAGCGCTCGAGCAGAGCTGGATCGGTGAGCCGCAGGGGATCGGGTCGCAGCCCGACATGGACCGGCTCGAACCCAGCCGCCTCCAGCCGCGCCCACGTCTCCTCGACGCCAGCGAACTCCCATGGCTCGCCGTTGTCGCCGGTCACCTCGGCAATCGCCGTGTTGACGATCCGCAACTGCCCGGCGCCTCCGCAGTCGCTGATGAGCACCCCGCCTGGGCGGAGCACGTCGGCCAGTTCGCCGAAGAGGGCGTCATGGTCGGCAACCCAATGAAAGGCGGCGACGCTCATGACCGCATCGAAGGGGGCTGCAAAACTCGGCAGGTCCGACACAGGAAGCCCGAGGCTCGCCTGCACGTATGCCGCCCGCTCACCGAGGCGCTCACGCGCCGCCGCGAGCATCGCCGGTGACGCGTCGAGGCAGGTGAGCTCGACTCCTGGGTTGGTGTCGAGCAGGAGCGCGGCATCGCGACCCGTGCCACAGCCAGCATCGAGGACGCGAGCCCCCGCCCCGAGGTCCACATAGCGAGGAAGCGCCGTGACGATGCGGCGGCCCCACTCCTCGTGTGGCAACGGGAGTGCGTCGTAGGTGCGCGCGTCCCAATCGCCGCTCGTGGGCGGTGGTGTGACGTCGCTCTGGCTCATCGGGTGGTCCTGCCACGGCAGTCGACGGCGACGGCGAGGGCCTCGCACACCTCGTGCATACGGGCAGAGGAGAGGGCTCCGAGGCGCTCCACCAGGAGTGAGGTGGGCACTCCTTCGACGGCGTCGAGGGTGACGACGCACTCGCGCGGGATGGGGTCGCTCGACGGGTGCAGCGGCACTTCGCTGGGCAAGCTGCGGACGGTCGTCGTGCACGGTGCCACGATGGCCCGACGGCGCGCTCGCGTCGCGACGTCACGCGAGATGCACGACAACGGGCCGCCGACCGATCTCCGGGTGCTCGCACCACCAGAGCTCACCCCAGCGCGGGGTCATCGTCGATCCATGACGCGGTGCCACGACGCGAGATCGCCCCACGCGTCGGGGGTGTCGAGGGGCTGGAGGTCATAGGCCGCGGCATACGCCTCGTCCACCGCCATCGCGCGCTGGGATAGGAGGTATGCCGTGAGCGCGGCCTCGAGGAGGGACGCGTCGGTGCCGGCGCCGTGGGCCTGCCGCGCGTCACGCAGGAGCGATTCGTCGACGGTCGTGCTCACCCTGACTCGTGCCATGCCACAATCATGCCACGATCATCTGACGCGCCGGGCGACGAAAGGTCTCGGGCGCATACGCCTCTTACTGCCGGAGGGCAAGCTGCACGGAGAGCGCGACGGGCCGGAAGCCCAGAGCCTCATTGACCGCGTGCATCTGGGTGTTGTCGGCGTTGGAATTGGTGTCGATGACCCGGCACTCGGGGTGGCCGGCCTCGATCGCGGCGAGGTTGGCGCACTTGAGCGCGAGTCCGAGCCGATGGCCCCGGTGGGCGCGCGCGACGGTCGTGCCGGCTTGGATCCCTCGCGTCGCGTCGGGCGAGAGGAAGGCGTCGGTCTGCCCGACGACGCGCCCGCCAACCAAGGCCAGGGCGAAGTAGTTGTGCCGCCCCATCGCGCGCGACCGCGCGTTGCGCTCGGCCCACACCTCGGCGGTCAGCCGCTCCTCCTGGAAGTCGAGCCCCCCGCTCGGCGCGTCGACGACGAGCTGATTTTGCACCTCGCAGTAGCCGCCCCGCAGCGCTTCGGGGATGGTGTCGCGGAACGTGACGATCTCGTATGCCGGGTGGTGGCGAGCGGCCTCGACCGCCAGGTCCCGCACGTGGTCGGGAGGGGTCGGCAGGTGGAGCTGGGAGTAGCGGTCCACGGCATACACGGCCCATCCCCGGCGGATGAGCCAGGCGACGCGCGGGTGGGCGCCGGGGCCGCTGGGGCCACCAGCGCCGCCGGGGCTGTGCGCGGGGATGTCGACCATCGCCGTGACGACTGACCGGCCGAGGCGAGCGGCGAGGGCGACGGCATACTCCGCCAGGGCTGTGCCGACGCCGCGCCCCTCCTGCGCAGGATCGACATCGATGATGGCCCAGGTCTTGTCGAGATTGTCGAGCAGCGGGGTGTTGAGGTTGCCGCCTCCCACGATGGTGCCGTCATGGGTGCGCGCGACATAGAGATCGTGGCGCTCGTCAGGCGTGGCGGTGCGGAAGTGGGTGCGCCACTCGTCAAGGCTGTGGAACCCAGGTTTCCAGGGGCAGGCGGTGCGTTCGGCCCGCTCGGCAAGCGCGTGATAGTCCGCGAGGCCCGCGTCGTCGTGGGGGTCGAGTGCCGTGACCGTGACGTGGGCCTGGTGGTCCGGCGGCGCGGACGGGCGTGAAGGGGTGGTCACAGGGCGAGCTTGTCCTATCGCGGCCCGTGGGGACGACCGCTTTCGCCGCCTTGTGCTTCGCCCTGATGCATCGCAACATGCGAGTATACATGATAAGATGCACATTTCCAGGTTGGGTATGCCGTGCATTGCCTGAGGCGGACTCGCGGGCGCTCGCACACTCGCAGACGGGGAGGTCGGCTATGCCGCGCACCATTCAGATTCGTGATCTCGACGACGACGTCTATGAGGCGCTGACCCGCCGGGCTGCCGAAGTCGGCGTGTCTGTCCCGGAGTACCTGCGCAAGGAAGCGCATCGACTGGCAGCCCGTCTCACCGTGCAGGAGTGGCTGGACCGCACCCGACGCAGGTCCGGTCAGCACAGCTCGCGCGACACCCTGGAAGGGCTGGACGAGTTGCGCGGGGCGTGGCCGACGTGATCGTCGTGGATGCGTCGTGTCTGTATGAGGTGCTCGTTGACTCGCCGCGAGCCGAGACGATCCGCCGCCGGCTGGCCCAGGACCCGGACCAAGCGGCCCCCCACATCGTTGACATCGAGGTGTTCAGCCTGATCCGCCGAGATCATCTCGCGGGCTCGATTGACGACACCCTGGCCGCGTTGGCCGTCGATGACCTGCGGACGTGGCCGGCCGAACGCTACGGGCATCGCGCGCTGCTGGCCCGGGCGTGGGAGTTGCGGCATACGGTGCGCGGGTGGGACGCGGCATACGTTGCCCTCGCCGAAGTGCTCGGGGCCACTCTCCTCACACTCGACCGGAGGCTCGCGGCCGCCGTCGGCCCGCAGTGCCCGATCGACGTCGTCGCTTGAGGGCCGGCGGTTCATGAGGACGGCTGTCGGGGCCTCTGAGCATGGATCGAATCAGACAACGTGGAGGGCTATGCACGCCAGGACGTGCATAGCCCTACATTTCGCCCGCGCTCCGGAGCTCGTCGGGCAGTCGCGTCTCGTGCGAGAGGCCGCGGCGGGGACCTCGATCAGGCGGCGGGGGACCCCAATCAGGCGGCGACCGTGTAAGTGGAGCCGGAGCTGCCGGGCACGAAGGCGTCGGGCAGTGCGGCGGCGAGGGCGTGTTGGGCGCGCCATCCGGTGCAGTGGCCAGGCAGGAGGAGTTCGGGGGCGAGGTCGCGCAGGGCGGTGACCGTCGGCGCGATGATGGGCTCGAACGCCGGACCGGCCAGGTGGAAGCCGCCGATCATCGCGGCGAGCTGGTCGACGCCGGTCAGGCGCATCGCGTGGCGGACGATGTTGACGACGCCCGCGTGCCCGCACCCGGTGACGATGACCAGGCCCTTGCCGCGCACGTTGACGACGAGCGCCTGGTCGTCGGGGACCGCCCGGTCGGGCACCCACGCCGCGCCGTCCCACGCTTGGTGAGCGGGCGGCATACCGAGCTCGAAGTCTGTGACGCGGTCGACCTCGCCGGTGACGAGGACCGACCCGTCGAGCAGGAGCGACGGGGCGCGGCGTTCGATGAGCGCGAAGCCGTCCGCCGCCAGCGCCGTCGGCGAGAGGGTGGGCAGCTCCCACTCGGTGCCTGGGATCGCGAAGCGGCGGCGGGTCCACGCGAACGGGTGGATCGTCAGGGGTATGCCGCGCCGGCCGTAAGTGCGCGCGAGGCCTTCGAGGCCGCCGGCGTGGTCGAAGTGGCCATGCGACATGACGACCGCCTGGGCTTCGCGTAGGTCGAGGTCGAGGCGGCGGGCGTTGTCGAGCATGGCGTCGGGGGACAGGCCGGTGTCGAAGATCAGGCGCCAGGTGCGGTCGCCGCGGGTGACGGTGACGAGCGTGGAGTAGCCGTGCTCGGCGCGCATCCCTAAAACCGTTGCGCCGCCGAGGAATTGGCCTGCCCGCGTGGAGGCGGCAGCCGATCGGCGCGCGGCGGGTGCGGCTGTCGTCGGTGAGGAGGCCGTCGTAGACGTTGTCGACGAGCGTCGTGATCGAGACCGAGTCGACGGGTTCGAGTCCGATCGGGTCGACGGCGTCTCCGGGGGCGTGGCGGGGCGATGGCGAGGGCGAGCTGGCCGGGGTCGGCGTGCTCAGCAAGGCACATGGGTCCCGACCCTAGCGAGCCAGCGGTCAGCTGACGAGGAGATAGTCGACTCCGAGAAGGTCGTAGGTCCGCCGAGCTCGGAGGTCCCGCGTGAGCAGGCGGCGGGCGTTGGTGCGGGACGCCTCGCCAACGAGTGCGTCATAGACCGCGCCGCCGACGATGCCAGTGGTCGCCAGCCGCGATCGCAGGGCGGTGCTTGCGCTCTCCGACAGCCACGCCACCTCGGGGAACACCCGGTCGATGAGGCGGGCCGCGTCCGTCGGGTCGACGGCAAGGTGCCCCGGGAGGCGGGTCAGCACGGCGAAGACCTCGGATGCCGCGTGGCCGGCGAGGGCGGGCCGGTAGCGCTGCACGGCCGCTCGGCATTGAGCGTGCGCTGCGTGACCTGCGTCGAGCGCGGCGATCGCAACGCTGGTGTCGACGGCCCAGCTCCTAGCGCTGGCCATCATCCCGCCAGCGTTGGACGTCGGCATCGCTCATCGACATCCCTCGAATGGCCTCGATGACCGGCCAGCCGTCGACCTCCACGATCCGTCGAGCCGGTCTGCGGACCGGTGTGAGAAGCAGCCCATCGCCCGTCACGGTCACATCGAACTGGGCCTCGGGGGTCAGCCCGAGCTGATCCCGGGCCTCCTTCGGGATGACCACTCGCCCTGCCTTGTCCAGGGATGCCATCATGGCATCCACGGTACCATTCCGGAGAGTAATTGAGCCGCGTTGCACCTGAGGGTGTGGCCCGTTGACGCCTGCCCTCGCTGCTGGGACCGTATGCCGATGACCTGCGTCTTCTGCGCGATTGTGGCCGGGGAGGTGCCGTCGTCGCTGGTCTATGAGGACGATCGCGCCATCGCCTTCATGGACCTCCACCCCGTGACGCCCGGTCACCTGCTGGTGATCCCGAGACGCGCACGCGGCGACGCTCGATGACCTCGACCCCGCTGACGCCGAGCGGATGATGTCGGTGGCTCAGCACCTGGCCAGAGCGCTGCGTCGCTCGACGGTGCCGACCGATGGCATCAACCTGTTGCTCGCCGACGGCGCGGCGGCTGGCCAAGAGGTCTTCCACTGCCACCTGCACGTCATTCCGCGCACGGCCAGAGACGGCCTGGTCATCGACGCACCGTTCGTGAGTCCGCCCCGATCAGAAGCTCGACGCCCACGCCGAGGCCATCAGGTCGGCCCTGGGCCCGCAGTGACGTGACGGGCGGCCGGCGGGAAGGCCGCTGCGGCGCGTAGACGGCATACCTCTGAGCTTGTCCTCTGCTTGTTCTGCGTTTTGTCCTCGGCGCGTCCTCGGTCAGACGAGCACGACCTGGGCGAAGCCCCCTGCTCCGGCGACGACTTTCGCGTCCCGGGTCCACAAGGGCCGTTCGATCCGAGCGGCGAGCGCGACGTAGGCGCCGTCGTAGGACGTCAGGTTGTGCCGCATGCTCCAGATGCGAGCGCGTTGGTCGGCGTCGCCGGGCGACGTGATGATGGGTAGGTCCGAGTAGTCCGCCAGGGCTTCCCCGGCCCGCACCTGATCAAGGTGGCCGGAGCGCACCAAACCACGGACGGCGCTGAGCACCTCGTAGTCGATGAGTGCGGGGGCATGGAGTCGTCGCTGCGCGATCGCGGCCCGCAGGTGCCGTGCGCTGGGCATCGTCAGGACGTCGACGACGACCGAGGCGTCAACGACGATCGCACCATCCGCGCGGCCCGGCGAGTCACCGACCATCGCGGTCGGCACGGATCAGATCGACGCTCGACACGTCGGAACCACCCGCGCGGTGGTCGATCCGAGTCAGCACGTCGGCCAGATCCGGGGTGCTCGCCTCCCGCTCAAGCAGATCACGCACGTATGCCGTCAGGCTCTGGCCCCGGCGGGCGGCTCGGACCTTCAACTCGTCCCGGGTGCGTGGATCGAGCCCCCTGACCTGCAGCAACGTAGATGACATGCATCTAATCTACATCTAAAGGTTGCTCGTGCGCGGGTTGAAGCTGGGGTCGCCGCAATCGACGTGACGTCCGTGTCGGGGACACGATCCTCCACACGGATCAAGGAGTACGCGAGGGACGCCGGTGATCTCTTCGTAGTGAGCGGGGTCCATGACGACATCGTGTCAGTGGCGCGTGGGACTCTCGTTGCATGGCGGAGTTCGCCTTCATGGTGAGAGAAGACTGGGCTCAGCGGGTACCGCGATGCGGCAGAACAGCGCCGCGAGGTGACAAAGCCTGCTCCACAGGTCGTTCAAACGCACGGGTCGCTGGATTCCGTCGCTGCTCTTGCGAGCAGACCGGGACAGCCTCGGCGGAGCCGTAGACATCCTGGGTTCCGTCCAGTCGATTGCCCCGTTCACCAGTTCGTCCGCCCGACATCACCTCGCCACACTCACCCCAAGTGCTCGAACGACTCTTCGCCCGGTCGCCAGCACATCCACTCGCCTGGCTCGCCCAGTTCGGGGGACCCATTTATCCTTAGCAGCGCGATCTCGACATGAACCTCGTCCAGCGTGGGGTTGATGTGGATCTCCCCGGTGCTCAACGCGATGCGTAGGCCAATGCCGGTTTTCTCTGAGGTCGCCAGGACGGTCCCACCACACAACTGGCGCAGGCTGTCGGCGTAGCCGAGGTCGGAACCGCCCCATCTTCGTCCTTCGAAGGTGACTATCGGCCACACCTCGACGTTCATGATCGCTTCGTCAAACTGGAGTTGCAAATAGCTGTCAAGCACGAATGTCACGGCGACGAGTCGATCGCCGATCAGCCGGGACAGCAACGCGTTGGGCACGTATGGCATGGATCCTCCTCTCAGCGATGGCGGTTGCCTGGTTGACTCAGGGACTACATGACGGACGCGAGCGATGACCTCAATCAACGGTTCTCCCGTCTACAGCCCCCCACTCCTTCCGCTTGGGCGGCGTGCGCCTAGTGCGCCCAGCCGCGCTGCCGGCCTCGGTGAGGAATGTGATGACGCTCCAGCAACTGCGCTGTTTCGTCAACGTAGTGATCGCGCAACGGTATGCCGTGCAGGCCGTCCATCTTGCAGAGCTCGTAGGCGACCTCGGGTGCGAGGCACCGATCGACCAAGAGCATGTGCTCGCCCTTACGCGGCCTTGGCCGCCCAATCCCGGTGTTCATCGACTGCGGCCACCTCCTGCACGGTGAGCCCGTACTGCTGCATCACTTCGTCGACAGAGTCGCCGCCCGCGAGACTCCCAAGGGCTGCGAAGACTGGAACTCGGTTTCGGAAGAAGGTCATCCGCCCGGCGTTGAAGCGCGGGTCGATCGTGACGCACGGGATGCGGACCTCGAACGCAACTGGATAGCCATCGTCCTCGAATATAAGCGGCTTGAGGTGATCTTCGAGGACCTCAACAAAGGCGTGCTGGCTCGTCTTCACCCGGTAGAGCCAGCTGGGACTCTGCCGGACGTAGGCGTAAGCGCCGTTGGTGACCAGGCGCTTGTTGGCCAAGGCGAAGGGCGCGTCGAACCGCTGGCGGATCCACAGGGCTGCTGTCTCGACCTCAGAGGGAGCAAGCATTTCCTGCGGCGGGACAAGATTGCGAAACGCAGTTCGTCTCGCTAACTTGTCCAGTTCTCCGGCAGCTGCGTCAGCAAGGATTCCAGCTGGGGTTGGACGGACACCGCCGTGTCGATCCGGATGATGCGGTTCTCGTCGTCGGTCGGCCA
This sequence comes from Dermatophilaceae bacterium, assembly GCA_037046615.1. GTDB lineage: Bacteria > Actinomycetota > Actinomycetes > Actinomycetales > Dermatophilaceae > Phosphoribacter. The sequence goes on from JBAOHD010000015.1 coordinate 178,546, forward strand.
GGGTTCAGTGGCTGCGTTCCGGGCTAGGACGTCTTCCCATGTCGGCTCCAGGGTTGAGGTGAAGCCACGGTCGCGGGATGCCAGGCGCTGCTGGTGAACGGCCTTGTCGGAGCAGGAGACCTCCACCCAGGAGAGTCCCGTGCCGCACTCGCTCGCCAGGTCGCGCCACATCTGACGCGCAACTTCCACATAGTTGGCGGCGTCGATGATCACCGAGTGTCCGAGCGTGACGGCATCCCGGGCGATGACCTCAGCAACCAGGTATGCCGCCACTCCCGTCTCGTGCGTCGGCTCAAGTCCCGCCCGGTGCAAAGCATCTTCGATCGGGTCGACCGAGACGACCACCGCCCTGGCACTGCGAGCCAGCTCGAAAGCCACGGTTGTATTGCCCGAACCAGGCAGCCCTGATAGAGCAACCAGTGTCAGCGCGTCAGTCATGGGCTCAGTCTGACAAGGCGCGCCCGACAAGAAGCCCGGAAGTGACACATTGCGCCGGAACCTACACGAGCGTGTAGGTTCCGGCTCTTCCTGTCCGGGCTGCAGGCCTCTGACCTGTAGCCCGGACAGGATGGAGAGACGGCGTTCGTCTCACTGTCTTGTCCAGATTCTCGACAGGCGCGGCATGGTTGAGGAGGTCCCAAGGCGGGGAGCAGTAGATGCAGTCCTAGATCGTGTCCCGACTGGCGGGTAGGTCGCTCGTTGAGTGCTGATGGGATGTCGTGCCCCACCCGTGGTGGTGAGCACTGATCCATTAGGTCGCTGCCTGGGCGGTCTCGGCTCATCTGTGAGGTTTTCGAGCGTGAGGAGCAGGAGGAGGTGGTCAAGGTGATCTTCGTCGGGAATGACTGGGCTGAGGATCATCACGACGTGCATGTCATGAACGCCGAGGGAAAGAAGCTGGCCGCTCGACGATTCAGTGAGGGCGTGGCCGGCCTGAGCGCTTTCCACGCGTTGATCGCCGATCACGCCCAGGACCCCGCTGAGGTGCTGGTCGGGATCGAGACCGACCACGGCCTGTGGGTGGCCTCGCTGGTCGCCGCCGGGTACCGCGTGTACGCGGTCAACCCCAAGGCTGTGGCCCGGTACCGGGAACGGCACAACGTCGGCGGCGGGAAGTCCGACGCCGGGGACGCGAAGGTCTTGGCCGACCTGGTCCGCACGGACGCCCACAACCACCGCGAGGTCGCCGGCGACAGCGACCACGTCGCCGCGGTCAAGGTCTTGGCGCGGGCCCAACAGTCGCTGGTGTGGTCCCGAAACCGGGAGTGCAACCGGCTGCGGAACACGCTGCGGGAGTTCTATCCCGCCGCGCTGACGGCGTTCGAGGACCTGCACGACCGGGACGCCCTGGCCGTGCTGGGGCGGGCCCCGGACCCGGTCACCGCGGCCCGGTTGAGCCTGTCCCAACTGACCTCGACCCTGCGCACCGGCGGTCGACGCCGCAACCTGCAAGCCACCGCCGAGAAGATCCAGGTCATCCTGCGGACCGAGCAGATGCGGGCCCCACAAGCCCTCGCCTCGGCCTACGCCGCTGTCGTCACCGCCCAGGTCGGGGTCATCACCGCGTTGAACGCTCAAGTCGCTGGGCTCGAGGCACAGCTGGAGCAGTGTTTTGAGCAGCACCCGGACGCCGACGTCATCCTCTCGCTTCCAGGCCTGGGAGACATCCTCGGCGCCCGGGTGCTCGGCGAGTTCGGAGACGACCCCGAACGCTTCGCTGACGCCAAGTCTCGCAGGAACTACGCCGGCACCTCACCGTTGACCATCGCCTCGGGCAAGAAGCACGCGGTCCTGGCCCGCCACGCGCGCAACCGGCGCCTGTACGACGCGGTCGACCAGTGGGCCTTCTGCTCCCTCCAAGCAAGCCCCGGTGCCCGGGACTACTACGACCAGCGACGCGCCGCCGGGAACACCCACCACCAAGCCCTACGCGCCCTGGGCAACCGCTGGGTCGGCATCCTCCACGGCTGCCTCAAACACCACACGCCCTACAACGAACACACCGCCTGGGGACACCGACAACCCGCAGCCGCTTGACACGTTACGACCCTGGGATATCTAGGATCCGGCGGGCGTAGGCGTCGGTGACGAACGCGACGTACACCCATCCGGACCAGGTGGAGACGTAGGTAATGTCAGCGACCCAGAGCCGGTCCGGCGCGCTCGGGGTGAAGTTCCGTCCGACCAGGTCCCGCGCTCGGTCCGCGGCAGGGTCGGGGATTGTCGTCTTCTTGACCTTCCCGCGGACCGCGCCGCTCAGGCTGTCGGCGTGCATGAGCCGCTCCACGGTGCACCGGGCCACGGCGATGCCTTCCCGGTTCAGCGCCAGCCAGACCTTCCGGGCGCCGTACACGCCGTAGTTGGCGGCGTGGACCCGGCGGATCTCACCAAGCAGGTACTCATCGCGCTGATCACGAGCGGTCGGGGACTTCCCGACATGCTCGTAGTACGTACTCGGGGCCACCTTGAGGCCGTGCTCCGTGAGCACGGCACAGATGGGCTCGACACCCCACCGCAGACCACCGGGTTCTCGGTGGTCCGCGTGTTCGCGAATGAAGTCCACGATCAGCGGGAAGGCCGGTCGAGCTCGGCACGCGAAGAAAGCCGCCGCGGCTTTCAAGATCGGCGGATTCAAGCGGTGAGCGCAAGGAACTCTGCGAGCTTCTCTGATGGTGTCAGATAGCCCAGCGTTTTGCGGGGGCGTCCGTTGAGGCTGTCTTGGATCGCGTCCAACTCCTCGCGGCTGACGATGCTCAGGTCGGTGCCTTTGGGCAGGTACTGGCGCAGCAAACCGTTGGTGTTCTCGTTGCTCCCGCGCTGCCAGGGCGAGTGGGGATCGCAGAAGTAGATCGGGATGCCCGTGGTGGTCGTGAACGCGGCGTGGGTCGACATCTCTGCGCCTTGGTCCCAGGTGATCGTCCGGGCCAGTGAGGACGGCAGCTTGCTGATCGCGGCGCGCATTGCTGTCTCGACCTGCTCGGCGCTCTTGCCGTCCGGGAGGTGCAGCAACAGAACCATCCGGCTGCTCCGTTCGACGAGCGTGCCGACCGCGCTGCGGCTGCCGGCCCCGAGGATCAGGTCGCCTTCCCAGTGCCCGGGCACCGCCCGGTCGTCTGCTTCGGCCGGCCGCTCGCTGAGCATCACCATGCCGGGGATGCGGCCGCGACCGTCAGCGCGCCCGCGTGGCTTGCGGGCGGCGCGGCCCGAGCGCAGACAACGGGCCAGCTCGCGGCGCAGTTCGCCGCGTCCCTGCACGAACAGCGACTGGTAGATCGTCTCGTGGCTCACGCGCATCTCCGGGTCCTCGGCGTGATCCAACCGTAGGCGCGCGGCGATCTCCTGCGGTGACCACAACTGCTCGAGCCGCTTGGCCACCTCGTCGAGGAGAGGACCCGACGCGAGTTTGAACGGCTTAGGCCGTCGAGCCTGCTCACGGGCACGCTCGTGGGCATGCCAACCCGAGTACCCATCGCGCCCACCGCCGCGCTTCACCTCGCGGCTAACCGTGGACACCGCCCGGCCGAGCTGCTCGGCGATCGCCGTGAACGTGTCACCACGGTTGATCCCGAGCAGAATCTGCTCCCGCTCGTCGATTGTCAGGCTGCCCGCGCGCGGTATCCAGCCGAACGGCTTAGCGTCGACATGCCTGCCGGTGCGGGCCATGATGCCAACCATCGGCGCGCTGCAGCCGATCTCCCTGGCGATGTCGACCAGTCGCCAGCCCTTCGCGTGCAACCGCAGCGCGAGCTGCTTCTGCTCCCGACTGAGATGACCGTGCTTGCCCTGCATCCGGACCCTCCTGTGATCAGCTCCTGCCTCATCTCACAGGACTCGTTGCGCTCACCGCTTGAATCCGCCATCGAGTTGGCACGCTTCAGCTCGGCCACCTCTCTCTTGAGCCGACCCAGCTCGGCCGACTCCTCAGTCCTGACCCCGGGACGGGAACCCTCATCGACCTGGGCTTGGCGGACCCACTTCCGGACCGTCTCCGGGGTACCGACCCCGAGCAGCTCAGCGACCCGGGTCATCGCCGCCCACTCCGACTCGTGCTCGCCCACGTTCTCGGCGACCATCCGCACCGCCCGCTCCTTTAACTCCGCGGGATACCGCTTCCGTGTGTCTCCTGGCATGACTCCAACCTTCCCAAGGTTCGAAGTCTCCGGACACGCCGGGGCGGTTCAGAGCGTTTCCGCACCGCAGAGGCGGTTCTGCATGAGTTCGACCGCGTCGGCCCTATCGAGATTGGCACCCATCCGGCCGGCGCCCCTGGACATCGCCGACTTGTGCCGCGCGCGAGGCGACTTTGGACGAGAGCGAAGGGTGCTTGAGGGCTACGTTGCTGCGCCCGTGCTCGTTAGTCACGCCGAGTACCTCCGCGGATACCTCTCGGCCCACGGACACGTGGACCTGATCGAAAGGATCACAACCAGCCCCAGATGAAGCCCATCGCTCCGCCATCGCCGCGTCCGTAGAGTTCCGGCATGGACCCAATGGAAGACCTCCGGTCAAAGATCGATACCTTCGGCTGGGCCGTGAGGAACGTGTCAGACGCCGACCCCGCCATGTGTCTGTCATACACGGTTGGGCTCACCGCCCACGGCCACCCCGAAGTAGTCATGACTGGGCTCCCTCCGCAGGTTGGAACCGCCTTTCTGAACATCGTCGGTGAGATCGTCGTTCGCGAATCTGGAAGGTTTGTGGCCGGGCAGGCAACTACTGAACTAGCGGACGGTCCCCCGATGCCCGTGATTGCTGTGCTGGAGACGTCCGCACTATCAGCAATCGAGGCCATCTACGGCAGTGTTCAGGCGGTTCAGATCGTGTGGACTGACTCCGCAGGTCGCCTACCTTGGGAACCTGGCTACGCCAATCCGCCTGGCTCGCAGCCGCTGCTTGGATCACCGTGACGAACTGCGCTCAGCAGGTGCTCGAACGACTCTTCCCCGGGGCGCCAGCACAGCCACTTGCCGGGTTCGCCCATTTCGGTGGAACCGCGCATCTTGAGGAGCGCGATCTCTGCATGCACCTCATCTAGGGCCGGGTGGTTCTGCGCGATCAGCTGGGCAGCGCGTTGCCCCACGGGCGCGCGACGGAGTTGGTCCTCAGCCACGGTCTTGATCGGATCGTCCCGCCAGCCTTTCCAAGGCGGTGGCTGGTCAACTGATTCACTCACGTGTGATCTCCAGGCTCTTGGCGACGACTTCTACGGTGTCCTCTTTATGGAGGATGACCCAGTGGGTGAGGCTCGATGGCCGCGCCGACGCGTGGTTGACTGCTTTGATCAGTCGACTACCTTCGACCTTGCCAATCCAGTAGATGTCGCAGAGGCCGTGCCGCCAAAGGCGGTGGTGAGGTCGGCCCTCGTCGTTGGGGAACCCCATGCTCGCGTGGCACACCCCGGCGAACGCCAGAATGACTGCTCGCTGGTCCGAATCATCAGGGTGGGGCCCGAGCCGCAAACGAGCAGTTACGCCTGCGACCGTCAGCACCGGCTCCACCACGCCGTTCGGCTCCCACTGAATCCCAGGGCAGTCTGGGGTTACGTGTTCCACCAGTCCATTGTCGCGGACGGTCGTGGTTCTAACTTGGCGCACGCGAGCACCCGGGCTGCCAAAAGGCAACGCAGTGGCCGAGTTCGCCGCTGTCCATCACCTCGTGATACTCGCAATGCGTATCGGCGGCAGAGGTGCCCCATTCGAGTTCGAGCTCGCCGGACGTCGCCAGGGTGAGTTGCCCGTCGGCGCCTCCCTTGCGCAGGACCAACCAAGCTGCCCGCTTGCTCGTCTCGGGACCCTCGTGCAGCTCCCACCTGACGTCCTTGGCGACACACTCGTCGGGCGCGCTTCTCGACGGCACAGCCGAGATCATTCGCTGCCTCAAGCGACTCCTCGCCCGCGAGCTCTGGGCCGCCATGCGCCCCCGCCGGACCCCGGCCACCACCATCCACGCGGCCGCTTGACAGCGATAGGAGCATCAACGCCCTCGCTGGGTCGGTCATCGGCCTGTACAAGACCGAGTGCGTCCGCCTCGACGGACCGTTCAAGACCGTCGACGAGCTCGAGCTTGCCACCTTGTCGTGGGTCCACTGGTACAAACGAACACCAGCTCCACACCGCCCTCGCCTACGTCCCCCCGACAGAGTTCGAACGCGACTACTACCGTCAGATCACCCCCGACAGCAGCCGCTGTCGGGACAACTCGCTGTGCACTGAACCCGGGGCGGTTCAGGACGGCTGTCTGGGCGCACCTCGTGGGCGACGAGGCGTTCGAAGCGCGAGAGCATCGGATGATCGAGCGGGTTCTGGCGGGCGAGTGATCCGCCCGGGCGGGTTGGGGTGCGTCAGTTCGCGTACAGCCCCTCGACGTCCTTCTCGAAGTTGGACAGGACGACCTTGCGCTTGAGCTTCATGCTCGGAGTCAGCTCGTCGTTGGCCAGGTCGAGGTCCCTCTCCAGGATCGTGAACCGTTTGATCGTCTCCCACCCGTTGAGTCCCGCGTTGAGCTGGTCGACGTAGTGCTGGATGAGCTCGTGTGCCTCCCTGGACGTGACGATGTCCGCGCATGCGCGCCCTGGCTTGCCGTTCTGGTCCGCCCAGGCGGTGATCGCCTCGGGGTCGAGCGTCACGAGGGCGGCGGCATAGTTCTTGCCCTCGCCAATGACGACGAACTGGCTGACGTAGGGGCATAGGCCCTTGAACTGGGCCTCGATCCGCGATGGGCGACGTACTTGCCGCCGGAGGTCTTGAAGAAGTCCTTCTTCCGGTCGGTGATGCGGACGAAGCCGCGCTCGTCTATCTCGCCCACGTCGCCGGTGTGGAACCAGCCGTCCTCGGTCAGCACCGCAGCGGTCGCCTCCGGCTGGTTGTGGTAGCCGCGCATGACGCCGGGACCGCGGACGAGTACCTCGCCGTCCTGGGCGATCCTCATCTCCGTGCCGGGAGCCGCCCACCCGATCGACCCGAACCGGTAGGCCCCTGGCTCGGCCCGGTTCACGGCGGTGAAAGCCGAGGTCTCGGTCAGGCCGTAACCCTCACAGACCAGCAGGCCGAGAGTGGCGAACCAGCGGGCGACGTCCGGGTCCAGGGGCGCGGCCCCGGAGATGAACAGCCGGAGCCGGCCGCCGAAGCGATCGCGCACCTTGGCCAGAACGAGACGGTCGGCCAGCTGGTGCTGGAGGCGGAGGGGCACGCCGACGGGCTTGCCCGCCTCCCGCGCCCGAGCGACCTTGCTGCCGACGGAGAACGCCCAGGAGATGAGGCTCGCCTTGACCCCGCTCTCCTCGGCGAGGGTCATGCCCACCTTGGCCTTGACCTTCTCGAAGATCCGCGGGGCAGCGCCCATCATGGTCGGTCGGATCACTTGAAGGTTGTCGACGATGCGGTCGATCCGCCCGTCGATCGCGGTCGGGAAGCCGATCTGCAGGGGGATGGTGAGCAGCACCTTGCCGAAGACGTGGGAGAGCGGGAGCCACAGGAACTGCAGGTCGTCGGTGCGCATGAGGCCGAACGATGCGGCCGAGGCGGCGACGTAGACGAAGGCGTCATGCGTGAGCTCGACCCCCTTGGGGCGGCCGGTCGTCCCTGACGTGTAGATGATCGTCGCGAGCTGGCCGGGAACGAGGCCGTCGATCCGGCGTTCGATGGCGCCGGGGTCGCGGGTGAGCAACTGGGAGCCGATGTCGAACAGGTCATCGGTCGAGATCACCCAGTCGCCGTCTGCGGCTCGCGGGTCCATGCTCACCACCCGGACCACCCGGTCGCGTACCCCCGGGTCGGCGCGCAGCTTCTCGACCTGCTCCGCGTTCTCGGCGAGGACGATCCGGCAGCCGGAGTCCCGAAGGAGGTAGGCGACGTCGTCGGCGATCGTGTTCGGGTACACCGTCGTGGTCGCGCCGCCCGCGCACATGATCGCGAGGTCGGCCAGAACCCACTCTAAGCGCGTGTGGGAGACGATCGCGACCCGGTCCTCGGGCTCCAGTCCCAGTGCCAGCAGTCCCGCGGCCCAGACCGACACGCGGTCATATGCCTCGCGCCAGGTGATTTCGACGAGGTACTCTCCCTCGAAGTACTGGTAGGCGGGGGAGTCGGCCGACTCGTGAACCCGGTGGCGGAAGAGGTGACCGACGCTGGGCTGCCGGTCCTCGAGCAGCGACCGGTCGACGACCTCGGTGGCGGCGGTTGGCAGACCCACGTTGTCCTCCTTGAATCAGCGGCCTCGGCGGGGTGCCTGGCCTACCCTGGACTCCTGACCCACTTACTAGAGCACTACTCTAGAGCAATGCTCTATGTGCCAACTCGAAGAGAGCGAGGAGTTGTGCCGAGATCGTCGGACACGCGCCGGGCTGTCCTTGACGGCGCCGCTGAGCTGGTCGCCCAGGGTGGACCCGCGGCGGTGACCATCGCTGCGTTGAGTTCCCGCTCGGGTGTCTCGAACGGCAGCATCTATCACCACTTCGGCAGCCGGGAGGAGGTGCTGCGCAAGCTGCTCGTGGGCTGCTTCGCGGAGCTGATGGCGTGCATCTCGACGTCCCTCGACGACCGGCCGGCCGAACAGTGCCTCCGGTCCCTGGTCGGCGCCTACCTCGATTGGGTCGCCGCCCACCCGGGGAAGGCGGCGGTCATCTACGGTGTGCCGCTGGCGGCCGGTGTGATGGCCAACCATGGGAACGACGTCCTGGCCGCCAAGGGCGCGGCCGCGGCACCGGTCTCGGAGTGGATGCGCGAGCGCCGTGCCCTCGGCGAGATCAGGTCGATCCCCGACTGGGCGGCCGACCCGGTGGCATTCGGGCCGCTACATGAGGTGTGTCGCCGCGGCCTGGCCGGTAGCTGCGACCCTGAGGTCGTGGCTGACGCCTTCTGGGCGATCCACGCTCCGCCCTTAACGACGCCCGCGCCTGCGGCGTAGCCGTCCGTCAGGCTCACAGCGCCTGGAAGACTGGACCCCGTGACAGGGGCCCCAGTGGAGCTGCGCGGGTATCTGACCGAGATCGTGCGGCACCCGGTCGACGCGATCGGCGACCTGCTCGGGGTGTGGCTCACCGGCAGCGCCGCGCAGGACGTCCATGAGCACGGCGTCAGTGACGTCGACGTGCTGGCGGTGTCCGGGCACCCTCATCCCGAGGAAGTGCGCAGACGGTTGGGCGCGGCCGTCAGCCACCCCGCACTTCCCTGCCCGACTGTCGGCCTGGAGCTTGTGCGCCCTGGCAGACCTCGAGCCCCTGGCTGATCCGGTCCGGTTCCAGCTCAACGTCAACGGTGGTCAGCAGCGGGCCACGCAGGTGCAGCTGGAGCCGGACTCGGTCAGCTGGTGGGCAGTGATCGACCTCGCCGCCGCGCGCCAGGTGGGGATCCCGCTCCATGGACCGTCGGCCGAGGCGGTGATTCCTGCGGGCCCGGATAGCCGCCTGCGAGGTGCCATCCGCGAGTCGGCGGGTTGCACGGCGAAGCCGACGCCGGCTCTCGAACCGGATCCTCAACCTGGCCCGCATGGTGGTGCTGCTCGAGCAGCGCGGCTGGCTCTCCAAGCCGGCCGGCGCGGACGAACTGCGTGAACGTCACCCGGACCTCGCCCGGACTCGGCGGGACTTGCGGTGTCGATCAGCTCTGCCACGGTCACCGTGCGATACCGTCCGTCGCCGTCGTGCAGCCTCACCGTTGTCGCGTCGACCTCGCACACCGACCATGCCTCCCCGTCGAACCAGAGCCGGCTTCCGACGTGGACCTCAAGAACAGCGCTGTTCGTCATGGACCTCTCGAATCGTCCGGATCTCGGTGCTCATGTCGATCGGTTGATCGAGCGCGACCTGCCACGACTGCTGCCAGAGCAGCGTGGTGAGCGCCCCGCCCGTAGGGTGGCACTGGAGTGGGGTGACCGAGCTGCCTCGGCCAGGGCGGCACCGAGAGTGCGTCCAGGACGTCCTGCACGGGCCAGTGTGGCCATCGCGTCGGAATCGACGAACCGGCCGCGACGTCCCTGGGCGAGGAACCGGACGTTCGTCAGTTCGATCGGATCCGCGCCCGACCAGATCGAGTTCCGTCAGCCGCGTTCGGACAGCAATCGTCCAGTCCAGGTGAGAACCACCGCCACATCGGGCTTGTCCAACATGTCGGCAGGCTTGACGTCGACGACCTCCACCGTTCCGTTGCGATGAAGCAGCAGGTAGCCAGGTACGTGTCGACGTAGCGCGTCGCCGTCACGACCGGAGATGCCGAACGGCTGGCTCGCGATGGCCACCACGTCACGGTCGAAGTCGGCGAGCATCAGCCGATCGCGCTCCAGCAGGCTCTCGTAGCCCACGTGGTCGCCCACCGTGGCTGACCACCACCAACCTGGGTAGTGCCCCATCCCGGCATAGGAGGGGAAGGACCGAACCGGTAGTCCCCGGGCCACCCCCGCCGGCGGAGCCGAGCCCAGCGTCGTGATCACGTCCTGGCCCGTGAAGGACGTGCACCGGAACTCGACCATCGGCTCGCGCGGCTGCGTGGCCACGAGACCAGCGTCCTCCCGCGCGACAAGTTAGCGAGACAAAGACTCGCATGCGACGAGAAAGTGAGACAACGACAAGTAGATCGGGAACCTACACGAGCGGCCTTTCGGTCCTCTCCCACCGATCCGGGAACAACGCGGCCTACCGCAGAGTTGAGTCAGGTGGACGCAACTTTACCGAGCCTGAGCTTGACAACCACGAGCCCTGCCCCGCAAGGTGAGTCCCGGACACTCAACCACATCAACCACATCAACCACATCAACCACACGGCATACGGACACCCCGTATGACGTCACAACCCCAGCAGGAGACACCCATGGCACGTGCGGTCGGCATCGACCTCGGCACCACCAACTCGGCTGTCGCCGTCCTCGAGGGCGGCGAGCCGACCATCATCGCGAACGCTGAGGGCGGCCGCACCACTCCGTCCGTCGTCGCGTTCTCCAAGAACGGCGAGGTGCTCGTCGGCGAGATCGCCAAGCGCCAGGCCGTCACCAACGTCGACCGGACCATCCGCTCGGTCAAGCGCCACATGGGCACCGACTGGAAGTCGCCCGAGATCGACGGCAAGAAATACACGGCGCAGGAGATCAGCGCCCGCACCCTGATGAAGCTCAAGCGGGACGCGGAGGCCTACCTCGGCGAGCCCGTGACCGACGCGGTCATCACCGTGCCCGCATACTTCGACGACCACGAGCGCCAGGCGACCAAGGAGGCCGGCGAGATCGCGGGCCTCAACGTCCTGCGGATCATCAACGAGCCGACCGCGGCGGCGCTCGCCTACGGCCTGGACAAGGGCAAGGAGGACGAGCTCATCCTCGTCTTCGACCTCGGTGGCGGCACCTTCGACGTGTCTCTCCTCGAAGTCGGCAAGGACCCAGAAGACGGCTTCTCGACGATCCAGGTCAAGGCCACGAGCGGCGACAACCGCCTCGGCGGCGACGACTGGGACGAGCGCATCGTCAGCCACCTGCTCACGACAGTCAAGAACTCCACGGGCGTCGACCTGTCCAAGGACAAGATCGCAATGCAGCGGCTGCGTGACGCCGCCGAGCAAGCCAAGAAGGAGCTGTCCTCCTCGACGACCACGACGGTCAACCTGCAATACCTCTCGATGAGCGAAAACGGCCCGATCCACCTCGACGAGACGATCTCCCGCGCCCAGTTCGAGTCCGATGACCAAGGACCTGCTCGAGCGCGTCAAGTCGCCGTTCAACAAGGTCATCGCCGACGCCGGCATCAAGCTGTCCGCGATCGACCACGTCGTCCTCGTCGGTGGCTCGACCCGGATGCCAGCCGTGACCGCTGTCGTCAAGGAGCTCACCGGGGGCAAGGAGCCCAACAAGGGCGTCAACCCGGATGAGGTCGTCGCCGTCGGCGCGAGCCTGCAGGCCGGTGTCCTCAAGGGCGAGCGCAAGGACGTCCTGCTCATCGACGTCACGCCGCTGTCGCTCGGCATCGAGACCCAGGGTGGCCGCTTCACCAAGCTCATCGAGCGCAACACGGCCATCCCGACCAAGCGCTCGGAGATCTTCACGACCGCCGACGACAACCAGCCGAGCGTCCTCATCCAGGTCTTCCAGGGTGAGCGCGAGATCGCCCAGCACAACAAGCCGCTGGGCACCTTCGAGCTGACCGGCATCGCGCCGGCGCCGCGCGGCATCCCGAAGATCGAGGTCACCTTCGACATCGACGCCAACGGCATCGTCCACGTGTCCGCCAAGGACATGGGCACCGGCAAGGAGCAGTCCATGACGATCTCCGGCGGGTCCGCCCTGCCCAAGGACGAGATCGAACGCATGGTCCGCGAGGCCGAGGCACACGCCGAAGAGGACAAGAAGCGGGTCGAGGAGATCGAGGTCCGCAACACCGCCGAGCAGCTCGTCTACTCGACGGAGAAGTTCCTCGCCGACAGCGGCGACAAGGTCCCGGACGCGGAGAAGTCCGAGACCGAGGCGGCCCTCGCCGACCTCAAGTCCGCGATCGCCAAGGACTCCACGGCGGACATCGAGGACATCAAGGCCAAGACCGCTCACCTCTCCGAGGTCTCCCAGAAGATGGGACAGGCCATGTATGCCGCGCAGGCGGCTGCCGGTGAGGCCGACGGTGCCGCTGGGGCCGAGTCGGGCGCCGGCGCCGGGGCTCAGGACGACGACGTCGTGGACGCCGAGGTTGTCGACGATGAGGACGCCAAGTGACCCAGCCGTTCGCAGCCGACACGTCGGCGGCCGGTGCTCAGGCACCGGCCGCCGGCGAGCCGGTGGTGTCCCACGGTTATGCCGCAGAAGGCGACTCGACCGAGCCGACGCTCCACCGCGACGCAGCCGGGGCCGAGGCGACGGCCGAGGCCGAGGCGATGGGCGGGGCTGAGGCGATGGGCGGGGCTGAGGTGACGGACGCGGCATACGCGACGGACTCACCCGACTCGATGAGCCCCGACGCGGCCCTGGCCGCCGAGCGCCTCGAAGACCTACGCCGTCTGCAGGCCGAATACGTCAACTACAAGAAGCGGGTCGACCGTGACCGGTCGCTAGCCCGCGAAGCCGGCATCAGCTACGTCCTCGAATCGATGCTGCCGGTCTTGGACGACATCCACCTGGCCCGCGAGCACGGCGACCTCGACGGCGGCCCCTTCGCCGCCATCTCAGAAAAGCTCGAGACCATCCTGGCCAAGCTGGGGATTGAGCGATTCGGCTCTGTCGGAGACGAATTCGATCCCAACTTCCACGAGGCCCTGATGCACATCGCCGCGGACCTGCCCGAGGGCGCGACCGCGACGACCGTCGTCCAGGTCCTCCAACCCGGTTTCCGCATGGGTGAGCGCGTCGTCCGCGCCGCCCGCGTCGCGGTCGCCGACCCGCAGTAAAGGAGGTGCTCCATGGCTAGCCAGGACTGGGTCGAAAAGGACTTCTACGCCATCCTCGGTGTCGCCAAGGACGCCGACGACGCGACGATCAAGAAGACCTACCGCAAGCTCGCCCGCAAGTTCCACCCCGACCGCACAGCCGGGGACACCAAGGCCGAAGACCGGTTCAAGGAGATCGGGGAGGCCTATTCGGTCCTGTCCGACCCCGAGCAGCGTCAGCAATACGACCAGATCCGCGCGATGACCCACGGCGGCGCCCGCTTCACCGCGGGCGGGCCGGGGGGCGCTGGCGGGTTTGAGGACATGTTCTCCGGCATGTTCGGTGGCGGGGGCGGGCCCAACGTCCGCTTCACGACCGGCAGCCGCGGCGGCGCCCAACCCGACCTCGAAGACCTGCTCGGTGGCCTCTTCGGTGGCGCGGGCGGGCAGGGTGGTTTCGGTGGTGGGTATGCCGGTGGGCCGGGTGGCTACGGCTACGGCCCCACCCGCGGGCCACGCCGGGGCCAGGACGTCGAGGCCCGGGTCACGCTGAGCTTCCGCCAGGCGGTCGAGGGCGACACCGTCTCGCTGTCTGGCCCGACCGGCCAGGTGACGACCCGCATCCCCGCGGGCGTCAAGGACGGGCAGCGGATCAAGCTGCGCGGCAAGGGCCACGCCGGAGACCCCGGAGGCGAGGCCGGCGATCTCCTGCTCCTCGTCAGCGTCACCCCGCACTCGGTCTTCGGTCGCGAAGGTGACAACCTCACGATCGACCTGCCGGTGACCTTCGCCGAAGCGGCGCTCGGAGCCACGGTCACTGTGCCCACTCTCACCGGTGACTCGGTGCGGGTGCGGGTCGCGCCCGGCACTCCGAGTGGTCGGGTGCTGCGCGTCAAGGGCCGTGGCGTCCGCACGTCCAAGCACACCGGCGACCTGCTCGCCAAGGTGCAGGTCGTCGTGCCGCAGCGACTCTCTGACGCTGCCCGCGAAGCGATCGAAGCACTCAAGGCCGACGAGGCCGAGATCGACCCTCGGGCGGCGCTGGCCGAAAAGGCCGCCCGGTAGCGATATCCCCACCAGCACCACGGACAAGCGCCGGAAGGAGGTGACCGTCGATGAGTAGTTTCGTGCCCGACGAACACACACCCGTCTTCGTCATCTCCGTCGCCGCCCAGCTCGCGGGGATGCACGCGCAGACGTTGCGGCAATACGACCGGCTCGGCCTGGTCTCGCCCTCCCGCACCCGCGGCGGCGGGCGACGCTATTCCGCCCGTGACGTCGCCGTGCTCCGCGAGGTGCAGCGGCTCTCCCAAGAGGGCATCTCCCTGGCAGGCATCCAGCGCATCCTCGACCTCGAACGCGAGGTCGCGATGCTCCGCGCCCAGGTGCGCGCGCTCGGCGACGAGCTGGACGGCATGCGCCATCGCTCCGCGCGCGTCTTCGCCGCCGGCCGCAGCGGCGAGATCGTCGCGATGCGCCAGGGCGAGCGTCCGGTGCGCGGCCAGAGCAGCTCGCAATCGCTCGTGTTGTGGGGCGCTCGCCGCTGAATCCGGGGCCCACGCCCCACGCTGCGTATGCCATTGCCCTCACCGCCCCGCCATTGTCCCCCGTGAGTGGCCCTCCTAGTCTGGAAGCGTGAGCGAAGCTTCGGCGGTGCGGCCGCTTCGTGCGCCGCGAGATGTGACGACCGTCCTCGCCTCTGTGGGCGGCGTCGTCGCGTGGGCTGGCGTGGTCGTGCCCGCCGCCCTCAGCCACCGCCGCGGGCAGGTGCCGCCCGCGTGGTGGGCTCTGTCGATCGTCGTGGTCGTCTGTTTCGTCATGCTCTCCGACGCGCTCGTGCGGCCCCACAGGTCGGATCGCTGGGTGATGGTCATCGGTGTCGGCGCGGCGCTCGCGGCCAACATGGTGTGGGGCGTCGATCAGATCGCGCCGGTCTTCCTCGTGCTCATGGCCGGCGCCTGCGGTTGGGCTCTGAGCACCCGCGGGACCGTCGTGCTGGGGGCGTTCCTCTTCTTTGCCCTCATGGCGATCCTCGCGTGGCAGGGCGCGACGATCGTCTGGGCGGTCATTTACGGCGCGCTCATCCTTTTCGCCTCGCTCATGGTCGACGTCGTCGTGCGCTCGGCGCGCGAGCGAGACATCTCGGGCGAGATCGCGCGACAACTCGAAGTCACGAATGCCGCTCTCGTGCACACGAATGCCGACCTTGCGGCCGCTCAAGCCCGGCTCGCGGAAGTCAGTGCCGCCGACGAGCGGTTGCGCATCGCGCGGGAGCTCCACGACAGCATGGGCACCCAGGTGACGACGCTGGCTCTCACGCTGGAACTCATCGCGCGGCATACGACCCCGCAGACCGAGGCCCTCGTGGCTGATGCCCGCGCGCTGGCCTCTGACCTCATCCGTGAGGTGCGCGGCGCCGTGACCCAGCTGCGCGACGGCCCGGTCAGTGTGCGCGACCAGCTCACGCGCACCGCCCGCAGCCTCCCCAGGCCGGTCGTGTCGCTCGACCTCGATACGACCCTCGACGAGGTGAGCCGCCCACACGCCGATGCCGTATGCCGTGTGGTCCAGGAGGCGTTGACCAACGCAGCCAAACACTCCCACGCACGCCAGGCCTGGGTCGAGGTCCATCGCCGGGGCGGGTGGATCGAGGTCACCGTCCGCGACGACGGGCAGGGCGCCGACCCGATCACACCAGGACACGGTCTCACCGGAATGACCGAGCGCGTGAGCGCTCTCGAAGGCGCCGTCGAGTGGAATTCGCAACGCGGCCAGGGCTTTACGGTCTCGGCGCGACTTCCCGACCGGCCCTAGGGCAGGGCCGCGTCCTTCGCGCATACCGCCCCCGATCGGGTGGGCGAGGATGCCCTACCGCGGCAGGAGCTCTCGGGCGGGTCCGAGTTTTGGGCATTTCCCCGCGCGCGTCCGGGACCGATCCTTAGGCTGGGCCGATGAGCGCTCCCCAGCCGTGTGGAGCCACCGAGCCAGAGGTGACCTTCGGGCCTGACGAGCGCATCCAGACCACCCGCCTCGCAGCGATCGGTGGTGTGGTCGCCTGGGCGGGCACCGTGCTCCCGGCTGCGATGAGCCGCCACCGCGCCGAGGTCCCCCTCGTGTGGTGGGTGCTCGCGGCCGTCATCCTCGTCGCCTTCGTCGCGCTATCCGACTCGCTCGTCAAACCCCACCCCAGTGACCGTGCGTTTGCGGTCATCATCGTCGTCGCGTCCATCGCCGCGGTTTTTGTCTACGGTGCCGGCAGCTTCACGCCGGTCTTCCTCGTCCTCAGTTCCGGCGTCGTCGGCTGGCGGGCAAGCCCGCGCGTCCTCATCGGAGTCGGCGTCCTCCAGACCGCCGCTCTCGTCCTCGCCCTCGTCCTGGAAGAGGGGACGGTCGTCTGGGCGCTCGTGTATGCCGCCCTGATGTTCTTCGCCGGGCTCATGGTCACCGTCGTCGTGCGGGAGGGGAGGTCGCGCGACGCGGCATACGAAACCGCGAAGGCGCTCGCGGCGGCCAACGAGCGGCTGCGTCAGGTCAACACCGATCTTGCTGCGGCCCAAGCCCGGCTGGCCGAGGCGAGCAAGGCGCAGGAGCGGCTGCGGATCTCCCGGGACCTGCACGACAGCATGGGTCATCAAGTGACGGCCCTGTCGATGACCCTCGAGCTCATCGACCACCACCCGCACGAGGACATCAAGGACCTCGTTGCCCAGGCCCGGATGCTTTCCAGCGGCCTCCTGCGGGATGTGCGGGGGGCCGTGACGCACCTACGGACGGGCCACCAGCGATCACAGCCGCGGGACGAACTCTCTCGGTGGGTGCGGAGCATCCCGCGGCCCACGGTGTCCCTCGACGTCGACGCGGCCATCGACGACCTGCCGCCGGAGGCGGCCACGGCCGCGATCCGGATCGTCCAGGAGGCCGTGACCAACGCGGCCAAGCACTCGACCGGCGATCACGTGTGGGTCAGGGCAGAGCCCACGCCCTCCACGATCGTCGTGACGATTCGCGACAACGGTCATGTCACCGCGCCCCTCGAGCCGGGCAACGGGTTCGCGGTCATGCTCGAGCGAGCCGAGGGGGTCGGGGCCACCGTCACGTGGTCCGAAATCGTCGACGGTGGCATCGAGGTGCGGGCTGACTTCCCGTTGGCAGGCGCGATCCACCAGCGGCTCTGAGCGCGGCCCGGCATACTCGCGGCGCGACGGGGCATGAGACGGGGCATGAGACGGGGCAGTGAACAGGGCCGGCACCCACAGGTGCCGGCCCTGCCGCGTCGCCATCCACGGAACGCACTCATCTCTCGACGGACAACCAGCCACGCGGCTCTGTCCGTCGGATGGTCTCAGGGCGACGTCGCCCGATCGTGCGAGTTGATCGCCGACCTCGACGGTTGGGACAGGACGGTTGGGGCAGGACGGTTGGGACAGGACGGTTGGGGCAGGACGGTTGGGACAGGACGGTTGGGACAGGATGGAGGAGCGGCGGTGACCCAGGCACACCGGACTGAGACCGGCCGCTCGACAATGAGGGTTCTCGTCCGCACGCACGTCACCGAGAGCCGGTGGGGTCACCTGCTGCGCTACGGCGGGCCGGGCAAGGCCAGTGATGCGGTCGAGCACCTCGGTGAGCCGATTGTCGGAGCCCGCTACTTGCGGGACACGGGTCGACACGCTCCGCCGGCGACGAAGGTGCTCACCGCGAGCGAGGAGAGCCAACTGACGGCTGCGGTCGCCGCGTCCATCCCCACTGTCGGATCGGCAATCGACGACTACGTGCGCGCGCTCGCGACGGCGTGCCGGCGACTCTCCCAAGTCAGGTCGTCGGCCCCGCGATCGACCGTGTCCGAGCGCGTAGCGGTGCGAGTCGGGCGGCACTATGCCCGAACCCCCGACACGACCCTCGATCTCGACGAGCTGGTGGCGGAGGTCGTCCACAGCATCGAGCGGGCCGGACCGTTGTCGAAGGGTGCCTTCTGCGATCGGTATGCCGGGTCCTACGCCGTGGCGTGGGAGGGCCGGGGGTCTGCGGCGTGCCGGGCCTTCCCGCCCGAATCCGTGCTCGTCGGGTCCAATGCCCCGCCCCGACTGTCGGTGGGCTGGCCCGAAAACTGGACTGCCGGCACCGATCGGAGCGTTTACGGACGGTATCTCCTCTACTTCAAACGGTCGGCCCTCGGCGCGGGCGAGTCGCCCAGAGTCCATGACCCTCACGGCGCAGCCGTGCTCGAAATCGATCGGGTCTGCGCCCCCTATGGCCTGGCAGACCGCGTCGGCCGTGTCGTCGTCGCCAGTCTCGCGTCCGGGGTCCGAGTGGACCACAACGGCGCTACCGACAGCGAGAGCGCAGGGCGCGTCCTGAATCGTTGGCGGGCCGGTGAGGGGATCCAATCGGTCCCTGTGGACACGGACGCTGCGCTCTTCGATGACGACCTCGTCGAGGCCGCGGGCGCTTACGTCGCCATTTGGGTCATTGACACGGCTAGAGCCAAGAGGGCCAACGAAGCCTTCCGCACGCTGGTGGCGCAGGACGAGTTGCTCGCCCGGTTCGTCGTCCGCAAGGTATGGATGCGCCTGCATGGTCAGGAGCGCGCGGAGGCTGGCCCCCCGACCCGGATGAATATCACCTTCTGGCTCACCAGCGCGCTCAGCGCAGGGGTGTGGGAAGGGTTGGCGGCATACCAGCGGGCTAGCCAACCAGACCTCGATGCCGAGCCGACTGACCTCGGCGAGCGCATCGCCCGCCGTCGGCAACGCGCGCACGATGACTTCGTGGCCGACCATGGCGAGAGTCCGGACGCGTTCGTCGATCGCACCAACCGCACACTGTCACTGATCGCCGAGAGGCCGGCTCTCGCGCGGATCGTCCGGGAGCTCCCGGCGAGTGCATCCGAGGAGTATGCCGTGGAGATGGATCACGTGGCCGGGCCCGCCTGGACAGGTCGCTACCTCACCTGGGCGCAGGTGCGCAGTCATCTGAGCGCATACCTCGTGGGCGACACCAACGCAGACACGAGTTCGGCGAGGGACGAGGGGTCAGGTGCATGATGACTGAGCACACCCCTGGACCGACCCGTCAGATCGACCTCCATCGGCGGGCAGATGGCTGCGTCGTGATCGGCCATGCCCCGGCAGCTGCGGCGGGGGTGGGGCTGGCGCCGACCCGCGGCGGACTGTTCACCGTCGACCCGGTGGACCCCGGCGCGGTGTCCGTCCTCGTCCCCGCTGCGCCCGACGAAGAATGTCTCGCGGTGCTCGCGGCGTTGCTCGGAGAGGATGCGGCAACGGCAGTGCGGCACGTGGCCGTCACCGGAGTTAGCCACACTGTAGTGACCCTGCCATCGCTGCCCGCCCGTGAGGACGTGGCGCGCCTCGGAGTCCTCCAGTGGGCGACCCGCCACTGCGCTGTGGGGCTGGCGCAGCCTCTGCTCACCGTCGAACAACTCGCGCTCTCGGCGAGGTTGGCCTCCGTGATGGATCCGGACTGGCCAGGTGAGCGTGAGCTTTGGGCGTGGACGGGCACGATTCTCGAGTGGGCTCGCCGCGCGCGGGCCAGCGGCTCCCCGTGGCCCCGCCATCCGGCCGTCGCGGCCCTGCTCCAGGATGCGCTCGGGTCTCTCGGCGAGACCCTTCCGTTGGCCGACGCACGGCTCGCCGACCTCGATCACGAGAGGGAGCTCCTCACCGCCCTCGGCACGCTCGACCTCCGCCACGTGGACGCTGATGCTCGCCCTGAATGGCTCACGGAGTTGCGTCCGCAAGCAGCCGTGACCTATGGCGGCAGCGACAGCGTGCAGCTCGACGGCATCGGCGCGGTCGACTGGGCTCGCGTGTCGCCCGGGCTGACAAGTCGAGCGGAAGACGCGGTGTCGTGGCGGATCCGTCGCCAGGACGGCGCGCATGTGCTCACGGTCATCGTCAAGGCACCTGCGGTCGCCCCTGATCTGGCCCTGCTGGTCACTCCGACCATGCCCATGCCACCGATGAAGATCATCAATGCCAGTGTCTATCAGGGGGATTGGCCGCTGCCACTCGTCGTCGCAGGGCTGGAGTTCCGGGCCGAGGCCGGAGCGTGGTTGGGATCGCAGCACGTGTCTGCGACTGTCCTTGAGCGGCTGTCGGACCCTAGGGAGGGGGACGTCGACGTCGACGTCCACGAGGCGGGCGCCGTCCCGCCTCGTCGTGGAGGGGGGTCGCGCCAGCATGCCGCCGCGCAGCGGTGGGCTGCCAGGGGGGCCACCGCCATGCGGTTGGCCGGGATCACCACGGGTCAGGCCAGCACTTCCTGGCGAGACGCTGCCGTCCACGCCTGGAGCCGAGCCGCGAGCGTGTATGCCGGGTTGCCCGACGACATCGGTGCTGCGCCGAGAGCGCAATGTCTCGCGGTGCTCTCGACCCTCGGCGGTGACGGCACGAGGACCCGTCCTGCCTGGCGTCGGCCGGACTCAGAGCCGGTCCGGGCCCCGGTCAGAGTGGACCAGGCCAGTCCGGTCAGCGCCGCCGAAGTGTGGTTTGCCGTCTCCCATGACTGACGGACGTGACACTTGCCGTACCGCCGCGGACGGATCCGGTCCTGGTGCCGTCCGCGCCGCGCCGGTCTGTTGGCGTCTGACGCTTGAGCCCGTGGGGGCCGACGTGGCGTGGTCGCTCATCGTGGCCGAGGTCGGCAAGGATGCCGACCCCCTCGCGGCGGGCGTGATCCGTCATGCCGAGAACGAAGCGGCGGTCTCCTTTGCCATCAGCACGGTGGGTGAGGGACTCACTGAGCTCAACCCACTGGTTGACGCCGAACGGGAGCGAGAGATCGCGCGCGCGCTCGGCCGACGCCTCCTGCCCGAGCCATTGCGCTCCGCCCTCATGGACGCTCCCGCTGCCGACGAAGCGGTCACGCGAGTGGAGCACTCCCTCGAGATCGCAGCCCGGGGATGGCTGGCTGGTCTCCCGTGGGACTCAATGATCGTCTCCGACAGGTCCGACCGCCGCGTCGTCGAAGCCGCGCTGGTCTGCAGTGCCTTGGCCCCGGGGGTTGTCGCAACTCGTGACCGGCGACCACACCACCCCGGAGACCCCTTCGGCTTGACCGTGATCGACGCTGGCCCGGCCTTCGGTGCTCCCAACGGTCTAAGTCCAGTCTTCCCGGGCGGCTATCCCGAAAGTCTCGTCGGTGCCGACGGGCTTGGCGAGGCCGAGGTCATCGCTCCGAGCGGCACCCCGATGTCCGCCGAGGACTTCGGTTCGGCACTACGGGATCGGTCCTGGTCCCGGTTGCTCTATCTCGGCCACATCTGCGGCCACGCGGACCCCGATCCGGCGAGTGCCGCGCTGGTTTTCGACCGCAAGGGCACGGTCGAGGAGCTGAGCGCGCGATCCTGGCTGGCGTCTCCTGACGTGTGGCCCGTGCCGCCCCGGGTCGCGCTGATCGGATGTGGGAGCGACGACGGACGCTGGCACGAAACGAGCGGCCTGCCCGCAGCCTGCATCAACGCCGGCGCCGATATCGTCACGGCGACCCGGTGGACGCTCCCGGCGGACGCCATCGACGATCGAGCCGGTCCCGTCGCCGCACTGGCGGTCGCTGTGAACGCAGCTCATACCTCGTCGACGCCCATCCGGACGCTGCGACAGTGGCAACTCGGACAACTCCAGCGGTGGCGCGATCACCGCGTGGCGGCATACTCCCCGCTGTTCTGGGCGTCCCTGGCGACCTATCGCACCCCCGTGAGCCCATCGTGACCGACGACTCGATTCCGCACGTGCCTCGACAACCGCTCGAGGACGCCTTCGTCGTCGAGGTGCTCCGTGATCAGCTCGACCGACTCCTCGACATCTGCGAGCAGTCCGACGAGGGCCAGCCCGCTATGGAGTCCACCATCAACGAGATTCTCAGGGTGTTGGGACGAAGCCAGGACCCCGCTGCGTGGGGCCGTGAGGTTGGCGAAGGCATTGGTGAGGCCCTCAATGACCTGGTCCCCGAGGGTGACGAGCGGCCACCGCCCGAGTTCTTCCGGCTTCTGGAAGCCGCCCGGTCAATCGCCGCACGAGGTCCCGTGCCGACGTTGGCCTGGACCTATCTCGAGTTTGTTGATGCGGACTCGATGACCCCCGAGCAGGTGGTCCATCACTTCAGCCAGATGCTGGACATCCCCGGCGACGTGCCGGAGGAAGCGCGGGCGGCAGCACACCTCTTGCGAGGATCAGCCCGCGAAGACGCCGGGGACCTCGCCGGCGCCCGCGCCGACTGGGAGGCGGCCTACGCCCTGGCCACCGAGGAGGACACCAAAGCCAGCGCGGCATGGTGTCTTGCGGCCAGCCATGGTGAGGATGACCCGGTGGCGGCAGCCGATTGGGCTTGGGATGGCGCCGAATGGGATGAGCGAGATGAAGCGACGGTCGACCCAGACATGGGCCAAGACGTGGCCTGGATCCAACTCAAGGCGATTGCCACTCTCGTCACCTCAGGATCGGGGGCCGAGACCGTCCTGCGACTGGCTCGTCGCCTCCTGACGCGACCCGAACGCCTCCCGGAGGAGATCACGGTCGCAATGATCCACCTCATCCTTGCGGGCGTCTCCGTCGAACTCAACGACGCTGCAGGTGCGATGGGGCATCTCGACCTGGCTAGGTCCGACTGGGCTCGACTGGACGAGCAGGAGCGAGCCGAGTGGCATATCGTCCGAGGTCAGGTCGGGCTGCTCAGAAGTGATTTGTTGGCCATTGAGCAGGCTGTGCGAGCAGCCAGCCCCTATGTGCTTCGAGCCGGCAACGCTGATCGGGCTCGGCTGCAGGCGCTGGCGACGGCGGTCTCGGGCACGACCGGACAGTACCAACCGGCGAGCAACACCCCGTTCGATCGGCTCTACGCGATGATCAACCGGATACCCAACGGGGGTGTACGACGCGGGGATATTTCGGAACTCCACGGGCTCGCAGCGGAATTCGACCCCGTCACCCAGCCGCACCTCACGGTCATGGCGCTCCTCCTCGCGGCGAATGTCGCCATCGTCGTCGGAGATTATCCGGAAGCCCGCAGCTCGATCGGACGGGCGCGGACGGCATACGACGCTCCCTGGGACTCCCGCGGGGTGCCGTCGATGGAGCCTTACTTCCACCACGTTGAGGTGCTGCGCGTCATCGCCGAGGACGGTGACGCCGCGGCTGCTCCAGTCGCTGACGACGCCTTCCGGGACGCGCTTGCTGGCGGGGTGCTCCCGCAGGTCGTCCTATGGGGAGCAACTGCGGGGCTCCTGTGGAGCCGCATCGGCAACCACGTGCGCGCGTGGGAAGTGGCCGTGGCTGCGGTCACGGCCAATCAGGAGTTGCAGCGTGGCTTGGGCAATGTGGAAGATCGCCAGGCCTACCATCAGCGGGCAGCCAGGGTTGTGGCGGTCGCCATCGATTCCGCCGAAAGACTGGGTGACCCGCGGCTTATGGCCGAGTTGCTGGAAGTCCTGCGGGCGCAGGCAATGCCGGACGTCGACCTCTCCGCAGAGATCGCGTCGGGCCCGATCCCGGACCTTCTGTCGGCTCTCCTGGGGCCTGCGTCGTCCCTTGCCTCCCCCTCGTCTGACCGAGACCCCAACGTCAATCTCCCGCCCACGCCGCTCATCGTCATGCCATGGGGAGGGATTGCGTTGGGCCCGTGGCTGGCATATCTGCCCGACCAGTCCCGAGCGGTTGAACGCATCCTGCTCACCCCGGTCGAGGCCGATGGGGCATAAGGGGGTCGCCATGGTTGTTCCGGTCGGTCACGGAAAGAAGCGCCACGATCCGGAACAACCCTGACTCGGAGCGCGGCACACAGAGGTGACTTGCCAATTCGTTGCCACCTTGCGCCTCAGGGCTCCGTGCCGACGCTGATGCGTGTTTCGTAACGTCCGCCGCGCATGTCATAGCGGCGTTCGTCGCGCCTTCGGGGGGCGCCTCCACGGGAGGTATTTAACTCATGGGTCTGGCTCTTGATCCGGGGATCGCTGAACTGGTCTGGTACGGCACGGAGAAGCTGCGGCTGCGGGCCCACCTGACGTATGGGACCTCGTCGTGCCCGTCCCGTTCCACTCCCTATGTCGGTGGCTTCTCCGGGAGCCAGGTATGCCGCGACGATGGCTGCATCGGCGTCATGCACGAGGTGTATGCCGGCACGGTGTCTCGGCTCTCGCAGTCCTCAGCCGCACATGAGATCGCCTCACGGCTGGCCTATGCGCGGCGCATCGTCGCGACCCAGGTGGCCGATCTTGAGCGCTCGCGTCGGGTCGCCCGAGGTATGCCGGCCAAACCCACCCGCTCCGACGGGATCGCGGGTCGGATCATCGCGGCTCTCACCGCAGACTCCCCGTCTCAGGAGCGGGCGGTGTGGCTCACTGCGCTCTTCCGCATGATCCGTGGCTATGCCTGCCGCGATCAGCGGACGTCGTCAGAGTGGCCTCTGGACATGTGGGCCGCCGAGAAGACCCGCATCGATGGGCACTTGCGGCTCGTCGGATCGACCGGGGTGCGGGCCGAGGTCCGGGGTGACATCGCCAATGTCCTCACGACGAGCGAGCGAATCGCGGGACGTCGCTGGGTCATCGACACGATCCTTCACCCACTGCTCATGGTGCGAGTGCCTCTCGCGGAGGAACTTGAGCGGTGCATTCCCGCGGTGGAGTCCCCACTCGTGGACCACATCCTGGCCAGCCAGGTCCAGGCGCGATTCGCCGAGCTGACCGCTGCCGGTCTCGACGCGCAGTCGGCCTGGCGCCGATCGGTGCGTGACATCACCGGTCAGGAGCCAGTCGACGAGGTGTGGACCGTGCTCGATGATCTGGATGGCCACTCGAACGCTCGATCCGGGACGCGCCGTCAGGCCACGTCTTAGGCGGCGGGTGACGGGCGGTGGGAGTCTGCCCACTCCCACCCAATGCCGTAGGCGAGCCCGCGTCGCACCACGCTCCATCGGCATTCCAGGGGGACATCGATGGGGAGGGCGGCGCTGGACCGGCCGAGTTCGTCCATGGAGATCGGCGGGACGCCGCCGATCGACCATGCTCGGGCCAGCTGGCCGGGCTCGGCGTGCACGCGAGCCACGAAGGAGTTGATGTGGCGCACCGGGACCGTGACGTTGAACGGGCGAATGGACGCTCGTGAGGGCATCCTGATCGAGACCCCAATCCGGTGAGAGTCGCCGGTATCCAGGGCCGTGTCGAGCCGGAGGCTGATCAGCCAGGTGCTGCGGGAAAACCGGGACAGCGTGATCTCTTCGCAGCCGACTCCTCCGGACACCTCGGGATCGGGGTCATTCTCAGCGCTGGCATACCTCGGGATGCTGAAGGATTCGCAGATCACGCGGAGCCCGTCATGGGTGGCCCGGATCTCACGTTCCCCCACGAACACTGGCCTGGGCTCGGCGAGGTAGGCATCCGACTCAAGGCTCTCGACATACCACCCGCGGATCGCGAACGGATTGTCGTCGTCGTTGTCGAGGGTAAGGCGTTCAAGGTGGGCGGCGATCGCGTGTTCGGCGGCCTGGAGCCTGCGATAGAGGGTGCGCGCACTGAGTGAGAGTTCCCGACCAACCGCGGCCAGTCGCTCGCCGAGCTGAGGCTCGGTGCGCGTGATGCCCACCGCCGCAAGGTAAATGCGCTCGAGATCGGGTGAGAGGCGCTGCGCTGCCTCGATGAGCATGCGCGCGACGGTGGCTTGCGCCGTTGAGGGATTCGGGTCGGCGTCGCCGAAGATCACGCTCTTGAGGGTTGCGCCGAGGTTTTGCACGAGGTCGGGGGCATGGATGCCGCGACCCGGCCGGAGCCGTCTGAACCGCCCAATGTTTCTTGCCGCATCTTTCTGAGTTGGAAGGATGCATGTCATGCCGAAGATGATCGATCCGAAGGTCAAGGAGCGCTGTGTGCGGTTGGTGCTTGACCATGTGCAGGAGTACCCGACGCTGACCGCGGCGTGCCAGGCTGTGGCTCGGCGTGAGGGTGTGGGGAAGGAGTCGGTGCGGCGGTGGGTGGTCCAGGCCCAGGTCGACCGTGGGCAGCGCCAGGGCGCCACGAGTGCGGAGTTGGCCGAGATCCGAGAGCTCAAGGCCAAGGTTCGACGCCTTGAGGAGGACAATGAGATCCTGCGTCGGGGAGGCTGTCGCATGAATGGTCGGCGGGATTGTGGGCGACTTATCGGCGGGTGGGTGAGGCGCCCCGGGTTGGTGTCAGCGGGCCCGGTACACCTTCAGGAGGTTGTGGGTGGCGCAGATGAGCTTCCATTCGCTGTCCGCGGCGGCCAGTCCTCGGCGGGTGAGGGTTCGGATCCCGCGGTTGTGTTTGATCTGAGCGAAGACTGGTTCGATGGTTGCTGCTCGTTTGTTGTAGGTCCTGCGTCCGAGTGGGGCGTCGAGCTTGGCGATCATGGTGGTGGTCAGGGGGTCAGGAGCGGCGGTGCGTCGTCGGCGTAGGAGCTGGTTGACCCGTGCCCTGCTCACCCCGAGCTGTTCGGCGGCCTGTGTCGTGTCGAGGTCACCGGCCTCGACCTGGGCCAAGGTGGCGCTGCGGGCTTGTTCGGTCTCGGCAATCTTCTTCAGTTGGCGGGCTCGTCCCGGGGCGATATATGAGTCCACGCCCTTGAGGGCGACGTTCTCAGTGCTCCAGTAGCCGGCGTCGGCCACGACCTTCCGAACCCGGCGCGCTTCCCCAGCGGCCTTGAGGTTCTTCTTCGCGGCGGTGATCATCGGCCGATACGTCGGGGCGTCCATGGCCAGGTTGGTCACCTCGGCCGCTACCACGAACTGTTCGGCGGTGGCCACGGCCTGGGCGTTGTACCCCTGCACATAGCCATCCTTGGTTTTCAGCAGCCGACTGTCCGGGTCGGTCACGTTGGCCTGCCTCCGCGACTTGTGTGTCGCCGACCCCGGTGTCGGACGGCGACCACGGATCGGTTTGCCGGTCGCCGCTTCCCGCTCAGCGCGTCGGGCCAGGTGTGCCTCATAGGACTTCTCGGCGGGGGTATCAGATGGTCTGTGTAAGGGGGCGGTCTCTATCTGAAGGAGATTGACTGTGAGCATGACCAAGGCGAAGAAGAGTGATGGGCGGGAGTCTGAGGCTCGCCGGCTGCGTCGTGAGTTGTTCACCGACGAGATGCTGGACCAGCTGATGGCTGCCACCGACGAGCGTGGCCTGTCGCTGACCGGCGAAGGCGGGTTCCTGCCGGAGATGATCAAGGCGGTCCTTGAGCGCGGGATGGAGGCGGAGCTGACCGGCCACCTGGGGTATGAGAAAGGCGACCCGGCCGGGAACGGCTCGGGCAACTCCCGCAACGGGACGACGCCGAAGACGGTCGGCACCGAGGTCGGCGATATCGCCTTGGACCAGCCGCGGGACCGGAACTCGACGTTCGCGTCGTCGCTGGTGCCCAAGGGCGCCCGCCGCCTGGGCGGGCTGGAGGACATGATCATTTCCTTGTACGCCGGCGGGATGACGATCCGCGACATCCAGCACCACCTCGCCGCGACGCTGGGCACCGACCTCTCGCACGAGACGATCAGCAAGGTCACCGACGCCGTCGCCGAGGAGGTCACCGCGTGGCAAACCCGCCCGTTGGAGGCGTTCTACCCGGTGATCTACCTCGACGCGTTGGTGGTCAAGATCCGCGACGGAGCACACGTGTCCAACCGGGCCGCGCACATCGCGGTCGGGGTCGACATGGACGGGGTCAAGCACGTTCTGGGGATCTGGGTCCAGGCCACCGAGGGCGCGAAGTTCTGGGCGTCGGTGTGCGCCGAGCTGGCCAACCGCGGCGTCAAGGACGTCCTGATCGTCTGCTGTGACGGGCTGACCGGCTTCCCCGAGGCGATCGAGGCGACCTGGGCCCGCGCGATGGTCCAAACCTGCGTGGTGCACCTGATCCGGGCCTCGATGCGGTTCGTGTCCTACAGCGACCGCAAGGCCGTCGCTGCGCTGCTCAAGCCGATC
Organism: Dermatophilaceae bacterium; assembly: GCA_037046615.1. Taxonomy (GTDB): domain Bacteria; phylum Actinomycetota; class Actinomycetes; order Actinomycetales; family Dermatophilaceae; genus Phosphoribacter. The sequence continues at coordinate 206,812 of JBAOHD010000015.1, forward strand.
TACACCGCCGCGAACGAGGACGCCGCGCTGATCGCGCTGGCCACCTTCGCCGACTCCAACCTCGGCAAGAAGTACCCCGCCGCCCTCGCCTCGTGGGAGAACGCCTGGGACCGGTTCACCCCGTTCCTGGCGTTCGGGCCCGCGCTGCGCAAGGTCATCTACACGACCAACTCGATCGAGTCGTTGAACTACCAACTGCGCAAGATCATCAAGAACCGCGGCCACTTCCCGGGCGACGCCGCCGCGATCAAGCTGCTCTGGCTGGCCATCCGCAACATCGAGGACAAGAGAGCCCGCGAACGCGCCAAGGAAGCCGGACTGCCCAAGGGCCACCCCCGCAAGGCCCCCAGCAAACTCGTCGAAGGCTCCGTCATCCAAGGCTGGAAAGCCGCCCTCGGCGAACTCGCCCTCATCTACCCCGACCGCATCAACCCCCACCTCTAAACCCCCACGACCACCCTACTTACACAGACAACTTGACACCCTCTTCTCGGCGGCCTCGGCCTCCAGCTCGGCCAGCAGCACCCGAAGCCGTGCCCGGCGGCCCGGTCGCCCGCCCGGACCGACCCGGTCCGGTGCGTCGGTCTCCGTGTCCGCGTCCTCGGCGGCGTCGGTGGCCGCCGCCTCGGCCAGGATGTCCCTCGCCAACTGCTCGGCGGTGCGGCTGGCGTCCCGGGAGGCGTTGGCGACCAACTTGGTCCCGTCGATAGCGAGCAACCCAGGGCGCAGCAACCCACTGCGGGAGCAGAGGGCCAACACCTGTCCGAACAGTCCCGCGATCGCGTCCTGATGCTCAACCCGGAACCGGGCGATCGTCGCGTGGTCCGGTTGCTGGTTAGACGCCAGCACCCGGTAAGCCACGTCCTCGACCAGGCGCTTCTCGATCCTCCGGCTGGACCGTTCACCGACGCAGTAGGCGTACACCAACACTCCCAGCAGCAGCTGGGGGTCATACGCCGCCCCGCCCCGGCCGTCCTGGCGATAACGGGCCCGGAACCCCGACAGATCCAGCTCGGCCACCACATCGAGGATGAACCACGCCAGATGATCCTCCGGCAACCAGTCCGCCACCGAGGGCGGCATCAGCATCAGTTGATCCCGGTCACTAAAGACGAAGTTGTATGCCACACAACGATTCTCGAGCCGCAGCCCCGCTCCGGGGCGCTCCCACGCCGTCGATTCATGCGACAGCCTCCGGGCCTCGATTTTCTTCGCGGGGGAGCTCGACCCCCGCAACCGGTGATCGTGGCGTTCGTCGACGAGCTGCGCGCCGAGGGGTCATGCGGTCGAGTCGATCTGTCGGGTCCTGCGCGAGCAGGGCTGCCAGGTCGCCGCGCGGACCTATCGGGCCAGTGGGCCCAACCCGACCGGAGGGTCGCGTCGCGCACCGTCAGTGACGCGATCGTCGAGGACGCGGTGCGCCATGCTGGCGTGGACCGTTGATCGACGGGCACGGCCGTCGACGAGCTGACCCCCGAAGGGCTGTACGGGCGGCGGAAGATGACCGCTTTGGTGCACCGCTGGACTGCCCGGACGCGTCGCCGGGGTCGGTGGACCGAGCCATGAGATCCCTTGGCCTGCACGGCATTCGCCGCTCCAAGGGGATCAGGACCACGATCCCCGCCAAGGACGGGGCCCGCGCTGGCGACCTGCTGAACCGGGACTTCACCGCGTCGGCTCCGAACCGGACGTGGGTGATGGACTTCACCTACTGCCGCACGTGGGCCGGGGTGGACCTACGTCGCGTTCATCGTCGACGTGTTCGCCCAGAAGATCCTCGCCTGGCACGCCGCAACCGTGCAAGTGACGCCGACCTCGTCCTGACCCCTTTGACGGATGGCGATCTGGGCACCGTGGCCGTGAAGGACATCCCGATCGAGCCAGGTGAGCTGATCGGTCACTCGGACGCGGGCCGGCAATACACAGCGATTCGCGTTCACCGAACACCTCGAGCTCGAGGGCGGCAGGCCCTCGATCGGCTCGGTCGGTGACGCGTTACGATAACGCACTGATGGAGAGCGTGATCGGGCTGTACAAGACCGAGTGCATCCGCACCACCGTCTTCCACGCCGGCCCCTACCGGCACCATCGCCGACGTCGAGTACGCCACCGCTGGCTGGGTCGACTGGTACAACAATCGGCGCCTGCACAGTAGCCTCGGCTACCTCATCCCCAAGCGAGTACGAGCACAGCCCACTACGCGACCCTCATCCGAGAGCCGCAACCCGTATGAGAGCGGCAGAGAACCTCGGGCGGTTCAGTCTGAGATCAGCCTCGATCGCATCGATGCGACTCACGGTTTCTGCCCACCTTGGAGATTCATTTGGGTCGTTCTCGAGGCCCACCGTAGCGCGATGCCGGGCCTTCGGGACAGCCACTCTCCTCCCAACTCGGGATCGGTATGGGGGATGTCAGCACTTGACACAACTCAACCAAAGGAGCAGCTCATGGCCTGGCACTGCAACATCAGCACTTGGTGGGACATGTTCACCGGGTTCATCACCCAAAAGTGGTATTGCTGATCGTTCATCCACCAACGACCGTTGATCCGTTCACCCGCAGGTAGGAATGCGGAAACGGATCAACGAAGGGACCCGGCATTCGTGCCGGGTCCCTTCGTCATGAGGGTGAGGCACACGTGTCCTCGCCGAGGAGTTTGAGCGCGGTGTGGAGGCTCCCGTAACCACGCAGGCGCAAGGCGGCCATTGCCTGGGTGTCCATCCTCGCAGGACACGCTGCGGACGTCGCAAGGGCTTGGTCCATGGTCGCGGTGCTGGCCGGTGACAGCACCCAGCCCAGGGGAGCCGCGATCGTCGGCCTGGTCGGCTGATAGACGACCGAGATCGGTGGGGCTGCGGCCCGCCACGCTGCTGCGGGTGCCTTGACCGTCAGTCCGGCTTGGGCGGGGTCGATGGCGGAGTCGAGTCGTTGGAGGAGGGCGTGGGTCGAGTTCTGCGAGCCCCGGCCCGCCAGGAGTCCGACCGGTGGGACAGCCACTTCGGGGATCGACGAGGGCGCAGCCGCTCCGAGATCCGACCCCGTGCCGTTGTCCGCGTAGATGACGTACGGCACGATCGGTATGGCAGCCGTCGCGTTATGCGCGCGGATCAGAGACATGAGGTCGGGTGAGAGATCGATGAGCACACCGAGTCCGGTGGAGTCGACGTAGCCGCCGTCGACGAGCTGTTCGGCCGCTCGTGCGACGGGGGGCTCTATCGTGCCGTCGGCACGGGGGCCGGACTCGGCCAGACAGGGACCGACGACGCCGGAGGGCGTGACATACGGGAATCGAGCCGAGAACATCGCTGCCGTGCTGGCGGTCAGGCTCGTCAGGCAGCGCTGCTCACCGATCGCCGCCGTGACTCGGGCTGGCGTCGAGTCAGTGGGAGCCGGACCTGAGGCAGTCGCGACGGGGTCTGACGTCGTGGGTGCGGAGGTGATGACAGGTGGACGTGGACCGTAGGCGTCGATCAGATCCAAGGTCATCGGTGCCGGAGAGCGCGCATCCGAGCAACCGCTCGGTGTCGCGGGGTCTGGTCCGGGTCGGATGTCGATGTGGCTGACCAGCACGCGACACCCGGTGGCGGCAGTCGCGGAAGCCAGGACGAGTTCGGCTGCGAATCTCCTGGCGTCCGACGGGTCCGGTGGCTTGAGGAAGCTCGCCGCGAGATCGGGGTCGCCCTTCTCCCACGAGGTCTCGATGAGCCCCGCTCGATCGTGCCAGACCCCGCCGCGTGGCCCCCAGGGGATGCCCGTCAGCGTCGTGAGCGGATCCCTGGCAAAGAGTCCCGCGGAAGCGACGCTCAAGGCCTCGGGACTCCCCAAGGTCTTGATGTGTTCGGCTGCGGTCTGCGGAGTGCTCCGGAAGCGCGCCACGGTGAGTCCCACCGATCCACCGCTCACCCCGGTGGCGAGGAACACTTGCCTGGCACCGCACTTGTTGCGCTCGCCGGACCCCGATGTCGGAGCCTTCTCGAGGCGGTCGATGACAGAAGCGGTCCAGTATGCCGCGCGCGCACCGCCACCCTCGGCTGCCATGAGCACCAGAGGCCGGATGCTCTGTAGTCGGGACGTCGATGACGACGCGTCGGACAAGGTGACTGTCACGGTGCACTCTTGAGTTTGCTTGAGCCACGTGGCGAATGCGGCAGCCATATCCGGACGCTCGCGGGGCTCCTCCGGCGCACTCGGCGTCGACCCCGCCCGGCGTCGACCCCGCCCGGCGTGACTCCGCGGGCGAGATGGATATCCGCTCCTCCGAGTGTCCCCGCGAAGGCCAACGCGAGGATCAAGAGCGTAGCGATCGGCGCCTCCCGCGCATGGAGGGGGCCGATCCGGAAGGCCGCCGGTGCGCCCCACTCGTGATGGAGCGTGACCGTGGCCCCGACGATGGCCGACAGCGACAGCAGGCACGTCAGGGCGGTCCCGACGACCCCAAGCCAACCGGCCACTGGCCGGGTTGATGGCCAAGAACAGAAGGCTCCCCGTGCCGGTGATGACGACCACCCACAAGGCGATCTTCGCGGTCAGGCCTATCGGACCGGGAGGCAGCGACGTGCTCGGTTCAGGCATCTCCGAGTCGCTGGCCCGCAGGCCTGGAGTCAGCTGTCGCGCCACCACCGTGGTCGTGCGGCCGACGGTGGACCTCACCCGTTCCGGCAGCCCTGGTCCGGCGGCCGCTGGCAGGCTGGATCGAGCTGAGCGGTTGAGGCGATCGAGCAACCATCGAGCGACGAACCACATCCCTGCCGACCCCGCGACGCCGACTGCGAGCGCAATCCCTGCCCCGATCGCCACGAAGCTCACCTCGCTCGTGACGCTGACGAGCGCGACAACCGCGGTGGATCGGACCAGCGCAAGGCACCCCACGGCTAATACACCGACGGCGATCACGTCTCCGGCGACAACCGTGGCGGCATACGCCTCGTCTGTGACGGCGTCGGGGCGGTTGGGGGAGAGAGGGAGCCGTCGTCGGGTGGCCCACCACGAGACAGCGATGACGGCTAGGGGCACCCCGGCGAACACGGCGAGGGCCGCAAGTCGCACCTGTCCCCCAGTAAGCACAGAGCCCGCCGGCGGCGATGACCGGCCCGAAGAGCCAGGGCCACCATCGTTCGGTCCGGAGTGCCGGCGTGCCTGTTGCCCGGGCCGTGTCTTCGCTGACCATGCGGCCTAACCAGAAGAGGGCGGCCGCCTCGACGAGGACGAGGGCGACAGCGACCACCATGTCCTTGATGTCGCTGGCAGGCACCGTCTGCCCGGCTGGGGCGGTGAACCATCGCCGCTGGACGTCGGGGAGTTGATCGAGCACGTCGCCGGCCGGCACGAGACTAAGGAGGGCCAGCGGCGCGATGGCCATGACAGAGAACCGTTGGCGGTAGAGCCCGCTCCACCACGCCCGGAGGGCGGCTCGGGCGACGGGTGACCGCCGGACGGTCACCACCGCCCAGGCGATGAAGGCAAACACCGCCAGCCACTTGAGCTTGCTGGCGCCCATGATGCCCACGAGCGGTGCGAGGCCGATGGAACCCCCGCTGGTGACGCAGAGCAGGCCGAGGTCCTCGACGACGTCGGCGACGGCCGCGGCACACAGCAGTCCCGGCATCGTCAGCCGCCGGGCCCAGGCGGGGGAGGGGGCCCCGAGGATGCTTTGCCACAACGGCGAGCGGGGCAGCCGCGGGAGGACCACGGCATACAGCGCGATGAAGATCAGGTCGAGGGCGACGTGGCTGCGGACGAAGGCCGCAGCCGATGGGTCGGCCGTCACCCGATCCAAGAGGTGCCACGGGTCGAGAGTCCACGTCGTGAGTGTCGAGGGGCCGGTCAGGGGGCCGGTGAGTGCGAGCGTGGAGCCCTCGCGGTCAGGCACCATCGCGACGAGTCGCGCGACCTCGCCCATCGCGAGCAGCAGCGCGACGGCCAGCGAGCCGATCGCCCACGGCCACGGCGAGAACAGCGGGGTGTCAGCAGTCGACCGGCGGGCGACGTCGTTCAGGGGCGGTGCGGTCTTGACCATGGCGACCTCGCTCGGGGGAAAGAGTGGTGCACGGCGCTAGAGGAGGTATACCGCGTCACGCCTCGTCGTGCTCGGGAAACGCGACATTCCGCCCACGACGGGGGCAAAGCCGGAGGTATGCCGTGGCGGACCTGACACTGCGCGAAGGGTCACGAGATGGCAGGGTGGGGCCATGCCCGGATCTCCCGACGGCGTGCTCCGACTGGTCATCGTCGACGACCACCCAGCCATCGCTCGGGGCGTTGCGGCAGGGCTGGCCGACGTGTCGCCTCGGCTCGGCCACGTCGCGGCGGTGCCCTCCGTGACCGCCGTTGCCGACCTGACCGTCAACGGGGTTGACGCCCCTATCGACGTCGTCATCCTCGACCTCCAACTCGGCGACGGCAGCGATCCGGCCGCCAATGTCGGTCACCTCGTCGCGGCCGGACTGCCCGTGCTCGTCTACACCCAGGAAGGCCGCCGCAGCGTCATCGCGCGGTGCTTCAAGGCCGGGGCCAGCGGGATCGTGAGCAAGAGCGACGACATCACCGTCCTCGCCGAGGCCATCCTCCTCGTCGCGCAGGGCGAACCCTTCCTCAGCCCCGAATGGGCGGCCGCACTCGAAGACGCCGAGGACTGGCCGGTGCCCGACCTCGCGCCGCGTGAGTCCGAAGCGCTCAGTCTCTACGCGACGGGGTTGCCGATGAAATCGGTCGCCCGGCGGATGGGCGTCGCCGAAGACACCGCCAAGGAATACCTCGACCGGGCGCGGCAGAAATACGCGCGAGCCGGGCGGCCGGCATACAGCAAGGTCGATCTCTATATCCGCGCGGTCGAGGATGGCTACCTGCCCAACCCGTCCCCCGACCGGTCCTCGGGACAGTCCCCTTAAGAGGGGGATGGCCTCGCGCCCACGGGCGCCAAGCGGACTGCCACAGTGGCAGTCGACAACCGTTGGCCCACATCGGACTGCAGGGGTGGGTATGCCGTGCTGCTGACTCGGGAGGTGCTCGACCGGGCGCTCCACTGGGGTGCGTTCGCGATCGTCGTCGTGCTCTCCGGCGCCGCTCTCCTGCAGCAGCTCGCGACTCCGACAGAGTTCCCTGCCGGTTTCACGGTGGGGCTCGGCGCAGTCATCACAGCCTCGATGCTCTGGTGCGCCCGTGATGCCCTCCGCTCGAATCCGCGGCGCACGGCCTTGCAATGGTGGGTCCTTCTGACGCTCGGAGTGGGTGTCCTCCAGGCGGTATGGCGCTTTCCACGGCCGATCCCCGAGGCCAACTCCCCGTTGACGATCCTGCTGTGTTCGTCTTTCGCGGTCGCCGGATTCGCGTTTGGCTTGCGGGTCGGTCTCGGAGTCGCAGTCGTCGCCCCGATGCTGCTCGGTGCTCACGCCTGGGGCCTCATCGACGGTCCGATCATCGCGGCCATCGTCATGACCTCTGTCGCTGGCGGAGTCATCTCCGCGCTCGTCGTCGATCGGCTCCAGCGAGCCGCGCGAGGAGTCGAGGTGAGCCTCCGTGACGCCTGGCTGGAGCGCGAGCGCGCCTCCCGGGGGACGGCGCAGGCTCAGGCGCAGGACGAGTGGGACGGACTCGTCCACGACAAGGTGCTCGGCGCGCTGCTCATCGCCGGCCGATCCACCTCGGCGGTCGAGGACGATGCCGCCCGCGTCTTGGCCGGTGATGCGCTTGCGGCGATCGCGATGCCAGCGACCGGGCGCTGTGCCCCCGCTGGCGGGAGGAGGCGAGGAGCTAGGGAGTCCTGAGCCCGCGGTCGACCGCGACCTCGAGGCGTCAGTGCGCCGGCTCACCGATGCCCTCGGGTTGCGGCTGGCCTGGGACGGACCTTCACACGTGGCGATCGCCTCGCCCCGAGAGTATGCCGCGCTGACCGGCGCGCTCGACCAGGCCATGGTCAACGTCTCTCGCCACGCGATGACACGTGAGGTCGACGTGTCCGTCGATGTGGGCGAGGACGGCATCGGCGTGCGCGTGCGTGATCGTGGGCGTGGGTTTATGACGTCGGATCACGTGGCGGGCCGGCGAGGGATCCGTGAGGGCATCATCGGCCGGATGGAACGCATCGGTGGCCACGCGCGGGTCACCTCGACACCCGGCGTCGGCACTGAGGTGACGGTCGTGCTTCCGCGTCGCACGGGTGCGGTGGAGGAGGAGACGACGCCGGATCGCAGGCTCGACACGCACGCGCGTGTCGAGTCCCGTGACGCAAGCTTCCGGTGGATCTATGCCATCGGGCCGCCCGTCGTGCTCGCCCAAGGCTTGGCGGCCTGGCACGAGGTCGACCGAGTGGCCTCGGCGTCGCTCCTTGTCGGCTGCGTCATCGTCGGACTGGGCGCGTCGGTGCTCCTTGCCATGGCGCCCCCTCGATGGCACCGTGCTGCCGCGGTCAGCGTGGCCCTGGTGGCGGTGCTGCCGTTCGTGAGCATGGCGAACATCCTCAAACCCAGCTCGTTGAGCTGGGCCTATTGGTTCGTCGGCGCAACGGCCACGATCATTGCGCTAGTGGCCTTCCGCTGGCGCCGGCGGTGGGCCCTGAGTCTCGCGGGAGCGGTCCTCCTCGGCACCCCGTTGGCGCACGTCTGGCGTGACGGTCGGATCTGGCTCCCGCCCTTGGTCGACGCCTTGCCACAGGTATTCGTCTACACCGCGGCTGCCCTCGCCGTGCGGGCCGCCCTCGACAATGCGAGCCGGTCGATCCTCGCCATCGAGGGCGAGGTCGGGCAGGCCCGGGTCACCGCAGCGCGGGCCGACGAGGCCGTCGCCGTCGCCCGCCGCCGGGTCCACGAGCTCGGACACGCTGTCAGTGCCCAGTTGCACCGGATCGTCGAGGGCGGGCTCTCCGACGAGGAACGCGCCCAGTGCCTCGCGATGGAGGCCCAGGCGCGGGATGTGCTCATCGCTGGTGTGCTGCTCGACCCCGCTCTGGCCGAGGGCATCGCGAGCGCCCGACAGCGCGGCGTGCGCGTCGACCTGTCCGCCGAACGGCATGACACCGGCGGGATTGACACCTTCCGACTGATCCTCCACGTCGCCCTCGATCTTGCTCCGCCGCGCTCGACGATCCGAGCGTTGTGGCGGCCCGACGCGCGGGGTCGGGTGGGCTCGATCAGTCTCGTCGGCGACCTTGAGAGGGCTGCCAAGGACGGGCGCTGGCATCAGGGCGGTCGAGCCGGACGCGTCCCGCGACAACGGGATTGACGTCGACGTGTCGGCCGATGCCGAGGACATCCTCGTGACCTTCACCCGCAGCGGCGCAGCGCCATCGATTGCGCGGACCATGGCGCCAGGGGTGTCAGGGGTGTCAGGGCAGACCTGATCCGTGCGGGATGGGAGGAGGGCCCCGGTGCGTCGCCGGAGCCCTCCTGCGGATGTCGCGGCCGGGAAGTTGACCACCGCCACGGGCTACGGCATACGCGTCCCTCTTTCGTACCCGGCCAAGGTGAGCCATAACCGGAGCGAGGGTGAACGTCAGTCCACCCCGAGCGCCACGCTAGATGAACAGCAGCTGGGCACCTTCGGTGATCTCGATGAAGTCACTCGCGCTGATGATGGCCTCGACGCCGTCGTAGAGGTCGTCCTCGGTGAGCTTGTTCATGTCGGCGGACATCCGGCAGGCCCACATGTGGCAGCCCGACGCGGTGAGCAACTCGAGGAACTCAGGCACCTCGGGCACGTCGAGGTCGGCGATCATCTTCTTCATCATCGCCGTCGCGCCGGCGGTGGCTCCGGGCAGGGCGCCGAGCATGTGGTGGATGCCGCTGCTGTGCCCGGGCATATGCATCGCTGTGTTGCCGACGAAGGTGAACTTCAGGTCGCCCATCGTCGCCTTGTTGATCATGTCGAAGCCCCAGAAGGTGAAGAACAGGTGGGTTTCGACGCCCTCGCCGAGGGCTGCATTGGCGAGGATCAGGCCGGGGTAGGCCATGTCGAGATTGCCCTTCGAGCAGATGATGGCCAGTTTGCGGCCACTGCTTGCGGGGTCATCGAAGGACGGGACGATCGGGGTGCTCATGACGGACTCGCTTCTGGAAAGGAGGGAAATCAGGGTGGGGTGCGGGTGCTCAGACGCAGCCCTTGGGCTTTTGCAGCCCGGCGATGTAGGACATCTTCTTGGCCGGCTTGCCGGGGAAGAGCCCGAAGAGTTCCTTGACCGGTATGCCGCCCACGGTCGAGACCCGGCGCAGCGTCGCGGTCTCCTTCTGGGTCTCAAAGTCTTTGCGCAGGAAGCGGATCGGCACCCAGTGGGCATCGGTGAGGGTGATGCCGATATTGGCTGCAAGAGTCTCGGCGAGGGCTTCGTCCCACTGCTCGGGCTTGGTGAGGAAACCCTCGGCGTCGACGTCGATCTCGCGACCGGCGATGGTCGTGGTGGGCATGGCGGTTCAGTGCTCCTTGTGCGAGGGGTTGCGGTGGGTGGTCTGGACGAGTGGGCGATTCGAGCTATTCGGGCTATTCGGGGTTTTTGCCGGTCATCGACATGGCTGACGGCAGCGGCATCGGCCGGCCCGGCAGCAGGACGTTCCAGTAGATCGTGACGGAAGGCCAGCTTGCCGAGATGGTTGGCGCGGGACTCCTTGAGCAGGCTCATCGGCCCGACCTTGGGGAAGGGGAAGGTGCCGGTCAGCGGCTCGGTGTCGTAGTTGAAGTCGAGCAGCAGCGCCTTGCCGCCGCCGGACTCGACGAAGCAGTTGGCGTGCCCGTCGAAGCGGTGGGTCATGCGGCCGGCCCGCGGCGAGCTGGAGGAAGTTTTCGACGAAGATCTCGACCGAGAAGTGCGCGACCGAGCCCGCCTTGGAGGTCGGGATGTTGCTCGCGTCGCCGAGGGCAAAGATCGTCTCGTATGCCGTGCGACTGCATCGTGTGCTTGTCGACCGGCACGTAGTTGAGTTCGTCGCCGAGGCCCGACCGGCCGACGAAGTCGGCGCCCATGTTGAGCGGCACGGTCACGAGCTGGTCGTAGGCGACCTCGCGCTCGTCGTAGGAGACGATGACCTTGCGGTCGGGGTCGACGCTCTCGATCATGAAGTCGGGCTCGACGTGGATGCTGCGCTGGTCGAGGTGGTGACCGAGCTCGCGGCTCGCGACCGGCTTGGTGAAGGCGCCGTCGAGGGGCGTGACGTAGACGATCTCGGTGGCGTCGCGGATGCCTCGCCGGCGGAGGTAGTCGTCGGCGAGCATGACGAACTCCAGCGGGGCGACCGGGCACTTGATCGGCAGTTCGGTGATGTGCATGACGAGCCGCCCGCCGGTGAATCGCTCAAGCGCCTCGCGCAGCGCCACCGCGCCGTCGAAGGTGTAGAACTCGCCCACGGTGTCGTGCCAGTGGTCTCCGAGCATGCCGGGGGTCTGGTCGGGGCGAGGTGTCGTGCCGCTGGCGATGATGAGGTAGTCGTAGGTCAGCACCCGGCCTCCGACGAGGCGCACGGTCTGCTCGGCCGGCTCGACAATGTCGACCTCGGCGACGACGAAGTCGATGCCGTCGGCGAGGAATGTGTGCGTCGACCGACGCACCTGGTCGGGCGTGTTCATGCCGAACGGGATGAACAAATAGCCGGGCTGGTAGTCGTGGATGTCGTCCTGGTCGACGACGGTGATCTGCCAGTCGCCCCGCGGCAGCTTGGCGCGCAGCTTGTTGGCGGCCATCGTGCCGGCGGTGCCCCCGCCGAGGATGACGAGGGATCTCATGGTGCGGGCCCTTTCAAAGACGGCGCGGTCGATCCGCGCCCGGCGTCCGACTCCCTGTCGAGATGAGGTCTCGCTTTCCGGGGAGTTGTCTGCGACGATACCCCCAAGGGTATGCCGTATCGGCGGCCAAAGGTCCCGCCGTCGTGTGCGCTTCGGCACACCGCCAGCCAGTGCAAGGATGTGACGCATGACCACCGTCCACCTCTCCCCCGAGGAGATGACCAAGCTCGCCAATCGGCTGCGCCGCGCCCAGGGCCAGATCGGGGGCGTGCTGCGGATGATCGAAGAAGGCCGCGAGTGTCAGGACATCGTGATGCAGCTCGCGGCGGTGCGGCGGGCGGTCGACCGTGCAGGCTTTTCGATCATCGCCACCGGCCTCAAGCAGTGTGTCACCGAGGCGCACGAGCGCGGGGATGACGACGTCGACACCGCCCTCATGGAGAAGCTCTTTATCTCCCTGGCGTGAGTCAGCTCATAAGTCGGGGTTGAGCCGGGGATGACTGGTCACCGCAGCCTCGAAGGCCGCCCGGAGAGGTTCGTTGAAGAGGACGAATCGCACGAGCTCGAGGTGCGAGCCACCGTCCCCGCCCGCCTCCGTGAGCCGGTCCAGCGCCTCCGCGACCCCCTGGGCGGCGCAGCGCGCCACCGTCGGGCCCAGCCCAGCCGTAGACGCCCGCGCTCACCGCCGGAAGCGCGACTGAGCGGGCGCCGACCGCTGCGGCGGCCAGCACGCTCTCCCGGAAGCAGCTCACGAGGTCGGCCTCGTCGCGCTCGCCCCGGTGCCAGTTGGGTCCCACGGTGTGCACCACCCAGCGGCACGGCAGCGACCCCGCGCCGGTCACCACGGCATACCCCACCGGCAGCCCGTCCGGGTATGCCGTGCGTCGCACCTCCCGGCACTGCGCGAGCAGCGCGGGTCCGGCGGCAGCATGGATCGCGCCGTCGACGCCGCCGCCGCCGAGGAGGGACGAGTTGGCGGCATTGCCGATCGCGTCCACCTGCTAGCGTGGTGATGTCGCCGATGACGACCTCGACCTTGGTCACGTCACCACCGTAAGACACCGCGCGGTCTCGCTGGACTGACCGCGCGAGCGTGCCAGACTCGTCTCTGCGCGATCACCAGGCGGCGGTCGCGGGCACGCGTGACGTAGGGGGAGCAATGCCGGATCGGCCACGGGCCGTGCGGATCGTCGGCACGAGCGCGGTGAAGGGCGCCCGGCGCGTCACCGCACAGGAGTTGGATGCGGCATACGGCCGGGTGGACGGCACCACGCTGGCGAGGTCCGGTGTCAGCGAGCGCTGGTGGGTCGACGAGACGCAGACCTCCTCGGGGCTGGCCGCCGACGCCGTCACAGCGGCGCTCGCAGGGGCGGGCTGGGAGCTCACCGACCTCGATGCGCTCCTCGTCACGGCTGCGGTCCCCGAGCAGCCGATCCCCACGACGGCGATCCTCACACTCGGGCACCTCGGGTATGCCGGTGGGCCGCTGGAGGCTTATGACGTCAACGCGACGTGCCTGAGTTTCCTGCACGGCATGGATATCGCGACGACGAAGATCGCCGGAGGCGGGTGGCGCCGGGTGGCCATCGTCGCCGTCGACCTCGCGTCTAAGGGGCTCAACCACGAGGACATCGAGTCCAGTGCCCTCTTCGGGGATGGTGCCGCTGCAGTGCTGCTCGAGGCTGAGCGCTCTGGGCAATCTGCCGTCCTCGCAACGCGATTCGAGACCTACCCCGGCGGAGCCCGGCTGTGTGAGATCCCCGCTGGGGGCACCCGGTCCAACGTCTTCCGGCCGCCGGACGACCCCGCCGATTACGCCTTCCGCATGGACGGCATGGGTGTCGTGCGGCTGGCCGCTCGCCACCTGCCGCGCTTCATCGACGCTCTGCTCGGTGACGCCGGGCTGACCCGTGGCGACCTCGACGTCGTCGTGCCGCACCAGACGAGCGGGCTCGGGATGCGATTCCTCAAGAGCAAGCTCGGCTTCGACCCTGCGGCGGTCGTCGACATCATCGACGACCACGGCAACCAGGTCGCGGCCTCGCTGCCGTCGGCACTGCACGCCGCGATCACGAGTGGGCGACTGACCCGCGGAGGGTCGGCGCTGCTCATCGGCACGGGTGCCGGTCTGGTGATCGGCGGCATCGTGGTGCGCTACTGACGTGACGATGCCCGCCCGCGTGAGTCGCGGGGTATGGTCCCCTGAGCCCGTATCCAGTGGCAGACGGTCGACCAGGGCGGAGGGGAGCGCAGCGTGACTGCCGTGCGCGTCGAGCTCATCGTCGCCGGTTCGTGTCGATCGGTCGGTGGCTTGGCTGTCGCTGGGCAAGGCCTGCGTCCGATCGACTTCCCCGCCCTCGTGGCTGTCATCGAGCATCCCCGCACAGGGATCGTCCTGTTCGACACGGGCTACACCGACCGCTTCGACGAGCAGACCCGACCGTTTCCCCAGCGCTTCTATCGCTGGCTCACGCCGATGCGCTTGGCGCCCGAGGCCACCGTCGTCGCCCAGTTGGCGGCGCGTGACATCTCCGCCGATGACGTCGAGCACGTCGTCGTCTCGCATCTGCACGCCGACCACGTCGCCGGGCTGCGGGACTTCCCTCGGGCTCGGATCACCTTCTCCAACCGCGAAACTCCACCAGGATGGCGTGGCCGGCTCGGCTTGGTCATGCGTCCGCCACGCGACGTTGCCAGGGCTGCTCCCGGATGATCTCGAGGCCCGGCGATCAGACCTCTGTTCTCGCTCGGATCGCTCGGATCGCTCGGATCGGTCGGATCGGTCGGATCGGTCGGATCGGTCGGGTCGGTCGGATCGATCGGATGGTCGTGACCGCGTCGACACCGGCCTGCCAGGTGGGCTCGCGACCGGCCTCGACCTGCTCGGCGACGGATCCGTGCTCGTCCTTGACCTGCCTGGCCACACGCCGGGGCATCGCGGCCTCTTCCTCCCAACGACTCAGGGCGCCCCGCTCCTGCTCGTCGGGGACGCGTGCTGGTCGCGGGCGGCATACACCGATCTCGCCCTGCCGCCGGGAGCCGGTGCAGCGGTTCATGGCCGACGGGGCGGCCTACCGCTCGGTCGTCGCGGACCTGGCTGTCGTCCACCGCACCCGACCCGACGTGGCGATCGTGCCCTCCCACTGCCCGGACTCCATCGCGGCCGCGCGCCTGGCCTTGGGGGCGTGATGGCGCGGCTCGCGGAGCTCCTCGTCAGAGGTCGCACCGTGGTGCCCGTGCTCGTCGCCTATGCCCAGGCGCGCAATCGGGCGTTCGACGATCGGGCCGACCTCGAGGCGTTCCAGGCCAGCCGCTTGCGCCGGGTGCTCGGGCGGGCGGCGACGGTCTTTCCCTATTACCGGGGGCTGGCGGGCCATCCCGTGTCCGAGTTCCCCGTCATGACGAAAGACGTTTGGCTGCAGCACTTTTCAGACCTCAACGTTGCTGGGGCAAGTCTTGTCGAGTGCCTTGCGGCCGCCCGCGCGACCGAAGTCGCGGCGTGAGTTCGACGCCGCCACCGGGGGTCTGGCGATCGGGCTGTCGACCGGCACGAGCGGGCGCCAGGGAGCCTTCTTGACGAGTCCGGCCGAGCGGGCGAGGTGGGCCGGGAGCATGCTGGCCAAGGCCCTGCCCTCGGGGTTGCGGCAGCCGGCACGGGTGGCGCTCTTCCTGCGTTCTGGCGGCGCGCTCTACGACGCGGTGGGGAGCGCGCGGATCGACTTCCGCCACTTCAGCCTGGCCCTGCCGTGGGAGCGGCTCTCCGCGGAGCTCGCGGCTTTCGCGCCGACGATCCTCGCAGCGCCGCCGGCCGTGCTCGGCCGGCTCGCCGACGCCCTGGAGCGGGGTGAGTTGACGATGCCACCGCCGGAGGTGGTCTATTCGGTCGCGGACGTCCTCGAACCCGAACTCCAGGCCCGCGTCCGCACCGCCCTGCTCGCGCCGGTCGGCCAGATCTACCAAGCGACGGAGGGCTTCCTCGGCATCTCCTGCGCCGCTGGCACGCTGCATCTCAACGAGGACCTCGTCGTCGTCGAGCGCGAGGTCATCGACCCGGCAACCGGCCGGTTCGTGCCGATCGTCACGGACCTGTGGCGGACGAGTCAGGCGATCATCCGTTACCGCCTCGACGACATCCTCGTGCCGTCTCCCGCTCCCTGCGTCTGCGGCTCCGTCCTGCTCGCGATCGACCGGGTGGAGGGCCGCGCCGACGATGTCCTCCTGCTGGGCCCGTCGAGAGCCGCCGGGCCGCCACCCGAGCCCGTGATCGCCCATCAGGTGGGGGACGCGCTCCGCCCGCTTTATGCCGACTTCGTCCGCGCGGCGATCCTCGCGGTGCCGCGGATCGTCGACTTCCGGCTCGTCCAGACCGCCCCGGCGCAGGCGTCGCTCGCCCTGCGGCTCGAGGAGGGGGCCAGCGGCGAGCGTGCCTTTGCTGCGGCGTCGGTTGCGCTCGACGAGGTATGCCGTCGCGCCGGCCTCCAGCCGCTGCCCGTGACGCCCGCCCCGTGGCCGGTCGAGACCCTCGCGACCAAGGCCCGGACGGGTGCGCCGGGACTTCGCGGCGTAATCCTCGTCGCGACCTGACCTGGGTCGGGGGCTCCACCGAGCCCCTCGGAGCCGACGGCCCGCGCGTGCCTACTGCGGCTGGGATGGTCCGTGCGCCGCGGCGCGCACGCCGGCCGCAATGGCGCCCAAGGGGTCGGCCGCGGCGACGGCCGCCTGCAGCCGTGCGAGGGGCTTCCGAATCCCACTCCAAGACCGAGCGCAGGGCCGGCGCGGCGTGCAAGGGATCGAGCTGACGCACCCGCAGACCCACTCGGGCGTGGACAATCCGCGCGGCGAAGTCGAACTGGTCGTAGTCCCGCGGCCAGACGACGGCTGGTTTCCCTGCCCGCAGACAGCTGTAGGTGATCCCGGCGCCCCCATGGTGGATCACGGCGTCGACGTCGGCCAGGACATCGTCGTAGGGCAGGTAGGCGCACTCGACGACCTGGCGGGTATGCCGTGTCACCCCCGCCGAGCCATCGGCGTCCCCCCGCGTCACGACGAAGTCGACCTCGGGCAGGGCGGCGGCGAGGCGGCACACCTGCTCTGTCAGCGTCTTCTTTCGCCCACCACAGGTGCGTCCCCAGCGAGACGAGCACCCTGCGGCGGCCGGGAGAGCGCGATCCAAACACGGCGGGGATCGGACGATCCAGACGCGGGGAGGCGGTGATCGGCCCGACGAGCCGGAAGGCCGTCGGCCAGTCCCGCTCGAACTCCAGCTCCGGCAGCCCGAGGCCGAAGATCGCCGTCGGCGAGTATGCCGCCTCGCTCCCGTCAGCCCGGTAGACCCGCGCGCCGAGCTCCCGGAAGCGACGTGCGAAGAGGCGCTCGACCCCGAGTTTGAACGCGTGCGTCGTCGTGCGCCCGGCGGCGTCCCGGAATCGGTGGCCGAGGTGCCGCGGAGGCGCCCAACCGCCGACGTGAGACGGGGTGCCGGTGCGAGTCTCGAGGGCAAACGGAGTCGGCATCGTCGTGAGCCACGGGATGCCGGCTCGCTCGGCCACGAGACCGGCCGGTGGGGCCGTGAAATCGGCGACGACGACATCGGGTCTGACCTCGTCGACAACCCTCGTGAGTTCGGCCGTGACGGGCACGAGGATCTCGAGGTTGGCGCGCAACTGGCTCGCGAGGCGCAGCGGGTTGGACCCGATCTTGGTGGCGGAGTTGGAGATCCGATCGAAGGCGCCGGGGTCGTGGGGCAGGATCGGGTGGGCGTCGAAGCCGAGGGTGTGCAACTGGGGGGTCCGCGTGGCACCGGTCGCAAAGGACACCGTCATCCCGCGGGCGCGCAGGTCCTCGCCGATCGCGATCAGGGGGTTGAGGTGCCCGCTGTAGGGCGGTGCGACGAGGAGCACCCGGGTCATCGGGCGTGCTCCGCCCCGAGCTGGGCGACCAGCCCGCGGACGCCGGGATCACTCGCGTAGTCCATGTGGGTCGCGGCGACCCAGGTGTCGACGCGACCGGCATACGTCTGCCGGGAGACCCTGTCCGGCCGCCCGACGGCGACGTGCAGGTGGAGGCGGTCACGGTGCTGCGCCCACGCTGCGCACCGGCCCGCCCGCGGGTCGGCGACCACGGCCGGGCCGAGCGCCACGACGCGCACCCGCAGGGCTGGTGGCAACCGGAGCGCCGGCAGCGCGCTGAGCCACATCCGGAGCCCGCTGCTCGCCGCGACGACGACGAGGCGATCGGTGGTGTGCGCAACGACCGGCTGGAGATGGCGGGCAAGGACCCGCCGATGCCGGGGGCTGAGATAGGTGGCCAGGGTCTGCCGGCCGTTGCGCAAGGACGCGGCGACGAGCGGCTCCCGGCCCCAGGCAGCGGTGAGGTATGCCGGGTGGTAGGGGAATCCCGCGTCGACGACGTCGAAGCCGAGATCGCCCAGGGGCGCGAGGGTTTGGCGTTGTTCGGGGTTGAGGTGCGAGTGGGTGTAGGCGCTCTGGCCCGACAGCCAGATCGCCCGATGCGTCACCACCGTCGACGCCAGGCTGTCGGCCGGTGAGAGCGCGGCGAGGCGGACGGCATACGTGCTCATCCGCGAGCCAGGGGCAGGAGCCACCGCGAGGAGATCGGCGCACGACCGGCTCACGCGTAGGTCACGCCCTCTCCATCGCCGCTGTGGAGGCGGATCGTCCGGGTGCGCCATTGGATCTGGCGGGGGCGCACGATCCCGGCGGCCGCGTGCCATGGCTGGAGGAGGTCGGCGGCCATCTCTGCTGCGACGGTCGCCGGCGTCTCGGGAGTGCCGAGCACGCGGCCCCGGAGGACGGCCATGGAGAGAGCCTTGAGACCCAGGGTGGCCGCAAGCCAGGCAGCGGCGCGCGGCGAGCGGGTGGCGAGCGCGACGAGCGCGGCCGGAGCGGGCAGCGTCGACGGGATCGCGACGAGTCCGAGCACCCGGAGGTCAGGCTGCTCGCGAAAGAGCCTCCCGGCGAAGACCATCCAGCGACGTTGGAGGCGCACGTAGGACCGGAGGTCGGGGATCGTCGTGGCGAGCGGGTGGACGACGGTCGTCTGGACGATCGTCCGGCCAGCGGCGCGAAAGAGCTGAGCCAGCGCGAGGTCGTCGGTGAGTGCACTTTCAATGGCGGAGAATCCGCCGACCTGCTCGAGCGTTTCCAGGCGCATGACGACGAACATGCCGTTGATCGTCACGGGCGGCGCGAGCTCGGCCATGGGCAGATAGGTCACGAGCGCGTTGCCGTTGACGAAGGCAGCGACGAGTCGTGACCACACCGTGGCCCCGGGCCGATAACAGGGGATCCCGGTGACGAGGTCGCCCTCGCCGAGGGCGGCGACTGCCGCATCCAACGCTCCGGCCGGCAGCACGGTGTCGTCGTCGAGGACCGCCAAAACTGGTGTGCGGCAGCGCTGGTGGGCTTCGATGAGCTTGAAGGTCTTGGGGTTGCGGCCCTGGGGCACCGGCGGCATGACGACGAGGGTGACCTGCGGGTGTGCGGCGGCGAGCGGGCGGCATACCCGCAGGCCCTCTGGGTCATCGGCGTCGACGAGCCAGAGGAAGGGCACGCCGGGATTGGCGGCGAGGTTTTCGGCGAGGAGGCCGCCGAGCTGAGGGTCGCCGGAGAGGATCGGCTGGGCGACGGTCACGATCGAAGGCGCGGGCCGGGTGGGGAGGGCGCCGCTGCGGGGTCAGCGGCGGCGGGTCGCGGCGGAGGCGGGCGGCTGCGAGACCGAGGCGGACGGCATACGCGCCGAGGTATGCCGCGCACAGCCCGGCGACGACCCGGTCTCCGCGACGGACTGATGAGGTCACTGCGCCCGGTCCCACGAGGCGACGATGCCGTCGACACACTCCGCGAGCGACAGCGGTGGCGGGCCGAAGGCGGCGCGGGCGCGGGCGGCGTCGAAGGTCTTGGAGTAGGCGAACATCGAGATCCCGAAGCGGGTGATCGCCGGCTCGCGATAGCCCAGGACGCGAGCGCTGACCTGCTCGGCGAGACCGGCGGCGGCCATCGCGAGGCCGACGGGCACCCGCCGGGTCGGGACGGGCACGTCGAGGCGCTCCAGGACGTCGCACAGGAAGGGATAGAGGTCGACCGACTCGCCGTTGGTCAGGTTGTAGGCGCCGGTTGCCTCGGTCGTCACCGCGGCGACGATGTCGTGGGCGACGGTCTGCACGGGCGTGAGGTCGCAGCGCACCTCCTGGCCGTCGCGGCGCCGGAAGAGCGGCAGGTGCCCGCGCCGGGCCGCGTCGACGACGCGGGGGAGCACGACCGTGTCCCCCGGCCCGACGACCGCTCGCGGCCGCAGGATCGACCACGGCCCGGGGTATGCCGCGACGAGCCGTTCCGCGATCGCCTTGCTCCGCGAATAGCCGTTGACCTGCTCCTCGTCGGGTGGGATCGGGGTGGCCTCGTCGATGTCGAACTGGTCCACCGGGCGATAGAAGACGCTCGACGACGAGACGAAGTGGAGCGGGATGCAGCCGTGCGCAGCGGCCCAGTCGAAGACGTGTCGGGTGGCCGTGATGTTGTGGGCGATGTAGTCGTGCGGATCGGCCCACGGGGACGCCAGCGCAGCGCCGTGGACGATGGCGTCGACCTGCTCCTCGATCACGTCGACGAGGGGGTGGCGCAGGTCGTGGCGCACATAGTGATCGACCACCGCCCCGCTCGGAGAGCTCGCGGGGGATGCTGCGCGGCCGACCCCGACGACCCGCCAGCCGGCCGCGTGGGCGGCGTCAGCGGCATACCCGCCGATGAAGCCATTCGAGCCGGTGAGCAGCAGGGTGGGCACCCGGCCACTATAGGTGGGTCCTTCATGGCGCAGCAGGCCAGATCAGCGGGGGAGCGAGTCCCACGTGATCGTCAGCGTCCGCGTCGTCAGGGTCGCCCCGCTGAGGGTGTCCGTGGCCACGACGGTGAAGGTCGCCGAGTGCCCCCACGGTGAGGGCGGAGCGTAGGTGCGCACCGACGTGTCCCCCCGGTCCGTCCGTCCCGCCGGTCCCGCCGGTCACAGGGGTCGTGATCCCGCCGGTCGTCCGGGTCCAGGAGTAGGTCACGGCGCGCCCAGCAGCACCGTGATTGAGGTAGGTCAGGGTGAGGGTGACCGGTTCGCTGCCCACCAGGTCGGGTGCCGGACGTGACGATCCGCGTGCCGGCTCGAGCATCGATCCCGGCGAACTGCGGCGTGACCGTCGGTGGTGCAGTGGTCACCGTCCAGGCGACAGTCGCATTCGCCGACGTCCCCCACGTGTCCTGGGCCGACGCGGTCACCCGTGCGGTCCCGATCTGGGTGAGCGTCACGGTGGCGCGACATGACCCGTCCGTGGTGACGGTGGCACCCGTCGCCCGCCAGGTGATGCCACTGCAGGAGGGAGGGGTGATCGCGTTCGTCTGCAGGGCAGCATCGACGAAAACGACTGTGCCGGACGGCATACTCGGCGTCCCCGACAGGGCGGCCAGCGAGGAGTCCCGGGCCGTGAGGGTCATGGTGAGGCTGGGTGCCGAGACGGTGACGGTGACCGCAGTAGTGGTGCGGGCTCCCTCCGAATCGGTTGCCGACACGTCCAGGAGGTGCGTGCCGATCGATGCGAGGGGCAGCCGCAGCGGGCCGCTGCCGGTCACGGTCGTATGGTCGGTCTGGTCTTCCCACGTCACCGGTAAGGCCCCGTCCTCCGCGTCGATCGCCGTCAGCTTCGAGGGCAGGTGGCAGCAGTCCGCCGGCGGTGACCGTCGTGCCCGACGGTCGGCCACGTCACGGTGATCGAGGGCTGTGGAGTTGGAGCCGGTGGCGATGAGGAAGGGCGCCTTGAGGTGATAGGCGATCTCGGCCCGCAACTCGAAGCCGAGGATCCCGAGGAAGATCCCGGCAAACACCCCGGCGTTGCCCTTGAGCTGCCACCGCGGGCTTCGAGCGGGGCCTCCGGAGAAGACCAGGCTGGCGTCGCCTCCGACGTAGAACCCGAGCACGCCGTAGGCCGACAGTCGCAGCTGCGCCCGGGCGAGGGTGGTGGCCTCGACGTCGGCGGCCAGGCCACTGTCGGCCGACCACGCACTGACCTTGACCGAGCCGTCGTGATCCAGGCCGTTGCCGATGCTGTAGCGCACCGACCCGGTCACTTCGGCGCGCTCCGTGCCGCCGTAGCGCAGGTTGACGTGGACCTGGCCGTTGATGTCGGCAGTGATGAGGATGTCGACCACGACGACGACGACGATCGGGCCGATCGGGATGGGGATGGCCGCCAGCGGGATGTCGGCGATGAAGAACCTCTCGGTATGCCGTGGCCCGCTCCCGGTCGAGGTGACGGCGAGCGACGCCTCCTGCCAGGCCTTGCAGCTCACTTCGACCCAGGCGATATCGGAGCCACCGACTCCGCCGTCGAGCCCGCAGCCGGCTCCGAAGTCGAGGGTGCCGCTGAGGTGGACGCCGTCGACGGGTTCGGCGTCGATGCGGAGCTCTCCGGGGATGCCGATGACGTCGAACCCAGGGTGGGTGCTCGTGCGACGGCGTGCGTTGCCGGCGGTGGCTGGGGTGCCGGTGGGGGTGCTCTTGGGTGTCGCCGACGGCGCCGTGAGGACGACGCCCGTTGGCGAGCGTCGGGGCGGCGCGCAACTGCGCTGGCGTTGAGTTCCTTCTCGACCCAGAACTCGCCCTTGGACGAGGGCATCCTGCAAGGTCGCCTGCACGGCGTCGACGCTGGTGCCCGAGATGTGGGTGACTTTGACCAGCAGGCCGTCCGGCGTCGCGGGGGTGACTCCGGCGTTGAGCACGGCGCCGACCGTCACCCTGGCGGGCAGGGCGGAGAAGACCAGCCGGAAGCGGCACATCGGGTGTTGCGCGGCGTCGCTGAGGCACTCGGCGCGATTGACGATGTCCACCGAGGTCAAGGCGGAGGTGTCGGCTGCCGCCAGCGGGACGAGTTCTGGCCGCACGACCGTGGCCAGTCCCTTGCGGCGGTGCAAGCCGTAGGCCGAGTCGGGGTCGAGATCGGCTGCCCACGTGGGCGACTTCTCATCGGGTGTCCCGCTCCACGTGATGGGACCCGAGGGAGGGCCCGCAGCTGTGGGCGGCGGAGTCGACGTCGGGCCCGGCGAGCACCCGGCCGCGACGAGGGCGAGGGCCACGAGGAGGGGCAGCCAGCGAGTGCGGGGGCGGTGTGCCGTGCTCATCGGAGGACCTCCGAGCGGGAGAGGGACAGCTTCAGACTCCTCCCGCTGCCCACCCGTCGGTGCTCAAAGGTGGGGATGTGAGGGGGGTCACGACGAGAGGGCGTGAGTGAAGTTGAGCGGAATACACTCAACTTTGGATGGTGTTGTCGCAAGTGAACTTCACCCCACACCCTCGAGGAGCACCGCATCCCCATGGATCTCAAGCTGACGACCAAGGCCCAAGAGGCCCTGTCTGCGGCTGTCCGCGCGTCGGCAGCTGCCGGTCACCCCCACACCGAACCCGCCCACCTGCTCAAGGCCCTGACCGAGCAGTCCGACACGACGACGGGCGCGCTCCTGCAGGCCACGGGCTCGTCGCTCGCGGCGGCGGCTGCGGCGGCTGCCGCAGGCTCTCGCGAGTATGCCGTCCGCGTCCGGTTCCAGCGTCTCGGCCCCAGGTCTGTCGCGCTCGGCGATGACGGCGCTTGAGGTCTGCCCGCGAACTCATGGTGAGCATGGGCGACTCCTTCGTCTCCACCGATCACCTGCTCTACGGCGTGGCCACGGTGACCGGGCGTGCGCTCGGCCTCGACGCCGAGGCGATCAAGCTCGCCATCCCAACCCTGCGCGGTGGCCGGCAGGTCGACAGCGAAAACCCCGAGGGCACCTTCGACGCGCTCGCGAAATACGGCACCGACCTCACCGACCGGGCCCGCGAGGGCAAGCTCGACCCCGTCATCGGGCGCGACGCGGAGATCCGCCGGGTCGTCCAGGTGCTGTCGCGGCGGACGAAGAACAACCCCGTCCTCATCGGCGAGCCCGGCGTCGGCAAGACCGCCGTCGTCGAAGGGCTGGCCCAGCGCATCGTCGATGGCGACGTGCCCGAAAGTCTGCGCGGCAAGCGACTCATCAGCCTCGACCTCGGCGCGATGGTGGCGGGCGCGAAGTATCGCGGTGAGTTCGAGGAGCGGCTCAAGGCCGTCCTGGAAGAGATCAAAAACGCTGAGGGACAGGTCATCACCTTCATCGACGAGCTGCACACCGTCGTCGGTGCCGGCGCGAGCGGCGACTCGGCGATGGACGCCGGCAACATGCTCAAGCCCCTGCTTGCCCGTGGAGAGTTGCGGATGGTCGGTGCGACGACGCTCGACGAATACCGCAAGCACATCGAAAAGGACCCAGCGTTGGAGCGCCGGTTCCAGCAGGTCTTCGTCGGAGAGCCTTCGGTCGAGGACACCATCGCGATCCTGCGCGGGTTGAAGGAGCGCTACGAGGCGCACCACAAAGTGGAGATCGAAGACTCCGCGCTGGTGGCTGCCGCGACGCTGTCGGACCGCTACATCTCGGGGCGCCAGTTGCCCGACAAGGCGATCGACCTCGTCGACGAGGCGGCCTCGCGGCTGCGGATGGAGATCGACTCCTCGCCGGTCGAGATCGACACTTTGCGACGGCAGGTCGACCGGATGCGGATGGAAGAGCTGCACCTCGCCAAGGAGACTGACCCCGCGTCGATCGAGCGGCTCGAGCGGCTGCAAGCCGAACTCGCCGACAAGACCGAGGACCTCGCTGCCCTCAACGCCCGGTGGGAGGCCGAGAAGTCGGGCCTCAACCGCGTCGGTGAGCTCAAGGCTCGCCTCGATGACCTACGGACGCAGGCCGACCGCCTCCAGCGGGAAGCCAACTACGAGGAGGCTGCACGGCTGCTCTATGGCGAGATCCCCACTCTCGAAAAGGACCTCGCTGCCGCCAGCGAGGCCGAGGGCGAGCTGAGGGCCGGCGGCGGCACGGCATACCCGGCCCCGGGTGGCTCTTCAGTGCCCGATGTCATGGTCAAGGACCGCGTCGGAGCTGACGACATCGCCGAGGTCATCTCGGCCTGGACCGGCATCCCCGCCGGGCGGCTGCTGCAGGGCGAGACCGAGAAGCTGCTGCACATGGAGCAGCTCATCGGCGCGCGCCTGATCGGGCAGAGCGAGGCGGTGCGCGCGGTGTCCGACGCGGTGCGACGGTCGCGTGCGGGGCTCGCCGACCCAGACCGGCCGACCGGGTCGTTCCTCTTCCTCGGGCCGACCGGCGTCGGCAAGACGGAGCTCGCAAAATCGTTGGCGGACTTCCTCTTTGACGACGAGCGCGCCATGGTCCGGATCGACATGAGCGAGTATGCCGAGCGCCATGCGGTCGCGCGATTGATCGGTGCCCCGCCTGGATACGTGGGCTACGAAGAGGGAGGTCAGCTCACCGAAGCGGTGCGGCGGCGGCCCTATTCAGTCGTGCTGCTCGACGAGGTGGAGAAGGCTCACCCGGAGACCTTCGACATCCTCCTGCAGGTGCTCGATGACGGGCGCCTCACCGACGGTCAGGGCCGCACGGTCGACTTCCGCAACGTCATCCTCGTGATGACGTCCAACCTCGGGTCGGCGTTCTTGGTCGACCCGCTCATGGCCGAGGACGCCAAACGCGAGGCGGTCATGGGGATGGTGCGGGCGTCGTTTAAGCCGGAGTTCCTCAACCGGCTTGATGAGGTCGTCATCTTCGACCCGCTGACGACCGGCTGAGCTGGCCAAGATCGTCGACCTCCAGGTGCGTGCCCTGTCGGCGCGCCTGGCCGACCGGCGGATCACCCTTGAGGTGACCGACGCGGCCCGCGAGTGGCTCGCGCTCACCGGCTACGACCCGGCATACGGTGCTCGTCCGTTGCGTCGCCTGGTGCAGCGCGAGATCGGTGACCGGCTGGCTCGGGCGCTGCTCGCGGGCGACGTGCGCGACGGCGCGACCGTGGTCGTCGACCGTGACCCATCGCGGCCGGACGCTGACGGGCTCGTCTTGCGCTGACTTGCTGACCCGCCGACCCGCGAAGTCGCTCGAGGAGCCCTAGTCTCGCTGCATGGGGCAGCACGACTCGGCGGCTGAGACCGACGCTGTCGTCGCGCGAGCCGATGCCCTCAACCAGCTCGGTCGGCATGACGAAGCGCTGCGACTCGTCTCGCCGGTGCTGGCCCATGACCCCCAGCATCTCGGCGCGAACGTGACGGCTGCCGTGAGCCTGCTCAACACCGGCCGCGTTCAGGAGGCCAGGCCGGTGCTGCAGCGTGTGGCACAAGCACATCCCGATGCTGCGGATCCGCTGCGACTGCTCTCGTATGCCGCGGTTCAGCTGCGCGAGGGTTCCACGGCCGTGGGGTGTGCGCGCCGCGCCGTCGAGCTGGAGCCCTGGGGAGTGGAGAGTCACATCCAACTTTCCGTGGCCCTCACCTGCGCGCGCGACCATTTGGCTGCGGTGGCGGCCGCCCGTCGCGCGGTCGAGTTGGCCCCGTCATCGGCGGGCGCCCATCTGGCTCTCGTCGGCGCCCTCTTCCCGGATGGCGCCAATCCCCCGGAAAGCGACCTGACACGGGCCGAGCGCCACGTCCAGTTGGCCCTTTCGCTCGAGCCAGGTAACGCGATCGCCCACAACGAACTCGGCCGGATTGCCATGGCGCGCGGGCAGCCCTTCGCGGCTGCCTCTGCTCTGACCCGCGCGGTCATCACCGACCCACGTCAAGACGTCGCGCTTGACAACATCTCCCTCGTCTTCGGGCTGATGGTGTTACGTGCTCACTACGTGATGTTCGTGTTGTGGTTTATGGCGAGGGCCGCCGTCAAACCCGTTCCCGTCGCGCGGCTGGGCCTGTGGCTCACCGAAGCCATTGGTGTGTCGGTTCTCGCCTGGACGGTGATAAAGCTGCGGGCAGCATCGGGTCAGGGCATGGCGCGCGGTCTGGTCCGAGAATTCGCTCGTCGTGATCCGCTTGGGGCCGCATGGTGCGCAGCCGTGATGTCGAGCGGGTTGGCCTTGGTCGTCATGGGCTTCACCTCCGATGAACTCACCCGAGCCCTCCTCTGGGTGGTCGGCGGGTGCCTCGCCGGTGGAGCGATCCTCAGCTGGGTGCGCGCCGCGCGGCGCAAGGCTCGCGGCTGACCGGCGGATCATCCCCGCGGCGCATCGCGTCATCGGCCTACGATCACGGCATGACCAATCCGCTCATTGCCTCGTTGACCCGCGCGGTCGAGGCAGCTCCGGATGACGTGGCGTTACGGCTGCACCTTGCCGAGTTGCTGCTCGCCGAGGGTGACGTCGACGCGGCGGTCGGTCACTGCGCGAGCGCCCTGCAGCGCGATCCCGCCAATGCCCAAGCCCGGGTCATCATGGGACGCGCACTGGGCGGCATACCGACGCCTGCCGCCCCGACCGCTCCGACCGATCCGACCCCTCCGACCACGGACAGTGCGTCGGCCCCGGCACCATCTGTGCCGACCTCGACATCCGTGGCACAGAGCGGAGAGCATCACACGTTTGATTGGGCTGCAGCGGAATCCGAAGTCAAGGATCGTCTGCTCCCGAGCCGATGTTCGTCGGCGAGCGGCGCGCCCGAACCTGTCATCGACGCCTGGGACGCCGAAACGCTCGACTGATCACACCTGGCCGACGTCGGCGGCATGCACGAGGTCAAGGACCGGGTCATCGTCGTCGTTCCTCGCGCCGATGAAGTAATCCCGAACTGCGCAAGCTCTACGGCAAAAGCCTGCAAGCGGCGGCATGCTGCTCTACGGCCCGCCCGGCTGCGGCAAGACCTTCATCGGGCGGGCGATTGCCGGTGAGACTGGGCGCGCCGTTTCATCGGCGTCGGCCTCGCGGACGTGCTCGACATGTATCATCGGGCAGTCTGAGCGCAACCTGCACGAGCTCTTTTCCAGCTTCGCGCGGCGCCAACGCCCCGGTCGTGATCTTCCTCGACGAGGTCGATGCGCTCGGGCCAGAAGCGCAGTCTCAGACGCGGTATGCCGCAACGCGCTCGACCGTCAACCAACTCCTCACCGAGCTCGACGGGGTCATCGGCACGAGCAACGAGGGCGTCTTCGTCATCGGCGCGACCAACCAGCCGTGGGACGTCGACCCCGCGTCTGCGCCGCCCTGGCCGCTTCGACCGCACCCTGCTGGTGCTCCCGCCGGACCAGCCGGCGCGTGAGGCCATCTTCCGCTACCACCTGCGAGGACCGCCCCGTCGAAGGCGTCGACCTTGTGGCGCTCGCGAAAGCGGACCGACGGCTATTCGGGGGCCGACATCGAGCATGTCTGCGAGGGCAGCGGCCGAGCGGGCCATGATGGAGGGCATCCGCAGCGGGACGGTGCGCATGATCGGGATGAACTGACCTGCATGCCGTGCTGCGCGAGGTGCGTCCCTCGACCGGGCCCGTGGTTCGACTCGGCGCGCAACGTCGTGCAGTTCGCGAACGCCGACGGGACCTATGACGAGCTGCGCGCCTACATGAAGCGCACGAAGCGGCTCTGAGGACCCTCGCCCGTGGCACCGGACTGGGCCGATGACGTCGAGCGGGCGATCCACTTGCTCGAGCTAGGCCGTCCCGCGCAAGCCCTCGAGGCCTGCGGCCGGCACCTGGCGAGCTTTCCCGATCACGGGAAGGCCCTCCTCGTCGCCTCGGTCGCGCACCGCCACCTGGGGCGGGTCGGCCCAGCGGTCGACTTCGCGGCCCGCGCTGTGGCCGTATTGCCCAACGATGATGTGACCTACGGCTTCGCCGAACGCGCCCTCACGGAGGCGGCGCGGCTGTCGCCGACGGATCCGCGGGTGCACTTCGAGATGGCGCACCTGCGGTTCCTCGGTGCCAAGGAGGGGGAGGCGCTGGACAGCGTGGCGAGCGCCCTTGCGGCTGACCCCACGGGGATCGGCGCCCAGAGCCTCGCCATGGCGCGACGGCAGCTGCTGCGCGTGGTCTTCCTCCACGCCTGTGTCAGCGTCATCGGGTGCTTCGCGTCCGGGGCGATCCTCGGCCCTCGCCCGGCCACCGGCAATCGCATCGCGTTGGCAGCCCTTGCCCTCGTGATGGGTGGGGGGATGATCCTGCCCTGGGCCGCCTGCTCGTCGGGCCAGACCAGCGACGGCTCGTGTGGGGCATCCTGCGAGAGTCGCGGCGAGTGCGGGCGGCGCAAGTCCTGATCGGGATCACTCTCGTCGCGTGGCTTGGTGGTGCGCTGTGGCCCGGCACGACCGGGACAGCCATCTTGGGTGCGTCGTTGATCACGGCGATCCTCGCGTGCGTCCTGGTGTGGGGGCCGTTTGTCAGCACCTTCCCTGAGCGCCGGTGACCCCGAGGCTGACTGGACCCGGCCCCGATGGGGTAGACAGGTCCCATGAGCAACCTCACACCAGAGCAGACTGACCTCGTCCGCGGTGCGGCTTTTGGCGCTATGGCCGTCGTGTCCAAGGCCGACCCGGGCTTCTTCGCGATGTTCAAGGAGAGCATGGCCGGCGCCAAGGCGCTGGCATCGGCTCCGCCGGAGATCCAGGCGATGCTCAAGGGCGGTTTCATCGCGCCTCCGGCCGGCGCTGCCGAGGATCTCGAGGGCACCGTCCTCGCTCAGCTGGCCTCGGCCCGCGACACGCTCGCCGCCAACGCCCCCGACTTGCTCGACGGATTCCGGTCGGTCGTCCTCGCGGCGTGTGACGCGACGGCCGACGCCTCCGGTGGCGTGTCTGACGCGGAGAGCACCGCGATCGAGAAGATCCGCACGATCCTCTCGGCCGGCGGCGGCGCATCCATCGTCCCCGGCGCCGCTGGCACCGACGCTGCCGTGGCACCGGCCGATGGCGGCCAGGAAGCCGCTGAGCAGGCGGTCGAAGACAACTCCGGGCCATGGGCGCAGGCTCCCGGCGCCGAGAACGAGACGGGATCCTCCAACAGCCCGGCCTCCCCGCTCATCCCCTGACGTCTGCGTGACCGGCCGTGGTGCGGCGTCCGGGTCTGGATGCCGGGCCACGCCGCATGAGGCCCGCCGAGCTGGGTGACAATGGGCGCATGAAGCGCGCCGCTGCCCTCGTCCTGTCCGCTCTCGCTGTCACGGGTGCCTCGGCGGTCGCGGGGTGCTCCCAGGTCGCCGACACCGCCAAGAGCGCCGCATCCAATGCGGCATCCCAGGTCGCGGCGACCGCTAAGGCGGAGGCGTCCAAGGCCCTCGCGAGCGCGGCGTCGCAAGCGTCGGCCAGCGCTGCAGCCGCCGCGTCCAAGCTCGACGTCAACACCGCGAGCCGCGCCGACCTCGTGACCACCCTGCAGAGCGCGGGTGTGCCCGCTGACAAGTCCGGGTCGCTCGCCGACGGCATCATCGCGGGCCGCCCCTACACCCCGGCGACCGTCGTGTCGAAGGTCAGCGACCAGTTGGCCAACGCCAACATCGACGTGGCCTCGATCGTCCGCATCGTCACCGGTTTGGTCGCGGCCTGACGGTCCGCGCCAGCCAGCGCACCCAAAGACCACGGGCTGGTATGCCGCCTCCGCGGCATACCAGCCCGTGGTCGTGCGCTCGGGCGAGAGGTCAGTCAGCCTTCGCGTATTCCTTGGCCTTGTCTGCCGGCATGTAGTCGTACCGCAGCATCGATCGGGTGAACGACCCCGTGCCGTGCGAGACCGACCGGAGGTCGATCGGGTAGCGCGACAACTCGGTTTGCGGGACCTCGGCGTGGACGATCGTCCAGCCCGGGTTGGGTGCCGGTTCGGTGCCGAGCACCTGGCCGCGCCGGCCGCGTAGGTCGGACATGACCGCCCCGACGTAGTCGTCGCTGACCGTGATGTCGACCGCATCGATCGGCTCGAGCAGGGCCACCGACGAGGCGTTGGCAGCCTCCTTGAGCGCGAGCGCGGCGGCGGTTTGGAAGGCCATGTCGGAACTGTCGACCGAGTGTGCCTTGCCGTCGAAGAGGGTGACCCGGATGTCGACGAGCGGGTAACCCGCGAGGACACCCTTCTCGAGTTGCAGCCGCGCGCCCTTTTCCACCGACGGGATGAAGTTGCGGGGCACCGCGCCACCGACGACCTTGTCGACGAACTCGAAACCACCGCCGCGAGGCAACGGCTCGATCTCGAGGTCGCACACGGCATACTGCCCGTGCCCACCGGACTGCTTGACGTGACGGCCCTTGACGACGACCTTCTTGACGAAGGTCTCCCGCAGCGCCGTGCGGAAGGGCTCGGCCTCGACCTGCACCCCGTAGCGCTCGTGCAGCCGCCCGAGCAGTTCCTCGATGTGGGCCTGGCCCATCGCCCACAGGACGACTTGGTGGGTCTCGGCGTTGTGCTCCATCCGCATCGTCACGTCTTCGGCGACGAGCCGCTGGAGAGCGGAGGCGAGCTTGTCTTCGTCGGCCTTGCTCTTGGCGTGGATCGCCACCGGCAGGAGCGGCTCGGGCAGCACCCACGGCTCGACGAGGGCCGGCTTGTCCTTGTTGGACAGCGTGTCAGAGGTCTCGGCCTTGGACAGCTTGGCGACCGTGACGATCTCACCGGCGATCGCGGACTCCCGCGGGCGCAGGGAGTCGATGAGAGGCGAGGACAGCGGGCCGACGCGTTCGTCGTCGTCGTGCTCGGGGTGGCCCTCGATGTCGTGGCCGACGAACTGGGCGAGGTGGCCGGAGACGTGGATCACTTCCTCCGGCCGGAGCGTCCCGGAGAAGACGCGCACGAGCGACAGCCGCCCGACGTAGGGGTCGCTGCTCGTGCGGATGACCTCGGCGACGAGCGGGCCGGACGGGTCGCAGGAGATGTCACCGAAGTCGCCGCCGTCGGGCGTCGTGACCGTCGGGTGCGGATGGCTCACCGGCGAGGGGAAGGCCGACTCGATGACCTCGAAGAGTTCGGTGACCCCGACGCCGGTCGCGGGCGAGATCGGCATGATCGGGAAGAACGTGCCCTTGGTGATGGCGGTCTTGGTGTCGGTGACGAGCTGCACCGGGTCGAGCTCTTCGCCGGATAGATACCGCTCGAGCAGGCTGTCGTCCTCGGACTCCTCGATGATCGCCTCGACGAGAGCGCTGCGGTGCTCCTCGATGAGCTCCGCCTCGGCCTCGGTCGGCTCACGGCGGGTGCCGGTGCCGTCGGCGACGTATTGCGAAATGAGGGCGATCGAGCCGATGACGTTCTTGTCGTCGTCGTAGACCGGCAGATAGATCGGCTGGGCCTCGCCAAAGGCGCGTCGACACATGGCGATGGTCTCGTGGTAATCCGAGCGGGGCATGTCGAGCTTGCTCACGGCGATGGCACGCGGCATCCCGACAGCTGCGCATTCCTGCCACAGGAGGGCGGTGGCGCCGTCGATGCCGTCGGCGCCGGAGATGACGAACACAGCGGCGTCGGCGGCGCGCAGACCGGCGCGCAACTCACCGACGAAATCGGGGTATCCGGGAGTGTCGATGAGGTTGACGGTGAGCCCGTTGGATTCGAGCGCCGCGACCTGCACCGCGACCGAGCGTTCGTGGTCACCGTCGTGGGGGCGACGGCCGGGCACCCGGGCGGCGACGAGGTAATCGAAAAGGGTGGATTTGCCCGCACCACCGGGTCCCACGAGCACGACGTTGCGGATCTGCTCGGGGCTGGTCGGCACTGGTGCGGACGACTGATCTCTGGTGGCAGGTGCCTTACTCATGGGCCCAACCTTTCTCCTGCGGGCCGTCCGTGACAAGGGGACGTAGGGCCCGGGCAAGGCCCATGCCACAGCAGCGTATGCCGTGCCCGTCACCTGCCCGCACGGGACCCCGTTCGGGGGTTTGTCGCTGTCCGTCGCGGGGCTGGACTCGGCACGGCATACGCTCTCGCGCATGGACATCGTGCGCCGCCGTCCCACGCCCACCCGACCCGCCCGCCGTCGGCGCCGGGGAGGGACCCTGGCTGCACTCCTTGCCGTGATCGTGCTGGCGATCGCGTCGGCGTGCTCGAGTTCCTCGCCTGACCCCACGCCCACCGGACCCACCCCCGCGCAGCGGTTGGCCACGGCCAAGGCGCAGCTCGACGCCGCGACCTCGGTGCATCTGTCGCTGACCTCCGCGGATCTGCCGAGCGGCGTTTCCGGGATCGTGTCGGCGGATGGGTGGGGCGCCCATCCGCCGGCGTTCAAGGGCACCTTCCAGGTCACCGTGCGGGGCACTGCTGCCGATACCCAGGTCGTCGCCGTGGGCGGGGAGGTCTACGCCAAGCTGCCGTTCGTGCCGATCTTCGCCAAGGTCGACCCCGCCACGCTCGGGGCCCCGGATCCGGCCACGCTGTTTGACCCGACCTCCGGAGTGACGTCGCTGCTCACCGCGACGGTGGCACCGACCGCAGCCGAGCCGGTCCGCAAGGGCTCCGAGGTGCTGCGCGTCGTCAGCGGCACCCTTCCCGGCAAGGCCATCGTCGACCTGCTCAAGGTGGGCGACCCCAACGCCACCTTCACGGTGTCTTACGGCCTCACCGAGCCCGGCGGCCAGCTGCGCTCGGTCGAGCTGCGCGGACCGTTCTACGGCGCGACCCCCTCGACGTACCGTCTGACCTTCGACCGCTACGGCGAGCCCGTTGAGATCGTCAAGCCCTAGGCTCCAGCTCGGCCTCGCGAGCACGGCGGTCCTGCTGACGGCGGCCGACACCTACGTCGTCGTCCTCGCGCTGACCGACATGATGGCCGGCGTCGGCTTGGGCATCGAGTCACTTCATCGCGCGACTCCGATCATCTCCGGCTTCCTCGTCGGCTACGTGGCGACCCTGCCGCTCATCGGACGCCTCGCCGACCTGATCCCACGACGGCGGGTGCTCACGTGGTGCCTCGTCGTCTTTGCCGTCGGGTCGGTGGTGACGGCTCTCGCGACCGATCTCGGAGTCCTTGTCGCTGGGCGCGTCGTCCAAGGGGTGGGTGGTGGTGGGCTCGTGCCCGCCACCCTCGCGCTCGTCGCCGACCAGTGGCCACCGGAGCGCCGCGGCGGGCCACTCGGGGTCGTCGGCGCGGTCCAAGAACTCGGTGCCGTGGCCGGCCCGGTCCTCGGCGCGGCCATCCTCGCCGTGGGGGACTGGCGCGCGATCTTCTGGTTTGGTGCCCTCGCCGGCCTCGGACTGTATGCCGCCCTTCGCTCGCTCCCAGCCGCGGTGTCGGCGCAGCAGGGGGAACGCGTCACTGATGCGGATGTGGAGACCGCTAGATCGGGTGCTCTCTCGCGATGGCTGGTCGGCGGCCTGACGGTGCTCGTCAGCGCCCTCGGCGCACTCACTCTCGTCGCTCCCGAGTCGTTGACCACCCATCTCACCTATGGCCTGGCCTACGTCCCTCTCGGGTCGATGAGTAGCCGCGTCGCGACACCGATCGGGCTCGCCACCGTGGGGCTGGGAGCCGGGCTCGCGGCATACCTGCTGTGGCGCAGCCGCGGCCTGCTCCGGCGCGCCGACCTGCCGTCGGCTGCCCTCCTCGCGGTCGCGCTGACGGCCGTCATCCTGACTTTCGCCACGAGCAACCCGGAGCGCGACGTCGTCGGGCCGGCGGGCCTGGCTCTCCTGCCGCTCGCGGCCCTCGCGGCCGCTCTCGCGCTCTGGCGGCTGCGTCGCGTCCCCGATCCCCTCATC
Source organism: Dermatophilaceae bacterium (assembly GCA_037046615.1). Lineage (GTDB taxonomy): Bacteria > Actinomycetota > Actinomycetes > Actinomycetales > Dermatophilaceae > Phosphoribacter. The sequence continues at coordinate 241,083 of JBAOHD010000015.1, forward strand.
CCGGCGACGGCGTTCCCGCGGCTCACCCGGCGCGCGTCCGTCGTGAGCGCCTGCGTCGGTGTGGCGCTCGTGGCGGTCGTCGTCGATGTGCCGGTCGATGCCCGGCTCACCGTCGCCGAGACCCAGACGGCAGCCGCCTTCGTCCTCGTGAAGTTCCTTGTCGCCGTGCCGGTCGGGGCGCTGGTCGGGGGTTGGCTGACCCGCCGCGTGAGCTATCGGGTGATCACGGTCGCCGGGCTGGTGGCCGCGACTGGGGACTCGTCGCGATGTCGCGGTGGACCGGCGATGCGCTCGCCGACCCCGGGCGCAACGGTGGTGCTCGTCCTCGTCGGCCTCGGGCTCGGGCTCACGCTGGCGCCGGTCAACGCAGCGGCCCTGCACGAGGTGGCCGAGGGCACCCACGGCGTCGCCGGGTCGATCATCGTCGTCGCCCGGATGATCGGCATGGTCGTCGGGCTCGCGGTCCTGACCTCGGTCGGCCTGCACGCCTACTATGCGGCCGTCGCCGTCCTGCCCGACCCGACCGATGTGCCGGCGCTGCTCGATGCGGCTGTCGTGCAGGTGCAGTGGGTCTTCCGCGGGGCCGCCGTCGCCGCGGCACTTGGCGCGCTCGCGGGGCTCGGCCTTACGCCCTCGCGCGGATCCACCGTGCCGAGGTAACCACCGCCGCAGCCCGTCCCAGGGCGCCGCAGAGCGTCCCAGGCGCGACTCCGGTGTGGTCCAGTCGCGCAGTTGGACGACGACGGGCGCGTGGTCGGAGGCGCCAGTGCCTTTACGCTCCTCGCGGTCGATCGCGGCGCCCTCCACTCGCGCCGCGAGGGCCTGCGAGGCGAGGACGAAGTCGATCCGCATGCCCTGCTTCTTGGGGAAGCGCAGTTGTTGGTAATCCCAATAGGTGTAAACGCCCGGCCCCGGAGCATGGGGTCGGACGACATCGGCATAGCCCGCGCTGACGACGCTTGCGAACCCGGCGCGTTCCCTCGGCGAGACGTGCGACTTGTCGACGTAGAACTCCATGCTCCACACGTCTTCGTCGCGCGGGGCGATATTCCAGTCACCGACGAGCGCGATCTGCGCGTCGGGGTCAGCCGTCAACCACCCGCCTGCTTCGGCCGTGAGCGCGCTCAAGCCACTCGACCTTGTAGTCCATGTGCGGGTCGGTGAGGTGGCGCCCATTGGGGATGTAGAGCGACCAGATCCGCACACCACCGCACGGTGGCCCCGAGCGCGCGGGCCTCGGCCGCGGGCGGGGTGCCCCACGACGGCATACCGGCAAAGCCGTGCTGCACGTCGGACAGGCCGACCCGCGACAGGATCGCGACACCGTTCCACTGGTTGAGCCCGTGGTGGGCGACCTCGTAGCCGAGCGCCCTCGAGCCGCGCAGTCGGGAACTGCTCGGGCTTGCACTTGGTCTCTTGGATCGCCAGCACGTCGACATCCGAGCGCTGCAGCCAGGCTTCGACGCGGTCGATGCGGGAGCGGATGCTGTTGACATTCCAGGTGGCGATGCGCACGGGTCCACCTTATGCGGGGCGGTTGACGGTGCCCTGACCACAGCCGACACCGCGATGACGGGGTGGACGCCCACAGTGCCCTCTATGAGCACTGCCCTCGTGACCGGCGCCACCGCCGGCATTGGTCTGTCCTTCACGCGCCAGCTCGCCGGTCGCGGCTACGACCTCGTCCTCGTCGCCCGTGACGTGCCCCGGTTGGAGGCCCTCGCCGCCGAGCTCAGCCGGCGGCACGGCAGTCCAGGTCGAGGTGCTCGCGGCCGACCTCTCCGCCGACCGTGGTGCCCTCACCCGCGTGGCCACGCGCCTGGCCGACGCCGACCGCCCCGTCGACCTGCTCGTCAACAACGCGGGCTATGGTCTGCGAAAAGCCTTCCTGCGCAACGAGGTCGAGGCGAGAGGAGCAGGCCTTCGACGTCTTGTGTCGGGCGATCCTCGTGACGAGCCACGCGGCTGGTCGGGCCGATGCGCGAGCGGGGTCACGGCGCCATCGTCAACGTCTCGTCGGTCGCGAGTTTCGTCGCGATGGGCTCCTACTCGGCTGCCAAGGCTTGGGTGACGGTGTTTTCCGAGGCGCTCGCCCACGAACTCGACGGCACGGGTGTCCAGGTCATGGCCCTGTGCCCCGGCTTCACCCGCACGGAGTTCCACCAGCGCGCGTCGATGGACATGAGCAAGCTGCCCGATGCGCTGTGGCTCGAGGCCGATCGTCTCGTCGCCGACGCGCTCGCGGATCTCGATCGGGGCAAGGTCGTGTCGGTGCCGGGCACGGCATACAAGGTGCTCGTAGGGGCACTGAAGGTCCTGCCGCGGGGCCTCGTCCGCCGCACGAGTGGGGGGATCGCGACGCGCCGCCGCCCACGCGGCTGACCTGAGGAGGACGCATCATGGACTCGCCAATCATCTCCCCCGACCACCACCGCGCCCTCGCGATCGAGGCCAACAACGCGACCTGGGCTCAGCTCACCTCAGTCCGGGAGGGCACGGCCGGTGACCGCGGGGTCACGGGGCTGGTCCGCGGGGCGTATGCCGCGGCCTACCACTGGGAGCGCGCGACCGGCTACGGTCCGGCCAACGAGGCGCGTGCCCGCTACCTCATCGGGCAGGCGTGGCTGGCGTCCGGGCGGGCCGAGGTGGCGCTCGACTACGGCGACCGGACGATGGCGGTATGCCGTGACGCCGGGCTCGTCGACTTCGACCTCGCCTACGCCCACGAGTTGCGGGCTCGCGCGCTGGGAGCCTTGGGGCGGCATACCGAGTCCGAGGAGGCCTGGCGCGCGGCAAAGGCGGTGCCGATTGCCGACCCGGAGGATCGGGCGATCGTCGAAGCCGACTTCGCCGACGCGCCGGTCTAGGTCTCGCGCCATTGCGCCGCAACTACGCTGGGTGACCGTGACCGACCACGCTGCCGCCCTCCGCGCCGGGCTTCGCGCCGACCTCCCGACCGATCTTGCTGCCGACCGCGCAAGGCTGCTCGCCATCGTCAAGGCCCGGGCGATCGTCCACGGGCGCGTCACGCTGTCGTCGGGCAAGGAGGCCGACTACTACGTCGACCTGCGCCGGATCACTCTCGACGGCGAGGCGGCGCCGCTCGTCGGACGGCTCATGCTCGCCCTGGTCGAAGACCTCGACTTCGACGCGGTCGGTGGGCTGACGTTGGGCGCCGATCCCGGTCGCGACCTCGATGCTCCACGCTGCCGCGGCGGCGGGGCGGCCGCCTGGATGCGTTCGTCGTGCGCAAGGCCGGCAAGGCACACGGGCTGCAGCAGCGGATCGAAGGGCCGTCGATCGCCGGTCGGCGGGTGCTCATCGTCGAGGACACCTCGACGACGGGGGCCTCCCCGCTGGAGGCCGCCGAGGCGGCGCGGGCGGCCGGCGCCCACGTCGTCGGGGTGGCGACCATCGCCGACCGGGCGACGGGAGCGGGGGAGAAGTTCGCCGCTGCTGGACTGCCGTACCGGTTCCTCTACGGCCTCGCCGACCTCGGCCTCGGCTGACCTCGTCGCCGGAGCCGGGCCCGGCCGCCTCGTCCGCCGTCGCGAGGTGCCGCGTCACGGCATACCGCTGGCTTAGGATCGGGACACCAACCGACAAGGGAGCTCGACATGATCTTCGCGATCGTCTTCGGCGTCATCATCCTCGGGCTCGTCCTGTGGTTTTTCGGCGCCTACAACGGCCTCATCCGGCTGCGTAACCAGGTCCAGGAGGCACTGGCGCAGATCGACGTCGAGCTCAAGCGGCGCCACGACCTCATCGGCAACCTCGTCGAGACGGTCAAGGGATATGCCCAGCACGAGCGCGGCACGCTCGACGCCGTGACCCAGGCCGCGCGCCGCGGCCATGGCGCCCGGCCAGAGCCCGGCCGACAGCGAGCCGCACCGAGGCTGCGCTGAGCCAGGCGCTCTGCGCGGCTCAACGTCGTCGCCGAGGCCTATCCCGACCTGAAGGCCAACTCGAACTTCTCTGGCGCTGCAGCAGGAACTCGCGTCCACCGAAGACCGGATCGCCAGCGCCCGGCGTTACTACAACGCCAACGTCAAGCGAGCTCAACACCAAGGTCGAGAGCATCCCGACGAACTTCATCGCCGGCCCCGCAGGCGTCACCAAGGCCGAGTACTTCGAGCCGGAGAGCCCGATCGAGCGCGAGGCGCCCAAGGTGTCCTTCGACCCCAATGCCGCTGTGGGACAAGCCGGTCCGTATGCCGGTCAGCAGCTTCCCCCGGCCGGCGGCCCGGGTGCCACGGCGCCGATCCAGGACGCGCCAGGCCCCTGGCAGGCCCCGCGGACCCAGTAGGTCGCCCAATAGGTCACTGATCGTCCGGCACGTCAGCCCAACCAGATCAGCCCGACCAGATCAGCCCGACCAGATCAGCCCGACCAGATCAGCCCGACACGTCGCCCGACCCGATCAGCCCGACAAGATCGCGATAGTGACACTTGGCGCATGCTGCAGCGTGACCCAAGTGCCACTATCGCGATCTTTGTCAGGGGATGAGGGCCGCGCGCAAGGCTCAGTCAGGCCGACAGCGTGACGACGCAGGCACCAGGCTCGGCGAATGGCGTGAGTGTCAGGCGGTAGCGCTGGTCGGTCAACCCTTCGACGAGGCCCTGATGGATCCCGCAGACCACGGCCGGTTGCTGCCGGGCAGCATCGAGCAGGGGGCAGGTCACCAGCCGGATCCGCGTCACCTGGCCCTCCGACGTGGGGCTCATGTCCGCGTCGATGTCACGATCCGACGGTGACGGCTCCCTCGCGACCCGCAAGGCAGCACGTGAGGTGACCTCTGGCGAAAACCCCATCCACGCCAGTGTCTCGGTGACCCGCCGGACGACCCCGTCGGTGTCGGCCTCATCGGCCAGAGCGGCCCCATCGGTCCGGCTAGCCGCGTCCACTGAGTTGTCTACGTCGACTGTGCTGCCCCCGTCGCACACCTCGGCGGATGTAGCCGTGCCCGGGCTCGGTGCACTTCCCGCGAGCCCCGCACCCCAGTGACGTCCGAACTCCCGCGCGAGGACAGGGCCATCCCGGCGGTCGGCGAGATAGGACACGAGCGCTTCCGCGACATCGTCGGCTCCTACTGGACCCCCGGCGCGGCGCATGAGGTATGCCGTGCGACCGGCGGGCGTCGCGGCATACCCGAGGGCGGGTCGACCGCGGCCCGCGGGCGGGAGGCTCTCCCGGGCAGCCAACCCGGCCTCGGTGAGCACGTCAAGGTGACCTCGGACGGTGTTGGGGTGTCCGCCGACCCGCGCCGTCATGGATGCGATGTCGACGGGCCGTGCCCGTCCCACGAGTTCGCCGAGGATCTGCAGCCGGACGCCGACGAGCGGCGGCATGGACGGCAGTGGGTGCGGCCCGAGCGGGTGTCGACTCTTTCTCACATGACATAGTGTAATAAACGCAATCGCGCTGACCCAGATCTGCGCGCGTGTCGACGGAGGAATCATGGACGAGATCACCCAACTGCCGGTCAGCGATGTCGCCCACGCACATGCCGATGCATGCGCGTGTGGCGCCGACGACTCCCTGCCCGAGCTCGACGCCCGCCTCATCCCGCACGCGATCCGTCACGCCGCGATCTTCGGTGCGCTCGGGGCGGTCAAACCCGGCGGCGCGATGGTGCTCGTCGCCCCCCACGACCCCAAGCCGCTGCTCGCGCAGATCGCCCAGCGGGAGGGCGACGCCATCGGGGTCAGCTACCTGGAGGAGGGTCCGGAGGCGTGGCGGCTGAAGTTCACCCGCCGGACCTGACCGCCGCGCACTCGAACCCACCGGAGCACCCGACACCGGAGCACCCGACACCGGGGGATGTGCCTCCAGAGCACCCGACCTCGCAGCGGCAGGCGGCCCGCCTGGCGCCGTCAGGTCGCTCGCGACCGGCGATGCCCGTCCCGCGGCGGGCCTTGCTGCTGATCCCCGCCGGACTGGCCCTCATGGTGGGCCTCGATGCGGGACTGCTGCTCGCCGAGATCCCCGCTCCCGTCACGTCCGACCGGTTGCCCGAGGTCCACGGGATGGTCATGGTGCTCGGCTTCCTCGGCACCCTGATCGCCCTCGAGCGGGCTATCGCACTGCGCCGTCGATGGGGTTACCTCGCGCCGGTGTTGCTCGGGTCGGGCGGGCTCGCGCTGGCCGTCCCGGTGCTGCCGCCGTGGCTCGGGCAGGTGCTCCTGCTCGACGGCGCCGTCGTGCTCGTGGCCCTGTATGCCGCGCTGTGGCGCCGCCAGCGTGACCTCCCGACCTCGTCGCAGATCGTCGCCGCGGGTCTGGCAACGATGGCGGCGCTGTTGTGGCTGCGCGTCGACGTCGAGCGGCTGGTGCCGCTGCTCGTGGGCTTCCTCGTCATCACGATCGCCTCCGAACGAGTCGAACTCGCCCGCATCGCCCTGCCCGAGCACTCGGATCGAGTGCTCCTTGCAGCAGCCCTTGCCCTAGCAGTGGCGGCGGTCGCCAGCGTGCTCGCGCCCCTGTGGGCCGGGCGCGCCATGGCTGTGGTGCTGTGCCTGCTCGTCGGGTGGCTGGCCCGCCACGACGTGGCCCGCAAGACGATCACCTCGGTCGGGCTGCCGCGGTTCGCCGCCGCCGCGATGCTCCTGGGTTACGCCTGGCTTCTCCTCGCGGGCCTCGTGTGGCTCGTCGTCGGTGACCTCGCGGGTGGCCACGTCGGTGACCTCGCCGGCGGATCCGTGGGGGCAGGTCAGCTGGCAGGCCTGCACTCGGGAGCGGCATACGACCTTGTCATCCATGCGGTGACGCTCGGCTTCGTGATGTCGATGGTCCTCGCGCATGCGCCGGTGATCCTGCCCGCCGTCCTGCGCAGGCCGCTGCCTTTCCACCCAGTGCTGTGGGGGGTGCTCGGTCTGCTGCACGTGAGTCTGCTCGCCCGGGTCGTCCTGGGCGACTTGGCCGGGCTCGCGACGGTGTGGAAGGTCGGAGCGGCCGGGACCGTCCTCGCGGTGCTCCTGATGCCCCCGGTGATCGCGTGGTCGGTGGCGCGCGGACGGCATACCGCATGAGCATCCCGACCCCGGCGCCCCGCGGGCGCAGCGCGCGCGGGGTGCGCGGGCAGTGGCCGATGCGCGACCACCCGACAGTCTTCTGGATGGTCGTCGCGGTGGTGGTCGCGCTCGACGCGGTCGTCCTCCCCGAGCTGGCCGACGCCCGGTGGATCCTCGTCCACGCCGTCCTGCTCGGCGCGGTGACCCACGCCGTGCTCGTGTGGTCCACGCACTTCACGCAGGCCCTCCTCAAGACCTCGGCCGGCATCGACCCGCGACCTCGGCAGAACGCCCGGCTGGTCCTCCTGCTCGTCGGGGTCGCGCTCGTCCTCCTCGGGGTGCCGTGGCTGGGCTGGTGGGTCGTCCTGACCGGAGCGGTCGCCGTCACCGGCGCCGTCGGCTGGCATGCGGTAGCGCTGTGGCAGCGGCTGCGGGTGGCGCTGCCCGGCCGCCTCCGCATCACCGTCCGCTACTACCTGTGCGCGGCCGCGTGGATCCCCATCGGGGCGACCCTGGGGGCCCTGCTCTTCCGGGGACCTGACGACCAATGGCACGGGCGCCTGCTCGTCGGCCACACCTCGGCGATGGTCTTGGGGTGGCTCGGGCTCACGGTCACCGGCACCCTGGTCACCCTCTGGCCCACGATGCTCCGCACCCGCATCGATGCTCGCGCGGAAACCCTAGCGCGCCAAGCGCTTCCGGTGCTGGTCACGACCAACGCGGGCGTCGTCTGCGGTGCGCTCGCCGGCTTCCGTCCGCTTGTGGTCGGGTCGCTGCTGCTGTATGCCGGTGCGCTCGGCTGGTGGGGCCGTGCCCTCTGGCGGCCGGCTCGACAAGCACCCCCGCGAGAGTTCGGCTCGTGGTCAGTGGCGGCGGGGTTGGGCTGGCTCGTCTTCGCAGTGCTGTGGGTCGCGGGATCGGTGGGGTGGCAATCGGATTGGCGTGCCCTCGTCGAAGGCTTCACGCCGGCGACGGTGGCCTTTGCGGTCGGGTTTGGAGCACAACTCGTCCAGGGTGCGCTGACCTACCTCGTGCCGAGCGTGCTCGGCGGCGGGCCGTCGATTGTGCGAGCGGCCGGTGCTGCCATGGATCCCTGGGGTGCCGCCCGGGTCGTCGCCGTCAACGGTGGGCTCGTCGTCGCCTTGTTGCCGGTGCCGCCGGCGGTGCGGGTGGCGGTGGGGGCGCTGGTGGGCTTGACGCTCGCGACGTTTGTCCCCGTGCTCGGCGCGGCCGTCCTCGGGGCAGTGCGGTCATTGCGTGAGCGTGAGCGTGAGCGTGAGCGTGAGCGTGACCGCGACCGTGACCGTGACCGTGACCGCGACTGCGACCGTCACCGTGACCGTGACCGCAGCCCGAGCGCGGCGTCGTCGTCAGCCGCGGGATCTCCCGCCGTCATGGTGCCGTCCACGTCAGCGCCTCACGCCGCGATTGGTGCTGCGATTCCTGCCGCCGCGATTCCTCCCATGATTTCTGCTGCGATTCCTGCCGCCGCGATGCCGCCAGGCGGGACGCGCACGAGCCCGCGCCCCCGCAACGGGCAACTCGTCGGAGGGGTCCTTGCCCTCCTGCTGGCCGTGAGCCTCGGGATATTCGCCGACCCGGCAGCAGCCGGCCTCACCCCGTCTGGCCTCGGCGCGCCGGGATGGCTCGCCGGGCTCGGCGGTCCGGGGAATGGCGGCTCTGGAGACGGTGACCTGGCCGCCGGTGTCACGCCCACCGGGCGCACGACGACCGTCCGGGTCGAGGCGGTCGGGATGCGCTATGCGCCGACTTCAGTCACGGTGCCGGCCGGCGACCGCCTCGTCATCGAGTTCGTCAACGTCGACCCGGGCCAGACCCACGACCTCGTCTTCGCATCGGGTGTGCGCACACCCCGCCTGCAGGTCGGCTCGTCCGCCACCCTCGACCTCGGCGTCGTGGGATCGAGCACTCAAGGATGGTGCTCGGTCGTCGGGCACCGAGCCATGGGGATGGTCTTCGACGTCAAGGTCGCCGGAGCCGCCACAGCCAAAGATTCGACCCACGGAGGGTCCCATGGGGCGGCCCCCACACCAGCCGGCGAGGCGGGGGTGGGAGGCGACGGCACGGCATACCCGAGGGTCGATCTGGGCCAGGATCCGCAGGCGAGCTTCCAGGCGGTCGACGCGGTGCTGCCGCCCCTGCCCGCCGAACGCGAGCACCATGTGACGCTGCGCGTGCTGGAGCTCGAGCTGCAGGTCGCGCCGGGGGTGTGGCAGAAGCGGTGGACCTTCGACGGGCGGGTGCCGGGGCCGACGCTGCACGGGCGGGTCGGGGACGTCTTCGTCGATGACGCTGGTCAACGACGGCACGATCGGGCACTCGATCGACTTCCACGCCGGATCGCTCGCGCCCGACCGGCCGATGCGCACCATCGCGCCGGGGGAGTCGCTCGTCTATCGCTTCACCGCCGACGCACGTCGGGCGTGTGGATGTATCACTGCTCGACGATGCCGATGTCGCGCCCACATCGCCGCGGGCATGCACGGGGCGGTCGTCATCGAACCCGAGGGTCTGCCCGCGGTCGACCGCTCGTACGTGCTCGTGCAGTCGGAGGTCTACCTCGGGGCATCGCATGCGGCCGGCAGCGCGCGACGAGGTCGACGCGCGGCGGGTCACGCTGGAACGGCCAGATGCCGTGGTGTTCAACGGCGATTGCCAACCAGTATGACCGCGCGCCCCCTCCCCGCTCGCGTCGGCGAACGGGTGCGAGTCTGGGTCCTCGACGCCGGACCCAACCGGGCGACGTCCTTCCACATCGTCGGTGGGCAGTTCGACACCGTGTATGCCGAGGGCGCCTGGCTGCTGCGCCCGCCGGGAGTGGGTGGGTCCGGTGGCACTGGTGGCTCGAGCGGATCCGGTGGCTCGGGCGGGTCGCAGGCATTGGGTCTGGCTGCGGCGCAAGGTGGCTTCGTCGAGCTCGTCTTCCCGGAGGCTGGACACTATCCTTTCGTCAGCCACGTCATGGTCGACGCCGAGCGTGGCGCTCGAGGCATCTTCGCGGTGACGCCCTGAGTGCGGGGTGACGCCCTGATCGAGGGTGACGTCTGATCGAGGGCTGGCGGTCGGTGCGAGCGCCCCTTCCCTCCGCAAGATCGCGATAGTGACACTTGGCGCATGCTGCACCATGACCCAAGTGTCACAATCGCGATCTATCAACGCAGAGCCGTCCGGAGATAACCGACAAAAAAGACAAAGCGCGCGCCAAGGTCGCTGCCCCGCAGCCACCACCTCCCAAGCGGCCGAGCTCAGCCGTCCTGCTGGACCTCGTCGACGATCTGCTGCGCCTCCACGGCTGCCTCGTGTGGAGTCATCCGGGCCTGGCGACGGTGGCGCCACCACTCAAACACCATCGGCAGCACCGACACGAGCACGATGGCCACCAGCGCGGCCTCGATGTTCTTCTGCAAGAACGGGATCCCGCCGAGGAAGTATCCCAGCAGGGTCACTCCAGTCGCCCACAGGATCGCCCCGACGAGGGACCACGTGAAGAACCGACGCCGCTCCATCTGCCCCGCGCCCGCGACCACCGTGATGAAGGTCCGCACGATGGGCACAAAACGTCCGATGACCAGCGCCTTGTTGCCGTAGCGCTCGAAGAACGCGTGCGTCTTGTCGAAATACTCGCGCTTGGTGAAGCGCCCGTTGCGCCGGAAAATGGCCGGCCCGATCGCGCGGCCGATCTCGTAGCCCACGACGTTGCCGAGGAAGGCGAAAGTCGACAGCAGGAGGCACGCCAGCCAGATCGACATGTGGATGCCGGCCTCGCCGGCCTCGGCGCGGTTGATGAACATCCCCACGCTGAACAGCAGCGAGTCGCCCGGCAAGATCGGGAACAGCAGGCCGCACTCGATGAAGACAATCGCGCACGACACCCAAAACATCTGGGCGCCGAAACGCTCCAGAAGCCAGGCGGGGTCCATCCAGTCGGGTCCGAGAGTGGGAGGGGTCACGGCATACGAGGGTATGCCGTGTCGCGAGGACCGCCCAATCGCCGGGGCTTCGTGCTCGGCCGGCCCGGCGGGAATCACGCTCAACCCAGGGGCGTCCGCGGAGCGCGGCTTGGTAGTTTGCCGGGATGAGCACGGGGGAAAGTGTCTTTCGCGTGGACTTGCACGGGGTCGTCGACCTGCTGAGTTCCGCGATCTACTCCTCGCCGCGGGTCTATCTGCGGGAGCTGATCCAGAATGCCGCGGACGCCATCACCGCACGCGCTCAACTCGAGTCCGGTTTCGTCACGGCGGGCATCCGGATCACGCCGTTTGGGGTCGGGGGAGTCGACGCGCTCCGGATGGTTGACGACGGCGTCGGCCTCACCCCCGACGAGGTGGAACGTTTCCTCGCGACGGTCGGGGCGTCGTCCAAGCGTGACCTGTTCGACTTGCCGCGCAGCGACTTCCTCGGCCGGTTCGGCATCGGTCTCGCGACAGCGAATAGAAACGCTCCGGGTCGCTCGTGAGACGCCCGACGACCTGCACGTTCCGCTATCCCCATCTCGCGACAGCGAATAGAAACTGCCGGCGGCATCCTCGACTATCCCGGCCTGCACTCGTTCCGCTGTCCCCATCCCCGACAGCGAATAGAAACCTGACAAGAGTGCCGTCGCAGCCCTGTGCGACCGTTTGGTGGCTGGTGGTCGACGGTTGGTCAGATCGCGGGCCGGCGCAGCACGGATGCTCCAGCGCGATCCCGCCGTCCAGGCACATCACACGCCCTGACCCACTGCGCCGCTGTGCAGTGGGAGATGTGCCAGAGTTTCGGAATGGCCGAAGTCGTCCTCCACGCCCGCGTCGAACCTCGGGGACCAGCCGGCGCGTTGCTCCTCACCGATGCCCAGGTGTCCGTCCTGGGGTCCGGCAAGCGTGCGCCCGTCGTCGTGACGATCGGCGACCGTAGCGCGCGGCTGCGCCTTGCCGTGATGGGCGGCGAGAACATCATCGGCCTGAGCAAGGCCAACCGCACCCTGCTGGGTGTCGAGATCGGCGGCGAGGTCACGGCCGTCATCACCCTCGACGATGCCCCTCGCGAGGTCGAGATCCCTGCCGCGCTCGCCGACGCGCTGGCTGGGGACGACCTTGCGCGGACGGCATACGCGAAGCTCGCCTTCACGCACCGCAAGGAGTATGCCGAGTGGATCGCTTCCGCGGTCCGCGAGTCGACCAGGGCCAGCCGGGTCGTGAAGGCGCTTGAGATGCTCCGCGCCGGTCGGACCGTCTCGTGAGCGGGGACGACCCGCATCATCGGCACGGACACACCGACGATCACAACCATCACGGCCAAGGCCACCAAGACGACCACGTCCACGGCAGCGCTCATCGCCGACGGCCTCCACGCACGCAGTGACGGATTCACTTTCCCTCGCAGTGCTCTTAGGGGTCGAGGGAGTCGCCGTCGGCTGGGACTGGGCCGACCCCGTCATCGCGTCCACGACTGACCCAAGAGCCCGTTGCCCGGGTGTGGTCGTTGTGCCATCGTGGCAACACTGGCGGCAGGTCGTCCGAGGAGGTGGCCCGTGGAATTGACCACTGCGCAGGCAGGCGTGCTCGGAGAACTCATGGTCGACCTCGCACAGGACGCCTCGTCGCGACAACTCCGTGAGCATCTCGGTGAGCGCCTGCTCCGCCTCCTGCGGGCCGACCAGTTCGCGAGCTATGTGTGGCATCCGGACGGGGACCGCTTCGGTGATCGGGTCATCATCAACATGAGCCCGGCCAACCTCGATGCCTACGAGTCGTACTTCCAGTTTCACGACCCGATCACCCGACGTCTCCAGCGCTTCCGTCGGGCGACCTTCGTCGAGGAGGTGATGCCGCGGTCCGCTTTGCACCGCACCGAGTTCTTTCACGATTTCCTCGCCCGTGACGGACTTCACCACGGGCTCAACCACTTTGCGTGGGTGGGTCCGCGCAACCTCGGCGACTTGCGGGTCTGGCGCTCGGCGACGCGCCCCGACTTCACCGAGTCCGAGCGGATGCTGCTCGACCTCGTGGGTCGGGCGTTCACCGCTGCCTTGCGCCGTTGCGCGCCACCACCGGAGATGACGGGTCCGCTCGCCCTATTGACGCCCCGTGAGCGTGAGGTGGCTCGGGCTGTCGCCCAGGGTCTGCCCGATGACGAGGTGGCGTCGCACCTCCGTATGTCATTCGGGACGGTGCGCACCCACCTCGGTCACATCTTCGACAAGCTGGGCGTCACCAGCCGCACCCAGCTCGCGAGAGTGGTCCTGGCGACACCCCAGGGCTGAGGCAGATCGGCAGAAATGCCGATGTGAGAGCTCACGAGCGGCGACAAGATGACCCACAACCCACTAGTCCGTGGCCCCATCCATCCGTGCCGCTCATGCCCCCGTCCGCTCGGAAAGGAGCGCCAATGTCCGTCACCACCGCCTTCACGACCCGGTATGCCGTGACCCACCCCTTCGCTCAGGCCGGCATGGCCTTCGTCTCCGAAACGCCGGACCTCGCCATCGCCGTGACCAACGCGGGCGGCATCGGGGCCATCGGCGTCGGCTTCCTCCCGCCGGACCAACTCCGGTCTGTCATCCGCGCAGTGCGGGATGCCGTGGGGGACAAGCCTTTCGACGTCAACTTCATCACCTTCTTCGGCAACGACGACCAGGTCAAGGTCGTCGCCGAAGAGGGAGTGTCGGTCGCCTCCTTCCATTGGGGCCACCCGCCGGCAGAGCAGATCCGGTTGTTGCAGGATGCGGGTGTCTCGCTGTGGGAGCAGGTCGGCGATGTCGAGTCGGCCAAACGGGCGGTCGATGACGGATTCGATGCGGTCGTCGCCCAGGGGTGGGAGGCCGGTGGCCACAACTACGGCGGCCTGCCGACTTTTGTCCTCGTCCCCGAGATCCGCGACGCCGTCGGCGACGATGTGCTGCTTCTTGCCTCCGGCGGTGTGGTCGACGGCAGATCGGTCGCCGCGGCCCTCTGTCTCGGCGCAGATGCCGTCTGGGTCGGGACCCGGCTCATTGCCACCCCCGAGGCCAACACTCACCCCGAGCACCTTCGTCGGATCATCGCCGCGGCCGGGGCTGACACGGTCCGGAGCGCGATTTTCGGACCGGAGTGGCCGATGTTCAACCCCATGCGCCTACACCGCAACCGGGTCGTCGCCGAGTGGACCGACCGGCTCGCCGAAGTCCCGACCGAGCGGGGGGATCTGGAGGTCGTCGGGCACACGACCTTCCTCGGTCAGCCTCACGTCAAGCACAAGTTCGACGTCATCCTGCCCACGGAGGCGACGACCGGCGACTTCGAGGAGATGGCCTGGCTTATGGGTCAAGGGGTCGGACGCGTCCGCGATATCCAGCCGGCAGCCGACGTCGTCACCTCGATGATGAGCGAAGCGGCGCAGATCCTTCGGCGCATAGGGCAAGCTCGGTAGCGCCAGGTCACACCTCACCGACGAACCGGAGCGCAGCCGATGGCCGACGTGAGACTCGACAATGCCCCCGCCCTCATCGCCCTCGTCGCTTCGGGAGACTCGTCGCTGGCCGACGTGGCGGCAGCCGTCCAAGAGGCAGCCGCCACAGCGCGGGAGCTCAATGTCTTCGTCGATCCTCACCTGACTGGCCTTGAGCAGCGGGCCGCTGACTGCCAACCCGGACCGCTGCACGGACTGCCCATCGTCGCCAAGGACATCTTCGACACCCGTGACCTGCCGACCAGTGGCGGCACCCGCGCGTTGCTGGGCCGCCGCACGGCCGACGACGCACCGATCGTCGAGGCGCTGCGCGAGGCCGGCGCCTTTATCGCTGGCAAAAACACCCTGCACGAGTTGTCCTTCGGCATCACCTCCAACAACGCCTGCACGGGCCCGGCCCGCAACCCGGTCGACCCGATGCGAATCCCGGGCGGGTCCAGCGGTGGCACCGCCGCAGCCGTCGCAGCCGGGATCGCCCCCATCGGGCTGGCCGCCGACACTGGCGGGAGTTCGCGCATCCCGGCCGCCCTCTGCGGGATCGTCGGCTACCGCCCGACGCTCGGACGCTATCCCGGCGACGGCATCCTCCCGATTGCCCACAGCCGTGACACCGCGGGTCTTGTAGCCCGCACCGTGGCCGAGATCCGCCTCGTCGATGCGGTCATCACCTCGGCGCCCACGCCGGCGCCGGACCGCGCTCCCGTCGACCTCTCAGGTCTGCGGCTGGGGGTCCCCAGCCCGTTCTGGACGGGCCTCGATCCGGACGTTGAGACGGTATGCCGCGCCGCGCTCGATCGTCTCGCTCAGGCCGGCGTCACCCTCGTCGACGTCGATATCCGCGAGGTCGCCGAGCTCGCCGACACCATCGGTCTGCCGCTGTGCCTCTACGAATTCCCCCGTGACCTCGCGGCCTACTTAGCGCGTGAGCACGACGACATCACTGTCGAACAGGTTTGTGCCGCAGTCGAATCCCCCGACGTCGCCGGCATCGTCCAGGCGTGCCTCAGCGGCCCGGTGACGGACGCGGCATACGCCGACCTTCTCGAAGCGCAGATCCGACTCCAGGAGCTGTATGCCGCGCTGCTCACCGACTCCGACGTCAGCGCCCTGGTCTTCCCGACCACTCCGTTGCCCGCTGCGCTCATCGGCGACGACGAGACGACGACCCTGGCTGGGGAGCAGGTGCCGACGTTCGCGACCTTCATCCGGCATACCAACCTCGCGGGCGTCGCCGGGCATCCGGGCATCTCTCTGCCCGCGGGTCACACCCCTGCGGGGCTCCCGATCGGGATCGAGTTCGACGGCCGCATCGACGCCGACGAGGAGCTATTGACGCTGGCGGAGGCCGTCGAGCACCTGTTGGACGTGAGCCCGACCTCGGCCTCGTCGTCACGCTGACGTCGGCGGGGCGTATCTGACGCCGCCGAGCCACCTCCTCCCGAGTAGGCGGACATGCCGGTCCGCCCATCGTCGGCAAGGAGTTGCCATGCCCGGTTGGTATGTCCACATGGAGGCGGCGCACGACACCGCAGCGCGGCTGCGCGACGGCAACCTGCCGCCAGGTTTCACGCTGACCGCCGCTGAGGCCAAGCAGATCGGCGAGCACTGCCACACCTGGCGCAACTACCTCGCGCTGGGGTCGCTCGGGCCGGACCTGTTCTACCTGTTGCCCGACTTCAAGAACACGACCGGCCAGGTGATCCGCCAGGTCGTCCAGTGGGCGCTTGATGTGTGGGAGGTCGTCGACGGGGAGTTCGTCAGCAAGTGGGACAAGTGGATCGACCCCATCGCGACCAACAACTCGCAGCTCGCGTCGCAGCTCACCGGCGGCCTCTCGACCCAGCTCGCGCAGGTCCTCGACGAGCTGACCTCGGCGATCATGTCGGCCTTCAAGGGGCTGCTGGCGAGCATGGGTGACTGGTTCGGCGTGCTCACCTCCGGCGTGCCCCAGGGTTTCGGCGATGACTCGTTCTACTGGTCGGACATCTTCCATTACCGGCGCACCTACCAGTTCCCCTTCGTACTCTTCCAGCAGGCGCAGGCGGCGCTCGCGGCGGCGACCACCGACAGCGAGCGCCAGGACGCACAGGCCCGCATCGCCTTCGCGGTCGGCTGGATGTCGCACTGCGCCACCGACGTCACCGGCCACCCGTTCACCAACGCCAAGTCCGGCGGCCCCTACCGCGACCACTGGCAGCGCCACCACCTCGTCGAAAACCACATGGACGCAGAGAACTACGCCGCACGGCATACCGGGCCCTTGTATGCCGAGTACGGCACCTCCGCCCTGCACTTCCGCCTCGCCTTCCGGCACCGCGACGACGCGCCCTACAACGGGCGCGACGACGCGCCGGCCTATGACTACTTCGCGGGCTTCCCGGCCTATGACAACGGCGATGGGCCGACCCCGACGTCGCTGCGCAAGCAGTTCTTCGATCTCGACACGGGGCACTTGCCGGCCCACCTGGTCGAGGGCCTGGTGGAGGCGATGGCTGCGACCTACCCTGACGGCCCGAAGATTCTCGCGCAGGATCCGGCCTTCTCGGCCGTCGATCCCGCCAGTGGGCTGCCGGACGGTCGGCCCAACGAGGCCGCGATGGCGCAGATGTGGGAGATCGTCTATCGCTACCTCAAGATGACCAGCAGCGACGCGATCAGCCTCCGATTGCCGCCCCCACCAAGCGTTTTCACCGATCACAGCTTCCCCACACCACCCGGTGGCAGCTCGGGTGTGGACGACGACCCGTCACGCGGGGCCGATGTCGACGATGACGACTCCTTCAACCTCCTGGATCTGTTGCTCGCCCTGTTTGCGTGGGCGGTCTACCTGGCGCAGGTCGTCGTGTGGCTGGCGACCGTGCTGCCCGGCCTCATCGTCGACATCGCGACATTCCCTGCCCGCGAGGTGATCTATTGGGCCGTCATCGTCCCGGCCTGGAACCTCTACCTGCTGGCCCGCCGTGCCCTCGTCATGTCGGGCTTCGCGATGCCCAAGCCGGACGAAATCAACCCGTCGCTGACGACGCTCGGCCGGAGGGGCTCCTACGACATCGCCTCGGCGCTCGACTCGCCCTTCGGTCTGCCGACCTCGCCGCCGCCGGTGACCGAGCCGTCTGGGCGGTTGTCTGGCACAGATGCCCACGGCCTCGACCACGCCTACCCGCGCGGGATCGTCCGCGACCTGCCGACAGCGATCTCCCGGCCCGACCTCGTCGGCGCACTCGGGCTCACATCGCCGCTGCGCTATCTCCCGGATGCGTCCGGCGACGTCTTCAAAGCGTCCGAGTGGATCGCCCCCTGGCGCTATCCGTTGGAGAACCACGCCGGTATGCCGGTCGCTCAAGAAGGCGCCGGCACCCATGTTGGGCCCTACGTCATCGGATCGGACTCCACCGTGCTCTTGTCGGGAGTGGCCGGTAACCCTGATGCCCGCGCCGATCTGGAGAAGGCCACCACCCCGGCCGAGACCGAGAAGGTCCTCGACGTCCGGCTGCCCGCCGACGAGCACCTCGGCGGCCCGGTCGACTACGGGATGTATCTCGTCGGACGGATGGCCCGCGAGGTCGGCAACCGTGACTTTGGCGTGCCGGACTTCAACCTCGACAGTGACCGCGGCTATGCCTGGCACTGCTGGGACTGGGACCGCAGCGCCCTGCCCTGCGTCCCCGACATCACCCCCGTGCCGGCCCCCGTCACCCCGACCAACCCGTCTGGCGTCGAAGACTTCGGCTACCCCAAGCCGTGCACCTCGCCGCAACTCTTCCACGCCGACCACGACTGCCCCTCGGCGCCCAATCAGTGGTACGACCCGGGCGTCGCCCTCGGGGTCCACTACCTGCCTGTCACCCGCCGCAACCCCGGCACGTGCGTGCCCCCCGTCCAGATCCCCGAGAACACCGATCCCGAGTGGCGAGCCCGGCTCGACCACGGGAAGGGCTGATCATGTCTCCCACCCCGCAGCGCCGCGACCCGCTCACTCCCTTTGGCCGACGGCGCACCAAGAACCGCGGCGTCGAGCACTCGGTGCTCACCCCAGAGCAAGACAAGGCTCAGCGTGGCGACAGTCCGCCCGGATCGATCGGTGGGTCTAGCCGCCCGGACGCAGACCTCGCCCCCGGCTGGACCCCCGACCGCGCTGGCGAGATCGCCCGTGAGTTGCACGGCGAGCTGCTCGATCTCACCAAAGAGCGCCGCCCGCGCCGCGAGGACGTCTACCCCTATCTCATGATCCGCGCTTCCAGCCCGGGCGACCGCGGCGCACGGCCCACGTGGCCACCCAAACCGTGCTGGGAGTCGCCCGACATTGCGCTCATCGACGCGGCATACACCGGGCCGTTTGATCTGTCCCGGCTGGTCGTGTCGCCGACCGCCGGCCGTCGCTATCGCGTCTTCGTGCGGATCTGGAATCTCGGCCTGCTGCCTGCGATCGGCGTCCACGTGCGCGGCTGGTTTGTCAATCCTGGCTTCTTTGGCGGCAATCCGAGCAACCCGGCATACCAGCCGGTGCTCATCGGGGGCGCCATGGTCAACCTCGAGGACCGCACCCGTCCCGGCGCGACCGCCGTCGTCGAACTCGACCGCACCTGGGATATCCCCGTGACGTTGACCGGACACGAGTGCCTCATGGCATCGGTGAGTTGCCCGCTCGATCCATGGTCGGGAGCGCTCGATGCCAACCATGATCGGCACGTCGGCCAGCGCAACCTGCACATCAGCGCGGGGGCGACGGAGCTCAAGGCGATCTTGGGCATATTGGGCGCGATGGTCACCAAGACCGGCACCCTTGAGATCACCCACGGGATGGGTGCGGTGACGCCGCTGCTGCGCGGGGTGATGGGCAAGACCAAGACCGACGTTGGGGTCGCCGCGCGGCTGCGCGCGCCCAGCACCAAAGCGGTGACCCTCGGGGTCGCGGCCGGCACCGGTCGACACCTGCTCACGATGATGGCAACGGATCGCGGCTGGTTGGTCGCCGACTCGGCTCGAGTGTGGCGGGCAGCGGTGGAGTTCGGGCTCGTCAAAAGGACGAGGGTGCCGGCTGCGCGCCACCCCTTTGGGACTCCTGGCGCGACCGGCAGGATCATCGACACGTTGGGCCCCGATCATGCCGAGCTCTTCGGTGTCGTCCTCGACGCGGACCCGGCCGACGCGCTGATCGAGGGCCTTGTCAGGCTCTGGGAGTTGCCCGATCTCTCGTCGCGGACCGTTGCCGGGGCGCTCGTCGGTGATCCATCGGGCACGGCGTCGCGTCAGGTGGCGCACCTGCTGCGACTGGCTCACCACGACCCGCAACTGCAGGAGTCGGGCGGCTACTCGCTCGTGGTCGTCGGCTGACCCCACGGCGTGAAGGGGCCACCTAGCATGGCCGGGTGACTGGTCGAGACCTTCACTCCATCGCCATCGTCGGTGCCGGCGCCATGGGCGTGATGTATGCCGCGCACCTCGCCGACGCCGGCTACGACGTGGCCTTCGTCGCGACGGGGGACCGGGCGCAGCGATTGGCCCGCGACGGCATCCGCGTCAACGGGGAGCACCGATCCTTCCCCGTCGTCGACCCGTCCGTGAGACGCCCTGCTGACCCGGCCGCAACCTCCGGGATCCGGCCGCCCACGCCCGTCGATCTGCTCATCATGGCGGTCAAGGCCGACCAGCTCGCCGCGTCGATCGAGCTTGTGGCTGCACTCATGGCCGACCACACGACAATCCTGTCGGTTCTCAATGGCCTGGACAGCGAAGAGGCGCTCGCCGCGCGCTATGAACGCGAGCAGGTCATCCTCAGCATGGCAGCAGGCATGGAGACCGCCCGAGTCGACGGCGAGGTGCGCTTCCGCCGCGTCGGCCGATTCAGCGTCGGCGTCGACCCCCGGCTGCCCCGCGATGCCCAGACCCGTCAGCGACAACGACTGGACGCACTCACCGCCGTCTTCGACCAGGCCGGGCTCGCCTGGCAGGAGCCGGCTGACATCCGGCACGCGATGTGGTGGAAGTTCATGGTCAACGTCGGTGTCAACCTCGCCTCCGCGGTGACCCGCGCCCCCTATGGCGCATTCAAGGTCGACGGTCCCGCGCGCAGCCTGAGCCGCGCCCTCATGCACGAGGTCATCGCGGTCGCCCGCCCGGAAGGGATCACACTCGGAGACGACGATCTCGACCAGTGGGATGCCGTCCTGGCCGGTCAGCCCGACGACGGCTGGACCTCCACCCTCCAAGACGTCGCCGCCGGCCGACCCACGGAGGTCGAGATGTTCGCGGGCCGCGTGGTCGCGCTCGGTGAGCGGCACGGCATACCGACGCCGTTCAACCAGGCCGTCCTGTGGATCCTTCGGGACTACGCCGATCGTCGGTTAGAGCAGTGACGCTAGAGCAGTGACGACGGGTCTGACGGGACGTCGACGGCATACGCGGTGAGGATCTCCAGGGGCACGATCCGCAGGACGTCGATATTCGTCGCCGCAAGGACCACAGGGGCAGCGGCCCCGTCCTCGTGGGCGCGCAGCCAGTTGCGCGCCGTGACGCACCACCGATCGCCAGGGGTGAGCCCCGGGAAGCGGAACTCCGGCCGGGGCGTCGACAGGTCGTTGCCGATCGCCCGCTGATGGTCGAGGAACTCGCGCGTGACGACCGCGCAGATCGTGTGGCTGCCGACGTCCTCGGGGCCGCACGCGCACAACCCGTCCCGATAAAACCCGGTGAGGGGGTCGGTGCCGCACGAGTCGAGTTCGCCGCCGAGGACATTGCGTTGCGCCATGCCCCAGTATGCCGCGCGCCACGGCCGGGGGGCGTGCGGTCGTGGCGGCGCTGACCCGGGCACTGCTCGGCGCTACCGTGGCTGCGTGACCGGCATACCCGATGCGCGCAACCCCAGCGAGCACGACGCCCATGAGGTGGGGGTCGGCCCCTATATCGGTCCGCCGCTCGACGGGGACCACTGGGACCCCGGCCTTCTCGCGCACGGTGACCGGCGCAATGTCGAAGACCGCTACCGCTATTGGCGGCTGGACGCCATCGTCGCCGACCTCGACACCCGCCGTCACGGGTTCCATGTCGCCATCGAAAACTGGGGGCACGATTTCAACATCGGCTCGGTCGTCCGGACGGCAAACGCATTCAACGCCAAGGCTTTTCACATCGTCGGCAAGCGGAGATGGAACCGGCGCGGAGCCATGGTCACCGACCGCTATCAGCATGAACTCCATCACCCCGACGTCCCCGCGCTCGCAGCGTGGGCGGCGGAGCAGCCTCGCGACGGTGGCGGGAGCGGCATACCCCTCATCGGGATCGACAATGTCCCGGGCTCCGTGGCCATCGAGACCTACGACCTGCCTCGGGAGTGCGTCCTCGTCTTCGGGCAGGAGGGCCCGGGGCTGAGCCCGGAGATGCTCGCGGTCTGTCGCGACGTGCTGCACATCGAGCAGTTCGGCTCGACGCGGTCGATCAATGCCGGTGCGGCAGCGGCGATCGCCATGCACTCGTGGATCCGCCGCCACATCCACGGCCAGGGGCCGAGTGATCGGGGTCCTACCCGTTCCACGTCATGACTGGCCTCCCGAGCTAGCCTCACCGAACTCAAGGTGGGTGGCCGCACCACAGTGCCGGCCGCTCCATTCCCCTGTCGTCACCGACTGTGCCACCGACACTGCTGTCGGCATATCCCCCTCTTCGGGGGGAAGGATGAGTACGAGCACTCAGGCGGGCACCGGGCTCGGACTGCCAGGATGGCTCACGACTCGGCCCGTCGGTGGCCGCCAAAGAACCCGCGGTGTCGGGTGGGGGAGCAGGAAGTTCACATGAGTGCTGCACGGCGTATGCCGCGTCCGGCGACAATGGCGGGTCTGATCGCGTCAGGGCTGGCAGCGACCAGCCTGTCCGGGTGTCTGTTGGTCAACGCGGGCTCGTCCGACCCGACCACCGGCACAGGCGCGGCTCCCACAAGGACCTCGACCCCCACCACCAGCGTCCTCACGCCGACGACCAGCCCGACAACGCAGAAGCCGCTCAGCACCGGGTCGGGCCTGCGCCTCCCGCTGTCGACCGATGCGTCCTTCGCCAGTCTCCCGACGTGGGGTGTCGACAGCGACAGCGCGTGGCAGACCGTCATTTTCGACAAGGACGGCGTCAACCAGTTCAAGCACTCCAACGGCTGCCTGCTGACGACCTTCCAGAACCGTCTCGCGGCCGGCACCGCGTCGGACAAGGCCGAGACGGACGCTCAGGTCGCTGCCGTGCAGCAGGACTTCAAGACCAAGTCTCCCGGGGCTCAGTTCAAGGCCACGTCTGACCTTCCCCTCTACCTCGGAATGGGCAAGACGCGCACGATCGAGTTCGGCGCGCTGCTCATCAAATACACCAATCCGGACACCAAGGCCGAGTGGGGGTCGCTCATCGCTGTGCGCGCGATGCCCAAGGTCGGCAGCCTCATGCGGGCTAACCTGTCCTGCCCATCGAGCCTGATGAGCGCGACGATCCCGACCCTCGAGCGCCTTCACGTCCTGGGCTCCTGAGCCGGCCGCAGGCTGGCCACGTGAACGGGAGCTGAACGGCATACCAAGTCCGATCGGCGGACTTCGGTCCCTTCCCCGAGCCCCGGGCCGAAGTGGAAGGATGGTCTCTGAACCGTCCGCTGACGCTTGAGGAGACAGCAGTCATGCCCATCGCAACACCCGAGGTCTACGCCGACATGCTCGACCGCGCGAAGGCAGGCTCCTTCGCGTACCCCGCGATCAACATCACGTCGAGCCAGACGGTCAACGCGGCCATCCGTGGGTTCGCCGAGGCTGGCTCCGACGGCATCATCCAGGTCTCGACCGGTGGCGCGGAATACGCATCGGGCTCCAACATCAAGCACATGGTGACCGGCTCGCTCGCGCTCGCGGCGTTCGCTGCCGAGGTTGCCAAGCGCTACGACGTCAACATCGCCCTCCACACCGACCACTGCCCCAAGGACAAGCTCGACGGCTTTGTCCGTCCGCTCATCGCGGCGTCGGCTGAGCAGGTCGCCCGCACGGGCCTGCCGATCTTCCAGTCGCACATGTGGGATGGCTCGGCCGTGCCTCTGACCGAAAACCTCGAAATCGCCAAGGAGCTGCTTGCGCTCGCGCGCGCCGCCAAGATCATCCTTGAGGTCGAGATCGGTGTCGTCGGTGGCGAAGAGGACGGCGTCGCCAACGAGATCAACGAGCAGCTCTACACCACCCCCGAGGACGCCCTCGCGACCGTCGAAGCCCTCGGCCTCGGCGAAAACGGCCGCTACATGGCCGCCCTGACCTTCGGCAACGTCCACGGTGTCTACAAGCCGGGCAACGTCAAGCTGCGCCCGGAGATCCTCAAGGAATGCCAGGACGCCGTCGTCGCGGCCAAGGGTCTGGCAGCCGGGTCCAAGCCGCTCGACCTCGTCTTCCACGGCGGCTCGGGCTCGCTCCCGCAGGAGATCGCCGACGCGGTCGACTACGGCGTCATCAAGATGAACGTCGACACCGACACCCAATACGCCTACACCCGCCCGGTCGCCTCGTGGATGTTCCAGAACTACGACGGCGTCCTCAAGATCGACGGCGAGGTCGGCAACAAGAAGAAGTACGACCCGCGCGCCTGGGGCAAGGAAGCCGAAGCAGCCATGGCCGCTCGCGTCGTCCAGGCCTGCCAGGACCTCCGCTCGGCCGGCACCTCTCGCTGACCCGGGCTCAATCGGCTGCGGCCCCGTCACCTCACGGAGGTGGCGGGGCCGCACCACGTAGCATCCCCGTCATGACAGACAGCCTCCTCGGCATCCCAGCCACGCGCCTCCCAGCCGACCCAGCCGTCACGATCGGTGGACTCGACCCCGCCGGTATGCCGTCCGCGCGGCTGGAAGGGATCGCCGCGGCATACCCCGCGTCATCGATGGCGTGGGCGCTGCTCGCGGAGGCCGCACTAGCCGCTGAGGCGCCGGTCACGGCATACGCCTATGCCCGCACGGGCTATCACCGCGGCCTAGACGCGCTGCGCCGCTCGGGCTGGCGCGGGCAGGGCCCGATCCCGTGGTCGCACGAACCCAACCGGGGGTTCCTGCGCGCGGTCGCGGCGTTGGCTCGCGCCGCCCGAGTCATCGGCGAGACCGACGAAGAGGCTCGCTGCAGCGCGTTCGTCCGCGAAGCGTCCCGTGAAGCCGCAGACGCGCTCGGTGTGTGACCGTCAGCCCTTGCGGATGACGAGGTCGGGGTCGCTGCCGCGGAAACGCTCGTAACCGTGCTGGAAAAGCAGGGTGTCCTCTCCGCGGACCCGGAGCCGGCCTTGGAGCCAGTCCATCGTCCAGTTGTCGCCGTTCCAGCCACCTGACACGCGGGCCCGCAGGACGAGTTCTCGCAGATCCTCGGCCGTCGTGTCGTCGGGCAGGTCCAAGGTGACCACGTGGCGTGAGCCGTCGGCCCACCGCATCCCGGCGTTGACGTTGCGGAAGACGAGGTCGCGACCGACCCGGCGGCGCACCGTGATGTCGAGGTTGTCGTTGCCACCGCGCAGGTCGTCGTCTTTCGTCGCGATGGTGAGCACGAGGGTCGGGTGACCGACCGGGATCGTGAGCCGCCGAGAGGTGCCCGTGAAACGCACCGCCCCCACGGTGGCGACCGGCCAGGTGCGCGAGCCACCTCGACCAGTGACGACGATGGCGTCGATGTCGATGTTGTCGCCGTCGATGCCTCCGGTGACCGTGGCGATGAGATCGAGCTCGATGATCGACTCGTAGGCCACGGGTGGGTCGAGCACGACGTAGGCGCGCGGCCACGTGCCTGGCGCCCAACGCTCCCCACCGTTGATCTTGGGGTAATGCCGTGAGACGCCGTCGTCGGTCACGAGCATGAGGTCGATGTTGTCGCGCCCGCCGCGCAGGTCGTCGTTGCCCATCGTCACTGTGAACTCCAACTCGTGGACGAGCCCGTCGTCAGGGTAGCTGCGCACGAGGCGGAAGGTCTCCCACGGGCCGATCGCATCCCGGTTGGCGATGAGCAGATCCGCCCCCGCGTTTTCGGCGCAGACCAACTTGCCGTTGACGAGAGCACGCAGCGCGAAGTGGGTGTTGCCCAGGTCAACGAACTCGAATGTCTCCCATTCGCCCACCTCGGTCCGGTCGCAGACGAGCGGAGAGCCGCCTGCGTCCTCCGCGCAGACATACATGCCGGACGCCTCCGATCGCAACGCGACGCGGCCTCCACCGAGGTCGACGATCTCGAAGGACTGCTCTGGCCCGAGCCCGGAGGACTCCGCCCGGGATGCCGAGAGGTTGCGGTGAGCTGGCGCGGCCAAGCTCACGAAGTATCCGTTGATGGTGGCTTGGATGCGGCTATTCATGACCAGCTCCTATGTGTGGGGCCTATGTCCAGGGTAGGCCAGTGGGGTGAACAGCCCGCGAACTCCAGGCGGACTGCAGTCGACCCGCCCCTACGGAGGTATGCCGTGCAGCCCCGGACGTCCCTCGCGCGCCCTCGGCGGGCCAAGAAGTACCCCGTCGTAGGTGCCTCTTGAGCGCAAGCATTGCGCCGCGAATCGTCAAGAGATCGCAAAGTTTCTGCTGAGACCCTGTCAATAGCCAGTGGGCGGAGTCACACTGCCGTGACGCGTGCGGGCGATGGGTCACCCCTGTCGTGGCTGCAGCCAGGCCGTCCGGACGCGTCCGGCAACGTTTCCTCCCGACCGTTGCACGGCCCATAAAGTCAGAAAGGCAGCACTGTGGCGCTACGAACTGCCGCACGGACGGGCATCGTCGCCCTGCTGACCGCCGGTTTGGCCTGGAGCGGCTCAACAGCCGCCATGGCGACCGACGATCCAGGCGACCGTCAGCCCAACGCCAGCAAGCCCGTCAAAGCCGACACGGCTGACAAGGAAGACGGCCCAGTCAAGGACAACACCCGCACCAAGGACGACAAGCTTGGCGAGAAGGACCGTGCCCTGCTGACGCAGGCGCGCGCGAAGGGTGAGAAGACGGTCACCCTCATCATGGCGACGACCAAGGGCACGACGGCCAAGACTGCCGCTGCGGTCAAGGCCGCCGGTGGCACCGTCGGTGCCAGCGAAGACTCCATCGGTTATGTCCGCGCCACGGTGCCGACGGCCAACGTGGAGAAGGTCGCCGCCAATGGCGACGTCCTGTCGATCGACCTCAACGAACTCCTCCCCATGCCAGACCCCCGCGCCGATCTGCTCGGCGCGTCCGCGAGTGCCACCGCCGACGCGGGTCCCGGCCCCAGCGCGTCGACGCCGGACGACAACCCCTACATGCCCACGCGTGACATCGGGGCGGTGTCCTTCCGCAGCGCCAACCCCACGTGGGACGGGCGAGGCGTCACCATCGGTGTCCTCGACTCGGGTGTCGCTCTTGACCACCCCGCACTCCAGACGACGACGACTGGCGAGCCCAAGATCGTCGACTGGGTCACGGCGACCGACCCGCTCGTCGACGGTGACCTCACCTGGCGGGCCATGCTCACCGCGGCGGTTCCCAACGCAGCGGGCACCTTCTCGTATGCCGGGTCGACCTGGACCGCTCCGGCAGGTGCCACGGCGCTCTATGTCAACCGGTTTACCGAGTCGGTGACTGCCGGCACCGGCAGCGAGCTCGGCGGCGACGTCAACCGCGACGGCGACACCACGGACCGCTTTGGCGTGCTCTATTCCAAGGCGACCAACGACATCTGGGTCGACGTCAACCAGGACTTCGTCTTCGACGCATCCGAGAAGATGCGGCCGTTCGTCGAGGCCCGCCAATTCGGCTACTTCGGCACCGACAACCCGGCGACACCGCTCGTCGAGCGGATGCCGTTTGTCGTGGAGTTCCGCAAGGACGTCAGCCTGGCCCCGGCGGGTCTGCCGGGCACGGCCGACTTCGTCAACATCGGCATTGTCTCGGGCGCTCACGGCTCACACGTCGCCGGCATCGCGGCCGGGCACTCGCTCTTCGGCGGTGCGATGAACGGTGCTGCTCCCGGCGCCAAGGTCGTCTCGTCCCGGGCGTGTGTCTTCGCTGGTGGTTGCACTGCCGTCGCGTTGACGGAGGGCATGATCGATCT
This sequence comes from Dermatophilaceae bacterium, assembly GCA_037046615.1. GTDB lineage: Bacteria > Actinomycetota > Actinomycetes > Actinomycetales > Dermatophilaceae > Phosphoribacter. The sequence continues at coordinate 268,577 of JBAOHD010000015.1, forward strand.
CGTCCTCACGCGCAAGGTGGACATCGTCAACCTGTCCATCGGTGGCCTCCCGGCCCTCAACGACGGCCACAACGCGCGAGCCGACCTCTACAACACGTTGATCGACGACTACGGCGTCCAGATTGTCATCTCGGCCGGCAACTCCGGCCCGGGCATCAACACGATCGGCGACCCGTCGGTCGCGACGAGCGCCATCTCGGCGGCGTCGTCGATCACGAAGGAAACGTGGGCCGCCAACTACGGGGCTGGCGTCTCGGCTGCGCTGAACCTCCACAACTACTCCTCGCGCGGCCCGCGTGAGGACGGCGGATTCAAGCCCAACATCTCGGCGCCTGGCTCGGCGATCTCGTCGGTGCCGTTGTGGCAGGCCCAAAGCGACGTGGCCGAGGTCGGCTACAAGCTGCCGGTCGGCTACGCGATGTTCAATGGCACGTCGATGGCTGCCCCGCAGACCACCGGCGGTGCCGCGCTCCTGCTCTCGGCAGCCAAGGCCAATGGCTGGAAGCCCACGACCAAGCAGCTGCGGGAGAGCATGTACTCCTCGGCCCTCCTGATCAAGGACGTCCAGGTCTACGCCCAGGGCAATGGTCAGTTCTCTGTCCCCGGTGCGTGGAACCTGCTCAAGGCCAAGCCCGAGGTGCGCGACTACGTCGTAAGCGCACCGGTCTGCACGGCCATCTCCGCCTACCTCACCCCGCCCAACCAGGGCACCGGGCTCTACAACGACTGCCCGCAGGAAGCCGGCGGTGCCATCCTCGACAAGACCACCCCCTACCAGGTGACGGTGACCCGCACGAGCGGGCCGACTGGCAACATCCAGCACAAGGTCCGCATCGTCGGGGCTAACAGCGGCACCTTCGAGGCCACGGAGACCCTCAACTTGGGTCTCAACAAGCCGCAGAAGATCACCGTCCGGGCTCACCCTGAGTCGTTGGGCGTCCACAGCGCGATCGTCCAGATCGATGCCAAGGACACTGCTCTCGTCGACGCTCGCTTCATGGCGGTCGTCGTCGAGTCGACCCTGCCCAAGGCGCCGACGTATGCCGTGTCGAAGACCGGCGCGGTCGAACGCAACCGCACGCAGAGCATGTTTGTCACGGTGCCTCCGGGCACGGGCGCTCTGCAGGTCAACCTCGGTGGAGTGGCTGCAGGCAGCCAGACGCGATTCATCGCGTTCAGCCCTTATGGCGTGCCGGTGGAGTCGACCTCGTCGCTGCAGTGCTACACGAACTTCAGCGACCCGGCCGTCTGCAACCCGACGGCCCGTGCCTACACCAACCCCATCCCGGGCGTGTGGGAGATCGAGGTCGAGTCCCGCAGGACCAGCCCGTTGCTGGCCAACCCCTACTCCCTGACAGCCTCGCTGCAGGGCGTGACGGTGACGCCGGCCACGGTGTCCCTGCCGTCGGTCGCGACGGGCGTCGCCACGCCGGTGGAGTGGACGGTCACCAACAACCTCGCGCCGGTGACGCTCACGGGTGAGGGTGGCCCGCTCGCCAGCACGAAGGTCCTGACCCCGACGATCAACCAGGGCGAGCTGCACACCTACGAGGTGGTCGTCCCGGCCGGCACGACGAAGCTGAGCGTGTCGATCGGCAACACGAGCGACAGGGGCGCCGACCTCGACCTCTACGTCTACGGCCCGTCAGGCGCTCTGGCGGCCCAGTCAGCCGATGGTGACTCCGAAGAAGCGGTCAGCATCACCAACCCCGCACCGGGCACCTACACGGTCGAGGTGGACGGCTACACCGTCGCAGCCGGCGGCACGACGTACGACTACCGGGACGCCGTCTTCTCGCCGGCCCTCGGCAGCCTCGCGGTGACGTCTCCGAGCGTCTCTCTGGCGACCGGTCAGAGCACGACGATCACTGGCACCGTGACGGCACTGATGGCTCCCGAGGACGGACGTCAACTCTCTGGTGTCATGGTCGTCCGGTCTGCCCAGGGCGCCATCCTGGGCCAGTCGGTCGTGCTCATCGGGAGCGTCACGCCGTGATCACGGCAGGTCAGCCTGAGCAGGCCTGACCTCTCAAAGGCGGAGGGCCGGATGCGTGAGCATCCGGCCCTCCGGCTGTCTGGGCGCACGTGCCCTGCCCGAGCCCGGGTCAGGTCGGTGTGGCCACCGAGAGGACGCTGAAGACCTGACCCTGCTGGCAGGTCGTTGCGAGATCCGGCCGCATCGAGCCCCAGAGGGTGACGTATCGGCCGACGGTGAGGCCCGAAGTGTCGCCGACGAGTGCCAGCGCAGGCCCGACGCCGCCTTCCTGGTTGAGCATGAGGCATCCCTGCTCGACACCATCGACCACGGTGCCGGTGACCTGGATGGCCAGTGGTCGTGGCGTGGGGATGACCAGGTCCTCGATGGGTTCGCTGGTGCTCGGGGTCGGGGTGCCGCCCGGGCCGCGTGATGGCTGGGTAGAGGGCTGGGTAGAGGGCTGGGTGGAGGGCATCGAGGTGGCTCCTGAGCTTGGGGTGGCTGAGCTGCCTGGGGTGGCTGAGGTGGCGCTGCACCCAGCGAGGGCCACGGCGGCAACGGTCAGCGAAACCAGCAGGGTGAGGCGGGCCGCCGTGGGGAGAGTGGGCGACATCGGGACTCCTTGCGTCGCGGGCCTGCGGGACGGCATACCGGCTCGGGGAATTGCGAGGTATGCCGTGCTGCCTAGTCCAACCACCAGCGCAGGGGATCCGTTCCCAGAGCCCGGGGAAGCCGGGCGACGGGGACGGCATACGGACTTCCCGGTCTAGAGCGACCCGGCGCGGGTAACGTAGGGCGCTGGTCGGTCACATTCACGCAGGAGGACACCCATGCCCGCAGTCGTGCTCGTCGGCGCCCAATGGGGCGACGAGGGCAAGGGGAAGGCGACCGATCTCCTCGGCAGTCGGGTCCACTACGTCGTGAAGTTCAACGGCGGCAACAACGCCGGTCACACCGTCGTCATCGAGCAGCCCGACGGCTCGCGTGAGAAATACGCGCTGCACCTGCTGCCCTCCGGCATCCTCACGCCGACGTTGCACGCCGGTCATCGGCAACGGGGTCGTCGTCGACCTCGAAGTGCTCTTCCGGGAGATCGACGGGCTCGAAGCGCGCGGCGTCGACACCTCCAAGCTCGTCGTGAGCGCCAACGCCCACGTCATCACGCCTTACAACCGGGTCCTCGACAAGGTGACCGAGCGCTTCCTCGGCGCGCGCAAGATCGGCACGACCGGCCGGGGCATCGGCCCGACGTATGCCGACAAGATGTCACGCACCGGGATCCGCGTGCAGGACCTGTTCGACCGGCACATCCTCGAGCAGAAGGTCGAGGCAGCGCTGCGGGTCAAGAACCAGGTCCTGGCGAAGATCTACAACCGCCGCGCCGTCGGGGTCGCCGAGGTCGTCGACGAACTCCTCGGGTATGCCGAGCGGTTGCGTCCCATGGTCCGTGACACCTCCCTGGTGCTCCAGGAGGCGCTCGACCGCGGTGAGACGGTGCTCCTGGAGGCTGGGCAGGCGACGCTGCTCGACGTCGACTTCGGGACCTATCCGTTCGTGACGTCGTCCAATGCCACGGCAGGCGGGGCGTGCACCGGGTCGGGCATCCCCCCGACGCGGGTGTCGCGGGTCATCGCGATCCTCAAGGCCTACACGACCCGGGTAGGGGAGGGGCCCTTCCCGACGGAGCTCTTTGACGACAACGGGGAGTTCCTGCGGAAGGTCGGCACTGAATACGGCACGACGACCGGGCGGCCGCGTCGGTGCGGCTGGATGGACACCGTCATCGGGCGCTACGCCACCCGGATCAACGGGGTCACCGATTTCGTCATCACCAAGCTCGATGTCCTGACCGGCCTGGAGACGGTGCCGATCTGCGTCGCCTACGACGTCAACGGCGTGCGGCACGACGAGATGCCGGTCAACCAGAGCGACTTCCACCACGCGACGCCGATCTACGAAGAGTTGCCCGGCTGGCGGGAGGACATCTCCGGCTGCCGTCGGTTCGAGGACTTGCCGGATGCGGCGCAGGCCTACGTGCTGCGGGCGCCAAGCTGCCGCCGCGCGTGACCGACCGGCTGCTGCAAGGCGACTACCCGACGCCCGAAGCCGTGACCGCGGCCATCGACGCCGCCCGCGACGAGCTGACCGAACTCCTGTCGGCCCAGGCGGTCATCAACACGCCCAAGCCGGCGGCGACGGTCATCAGCGACGAGTTCAGCCGCACCGAAGAGGCCCTGCGCTACATCTTCGGCGCCCGCGACGCCAAGACCCCGGCCGCCAACCTGCGCTCCCTGCGGCAGCTGTGGGTGTCGTGGACGGGCGACAGCAACATCCTCGGCCAGTTCGACGCCGACAACGCCATGAGTGTCGTCCGCGCCGCGGCCATCACCCCGACCGCCCTGCCGAACATGATGGTGCGCACCATTCAGGCGATCATGCAGGACGAGACGGGCAATCTCGGCGCCCGCCGCTGGTTTGAGAAGATCGTCGATGTCGTCCCCAACGACGGCACGATGCGCGATCTGGAGTTCAAGCAGTTCGGCAACCTGGGCGAGCTGCCCAAGGTCGCCGACGGCGCCCCGTACCAGGAGACGACCATCTCCGACGCCAAGGAGAGCGCGTCGTTCAACAAGTACGGGCAGATGATCGGCATCACCCGCAACGCCATCCTGCAGGACGATCTCGGCCTGACGAGCGTCCTGCCGCGCAAGCTGGTCCAGGCGGCGTGGAACACCCGCTCCACGGCCGTGGCCGCGCTCTTCACCATGAACGCCGGCGTCGGCCCGACGATGGAGGATGACCTGGCCCTCTTCCACGCTTCCCACGGCAACCTGGCCACGACCGCCCTGGGGGCCACCGACGCCGACGTCCAGACCGCCTGGGAGGCGGCCCGCCAGCAGATGTACGACCAGACCGAGCTGGGCACGACCAAGCCGCTGGCCCTGTACCCCTACTGGCTGCTCCTGCCGGCCGAGTTGCTCTACAAGGCGCGCAAGGCCTTCGGCTACGGCGAGCTGGGTTACCCGACGGCCCACGAGCCGCTGCGTGGCGACTTCGACGAGTACGACATGCGGCCGCGCCTCCTGGTCGTCCCGGAGTGGACCGACGCCACCGACTGGGCCTTCATGGTGCGGCCGGAGGTGCATCGCACCCTGGTCATGGCCTACCAGCAGGGCGGCCGGCAACACCCGCTGCCGACCATCTGGTTCGCCGCCGACCCGACCAACGGCCTGCTGTTCACCAACGACGTGCTGCCCATCAAGGTGCGCGACGAGTTCATGGTCGGCGTGGCCTCCTGGCGCGGCATCGGCAAGCGCAACGTCGCCTAGCCCGGACACATCCCTCAAGGAGCAACACCCATGCAAGGAAACACGTTCGCCTTTCCCATCGTCGTCCCCGGCACGCTGACGGCCGATGTCACGACCCACTTCAAGCACGGCCGCGAGCTGCAACTGACCGAGATTTCGGCCAAGGCCGATGACACCACGTCGTTCATCCTGAAGATCGGCACGGCGGCCGACGACGACGCCTTCTACACCGGCACCGTCACCGGCGGCGCGGCCCCGGTTGTCATCGCCGGCACCGCCTTCGTCGACGCCGGCAGCCCGCTGCCGTGGAGCAAGGAGTACCTGGTCACCATCGACTACGACGGCGGCGCCGGGGGCAACGCGGCCAACGTCAGCGTCGTCCTGTACCTGAGCGAGTAGGGCCGCGATGGCAACCTTCTCACCCAGCGCCGCCGTCCAGCTGGCCATCCGAACGCCGCCCGCGAAGCCGGCCTGCTGGACGCGCCGGTGCGCTTCGCGCATTCGCTCGACGACGAGCGGCACGCCCTTGCAGATCTATCTGGCCAACGGCCGCGTCGTCCTCTGGCCCCCGGCCGACGCGCGCCGAACCCGAGCCACCGATACCGGCCCGCCCAGGACGCCAGTCCGGCCGAGCGACGCGAGTCCACCACCCGCACGGAGTCGCCGACCGCCAGCCCAGCGCCCCCCGCTACCCCGCTCCCCCAAGCGCCGCAAGAAGTAGCCAGAGCGCCCAGGCCCCCAAGCCTGGGCGCTTCTTGTTCCACCAAACCAACCAACAACTGACTCAGGGCCTACATATCACTGCGTCAGGACGCAACAGACCGTCGAAGACGCGATGCCTGACCATGACCGCATACATCACCGATGGCTGGATGACGCACAAGAGGCCGACGGCACCCCACCCGCAGCAGACGTGTGACACTGCGCCGCCAGCAGCGTCTACATCAAGCCTTCGCTTCCAGGGTACGAACTCGCCAGGACGATGATCACCAACATCGCTATATCTGATAGCTCCAACTACCAGTCCGGCAACCATGACACACCCAACGTTCACCCATTACGGCCGGCTGACTCCAACGCAGCCGGCGTACACGATCGAACACCAAATCGACATCAGCATCCGACGCTGACTCAAGCGGCGGTGGCACACTGGACGCCAACTGCTAGCGGCGTCGGCTAGCAGCTTTACCGCCCGAGGCGTCGGAACCAGAGCGGACAATCCAGTGCGTTCACAGACCAGGCCACCAACTGGAACGCAGTCAACTACTTCGCCATCATCATGAGAGGCAACAGCACTACCAGTTCCCTGGGCAGCGACCTCACGGTCAACGTCCGCAACACACAGGGCCGGCAGAGTCTTCGTCACCACGCTCAATATCACCATTGACCTACACCGACCCGGCCCGCACAGGCCCGGCCGCCGCCGTCATCTCGCCGCACACGCCATCCGGATGCAACTGTCCATCTGCTCAGATCTAACGAGGAGAGTCACATGCCCGTCACCCAAGAACAGATCGAACAGTACGTCGCCGTCCTCATCGCCGCCGACATCACTCCCAGCGCCTTCGGCGAGTTCATGATCCGCTCCGAAGCTCTTCATCGACCTGCGCGCCCTGGAAACCGGCCTCGACATCGTGGCCCGCCAGCGCTCCGAAGCCCTGGCTCAGTTCGACCAGCAGGAAGCCGTGCTGCGCGGCCAAATCGAAAGCAAACGGCAAGAGATCGAAGCCCTGGCCGCCTAACCCCTGGCAAGCCCCGTGTTCCTGCAAGCAGTCCACCACGATAACCGTCAGCCTCGGCCCGTTCGTCAGCGCGACCGACGGCAAAACGCCCGTTACGGATCTCTACACCGGCGGCGCGAATGCCATGACCGTCTACCTGAGCAAGAACGGCGGGACGGCCGCGGCGCGGAACAGTGCGACGTCCATCACCTACGACCGCGACGGCTACTACCGGGTGGAACTGAACACGACCGACACGGCAACCGCCGGCCTCCTGGAACTCTTCGCCAACGCCACCGGGGCCTTGCCCGTCTGGCGCCACCTGGTCATCCTGACCGCCAACAACTACGACGCGCTCATCGCCGGCAGCGACGCGCTTCAGGTACACGCCAACGAAATCACCGCCAACCTCATCACCGCCGCCGCCCTGGCGGCCGACGCCGGAACCGAAATCGCCTCGGCCGTGTGGGCCAACGCGACCCGCACGCTCTCCGCGTCAAGCGACCCCACCGCCGCTCAAATCGCCGACGCGGTCTGGGATGAAGCCCGGGCCGACCACACGGCCGCCGGCAGCTTCGGCCAGGGGGCGGCCAGTGTGCAGGGCAACATCACCGGCAGCGTGGCCAGCGTCACCAACCCGGTCACCGCGGGCACGGTCAGTGACAAGACCGGCTACGCCCTCTCGGCCGCCGGGGTGTCGGCCGTTCAGTCCGGCCTGTCCACCCTGACCGCGGCCCAGGTCAACGCCGAAGTCGACGCCGCCCTGAGCGATGTCGGCCTGACCACCACCGTCACCGGCCGAATCGACGCGGCCGTCTCCTCGCGCCTGCCGACCGCCGGCTACACCGCCCCGGCCAACGCCGACGTGGCGGCCATCAAGGCCCAGACCGACAAGCTGGCCTTCGCCGGCGCGGGCCCTTACGACGTCAAGGCCACGCTCGACGGCGAGACCGTCACCGCCGCCACCGTCAGCGACAAGACCGGCTACGCCCTCTCGGCCGCCGGGGTGTCGGCCGTCCAGTCCGGCCTCTCCACCCTGACCGCCGCTCAGGTCAACGCCGAAGCCGACCAGGCGCTGGCCGACGCCGGTCTGACGCCGGCCGTCACCGCGCGCATCGACCAGCCCATCTCCAGCCGGCTGGCCACGGCCGCCTACACCGCCCCGGCCAACGCCGACATCGCCGCGATCAAGAACAGAACCGACAACCTGCCGGACAGCCCGGCGGCCGCCGGCGGCGAAATGGCTCTCGGCGAAGCCGCGACCAGTCACCGTGGCGACCGCCGTCTGGGCCGCGGCCGGCCGCGCTCTCAGCACCGACCCGCCCACCGCCGCCCAGATCGCCGACGCCGTCTGGGACGAGAACAGTAGCGACCACAATAGCCCGGACACGACCGGCAACAAGCTCAACTCCGCCTCGGCCGCCGGCGACCCCTGGACGGCCACCCTCTCCGGCTACGGCGCGGGCTCGGCCGGCAAACTCGTCTACGACAACCTCAACGCCCCCGTCAGCAGCCGTTCGTCCCACGACGCGCCGGCGGTGGCCGCGGCCGTGTGGTCGTCCGCCACGCGCACCCTGGCCAACGACGCGACGCTGGCGGCCATCAAGACCCAGACGGACAAGATCGTCGCCGGCGGCGCGACCGTCGCCCACCTGCAGCCGGCGGCCGAAGCGGCCATCCTGGCCAACCTCGGCAACATCACCGCCGACATCCTGAACGGCAACCTGGCCTCCGTCGCCGCGCCGGGCAACCTGGCCGGGACGCTCATCGCCGCCGCGGCCGACCCCTGGGAGCAGACGGGGTTGGGCGACTACGCCGCCGGCAGCGCGGGCAGACTCCTGGCCGACAACCTCAACGCCCCCGTCGGCAGCCGGGCCAGCCACACCCCGGCCGACGCCGCGGCCGCCGTCTGGTCGGCCGCCGGCCGCACGCTGGCCGGCGACGCCAACCTCGCCGCCATCAAAGCCCAAACGGACAAGATCGTGACCGGCGGCGCGGCCGTCGCCGATCTCCTCCCCGCGGCCACGACCGCCATCCAGAACGCCCGGCTGCACCAGCTCATGGCCGCGCCCTTCGCCGCCCCGGTCGCCGGCTCGCTCCTGGCCGGCCTCGTCGAAGCCCACGCCGCCGCCTGGCGCTTCACCGCCGCGGCCCTGGGGGCGACGCCCGTCACGACGCCGGTCATCGACACCGCGAGCCATCGCCGGCGCCGTCTGGTCGGCGGCCGAGAGCGGCTGGGCGCCCGACACGATGGGGCAGCGCATCACCGCCGACATGCCCGACGCCGCCCTCATCGCCGCCGCGGTGTGGTCGGCCTCCCTGGCCGGCTACAACGCGCCCAACACGGCCGGGTCGCTGCTCAAGAACACCACCAGCTTCCCGACGCCGGCCCAGATCGCCGCCCACATCTGGGAAACGAGCACGACGGGCTACGCCAACCTGACCGGCACGATGGGCCACCGGCTGCACACGGCGACGCCGGCCGGCATCGCCGCCGCCGTCTGGAACGCCGCCAAGGCGGCCCACACCACCGCCGGAACGTTCGGCGCCCTGCTCGACGCGCCCGTCAGCGGCCGCCTGCCCCACGTCGCCGGGTCCGGCCCGGTCGCCTTCACCTACAGCCTGACCAGCCAGAGCGACAACTCGCCCATCGAAGGGGTCGAAGTCGTCGTGACCGACGACATCACCGGCTACCACGTCGTCGCCGAGGCCGTGACCGCCGGCAACGGCAGCTGCGTCTTCAACCTCGTCGCCGGGCACGTACTACTTCTGGCGCCACAAGCCGGGCTGGAGCTTCGTCGATCCCGACACCCAAACGGTGAACGCATGACCACGAGTACCGGCATCCCCGTAACCGACAGCGGCGCCGCCACCGGCCTGCCCGACGGGCAAGGCGTCACCTACAACCTCACCGCCGAGGACGGCGCCGTCGTCACCCGCAGCCAGCTGCGGCTGCTCATCAACGACACCGTCGCCGGCGGCGGCCCGCGCCCGGCCGGGCGCAACTTCACCGATTCCGAACTCGACACCTTTCTGGAACTGGAGGGCGGCAACCTCTACCGCGCGGCCGCGCTCGTCTTTGAAGCCCTGATGAGCGCCTGGTCGGCTCTGGCCGAGCGCGTCGGCCTCGGCCCGCAGACCTACGAATCGACCCAGGCGCGACGCTACAAGGACCTGGCGCTGCACTACCGCCAGCAGTACGGCCACGGCAAGGCCGGCGGCACCGAAGACGGCCAGTTCGTCAGTTGGGCCGGCGCTTTCAACGACTGGTACCCCCACCCATGAACCCCGTCTACCACACCCTCACCGCCGCCGTCCGCGCCCGCTACATCACCCAGGCGTACGAACTGTGGAACCCGCTGACCGACGAGCGGGAAGCGATCCGCGGCAGCGAGATCACCGTCGTCACGCGCGACCTGCGCGAAGACAACGCCAACAGCCCCATCCTCGGCGGCGCGGGCTCCTTCGGCCGGCAACTGACCGTGTTCATCGATCCGCCGGTGACGCCGCCGCAGCCGGACTGGTTTCTCGTCCACGCGGGCACCAACTACCCCATCCGGGCCATCGTCCCCTGGCCGATTAACCAGCCGACCTACTTTCAACTCTTCATCGAACAGGTGGCGCTATGACCAGTCCCATCAGGCTCGCGGCCGATTCCCGGATGGAAGCCATCGCCCAGCTCAAGAAGCTGCAGGACGACCTGGAAGCCCAGTTCGCGGGCCAGCACGCGCTGTCCGTCGCCGGCCGCATGTCCCACTTCGGCATCAAGATGAAGGAGGAGGGCCAGCGCACGGCCCCCTTCCAGACGGGCACGCTGCAGATGTCCCACCGCTCCCTGACCACCCTCCAGAAGCTGGACGCCCACGTTCACCAGGTGACGACCAGCATCTTCATCGATCCCGACGTCGTCAACCCGATTCTCGGCGGCCGGCCGGAGGAGTACGGCATCGAAGTCAACCAGCGCAAGCCGTGGTGGGACGACCTCTACCAGGTTGTCCTGTACGAAGCCAACGAGGGCGAACTGTGGAACGTCTTCGTCGACATCACCAATCACCTCCGCCCCAGCGACCTGTGGGGCTGACGCAAAAACGGGCCGGGCACGAACCTACAATCCAAGAAACCCACCATGAAAGCACCCATCGGATTCAAGACCGCGGAACCTGCCCAGACCGACGGCATCGTCGATCTCTTCTACAAGCCGCTCATCGCCGCCGGCATCGCGCCGGTGGTCATGGCCATCGACAGCGCCGGCCACTGCTACGACGTCTGGAAGCTCGTCGCCGGCACGCCGCTGGAGGCCCAGGCCGTCATGAACTTCCGCCGCACCGGCGACGCGGCCGCCGGCCAGCCGAACGGCATGGACGTGGCCGACTACGACGCCGACCCGGTGGCCGACGCCAACCGCATGTACGACTGGCACATGGCGCGCTGGCCCCAGGAGCTGCCGGCCCATCGCGTCTGGACGCAGTTCACCAACGAACCGCGCAAGGAGGCCCACGAGTGGCTGGCCCGCCACGCCCTGCAGCTTTGCCGCCGGGCCCTGGCCGACGGCCGCCGCATCTGCCTGTTCGGCTGGGCGGCGGGGACGCCGGAACCCGAAGCCTGGCACACGGCCGCGGCCACCGAACTGCTGGCCCTGCTGCGCCTCCACCCCGACCAGCTGGCCATCGCCGTCAACGAGTACTCCTACGAGACCGATACCCTGAACGCCCCCCACCTGCTGGGACGCTGGCAGGCCATCCCCAAACCGTGGCCGACCGTCTTCATCACCGAGCACGGCTGGGCCTACAACGCCGCGCCGGCGGCCGGCACCGGCATCCCCCAACTGCTGGAGGCGTACCGGAAGTGGTACGCCTTCCCCAACGTCAAGGGGCTGGCCCTGTGGACGCTCGACAAGGGCCGCGGCGGCCGCGACCTGCCGCGCATCATCAACGGCTACATGCAACCACTGGCCCAGGCCATCATCGCCACCGACTTTCCCACCCCGGACGACACCACGCCGGCCCCGACACCGCCGCCCACCGTGCCGCCAACCACGCCCGATCCGGCGCCCAACCTGCTCGTCAACGGCTCCTTCGACCAGGGCTGGAGCCGACGACGACCTCAACCCGGCCACGCAGCAGAACCCCAAGGGCTGGCTGCTGCGCTGGAACCTGACCGACACGTCGCCGTACTCCGGCCAACCCTACCTGCTGGGCGAGGGCGTCCACAAGAACGCCTTCCCGCCCGACGAGCAGGACGACTTCCTGTGGGACGGCCCCTGGACCTACAAGGTCTTCGCCGCCGACCGGCCGTTCTGGGCGCGGCTGAAGCAGCTGCTCGACCTGCCCGCCGGCCGCTACGTTCTCAAGACGCCCGTCTGGTGCGACTGCTACCGCTGGGACAAGACCAACAAGCGCAAGGATTACGCCATCGAACCCCATCACGCGCAGATCATGGTCAAGGTCACCGACCGGGTCGTCGCCGACTGGCGCAACCTGACGCCCGGCCGGCGCAACGACGTGGAGACCGTCATCGACCATCCCGGCGGCGTCTTCGATCTCGCCGTTCACTTCCGCTGCCACTGGGGCATCGGCAACAACCTGTTCGTCAACGGCTGGTCGCTCGCCGCCGTCGCCGAACCGGCGCCCGAACCGCCGCCCGTTCCGCCCACTCCCCCCACCCCGCCTACCCCGCCGCCGCCGGCCACTGTCAAGATCGCCGACATCTCCAAGTGGCAGGGGCGCATCGACCCGGCCAAGATGAAGGCCGCCGGCATCACGGCCGTCATCGCGCGCGCCGGCTACGGGACCACCAAAGACCAGAACGTCGATCTCTACCTCCGGCAACTCAGCGACGCCGGCATCCCCGTGCCGGCCGTCTACCACTACTACGAGCCGGGCAAGCCCTGGCGCGCCCAGCTGGACACCCTCCTGTCGGTCATGCGGCCGCACAACATCCGCCGGGCGGTCATCGACCTGGAGGACATGAACTTCCCCACGGCCGCCACCACCCGCACCCTGGAGGCCACCGCCGCCGGCGACGACACCCTGCCGCCCGGCGAACGGCGCGCCCGGAACGTCCGGCAGCTGATCGACCTGGGCATCGCCGCCGACGCGGCCGGCAACACCCGCATCCTCCCGGTGCAGACCGCCACCGTCCAACCCACGCTCGTCGAAGACGTGCGGCAGTTCCTGGAGGCGCTGGACAGCGAAATGCCCCTGGCCGACCGCAAGCGCCACGTCATCTACACCAACTGGTCGTACTGGAGCAACATCCTGGGCCGGCCGGCCTGGGGCATCAAGTACGACCTGTGGCTCGCCGCCTGGACGACGGCCGCCAGGCCCACCGTGCCGGCCCCCTGGTCGACCTGGACGCTCTGGCAGCACACCAGCAGCGCCGACGGCCCCGCCCACGGCGTGCAGAGCGACCGCATCGATCTCAACCGCTTCAACGGAACCGTCACCCAGTTCAACGAGTGGAGCGCCGCGACCACCGTGCCCCGGCCGGACACGATCGACGCCGCGCTGCGCCAGGCCGCGGCCGCCCTGCCGATGTACGTCGAACACCCCGAATTCGCGCTGGCGGCGGCCATCATCAAGGCCAACCGGCAGGTCGACAGCCCGGAGACCCGCACCGCCGGCGGCGAAACGACCTACGTCCTGCAGCGGGCGCTGGACCCGGCCACCGGCGCGCGCCACATCTACTACTGCAAGCAGAACGACTGGGGCAACGTCAAGAGCATCCCCGTCGCGCCGGCCCCGGCCGCGCCCACGCCGGCCAACCCGGCCATCGACCTCCTGCCCTATCTCAAGGGCGACGGCCGCATCTACCAGATGGAGATCAACCTGCCCGACGGGCAGCACTCGCAACAGATGCAGACCGTCGAGCGCGACGGCCGCTTCCTGCAACTGAAGAACGCCCAATGGGAAGAGTTGTGGGCCGACGACGCCTACCTCTATCGCGGCACGGACACGTCCTACAGCCAGGACACCTACTACACGCTGCGCGACGACGTCCTGACCTACGGCAGCCGCTGGTGCCCGCGCACCTGGCGGCCGGGGGAACTGTACGAACGCAACCCCATGGTGACGTTCTACTGGAAGTCCGACTGCACCCCGCGCACCGGCCTGTCCGCCGGCCGCCAGCGCACCTGGCTCCGCTTCGCCGCCGTCCACGAGAGCTACCTCATCGGCGGCCAGCTGCTGCGCGACGTCATCGAGCTGCACTGGCTGGCCACGCCGACCAGCACGACGCCGCTGGAGACCTACCTCTACGCCCGCAACTACGGCCTGGTGGCCTGGACCGCGGCCAACAAGAGCCACAGCCGCATCGTCGAGCAGTTCGAGCCGGGCGAACGGCCGCCCATGGCCCCGGAGACCCTGCCATGTCTCAGGCGGTAGCCCGCAAGCACAAGAGGCGCGCCCCGCCCCTGAGCGCCCGCGCCCTCTACACCGAGCGCAACCGGCTGGTCGCCGCCCTGTCGGGGCTTTTTCCCGCCCACCTGATGCTCGACCCCGCGGCCGACGAACCGTGGGCCACCCTGGTCTGCATCCACCTGCCGGCGGGCACCGCGACCTGGCACATACCGCCCTGGGATCTGCCCTTCTTCGCCCATCTGGCCTACGCGCCCCATCACTGGGACGGGCACAGCACGCAGGAGAAGTACGACCGGCTGCAAGCGCTCACCGGAACGGCCGCGCCGGCCGGCGCTTCGCCCACCCGGCCGCGACCGATCAAAGCCCTGCTGGAACAGGAACCGGCCACCGACTAAACTAGCGTGTCGGGAGCCTGACGGCGACGACGAGCATCCCGACCGACTCGGCCGAGAACAACAACTACCACGACATCATCCTGATGGCCGCGTTCTACCACAACGGGACGCCGGCCGAACTGGAGGCGGCCGAGCGGGCGATTAACGGGGTGGAGGCGGCCGTGTGGAACGCGCTCATCCCCCACCGGGCGGCGCACTGGAACCGGATTGAGCCGCCGCGGCCGAGTATCAAGCCTGGGGCGCCGGAGGGGGCGGCGAATTGGCGGGCGGTGTATATCTATATTCGGGCTTCGCGGACGTG
>JBAOHD010000016.1:0-4249 GCA_037046615.1 Dermatophilaceae bacterium
GTCGAGGAGCTCATCGGCGCGCGGGTGTCGGCGATCGGTGTCGGACCGTCCCGCGAGGCGATCATCGTGCGCCACGACCTCCTCGGCGACGACTGAGTCTGAGATGCCGGACGGCGCGGTGCAGGGGCGACGGATCCACTTCTCGAAGTGGGACGGTCGCGCGCACTGGTCGTGCGAGGACATCGTCACCCTCGGTGCCGACGACGTCGGCACGTGGATCGGCTGGTATGCCGGCACGCACTGGGAGCGGCCGGCATACGAGGACAAGCCGGGTGCCGCCTTTGACGCGGCAGGTGACCAGGTCATGCTCCTGCCGCACGACCGGTGGTTCACGATGACCTTCTATGAGCGCGTCGGGGAGCTCAAGCTGCGGACCTACACCGACATCACGACCGTGCCTCGCCTGGTCGGCGACCTATGGTCGGTCGTCGATCTCGACCTAGACGTCTGCGAGTGGTTTGAGGGGGCCGTCACGGTCGACGACGAGGACGAATTCGCGCAGCACAGTGTGGCTTTCGGTTATCCGCCAGAGGTCATCGCCGCTGCGACAAGCGAATGTGATCGCGTGGTCGACGAAGTGCGCTCTGGCGCAGCGGCTTTCGACGAGACCGTGGCCCAGCGCTGGCGAATGGTGCTCAGGGAGCGGCGGGCCGACCTCGCCGGCTGAGCGGCATACCCGGCCCACCGGAAAACCCGGCTGACCGGCATACACGAAGAGGGGCCCGGGTCTGGTGACCCGGGCCCCTCTGCTGTCACGTGGAGGGTTACTCCGCCGTGGCGTATGCCGATTCGTCCCGGCGACGCTTGGTCGCGATGACGAAGCCGACGCCCAGGAGCATGCTCAGCAGGCCGTAGCCGCCGACCTCCAGGTGAGCAGCGCCGGTCTTCGGGAGCTCGGCGTGGGTCGCCTTGACCGTCACCGTGTTGGAGGGCACCTTCGGGGCCTCCGCCGAGATGACGGCGGCCACGTTGTCGCCCTGCCAGGTGTAGGTCGAGCCAGCCGCGACCGCGGGTGCGGCGTCGACGGTCGCCCGGAAACTGACGACTGCTGACGTGCCCTGAGCTAGGGTCGCGATCGTCGCCGTCAGCGTGCGCGTGGCGGCGTCGTAGGTGACCGTGCAGACCACGCCATCGAGGCACTGACCCGAGTCGGCGACATAGGTCATGCCGACCGGGAGGGTGTCGGTGACGACGACGTTGGTCTGGGGAGCGTTGCCCGTCGCCGAGACGGTGAGGGTGTAGCCCACCGTGGCGCCGAACTCGACGATCCCGTCCGTGGGCACCCACGTGCCTGTGCCGGACGCTTCCATGCCCGCCTTGACGATCGTGAGGCCGTAGACCGGGGTCAGCGGGGTGTCCTCACAGTCGACATTATTCGTCGGGATGGCTCGCCCCTCAGGCGCGATGTCCGTCGGGCACACCGGCTCTTCCGGCGCCGGGTCGTCGTCAGTTTCGACGAAGGCCAGGTTGGTGTAGGTGCCGGCCGGGGAGCCCGGGAGGAAGCGGACCGTGAGCGTGATCACGACCGGGTCACCGCCTGCAGGGAGCAGCGCGGGGTCGATCTCACAGGCGACGTCACTGCCTGCGACCTCACAGGTGCTCGGGACGGTGACGAACTCCATGCCCGCGGGAAGGGTGTCGTAAACCCAGACCGGCTCGTCGAGGTCCACGTCGCGCTCACCGATGTTGGTGATCGTCAGCGTGTAGTCGAAAGCCGTGCCGGGAGCGGCATTGGCCCCACCATCGGACTTGTCGAGCGCCAAGTCGATCGGCTTGTCGTCGTTGATGATTTCGCAGCTGACGATCCCACCGTTGGGGACGACGATGGTGTCGCCTTCGAGCGTCGTCATCTCCGAGCCGTTGACCGAGCAGGCCCACGTGCCCGCGGTGTAGCCATCGGGACCAGTCTCGGTCAGCGTGTAGGTGCCAGCCGGTGCCGTTTCGGTGTAAGTGCCATCCGGCATCGAATCCGTGGCTCCGCCCGGGCCCGAGAGCTCGTATTCCGCGGCGTCGTTCGTCGCCGTGAGGGTGAAGTCAGCCGGTGCGGCGTTGCCACCGTCGTCGTTGTTGACGATCTTGGTGAGCGTCAGCGTGGCCGGTTGGTCGTCGTTGGTGACATAGCAGGTGATGTCCTGCCCGTTACCGACCGCGAGGCCGTTGTTGGCGTCGACCGCCACCGGGGTGGTCGTGCCGGTGAGGACACACACCCAGCCAAGCTCGGTGTAGCCCACTGGGCCACCGCTCTCGCTCAGGGTGTAGGTGCCCGCGTTGACGAGCGAGCTGCTGATGCCCTCACCCAGATCCGTCGCCGACGTCGTCGGCTCGGGGTCGTTGTCATCGATGAACTTGACAGCGTCAACTCCGGTGAGGCTGAGGACGAACTCCTCGCCTGTGGCGGTGCCGCCGTGGTCGTTGCTCATGACCTTGTGCAAGGTCACCTTGCGACGCGTTGGTCGTCGTTGACGACGTAGCAGGTGACGGTGGCGCCGTTGAGGACGGTGAGTTCGTTACCGGTGAGGGTGCCGCCGGTGCAGGTCCACGCGCTGGTGTAGCCGGCGGTGGTGGTGGGGGATTCGGCCACGATGTAGACGCCCGCGGAGACGGTGCTGTTGCTGATGCCTGCGCCGAGGATGGTCGTGGTGGTGGTGGGTTCCGGGTCGACGCCGTTGATGACGGCGGTGCCGCCGGCCTTCGGGGTCAACGTCAGCGTGAACTGGCTGCCGGTGGCGGTGCCGCCGTTGTCGTTAGGCAGCACCTTGTGCAGGGTGACCGTGGCCGGCTGGTCGTCGTTGACGACGTAGCAGGTGACGGTGGCGCCGTTGAGGACGGTCAGTTCGCTACCGGCCAGGGTGCCGCCGGTGCACGACCACGACGTGGCCTTGTAGCCGGTCAGGGTGGTGGTCTCACCGAGAACATAGGTTCCCGCGCTGACGTTGCTGTTGCTGATGCCTGCGCCGAGGGTGGTCGTGGTGGTGGTGGGTTCCGGGTCGACTCCGTTGATGACGGCGGTGCCGCCGGCCTTCGGGGTCAACGTCAGCGTGAACTCGCTGCCGGTGGCGGTGCCTCCGTTGTCGTTGGTGACGACCTTGTGCAGGGTGACCGCGGCCGGGACATCGTCGTTGGTGATGGAGCAGACGACATTCTGACCCCTTGCGATTGAGATCGAACTCACACTCCCCGTTGTCGTCACGGTCACCGGGGCGTTGTTGGCGGCAGTGTCGACGCACGTCCACGCGGAGGTCGCATACCCCGCTGTGGAGGTGGACTCTCGGCCAGCGTGTAGGTGCCTGGCGTGATGAGGGCTGAGGCCCCCACAGCGGCGTCGTTGACGGCCGGGTCCGGCTTGTTGATGACCTTGGTGCCAGCGGGATTGGTCGCCACCAAGGTGAAGTCCGCGCCAGTCTTGGTCCCGCCGCTGTCGTTGGGGAGGATCTTGTTGAGCGTGAGCGAGGTGGCTTCGTTCGTGATAGTGCAACTCGCCGGGGACAGCGAGACGTTGCCCAAGGTCGACGGCGGGATCGCGAAGCGACCGGTGTAGGCCCCATTGGAGTAGAGCGTCACGGTCTTGGTGGTCGGAGGGCTGACGAAGATGTCCGTGTAGGTGCACGTGATGGTCTTGAGCGACCAAGGGGACGGGATCGAGTCCTCGACCAGCTTGTAATCCGTCTGGGCGAAGACGTTGGTCCAGTTGTGTGTCCCACCGATGGTGATCGTCGCGTCGATCTCCTTGTAGTCGGTGTCGGGCTCGGTCGATGCTCCGCTGCCGTTGAGGTTCTTGACGAGAGTCGCGTCGTGGACGATGTCGTCGTCACCAGCGTCAGCCGCTGGAGCCTGGTCGAGGACATAGTGGAAGAGGTCGGTGGACGGGACGCTGGTGCCCGTGGCCTTCTTCTTGATGTCGATGGCGCCACAGTTGGCGATCGAGAGGGGCTCGACCTGCACCAAGTCCTTGAGCGCGGAGGTGAGAGAACCGCCCGTGACGGCCGCGCCCTGACCACTCACATTGATCGTGCGGCAGGTGTTGTCGGGGAGGATTTTGAGGGTCGTGAGGTTGATGGCCACTTCGCCGTAGTTGCCGGCGGCTTTACCGTCCACAGTGCCCGCAGGCGGGGTCACCTTGGTCCAGGTTCCGTTGATCATCTGGTACATGTTCACGGTGACCGCACCCGTCGAGGGGTTGAAGTCGAAGACGAAAAGGTAATCCCCGTTGGTGTCGCCCTGGCTGGGTGCCAGGTTGTCCCCGTCGTCG
>JBAOHD010000017.1:0-364457 GCA_037046615.1 Dermatophilaceae bacterium
CACGCTGGTCAACGTCAATGCGCTCGGCGATCCCGTTCCCTCCTCCCGCTTCATGGGTGGCCGGGCCTTCGCCATGCTCGGCGCCGATCCGGTGGCCGACATTGCGGCGGCCGATCGCGATGCGGTGCTCGATGGTGGCATCATGCTGCTGCCGGCGGTGCCCGACGACTCCGGTCCCTACAGAGGCCGGAAGGCGGAGTGGCGCGGCGATGCCAGGTCACTCGGTCCCGGCGGCCATCTCTACGCCGTCTCGCTCCATCTAGGGCTGATGACCGCCGTCTCCCTCAAATCGATCGGCGCCGAGGGAGATGTCATCGTCGAGGGCCCCTTCGCCCGCAACGCCACCTTTCTGGAAACGCTGGCCGTGGTGACCGGGTCGCCGGGTCATGATCGGCGGTTCCGGAGCGACGGGTACCTCCGCCGGCGCGGCACTGCTCGCGCTCGGCCGCGACGGCCGCATCGCCTCGGGCAATGTGGCGGCCCGGCTGGCGCCCGATCCGCGCATCGCGCCCTATGCCGCCGAATGGCGCCGGCTGGCCGAATCCCGGGACGGTTAACGCAAGGCTGACCCGCATGGTTAAGGGCGAATTAACCCTCCGCCGGTAGTCTCCCAGCATCCAGATTTGCGCGCGCCCACGCGCATGACGAGCTTGCGAGTGAACGACCCATGGCGAGAAGCATCCCGGCGGACTATTCCGGTCGAAGCGTGCGCTTCACGGTGACATCCTTCCTGTGGCGACAGGCGAAGGCGATCTCCGGCGTCGGCCTGCTCGCTGCTCATCGGCCTCGCCATCGCCGCGCTGAGCTCGTGGAACGTGCTCGACCCGAGCTACTCCAACGCCACGTCGCGGGAGCCCGCCAACCTGCTCGGCACCACCGGTATCGGATTTCGCCGACCTGATGATGCAGTTCTTCGGCCTCGGCGCCGTTCTCGCCCTGCTGCCGGTCTTCTCCTGGTCGCTGATGATGATGCTGAACGTGCCGGTCCATCGGCTGCTGTCCCGGGCGGGCGCCTGGTTCGGCGGCGCCGTGCTGCGCCTCGGCGGCGCTGTCCTGCTTCCGCCCGCCGGTCACCCGGCCGATTCCCAACGGTCTCGGCGGCGTCTTCGGCGATCTGATCCTCAAGTTCCCGGCGCTCTTCCTCGGCGCCTATCCCGACGGCATCGCGGCCATCGTCGTCGGCACCGATCTGCGCCGTGCCCGGCCCTCGGCCTGCTCGCCTTCGCCGCCAACCTGATCGTCACCTCGGCGCCCGAGAGACAGGGCAAGACGTCGGCGGCCTCCATGCCGGTCAGGATCGTCAAGGCGCCCGCCGCCGACGCTGCCGGAGGAAGACGACGACGAGGACGGCGATTCGCCCTTCGCCGTGCTCCAGGGCTACGCCGCCCATGCGCTCTATTCGGCCCAGGCGCGCCTGCGGCGCCTGGTCGGGGCTGCCCGGCCGCAAGGCCGTGAGGCGCGATTTCGACGACCCGGTCGACCTCAACGGCGAGGAGTTCGGCCTCGTCCACGAGGACGATCGCCGCAAGCCGGCGCCCGCCGCCCGCGGCCGGATCGAGCCGTCGATGTCGGGCGAAGCCGGCGCGGCACCGGCCCAGTCCCCAGTCCAGCGCCGTGTCGTATCGGCGCCGCCGCTCGGCGCCGACGATCCGCCGTTCGACGTGGACGATCATGCCGCGTCCGGCCGGTATCCTCCCCGAGGAGGACGACGATGCCGACTGGGCGCCCGCCCCCGATATCCCGCGCCCCGCGCTACCGCCCCGGCGGCAGCCGCGCCGGCGCGCCAGCCCGCGCGCCCGGCGGCCCCGCCCCGCCAGGAACATCGCCTGAGCTCGCTGAGAGCGGCGCGTTCGAGCTGCCGCCGCTCGAACTGCTCGCCGAGCCCAAGAGCATCGCCCGCGATCCGTCGCTATCCAACGAGGCGCTGTCCACAGAACGCCCGCCTGCTGGAAGGCGTGCTGGACGATTTCGGCGTGCGCGGCGAAATCATCAACGTCCGCCCCGGCCCGGTCGTCACGCTCTACGAACTGGAGCCCGCGCCCGGCATCAAGTCCGTCGCGCGTCATCGGCGCTGGCCGACGACATCGCCCGCTCGATGAGCGCGATTGCCGCGCGCGTCGCCGTCGTGCCGGGCCGCAACGCCATCGGCATCGAACTGCCGAACCAGCACGCGCGAGACGGTCTATCTGCGCGAGCTGCTGGCCGCCGACGACTTCGACAAGTCCAAGGCCGAGCTGCCGCTTGCGCTCGGCAAGACCATCGGCGGCGAGCCGGTCATCGCCGACCTCGCCAAGCATGCCGCACCTGCTGATCGCCGGCACCACCGGCTCGGGCAAGTCGGTGGCGATCAACACCATGATCCTGTCGCTGCTCTACCGGCTGACGCCGGAGCAGTGCCGGCTGATCATGATCGATCCGAAGATGCTGGAACTCTCGGTCTATGACGGCATCCCGCACCTTCTGACGCCCGTCGTCACCGATCCGAAGAAGGCCGTCGTCGCGCTCAAATGGACGGTGCGCGAGATGGAGGACCGCTACCAGCAAGATGTCGAAGATCGGCGTGCGCAACATCGACGGCTTCAACGAGCGGCGTCGCGCGAGGCGCAGGCCAAGGGCGAGGCGCATCGACGCGCACGGTGCAGACCGGCTTCGACCGCAAGACCGGCGAGGCCGATCTACGAGACCGAGGAGCTCGACCTCGAGCCGCATGCCCTACATCGTCGTCATCATCGACGAGATGGCCGACCTGATGATGGTCGCCGGCAAGGACATCGAAGGCGCGGTGCAGCGCCTGGCGCAGATGGCGCGCGCCGCCGGCATCCACGTCATCATGGCCACCCAGCGCCCGTCGGTCGACGTCATCACCGGCACGATCAAGGCCAACTTCCCGACCCGCATCTCCTTCCAGGTCACCTCGAAGATCGACAGCCGCACCATTCTGGGCGAGCAGGGCGCCGAACAGCTGCTCGGCCAGGGCGACATGCTCTACATGGCCGGCGGCGGCCGCATCCAGCCGCGTGCACGGCCCCTTCGTCTCCGACGACGAGGTCGAGGAGGTCGTCGCGCATCCTGCAAGACCCAGGGCGCGCCGCAATATCTCGACGCGATCACCGCCGACGATGACGAGGACGGCGAGGACGGCGACGGGCGCGCGACTCGGCGACGGCGACCTGGCCGATTCGCGACGACCTCTACGACCAGGCGGTGGCCGTGGTGCTCGCGCGACGGCAAGGCCTCGACCTCCTACATCCAGCGCCGCCTGCAGATCGGCTACAACCGCGCCGCGTCGATCATCGAGCGGATGGAGAAGGAAGGCCTCGTCGGCCCGGCCAACCACGCCGGCAAGCGCGAGATCCTCGTGCCGACCGAAGACGACATACTGGCGCGCTGAACCGCCGGGCGGGCCCGAGCGTTCCAGGCTTGCACCAGGCTTTCCGGCCCATGGCGATGCCTTGAAGGCGCCGCACTTTGCCCTACCTTAGGGGCGATCTAGAAGGAGATATCGATGGATCGATTCGAGACCGCGAACCGGTTTGCCGGCGTGACCGCGCGGCGCCGCGGCATTCTGGCCGGTGCGCTGGCGCTGGCGCTCTCCGCCGGCTTTTCGACTGGCTTCGCCCACGCCCAGGATGCGGAAATCGCCCAGAAGATCGCCAACCATTTCTCGTCGGTGAAAACCATGGGCGGCGAATTCGTGCAGTTCGGTCCACGCGGCGAACAGACAGGTGGCAAGTTCTTCCTCGAACGCCCAGGCAAGATTCGCTTCAACTACGAGAAGCCATCGCCAATGCGGGTGATCTCGGACGGACGCACCGTGGTGATCGGCAACACCAAGCTCAAGACCTGGGACGCCTACCCATTGTCGAAGACGCCGCTCGCGCTGCTGCTCGACGACAAGATCGACCTCAAGAGCAAGATCGTGCGCGACGTCAAGGTGGACCCCGATCTCATCACCATAAAGCTTGGCGACAAGTCGCTGTTCGACGATTCGACCATCACCCTGATGTTCGACCCCACGAGCTACGACTTGCGGCAGTGGACGATCACCGACAACCAGGGCAAGGACACGTCGGTCATGATCTTCAACACCCAGGCCGGCCTGACCTTCGACGAGAGCGTCTTTACCGTTCCCTATGACGAGGTCCACAAGCGCACCGCGTGGCGGTGCGGCTCCCGACGTGACGGTCGAGCGGCATACGGTCCCCTCTTCGTCCCAACCGGATGAACCAGCCGCGCTCCTGGCCCGCCAGGGCGGTGGGCATGCAACGGGTGATCTCCCTCGACGCGGCCACTGCTGGCCTGCTCGGAGTGCGCGACGGCACGTTGTCGGCCAAGGTGGCGCTGAGCGCGATCGCGGAGCTGCTCGGGGAGAGCGCAGCCGACACCATCGCTGCCGCCCTGCCCGACGCTCCGCGCGCTCGTCGCCGACGGCTTCGTCGTCGCGTGACACCCTCTCCTCGGGTGGGGTGACGTCGATGGCCGGAGGCGATCGCGACCTCATCGGCGCGGCCGCGCGAGAGTTGCACGAGGTGCTCTCTGCGTTCCATGACGATGCCGTCGCGGTCGTGGCGCGCGCCGACCTGCTCGACCAACGGATCCGTGCCGCGGTCGCCGAAGCACCGTCGGTCGAGTCCGCGGGCGGGACCGTCCGGGTCTTGCCCCTGAGCCCGACCTCCGACCCGACTGGCCTCACCGCAGCGCTCGCCGAACGCGAGGACCTCACCGGAGGTGACGAGCGACTGCTTGAGATGGGCCGGTGGTATGCCGAGCGTCTCGCGCCCGTGCTGCCGATGATCGCGCGCGCTCGTTCGCGGGTGCGGATGTGGTTGGGGCACAGGGGCGATCGGGATGACGCGGTCATGGCTGCGGAGGATGGGCGGGCTCTGCTCGAGGACGCTCGGCGCGACGGGTGGCTGGACCGCATCACGGCGGCCCGCCAGCGGACGAATGACGGCCTCAGCGAGACCGGCCCGTCGTATGCCCGAGTCGCGGCCAACCTGGCCCGCCACGGCCAGGTCGTCAGCACCCTCACCGGCCTGCGTCCCGACACGCCGTCCCCCCTTGTCGACGCCCCTCAGTTGCGTCTGGCGGCGGCCCTCGCAGCGACCGGCACCTGGCTCATCGGCGCGGAGGATCAGCGTCGCCGAGAGGTGCATCGACGGTTCAACCAGGCCAGGGAAGCGGTCATCGCGCGCTCGCTGGAACAGGTGCCGCTGACCCGGCTGCGCGAAGCTGCGACGATCACCGGGCTGAGGGTGTCCGCGCTTGAAGACGCTGGGCTCACGTCGGTCGCCGACGTCGCACGCCTGAGCCTCGACGATCTCGACGCGATCCCTGGGGTCGGGCCGGTGACCGCCAAGCAGGTGTATGCCGCGGCACGCCAACTCGCCGCTGCGGCTGCGGACGACGTGAAGTTCCGGCTCGACCTCGACCGCACCGATGCCGCGTCGGAAGCGCTCGTCTTCGCGCTCATGGCGTGGTCGCGGGTCGGGTTGGCGACGATGTGGGTGCGTCAGGGACCTTGAGGCACTGCACTCCGACCTCGGCGACCTGGCGGCGTTAGCGTCCAATGGGCTGCCGGCTGACGGCATCGCGCTGATCCTGCGATCACCCGACGCACCCCCGGTGGACTTCTCCAGCCGGCTGGCGCGGTGGGTGCAGTGGTGGGGAGCGCGGCATACGGAGGTCCAGCGGGCCTACGACGAGGCGATGCGGTCGGCAGGCGCCGCCACCCCGGCGACAGCGGAGGGCGCCTGGGACGACTTCGAGCAACGCCCCGCGGAGTATTACTCCTGGCTGAGCACCATTGTCGGCGTCGATCAGCGGGAGGTCGAGCGCGGCGAGTTGCCGGAGGAGATCGTCGCGTCGATCCGGGCGTTCAAGCTTGACCTCTCCCTTGTCACGGCTTCGGTGCGCGGCTATCAGGAGTTCGGCGCACGCTTCGCGCTTGTCCAGGAGCGGACCATCCTCGGTGACGAGATGGGGCTCGGCAAGACGGTGCAGGCGATCGCCGCGATGGCTCACCTCGCGGCCGCGGGGGAACGTCACGCCCTCGTCGTCTGCCCGGCCAGTGTCCTGGTCAACTGGCAGCGGGAGTTGGCGCGGCACAGCCGGCTCACGGCATACCGACTCCACGGGGAGGAGCGCGCCGCCGCGGTCGCGGAGTGGATCCGCGACGGCGGGGTGGGAGTGACGACCTATGGGCAGCTCTACGCCCTCGACATCCCGGCCAAGCTGCCGATCTCACTCCTCGTCGCCGATGAGGCGCACTATCTCAAAAACCCTCTGTCGCAAAGATCTTTGGCATTCCAACGCTATCTTTCCCGGTGCCCGAGGGTGTTGCTCATGAGCGGGACGCCGCTTGAGAACCGGCTCGACGAGTTCGCCACCCTCGTCGGCTATCTCCAGCCGCAGCTGCTCGCGCAGATCGACCCCGCAGCGGCGCTGGTCAAGGCGGCGGCGTTCCGGGAGGCGGTCGCTCCGGTCTATCTGCGCCGCAACCAAGAGGATGTGCTCACCGAGCTGCCCGACCTCGTGGAGACCGACGAGTGGATCGACCTCACCAGGACCGATCGCGAGGTGTATGCCGCAGCAGTCCGGTCGGGCAACTTCATGGCGATGCGCCAGGCGGCCTGGCGCGGTGCCCAAGGGCAGCCCGCCAAACTCGAGCGGCTGCTGGAGATCGTCGAAGAGTCCACCGACAACGGCCACCGCGTCATCGTCTTCTCGCTTTTCCGCTCCGTGCTCGAGCGGATTGCGGCGGCGCTGACTAGCGAGCTGCCGGGGGTGCCCGTCTTCGGGCCGCTCACGGGGTCGCTCACCGCAGAGGCTCGCCAACGCCTCGTCGACGACTTCGGACGGAGCGAGCGCCCCGGGGTCCTCGTGAGCCAGATCGAAGCGGGTGGGGTCGGGCTCAATATCCAGTCGGCGTCGGTCGTCGTGCTCACTGAGCCGCAGATCAAGCCGTCATCGGAGTCCCAGGCGATTGCCCGGGTCCATCGGATGGGCCAGGTGCGCACCGTCCAGGTGCACCGTCTCCTGGCCGACGACTCGGTCGACGAGCGGATGCAAGAGATCCTGCGGGAGAAGGAAGCGGTCTTCGCGGCCTATGTGCGCGACAGCGCAGTCTCGGAGGCGGCGCCGGAGGCGATCGACGTATCCGAGCGCAACCTCGCGGCCCGGATCATCGCCGAAGAGCAGCGTCGTCTCGGGCTCGGCCCGAGCGACACCATGGCCCAGCCGCAGGACTCAGCGAGCGCGCCACAGGACTCAGCAAGCGCCCCTCAAGATTCGGCGAGCGCGCCGCAGGACTCAACGCCCGTGCCGCCGCCGAAAGGCTGACACGTTTGGGTCGGCGGAACTCGGGTCTCGAGAAGTGACGGTTCAACGCGTTGGCAGCAACCAGGGGTCGCCAGGAGACTCTGGCGTCCACCACCTCAGGGTGCAGGCTCCTAGCGGCTTGCGCCCGGAAACACCCAGGTCAGGACAGCGAGCGCGAGGGCCAGGAGCGGGAACAGCCACGTCGTGATGACGGTGAACCAGCGACGTGGGTCCGTAGTGGGTGAGGGAGCTAACGGGTCGGTGATGACATCGGGTTGAAGAGTGCGCTGCTGCCATAGCGCTGAGCCGAAAAGCGACGCGACCGCGATGACTCCACAGAGCACGACGGGGGCGTGCATTGCCCTGCTGGTCCACAGGATCGGCGCCATCAAGGTGGCGATGAAGCCCAGCGCTGCCAGACCGCCGAGCAGGGTGCCTTGCCTGAAGACGCGTGGAAGGGAGATGAGGGTGATAACGGTGATCGCGACAAGGAGGCTGGCGATGAGCCCCGTGCTCACCGCGACAGCGGTGCCTTGTCGCCACGCGGCCACGGTCGGGCTGACGAGCATGAGTCCCAACAGGCCGAGCACGCTGGGGCCTAAGTTGGTCGCGTTACCCATGCGTGGGACGACGGGGAGGTCGGTCAGCGATTCGGCGTAAGCTCACCGGCGAACCGAACGCATCCTCAGGAGATTGTCCGCTCTCGGCGCAATGTGACTCGATCTCTCGCAAGGCCGCGCCGATGGCGGCGCCGGTGACATTCCGAGAGCGCAGGGTCACCGTGAACGGGATGCTCCACTTGGGTGGGAGCGAGGTGTTCATCGGATCGAGCACGTCCGTACCTTTCGCGTCAGGATGGCGAGGTCATGCGGTCGGCGACGGCATACCGGACGCGTCGGTCGGTGTCGACACATCCGGTATGCCGTGCGTTCCGTGGCGGAGGAAGGTCACCGTGGATCCGGCGAAGCGGCACCACGACGCCACGCTGCGCTCCAGGTGCTCTCGGCCTGTAGGCGTGATCGTGTAGTACTTCCGACCGGGACCTCCGTCGCCGGGCTGCCAGTGGGTCATGACATGGCCTGCGTCTTCGAGCCGGCTCAGCAGCGGATACATCGTGCCGCCCTTGACCTGACCGAACCCTTGGGCCTCAAGGGAGAGCGTGATGGCGTAACCATAGGACGCTGGTTCATCGGCCAGCACCCGCAGGACAGCCATCTCCAAGACGCCACGAAGCCAGTCGCCTGGCCAGGACGTCGTCGTTTTCACAACTACATGGTATGGCTACATACCCCGAGTGTCTAGCTAGATTGGCAAACTTTCATCACGTTCCGTTCGGACCGTGCCGAGGCCGCTGGCACGAAGCGGCCATAGCCGGTGCCGGACAGGCCAGTCCCGGAGTATCTCGACGTGAGCGGTGAACACTGAACGCGTCGAGCACGGAGTCGGTGCCGGTCTCGACCCGCGGAACACCCGTCCCGCGGTCGACACGAAAGAGAGACAGTCATGATTGCAGTGAAGAACAACGCCACGGCAGCCTCCGCCGTCCTGCTCACCACCATGGCCTGGTTCTTGATGGCCCTCACCCCGCGCCTTGGCAGTTTCGAGGTGATGCAGTACATCGGCTCCTCCTACGCAGCTGCATACGCGTGGGCCACGACTCTGGTCACCTATCTCAACTCGTGGTGGGGCTTCGCGGCAGCCGTCGCCTTTGCCGCGGCCATGGGCCTGAGCTGGACGGTCGTGCTCATCAAGGCCGTGCTGCAAAAGGTCGGCCTGAAGTTCGCCATCCAGTACGCGACGATGCTCTGAGCAGGGACCACTTCCATGGCCAGTCGTGCGCAGTCGACGTCGGTCGCGACGTGGCCGGTCGTCGATCGCGTACGGCTGGCTCACCCTGTCTACTCCGTCTACCTGCCCCGCGGCTCCCGGTGGTTGCTCGGCGGATGGGCCGTCGTGACCTTGGTTTGGACGGCGGCAATCATCGCGGCAGCGGCCGTTCGACGTGACCTGCCGCAGGTCGACGGGTTCGTCGCCTTGTTTCGCCCTCGGTGTCGTCGTCGGCGGCGTCAAGCGGGGTCAGAAGACCTATGCTGATGCGCTGGTGAGCAGCACCTTCTTCGCCGGTCTTACCTGCGCACCGTCGCGATCGGTCTATCTGCCCGCCACGAGTGCGCCCACGCTGCTGCGCGCCACGCTGCTCGTTCCGTGGTGTTTGGCTTTCGGCGCAGTGTCGACGCACAGTTCCCTCGGAGACCTTCCAGCGCTGCCCTTGTATGCCGCGCTTCTGGCGGCCGCGATGGTGCTCCGGGAAGTCACCGCCCAGGCTGCCGTCGCGGTGACGCTCGTCGGCGTTCCGCAATACCTCTATCTCGTCGGCGGGAGTGCCCATGGGGGGGCTCCTCGTGGCGGCGACGATGCACCGCTCCCGGCTGGGCACGTGGGACGCGGTGACGCCGCCGGTAGCCCTCGGGGCGGGTCTCCTCGCGGTCCTGGTCGGGACAGCCCTCGCCGCGGCTCTGGCGGCTCGGGCGCTCACCGGCACCCAGGGACTAGATCTGCGTTTGCCGGCTGCACGCGGGCGACGCCTTCCGTTGGCCCTTCGGCTCTGGACGGTGACGGACAAGCGCAGTTCGTCGGTGCTGATCGGCTTCGTCGCCTTCCTCGTCCTCGGTATGGCGTGGGCCCCTCGCGCCATCGAGGCCATCCCGGCGGACTGGCCGGCCTACCGAGCGAGTGAGATCGCGGTATTCGGTCTGTACGGACTGTGCTTTCTCACCAGCACCCTGGCCCAGGAACCGCTCGCCATCCGCTCGGTCTGGGGACGTGCACCCCTGCTGCGCAATGCTGGGATCGACCCGGAGGCCGAGGTTCGCCACCTAGCCTGGGGCACGCTGCTGCCGACCCTCGCCGTCGCCGGAGCGGGGGCCGTCGCGCTCCGCTCGCTCGTAGCACCACGGGGTCGCGTGGCCGACGTGGTTGGCCGTGGCCGCCCTGGTGGCCGTGGGAGCGACATCGGCGACGGTGCTCACGACGATCAGCTCCGCCACGGTGGACCGTCATCGCCAACTCGACGACTTTGCCCCAACCGTCTTGCTGAGGACAGCGTTCGTGGCGGTCTTGCCGGCCGCGCTCGTCGTCGGCTACCTAGCGGACCAGCCCGCACCGGGGGACGCCGTGAACCTTGGCCTCTGCGGGGGCGTGCTGGGGATGACGGCCCTCCTGCTCGCCCAGAAATCCCGCGCGATCCGACAGAAGGAGCCTGGCATGACCGAGACCTTGGCATTCTGCCAATCGGTGACGTTCGGCTACGGCCGATCGAAACCCGTCATCCGCGACCTTGACCTCGGCGTGCGCCCCGGTGATCTGGTTATGGTCAAAGGCGCGAACGGAACCGGCAAGACCACACTCTTGCGGCTGCTGGCCGGCATGCTCCGGCCGTTGCGAGGGACGCTGACCGCCGCTTCCTCCCGCTGCTTCGTGCCCGTCGACACTCACTTCCACGAGACTTTGACGGTGCGAGAGGAACTGAATTACCTCTCTAGCGCTGGGACTCTGCGCCCGTCGGGGCTGGCCGCAAGCGCGCGCTGGTTCGGGTTTGGGGAAGAGTTGCTGGACCAGGAGATCTCCTCGTTGTCCTCTGGCTGGCGCCAGCGGCTGGCTCTCTCGGTCGCGCACGCGGCGGGGCCGAGTCTGCTTCTCCTGGATGAGCCTCTGGCCAACCTTGACCCTGACGCGGTGATGGTGACGGGCGACTGGCTTCGGAAAACAACCCGTGCAGGCGGTGCCGTCATCGTCGTTCACCATGGCACCCTCGGTGCCCTGGCCGACGCGGTCACCGCTGAGGTGGTCCTTGAGTCGCGGGCGGCGCGGCCCGTCGGGGTGTCCCGGTGACCCTCGTTCGGCGGTGTCTGCCGCGAGACACGGCATACGCCGCGGCCAGCCCTTCGTCCTTGTTGTCCCTCGGAGCCGGGCTGACATTTGGTTACCGCGAAGGGCTGCCGCACTGCTCGACGACGGCTGTCTCGGCCGCTTCGGTGTTCGCGCAGAACCTGGTGCTCTCTCTCGCGCTCGCGTCGGGTGTGTTCAGTCTGGGCCTGTCCACCCTCGCCGTGGGCGCCTGGGTGCTTGGGATGACTGGTGCCGCGGTCGGCGCGATCGTGTCGCGGTTCGGACTTCAGGCAGTGGCCCTGCTGGCGCCACACGGCCTACTGGAACTGGCCGCATGGGTGATCGGAGTCGGGGTCGGCCTGGAGCCACTGCTAGCCCGGTGGCGGGGCCGAACCATGCGAGAAGCTCGATCACTGCTGGTGTCTGGGGGGGTAATCGCAGTCCTGCTCGCGGTCGCCTCCGTCATCGAAGCGATATGGACGGGATGGTATGGACCACAACTTGCCTGTTGAGCTTCCCCTTATTGCGGGAATGGCGAAGGACCGAGCGCGTCGGCGCCGGCGAGGTGGTGACCATGCCGCGACGGATCGACGCAGCCGACGTGACCTGACCGCCTGGGCAGTCCTGGCCAACGTCGCCGGGATGGCCGTGTTCCTCGTGGGGGTCGGTCATGTGCTCACGACGACGGGGGATCATCCCGTTGCCTTCGACCGCGTTACCTGGGCGGCGCTGCTGCTGTCTGGAGTCATCGGTCGGGGTGTCTCGCTGGTGTTCCAGGCCGAGTCGGCCATTGCCTTGGGTGGCTCGAGCGCCCGGGAGCGATCATCTCGTCGGGTCATCGTGGCCGAGGTCGCGGTGAGCCAGCTGCCACTAGCCGTGCGGGATGCTGGCCTGGGACTGTTGGCCCTGCTCGGCATCCTCGATGCCACCCGCGTCCTGTCTCTCAGCGTGAATCTGTTTGACCCGTTCCTCTTGCTGGCCTGTTACAGCTTCGCCCGCCGGATCGGCGCAGAGCGCGACGGGTGGGATGGCCGCATCCGCGGCCTCCTCGTGGGATACATCGGGTATGCCGTGGTGATCAAACTGCTCTCGGCGGTCATGGTTGCCTTCGTGCAAGCCGGGTCGGGAGCCTGAGATGAACGTGAGCGCCCAGGGCATCGGCAAGCAGTTCGGTCGGCGTCCAGCTCTCGTGGACTTCACCTGCGAATTCCTCTCGGGGTCGGTCACCGGGGTTGTCGGCCCGAACGGGTCGGGCAAGACAACCGCCTTCCGCATCATCGCCGGGTTGATCCACGGTGCTGGACGGGTGGTTTTCGACGGCAAGCCCCTGACCGAGGCGGTGATACCAGGGCGCGTCCTCGGGGCTCACCTGGGGATGCGCGCGGTCCATCCGAAGAGAGCGGCCCGCGCCCACCTTCGGATGGCGGCGCGTGGGATGGGGGTCCCGGATCGGCGCGTAGAGGATGTCCTCACCATGGTCGGGCTCGCGTCGGTCGCGGACGATCGTCCGGGCGGATTCTCGCTGGGAATGTCACAGCGCCTGGCCTTGGCTACCGCGCTGCTCGGTCGTCCCGATGTCCTTCTCCTCGATGAGCCGATGAACGGGCTGGACATCGAGGGAATCGCCTGGCTGCGGTGCTTCCTTCGCCGTTATGCCGACGCGGGGCATGTCGTCATTGTCTCCAGCCATCTGCTGACCGAGGTCGAGACGATCGCGGATCGCATCGTCATCCTTGCCGAGGGTCGGATGGTGGCGAACAGCACGATGGAAGGGTTGCGTGCAGGCGGTGGGGACCAGCCGCGTCGACGTCCGGTGCTCAGACCCTGTCCAGCTGGCCCTCGCTCTGGCGCGGTCCGGGCACGCCGTGACCACTGCGCCGGAGGGGGCGGTGTCGGTGACCGGGTCGGCCAGCGGCGAGGTGGGGCTGGTCGCGCTTGCGGCTGGCATACCGCTGCGGGAGCTTCGCACCGTGGAGGAGTCGCTGGAAGATGTCTACCTACGACTCACTCAAGGGCAGTCGCAGTACGCGTTTGAGGACATGCGGGAGGTGAGCGGGTGACCACCATCGCGGCCCGTCGGCGGTTCGAAACCCGTCCCCAGCGAGCGCGTCGCCGTTCGCTGACCTTCGAGGTCAGCCGCGCGCGGAGTCTCCGCTCGACCTGGGTGCTGCTCGTCCTCGGTGCCGCGGCAGGAGCCACGACCCTCGTCTCCGGCAGCCTGGCCGACCTGACCGAGGTTGCGCCGAGCCCGGCGGACGCCATTTCGGTCCTCACCAGTGCGACATCCGGTGCTTCCCTCGTCTGCGGGATATTCGGGGCGCTCTCGGCGGGTCATGAATACCGGTACGGGCTGTTCGGACTGTCTGCGACGCTTTTCCCTCGGCGCAGCGACCTCCTCGTGGGCAAGGTGCTGGGGGCACTGGCCTTCGCGGTCCTGACCTGCAGCGCCGCCCTCGTCGTCGGGCTTGGGGCGTTGTGGCTCACCGGGAAGGACCATCTGGTGAGTGCGATCACCTCCGAACCAGGCACCGCGCTGCTGGCCTCCGGGCGCAGCATCGTCGTGTGCGTCGGTTACCTGCTCATCGGGATCGCGAGCCGCGGTGCTATGCCGGGGCGTCCTCGGGGGAGTGGTGGTTCCGCTGGGGATGGCCAATATCGTCGAGCCGGTCCTTGCTCTCGTGGTGGGGCGCGGCGGATTGTGGGGCTACGTCCTGCCGTTCCAGGACGCCCGCCGGGCAGTCCTCGTCGAGGGCGCGACCCTGTTGGACCTCGGGGACGGGGTCGTCGTCACCCCATCGGCGAGCTTGGCCTGCTTTCGCCTTTGCCGTCGCCGTCACCTTGAGCGCCGCCTGGGCCTCGTTCATCCGCCAGGACGTCACCTGATCGATACACCTAGCTCGCCTGGACCACACCTGAAATATCAGCAACTCATGACGGAGGCACCCATGTCCATGTTCAAGGCGTTCTTCCCCGTGGAAGCAGCCCGGCTGGCGCTCCTGGAGCGTCGGGTCCAGGCGCTGCTCGCTGCCGCGGATCTGCAGGATGCGACCGACCCGGCGTTGGATGACGTCGTGGCAGCGCTCAGGGCCGGCCAAGACATCAGGGCGGTCCAGCGCTATAGCGAGATCACCGGCGCCGGGATCGGCGAGTCGCGGATCGCCGTCCAGGAACTGAAGCTCACTCTCGCATAACCTGCGCGGGTCGTCGCCGCGCCGGCCTGGCTGTCGGCGGTCCAGTTGACTGAGTGAGCACTCACTCAGCTACACTCGGCCAGATGCCGCCCCGCGCCCGAGCGCTCCCACGCTGACGAACGTCGGGCCGCGATCCTCTCCGCGGTGCTGCCGGTGGTGCTCGACAAAGGCATGAGCGCCTCCACTCGGGAGTTGGCTCATGCGGCCGGCGTGGCCGAGGGCACGCTCTTCCGGGTCTTTGCCAGCAAGGACGATCTCATCCTCGCGGCAGCCAAGAGTGTCTTTGCCCGCACCGACCACCTCGACCAGCTCGCCGCCATCGACCCGACCGACAGTCTCGACGCCCGGTTGCACAGCGCCGTCCGGATCTGGCAGGGATCGATGCGCCGCATCGTCGGCGTCTTCGTGACCTTCCACGCCGACCGCGACCGGATGGGCGATCTGCGAGGCATGCTCGATCACTCCATCGCCGCCCGCACCCGTGATGCGGTGGCTGCCCTGCTCGCGCCGGACGCCGAGCAGCTGCGATTGCCGCCGTCGGAGGTCGTGGCGATCCTCGGAGCCTTGACGATGGCAAGCGTCCATCCCTCGCACGCCCAAGTGCCGATGACCCCGGAGCACATCGTCGACGTCGCGCTCCACGGCGTCGTGCGGCATTCCTGCCCCTGCCCGTCCTGACACCCCACCTCTGCAACCGGATAGGACTCCCATGCTCTGGCGAATCGTTCGTCACGGGTTGCGCCCCCACCACGCGGCCCTCGTGACCATCGTCGCGCTCCAACTCGTGAGCACGATCGCCTCGCTCTATCTGCCCAACCTCAACGCCCAGATCATCGACGAGGGCGTTGCCAAGGGCGACACCGGCTATGTCATGAGCACGGGTGGGGTGATGCTCGGCATCAGTTTCCTGCAGATCCTCGCGAGCGTGTATGCCGTGTATCTCTCCGCCCGCACGTCGATGTCGTTTGGTCGGGACTTGCGGGCGCGGGTCTTCGCGCGGGTGGGGGAGTTCTCGGCGCGGGAGGTCGCGCAGTTCGGAGCGCCCACCCTGATCAGCCGCTCGACCAACGACGTCACCCAGGTGCAGATGCTCGTCTTCATGACCCTCGCCATGATGGTCGGGGCGCCGATCATGATGGTCGGCGGCGTCATCATGGCGCTGCGCACGGACGCGGGGCTCGTCATGGCTCGTCGCCGTCGCGATCCCGGTGCTCGCCGTGACGGTCGCGCTGATCCTGCGGCAGATGCTGCCGCGGTTCCGCACGATGCAAGAGGCCATCGACTCGGTCAACCGGATTCTGCGAGAGCAGATTACGGGCATCCGCGTCGTGCGCGCGTTCGTCCGCGAGCGCTTCGAGCAGGAGCGCTTCGCCGAGGCCAACACGTCGCTGACGGGGGCGTCGCTCGGCGTCGGTCGGCTCATGGCCATCGTCTTCCCCGTCGTGATGTTCGTCCTCAACGTCTCGACGATCGCGGTGCTCTGGTTTGGCTCGCATCGAGTCGAAACCGGCGAGATGCAGGTCGGCTCCCTCACCGCCTTCCTGTCCTATCTCATGCAGATCCTCATGTCCGTGATGATGGCGACGATGATGTCGATGATGGTGCCGCGGGCATCGGTGTCGGCAGATCGGATCGGCGCCGTCCTCGACACCGAGACCTCGGTGGTCATCGCGCGCGGGGGTGGATCGACCGCGCTGACGAGTCCCGCGTCGGTGGTCTTCGAGTCGGTCGACTTCCACTACCCCAAGGCCGAGGCCGCGGTGCTCAAGGATGTGTCGTTCGAGGCGCTGCCCGGGCAGACGACGGCGATCATCGGGTCGACGGGTGCGGGCAAGACGACGCTCATCAACCTCGTGCCGCGGCTGTTCGACGCGACCGGCGGGGTCGTGCGTGTCGGCGGGGTCGACGTCCGTGATGCCGAGCCCGACGTGCTGTGGAGTCGCCTCGGGCTGATCCCGCAACGGCCCTACCTCTTCTCCGGCACGGTCGCGTCCAACCTTCGCTACGGCCAGCCGGATGCGACCGACGAGCAACTCTGGGATGCCTTGCGGATCGCCCAGGCCGACGACTTCGTCCGCGCCATGGAGGGCGGGCCTGGAGGCGTCCATCTCGCAGGGTGGCACCAACGTCTCGGGCGGCCAGCGCCAGCGCCTCGCCATCGCCCGCGCGGTCGTGCGCCGACCGGATGTCTATCTCTTCGACGACGCCTTCTCGGCGCTCGATGTCTCGACCGATGCGCGGCTGCGGGCAGCGCTTGAGCCCGTGACTCGGGAAGCGACCGTCATCGTCGTCGCCCAGCGCGTGTCGACGATCATCGACGCCGACCAGATCCTCGTCCTCGACGACGGGCGCATCGTCGGGCGCGGGCGGCATACCGACCTGCTCGAGACCTGCCCCACTTATCAGGAGATCGTCGTGTCCCAGCGAGCAGCCGAAGACCAGCTCGAGGTGACCCGATGAGCATGGAGGGCGTCAAGACCGCCGAGGAGAAGGCCGCCGAGAAGCGCCGTGGCCCCGGACACCGCCGCATGGGCGGACCGCCGCACATGGCGATGGGTATGCCGGGCGAGAAGTCCCTCACCTTCCTCCCGTCGGCGAAGCGGCTGTTCGGGCTGCTGCGGCCGCACAAGGGTCAGTTGTGGATCTTGCTCGCCTTCATGGTGGCCTCGGTCGCGGCGGGCTCGGTGGGGCCGAAGATCCTCGGCAGGGCGACCGACCTCATCTTCGCGGGCTTCTTCGGCGCGAAGATGCCCTCCGGGGCCACCAAGGACCAGGTCATCGCGGGCATGCGCGCCGCTGGCCAGGACCGGATGGCCGACCTGCTGACCGGCGTCGACTTCGTGCCGGGGCGGGGGATCGACTTCGGGGCGGTCGGACAGGTGCTCCTGGTCGTCCTGGCCATCTACGTCGGGTCGTCGCTGCTCATGTGGGCGTCGAGCTACCTCCTCGCAGGCGTCGTGCAGCGCACGATGTATCGCCTCCGTGATGACGTCGAGGCCAAACTCGGCCGGCTGCCGCTGGCGTATTTCGACTCGCAGCCCCGAGGCGAGCTGC
The DNA here is from genome assembly GCA_037046615.1 of Dermatophilaceae bacterium. Taxonomy (GTDB): domain Bacteria; phylum Actinomycetota; class Actinomycetes; order Actinomycetales; family Dermatophilaceae; genus Phosphoribacter. The sequence continues at coordinate 17,454 of JBAOHD010000017.1, forward strand.
TGAGCCGGGTCACCAACGACATCGACAACGTCGCGATGTCGCTCCAGCAGACGCTGTCCCAACTGTTGTCGTCGCTGCTGACCGTCATCGCCGTGCTCGGGATGATGTTCTGGATCTCGTGGCTGTTGGCGCTCATCGCCCTGGTCACGCGTGCCGATCTCGATCATCATCGCGGCGCTCATCGGCAAGCGCAGCCAGAAGCTCTTCGTCAAGCAGTGGGATGCCACGGGCGAACTCAACGGCATCATCGAGGAGACCTACACCGGGCATCAGCTCGTCAAGGTCTTCGGCCGGCAGGCCGAGGTCGAGGCCACCTTCAAGGACAAGAACGACGAGTTGTATGCCGCGTCGTTCGGCGCGCAGTTCGTCAGCGGCATCATCATGCCCGCGATGATGTTCGTCGGGAACCTCACCTATGTCGGCATTGCCGTCGTCGGTGGGCTCAAGGTCGCGTCGGGTCAGATCTCGCTCGGCGACGTGCAGGCATTCATCCAATACTCACGGCAGTTCACCCAACCGCTGACGCAGGTGGCGTCGATGGCCAACCTCCTGCAGTCGGGTGTCGCCTCGGCCGAGCGCGTGTTCGAGGTCTTGGACGCCCCCGAGCAGGAGGCCGACACGGCATACCCGGCGACGATCACCGACCCGCACGGGGAGGTGCGGTTCGAGGACGTGTCGTTTGCCTACACACCCGACAAGCCGCTCATCGAGCACCTGGACTTGGTCGTCGAACCCGGCCACACGGTCGCCATCGTCGGGCCGACGGGCGCGGGGAAGACGACGCTCGTCAACCTCGTCATGCGGTTCTACGAGCTCGACGGCGGGCGGATCACCCTCGACGGGGTCGACATCCGTGACTTGACTCGCGACGACCTGCGCGACCGCGTCGGGATGGTGCTCCAGGACACGTGGCTCTTCGCCGGCTCGATCCGCGACAACATCGCCTACGGGCGCCCTGGGGCCAGCGAAGACGACATCCTCGCGGCGGCGCGCGCGAGCTATGTCGACCGCTTCGTCCACTCGCTGCCCGATGGCTATGACACGGTCCTCGACGCGGAGGCGAGCAACCTGTCGGCTGGAGAGAAGCAGCTCATCACCATCGCGCGGGCGTTCATCTCCAACCCGGCGCTGCTCATCCTCGACGAGGCGACCTCGTCGGTCGACACGCGCACGGAGTTGTTGGTGCAGCAGGCGATGCGGGCGCTGCGCAGCGACCGCACGTCCTTCGTCATCGCTCACCGGCTGTCGACGATCCGGGACGCGGACGTCATCCTCGTGATGGAGCACGGTCAGATCGTCGAGCAGGGCAACCACGAGGAGTTGCTCGCGCGCGATGGCGCCTATGCGCGCCTGTATGCCGCGCAGTTCTCTTCCGCTGCAGTCGATCTCGGTGAGGCAGAGGTGGAGGAGAAGGACGAGGAGGACGAGGAGGAGGGCGCTAGCCGAGTTGCCAGGACCGCTTCGAGAGGCCGTACCAGAAGCCGTCGATGACACTGCGGCTGGCCGGCGAGGCGTCCGCCGAAGCGCCGGAGGCGGCGCCAAGGGCGACGTAGAGCGGCGCCCAGTGTTCAGTCCGCGGGTGGGCTTCCTGGGCGGCCGGGGCGCGGCGTTCGAAGTCCAGGAGCGCGTCGAGGTCCTGCGCGGCCATGGCCTCGGCCGCCCAGTGGTCGAACTCCACCGACGCCGCGGGTGCCGGAGCGTCGGCGCCGGCCCGCGGATTGAACCACCTCAGGTTGTGGGTGGTGAAGCCTGACCCGACGATGAGCGTGCCCTCGTCGCGCAGGGGTGCGAGGTGACGGCCCACGGCATACAACGTCGCCGGGATCGAGAGTGGGGAGCGAAAGCTTGCACCACGGGGATGTCAGCTTCGGGAAACATCTCGACCAGCGGCACGTAGGCGCCGTGGTCGAGCCCGCGGCTCTCATGGCGTGAGACGGTCGTCCCGGCGGTCGACAGAAGTCGCGTCGTGCTGCGCGGCGAGCCCGGGCGCCGGCGGGGCGGCATACGTCACCTCGTAGTAGCGCTGCGGGAACCCCCAGAAGTCGTAGAGCAGCGGCGCTCCCGTCGTCGACGAGAGCGAGATCGGGGCCGCCTCCCAGTGGGCCGAGACGACGAGGATGTCGCGCGGCCGCGGGAGGTCAGCCGACCACGCGCGCAACTGCGCGGTCCAGCGGGCATCGTCGGTGAGCGGCGGGGCGCCGTGGCTGAGATAGAGGGCGGGCATCGAGGGCATCGCAGGCTCCCTGGTTGAGACTTCAATCAGTATGCCGTGAAACGCCTGCGGTGCGCCGGCGTGTTCCGCGTGGCGCACCCCTGTGGCCTGATCGAATCACACGAACGGCGTGCGGGGCACCCGACCGACTGTCGGCAATGCGGCCCTGACCTGCTCCCACGCGAGGTCGAGTGAGCCGGTGAGCCAAGCGAGGATCCCCTGTCGGGAAGGGCCATCCAGGGCCTGGACGGCTCGCCAGATAGCCGTGGTCGCCCGGCCTGAGCCAGGAGCCCGTCCACGACGCCCGGAGGGGGAGGCGGGACGGCGGTGGCGACGACGCGGCATACCGCATCGAGGCCTGCTGCGATCTCGCCCGCCGTGGCGTGGCCCGCCGGCGCCTTGGCGACCATCGCGGCGAGTCGCTTCTCCCGCTCCGCGCGCGCCAGGGCGATCATGTCGAGCGCGCCGTCGCCGACCTCGGATCCCAGCTCGACTGCGGCGAAGAACGGCGCTCGCACGTGCCGGTGCCAGGCCTCCAAAGCCGTGAGCTCGCCGAGGAAGCGGAGGTTCTTGGCCACCGACCGCGCGAGCGCCCGGTATTCACCCGGCGTGCGGTCGACGATCATGGCGGGCGGGGCACCGACGACCACCAGCTTGCCTGCGGCGACATCCGACCGCAGCACCGAGCCGGCCGCGATGACCGACCCGAAGCCGACTGTGAGGGGTCCCACAGAGCCACCTTGGCCGCCGAGGAAGACCGGCGGTTGGTCGAGGAGCACGCCATGGCAGACGTCGCCGAAGAGTGACGGGGTCGCCTTGTCGCCGTCCGGGGTGAAGTTGAAGTGGATATAGCTCGACCCGACCTCGCTGTGGTCCGAGCGCGAGCGGCCACCCGACATGAGGCAGTCGCAGAAGTTGATGAGGCTGCCGAGCGTGACGAAGGGCAGCAGGATGGTCTGCTTGAGGCCGACCGTGTGCGCGACGCTCGCCTGCTCCTCGAGGAGGCAGCCGTCGCGGACATGAGCCCCCGAGCCGAGCGAAGCACCTTCCAGGAGAACGGAGTTCACGGCATACCCGGAGGCGATCGAGGCGTTGGCCCCGAGGCGCACGTCGCGGATCGTCGCGGGTCCCTCGGTGCCGAGGTGGACGCCTGCTGAGATGACCGTCTTGGCCCCCGAGATGCGAGTGCCGGGGTGCAGCACGACCCCGTCGCCGCTGACCCGCTGCGGGTCGACGTCCGCCGCGACATGGACGGCGGCCGGGTCCGGCATGACCACTCCCTTGGCCAGGAGGGCGGCTCGGACGGCGTCGGACTTCACGTGTCGATCGGTCGTCACGATCGACCAGTATGCCGCCCGAGTGAGATCCCGCCTGCGCAGCGACGCCCGACGTCCGCTACGGTGCGTCAGGCACCACGTCCGAGCAGCGACGAATCCGCTGCACGCGGTGCCCAGGGAAAAGCGAGGTATGCCGTGGCAGCAGGTAAGGGTCGCAAGCTCGTCATCGTCGAGTCGCCGACGAAGGTCCAGAGCATCGCCGGCTATCTCGGGGCCGAGTTCGACGTCGAGGCGTCGGTGGGTCACATCCGCGACCTGCCCAACCCGCGCGAACTCCCCGCAGACATGAAGAAGGGGCCCTTCGGCAAGTTCGCCGTCGACGTCGACAACGGGTTCGAGCCCTACTACGTCGTCGACGCCGACAAGAAGAAGAAGGTCGCCGAGCTCAAGCGCCTGCTCAAGGACGCCTCCGAGCTCTACCTCGCCACCGACGAGGACCGCGAGGGCGAGGCCATCGCCTGGCACCTGCTCGAAGCGCTCAAGCCGCGGATCCCGGTCAAGCGGATGGTCTTCAACGAGATCACCCGGGAGGCGATCCAGCGGGCCGTCGTCAACACCCGCGAACTCGACACCCGGCTCGTCGACGCCCAAGAAACCCGCCGCATCCTCGACCGTCTCTACGGCTATGAGGTCTCGCCCGTGCTCTGGCGCAAGGTGCGCCAAGGGCTGTCCGCAGGCCGCGTGCAGTCGGTCGTCACCCGGATGGTCGTCGAGCGGGAGCGGGAGCGGATGGCCTTCCGCGCTGCCTCGTATTGGGATGTCAGCGCCTCGGTCACGCCCGCCGGCAGCACGCGAGCCTTTCAACGCTCGGCTCACCGGCCGTCGACGGTCGGCGCGTGGCGACCGGGCGCGACTTCGCCGACGACGGCCGACTCACCTCGTCGGCCGCTAGCGCTCGACGAGCCCGCTGCTCAGGCCATCGCCCTCGCGCTGCGCGAGGCCGAGGTGACGGTCGCCAGCGTCGCAGGACAAGCCCTACACCCGGCGCCCGGCTGCCCCGTTCACGACCTCGACGCTCCAGCAGGAGGCATCCCGCAAGCTGCGACTGTCGTCGAAGAATGCGATGCGGGTCGCCCAGCGGCTCTACGAGAACGGCTTCATCACCTATATGCGGACCGACTCGGTGACGCTGTCGTCGTCGGCGCTGTCGGCGGCCCGGGCGCAAGCGCGCGACCTCTACGGCGCCGACTACGTGCCGCAGGCGCCGCGCCACTACGCGTCGAAGGTCAAGAACGCCCAGGAGGCGCACGAGGCGATCCGCCCCGCCGGCGACCAGCTTCCGGACGCCCGCGCAGGTCGCCGGACAGCTGCGCGGTGAGGAGTTCGCGCTCTACGAGCTGATCTGGAAGCGCACCGTCGCCTCGCAGATGGCCGATGCACGGGGGTCCACGGCCATCGGTCAAGCTCCGGGCGGCGCTCGCTGACCTCCCCAGCGCCCGACGAGGTCGAGCTCTCCGCCAGTGGCACGGTCATCACCTTCCGCGGCTTCCTCGCGGCATACGAGGAGGGCCGGGACGAGGAGCCGACTCGCCGCGCGCGCGGGAAGACGAGCAGGAGCGGCGCCTGCCGCAGCTCGGCGAGGGTGTCGCGATCACGGTGCTCGACGCCGAGGCCGAGGGCCACGAGACCTCGCCCTCCGCCGCGCTACACCGAGGCCACGCTCGTCAAGGCCATGGAGGAGAAGGGGATCGGCCGCCCGTCGACGTATGCCGCGACCGTCGGGCACGATCCAGGACCGCGGCTATGTCCGCACTCGCGGCAACGGCGCTCGATCCCCACGTGGCTCGCGTTCGCCGTGACCCGGCTGCTCGAGGAGCACTTCACCGAGCTCGTCGACTACGACTTCACCGCGTCGCATGGAGGACGGACCTCGACCGGATCGCCAATGGTGACGAACGGCGGGTCGAGTGGCTGCAACCGGTTCTACTTCGGCGACGAGGCGACGACCGGGGAGGGGCTGAAGGGGCTCGTCGACCGACCTCGGCGACATCGACGCGCGGGAGATCTCGACGATCCCGCTCGGGGACGGCATGGTCGTGCGGGTCGGACGCTACGGCCCCTATGTCGAGGAGACCGTGCCGGCGGGCGTCGACCCCTCGACGGGTGAGGTCCGCACGCAAGGTAACGGAGGTGCCGGAGGTGACGGAGGTGACGGAGGTGACGGAGGTGACGGAGGTGCCGGAGGCGACGGAGGCGGCATACCTGCGCAGTGGCAGCCGCGTCGCGCGACGATCACCGACGATGTGGCGCCCGACGAGATGACCCCGGCAAAGGCCCGCGAGCTGCTCGACGTGGCCGCCGATGACGGCCGGGTGCTCGGGCGTCGACCCTGTCTCTGGCCACGAAATCATCGCGCGCGGCAGGGCGTTACGGGCCCTATGTCACCGAGGTCCTCCCCGAGGCGGACGCGGCAGCCGCTGACGTGCCTCCGGCAAAGGGACGGCGCAAGGCCTGCCGGCCGTGAAGCCGCGCACCGCGTCGCTGTTCAAGGACATGGACCTCGCGACGATCGACCTCGACACTGCGCTGCGCCTGTTGTCGCTGCCGCGCGTCGTCGGGCGCCGGCGAGGACGGCGAGGAGATCACCGCGCAGAACGGTCGCTACGGGCCCTACCTCAAGAAGGGCACCGACTCGCGGTCGCTCGCGAGTGAGGCGCAACTGTTCGACATCACGCTGGCGGAGGCGTTGGCGATCTATGCCCAACCGAAGACTGCGTGGGCGGGCCGCACGGCGGCAGCTCCGCTGGCCGAGCTCGGCGCAGATCCGGTGTCGGGCAAGGCGATTGTCGTCAAGGACGGACGGTTCGGGCCCTACGTCACCGACGGCGAGACCAACGCGACCCTCCGCAAGGGCGACGACCCGACGATCGATCACGGCCGAGCGGGCGCTTCGAGTTGCTCGCCGAGAAGCGGGCCCGGGGGCCGGTGACGCGCAAGCGGGCGGCTGCCGAAGACGACGGCCAAGAAGACAGCCACGCGCAAGAAGACGGCTGCCAAGACTGCGGCGCGCGAAGACTGCGGTCAAGAAGACTGCGGTCAAGAAGACGACTGCGAGGTCCACGGCATCGAAGAGCGCTGCCGCCACGAAGACGGCGTCCCGGACGACGACCTAGGCGCGGGCTCAGCCCCGGTTGAGTTGATGCACGAGGCTGGCCGGCGCGGTGCTGCGGTAGGAGGCGTCGACGAGTTCGGCGACTTCTTTCCAATCGGGTATGTCGCGCGTCAGGTCGAGCGCGAGCCATCCGTAGGCTCCGACGTATCCCGGGACGGCGAAGCGGGGGTCGGCGAGGAGCGCCTCGCGCTCGCTGGCCTCGGGCAGGATGACGACCGACCGGGCGAGGGCTTGGGAGGCGTGGTCGCCCTTGACGACGGCGCCATACATCGCGAAGACCTTGACGGTGAAGAAGGTCGGTCTCCCGTGCGAGAGCTTCTCCTGCGCCCCCGGGAGAGCGAGGGCGATCTCTCGCACCTGGTGCAGGTAAGGGTCGTCCTCGGAGAAGCGTGACGGATGCGGCGGCATACGCCAGCTTATCGATGACGCGCTCCGGCCCCGTGGCAGTGTGCGGAGGGCCCGAGCGTCTTCATGCGAACACCCCTGCTGCTTCTCCAAAAGCCTTGGTGGTAAAAGGTTAACGGATTGACAGATAGAACATGTGTCTGATAGAGTAGGCGTCATGCGAAGAGTAGCGCCGACGACTGACGAGCTCCGGGAGTTCATCGCCCGGCTCGCGTTGGTCGATGGGCGGGCGCCGGAGGGTCTCGATATCCGACGGGGTGTCGACGCGAGCGTTGGTTTTGACGCCGACCGGCTCGAGCTCATCGCGGATCCTCGAGGCGGCGAAGGCTGCGCTGGCTGCTGCGCAGGCGAGGGTCACGGTCGCGTTCGATGCCTCTCAGCGCGCCGCCCAGCGAGGGGCCGGGCTCCCGGCCGCGATGGTCGGGGCCGGTGTGGCCGAGCAGGTGGCCCTCGCTCGGCGAGACTCGCCAGCACGTGGCAGCCGTCATCTCGGGCTGGCCAAGGCGCTTGTCCACGAAATGCCGCACACCCAGGCTGCGCTGACCGCGGGGGAGCTGTCCGAGTGGCGAGCGACGCTTGTCCTGCAGGCGACCTCGATCCTCGACGTTGACGCCCGGCGGGAGGTCGATGAGCGCCTTGCTGGCCGGCTCGGGAAGCTGTCCGACCGGCAGGTGCGCGCGGCCGCATCGGCGGTTGCGTATGAACTCGATCCCCAGTCGGTCGTCAATCGGGCCGCGTATGCCGTGACCCAGCGCCGCGTTTCGCTCCGCCCGGCTCCCGACACGATGGCTTACCTCACGGCTTTGCTGCCGGCTGCGCAGGCCGTGGCCGTGTTTGCCGCGCTGCATGGGGCAGCGAGTGCGGCTCGCGCCTGCGGAGACTCGCGGTCCAGCGATCAGGTCAAGGCAGACACCTTGGTCGAGCGCGTCACCGGGCAGGCGAACGCTGCGGGAGTCTCGGTTGAGATCGGCCTGGTCATGACCGACGCGAGCCTCTTGTCCGGCGATCACACTCCCGCTGTGCTGTCGGGCTATGGACCCGTGCCCGCCTCTCTCGCCCGAGCGCTCGCCCGAGGCGGTGAGCCCGGAGCGAGAGGCGGACCTGGGCATGGACCTGGACCTGGACCTGGACGAGCATCCGGGCGAGAGCCGCGGGGACAGACGTGCGGCTCAGGTCTGGGTGCGGCGGCTTTACTCCGATCCGGTCACGAGCAGCCTCGTCGATGGCGACCGCCGCCGTCGGATCTTCCCCGCGCATCTGCGCCGACTCGTGGTGGCCCGCGATCAGTGGTGTCGGACGCCGTGGTGTGGCGCGCCGATTCGACACGTCGACCACGCCGTGGCCCACGGCCGCGGAGGGCTCACGGAGTTGGCCAACGCCCAGGGGTTGTGTGAGCGCTGCAACCATGCCAAAGAGGCCACGGGCTGGACGACCCGAGTTGACGACCGATGACGTGGGTCGTCAGGTCGTCACCACGACGACCTCGTCCGGCCTTGCCTACTCGTCGACAGCACCTCCGTGGAACCCAGCTGCCCCGGCCCCCTCGGCGCCTCGGCTGCCATCTTTCCCACCCCCGGTCAGGCGGGTGAGCTGGAGGGCCGAAGGCGCACGGGAAGCCGGAGCGGCACGGTGGGGCGGGGGAGTCTCGAGCGGCACGGTGCGGGCGGGAAGCAGGATCGGGCCCGACGGCGGCAACCTCGTCAAGAAGCGTCGGGTCACGGGTGGCGCGGGGTCGGGAGGTCCGCTGCGGAGAGGTGCCACCAGTTGGCGCGCCGTCGACTTCGCATGGGCGCAGCCGGACTCGCCCTGGGCGCGTCTGCGGATCGACCTCGCGCCGCCGGCCTGATCCCAAGGTCGCGAGGTGCGAGGCGCTGCCTGGCAAAGCCCACCGACTTGACCCTGACGTGAGGTGAGGCGCAACGATCACCACCATGACGGCATACGAGCAGGGCCTCACGGTGGGGCAGGTGGCAGAGCGGTTCGGCGTGACCGTGCGGACCCTGCACCATTACGACGAGATCGGCTTGCTCACCCCGAGTGAGCGCACGAGCGCCGGCTACCGGGTCTACACGCACGATGACCTCGCGCGGCTGCGGACGATCGTCGTCTACCGGCGTCTCGAGTTCGGGCTCGACGACGTGCGTGCCCTGTTAGACGGGGACGCCTCCGTCGCCGACCACCTGCGCCGGCAGCGGGTCGCCGTCCAGGCCCGCATGGGCGAGCTCGCCGAGCTCGTTGCCGCTATCGACCGAGCATTGGAGAGCCACATGTCAGACAGTCCCATGACCGATGCGCAGATGCGCGAGCTCTTCGGCGACTCCTTCTCCGAGGACGACCAAGCCGAAGCCGAGCAGCGGTGGGGCGCCACGGACGCCTGGGCCCAATCAGCCTCGCGGACAGCGAAATTCACGAGACAGGATTGGGAGGCTGTCAAGGCCGAGCAGCAGGCGGTCGGCGAGGCATTTGCTGCGGCCATGGACGCGGGCCTGTCACCGACCAGTGACGAGGCCATGGTGGCTGCCGAACTCCACCGGGCGAGCATCAGCCGCTTCTACGACTGTTCCTACGACATGCAGTGCGCTCTCGCCGAGATGTATCTCGCGGACCCGCGCTTTACCGCGACGTACGAAGCGCAACGCGTCGGGATGGCGGCGTATGTCCATGACGCCATCAAGGCCAACGCTGCGCGGCACCGCTGAGGGCCAGGCACCGAGGGTCGGCGGCCTGGGTCAGGGACGGACGATTGTCAGCCCCTTGGCGTCAGCTCCCAGCGCGAGGAGGGCTTTGACGCCGCGGTCATAGAGCTTCTGGTATGCCGCCCGCCGCTCGCTCCCGACCGCAGGGTCGGCCAGCAGCGACGGGAGGTCGACATAGCGCAGTCGGTCGCCCGGCTGGGCCATCGCGCCTGGCCGGGCTTCGGCTGCGGTGACCCGGAACCGACCGTCGGGCCCCTCGGTGAAGGTGAACTTCGCGAGTGCCTCGGCATAGGTCGACGTCGTTGCCGGCATCGTCTTCTGCTTGTGCAGCATGTTGCCCATGCCGTAGGCGACCCATACGTCACCGATCTTGTCCATCGGCTGCAGGACATGGACGTGGTGGCCGTAGACGAGGTCGACGTTGCCCGACGCGGCCAGTGCCGCGGCGACAGCACGCTGCTGAGCATTCGGGGCTTCGACGTATTCATCGCCGGCATGGACCGCGACGGCCACGATCTGCGCACCCGCTGCTCGGGCCGCCTTGGCGTCGGCGAGCATCGCTGGGGATGTCGATGAGCTTGACGGCCCACGGCTTGCCCGGGGGGATCGGTATGCCGTTGAGTCCGTAACCGTAGGACAGCAGCGCGACCTTGACTCCGCGGACGTCGAGGATCGTCGGTGTCTTCGCTTCGGCCTCGGTGCGCGCCGTGCCCGCATGCTTGAGGCCCGCTGCGTCAAGGGCGTCCAGGCTCCGCTTGAGTCCGGCATACCCCTCGTCCAGAGCATGGTTGGAGGCGGTCGTGCACGCGTCGAAGCCCGAGTCGCGCAGGGCGGGGACGATGTCCTGCGGCACCGAAAACTGGGGATAGCCCGAATAGGGGCCACCGAGCGGCGCGAGCGGTGTCTCGAGGTTGCAGAAGGCGAGGTCCGCCCCGGACACGTAGTCCTTGAGCTCGGCTAGCGCGGGCCGGAAGTTGAGCCCGTTGGACGCGCCGTCCGGGTGGCTCTGCGCGTCGATCCGGGCCTGCTCGACGACAGCCTCGTGGAGCAGGACGTCCCCACCGACGACGATGGACACCGTCCGCGCTGCTGCCGCGTGCACCCGCCTGGCCTGCGACCGCGGGAGACGCCGGGCGTGCCGTGGCTGACGCGGGTGCGGTGGTGAAAGTCGGCGCGTCGGATGACCGAGCCACCGTCACGGCCGAGGGGCCCGTCTGGCCGGTGGCCGAGCCAGCGGTGGACGCCGGGTCGGATGTGCAACCAGCCGCGACGAAAGCCATGGCGCAGAAGCCGGCGGCAGCGGCATACCGGAATCGGCGCAACCCCCGAGGTGACATGGCCTCCAGGCTATGACACCCCTCTGGCCTACTCTTCCTCTCGTGGCACAACGCACGGAGCAGGTCGGGGGGCGCGCCAGCAGGCGCGGCGTCTTCGTCGCCTTCGAAGGCGGTGACGGCGCCGGCAAGTCCACCCAAGTCCGCCTTCTCACGGCAGCCCTGACCCGGGCTGGTCGCCAGGTCGTCGGTCACGCGGCAACCGGGCGGCACGGCGCTCGGCAGCCAGATCCGCGACCTTGTGCTGCACGGCGACCACGTCTCTGCCCGAGCGGAGGCCCTTCTCTTCGCCGCCGACAAGGCCCACCATGTCGACGAGCTCATCCGCCCCACCCTCGACCGAGGGATCGACGTCATCACCGATCGTTACACCGACAGCTCGATCGCCTACCAGGGCGCCGGACGCTCGCTGGGCCCCGACGAGATCCACCGGCTCCTCGTGTGGGCCGTGGACGGGCTCTTCCCGGACCTGACGATCGTCCTCGACGTGCCCCCCGACGTCGGGCGCGCGCGCCGCGGTTCGACCCACGACCGCCTCGAAGCGGAGCACGACGACTTCCACGCGCGCGTGCGCCAGCACTTCCTTGACCTCGCCGCCGCTGCCCCTGATCGCTACCTCGTCCTCGACGCCACCGCCCCACCTGCAGCCCTGCACGCCGCCATCGCGCGGCGCCTGGGCTTAGCGGGGGAGGGCGCATGAGCGTCTGGGACGACGTCGTCGGACAGTCGCAGACCGTCCGCGCGCTCAGCCACGCCGCGAGTGAGTCGGCCGGCATGACCCACGCGTGGCTGCTCACCGGACCGCCTGGCTCCGGGCGCTCGACCGCGGCCCGCGCCTTCGCCGCCGCGCTCCAGTGTGAGCAGCATGGTTGCGGGGTATGCCGTGACTGCCGCACCGCGATCGAGGGCACTCACGCCGACGTGACGATCGTCGCGACCGAGGGCCTGTCGATCAAGGTCGAGGACACCCGAGCGCTCGTCCACGAGGCCGGGCTGCGACCCTCGGTGGGCCGGTGGCGGGTCATCGTCATCGAAGACGCCGACCGGCTCACCGAGCGCGCCGCCGACGCCCTGCTCAAGGCCCTCGAGGAGCCCACCCTCGCGCACCGTGTGGATCCTCTGCGCGCCGTCGCTCGAGGACGTGATCATCACGATCCGCTCCCGCTCACGGCACGTCCGCCTGCGGACGCCTCCCGCCGGGGCGGTGGCCGAGCTGCTGACCCGGCGGGACGGCATACCAGGCCCCATGGCGGCGTATGCCGCGCGGGCCGCGCAAAGCCACGTAGGGATGGCCCGGCGACTGGCCCGGGACGACGCGGCGCGCAATCGTCGTCACGAGATCGTGTCGCTGCCGCTGCGGATCCGGTCGGTGGGTGACGCCGTCGGCGCGGCGGCCGATCTTGCCGGGATCGCGACCGACGAGTCGTCGGCGTCGTCCGCCGAGCGCGACGCGCGGGAGCGGGTCAAGCTCCTGGAGACCCTCGGCGCCGATCCGTCCGCGCGCACCCAACCTCCGCACGTCCGCTCCCAACTGTCGGCGCTTGAGCGGGAGCAGAAGGCCCGGTCGACCCGCCACGGTCGTGACGTCGTCGACCGCGCTCTCGTGGACCTGCTGTCGATGTATCGCGACGCCCTCGTCGTCCGGGCCGGTGCGCGAGTCGACCTCGTCAACACCGAGGTGACCGACCAGGTCCACGCGCTGGCCTCGTCGATGTCCTCCGAGCGGCTGCTGCAGTGCATGGACGCCATCGGTGAGGCCCGCGAGCGGATCAACCTCAACGTGCCGCCGCTGCTCGCGCTGGAGGCGATGGCCGTGGCACTGCAGGTGCCAGCTCGGACGGACAGGTAGCCTCAAGTCCGCCGTTGGATTCGACCACGAGGAGCCTGGTCCTGATGACCGACCGTCCCATCCGCCGCCGCCGCTGGCTGTCGCTCGTCGGCGCCGGGGTCACCGCGGCCCTGACTCTCTCGTCCTGCCTGGTGCTGCCGTTCGTCAATGGCGGGGCCACCGAGGGGCCCGGAGGGCAGACGGGCGGCCCGGCCGCGTCGGCGACGCCCATCACGACTCCGCCGCCCGACAAGCCCGAGCTGGCCCCCTATCTACTCGCAGAAAGCTCACGTGGCGCTCCTGCTCGGGTGGGGAGTGCGCGACCATGTCGGTGCCCCTGGATTACGCCAAGCCTGACGGTGCGAAGCTGTCGATCAAGCTCTTGCGCGTGCGGGCCAAGACCGCGTCGGCGCGGATCGGGTCGCTCGTCGTCAACCCGGGCGGTCCGGGTGGATCGGGCGCGGAATACGCCTCGTATGCCGACCAGATCGTCGGGCGCGAGGTCCGCAACCGGTTCGACGTCGTCGGCTTCGATCCTCGCGGCGTGGGCGACTCCGACCCGCTGGACTGCATCGACGACGCGGCACTGGACGACTTCCTCGGGATGGACCCGACGCCGGATGACGTCACCGAGGAGAAGGCGTTCGTCGCTGGCGGGCAGAAACTCGCTGACGGGTGCAAGGCGCGTGGCGGCGACAAGCTCGCGCACCTCTCGACGGAGGAAGCTGCCCGCGACATGGACATCCTCCGGGCCCTGCTCGGCGAACCCAAGCTCCATTACCTCGGCAAGTCCTATGGCACCTACCTCGGCGCCACCTATGCCGACCTGTTCCCGGCTCAGGTGGGGCGGTTCGTCCTCGACGGGGTCGTGCCCCCGGACCTCACCTCCGCGCAACTCTCGGAGGGTCAGGCGCGCGGGTTCGAGCTGGCCACCCGCGCCTACGTCGAGAATTGCGTCAAGAAGGGCGGCTGCCCCATCGGCACCAGCGTCGACGAAGGGATGCAGTGGATCCGGGACTTCCTCAAGCGTCTTGACTCGACGCCCCTTCCGGTTTCGGGCGACGCCCGCATCAAGGAACTCAACGAGGCCTGGGGATCGATCGGGCTTGGCCGCCGCGATGTATTCCCGGTCGTCGTGGAACTCTCTCACGGCCGCCCTCAGTGCCGGCCAACGAGGGCGACGGCACGCCCCTGCTGCGCCTGGCCTACAACTACGCCGACCGCACCTCTTCGGGTGAATACACCGGCAACATCATGGAAGTGATCTACGCGGTCAACTGCCTCGACCGCCCCGACACCGCCGATCTCGCCATCGTCGAAAAGAACGCTGCCGAGTTCGAGAAGGCCGCCCCGACCTGGGGTCGGATGCTCGCGTGGGGCTCGGTGCCGTGCGGCGTCTGGCCGATCCAGACCACCAAGCAACCGAAGAAGGTCAGTGCGGCCGGCAGCGGCCCGATCGTCGTCGTCGGCACGACCCGCGACCCGGCGACGATCTACGAATGGTCGGTCCAGTTGCGCGAGCAGCTCGCCAACGCGGTCCTGCTCACCTACGACGGCGACGGACACACGGCATACACGCACTCGAATGCGTGCATCGACCGGCCCATCGACGACTACTTCGTCAACGGCACCGTGCCCAAGGACGGGCTCAAGTGCTAAGCCCCGGCGCTCCCGCTCGACCGGCCTGAGGTATGCCGGCCGCGCCCCGGTTTCGCGGCGCGGCGCGGCGTCCGTATACTCGTCAGCCGTGCCCCTGGTCGGCTGACCGGGCCGCACGCCGCCTTAGCTCAGTCGGCAGAGCGATTCACTCGTAATGAATAGGTCTGGGGTTCGACTCCCCAAGGCGGCTCAGATCACGCAGTGACCCGAAGGCCCCCGTCCCATGGACGGGGGCCTTCGCGGCATGTGTGGCGCGGTCGTCACCTGTCCCACGATGGGATCCTTGCTTAAATACCCCTAGGGGTATACCTTTGGAGCGACTACCCAAGCGTCGGAAGAGAACTCACATGGCTGATGTCGTCGTCCTCGGGGCCGGCGTCGCGGGGCACACGGCAGCCCTGCATCTGTCGCGCCTCTTGCCCAAGGGCCACACGGTGACTGTCGTCTCGCCCAACAGCATGTGGAACTGGATCCCGAGCAACATCTGGGTCGGTGTCGGCCGGATGGCCAAGAAGGACGTCGTCTTCCCGCTCGCGCCGATCTATGCCAAGCGCAAGGTGGTGTTCCGGCAGGCCAAGGCCGTCGCGATCCACCCCGAGGGCGACTCCGACGATCGCCGAGCCGCGGTGGACATCGTCTACACGGGCTCGGACAAGGCGGGCGTGCAGGAGCGGATCCGCTATGACTATCTGGTCAACGCGACCGGGCCTGCGCTGAAGTTCGGTGCGACCCCGGGGCTCGGGCCGGAGCATGGTCACACGGTCTCGGTCTGCACCGCTGACCACGCGATCGAGGCGGCTGCCAGCTTGGCCAGCATCATCGCCGATCTCAAGCGGGGCGAGCGCACGCACCCTCGTCGTGGGTATGGGTCACGGGACCTGCACCTGTGAGGGCGCTGCCTTCGAGTATGTCTTCAATGTCGACCATGAGCTCCGCCAGGCGGGTGTCCGAGATCGTGCGCGGTTGATCTACCTCACCAACGAGAAGGAACTTGGCGACTTCGGCGTCGGTGGCATGACCTTCGCTGACATGGGGTTTGAGACATCGTCCGAACTGTGGACCGGGTCGCTGTTCCGCGAGCGGGGAGTCGAGGCCATCCTCGGAGCTCACGTCGAGCGGGTCGAGCCAGGGATCGTGCACTACGAGACCCTCGATGGTGAGCGCCACAGCCTCGCCTTCGACTTCGCCATGCTGCTGCCCCCCTTCGGTGGGGTGCCGTTGCAGGCCTTCGACAGCAGTGGAGGCGACATCACCAGTGAGCTCTTTGCCCCGAGTGGCTTCATGAAGGTCGATGCCGACTACACCTCGAAGCCCTTTGAGGATTGGCGTCCCGAGGACTGGCCCAAGACCTACATCGCCCAGGGATACGACAACATCTGGGCGGTCGGGATCGCCTTTGCCCCGCCGCACCAGATCTCCCGACCTCGGAAGTCGCCCAACGGCACGGTCATCACCCCGTCTCCGCCGCGGACCGGGATGCCCTCGGGCGTGCAAGGCAAAGTGGCAGCTCAGTCCATTGCGGCTCGGATCAAGCACGGGCCCTCCGCGGTGGCCCACGAGGCGTCGATGGCCCACATGGGCGCCGCGTGCGTCGCATCGGCCGGCACCGGGCTGCGCGATGGGTCAGCAGCGGCCATGACGATGATGCCGATCGTCCCCGACTACGAGAAGTTCGCCACGGGACGCGATCTCAAAGACACGCGAGGAGAGATCGGCCTCGCGGGCCACTGGGTCAAGTTCATGCTCCACTACCTGTTCATCCACAAGGCCAAGGCCCGCCTGGGCTGGCAGTTCATCCCGGAGTGAGACATGACCGACGCTGCCGTTCCTCCGCATGCCCCGCGACCCCATCGCCGACCTCTCCACGGCTCCGCTGCCGACGGCCAAGACCCTCAAGCGCCGCAAGAGCATCCCGATGCAGCTGGTCCGCTTCGTCATCGTCAACAGTCGGATGATGCGGATGGTCCTCAAGGGCCACCACTGAGGGCTTATCGGCGACCCTAGAGCGGCAGTCGCATCCAGACCGACAGCTCTTCGGTGAAGCCGTGCTTGCGGTAGAGCCCGCGAGCCCCGTCGTTGTCGACCTCGGTCTCGAGGAACATCGCCCGCGCCCCCGCATCCTGCGCTGCTGCCACGCATCGGACCACGAGAGCCGACCCGATCCCGGCACCGGTGCGGGCGGCATACAGCTCATCGAGGAGCGCCTCCCGGCCCCCGGACTCGACCGACCATCCCCACGTGAGCACGGCATAGCCGACGAGGTGCTCCCCGTCCTGCGCGACCCACACCTGCCCGTGCTCGTCACCGGCGAGCAGTGGGACGAGCGCCCCGCGGGCTCCGGCCTCGTCCCACAGATGCCCGTCGGCGACGCAGTATGCCGCGACGAGGCGCACCAGGGTTTCGAGGTCGTCGGGGGTGCCGCGGCGGACGTCAATCATCGGCTCAGTGTGCCGCATGGCGCACCGGGGTCGCTGGGCACTGGCGCCCGACGATTACTCCGGCCACGATGGGGTACCGCTCGGGGAGATGCGGCGACCTGGAGGGCAGATGGCAGACAGTGAAGTCACCGAGACGGTGCGCGATATCGGCGGGCACCCGATCGTCGAAAACGGGGCCCGAGTGGGGTATGCCGTCAACGGCCTCGTGCACCTGCTCATCGCGTGGCTCGCGTTGCAGCTCGCGCGCGGCCCGCAGCTCGTCGCCCAAGGCCCCGTCCCCGGAGCCCCGAACGCCGAGGGGGCCGACCAATCGGGGGCTTTCGCCACGCTCGCGGCGACCGGCGTCGGCAAGATCAGCCTCATCATCGGCGTCGGCGGCTTCGCCCTCTTGGCGCTGTGGCAGATCACCGAAGCAATCATCCGACGTGACCTCGGCACGCGTCTTAAGTCCGCCGCCAAGGCGATCCTTTACCTCGCGCTGGCGTGGAGCTGTCTGTCCTTCGTGCGCGGAGCGGGGTCCTCGAGCAAGGCCCAGACCGCCGACATCACCGCCCAGATCATGGACCGCCCGCTCGGCCAGGCCCTCGTCGCGCTCGTCGGAGCGGTCATCCTCGGCATCGCCGGCTACCACGTTTACAAGGGTGCCAAGAAGCGGTTCCTCCACGACCTGCGCGAACACCCCGGCCAGTGGGCCGTCGTCGCCGGTCAGTTCGGCTACATCGCCAAGGGCATCGCGCTCGCGCTCGTAGGCGGCGTCTTCTTCGCAGCCGCCAAACACGGTAACGCGGCCGAGTCGACCGGTCTCGACGGGGGCTTGCGGATGCTCATGGACCTGCCCGCCGGGCGGCTCCCACTCGTGGCGATCGCCTTGGGATTCGCCTCGTATGCCGTCTACTCAGCCGCCCGAGCCCGCTACGCGAAGGTCTGACGCCTCACCCGGAGATGGGCCGCTCGGGGGAGACGCCCACCGGCCCAGATGTATGCCGTGCGCCTCGCCCGCCGCCGGTCAGCCGTGACGTGCTCGCCGGCCTGCGACGGAGGTAGTGCCACGCGAGCAGCGCGCAGATCACGCCGTTGATCATCCCGACGATGACGTCGAGCAGGTGGTGCATCCCGCGGTAGACCCGGGCGTAAGCGACGAGGAATGGGATGACCACGCACACCGCGGTGACGACCCACCGTAGGGCCGTGTTGCTGATCCGCTGGGCCAGGAGGGCGAACGTGAGATAGAGAGCGAAAGACGCCCCCGTGTGGCCGCTGGGGAAGCTCGACGTCGGGGGTGCCGGGTCGAGTCGCTCGACCTCAGGTCGAGATCGATTGACGAGGTTGGCCGCGATGACGAAGACCGTCGCCTGGAGCGAGATCGCCAGCGCCGGCACGAGCGCCAGCCACCACTGGCGCGTGCGCAACAGGAGGATCGCCACCGCGATGACGCACGTGCCGATGATGATCTCGGTGTTGCCGATCATCGACCACCAGTGCGTGAGGCCGTCCCACTGCTTGTTGACCGCGGCGCGGACGTCCCGGTTGATCTGGTCCTCGCCGGGAAGGTCGCCCAGCGGCCCCTTGATGAAGAAACCGCCCGCCACGATCGCCGCCCACAGCACGACAGCGGGGGCGATGGCACGCACCGCGATGTCCCGCAGTGCGTCCCGGACAGGTGGACGCGTCTGATCCTCGGTGAAGCGGTGAACGAACGACATCAGGCCTCCGGAGGAGTGGACTGCGGTGGGCGGCCCCCCACCTGGTCAGGTCGGAAGCCGGAAAGTTTCCACGGTCCCCAATCGCGGTACCCGGCATAGGATGCCAGGGCCAGACCCACCCCGAAAATCAGGCCGGCCGTGACGTCCGAGGGGTAGTGCACCCCGAGCATGACACGGTCGACTGCCGTGATCACCATGACGAGAGCCGCCGCGGTCACGGCCAGCGCGCGTCCCTTCCGGGACAGGCGCGGCCAGAAGAGCAGGACGAGGATCGTCGACGCTGCCGCTGAGTTGGCGGCGTGCCCTGACGGGAAGCTGTAGCCGGGGGCGTGGGTGATGGCGTCTTCGACGACCGGGCGGGCGCGCTGGACGAGGATCTTGATGTCGAGTGCGAGATTCCAGCTGACCATCATCGTGAGGAAGGCCCATAGCGCTCGCGGCCCGAGCCCGAGCTTCTTCCAGACATAGATGCACACGAGCGTGCCTGCGATGTAGACCCACTTCGGCTGGAGCAACTCCTGCCAGACCAGCAGCGCGCGCACGAGGCCCGGTCGCTCGCGGGTGTAGTCGGTCGCGGTCTGGATGATCGCCTCATCGAGGTGAAGGATTGGCTCCCAGCGTGACCGGACAACGAAGGCGACGGCCGCGACCGGGATCGACGTGCCGACGGCAAACACGCCGGCCTTGATGAGACGGTGCAGGACGCGGCGGCGACGCGAGAGCCGCGAAGGCCGAGGAGTGTATGCCGGGTCGCCGGCGGGGCGCGCGGGCTCAGACACCCCGGCCTTAGACACCCCGGCCTCAGACAACTCGCACCACCAACGCTGCCGGCTTGATCCCGCAGACGAGCTTGCGCTTGGGGCCGACAGCGTCACCGTCGAGCTCGGCCTCGACCGGACGCACTGCCTCAATGATCACATCGGTCGAGCGGCGGCGCTGCAGCCGCGGGTGGCCCCGGCGGTGGCGCGTGGCGATGTCGACGGCCACGGCGCTCCACCCGACGACCCCCTTGGGGGACAGGACGATCGTGTCGAGCACGCCGTCGTCGACCTCCGCATCGGGCATGAGATCCACGCCCCCCGTGAGCGTGCCGCAGTTGCCGACGACGACGGTCTTGGCGTGTTGCCGGATCGGCTTGCCGTCCCCCGCGGTGACCCGGACCCCGAATCCGGGCTTGGTCATTGCCTTGGCGCCGGAGATGACGTAGGCGGGCCAGCCGAGCATTCCCTTGACCTTCTCGTTGGCGTTGGCCATCGTGTCGGCGTCCAGACCCATGCCCGCACATGACGAGGAAGATGTCCTCCGTGTCGTCATCGCACACGAGGGTGCCGACGTCGACGCGACGGTTGTGACCACCGAGGACGACGTCGAGCGCAGCGTCGAGGTCGTCGACGGGCAGCTCGAGGTTGCGGGCCAGGAGGTTGCCGGTGCCACCGGGGAGGAGCCCGAGGGGCGTGTCGGTGTCGACGAGCGCGCTCGCCACCGACCGGACCGTGCCGTCGCCCCCGAGCGGGCACACGATCGTCGCGCCATCCTCAAGCGCCTGCTTGGCCTGGCCATGGCCGGGGTCGTCCTCGGTCGTCTCGTACCACGTCGCGTCCGGCCACCCCTGCCGCTCGCAGGCCGCCGCGACGGTGGCCTTGACCTCCGTGAGGTCGTCGAACTTCGTGGGATTGACGACAACCGCCAACCGGCCGGGGTGGGTGGTGCTCTCGGGGTCCATGCACGGAAGGTACCCGGTCGGGCGGCATACAACCGACTTCGTCGCCGGGCCGGTTTGAGGACCTTTGCCCGTTCCCCCAGGAGAGGTGCAGTGGTTGGGTGGCCCAATGGCCTCCAGCGACCACCTCTGGCCCGAGCCGCTGCGCCGCATGCCGGACGGGACCGTCAAACAGATCAACCCCTACTCCGGCACCTCGGTGTGGACCGTGCCCGGCCGGGGCAACCGCCCCTTCGGTGTGGGCGGGCCGAGACCCGAGCCCCTCGACCCCGCGCTCGCCGGTCGGCACTGCGCCTTCTGCGAGGGCCGGTATGCCGATACGCCGCCAGAGAAGTCGCGTCTGGTCTCCGACCCTGACGGATGGCATCTCCTGCGCGGGGTGGGGGCCGATCGCCTCTATGACAGCGTCGCGGAATTCCGACGGATCCCCAATCTCTTCGAGATCGTCACGTATGACTATTGGCGACTCAACTACGGCTATGTCCCCGATCGGGATGCATGGACCCGGCACGACAGCTACGTGCAGACGCCGCAGGGGCGCGCTCACGTCGAGTCGGTCGCCCGCACCCGGGCCATGGCCGCAGGGATGAGTGAAGCCCAGTGGTACGGCATGTCGACGACGGAGCGCGCGGAGCGCGTCATGGCGTTCTTCGCCGGCACCCACGACGTCATCGTCGCCCGGCGCCACTACGTCGACGGGGCCACGCACACCGACCAGCTCGCCGGCTCAGGATCGCTCACTCGGGACGAGCACGCACGCTACGTCGCGTTCACCGTCGACGCCCTGCGCTCCCTCTACGACACCAACCGCTACGCGCGGTTCGTCGCCGTGTTCCAGAACTGGCTCCGCCCGGCCGGGGCGTCCTTCGACCACCTGCACAAGCAACTCGTCGCGGTCGACGAACGCAGCGTCCGGACCGAGCAGGAAATGAGTCGGCTGCGGTCGAACATCAATCTTTACAACGAATACGCCGTCGATTATGCGGCGCGGCAGAATCTTGTCTTCGCAGAAAATGAGTATGCCGTCGCCTTCGCGGGATTCGGCCACCGCTATCCGGCCCTGGAGATCTACAGCAAGAGCGGATCGTGTCGGCCGTGGGAGCAGACGTCTGCGGAGATCGAGGGGATGTCCGACCTGCTGCATGCCTGCCATGCCGCGACCGGTGGCGACGTGCCGAGCAACGAAGAGTGGCACTACCAGCCTCCGGATGTCGACCTCCCAATGCCGTGGCGGATCGTGCTCAAGTGGCGCGTCTCGACGCTCGCCGGCTTTGAGGGCGGGACGAAGATCTACCTCAACACGATCGATCCGTGGGCGCTGCGTGACCGCCTCGTGCCGCGCCTCTATGAGCTGCGGGAGCAGGGTCGGATCGCCCCGTCGATCAAGCTGACGACCGAGTGCGCATGTCGGCCCAACTCGCTGCGCTACAACCCGCTCCTCGGCTGACCGGCTCCGGCTGACCGACTCGGCTGAAGACACGGCTGAAGACACGGCTGAAGAAACGGCGCACGACGGCGTTCGTTACCAAACCGTGATTTTTGCTGGACATCTGACCTGACTCGTGCCACCGTGGCGTGATTCCGGGTCGCGGCGAGTATTTGTGCTGGTCAGCGGCTTGCCCGGGTGGGGGTTGACACACTAATCGGGCCGGTAGGGTCGGTGGTCGTGGTGTTTGTGCGGAAGGTCCCGACCGCTTCGGGGGCCACGGCGGTGCAGATCGCTGAGCGTGTTGGGGACCGCGACAGCGTGATTGAGCATGTGGGATCGGCACGTACGCCGGCTGAGCTGGTCGCGCTGCTCGAGGTCGCGCGGGCACGAATGCATCCCGGTCAGGGAGTGCTGGAGCTGACGCTGCCCGCGGGCCCGGTCGGCCATGGGGTGATCACGGGCAAGCGGTGCGCGCTGCTGTGGCAGGTCCTCAGCCGCGGGTACCGCGAGCTGGGGTTTGACGCGGTGGGTGATGACGCGTTCGAGCAGATGGTCCTGGCCCGGATCGTGGAGCCGACGTCGAAGGCTGACTCGGTGCGTGTCCTTGAGGAGATTGGTGTCGAGCACGCCTCGCTGCGCACGATGTTCCGGTCGTTGAAACGCTGCCAGGCTCGCGGGTACCGCGACACCCTCGCAGCTGCCTGTTACGAACACGCCTCCACCGCAGGGGATCTGTCGCTGGTGTTGTACGACGTGACGACGTTGTACTTCGAAGCTGAGGACGAGGACGACCTGCGCAAGGTCGGCTACTCCAAGGAACGCCGGGTCGACCCCCAGGTCCTGGTCGGGCTCCTGGTGGACCGGAACGGGTTCCCCCTGCAGGTCGGCTGCTTCGAGGGCAACAAGGCCGAGAAGGCCACCATCATCCCGATCGTGACCGCGTTTCAGGCACGGCACAGCATCGAGGGCATGGTCGTGGTCGCCGACGCCGGGATGCTGTCCGCGGCCAACCTGCGCGAGCTCGACGAGGCCGGGCTGCGGTTCATCGTCGGCTCACGGGTGACCAAGGCCCCGATCGACCTGGCCTCACACTTCCGCTGGCACGGGGACGCGTTCACCGACGGCCAAGTCATCGACACCATCACCCCGCGGGTGGCCACCGCCGCGGCGCGCGGTGTCAACGAGGTCGCCAAGCGGGCCGAGCCGGTGTGGGACCCGGCCGTGCACGAAAGGTCGTGGCGGGCGGTGTGGGCGTACTCGGCGAAACGCGCGGCGAGGGATGCCAAGACGCTGACCTTGCAGGAGAACCGCGCCAAGGCGGTCGTCGCCGGGGAGAAGGCCGCGCGCACCCCCAGGTTCGTCAAGACCAGCAACGGTGCCCGCACCCTGGATGAGGCGTCGCTGGCCCGGGCGCGCCGGCTCGAGGGCCTGAAGGGGTACGTCACGAACATCCCCGTCGAGCTGATGCCTGCGGGTGAGGTCATCGGCTCGTATCACGACCTCTGGCAGGTCGAGGCGTCGTTCCGGATGTCCAAGAGCGACCTACGTGCCCGGCCGATCTTCCACCACACCAAGGACGCGATCGAAGCCCACCTGACCATCGTGTTCGCCGCCTTGGCCATCTCCCGCCGGCTCCAGACCCAGACCGGGATGAGCATCAAGAAGGTCGTGCGCGCGCTCCGCCCGATCCAGCAGATCACCATCACCATCGGCGGCCACCCCCACACCGCGGCCGACCCACTCACCGACGCCGCCCGAGACATCCTCACCGCCACAGGTCACGAGGGCGCGACACACTAAATTGGCACGACTCGGGTCTGATCGAGTCTGGGCGGTCACCTGCAAAAAGACATGGATGTAACTCGACGAATGACAAACGTGTGATTTCCCTACTGCCATGTGATTAGCGGGACGCCTGTTTCGCGTGTGACAAAAGAGCCCTAATGTCAGGGCGATTCATCCACGTGGAAGGGCTCCTTCGAGTGTTGTCCTGGGTCAAGGCCGGTCATCGACCGATGGCGCCTGCGATGTCAGCGCTGCTGACGGTGACCCTGCTCGCGACCCTCGCGCCCACAAGCGCGGCTGCCCCCGACCCGGTCTTCCCGAGCGCCGCAGAGGTCGCCGCGGCTGCAGGCCAGGCGCAGGACGCCGCCGGACGCGCCTCAGCGATCGACGCTGAACTCGCCGCCGCCCGTGCGGCCGACGAGCAATCCGCGACCGACGCCCAGGTGGCGACCGAGGCCTATAACCGGGCGGCCGGCGAACTCGAGGATGCCGAAGCCGACTTCGAGGTCGCCGTCCGGCGGGCCAAGGACGCGGCGGCGGCGGCTGACGACGCCGAGCTGGCGCTGTCCCGGTATGCCGCGGAGATGTTCCAGGGCGGCTCGTCGCTCGGCCAGCTCGATCTGTTCTTCGGTGGTGGTCCCGGCGAGACGCTCGACCGGGCCCTGGGACTTGACGCGGTCGGCGGGGAACGTGCCCGCGTCATGGCAGAAGCCGCGCAAGCTCGC
This sequence comes from Dermatophilaceae bacterium, assembly GCA_037046615.1. GTDB lineage: Bacteria > Actinomycetota > Actinomycetes > Actinomycetales > Dermatophilaceae > Phosphoribacter. The sequence continues at coordinate 41,837 of JBAOHD010000017.1, forward strand.
GGGACCGCCACCGCCCTCGGTCGTGAGGCCCAGGCGGCCAAGGAACGGCTCACCTCGGCGCGGGACGCATCCGCCGCTGCAATGGCGCTGGCCAAGTCGCGCAATGACGAAACCGCAGCTCGCGCCGCCGCCACCGCCAGTCGTGCGGAGGCTGCGCTCGCCGAGCTCGCAGCCCTGCGGCAGACCTCCGTCGAACTCGAACGGCAGCGGCAGGCGGGATTGGCCGCGGTCGAGCAAGCCCGCATCGAGGCCGAAAACCGCCGCCGGGCCGAAGAAGCCGCCCGGATCGAAGCCGCGCGCATCGAAGCTGCCCGCCAGCAGGCAGCCCGCGAGGAAGCGGCCCGCCAGGCCGCCTCCCGGGCGGAGGCCGACCGGGCTCGCGCACGCGCCGCAGCGGCAGCAGCGGCAGCGGCCGCGGCCGCACAGCCGACGCCTCGCCCGACTCCAACGCCGAGCCCCAGCCCCAGCCCCAGCGTGCGCCCGACTCCGACCCCCACTCCGACGCCAGCGCCGTCCACCCCGGTTGCCCAATCGGGTGGCGCGAGCACGGCGCTGTCCTTCGCGAAGGCCCAGCTCGGGGAGCCCTACCTGTGGGGTGGCACCGGTCCCGACGCATGGGACTGCTCCGGGCTGACGATGAAGTCGTGGGCAGCCGCCGGCGTGAAGATTCCGCGGGTCGCCGAGTCGCAGTACTACGGCACCAAGCGGGTCCTCATCGCGGACCTCATGCCGGGTGACCTCGTCTTCCAGCAGAACTCCAGCGGGATCTACCACGTCGCGATGTACGTCGGCGGCGGTCAGGTCATCCACGCCCCGCAGACCGGGGACGTCGTGAAGTACAAATCGCTCTACGGGATGCGCGACCTCATGCCCTACGGCGGTCGCGTCTAGCGAGCACGGCGCAACCGCAGGGTAGGCCGGATAGACCGGTATGCCGGCACCACGGCATACCGGTCAGAAAACCCGTCAGTGACCGGCGATCTCCGGGCCCTTCCAGCGGGCCGTCGTGTGTCCGGCGCGCTTGGCACGCTCGATCGCCTCGATGATGACCCGCTCGGCAACCGCGCGGCCGAACCAGCGCGAGCTGTCGACCGACTTGTCGGGCTCGAGGTCCTTGTAGGTCTCGAAGAAGTGACCGATCGACCGCGGTCTTGAACTTGTCGACCTGCTCGAGCTCGGTGATGTGCGCCTGGCGCGGGTCACCGGCCGGGATGCACAGGATCTTGTCGTCGCCGCCGGCCTCGTCGGTCATCTGGAAGACCGCCGATCGGGCGGGCACAGGACGACACAGCCGGGGAAGGTCGGCTCGTCGAGCAGGACGATCGCGTCGAGCGGGTCGCCGTCCTCACCGAGGGTGTCCTCGATGTAGCCGTAGTCGCCGGGATAGCTCATCGAGGTGAACAGCAGCCGGTCCAGGCGGATGCGGCCCGGTCGCGTGGTCGACCTCGTACTTGTTGCGGTGTCCCTTGGGGATCTCGATGGTGACGTCGAACTGCACGTCTGGGCCCCTATCGTCGATGGAAGCTGCCGGGCGAGCCGGTGACCTACGCTCTAGTGTCACGTCGGTCCACCTCCAAGGGTAGGGGTTTGCGTATGCGTCGCCGCACCACGTGGACCGTGAGCATCCTCGGTGTGGTGAGCCTCATGGCGGGGTATGCCGCCCTCGACGCTTACGACCTCGCTCCCGGCATCCTCACGGTCGCTCCGATGCCGACCGCGACACCGCCCCCCGTCCCATCGGTGGCGCCCTCCGACCTGCGCCTGCCCACGCTCTCACCGTCCGGTATGCCGGTCCGTCCCGCGGGCGCCGACGCCCGTCTGCCCCTCAGCGGCCGGGGTCGCGACGGCGCTTGGCGCCGGTGCTGGCCGACCCGGCGATCGCTGGTGGAGTCGGGGCTGTCGTCGCCGACGGGGTGACCGGCGCGCGATTGCTGGAGGTGGACGCCGACGACCCCGCGGATGCCCGCATCGACGGCCAAGCTCGCTGTCGGCCGCCGGGATCCTCGCCATCGATCGACCCGTCGACCACCCTGCGTGACAAGCGTGGTCGGACGGGCCCACGTCCGGCCGCATCACCCTCGTCGCAGGCGGGGACACCCTGCTCAATCCCGGTGCAGGGCAGCCGGATTCGATCGCCGGCCGGGCAGGTCTCGCGGAGTTGGCCGACCCCGTCGCCGCGACGCCTCAAGGCCGAGGGGCGCACCTCGGTCGTCCTCGGCGTCGACCGCTCGTATGCCCCCGGACCGCCGATCGGCGCCGACCTGGCCCGGCGACTACATCACGACCGGCATCTCGGGCCAGGTCGAGGTCATCGGCCTGTCGACCAAACGGTCGACACCACAGACGCCCTTCGCCACCGATCCGGTCGCGGACGTGCTCACCGAGCTGGCCGCCCGGCTCGCCGAGCGGGGAGTCGCCACGACGGTCGACGCGACCCTCGGCGCGCTGCCCCCGGCCCCCGCTGCCGCGCCCGCCGCACCAACCCCCATCCACCCCGCCGACAACCCCCTCAACGGCGACCGGCACGTCCTCTACCCCGTCGATGCGGGTGCTCGGCTCGGTGCGGTCGGCGCCGGTGCGAGACCTCGTCGCCCTGGCTCTCATCGACAGCGACAACGGCCTCACCGAATCGCTGGCCCGCCAAGCCGCCTTCCGAGCCGGCAAGCCGACCGACTTCGCGGGCACCGCGGCATACCTGCTGGAGGTCGTGCGGGGGCAGGGCCTCGACGTGACCGGTGCCGTCCTCGTCGATGCCTCGGGCCTGAGCCGCGACAACCGCTTGGCCCCTCGCACGCTCTCCGACCTGCTCGGCGTGGCGGCCTCGGGCACATCCGCCGCCTTCGCCTCGGCGGTCGAGCGACTGCCGGTCGCCGCCCTGAGCGGCACGCTCGCCCAGCGCTTCGGCGACCCGGCGGCAGCGCCCGCCGTCGGCATCGTCCGAGCCAAGACCGGCACCCTCACCGGCGTCAGCGCGCTGGCCGGCACCGTCGTGACCGCAGACGGTCGTCCCCTGCGTCTTCGTCGTTCTGGCACCATCACCTCACGGAACACCTGCGGCGCGGGCCGCGTTGGACCGGATCGGAGCGACCCTCGCGACGTGCGGGTGCGCCTGACCACTGATTTGCGTCACCTTGTTTGCGTCACCTTCTGCGGCACCTAGGAGCCTCGTGAGCGACCCGATGATCTCGATCGACTGGGACTTTGCCCGGGCCATCGGCCGCAACGTCTTGCCGGCAGCGGACCGAAGGTGAGTTCGAGCGAGGCCGCTGCCGCCGTCGCGGACCTGCGTGCTGCCGCTGCGGCCGCGCATGCCCCCGTCGCCGAGACCTCCCGGATGGAGTCGCCAGCGGGCTCCGCCCCGGTGCTCATCGTCGACCGGGCCGGGTGGACCGAGGCCAACCTCGGGTCGATGCGCGCGCTCATGGACCCGGTGCTCGACAAGATCCAGTCCGCGATGACGACCAAGTCGGGCAAGCCGGGAGCTGGGTCCATGCGCCCGCCATTCCCGCCATCGCCGGCATCGGCGGCAAGATCGCCGGCGCCGAGATGGGTGCCCTCCTGGCGTTCCTCGCCAGCAAGGTGCTGGGGCAATACGACCTCGCCCCGCAAGGCACGGCCGCGCCTGCTGCTCGTCGCCCCCAACATCGTCCAAGCCGAGCGCGACATGGAGGTCGACCCGCACGACTTCCGCGCGCTGGGTCGCGATGCACGAGGAGACCCACCGCGTGCAGTTCACCGCCGTGCCCGTGGCTGCGCGACCACATGATCGACGCACCACGCGTGACCTCGCGGTCGACCTCGCGCCCACCCCGGGTGAGCTCGCCGAACGGCTGGCCACAGCTCGCCAAGCACCTGCCCGAGGAGCGTTCAGCGAGGGCAGCTCCGGGCTCGCCGAGGTCTTCATGACCGCCGAGCAGAAGGCCCGGGTGGCCGACGTCACCGCGGTCATGTCGCTGCTCGAGGGACACGCCGACGTCGTCATGGACGATGTGGGCCCACAGGTCATCCCCTCGGTGGCACGGATCCGCGAGAAGTTCACCCAGCGCCGCGCTGGGCTCAACCAGGTCGACAAGATCGTCCGCCGGATGCTCGGGCTCGAGGCCAAGATGCGCCAGTATGCCGACGGCGCCGTCTTCGTCCGGGCCGTCGTCGCCAAGGTCGGCATCGACGGTTTCAACGCCGTGTGGACCTCGCCCGAGACCCTGCCCACGGCCGCCGAGATGGCCGACCCTGCCGCTTGGGTCGCTCGCGTCCACGGCTGATGCCGGGGCCGCCGCCAGCCGTCGCCGCCGTGCGGGTCGCGGTGCGGCGAATGCTGGCCGACCTGGTCCACCCCCCGACGCGCGGCGATCGCCCGCAAACGCGTTCTGGCGCAGCGCCATTGGTCCTCGTCGCGTGCTCGGGAGGCGCCGACTCACTGGCCCTCGCGGCCGGGGTCGCCTTCCAGGCGCCGCGCCTGGCCGGTGCGCGCCGGCGCCGTCGTGGTGGACCACGGGCTCCAGCCCGGGCTCAGACGCCGTGGCCGCGACCGCCGCCGCGGCAGTGCCGTGGGCTCGGGTTAGACCCGGTCGTCGTCGTCCCCGTCGTCGGTCAGCGAGGGTGCCGGGCCGGAGGACGCCGCCCGGCGCGCTCGGTACGCCGCCTTCGAGGAGGCTGCGTCGGCCCTCGGCGCGGTGGCCGTCCTCCTCGGCCACACGCGGGACGACCAGGCCGAGCAGGTGCTCCTCGGCCTCGCCCGCGGCTCGGGCACGCGATCGATGTCCGGTATGCCGCCCCGCCGGGGAGTCTTCCTGCGGCCCCTCCTCGAGGTGACCCGGGCCCAGACCGAGGCGACGTGCGCGGCATACGGGCTCACCGTCTGGCGCGATCCGCACAACGCCGACGAGCGGTTCGCGCGGGTGCGCGCCCGGCGCGCCCTCGCCGACCTCGACGCGGCCCTCGGGCCCGGGATCGACGCCGCGCTCGCGCGCACCGCTGCCCTTGCGCGCGACGACGCCGACGCGCTCGACCTGCTCGCCGAGCGCACCCTCCAAGGGGTCGACCCGAGCGCCGTGCCCGTGGCACCTCCTCGACGCCAGAGGCGCCTGCCGTCCGGCGCCGGATGTGGCGGCTCGCCGCCGCCCACTCCGGCTCGCGAGCGCTCACGCGCGCCCACCTGGCTGCGCTCGATGCCCTGGTCGCGGACTGGCGGGGTCAAGGGCCGGTCGATCTGCCCGGTGAGGTGACGGCCCACCGCGCCGAGGGCACGGTGCACTTCCGGTGCCGTCCCCGTCGCAGGCCGGTGCCCCGAGGGCCCGAAGGTGACGTGCCCGACGACCCAGGCGGCGACGGCGGTCCCCTCCGATAGGGTCGAGCACGCACGACTGCCGCGGCGAGCCGGGGAGAAGGACCAAGGACGCAATGGAGTGCCAGATGGAGTGCCATGGACGCTGAGCACATGGGCGACTCGCTCGAGCGAGTGCTGCTGACCGAAGACCAGATCCACGCGCGGCTGGCCGAGATGGCCGCGCAGATCTGGGCCGACTACGAGGGCAAGGACCTCTTGCTCGTCGGGGTGCTCAAGGGGGCCGTCCTCGTCATGGCCGACCTCATGCGAGCCCTGCCCGGATCGGTGCCGATGGACTGGATGGCGATCTCGTCCTACGGGTCGGGCACGAAGTCCTCCGGCGTCGTGCGGATCATCAAGGACCTCGACACCGACATCACCGGCAAGCACGTCCTCGTCGTCGAGGACATCATCGACTCGGGCCTGACGCTGTCGTGGATCCGCGCCAACCTCGGCTCCCGCAACCCCGCGTCCGTCGAGATCTGCACCCTGCTGCGCAAGCCGGAGGTGGCCAAGGTCGCCATCGACGTCAAGTACGTCGGGTTCGACATCCCCAACGAGTTCGTCGTCGGCTACGGCCTCGACTTCGACGAGCGGCTACCGCAACCTGCGGTGCATCGGCACCCTGGCCCCCAAGGTCTACTCGCTAACTGCGGCACGTGGTCGGCCCGGCCCGTCGCGTGGAACACCGCGCGGGCACCCGTGCGTTGACCTGCGAGAATCACCCGGGGCACGGCATACCTGTTCGTCACGGCATCCTTGCTCGCACCATCTGACTCGCACCACTGACCGACGAGGCCGACCGACCAGGAGGCTGGGGCCCTGCCCCGCACACGCATGAAGACCAAGCGCATCGCCCGTCCCCAGCTGCTGTGGCTGGTGCTCATCGCCGCCGGGTTGTTCTCGATGATGGCCCTGTTCTCGGACACGCGGTGGATACACCCGGGTCGACACGTCCGCGGCCCTGCAACTGATCTCCGAGGACAAGGTCGACACGGCCAAGGTGCTCAACAACGAGCGCCTCGAGCTCGTCCTCAAGGACGGCGTGACCTACTCCGACGGCACGCGGGTCAAGGACGCGACGAAGGTCTACACCTACTACGTCGACCGCGCGCGGACCGCAGATCGTCGCGGCCCTCGACGCGCACAAGCCCGCCAAGGGCTTCACCGACCAGATCGACCAGCCAGAACTGGTTCACCTCGATGCTCGGTCTCGTCCTGCCGATGATCCTCGTCCTCGGCCTCTTCTGGTTCCTCATGGGCCAGATGCAAGGCGGCGGCAACCGGGTCATGCAGTTCGGCAAGTCCCGGGCCAAGCTCGCGACCAAGGACATGCCCAAGGTGACCTTCGCCGACGTCGCCGGTGCCGACGAGGCAGTCGAGGAGCTGCACGAGATCAAGGAGTTCCTCCAAGACCCGGCCACGCTTCCTCGCCGTCGGCGCCAAGATCCCCAAGGGCGTCCTGCTCTACGGCCAGCCGGGCACCGGCAAGACGCTGCTCGCGCGCGCCGTCGCCGGCGAGGCGGGCGTGCCGTTCTACTCGATCTCCGGCTCGGACTTCGTCGAGATGTTCGTCGGTGTCGGTGCCTCCCGCGTCCGCGACCTGTTCGAGCAGGCCAAGGCCAATGCCCCGGCCATCGTCTTCGTCGACGAGATCGACGCCGTGGGCCGTCACCGTGGCGCCGGTCTCGGCGGTGGGCACGACGAGCGGGAGCAGACCCTCAACCAGCTGCTCGTCGAGATGGACGGCTTCGACGTCAAGACCAACGTCATCCTCATCGCGGCGACCAACCGCCCCGACATCCTCGACCCCGCCCTCCTGCGCCCGGGCCGCTTCGACCGGCAGATCGCCGTCGAGGCCCCCGACATGATCGGCCGCCACCGGATCCTCCAGGTGCACTCGCAGGGCAAGCCGATGGCGCCCGACGTCGACCTGCTGGCCGTCGCCCGGCGCACGCCCGGATTCACCGGCGCCGACCTGGCCAACGTCCTCAACGAGGCCGCCCTGCTCACCGCGCGCACTGGGCAAGCAGACGATCGACAACGACGCCCTCGACGAGGCCATCGACCGAGTCGTCGCCGGGCCGCAGAAGCGCACCCGGATCATGTCGGCCAAGGAACGCAAGATCACGGCATACCACGAGGGCGGGCACGCGATCGTCGCCGCGGCCCTCAACCACACCGAGCCCCGTCACGAAGGTGACGATCCTCCCGCGCGGCCGGGCCCTGGGTTACACGATGGTCATGCCGCAGGACGACAAGTACTCCACGACCCGCAACGAGATCCTCGACCAGCTCGCCTACATGCTCGGCGGCCGGGTTGCCGAAGAGATGGTCTTCCACGACCCGACGACCGGCGCCGCCAACGACATCGAGAAGGCCACCGCGACTGGCCCGCAAGATGGTCATGGAATACGGCATGAGCGAGCAGGTCGGTGCGATCAAGCTCGGCCAGAGCCAGGGCGAGGTCTTCCTCGGCCGCGACATACGGTCACCAGCGCGACTACTCCGAGGACGTCGCGGCGACCGTCGACGCCGAGATCCGGGCGCTCATCGAGAGCGCCCACGACGAGGCGTGGCACGTCATCAACGACAACCGTGACCTGCTCGACACGCTCGTCCTCGAACTGCTCGAGAAGGAGACCCTCGGCGCCGCCGAACTGGCCGCCCTCTTCGGGTCCATCCTCAAGCGGCCGCTGCGTCCCACGTGGCTGTCGAGCGAGGGCCGGGCGATCAGCGACGCGCCCGCCGGTCATGACCCCAGCCGAGACCGCCGCCTCGCAACGGCGCACGTGCCCGCGATGCCGCCGCCGGGGTCGGCGAGCCAGGTGCCAGCGGTCGCCGACGCGATCGACGAGGCCGCCGTCGCCGGTGCGAGCCCCTACGCCGATGACCCCGTCGTGGGGATCGGCGAGGTGCCGCCGGGCCAGACGCCCGACGGAGTCTGACCGCATGCCGGTCGACCACGCCCGGGCCGAGGCGGCAGTCCGCGAACTTCTCCTCGCGATCGGCGAGGACCCCGACCGCGAAGGTCTGCGCGAGACCCCGGCTCGGGTCGCCCGTGCCTACGCGGAGAGTGTTCGCCGGCTTAGATCAGGCCGCCCCCGACGTCCTGGCCACGACCTTCGACATCGACCACGACGAGCTCATCCTCGTGCGCGACATCGAGGTCTACAGCACGTGTGAGCACCACCTCGTGCCCTTCCACGGGGTCGCGCACGTCGGCTACATCCCGTCCAAGGACGGCAAGGTCACCGGCTTGTCCAAGATCGCCAGGCTCGTCGAGGTGTTCGCCAAGCGCCCGCAGGTGCAAGAGCGGCTGACGACCCAGATCGCCGACGCCCTCGTCGAGCACCTCCACGTCCAGGGCGTCATCGTCGTCGTCGAGTGCGAGCACCTGTGCATGTCGATGCGCGGGGTCAAGAAGCCCGGCTCTCGCACGATCACCTCCGCGGTGCGCGGCCAGTTGCGCAACTCGGCGACCCGGGCCGAGGCCATGGCGTTGCTCCTCGGTGGCAAGCGGTGAGCCTTCCGGGTCTCCCGTCATTCCAGACGGCACCCGCAATGCCCGCGGCGTCCCGCGCCCGCACGCACCCTCGTCATGGGCGTCGTCAACGTCACGCCCGACTCGTTCAGCGACGGCGGCGCATGGCTCGAGCCGGCGGCCGCGATCGCCCATGGCCGAGCGCTCCTGCGCCGACGGGGCCGACCTGCTGGACGTCGGCGGCGAGTCGACCCGGCCCGGAGCGCCCGCGTCCGTCGACCTTGACGACGAACTCGCGTCGCACGATCCCGGTCGTCCAGGCCCTCGCGGCCGAGGGAGCCACCGTCTCGGTCGACACGATGCGCGCCGAGGTCGCCGCCGCGGCCCTCGACGCCGGCGCGACCATCGTCAACGACGTCAGCGGGGGCCTTGCCGACCCCGACATGCTCGGCCTCGTTGCCGCTCGCGGCGTGCGCTACATCGCCATGCACTGGCGCGGTCACAGCGCCGACATGCAGGACCCGCGCGGTCTACGGCGACGTCGTCGAGGACGTATGCCGTGAGCTCACCGACCGTCGGGACGCGGCGCTGGCTGCCGGCATCGCCCCCGATCGGCTCGTCCTCGACCCGGGTCTCGGGTTCGCCAAGCTCCCCGAGCACAACTGGACCCTCACGGCATACCTCGACCGGATCGTCGCCCTCGGCCATCCGGTCCTGCTATGCCGCGTCCCGCAAGGGATTCCTCGGCCGGGTCGGGCGGCCCGAGGAGGCGCCGGCCGCGTCCCGTGACCGAGCGTGACATCGCGACGGCGGCCACGAGCGTCCTCGCCGCCGCGGCAGGGGCATGGGCCGTGCGGGTCCACGACGTCCGCGGGACGCGTGACGCCCTCGACGTCTGGGAGGCCGCTGCGGCCGCGAGGAGTCAGGTGTGACGAGCGACCGCATCACGATCACCGGCGTCGTTGCGACCGGCCACCACGGCGTCTTCGACCACGAGAAGCCGTGACGGACAGCCCTTCGGAGTCGACGTCACCCTGTGAGCTGGATCTTCGTCCGGCCGGGGCAGCTCCGACGACCTCGCCGACACCGTCAACTACGGCGAAGTCGCGGCCGACATCGTCGCCCGGATCGAGGGGGAGCCCTTCGACCTCATCGAGCGGCTCGCCGCCGTCATCGCCGACGACGCCCTGCGCCGGCCGCTCGTCGACGCGGTCGAGGTCACGGTGCACAAGCCGCAGGCCCCCGTCGGCGTGCCGTTCGGCGACGTCACCGTGAGCGTGCACCGGCGACGTCCGGTGCCCGGTCGTCGTCGCGCTCGGCGCCAACCTCGGCGACCCGGTGGCGACCCTCGCGGCCGCAGTCGAACGCCTTCGGGGAACGTCTGGCTTTTCGGTCGTCGCTGTCTCGGATCTCGTCGAGACCGACCCGGTCGGAGGACCCGAGCAACCGGCATACCTCAATGCCGTGGTGCTGGGCACCTGGGACGGCACCCCACACGACCTGCTGCGCGCCCTCCACGCGATCGAGGCCGGCCTCGGCCGCACCCGTGGGGTCCGGTGGGGGCCGCGCCTGGTCGACCTCGACCTCGTCCAGGTCGGGGAGCCGGGCGGGCGATCCGAGGTGCTCATCAGCGATGGCGACCTGAGCTTGCCGCACCCCCGCGCCCACGAGCGCGCCTTCGTCCTCGTGCCGTGGCTCCAGATCGCCCCCGATGCCGCGATCCGGCTCGGCTCGCGCTGGAGCGACCCGGTCGCGTCAGTTGCCGACCTCGTGGCGGGCCTTGACGAGGCGACGCGCCGCGGCGTCCGACCAGGACCGCAGCGGCCATGGTGACCTCCCGCGGGATCCGCCCGATGCTGTTGCTCGTCGTCGCCGCCGTGACGTCGATCCTCACCGTCCTGGCGGCCCGATTGACCGGAGAGGCCACGGCAGCGCTGAGCCCACGGCAATGGGCGGGCATCCTTCCGCTCGCCCTCATGGCCGTTGTCGTGACGCTCGCGGGCATCATGGTCGCGCGGTGGCGCAGCGGCCGGGCCACCCCGCGGATCTCTCCGCTGTGGGCGGCTCGCACCCTCGTGCTCGGTCAGGCCAGCGCGCTCACCGGCGCTGCTCTGGTCGGCTGGTATGCCGCGCACGGCCTCCTGCTCTTGCCCGACCTCGATGTCGACTCGCAGAAGGCGCGACTGTGGCTCGTCGGGGCCCACGTCGTCGCTGCCGGGGCAGTCAGCGTGGCGGGGATGATCACCCAGCGGCGCTGCCGGATCGACGAGCCGCCGTCATCGCAGGACCTGACGAGCTAGTCGAAGCCCGCACCCCTCCGAGCGGATGACCCTTCACGGTGGCTATTTGTGGACGTCGCCGCCGATGGTGCCCATGGTCGCCGACAGCATCCCGGCTGCCACCCAATTCGGCCCTGCCCGAACGTATTTCGCCGTCTTCATCGCATGGGTGAGCGCGAGATAGCGGTCGTCGGGGGTGGGGGCGTAATAGAGGTACAGCGCCTCGTCACCGGCCAGGCCACTCGGGCAGACGAGCCCGGCGGGGTTGCTCCCGGTGGCCTTGAGGGCGACGGGTTCGACCTTGGCCTTGCAGGCGAAGGCAGCGGCCAGGTCGGTGACTGACCGGATCGCGCGCCAATCGACCGCCGACGCGGAGGTCGACAGGACCTTGGGCATCGTGCCGAGCGTCGTGTCGGTCGTCGAGGTGGGGGCGGATGTCGACGTGGGAGCCGATGTCGCGCTGCCTGCGCTGCCGGAAGGGTCAAGTGGGCTCACCGCCGCCGGGGTCGAGGCCGACGCCGTCGTGGCGGGGGTGGGATCGGCGGCGGCCGCGCCGGTGCCGGAGCACCGCGACAGGGTCACCAGGACCATCCCGATGAAGGCTCCGGCGGCCAGGAGGAGGGCGAGGCGGCGCCTGCGGTAGACCGCAGGTGGTGGCCGACGGGAGGGGCGTTGCGCGGGCCGCCGAGAGGGTCGTGCCGTCGGAGGTTGGGCCGAGCGCGGTGACGAGCGCTGGGCCGATCCCGGGGACGATTGGCGGCCTGGCGCCTTGGGTCCCGCGGACGGTTTGCGCGGCGGCGTCCGACGTCGTGGTGGCCCCCCGCGAGTCATTTGTCCACATCCCCCATCACGAACGGCACGGACGCGATCACGTCCGCGACCGCGGTCACCGGCGTGCCCGGGAGCATCGCGGCCAGCGCCGCCACGGTGGCCCATGACGGCGTCCGCAACGCTAACCGAGCCGGCGTCTTCCCTCCGCGCGACACGAGGAAGACCCCAGCCAGCCCGAGCGGACTCTCGGTCGCGGCATACCACTGACCCTCAGGCACCCGGACGACCTTGGGCAGCTTGATCGAGATCGGGCCTGGGCCCGCGGCGGCCAGGCCTTCCAGGCACCGCGTCACCAGGTCGAGGGTGGCCCGGGACTCTTCGATGAGGACCGCCCACCGATCGCGCGCGTCACCGCCCGGAGCGCCGTCGCGGACGACCGGCTCGGGCGGGCACGCGGCATACGCGAGGTAGGGCTGGCTGAGGCGTAGGTCGAGAGCCGAGCCCACTCGCGCGACCGACGGGTCCGGTCGCGCCGAAGCCCTCGGCAGCTTCGCGCGTCAGCACCCCGAGGTTGGTATGCCGTTGCGCCACAGCGGACTCCGCGAATGCGGCGGCAGCCTCGTCGAGGATGGGTCCGACCGCTCGGACAGCCAGCCTCACCCGGTCCTCCCAACCCGTCGGTGAGTCGACCCGCAGGCCGCCGATCGCGGTCACCATCGGGTGCATCCGCGTGCCCGCATAGTCGTCGAGCACGTTGATGACGGCGTCCACGGCCGCCGACGTATCGGCGATCCGCCGGCGCGGGGACACGGGCGGCACATCGGGGTGCGGAGCGGCGCCGATGAAGACCAGATGGCTGTGCAGACGGGAGAGTTCCGCGAGCACCATCCGCAGCCAGGTCGCCCGCTCGGGGACGACCATCCCCAGCGCCGATTCGACGACGAGAGCGACGGTCAGCTCGCCGGCGAATCCGCCGAGCCAGTCATGGCGGTTGGCCAGCGCGAGGATCTGGCGGTAATCGCGCACCTCGAAGAGCTTCTCGGCGCCTCGATGGACCGACCCGATGATCGGGTCGGCGGCCACGACGGTGTCGCCTTCGACCGTCAGGCGCAGCCGCAGCGCACCGTGCCCGGCCGGATGCCCGGCCGGCAGCGCGATCCGCGTCACCCCGTCGTCCAATCCCATGGGCCCGGTGGCCCAGAGCTGGGTATGCCGTGCGCCCGGGTTGCCCGAGGCGGCCGGGCTGCCCGGGTTGGCCGGGTCGCCCGGGTTGGCCGGGGTGACGGCGGTGACGGCGGGCGGCATACGGCCAAGTCTCCCAAATGGTGGGGCGCACTCGCGTCGGGCCGCCGCGGGCCGGCCTCTACAGTGGGCTCTTCGTGCCGCTCGGCCCCCCGAAGGAGCCCTCATGCGCGTCGCCGATGTCGCCGACGTCCTCGACCTCACCGACCCTGCCATTGTCGCGGACCCGTATGCCGCGCTCGCCGCCGCCCGCGCGGTGGCTCCGGTCGCCTGGCACTCCGGGCTCGGGATGTATGTCGCGACGAGTCATGCCGCGTGCAACGCCGTGCTGCGAGACCGAGCCCTCGGGCGGATCTTCCAGGTGCGCGAACCCGACACCGACGACCTGTGGGCGACCTTCAACTGGCTGCACGCTGACTCGATCCTCGACAGCGAGCCCCCCAAGCACACCCGGCTGCGACGCCTCATCGCTGGCGCCTTCGGCCGCGGCCACGTGCAGCGGCTCGCGCCGCGGATCGCGGAGCTCACCGACCACCTCGTCGAGGATTGCGCCCAGGCGATGGCCGATGAGGGGGAGGTCGACGTCATCGCCGCGCTCGCCGAACCCCTGCCGGTGCTTGTCATCGCCGAGCTCCTCGGCTTCCCGGAGTCCGACCAACACCTCCTCCGTCCGTGGTCTCAGGCGATCGTCAAGATGTATGAGGTGTCGCGCACGCCCGCGGAGGAAGCGGCGGCCCAGCAGGCCAGCCGCGAGTTCGCGGCATACGTCGAGCAGCTTGCGACTGCCCGCGCGGCGGCGCCGGGCGACGACCTCCTGTCGGACCTCGTCGCCGCCCGCGACGGCACCGATCGGCTGTCTCCGCGGGAACTTGTCGCCACGGCGGTCCTGCTGCTCAACGCGGGCCACGAGGCCAGCGTCAACGGATTCGGCAACGGCCTGGCCTCGCTCCTGGGCAGCACGGCATACACCTCTGGCGCGTGGTCACCGAGCGGCGAATGGGACCCAGCCGTCCTCGTCGAGGAGATGCTCCGCCACGACTCGCCCCTGCACCTGTTCGAGCGGACGGCGACGGCCTCCACGTCTATCGGCGATGTCGCCCTTGCGCCCGGGGACAAGATCGCGGCGCTGCTCGGCGCCGCCAACCGCGATCCTGCCCTCTTCGCCGACCCCGACGTTTTCGACCCGACACGGGACCCCAATCCTCACCTCGCTTTCGGGGCCGGCATCCACTTCTGCGTGGGCGCGCCATTGGCCCGGCTCGAACTCGCAACCTCGGTGTCGCGGCTGTTCGCTCGATGGCCACAGCTGCGCGTTGTCGCCGCCGAGCGAAGGCCGACCTTCGTGCTGCGTGGCTTCGAGCGGCTCATCATCGCGCCGGCCTGATCGCCGGCGCCGGACATACGCCGGCGTAGGTTGCCGGAATGGCGCTGGCGTAGGTTGCTGGAATGACGACTCACCGAGCCGCCGCTCCGCCTCCCTCCGCACCCCGGTTGCGGGTGGGGCTCATCGGCGCCGGCCGGGCGGGGGTCGTCGTGGCGGCGGCTCTCGCGCGAGTCGGTCACGTCACCGTTGCCGTATCCGCCGTCAGTGACCACTCGCGAGACCGCGCCGCGCTCGTCCTGCCTGGGGTGCCGGTCGTGGACGCCACCGACGTGCCCAAGGACGCCGACCTTGTGCTCCTCGCGGTGCCCGAGGACGACCTGACGGCGCTCGTGCAGGGCCTCGTCGCGACGTCCTCGTTGCACCCGGGCCAGATCCTCGTCCACCTCTCACCAGCACAGGGGATCGCGCCACTCGAAGCGGCGGTGGGCTGCGACGTCCTGCCCCTGGCGATCCACCCGGCCGTCGCGCTCGCGGGCCGCCCCTCCGACGTCGACCGCCTGGTCGGGGCGAGCGTCGCCGTGACGACGCTGCGAGCCCTCCGCCCGCTCGCCGAGGCCCTCGTCCTGGAGATCGGCGGCGAACCGGTGTGGCTGGAAGAGGAAGACCGCATGGCGTATGCCGCGGCCCTGGCCGCCGTGCGCGAGAGCATCACGGGTGTGGTCGGTGCTGCTGGCACCGTCCTGGCCGACTGTGGCGTCGAACACGTGGACCGGATCCTGGGGCCGTTGGCGCACAGCGCGACAGACGAGGCGCTGGAGGCGAGTAGCGTGTCTGCCCAGCGATCGGTCGATCGGCACTCCCCCCACACGCGCAAGGAGCACCCGTGAGCGAGCCCATGAAGGCTCCCACCCTGCGGATCCCCAGGTGGCTGTCTGCCCCGGCGCCGGGATGGACGACAGCCGCGGACGTCGTCGTGGTCGGATCGGGCATCGCGGGCCTCACCGCGACACTGCGGCTGCGCGAGCAGGGCGCCACAGTCTTGCTCGTGACCAAGACTGTGCTCAATGAGGGCTCGACCCTCTGGGCGCAGGGTGGGATCGCCGCCGCGATGGACGACGAGGATTCTCCCGAGGAGCACCTGCAGGACACCCTCGTGGCCGGCGTGGGGATCTGCGACGTCGACGCCGTCACCGCGCTGGTCAACGAGGGCCCAGCTCGGGTGCGCGAACTCGTCGCTCGCGGAGCCGAATTCGATCGCGGCAGTGACGGTGAGATCTCGCTGACCCGCGAGGGCGGGCACCACCGTGACCGCATCCTCCACGCCGGCGGGGACGCCACCGGGCGCGAGATCAGCCGAGCGCTCATCGAGGCCCTGCACCTCGTGCAGGACGACCCTGGCATCGAGGTCATCGAGCATGCCCTCGTCGTCGACCTCCTCCAGGACGAGTCGGGGCGCGTCTGTGGCGCCACGCTCCACGTCATCGGCGAGGGCCAGATCGACGGGGTCGGTGCGGTGCACTGCCGAGCTGTGGTCCTGGCCACCGGTGGCCTGGGCCAGATCTACTCCTCGACGACCAACCCTCCGGTCGCCACCGGGGACGGCATGGCCATCGCTCTGCGCGCGGGGGCGGTCCTCGCCGACCTCGAGTTCGTCCAGTTCCACCCCACGGTGCTCTACCTCGGCGACGCATCGCGGGGCCAGCAGCCGCTGATCTCCGAGGCGGTGCGCGGTGAGGGCGCTTTCCTCGTCGACAAAGACGGCCTGCGCTTCATGCAGGGCGTCCACCCTCTGGCCGACCTCGCTCCTCGCGATGTCGTGTCGCGAGCCATCGTCGCGCAGACTGGCCAAGACCGGCTCCGACCACGTCTTCCTCGACTGTCGCCACCTCGGCCGAGAGTTCCTCGAGAAGCGGTTTCCCTCGATCGTGGCGTCGTGCCGGGAGCACGGCTTCGACATGGCGACCGACCTGCTGCCGGTCGCCCCTGCCCAGCACTACGCCAGCGGTGGGGTGCGCACCGACCTGCACGGCCGAGCCTCCCTCGCAGGGCTTTACGCCTGCGGTGAGTGCTCGTGCACCGGTGTCCACGGCGCCAACCGCCTCGCGTCCAACTCCCTGCTCGAAGGTCTGGTCTTCGCCCACCGGATCGCCGACGACATCACCGCCCGGTTCGCCGCCGGTGAACTCCCTGCCACGACTCCGACCCCCGCCAAGACTCACCGCGGCTGCGACGACTGCACCCTCGTCAAATCCGGGCACCGCAAGGCGATCCAGCGCTCGATGACCCGCGGGTCCGGTGTCGGTCCGATCGGCCGACGTCGATGGCCGCCACGAGGGGCAAGCTGGCCGACCTCGCGGCCGCAGCCGACGGGGTCGAAGGTGGCCCCAAGTCTTGGTCGACGACCAACCTTCTGCAGCTCGGTCAGGCTCCTCACCGAGGTCGCCGCACCGCCGCGCGGAGACCCGCGGCGGGCACGTCCGCAGCGACTACCCCGAACGCGACGACGACACCTGGCTCGGCCACACCTACGCCCTGCGCGAGGCCGATGGCACGGTCACCCTCACCTTCCACCCCACGGCACCCCAGGACCTCTCGTGAACCCTGACCTCGCACTTCCCCGCCGCCGACGCGCGCGAGCTCGTCCGCGTCGCGCTCGCCGAAGACCTCGGTCCGCGTGGCCTTGACGTCACGACCCTCGCCACCATCCCCGCCGACCAGGAGGCCGCAGCGGAGGTGGTCGCCCGGGCACGCCGGTGTCGTGGCCGGCATGCCGGTCATCGCGGAGGTCCTCACCCAGGGTGCCGCGCTCATCGACAGCCCCGCGCCGGCGGTGCGCACGCTCGTGGCCGACGGCACGCGGGTCGCACGCGGAGATGTCCTCGCGCAGGTGACCGGCCCGATCCGGGTCATCCTCATCGCCGAGCGCACCCTGCTCAACATCATGAGCCGCCTGTCGGGGGTCGCGACCCACACCCGCCGATGGGCCGATGCAACTCGACGGGACGAGCGCGATGGTCCTCGACACGCGCAAGACGACCCCAGGGATGCGTCACCTGGAGAAGTACGCCGTCCGCGCGGGCGGCGGCACCAACAAGCGCATGGGCCTTTACGACTGCGCGATGATCAAGGACAACCACAAGCTGGCCGCGGGGAGCGTGTCCGCGGCATACGAGTCGATCCGGCGCACCTTCCCCGACGTCGACATCCAGGTCGAGGTGACGACGGTCGCCGAAGCGCTCGAGGCGTATGCCGTGGGGGCGCGCTTCATCATGTGCGACAACATGTCGGTCCCACTCCTGCGGCAGACGGTTGAGGCCCTGCGCGCCGAGGCCGAGCCGGTCGAGATCGAGGCCACCGGCGGGCTCACCCTCGAGGTGGCCCGCGAGTATGCGCAGACCGGGGTGGACTACCTCTCGGTCGGTGGCCTGACCCACTCGAGCCCCATCCTCGACATCGCGCTCGACCTCGTGGGCGAGCAAGCGGGCTGACCGCCGAGTCGCTGCGGGTCAGGCCTCGGTGACGTGCCGGAGGAACTGGTGCGGTGCGGCGAGGAAGCGCCGGTATTGCTCCACGGCGGCGAGGTCGGCCCAGGCCGTGCGGTGGAAGCCGCGCTCGTCGAGTTGGAGGATCGTCGCGCCGGGGATCGCCGCGACGACAGGTGAGTGGGTCGCGACGAGCACCTGGCACCCCCTTCGTCGGGACAGCGCCGTGAGCTCGCCGACGAGCGCCAACTGAGCCTCGAACGCCAGCCCGGCCTCCGGCTCGTCCATGACGAAGAAGCCCGGGCCGCGGAACCGTCGCGAGGACAACAGCGCGAGGAAGGTCTCGCCGTGACTGAGCCGGGCGAACGTCGGGTCGGTGGTGCCGCCGAGCGCGTCCGGGGCGGTCGCGTCGAGATAGCCGACGAGGCCGTGGAGCGTCTCGCCGCGCACGAAGTAGCCCCAGCGGCTGCCCCCTGGTCCGCGGACGAGGGTCAACTCCTGGTGCAACGGAGACTCGCTGTCGTAGGTGCGGTGTTGAGCGCCGGTCGACCCGCCTTCGGGCGCCAGGCCGAAGGCCATGGCGATCGCCTCCACGATTGTCGACTTGCCGCTGCCGTTGGCGCCGACGAGGACCGTCGCGGGCCCGAGGTCGAGCCCCTCGGCGAGGAGGGTCGCGACCGCCGGCACTGTCGCCGGCCACTGATCGGCGACGAGATAGCCCAGCCCCTCCTCGTCACCGTCAGGATCGAGCGGGCGCCGACGCTCCACCCGGCGCACCGGCAGTGGTGCGAGCCGGTCGAATCGTGTCGGCGGCATACGCAGCACGCTAGCTGCCTGCGCCGACAGGGCGACCCGTAGGTGGCCGGCGCGAGATGCCAGAAGTGGTCGTCTCCCAGTCTGGGAGACGACCACTTCTGCGATGTCACGAGGCGGCAGCCCCGATGGATCCGGTGGTTCCGATGGATCAGGTGGATGCGCTAGATCCGGTATGCCGTCCACTGGTTTTGCATCCGGGTCACCTGACCGGGGGTGAAGGTGGTCATGCAGGCGTCGTCGGTGTAGTCCATGAAGTTCTTGATCGGGTCCAGACCCGGCTTGCTCGCGCACGAGTCACGACCGGTCGGGCACCCGTAGGCCGCCGACTTCTCGGCCGGGGTGTCGCTCACGTAGTCACCGTTGCCGGTGCACCCGCCTTGGAAGGTGTGGTAGAGCCCGAGCCAGTGGCCGACCTCGTGGGTCGCGGTGTCGCCGAGGTTGTAGGGAGCAGCGGTTCCACCGGGCAGTGACTGCTCGAGCAGGACCACACCGTCCATCGGGTCGAGCCTGCCGTTGGGGAAGGTCGCCCAGCCGAGCAGGCTCTGGCCGAGCTTCGCGGTGTAGAGGTTGAGCGCATTCTTCCCACCTTGGCGCAGGGCCGTCTTCATCGCCTTCTCGGCTGTGCTGCCGGGCGTGAGGTTGGTGTACCACGAGGCGTTGACCGTGCGGGTGGTCGAGACGAGCGAGAAGCTGAAGCCTGACCCGGAATACGCGGCATTAAGGACCGAGAGCTGGCTGGCGATCCGACTGTCGGACACGGCACCATTCGTCCCGTCGGTCACGACGTGGACGTAAACCGGGATCGACGCGCTCACGGCCAAGGCAGGGGTGCCGCCGATGCCTCCACGGGCGTTCGCGGCCAACCGAGCGGCTGTGTCGGCCTCACGGGCCTGCGCCTCGGCAGCCGTCAGCGTGTTGGGGTCGTAGCGACCTCCGCCGGCCTGAGAGCGGGCCAGATTGACCTCGTCGGTGTGCTCGACGCACGCGCCGAGATCTGCGGCGGCAGCGGCGACCGCCGGTCCGGGCGGTGCCGCGACAGCGTGGGGTTGGGCGGCACTCACGAGGCCGCCGAAGCCGAGCACGGCGGCGGCTGCAAGCGCCGGGGCGCCAGAGAAGAGGGAACGGACGGTCATGGGAGGTCCTCCTGGGGTGGTGGGGGCACGAGTGACCGTATGCCGGTTTTGCCCGATCTCACCCCTCCTCCCGGTCATGCTTCGGTCAAGCTTTGGTCAGGCGCTCGGTACCCTTGCCGGGTGACTAGCCGCCCCCTTGATCCGCCGACCGACCCGACGCTGCGACCTGCCTCGGACGAGGTCGACGACCTCCCCGAGCAACTGCGGGTCCGGCGTGAGAAGCGCGAGCGGCTCATCGGCAGCGGGCACGCGGCATACCCGGTCTGGGTCGGGCGCACCCACTCGCTCGCGGACATCCGCGGCCGAGTGGGGGCACCTGGAAGCAGGGCGAGGAGACCGAGGCGCAGGTCGTCACGGCCGGGCGCGTCATGTATCAGTCCGCAACACCGGCAAGCTCTGCTTCGCCACCCTCCAGGAGGGGGTCGGCGACGCGCCTGCAGGTCATGCTCAGCCTGGCGGAGGTCGGCGAGGCCGCACTCGCGGACTGGAAGGCCGCTCGTCGACCTCGGCGACCACGTGGCCGTCGAGGGCCGCGTCATCTCGCAGCAAGCGCGGCGAGCTGTCGGTCATGGCGACCTCGTGGCAGATGGCGTCCAAGGCGCTGCGCCCGCTGCCGACGCTGCACAAGGACCTCTCCGAGGAGACCCGGGTCCGCCAGCGCTACGCCGACCTCGTCGTCCGCCAGGAGGCCCGCGACATGGTGCGCACTGCGGGCCGCCGGCGACGCGCGCGCATCCGCGAGACGCTGCACGGCCAGGGCTACCTCGAGGTCGAGACGCCCGTCCTGCAGCTCATCCACGGCGGCGCGGCGGCGCGCCCGTTCCACACGCACCTCAACGCCTTCGACCAGGACATGACCCTGCGGATCGCGCTGGAGCTGCAACCTCAAGAAGGCCATCGTCGGCGGCGTCGACCGGGTCTACGAGACTGGGCCGGATCTTCCGCAACGAGGGCATCGACGCCACCCACTCGGCCGAGTTCACGATGCTCGAGGCCTACCAGGCCTGTGGCGACCAGACCACGCATCGCCGCGCTGATCCGCGACCTCTACCTCGGCGTCGCCGACGCCGCTCGGGCTCGCGCCAGGTCGAGACCCCCGCCGGGGTCGATCGACCTCGACGGCGAGTGGCGCTGGCTGCCGGTCTACACCGCCGTGAGCGACGCGGTCGGTCGAGGAGGTCACGCCGCGACACGCCGCTCGAGACGCTGCACGGCGTATGCCGCGCGACCACGAGCGTCGAGCTCGACCCGGCGTGGCGGGCGGACAAGGTCGTCCTGGAGCTGCTCTCGGCGAGCTCGTCGAGCCGCACCTGCTCCAGCCGACCTTCCTGTGCGACTACCCGGCGATCGCCCAGCCGCTGGCCCGCCCGCACCGCGAGCAAGCCCGGGCTGATCGAGGCCTGGGACCTCATCATCGGCGGCGTGGAGCGCGGCACCGGCTTCTCGGAGCTCATCGACCCGGTCATCCAGCGCGAGCGTGCTCACCGACGCAGTCGCTGCTCGCCGCCGGGGGCGACCCCGAGGCGATGCAGCTCGACGAGGACTTCCTGCAGCGCGCTCGAGTTCGGCGCACCGCCCATGGGTGGCCTCGGGCTGGGTGTCGACCGGCTCGTCATGCTGCTTCACCGGCGCGAACATCCGCGAGACCATCCTCTTTCCGCTGCTCAAGCCCGAGGACTGACCCATGTGGGACGCCATCTACCCTTACCTCGCCGCCATCCTGCCGACGATCGGTCTGCTCGTCATCGCCTATGTCGTCTTCAAGACGATTTTCGAGGCCGACCGCAAGGAGCGCATCGCCCAAGCTCAGTGGCAGGCCGAGGCCGACCGGCGCGCAGCAGCCGAAGAGCAGCCGGAGAGCTGATCTTTCCGACGCCGATGTCTTAACAGAATCCCGGCAGTTTCTTAACCTTTAGTGCGGCCTTTGCCGTGCGGTGCGATGGCAATCCGCGTGTTACTGTGACAACTGAAACGGCGGGTTGGGGCCCGCCCTTTCGCCCAGAAGGAGTCAACTTCGTGACGACTTCGTGTGGGCGGTGAGGTCTTTCGAGTTCGCATCCGCCCAATCAGGGTTGCTCAACCGAGCGGCCCGTTTCGCCATCCAACGCATACGACGAACGGAGTCCACACCAGTGGCAAAGCGGACAGTGGTTGTCCTCGAAGACGACCTTGACGGCTCGCCCGCCGACGAGACCGTGACCTTTGGTCTCGACGGGGTTTCCTACGAAATCGACTTGTCTGCGGCCAACGCCGCCGCGCTGCGGGAAACTCTCGCGCGGTGGACCGGGGTCGCCGAGCGGGTCGGTGGTCGTCGGAGCGTCAAGCGTCGTGGATCAGGCGCCGTCAAGCGAGGAAATGGTGCCGTGGTCCGGGAGTGGGCGCGCGCCAATGGTCACGACGTCAGCGACCGCGGTCGCGTCCCGGCGTCGATCCAGGACGCCTATGACAAGGCCCACGCCTGAACATTGCGTCACCGCTGACCGAAAGCACCATCTCCCGTCGGTCAGTCAGGGCCGCCGTTCCACCTCGGTGGACGGCGGCCTTCGCATGTCCCCGGTGTCCGGGAGCTCCAGCCGGTCAACCAGCCTGCGGCAGGAGGGCCGCGGCGAGGTCACCCTGGCGGTCCACCCGATCGAGCACCTCGGTCATCGTGGCCTGACTCAACGTGCCCGCACGGGTCGCGCCCGCCTCGACTTCGTCCCAGGTCCGCGGGGTCGCGACCCACGGCGCATCCCGGCCGCGCAACGAATATGGGCTGATTGTCGTCTTTGCGGCGTTGTTCTGGCTCCAGTCGATGAATACCTTGCCTGATCGCACCGATTTCGCCATCCGCCAGACGACGAGTTCGGGCATTGCCGCGGTGAGTTCTCGCGCCCATTGTTGGGCGACGGCGCTGAGCTCGTCGCTCGAATGCGCGCCCGGGCACGGCGGCATACACCTGCATCCCCTTGGACCCACTCGTGACAGGCACAGGACGCAGGCCGATCGCGGTCATCCGCGCCTTGATCTCCAGCGCGACGATGGAGCACTCGGTCAATCCTGTGCCCGGCCCGGGATCGAGGTCGATGACGAGGCGGTCTGGCGGCCGAGCGGTGCCGTCGGTGGTGACCCGCCACTGGGGGACGTGGAGTTCGAGCGAGTTGAGATTGGCGAGATAGATGAGGCCGTCGACGCCGGTGACCAACGGGTAGGTCAGTGAGTCCGAGCCGCCATCGCCGTGGGTGACGACGACACGCGGGAGCCAACTCGGGGCTCCGGACGGGAGGTTCTTTTCGAAGAAGTTCAGACCCTTGACCCCGTGGGGAAAGCGGATCCGGGTCACCGGGCGGCCGGCCAGATGCGGCAGGAGCACGTCCGCGATCCGGGCGTAATAGTGGAGCACTTCACCCTTGGTCGTTTCCGTGTCGGGATACATCACCTTGTCGAGGCTCGACACCGCGAGCTTGCGGCCGCCCGCGACGACGGTGACCTTGTCGCGCTCAGCCATCATCTCCCTCACCCTCCGGCGAGCCGATCGTGCCGTTCAGTGACCAGGCAGCAGCGACATCGGCCGGGGTGAGGTCGGGCCGCAGTCCGAGGTATGCCGCTTGGCGCAGGCGGGAGCTGTGCGTCAGTCCCAGCGATCGGACGTCGCACACGAGGTCAGGTGACACCCAGTGAGCCCCGGCGGCGTCGACGGGGGGCACCGTGCCGGGTGCCTGCGCCGAGGCTGAGGCGAGGAATGGTGAGGGCGTCGAGCCACGGGGGCTGGCTGCCTCGAGTGTCGCCAGCAGACTCGCGCCGGCGCGACCCGCGATCCCCGAGCCGACGCGGCCCAGATAGTGCAGACCTGCTGGGGTGGGCACTCCCACGAGCAACGCGCCGAGCCGGTCGGTCTGGTCGGTCTCGGCGCGCCACCCGCCGATGACGACGGACAGACGAGGCCGGTGGGGGAGCTTGAGCCAGTCCGGGCTGCGCTGCCCCGCGGCATACCGGCTCGAGCGGCGTTTGCTCACGACGCCTTCGAGTCCGTGCTCTCGGGTGGCCGCGAGGAGGGCGGCGCCGTCATCGAAGACTCCGGGCACGTGCCACGCGATCTGCCCCTCGGGCACGAGAGCGGTCGGCGTCTCGAGGTCAAGCCGCTCGAGCGCGGCCCTGCCGGTCGGTCCACGGTCGGGAGGTGAGGTCCACGCCGAGGACCCGCAGGGCGTCGAAGACGACGAAGGTCACCGGGGCGCTGGCAGCGAGGGCAGCGGCCCGAGCGGTCGACGCCACGTGGAAGCGCTCAGCGAGGGTGCCGAAGTGGGGCTTGCCGCCGACGAAGACCACCATCTCGCCGTCGAGCAGGAGGTCGTCGTAGAGCGCACCCATCGCCTGGACCTCCGGGAAGGCCACCGTGACGTCGCGCTCCGTGCGGCTCGTGACCCGCACGCGGCCGGCCCGAACGTCGACGAGGACGCGCATGCCGTCCCACTTGACCTCATGGACCCAGTCCGTGCCGGTCGGCACGTGGCGGGTTGCCGAGGCGAGCATCGGGCGCATGAGGGGGCAACTCGTCCGGGTCGACGCCGGCTCAGAGGATGCCGACGAGGACGGGAGCGCCGGCTTTGCGAGCCCGCCGATAGAACTTGCGCAGCGCCCGGTAGCGCGGGGCGAGCAACTCCTCGAAGACATCGGAGTCGTGCCAGAAGCCGGGGGAGATATCGGCGTCGACCATGCGGTCAGGGTCGTAGCGGTCGGCGAGATCGGCGACCGTCAAAGAGTCGAGCGCCTCGTCGATCAGCTTCACGGTGCGCTGGTCGAGCAGGTGGGCCGGGCCATTGCCAAGATTGCGGCCGATCGGCTCACCACCGAAAATCGCTTGGCCAGCAGCACTTTCGATGTCGTATGCCGTGCCCGTCAGCAACCAGTGGATGCCATGCCAGGCCGTCCCGAGATGGACGGCCCGCGTGGGATCGGGAGGCTCGTCCTCGAGGAGGTCGACCACCACCTTGGGGTTGGTCGTCACGGCGTCGTGCTCGTCGGGCGTGAGCGCGCGGGCCGTCCACGTCATCACCATGGCAGCGAGTATGCCGTGCGAAAGTGTCTATCGCGCGACAAAGACGATCCGGCGTGACCCGCCCACGCGGTGCATGTGCCATGCGCGCGGCTTGCCCGGATCGAGGTCTTGGCCGCATGCTGGCCTCTCCGTCCGATGACGCGACGGCCTGGGACGTTTGGGAAGGGTGGGGCTGGCGATGCGAGCGATGTGGAAGGGCGCGGTGTCCTTCGGGCTCGTCAACGTGCCGGTCAAGCTCTACTCCGCGACCGAAAACCACGACATCTCGTTCCGCCAGGTGCACCGCGCCGACGGCGGCCAGATCCGCTACCAGCGGGTCTGCAGCAGCTGCGGCGAGCAGGTGCCCTACGACGAGGTGGCCAAGGGTTATGAGGCTGAGGACGGCAGCATGGTCGTGCTCACCGACGAAGACCTCGCATCGCTGCCCAACCAGTCGAGCAAGGAAGTCGCGGTGACGAAGTTCGTCCCCGAGGACCAGATCGACACCATGCTCTACGACAAGGCCTACTACCTCGAGCCCGAGAAGGCCGCGGTCAAGCCCTACGCCTTGCTCCGGGACGCCCTGCGGTCGGCCGAGCGGGTCGCGCTCGTCACGGTGTCGATCCGCACGCGGATGACGATGGCGGTCCTGCGGGTTCACGACGACGTCATCGTCCTGCAAACCTTGCTCTGGCCGGACGAGATCCGCGCGGCCGACCAGATCTCCATCGGCGACGACGTCCACGCCTCCGAGCAGGAGCTCGCGATGGCCAACATGCTCATCTCGTCGTTGTCGGGTGACTACGACCCGAGCGAGCTCGACGACGACTACGCCGCGGCCGTGCACGACCTCGTCAAGTCCAAACTCGAAGGCGGCGACGTGGCCGCCCCCGCCGCCGAGGCCGAGGGCTCGGGCGAGGTCGTCGACCTCCTCGAAGCGCTGCAGCGGTCGGTCGACCGCGCCAAGGCTGCTCGGGGCGAGCCGGTGACCCCGGCCGCCAAGACCGAGGCACCGACGACGGCGAAGGCCCCCGCGAAGAAGGCGGCCCCCGCGAAGAAGGCGGCCACCGCAACTCCCCCGACCCCGGCGAAGAAGGCCGCAGCCAAACGCAAGGCCGGCTGACGTGCCCGAAGGGCACACGATCCATCGCTTGGCCGGGTCGCTCAACGGTGCCTTCGTCGGCACCGTGCCAGCCGTCTCGAGCCCCCAAGGGCGATTCGTCGAGGGGGCCGTGCTGCTCGACGGGCGTCCGTTTGTCGACGCGCAGGCGTGGGGCAAACACCTGTTCGCAGAGTTCGCCGGGGACCGCTTCCTCCACGTCCATCTCGGCCTCATCGGGAGCTTCGACGTGTCTCGTTACGCGCCGAAGGAGGTCGACCTCGGAGGTGACGACACGGCATACCCGATCCCGCCCCCTCGAGGTGCCGTCCGCTTGCGGCTGCTGACCGCCACCCACGTCGCGGACCTGCGCGCCATGGCCCTGGTCCGGGTGGCCACGCCGCCCGAGGTGGACGCTGTCGTCAGTCGACTCGGACCGGATCCGCTGCGCGCGGACGCCGACCCCGACCGGGCCTGGGCGCGGATCACCAAGAGCGGACGATCGATCGCCGACCTGCTCATGGACCAGGCCGTCCTCGCGGGCGTGGGCAACGTCTACCGCTGCGAGGTGCTCTTCCGGCACCGGGTCGACCCCTGGCGGCCGGGCACCGAGATCCGCCGCCGGACCTGGCAGGCGCTCTGGGACGACCTCGCGCTGCTGTTGCCGATCGGCGTCCAACTCGGGCAGATCGTCACCATGGCCGACCAGGTGCAGGACGTCCTCGCCGGCGACTACGACCCGAGCCTCGTGCCGACCAGCCCCACGGGCGTGTCGGCGTGGCGTCCGAATCCGCATGGGGCGCTCGAGCGGCGTTACTCGGTCTACAAGCGCGACGGTATGCCGTGCCTCGTCTGCGGGTCCAAGGTGCGGACTGCGGTCGTCGCCGGCCGCAACCTCTTCTGGTGCGGGCGCTGCCAGCGTCGGCGGTAGGAAGACGGAGATCAGGCGGCGGCCCGGCATACTCCCTGCTTGTGGACGAGTATTTGGCGACGAACCGAGCCAACTGGGACGAGCGCGCACCCGCACATGCCGCGTCCCCCGGCTACGAGGTCGCCCAGTTGCTCGCCGACCCGACGCGGCTGTCCGGCGTCGTCGCCTTCGACCGGCCCCTGCTCGGCGACCTGACGGGGGTGCGCGGCGTCCACCTGCAGTGCCACATCGGGACCGACACCCTGTCGCTGACCAGGCTCGGGGCCCAGATGACCGGGCTCGACTTCTCGCCCGCCTCCCTTGCGGAGGCGCGCACCATCACCGCCCGAGCGGGTGCGGACATCGACTTCGTCGAGGGCACCGTCGACGACGCGGTGAGGCTGCTGGGCCGGGGAGGATTCGACCTGGTCTACACCGGGATCGGTGCGATCGGATGGCTTCCGCGGATCGCCGACTGGGCGCAGACCGTCAGTGACCTGCTCCGTCCGGGTGGGCGGCTGTTCATCCGAGAGGGCCACCCGGTGCTGTGGTCCCTCGCCGATGTCGAGGGCGTGGCCGACCCGCACCTGAGGATCGCCCACTCCTATTTCGAGCAGGCCGAGCCCCACGTGTGGGAGGGGGAGGGAACCTACGTCGAGACCGACGTGCAGTTCACGGCTCGCCCGTCCTACGAGTGGAACCACGGGCTCGGGGAGATCTTCACGGCACTGCTGACGCGGGGGATGGAGATCACCGGATTCGTCGAGCATGACAGTGTGCCGTGGGAGGCCCTGCCTGGGCTGATGGAACGCGACAATCGGGGTGAATACCGACTGAGGGAGGCCCGTGAGCGGCTGCCGATGAGCTACACCCTCCAGGCGGTCAAGCGCCGGTAGGAGAGCTGTCAGCCGAGGGCGAACACGCACGGTGACGGGAGCCGGCGGGGAACAGCACGGCATACCGACGGCGTTGGTCTAGACAACCGGGGTCCTGACTGTGACTGCGTGCCGCCCGTGCGGACTCCGGGTTGTCGACGCCGGGTTGTCGACGAGGTGGCTACGATCAAGACCGCCCATACCCTCGGGCCGTCGAAGGCAGGAGTGAAGCGATGTTCGAACGGTTTACCGACCGCGCGCGACGGGTGGTCGTGCTCGCCCAAGAAGAGGCGCGCATGCTCAACCACAACTACATCGGCACCGAACACATCCTCCTCGGCCTGATCCACGAGGGCGAGGGGCTGGCGGCCAAGGCCCTGGAAAACCTCGGCATCAAGCTCGCGGACGTGCGCGAGCAGGTGCAGGAGATCATCGGCCAGGGCCAGCAGGCGCCGACCGGCCACATCCCCTTCACCCCGCGGGCCAAGAAGGTCCTCGAATACTCCCTGCGCGAGGGTCTCCAGCTCGGCCACACCTACATCGGCACCGAGCACATCCTGCTCGGGCTCATCCGAGAGGGTGAGGGCGTCGCTGCCCAGGTGCTCGTCAAGCTCGGCGCCGACCTCAACAAGGTGCGTCAGCAGGTCATCCAGCTGCTCGCCGGCTACCAGTCGGGCCAAGGCGAGAAGGCTGGCGCCGGTGTCGGAGCCGCCCAAGGCGGTCCGGCCGAGGGCACCCCCGCTGGCTCGCTCGTGCTCGACCAGTTCGGGCGCAACCTCACCCAGGCCGCGCGTGAAGGCAAGCTCGACCCGGTCATCGGCCGCGAGAAGGAAATCGAGCGGGTCATGCAGGTGCTCTCGCGGCGGACGAAGAACAACCCCGTCCTCATCGGCGAGCCCGGCGTCGGCAAGACCGCGGTCGTCGAGGGCCTGGCTCAGGACATCGTCCGCGGCACCGTGCCCGAGACCCTCAAGGACAAGCACCTCTACACACTCGACCTCGGTGCCCTGGTGGCCGGCTCTCGCTACCGCGGTGACTTCGAGGAGCGACTCAAGAAGGTCCTCAAGGAAATCCGCACCCGCGGCGACATCATCATCTTCATTGACGAGATTCACACGCTCGTCGGGGCCGGCGCCGCCGAAGGCGCCATCGACGCTGCGTCGATCCTCAAGCCGATGCTGGCACGTGGCGAACTCCAGACCATCGGGGCGACAACCCTCGACGAATACCGCAAGCACATCGAGAAGGACTCGGCGCTCGAGCGCCGCTTCCAGCCGATCCAGGTGGCCGAGCCGACCCTCGCCCACACGATCGAGATCCTCAAGGGTCTGCGGGACCGCTACGAGGCTCACCACCGGGTCTCCATCACCGACGGGGCACTCGTTGCTGCCGCGACGATGGCCGACCGTTACGTCAACGACCGGTTCCTTCCCGACAAGGCGATCGACCTCATCGACGAGGCGGGTGCACGGCTGCGGATCCGCCGCATGACCGCACCGCCGGACCTGCGCGAGTTCGACGAGAAGATCGCCGACGTGCGTCGCCAGAAGGAAGCGGCCATCGACGGTCAGGACTTCGAAAAGGCCGCACGCCTGCGCGACGACGAGAAGCAGCTCACGGCTGCCCGAGCCGAGCGCGAGGCGCAGTGGAAGGCCGGCGACATGGATGTCGTCGCCGAGGTCGACGACGAGCTCATCGCCGAAGTCCTCGCCGCCTCGACCGGCATCCCGGTGTTCAAGCTCACCGAGGAGGAGTCGGCTCGCCTGCTCAACATGGAGGCCGAGCTGCACAAGCGCATCGTCGGCATGGACGACGCCATCAAGGCGCTGTCGCAGGCCATCCGCCGCACCCGCGCCGGTCTCAAGGACCCGCGCCGTCCAGGCGGGTCGTTCATCTTCGCCGGGCCCACGGGTGTCGGCAAGACCGAGTTGGCCAAGACGTTGGCCGAGTTCCTCTTCGGCGACGAGGATGCGCTCATCCAGCTCGACATGAGCGAGTACTCCGAGAAGTTCGCGGTCTCGCGCCTGTTCGGCTCGCCTCCCGGCTACGTCGGGTACGAGGAGGGCGGACAGCTCACGGAGAAGGTGCGCCGTCGACCGTTCTCCGTCGTCCTCTTCGACGAGGTCGAGAAGGCCCATGCCGAGGTGTTCAACTCCCTCCTGCAGGTGCTCGAAGACGGTCGGCTCACCGACTCCCAGGGTCGCGTCGTCGACTTCAAGAACACCGTCATCATCATGACGACCAACCTCGGCACGCGTGACATCAGCAAGGGCTCGTTGGGCTTCTCCGCCGGCCCCGACACGCGCAGCGAGTACGAGCGGATGAAGAACAAGGTCCAGGACGAGCTCAAAAACCACTTCCGCCCCGAGTTCCTCAACCGAGTCGACGACATCATCGTCTTCCCGCAGCTCACGCAGAGCGAGATCGTCTCCATCGTCGACCTCGAGATCGCCAAGCTCGACAAGCGCCTTCGCGACAAGGACATGGGCCTCGAGCTCACCGTCACGGCCAAGAACCTCCTGGCCAGGAAGGGCTACGACCCCCTGCTCGGCGCGCGCCCCCTGCGGCGCACGATCCAGCGCGAGATCGAGGATGCCCTCTCGGAGAAGATCCTTTACGGCGAGCTCAAGGCCGGCGAGTTCGTCATCGTCGACGCGACCGGCGAAGACCGCGACTCGGTCTTCACCTTCGCAGGCTCGCTGCGCCGGGAGGCCATCCCGGAGATCCCCGATGTGCCGCCGGTCGACACCGTCGGCGGTCCGCAGGACGCCGCGAGCGGCTCGCTGAGTTCGTGATTATTCGCGCCCCGAGACAGGTCGTGTTCGCTGTCTCGGGGCGCGATCACGTCTGGTCAACTACGCTCTCCTCATGGCAGGGGTCATGACGGAATCGCGCATCCGCGAAGAGGCCGACCATTACGTCTTGCCTCTTGTCGGGCGCGAGGTCGACCAGATTTGCGTCGACTATGCCGTCACCCTCGTCGTCGACGGCACCGACACGGTGCGCCTCGAGGGCCCATTCACGCTCTCGATCGGCGCGACGACTCATCTGGTCGACCCGCAGCGGCTGGACACGGTCACGCCGGTCCTCGGGCTTTTCCGCGCGGTCGTGATCAAGGCATATGCCGGGAAGGACGGCTCGCTCGCGCTGGCCTTCGACGACGACCGTCACCTGCGCATCGAGCCCGACCCTGAGGGCGAGGCGTGGGAGATCGGCGGGGGGCTCCCGCCGGTGTCGCCGTCCTACCGTCTCGTGTCCCTGCCGGCCGGGTCCGGGGTCCAGTTCTTCTAGGTGCGCCCGAGCGTGCGGTTGAGCTCGCGCGGTGACGTATGCCGCGCGGCTGGCCCTCCGATGAGGCGCGCCTTATCCCGCGTCGCGCAGGGCACCCGGATTGCAGCCGGCAGCCACCGTCGCGGCATACCCCACGGCTGGGCGGCCTGGTTCGAGGAACCATGCCGATTTGCCCGGAGCGAAGGTGACGTGACAGACAAGCTGGTCGCGCATGCCCGGTGTGTCCACGCCTGGCAGGATCCCCACGACCTGTGCCCACACGGTCTCTGGGTCGACTCTCGGCACCCGACCGGCGGCGGTGGGCACGATCTTGGCCGCCCGCACCCCGGAGCGCGTGACCCATGTGGCCGAGGCGACGAGAGCGGGAGTCGGGGTCGTCGAGGCAGTCGAGGAGCCGCTGGGCCGGGCCGAGGACGACATGGCGGACGGGGACGATGCTGAGGGCTCGTCGGCGGTTCGCGTGGTGGAGGGCGTCGAGGCCTGACCGGCCGCAGCCGTCGACGGCGCCCCGCTCCGGCCCGTCTCCTGGGTGCAGGCACCGAGCAGGAGACCGAGCGTGAGCGCGAGGCCCGCGACGATCCGACGTGCGCTGGGAGGCGCCGCCACGCGGCATACCGCCCCGTGCGTGCGAAGATGGCGCTCGCCGTCAGCCCACCCCACCGAGGACCCTCCTGTCGTGACCGACCGACCCGCCCCTGCTCACGCGCCTGCCCCTGCGCCGCACCCCGCTCACGGCCGGTTGACGACCCGCTTCGCGCGCACCGCAGACGTCCGGGCTATCCGTGACATCGTCGCACCCCTCGTGCTCGAGCGGCGCATCGTCGCGAAGGAAGGGGTCGCCTACTACGAGGGGCTGCAGGAGTTCCGGGTCGTCGAGGTCGACGGCGAGGTCGTCGGCTGCGGCGCGCTGCACGTGATGTGGGAAGACCTCGCCGAGGTCCGCACGATCGCGGTCTCAGATCGTTACCTCGGCCAAGGCGCGGGCTCTGCGCTGCTGCGCGACTTGCTCGACGACGCGCGGCGTCTCGGGGTCTCGAGGGTCTTTTGTCTGACCTTCGAGACCGACTTCTTCTCGCGGCACGGGTTCGTCCCGATCGAAGGCCAAGCGGTCACGGCCGAGGTGTATGCCGAGTTGTTGCGCTCCTACGACGAGGGGGTCGCGGAGTTCCTCGACCTCGAACGCGTCAAGCCCAACACCCTCGGCAACACGCGGATGCTCTGCGTCCTGGCCGAGTGCCCCGACGCGGCCGGACGCGTCAACGAGCGGTAGGCGCTGGCCGCACGATGAGGCCGAGCTGACCCGACGTCCTGAGGGCTCGCGTCCAGCTCCGGCAGCGCTGCTACCAACTCCTCGGCCGCGCGCATCCGAGGTGTCGGCAGGATCATGGCTCAAGGTTCCCACGGGAGCGCAGCGGACGGCATACCCTCGTCACCACCGGGGTCGCGAGCGCGCTCCCGTCGGCGGATTCGGGGCGTCGCAACGTCGCGCTCGACACACTTTGAGCTCCTAGGACGAACAGCCCCTAGCGCAATGCGCTCGGATACAGCACAGTTGGCCTGGAGAAATACCGAACGAAAGGTCACCAATGATTCTCGTTGCCCACTCTGGCCCCGACTCGGCGAACGCCCTGGATTGGGCCGCCCGCGAGGCGGTCCGCCAAGGCGACTCGCTGACCATCATGCACGTCATCGCAGCGCAGGGGATCGCCGGCGATTTCCCGGAGCTGCCCGAAGAGCTCGTGGACGCAGCCGACGAGCTGCTCGCCGCAGGTGCCGCTCGCGCCCGCGAACTCGGTGTCACCGACGTCGAGACCGTCAAGGGCTACCGCAGCGTCACCGCCGCCCTCGTCGAGATGTCACGTGAGGCCGAAGTGATCGTCGTCGGCAACCGCGGACACGGTGAGGCCGCCTCCGCAGCTCTCGGCTCCGTCGCGTATGCCGTCACGTCGCACTCCTCGTGTCCGGTCATCGTCGTTCGCGGCGATGTCACCGGCGACGTCGGCGAAGGCCACCCGGTCGTCGTCGGCATCGACGGCTCCCGCTCCGGCGTCCACGCCGGCTTCTTCGCCGCCGAGGTGGCCCAGCGCGCCGGTGCCGAACTCCACGTCGTCGGCGTCTGGGACACCGGCAACTTCGGCGTGAGCTCGGAATTCGCCGCCCGCGTCGGCATCCAGGGCCTGCCCGACAAGCACGAGAAGCAGATGCGCAAGTGGGTCGACCTCGCGGTCGCCAAGCTCACCGAGCGCTACCCCGGTCTCACCGTCGTCGGCATGGTCGAGCAGGGCTCGCCGGTCGTCGTGCTGCGGGAGAAGTCCGAGAACGCCGGGCTCCTCGTCGTCGGCACCCGTGGTCGCGGCGGCTTCGCCGGCCTTCTGCTCGGGTCGGTCAGCCACCGACTCATCCACGACATCGGTTGCCCGATCGCCGTCGTGCGCTGAGCCTGCCGGTTCCGGTCACCCGTGGGGTGGCGCCGCTCGTCGGTGCTGCCCCACGGGCGCGTCACGCCCCGGGCAGTCGGAAACGATCCCCGGCGAGAGGCTCGACGAGCCCGTCGGCGACGAGGCTGTCGAGACACCGCGCCCGCTGGAGATCGTCCGGCCACGCCGCTGCGAGGCGGTCGGCGCCGACCTCCTCGACGGCGTCCCTGAGCACCTGCAGGAGCGCCCCCCGCGCCTGCCGGTCAGTGCCGTCCCACGCCTGGCCCTTACGGGGAGGGCCGTCGTATGCCGGCCGGCCGGCTCCCAGCCACGAGCACTGGCTCGCGATCGGGCAGGCGTGGCATTGCGGGGCGCGCGCCGTGCACACGAGCGCACCCAACTCCATCACCGCGACGTTCCAGGTCACGGCGTCGTCGACCGCATCCGGCATGGCCTGCTCGGCCAATGATCGTTCGGCGACGGTGAGGGATGGCGCGGCATGCTCCCGGCCGAGGAGCACTCGGGTGAGGACCCGGCGGACGTTGGTGTCGACGACCGGCGTGGGGATGCCGAAGGCAAAACATGCCACCGCAGCCGCGGTGTAGTCGCCGACGCCCGGCAGCGCGCGGAGCGCCTCGACCGAGCGGGGCACGAGACCGTCGTGGCGATCGCGGATCGTTGTGGCGGCCTCGTGCAGACGCAGCGCCCGGCGGGGGTAGCCCAACCGCTCCCAGGCGCGGACGGCCTCGCCGGGCGGCTGCGCCGCCAGCGCGGCCGGGGTCGGCCATCGCTCGATCCAGCGCTCCCACACCGGCGCCACCCGGCTCACCGGGGTCTGCTGAGCCATCACCTCGGACACGAGCACGCCCCACGGCGTCGTCCCCGGAGCGCGCCAGGGGAGCGGGCGAGCGTGGGCGGCATACCACCCGAGCACTGCCAGGTGGAGGCTGTGAAAGCCGTCAAACCGCCGAAGGCTCTGCGGCCGCTGCGGGGGCCCGACGTCGTCTGGGCGGGACGTGCCACTCGGACTCGAAGTGCGGCTCAGACGTAGCGCTCCAGGATGCTCGTCTCGGCCATCCGGGACAGGCCCTCACGCACCGCGCGGGCACGGCTCTCGCCGACACCTTCGACGGTCATGAGGTCATCGACATTGGCCGCCAGCAGGCGCTGGAGGGACTCGAAGTGGCCGACAAGGCGGTCGATGATCGCGCCGGGCAGACGCGGGATCTTCGTGAGCAGGCGCAGCCCCAACGGCGAGACCGACATATCGAGCGAGTCGTTGGGGCCAGCAAAGCCGACCGCCCGGGCAACGGCGCCCAGATCGAGCAACTCGGTGGCCGACAACAACTCAAGATCGGCCAGGGCGGCCTCGACGCTCTTGTCGGAGCGACCGGAGGGGAGGTAGTCGCTGATGACGAGAGAGCGGTTGTTGCCCAAACCGCCGACGAGTTCTTCGAGTTGCATCGTGATGAGCCGCCCGTCGGTGCCCAGCTCGACGGCATACCCGTTGATCTCGTCGCTGATCCGGCGCACCATTTCCAGCCGTTGGAGGACCGCGGCGACATCCCGGACGGTGACGAGGTCTTCGATCTCAAGGGCCGACAGAGTCTGGGTGACCTCGTCGAGGCGCGATTTGTAGCGCTCGAGGGTGTCCATCGCCTGGTTGGCGCGCGAGAGGATCGCGGCGGAGTTCTCGACGACGTGGCGGCGGTGGCCGACGTAGAGAGCGATGGTCTGCATCGACTTGCTCACCGAGATGACGGGGGATCCGGTCTGGATCGCCACTCGCTCAGCAGTGCGGTGGCGTGTGCCGGACTCCGAGGTCTCGATGCTCGCGTCGGGCACGAGCTGGGTGTTGGCGCGCACCACACGGGTGGCGTCCTTGTCCAGGACGATCGCGCCGTCCATCTTCGAGAGCTCCCGCAGCCGGGTCGCGGAGAAGTCGATGTCGATCTTGAACCCACCGGAGCACAGGGCGTCGATCGACTTGTCGCTGCCGAGCACGATGAGCGCGCCAGTGCCGCCCCGGAGGATGCGCTCGAGTCCGTCGCGCAACTCGGTGCCAGGCGCGACTGCCGCCAGGGTGGCGATCAGCAAGTCGTCGTCGGAGCGCTCCACGGCGTGAGTCTAGTGGTGTGCGCCACGTCGAACCGCGCCGTCCGAGGATCCCCGCGCGTCACTGTGGGTCAGCGCCCGCCCGACAGCCGTGGCGATGTCGGCGACTTCGACAACCTCGAGACCAGTGGGGATGCTCCCGCTGCCGATCACCCCAGGCGGCACGAACGCGCGGCGGAAGCCCAACCGGGCCGCCTCGGCGAGCCGTCGCGGCATCCCGGTGACCGGTCGGATCTCACCTGCAAGGCCGACCTCGCCGATCGCGACCGCATCGGCGGGGACACTGCGATCAAGGACAGCCGAGGCCAGCGCCAGCGCCAGCGCGAGGTCGGTCGCGGGCTCGCTGACCCGGACGCCACCGACGGTCGCGGCATACGTGTCGCTCGTGCCGAGGGGCAGGCGCACCCGCCGGTCGAGCACGGCGATGATCATCGAGACGCGGGCGGAGTCGACCCCGCTCGTCGCGCGGCGCGGTGACGGCGCCGAGGTCGGGGCGACGAGGGCCTGCACCTCGGCCACGAGCGGTCGGCGGCCCTCGAGGGTGACCGTCACGCACGTGCCGGCGACCGCGGAGTCACGAGTCGACAAGAACAGGCCGCTCGGGTCGGGCAGGCCGACGATGCCGACGTCGGACAGGTCGAAGCAGCCGACCTCGTCGGTCGGGCCATAACGGTTTTTGACCGCTCGGACGAGCCGCAAACGAGCGTGCCGGTCACCCTCGAAGGCGATGACGACGTCGACGAGATGCTCGAGCACCCTCGGCCCAGCGATCGAGCCGTCCTTGGTCACGTGGCCGACGAGCATGATCGCGATCCCGGCGGCCTTGGCCGCCTGACTCAAGCTCGCAGCCACCTCCCGCACCTGGGCAACGTTGCCAGCCGTGCCGTCGAGGTCGGCGCTGGCGATCGTCTGCACCGAGTCGACGACGACGAGGCTCGGGCGCACCGCGTCGATCTGACCGAGGATCGTCGCGAGGTCTGTCTCCGCAGCGAGATAGAGCGAACCGGCCATGGCCTCGATGCGCTCGGCCCGCAGGCGCACTTGGGCCGCCGACTCCTCGCCGCTCACGTA
The DNA here is from genome assembly GCA_037046615.1 of Dermatophilaceae bacterium. GTDB lineage: Bacteria > Actinomycetota > Actinomycetes > Actinomycetales > Dermatophilaceae > Phosphoribacter. The sequence goes on from JBAOHD010000017.1 coordinate 78,489, forward strand.
GAGGACGGTGGCGCCCGACCGCGCCGTGCGCGCGGCGACGTCTAACAGCAGGGTGGACTTGCCGACACCAGGCTCGCCGGCGACGAGGACGACCGCCCCGGGCACGAGCCCCCCGCCGAGGACCCGGTCGAACTCACCGACGCCGGTCGGCCGCGCCGCGGCGTGGGTGACGTCGACCTCGCCGATGCGCTCGGGCACCGCGACCACCGTCGCGGGCGCCGTCGTGCGGACCCGCGCCCCGGTCGCCTCCGCGACCGTGCCCCAGGCCTGGCACTCACCGCACCGGCCCACCCACTTCACAGCCGTCCAGCCGCACTCGCTGCAGCGGTATGCCGCCGCACGCGGTTTGCGGGTGCTGGCAGCCGCTGCGGACCCCCGGCTGGTCACCGGCTGGTCACGGTTGGTGACCGTCTCTCGATCGTCGTCATATCCGTGACTGTAGGTGGCGGCACCGACACCCCTCGCCAGGCGCCTCAGAGGTGGAGGTGTGCCGGCCTAGGGAAACCGGCGCCACCACAAGTTGACGGCGTAATCGACGCTCGTCCGCTCGGGGTCCGCGGACAGGACGGACGCGGCATACCTCGGCTCGAACTCGAGGCCGAGCACCGCCTCGAAGTCTGCTCGCGTGTCGAACCTCCACTCGATCAGCAGTGGTTGACGACGCCAGCCCTGCCGCACCCAAAACCGGTGCAACGCAGCCGCGTCGTAGTCCGGCCAAGCCCGCGTAAACCACCCGCCGAAGGTCGACCGAGTCGCGTCGTTGTCGATGACCATCGCGATCCCGTTCGGGCGGACGATCCGGGCCAGCTCGGCCAGCCCAGGCTCGCATCCCGGGCCGAAGAAGTAGGCCCATCGGGCGATCGCGACGTCGACCGAGGCGTCGGGCAGTCCCGTCTCGGCCGCGCCTGCCAGGGTGACCGACGGCACGGTCGGCGGGACGGCCGCGGACGGCATACCGGCGATGCGGCTCCGGGCCAACTCCACGAGCGGCGCGTGTGGCTCCACTCCGACGACCCTGGCACCGGCCGCAGCGAGCCGCGGCAGGTGAAAACCGGACCCGCACCCGACCTCGACGACGTCAAGGCCCTGCCACCCAGCCGGGGAAACGCGCCCGACGAGCGTCCGCATGGCCGCATCGAGGACTCCCTCGCGGTCGAGCGCGAGATTGTGCGTCTCGTAGAGCTGCGGATCGCTCCAGATGTTGGGGCTCGGGATCGCCCCAGGCGCGTCAGTCGTCATCGGCCGTGCGTTTGGCCGCCCGGCGTCGCTCCTCCACCTCGAGCGTCGCAGGGTGGACCAGGAGGGGGAGCATGGCGCGTCCGGACCCGCGGTGGGCGGCCTTGACCGACCGGAGGTATGCCGTGCACCGGACGGCCAGCTCGTCGTAGCCGGCCGCGCCCATGAGTTCGGTCAACTCGTGGCGGCAAGAACGGAACACCGGCTCCCGGCCGACGTGAGCGTCCGGACTGCCCGAGCAATACCACGCGAGGTCGTGCCCACCCGGGCCCCAGCCCCGCCGGTCGTACTCCGTCAACGTGATCTCGAGGTAAGACGTGCCGTCGAGCTCCTCGACCATCCGATAGGTGCGCCGGATCGGTAGTTGCCAACACACCTCGGGCTTGCCGGTGTGGTGGGGCCGACCTTCGGCGATGGCTTGGTAATGCAAAGCACACCCGGCTCCGGTGGCGAACCCCGGCCGGTTGAGGAAGATGCAGGCACCGTCGACAACCCGGGTCTTGCGGACCCCGTCCTCTTTCTCGGTCCACGCCTTGCGACGCATCGGCGCGCTCGCCACCGGCCCCGCGCCGCCCTCGTCCCCTTCGGGGCTCGGCCGACCCGCCCGGTCCGCGTGACCATGGTCGTAGAACTGCCACAGCTCGGGGGTGAGCCGCTCGGCATACTCCGCGACGTGGAGGAAATCCTCCTTCTCGGTGAAATGCGCTCCGAGAGTGCAACATCCGTCATCCGGTCGGCCCTCGTAGATGCCCTTGCAGCCGTGCCCGTAGATGCACGTCCACCGCGAGGTAAGCCACGTGAGGTCACAACGGAAGCGTTGTCGCGAATCGGCAGGATCGGTGAACTCGACCCAGACCCGGGCGACGTCGAGGGGCACTTCGGACACGGAGCACACTCTAGGACCCGCTCGGGGAGCGTTACCCTGCCATCATGCGCTTGGGTGTCATCGACGTCGGTTCGAACACCGTCCACCTCCTCGTCGTCGACGCCCACTACGGCGGACACCCGCTCCCGGCCTTCTCCCACAAGAGCGAGTTGCGCCTCAGCGAGAACATCGAGGCCGACGGTTCGATCTCGGCTGGCTTCACGGCGCGGCTCGTCGCGTTTATCCGTGAATGCGAGCAGATCGCCAACGACCAGGGGGTCGCCGACCTCATGGCCTTCGCGACCTCGGCGGTCCGCGAGGCGCCCAACGGTGACGCTGTCCTGGATCGGGTATGCCGCGAGACCGGGGTCCAGCTCGACGTCCTCGCCGGCGAGGACGAGGCGCGGATGACCTACCTCGCGGTGCGGCGGTGGTTTGGCTGGAGCAGCGGCCGGGTCAACGTCATCGATATCGGCGGCGGCTCCCTCGAGCTGGCGACCGGCCTCGATGAGGAGCCCGACACCGCGCTGAGCCTGCCCCTCGGGGCCGGCCGGGTGACCCGCGAGTTGCTGCCCGGCAACCCGCCGACGCCCACGCAGATCGACGAGATCCGCAGCGAGATCCGAGCAGAGATCGGGTCGGTGGTGCGGCACGTCCTGCGGTTCGGGCCGCCCAACCGTGTCGTCGGGACGTCCAAGACGGTGCGCTCGTTGGCCCGGCTCGCGGGTGCGGCCCCGAGCGCCGACGGGATTTACGTCCCCCGCAAGCTCACCCGCAAGGACGTCAGGAACATCCTGCGCAAGGTTGCGCCGCTGACGGCCACCGAGCGGGCCAGGATCCCGGGCGTCTCGATCACGCGCGCCCACCAGCTCCTCGCGGGTGCGCTCGTCCTGGAGGCCGCGATGGACCTCCTGCGGGCCGACCATCTCGACGTCTGCCCGTGGGCCCTGCGTGAGGGCATCATCTTGCGCCGCCTGGACCATCTCGACGACGGCGACGGCTGACATGCCACCGCAGGTCGGCCTCTCGACGGCGTCGGTCTATCCGGCGACGTGCGCCACCGCTTTCGAGCTCGCCGCGCGCCTGGGCTACGACGGCGTCGAGGTCATGGTCTGGACCGACGAGGTGAGCCAGAGCGCCGGGGCGCTCGCGGCCCTCTCCGAGCACTACGGCATACCCGTCCTCGCCGTCCACGCACCGACCTTGCTCATCACCCAGCGGGTCTGGGGGCCCGACCCATGGACCAAGGTCGACCGCTCCATTGACCTCGCCCGCGACCTCGGGGCGGACACCGTCGTGCTTCACCCCCCGTTCCGCTGGCAGCGGGAGTATGCCGTGGGCTTCGCCGACGGGGTCGCCCTCCGCGAGGACGCGTCGGGGATCGCGCTCGCGGTCGAGAACATGTTCCCCTGGCGCGCCCGCGGTCGGGAGGTGCAGGCGTATCTCCCGCACTGGGACCCGGTGTCGCTGCCATACGACCACGTGACCCTCGACCTGTCCCACACCGCCACGGCCGGGTCCGATGCGGTCGCCATGGCCCGCACCCTCGACCGGCGGCTACGGCACATCCACCTCGCCGACGGGCTCGGGAGCGCCAAGGACGAGCACCTTGTGCCAGGACGAGGGAGCCAGCCCTGCGGGGAGGTCCTCGCGCTCGCGTGCGAGAGCGGTTTCGACGGGCATGTCATCGTCGAAGTCGGCACCCGCAAGCACACCGAAGCGCAACGGGAGACCGACCTCGCCGAGGCGCTGGCCTACGCGCGCAGGTTCGTCACGCCCTCGCCCTAGAGTGAGATCGTGGACCCCAGCGACCTGCTCCGTCACTCCCTCCTGCGCCTGTCGAAGGCCACCGCCGTGCGCGATCTCGTCGAACGCGCGCCCATGAGCCGGGCGGTCGTGCGCCGGTTCATCCCGGGCGCCCACGAGGCCGATGTCGTGCGGGCTGCTGGCGAGTTGCAGAGCGTCGGCAAGCTCGTGACGATCGACTACCTCGGCGAGGACACGATCTACCTCGAGCAGGCCGAGCACACCCGCGACGCCTACCTCGGTCTGCTGCGCGCTCTGAGCCAGCACGGCTACACCCTCGGGGGGCGCGCCGAGGTCTCCGTCAAGCTCACCGCGCTCGGCATGCTCCTGCCCGACGGTCACCAGATCGCGCTCGAGCACGCCCGCTCGATCTGCCAGGCCGCGGTCAACGCCGGCACGACGGTCACGGTCGACATGGAAGACCACACAACGACCGATGCGACCCTCACGATCGTCAAGGAGCTCCGCGAGGACTTCCCGTCGACCGGTGCGGTGCTGCAGGCATACCTTCGTCGCACCGAGGCCGATTGTGCCGACTTCGCCGGCCCCGGCTCCCGCGTGCGCTTATGCAAGGGCGCGTATGCCGAGCCCGAGTCGGTCGCCTTCCAGGACGGCGACGCCGTCGACAAGTCCTACGTCCGGTGCCTCAAGGTGCTGATGAAGGGCCAGGGATACCCCATGGTGGCCAGCCATGACCCCCGGATCATCGAGATCGCCGCGGCCCTGGCCGGCCGCGAGGGCCGCGAGCCCAAGTCGTTCGAATACCAGATGCTCTACGGCATCCGACCCGACGAGCAGCAGCGCATCGCCGACCGCGGCGACCAGATGCGGGTCTACGTCCCGTTCGGTGATGAGTGGTACGGATATCTCATGCGACGGATGGCCGAGCGACCGGCTAATGTCGCGTTCTTCATCCGCGGCTTGGCAACGAGGGGTTGACCGGCATGGGCACGACCGCCATCTTCGGCGCAGGCGTCATGGGGGAGACCCTTCTGTCGGGCTTGCTGCGATCTGGGCGCGACCCTCAGACGATCGTCATCACCGAGAAGCGCGCTGATCATGCGGCGACGTTGCGGGAGCGCTACGGCGTCGAGGTGCTCGACAACGTCGAGGCAGCCACCCGCGCCGACACGCTCGTGCTCGTCGTCAAGCCGCAGGACATGGAAGCGCTGCTGAGCGAAATCCGCGACCACATCGCGCCGGGCAACCTCGTTGTGTCGCTGGCGGCGGGCATCCCCACCGCGTGGTTGGAGCACCGGCTGCCCAGTGGCTCGTCGGTCGTGCGGGTCATGCCCAACACCCCCGCCCTCGTCGACCAGGGGATGGCGGCGATCTCGCCCGGAGCCAACTGCACGCAGGCCCACCTCGCGGAGGCGGAGGCGATGCTCGCCTCGTGCGGCAAGGTCGTCCAGGTGGCCGAGAAGCACCAGGATGCCGTCACCGCGATCTCCGGGAGCGGACCGGCATACATCTTCTATGTCGTCGAGGCGATGATCGAGGCTGGCGTGCTGCTGGGGATGCCGCGCGCGACCTCGACCGAGCTCGTCGTCCAGACCCTCTACGGCGCGGCGACGATGCTCCGCGAGACCGGAGAGCACCCGACCGTCCTGCGCGAGCGAGTCTCCTCGCCGGGCGGCACGACGATGGCGGCGGTGCGGCAACTCGACGACCACAAGGTGCGCGCGGCGTTCATGACCGCGATGGAGGCGGCGGCGGCACGGTCCAAGGAGCTCGCCGACGGGCTGGGCTGACGTCATGGGGATGTTCTGGAACGGGCTTTACGACGGGCACCGGTGGACCAAATCCGAGGAGGAGCTGGAGGAGGTCCCTCACGGGTGCCTCGCCGTGTCGGTCCATGACAGCGACATCGGGATCGTGCGCTATGCGCCCGGCGGTGAGGCCGGCGGCACCGCCTTACTCGGGTTCACGCCGCGCACCTACTTCGAGGACGACACCGCTGCGACGTCCGACCCCGACGCCGAGGCGACTGCGCTGGCTGCCTGGGCCGGGCGGCACCGAGGCGTCACGCCGACGGTCGCGGCGGTGCGTGAGCTGCTCGCCGCAGACAGCGACGAATTCGACGAGGCCGACGATCCCTTCGTGGAGAGCCAGGTCGCCGCGCTCCTCACGCTCATCGGGGTGCCGGTGCCCGAGGACCTCAGCGGGTGGGGCGTCGACGGGCTCGACTCCGCCGAGCGAACGTGGGATCGGTGACCCGCGAACTCGTCCGGCTCGGGCCGCAGGACTGGCAGGGACAACGCGAGTTGCGCTTGGCGGCGCTGCTCGACGCTCCCGAAGCCTTCGGCACGACACACGCGCAGATGGCCACGCACACCGAGGCCGACTGGCGTGCGGACCTCGGGCGGATCGCCGCGTGGCAGGTCCGCGACGACGGTATGCCGGTCGGCATGGTCCGCATGGTGGTCGCCGACGAGGACGGTGAGGTCGTGCCGGCGGACGAGGTCGCCGGGCGGGCCGGGAGTGGAGCTCTCACGGCATACCTCATCTCGATGTTCGTCGCGCGGGAGGCGCGGGGGACCGGAGCGGGCGAGCTCCTCGTGCGGACAGTCCTGGACCATGCGAAAAGCCTTGGGCTGCAGCAGGTCTGGCTTGACGTCAGGAGCACCAACGGGGTTGCCGGGCGGCTCTATGAGCGCTGTGGTTTCGTGCGCACCGGGCAGCGGAAGCCGCATCCCCGCGAGGCCTGCGAGTGCGAATGGCAATACGTCTGCACCCTCTGAGTGAGCTTCTCGTCGCGTCCTGGCCGGCAGCTCAGGGGCCGCTCACGGGCCGTTCAGAGGGCGCTCTGGGTTGGGTGCGGTCGGGTCGACGTGGTTGGCTTCGGTCATGAACGAGATCCGAGAGATTACGGTGCGTTCCCTGACCGAGGCCGATTGGGCCGATTACCGCGCGGTGCGGCTTGCCGCCCTGACGGACTCGCCAGAGGCCTTCAGCTCGACCGCCGAGGAGGAGCAGGCGTGGACCGAGGAGCAGTGGCTGGCCCGGATGCGCCGGGCGCCGCGCTTCATCGCCGAGCGCGCCGGACAGGTCGTCGGCACGGCGGCACTGGGCCTGCATGCGGCCACGGACGTTGACGGTCAAGACATCGACGCCGGGCCGGACGCTGCGGTCGGGGAGATCTTCGGCCTGTGGGTCACGCCGCTGGCGCGAGGCACCGGTGTCGCCACCGCGCTCGCCAGCGCAGCCTCCAAGCGAGCCCTCAACGACGGCCGTTCGCACGTCGTCTACTGGGTGAGCACGGACAACGGGCGTGCGGTCGCCTTCGCCTCCGGCCTCGGTTTCCGACCCACCGACTCGCGGCGGGCGATGCGCGGGTCGCGTCATGAGGGCGAGGAAGAGATCGCGATGATTCTCCCCCTCGGCAGCGATCGGGGCACGCGCCCCACGCTCGGCTGATCATCCGACGGGCTCGGGTGCCGAAGGTCGGGCCGGAGGGGTAAGTTCGGAGCATGCCAACGCAGGCGCGGGTGATCTGGGACCCCGACTTCACGCAGTACAACTTCGGTCCCCACCACCCCATGTCGCCGGTGCGCCTGGATCTGACCGCCCGCCTCTGTGATGCCTTCGGCCTCTTCGACGCCGATGATGTCGAGGTCGTCTCGCCAGGAGTGCCCGACGACGACCTGCTTCACCTGGTCCACCACGAGGAGTTCGTCGCGGCGGTGCGACGGGCGTCGGTCAATCCCGAGGTCGCCGACGAGCGGCTCGGTCTCGGCACTGACGACGTCCCCGCGTTTGAGGGGATGCACGAGGTCAGCGCTCGCATCGTCGAGGGCACCCGGGATGTCTGCGAGGCCGTGTGGACCGGGCAGGCCGCCCACGGCGTCAACTTCTGCGGGGGCCTGCACCACGCGATGGCCGGCAACGCCTCGGGGTTCTGCGTCTACAACGACATCGCCGTGGGCATCCAGTGGCTGCTCGACCACGGCGCCGAACGAGTGGCCTACATCGACGTCGACGTCCACCACGGTGACGGCGTCGAGGCGATCTTCTGGGACGACCCGCGGGTGCTCACGGTGTCGATCCACGAGACCGGTCGCGCGCTCTTCCCGGGCACCGGGTGGGCGACGGACATCGGCGGTGGCCGGGCCACCGGCCAGGCGGTCAACGTGTCGCTCCCACCCGGCCTGTCCGATGCCGGATGGTTGCGCGCCTTCCATGCCGGGGTCATGCCGGTCGTGCGCGCCTTCAAGCCGTCGATCCTCGTCACGCAGCACGGCTGCGACACCCATTCAGACGACCCGCTCGCCCACTTCGCGCTGTCGATCGAGGCGCAACGCGAGGCCATGCTCACGCTCCACAAGCTCAGCCACGATATCTGCGACGGCAAGTGGGTCGCGCTCGGAGGCGGCGGCTATGAGGTCGTCGACGTCGTGCCGCGCTCGTGGACCCACCTCACGGCGATCGCGGCACACCGGCCGATCCTGCCCGGTGTGGCCGTCCCCGAGTCGTGGCGGGAGCATGTCCAGGCGGTCATCGGCCGTCCGGGTCCCACCCGGATGGGTGACCTGCCCGAGGGTCAGCCGCTGTGGTGGCGGTCGTGGGATCTCGGCTATGACCCGTCGAGTGAGGTCGACCGCGCGGTCATGGCGACCCGTCAGGCGGTCTTCCCGCACCACGGTCTCGACGTGTGGTTCGACTGACTGAGCGGCTGTCGAGCTCCGGGTGGCGCGGGGGAATCGCGGCGTCCACGAGACGCGACGTGGCGACAGGTGTGGGCTTGTGCGGCGTGTCGGCTGGACTTTCGGTCACGAGGTGATCTCACGGCTTCCCCTTGTGTCACATGAGCCCCTAGAGTTACGGCGCACGCTCGTGGATCGTTCGCCGGTGGGGAAGCCGGCGCTGCGCGTGGTGCACGTCGAGGAGTGCAATGTCAGCAGAGCGCCAGCTCGCCGAAGTCCGGTTCTTGACCGTGGCCGAGGTCGCCTCGATCATGCGGGTGTCGAAGATGACGGTGTACCGGCTCGTCCACGGTGGGGAACTCCCCGCCGTGCGTGTCGGCCGCTCGTTCCGGGTCCCGGAAGACGCGGTGCACACCTACTTGCAGACGTCGTTCGTCGACACTGCGTGAGCGAGGCCGAGCCTCACGAGCGGGGCGGTCCCGGTATGCCGGGTGCCGCCCCGTTGGCGTTCTTCCGCCCGAATCTCGAAGCGCCCACAGGGTCGCCCGTCGGGCCCGGTGGGCTGAAGGTCGTCTGCGCGCAGGTCGACGCGATAAGCTGCGCACCGCTGCTCGGCGTACGTGACTGTCGGTCGCGAGCCGGCGACCGGCATACTCACGAGGTGCGCAACCGCCGCACCGACGCACGACGCAAGGACGAGACATGGGTTCAGTCATCAAGAAGCGCCGCAAGCGGATGGCGAAGAAGAAGCACCGCAAGCTCCTTCGGAAGACGCGCCACCAGCGCCGCAACCGCAAGTAGCTCCACGCTGCTGCTGACGGCCCCCACCGCGTGCCCGAGCGTCCGTGCTCTGGTGCACGATGGTGTCGGGGCCGTTCGGCATTGACCGGGAACACGGCTTGCTACTGACGGGTAGGATTGTGTCGTCGAGTGGGACAGGGAGGTGTGGCGCGTGCCGGAGGTCGTCCTGATCACGGGTGTGTCTCGCTATCTCGGCGGCCGGGTCGCCGAGGCGCTCTCGCGGGATGACTCGATCGGCCGGATCGTCGGGGTCGACGTCGTGCCGCCGCCGCATCCCATTGGGCGGGCCGAGTTTGTCCGCGCCGACATCCGCAATCCGATGATCGGGCGCATCATCGCCCAGTCCGCCGTCGACACGGTCGTCCACATGAATGTCCTCGCGACGCCCACCTCGGCCGGAGGTCGGGTCTCGCAGAAGGAAATCAACGTCATCGGCACGATGCAGTTGCTCGCGGCGTGTCAGAAGGCCGGAGCCGTCCGGCGCCTCGTCGTCAAGTCTTCGGCCGCCGTTTATGGCAGCTCGCCGCGTGACCCGGCTCTGTTCACCGAGGACACCGGCCCCAAAACCATGCCGACGAGCGGATTCGGCAAAGACTCGGTCGAGGTCGAGGCCTACGTCCGCGGCTTCTCGCGCCGCCGGCCCGACGCCGAGATCACGATGCTGCGCTTCGCCAACATCATCGGCCCGCGCATCAAGACCTCCATGACTGACTACTTCTCGCTGCCGGTTTTGCCGGTGCCGCTCGGCTTCGACGCTCGGATGCAGTTCGTCCACGAGGACGACGCCGTCGCAGCGATGGTGCTCGCGGCGACCGGGCCGTCGGCCGGCATCGTCAACATTGCCGGTGACGGGATCATCATGGTGTCGCAGGCTGCGGCCATGGTCGGTCGGCCGCTCGTCGCCGTGCCCTTCGCGGCCTCCGCTGTCGGCTCTCTCGTCCGGCGGGCCGGACTCGCGGACTTCTCGACCGACCAGTTGTCGTTCCTGTCCTACGGTCGGGGCCTCGACACGACGCGAATGCGCGAGACCATGCGCTTCTCCCCGACGTGGGACACCGTGGGTGCCTTCCGGGACTTCGCCGACCATGCCCCGCCCGTCGTCCCAGGTGCCGACACCGCCTTCGATCTCGTCGGTCAGGCGGCCACGACCACCGTCGGGGCACTCTCTGCCGCGCTGCGCGCAGCCGGCCGACTCCGTGAAGCGGTGATCTCATGAGCACGACCCCCCGTGACCCCTTCCGCGCCGGAGCCGCACGCGCCGCCGGTGAACGGCGCCGTCGCCGGGCGACCCCGCTCGTGGGCGCCGACCCGGTCGTCGCCGTGCCCGGTGTCATGACCGACCCGGTCGACGTGTCCGGAGCTGCGCCGACCCCGGCCGCCCAACCCGCGTCGTCCCTTCCGTCTGCTTCCGCTGCCTCAGCGGTTTCATCGACTCGACCTGCGGTCGGAACGCCGCGGGCCCACCGGCCGGTGCCCCGCGTCACCCCCTCACCCAGCCCCGCCCACCCTCGCACCGTCGACGTGCGCCCGGGAGCCGACAAGGCACGGGTCCGGCGCCTGCGGGCTGTGCCCGACCCGGACACGACCGTCGATGCCTCGCCCTCCAGAGACCTGCCCGCCCCCGACCCTCGGCAGGAGGCGCAGGTCCAGGCGGGCCCTCGGACGGAAGCCCCGCGGCCGGCATACCGGGAGCGCGTGGCTCGCACCCCGAGCGGAGACGAGATCACCGACTCCCTCCTCGCGGCAGCCCTGACCCAGCAAGAACTCACGCCCGACATCGAGGATGTCCTCGGCGCCGTCATCGGGGTGCTGCGCACCCTCGCGGCTGCCTCCGGTCTGGGTGCCGACGAGGTCGAAGGTCAAGTCGCGCGCACGCTCGCCTTCCTGCGCCGCCGGTTGACCGGCGAGTATGCCGTCGACGAGTTCGGCTTCGACCAGGACTACACCGACAACTTCTATCTGCCGCTGCTGCGCCCGCTCTACAAGCAGTGGTTCCGCGTCGAGGTGCGGGGGATCGAGAACCTCCCCGCCGACGGCTCGGCCCTCATCGTCGCCAACCACTCGGGCACGATCGCGCTCGACGCCCACATGGTGCAGCTCGCCGTCCACGACGAGCACCCCGATAAGCGACACCTGCGGCTGCTCGGGGCCGACCTCGTCTTTCAGGCTCCGCTCATCGGGCCGCTCGCGCGCAAACAAGGGGCGACTCTCGCGGCCAACGCCGACGCCGAACGCCTCCTGCGCAACGGTCAGATCGTCGGAGTCTTCCCCGAAGGGTTCAAGGGCGTCGGCAAACCGTTCAGCGAGCGCTACAAGCTGCAGCGCTTCGGTCGCGGCGGGTTCGTCAGCGCAGCCATCCGCACGGGCGCGCCGATCGTCCCGTGCTCGATCGTCGGCGCGGAGGAGACCTACCCGCTGATCGGCAACGTCAAGCTGCTGGCTCGGCTCTTCGGTGCGCCCTACTTCCCCGTCACCCCGACGTGGCCGTGGCTCGGCCTGCTCGGGCTCATCCCGCTGCCGTCGAAGTGGATCATCGAGTTTGGCTCGCCGGTGCCGACCGACCACCTTGGCCCGGCCGCCGCCGACGACCCGATGCTCGTCTTCGACCTCACCGACCAGGTGCGCGAGACGATCCAGCAGACCCTCTATTCGCTGCTCATGCTCCGCCGATCGGTCTTCTCCTGACCGCGCGCGGGGCCGGCGAGAGCCGGTGGCGGGCCTGGTGGCGTCGTTCTGAGACCTCGGACCCAGGACAGCGCGGCACCCAAGGGCCCGAGGATGTCCCGAAACCCCCGGAGCCCAGGGTCGTCGTCTACGGCCGGCCTGGCTGCCACCTCTGTGACGTGGCCGAGGTGGTCGTCGCGGCGGTATGCCGTGACGCCGGGGTCGGCTGGCAGGTCGTCTCGATCGCTGACGATCCCGACCTTGCCGCCCGCTACGGCGAACTCATCCCGGTCGTCTTCGTCGACGGACGCGAGCATGCGGTCTACCACGTGAAACCGCGGGAGTTGGCCACTGCGCTGCGTCAGCGTCAGTGACCGTCTGCTGGACGAGACTTTGTGCAATCCTTCACAAACCCTTACCCTGAGGGCGTCCGGGTCGGCGTCGGTGCTGCCCCGGCGGGGACCGTGCCCATGACCCAGGGAGGAGCCGTCGATGTCGATGCAGCCCCCCGAGCGTCGCGACATCCCGGCGGCAACGGTCACCCGATTGCCGCAATACCTCCGATCCCTGCACGCTCTCGCCGCCGGTGGCGTCACGAGCGTGTCGAGCGAGGAACTCGCTGCAGCCTCGGGCGTGAGGTCGACCCAACTCCGAAAAGACTTGAGCCACTTGGGTTCTCACGGCGTGCGCGGTGTTGGCTACGACGTCGCGCACCTCACCGCTGAGTTGGCCGGCGCGCTGGGGGTCACCCGCACGTGGCCAGTCGCGATCGTCGGAATGGGCAATCTCGGGCGCGCGCTCGCGGCATACTCCGGCTTTGCGCCCGAAGGCTTCGACATCGTCGCGGTCCTCGACCACGACCCGGCTCTCGTCGGGGACTCGGTCGGTCAGCTCACCGTCCGGCCCATGACCGATCTGCCAATCCTGGTCGCGCAGGAGGGCATCGCGATCGGCGTCCTCGCCACGAGTGTCTCCGGCGCCCAGAGTGCCGCCGACAGCCTCATCGCCGCGGGCGTCGAGGCCATCCTCAGCTTTGTCCCGGTCGTCTTGACCGTCCCGGCGCACGTCTCCGTCCGCCGGGTGGACCTCGCCACCGAGTTGCACGTGCTCGCGTTCCTGCGGCAACCGGACTCCCTGGCCGCGACGTCACCCGTCGCCACCGATGTGGGGCGGGCGGTATGACGAGTCTGCTGTCACCATCGGGACGGGTGGTCTTCGTGGGCGCCGGTCCCGGGGATCCCGACCTCATGACGGTGCGTTCTCGGGACATTCTGGCGAAGGCAGACGTCGTCGTCGTCGATCGGCCCGAGCGCGTGGCATTTGCAGCCGAGTTCGCCCCCTGCCGGGCGCGGATCCTCCACGCCCTCAGCGGCGACCTCGATGGTGCCGACGCTGCGTCCGAACCTCACGCTCGGGCGGCGCGCGCCAAGGCCCTCATGTCGGCCGCGCGCGACGTGGGTGTCGGCGGAGTCGTCGTGCGTCTCATGGACGGCGACCCTGGCCTGTTCCATGGCTTCGCCGACGAGGCGATCGCCCTCCGGCGAGCGGGCATCCCCTTCGACGTCGTCCCTGGGGTGAGTGCGGTCACGGCCGTCCCGACGTATGCCGGGGTGCCACTCACGTCCGGAGCGGCGACGGCCGTGCATCTGGTCCATGCCGGCAACGAAGGTCATGCGTGGGAAGCATCGGTGTCCGATGACGTCACTGTCGTCATCCTTGGGTCGCCCACGTGCCAGGCTGATGCGTTAGCGGCGCTCCTTGCAGCCGGGCGCGCCCCGTCGACCGCGGTCGCGGTCGTGGAGTCAGGCACGACCACCTCGCAGTCGACTCGGGTAACGACCCTGGCCGACGCGGTCCGACGCGCTGTCATGGGTGCGGTCGAAGGATCCGCCTTGGTCGTCGTCGGCCCCACGGTGTCCCTGAGGGAGTCTCTGTCGTGGTTCGAGAGCAAGCCGCTCTACGGCTGGCGGGTGCTCGTGCCGCGCACGCGGGAGCAATCGGGTGGGACGATCGCCCGGCTCACGGCATACGGAGCACGGCCCACGCTGGTGCCGACGATCTCGGTCGAGCCGCCGCGGAGCCCGCACCACATGGACCGAGCGATCCACGGGCTCGTGACCGGACGCTATTCGTGGCTCGGGTTTACCTCGGTCAACGCGGTCCGGGCCGTGCGCGAGAAGGTCGAAGAGCTTGGCCTGGATGCGCGCACCTTCGCCGGGGTGCAGATCGCGGCAGTCGGCGGCGTGACGGCAGAAGCCTTGCGGCAGTGGGGGATTGTGCCTGACCTCATCCCGGAAGGCGAACAGTCGGCGGCGGGGATGCTGGCGGACTGGCCCGACCCGGACGACGACGAATCCGCGATCAACCGGGTCTTCCTCCCCCGGGCCGACATCGCCAATGACGCGCTCGTCGCCGGTTTGATCGCGACCGGCTGGGAGGTGGACGACGTCACGGCATACCGCACGGTGCGTGCAGCGCCTCCGCCGCCGGAGATCCGGGACGCGATCAAGGGTGGGTCCTTCGACGCAGTGCTGTTCACGTCGAGCTCGACGGTGCGCAACCTCGTGGGGATCGCCGGGAAGCCTCATGCGGCCACGATCGTGGCCTGTATCGGCCCGCAGACGGCCAAGACGGCCCTCGAACACGGCCTGAGAGTCGACGTCATGGCTTCCGAACCATCGTCCGACCTTCTTGTCGAGGCCCTGGCCGAACACGGGGCGAGTCTGGCCTCCGCTGCGCTCGAGGCCGGTATGCCGGTCCGTCGGCCGAGCCAGCGGCGTCATGGCGCCCGGCGCCGCGCCCGCTGACCCGACCGTCCATCGGTGGGGTGGACCCTCGTGTTCAGGCCTTGACGAGCTGAATGTCGAGGGAGAGCGTCACCTTGTCGGAGACGAGCACGCCGCCACCTTCGAGGGCGGCGTTCCAGGTCAGCCCCCAGTCCTTGCGCAGGACGTCGGTGCGGGCTTCGAAGGCCGCCTTGGTGTTGCCCCACGGGTCGGTGGCCACTCCGGCGAAGTCGAGGTCGAAGGTCGCGGACTTCGTGACCCCCTTGATCGTGAGGTCGCCCGTGAGAGAGGTGGGCGTGATCGCCGTCGAGGCGAACGTGATCTCGGGATAGGTCTCAGCGTCGAAGAAGTCGGCGCTGCGCAGGTGGGCGTCCCGGTCGGCATTGCCCGTGTCGACCGATGCGACAGCCGCAGATGCGGAGACGGTCGAGGAGCTAAAGTCCTCGGCGACCGTGACGGTGCCGGAGACGTCGGTGAAGCGGCCCCGCACCTTCGTGACCATCAGGTGGCGGGCGACGAAGGCGACGTCCGAGTGCGACGGGGTCGACGGTCCAGGTGCCGGGAGTGAGGGTGGCGAGCGTCATCGGGCAGTCCTTTCGGGGGTGTGCGATACCTCAGTCAAGGTAGTTGAGTATGAAACTATTCCAGATTCCCACATGCGTTCCCACGGGCACCCGCGGACCTGTCCGTCAGGCGCAGGTAAGCCGTCGTTCATGAAGGACCTCGGCCCTATGCTGTGTCGAGTCGGGCAGGGTGCCTGAGGGAGGGGTCACGGGTGGCTGACGTTCCGTGGCTGGACGCGCAACAGCAGGCCGCGTGGCGCGCCTATTTGCGAGGTGGCCGACGCCTCCTGGAGGCGCTCGACCGTGACCTGGCCCCCTACGGTCTTGGACTGGCCGAATACGAGATCCTCTCGATGCTGTCCGAAGTCCCACACCACCGGCTGCGGATGTCCGAGCTGGCCGACATCGTCGTGCAGTCGCGCAGCCGCCTCACCCACACCGCCACCCGGTTGGAGCGCCGCGGGTGGGTCACGCGGGCCCCATACCCCGGCGACGGCCGCGGGGTGCTCCTCTCACTCACCCCTGAGGGTCTGGAGACCGTCGAGCGGGTCGCGCCGGTGCATGTCAAGTCGGTGCGGAGGGTGCTCATCGATCTCGTATCGGCTGAGCAGCTCGAGTCGCTCGGCGCGTCGATGAGCCTCGTCCACGACCGACTCTGCCCCCCTGCGGTGCCTCCGCTGCGCGATCACCCCGACGCTGCCGCCGACTAACGGCTGGCACCCATACCGGGACTGGTCCGGCTGACGGGGTGGCGAGGCCTCACGGCCGGAATGAGACAATGAGGCATGCCCACGACAACTGTCGTCCATCTCCTGCGCCATGGTGAGGTGCACAACCCGAGCGGCGTGCTCTACGGCAGGCTGCCCGGCTTCCGACTCAGCGAGTTGGGCCGTGACATGGCCGACCTCGTCGCCGACCATCTAGCCGCCCACGACATCGTCCGCGTCGTCGCGTCCCCCTCGAGCGCGCCATCGAGACCGCGACGCCGATCGCACAGAAGTCACGAGCTCGGGATCCACGTCGACCCCCGCGTCATCGAGGCCGGCAACTTCTTCGAGGGCAAGCGGGTCGGAGTCGGCGACGGAGCGCTCCGCGAGCCACGCTATTGGGGCAAGCTCATCGACCCCTTCACCCCGAGTTGGGGCGAGCGCTACGACGGCATCGCCGCTCGGATGACCGCAGCGATCGACGACGCCCGGCGCGCGGCCCGCGGCCACGAAGCCCTCATCGTGTCCCACCAGCTGCCGGTGTGGATCGCCCGCTCGGCCCTGGAAGGTCGACGGTTGTGGCACGACCCGCGGTCGCGCGAATGCTCCCTCGCGTCGTTGACGTCCTTGCACTACACCGACGACGACCTCGTGACGATCACCTACAGCGAGCCGGCAGCGGAACTCCTCGCCCGGGCGTCATCGAAGTCGGGCGCCTGACCATGATTGGCCGTCGGCGGGAGCGTGGGCGTGGAGGTCGCCCTGGTCGGGGCGTGCGCCTCGCCGCCATGGCCGCCACCCTGACGCTCCTGCTCACGGCCGCCGCCTGCTCCTCCGATGCCAACTCGCTCGAAGCTCAGGCCCGGTCGGGCAACCGCGCCGGCTACGTCGCCGGTGACGGCACGATCACCCAGATCCCGGCCGCCTCCCGCGGCGAAGCGCTCGCGCTCGACGGTGTCACCGTCGATGGAGGCCAGTGGAGCCGCGCGGTCGACGGCGCCGGCAAGGTCGTCGTCGTCAACGTCTGGGGGAGTTGGTGCGCCCCCTGCGTCGAAGAGACCCCCATCCTCGAGAAGGTCTGGGCTGCCCAACGCGCCGCCGGCCGGCCGGTCGTCTTCATCGGCGTCGACGTCAAGGAGCCGCCGGCCCAGGCATTGGCGTTCCTGCGCAAAGAAGGCGTCACCTATCCCTCGATCAGCGATCAGGCCAGCGAGAGCCGCCCGATGATCGCCCTCGCGGGCAAGACGCCGGCGACCCCGACGACCCTTGTCCTGGACCGGCAAGGCCGCGTGGCCGCCCGCGTCCTCGGCCCGGTCAGCGAGTCGACCCTGACCGCGCTCATCGATGACGCCGTCGCCGAGCCGTGAGCTCGCCAGCGATCGTGAATGCCCTCCCACATCTGGCCGCGGTCGGCCCTGACGTCATCGGCGGGGGTGCGATCCCCCTCGCCATGGCGGTGGCAGCACTCGCCGGCCTCGTGAGCTTCGCGTCCCCGTGCGTGCTGCCCCTCGTCCCGGGCTTTCTGGGTTACGTCACAGGCTTTTCCGACGTCGACCAGCTCCGAGAGCACCGGCGCCGTGCGGTCCTCGGGGCGGCGCTTTTCGTCGCGGGCTTCTCGATCGTCTTCATCGCCTCGATCACTCTCGCGACCGCCGTCGGATCCGCCTTGGCTCGCTACCAGGGCACCCTCACCCGCATCGGCGGAGCCATCGTCATCATCGTGGCCCTGGTCTTCCTCGGGGTCCTTGGTCCGCGCTCCCAGCGCGGACTCACCTCCTCGTGGCGCCCCGCCGCCGGCTTGGCCGGCGCGCCGCTGCTCGGCGCCGTCTTCGCCGTCGGGTGGAGCCCCTGCATGGGACCGACCCTCGCCGCGATCATGGCCCTCGGAGCCCCCTTGGCCGGTGACGCGCCGATCGCCCGCGGCGTCCTCCTCGGGGCGGCATACTGCATCGGCCTCGGACTGCCATTCCTCGCGATCGCCGCGGGATGGTCTCGGGCGGGACGGGCCAGCGACTGGGTGCGGCGCCACCAGCTGGCGGTGCAGCGGGTCGGTGGCGGCCTGCTCCTGCTGCTGGGGCTGCTCATGGTCACCGGTCTCTGGGACGGCATCATGTCGTGGGTGCAAGCGCATCTCGTGACCGGATTCGAGGTCAGCCTGTGACGATGTCCGAGGTCACCCTGTGACGATGTCCGAGGTCACCCAGCCGAAGCTCGGCCCGCTCGGCTGGGTCCGCTGGGCGTGGCGCAACCTCACGTGCGATGCGGACCGCCCTCTTCCTGCTGCTCCTGCTGTCGGTGGGCGCGGTCCCCGGCTCGATCTTCCCGCAGCGCTCCATCGACCCCGGCCGGGTCGCCGACTACCTCGCGGCCAACCCCGACCAGCGGCCGATGGCTCGACCGGCTCGGCTTCTTCGACGTGTATTCGTCGGCGTGGTTCTCGGCGATCTACCTCCTGCTCGTCATCTCGCTCATCGGCTGCATCGTCCCGAGGACGCGGCTGCACTGGCATGCCCTGCGATCCCTTCCGCCGCGCGCACCAGTGCGCCTCGAACGCTTGGCCGCGCACGAGATGACGGAGTATGCCGGCCCGCCCGAGGATGCGCTCGAGGCTGCGCGCGTGTGGTTGCGCTCCAAG
The DNA here is from genome assembly GCA_037046615.1 of Dermatophilaceae bacterium. GTDB lineage: Bacteria > Actinomycetota > Actinomycetes > Actinomycetales > Dermatophilaceae > Phosphoribacter. The sequence continues at coordinate 97,195 of JBAOHD010000017.1, forward strand.
CGGTATCGGGTCCACTCGCACGACGAGACGTCGGTGAGCGCCGAGAGCGGTTATCTCCGGGAGACCGGCAACCTCGTCTTCCACGTCGCGATGTGCATCGTCATCGTCGGCGTCGCGGCCGGGCACGTCTTCGGTTGGCGTGGTGATGTCATCGTCACCGAGGGTCAGACCTTCGCGTCGGTGTTCCCGCAGTACGACACCTTCCGGGCCGGCACGGGTGTCGACGCGGATGCGTTGCCACCGTTCACGATCAAGCTCGACCAGCTCGACGTGAAGTTCGAGCGGGTCGCGGGCGGTGCGCAGTTCGGCGCGCCGCGGGGGTTCACGGCATACACGACAACGACCGAACGCCCCGGTGCCACTCCCCGCGAGCAGGTGGTGACGGTCAACGAGCCAATCACGCTCGGCGGCGCTGACGTCTTCCTCCTAGGCAACGGCTACGCGCCGATCGTCACGGTCACCGACGCAGCCGGGGCCGTGCTCTACAAGGGCGCGACGCCGTTCCTCGCGCAGGACAACTTTTACTCCTCCGTCGGGGCGATCAAGGTGCCCTCGGCGTCGCCGAAGCAGCTGGGCTTCAGCGGATTTTTCCTCCCGACCGCCGAACCGACGTATGCCAACGGCCCGCGATCGACCTTCCCTGACCTCGACAACCCCGAGATCGCCGTGTCGGTCTGGGAGGGCAACCTCTTCCCGGGCGGGCGGCCGCAGTCGGTCTACACCCTCAACACCGCCGAGCTCACGGAGGTGCCGCGGGCCGACGGCAAGCCGCTGGCCATCCGGCTCAAACCGGGGCAGTCCTACGAGTTGCCCGGTGGTCGGGGCACGATCTCCTTCGACGGGGTCGCGCGGTTTGCCGGCTTCTCGGTGCGCACCGACCCCGGCAAGGGCCTCACCCTGGCCGCCGCCCTGCTCACCCTCGGGGGACTGGTCGCATCGCTCATCGTGCGCCGTCGCAGGGTGTTCGTCCGGGTGACGGACGGGTCGACTACCCTCGTGAGCGTCGGTGGTCTGGCCAAGAACGCCGATCCGGGTTTGGCCGGTTTTGTCGCGGAGCTCACTGCCGCGATCGCTGACCGCCCGACCAGTGCCGCCCCGGCGGCCCGCACCGAACGGATGTGACATGACCTCCTGGGCAACCATGCCGTCGCTCGCGGCCGCTGCCGCCTCCCCGACGATGGCGTCCTGGTCCAACCTCGCGCTCTATTCGGCGATGGCGGTCTACACGATCGCGATGCTGCTCTTTGCGGGTTATCTCGCAGCGCTCGGGCCAGCCTCCAGTCATGAGATCTCGTCTGCCGAGGGTGCTGAGGGTGCCGAGGGCGGCGTCGCCACCGAAGCGCAGGTCAAGGAGCTCGTGGCCGTCGGAGCCGCGGGCGGCGACGCCTCCGGTGAGGCCTCGATCAGCGCGACCGGCACGCCGAGGTCCGCCGGGCCCCGGCCCTCCTCCTCGGGCTCGGATGACGCGTCGCCGCGGGCACGCAGGCTGGCCGGCTCCGCACTGTCGATGACCTGGCTCGCGACCGCCCTTCTCGCTGCCTCGGTGATCCTCCGCGGGCTGGCGGTCATGCGGGCGCCGTGGGGCAACATGTTCGAGTTCGCCAACGCCGGCGCCTTGGCCGCCGCCGTCGCCTACCTCGTCCTGGCGCGCCGCAACCGCTGGCAGTGGCTCGGCATCTTCGTCGTCGGCCCGGTGCTGCTCACGCTCGGCCTGGCCTTGCTCGCGTTCTACACCGAGGCCGCTGAGCTCATGCCGGCTCTCAAGAGCGTCTGGCTCGTGATTCACGTCATCGTCGCGATCCTTGCGGTGGGCCTGTTCACGGTCGCCTTCGCGCTCGGCGTCGTCTATCTGCTCAAGGCTCGCCAGGAGGCCCGTGCCGCCGCCGGCACGGCTGGCAAGCGCACCTTCCTCGAGACCCTGCCGGGGTCGGCGAGCCTCGAGCGGGCGGCATACGGCCTCAACATGATCGGCTTCATCCTGTGGACCTTCACGCTCGTCGCGGGCGCGATCTGGGCGCAGAAGGCGTGGGGCTCCTACTGGACGTGGGACCCCAAGGAGGTGTGGACGTTCGTCGTGTGGGTCGTGTATGCCGCCTACATGCACGCCCGAGCCACGGCCGGCTGGGAGCCCCGCAAGGCGATGTGGATCGCCATCGCCGGTTTCGTCTCGATCATCATCAACTTCGCGGTGGTCAACGTCTTCTTCGTCGGCCAGCACTCGTATTCCGGGCTGTGACAGTGAGGAAGTCATGCTGAAGTATTCGATCCTGCGACTCGCGCTCTTCGGGGCCTGCCTCGGCGTGCTGTGGCTCGTCGGCCTCCGCTCGCCCGATCAGCAACTCCTGCTCGTCGCCCTCGCTGCCGTCATCTCGATGGGGCTGTCGTTCTTCCTGTTGCGCGGGCCCCGAGACGAGGTGTCCGACCGGATCACCGAGCGTCTTGCCAAGCGGATCGAGACCAAGCAGGGTGCGGCGGCCAAGGACGTCGACCGTGACGCGGACGCCGAGGACGCCGAGGCTGACATCGCCCAGGCTGAGATCGCCGAGCGCGCCGAGCGCGCCGAGGGCGCGAGCTCTTAGCCGGCCCCGCCGATCGACAGACCGATCGCGAGCAGCCCGGCATACGCAAGTTGCAGGATGCCGGTGCCCGCGAGCACGGGGACGAGGTCGCGGCCGGTGGCGCCGGAGCGCAGGGCCCGCACGGGCCGGACAGCGAAGGCAAGCGCACCCAATGCGACCAGGGCCCATGGCCGCATCGCTGCGATGCCGATGACACACACCATGGCGACGGCCACGAGGGCAAGCCACAAGGAGCGAGTCTTGGCGTCGCCGAGGCGCACCGCGAGCGTGTGCTTGCCGGCGGCAGCGTCCCCCGGGAGGTCGCGCAGGTTGTTGGCGACGAGGATCGCGCTCGCGAGTGCGCCGACGCCGATCGCGCCGAGCAGACGCCGGCGAGCGTCGCAGGGTCACGCGCCTGGGTGTAGAGTCGTCCCGAGGGTTGCCACGAGGCCGAAGAAGACGAACACCATGACTTCACCAAGCCCGCGGTAGCCGTAGGGGCGGGTCCCGCCGGTGTAGGTCCACGCGGCGATAATGCAGCCGATCCCGACGGGGATGAGCGACGAAGGTCTGGGTGATCGCCACGAGCGCCAGACCGGCGAGACCCGCGACGGCGAAGGCTGAGCAAGGCTGCGAACTTCACTGCGCTCGGAGCTGAGAGCGCCCTGAGCCGACGAGCCGCACCGGCCCGACCCGGGCGGCATCGGTGCCGCGCACCCCGTCGGAGTAGTCGTTGGCGTAGTTGACGCCCACCTGCAGCGCCAGCGCGACGCACAGCGCGAGGAGCGGCATCAGCGCTGTCGGACGCGCCGAGACGCCGCGGCAGCGCCGGTGCCGACGAGGACGGGCGAGATCGCCGCAGGGAGGGTGCGTGGGCGGGCGCCGCCCACCCATTCGTTGAAGGTGGCCATTGGTGGTTTCTTTCACACGGTGCGGCTCAGAGGCCGCGCAAGAAATCAGGATCGTCTTCCGGGCCGCGGGGGGCTTGGGGACCGCGCGTGCCGGGAGGGCCGAGCCGGCCGCGCTGCCACGGCGGGGTGGGGGCTCCGGCGAGGAACCACGCGATCGGCCCCACCCACGACAGGAGGGCCACAAGGACGATCCACGCGAGCTTCGGCAGATTGCGGACCCGGTGCTCGGGGGTCTGGACGCAGTCGATGAGGGCGTAGATGGTGACCGCCAGCGTGAGCACGGTCAGCACGACGCGAAGCACGACATCCTCCAGTCACCGTCGTGGCCACAAACATGGCCAGGCCCGTCCCTCGGGCCGCGCAGGCGACCCCATTGTCTCATCACTGCCGCCGTGGGCCGCTCACTCGGGAGTCCGCGCGCAGATGTCAGCTCGGGGTTAGCTCAGGGAGTCGAGTCCATCTCGCGCGCCAGCACCGCGCGGACGGCGGCTCGGTCCGGCTTGCCCGGGCCCCGCCAGGGGAGGTCGTCGACGACCCGCACGAGACGGGGGAGCGCGGCGGCGGGAAGTGCGTCGCGCAGGCGAGCGCGCACGTCAGCCAGCGACGGGACGGGGCTGCCCTCGGTGAGGGTCACTGCCGCGCCGACGAGTTGCCCCCACGTCGGGTCGGGCACACCGACGACGACGGCGTCACGCACGCCGGGGACGAAACGCACGAGGGCATCCTCGACGGGCCCTGGAGCGATCTTGACCCCGCCGGTGTTGACGAGGTCGTCGGCCCGCCCGCTGATGGTCAATCGCCCCTGGTCGTCGAGGGTCCCGAGGTCGTCGGTGCGAAACCACCGGACGCCGTCGGCATCGGTGTGGAAGTGGTCGGCGGTCAGGCCCGGATCGCCGACGTAGCCGCTCGCGATCGTGGGCCCACCGAGGACGACGTGACGGTCGTTGTCGATGTGAATCTCGGTGTCCGTCAAGGCGATTCCGTCATAGACGCAGCCTCCCGTGGTCTCGGTCATGCCGTAGGTGGCGACCAGGTGGACGCCGGCGTCGGCCGCGGCTGCGCGCAGGGACGGCCGGGTGCCGGCGCCCCCGACGAGGACGGCGTCGAAGCGGGCGAGGGCGTGGGTCCCGCGCGGGTCCGCGAGCAGCCGCGCGACCTGGGTAGGCACGAGCGAGACGTATGCCGGATCGTCGCCTCGCGGCATCCGCTCGACAGCGTCCGCGAAAGCGGCGGGGGTAAACCCGGTAGAGCGGTCCATGACGGTGAGCGCAGAGCCGGGCAGCAGCGACCGGGCGATCACGAGCAGGCCACCGATGTGGTGCGGGGGGATCGCGAGGAGCCACTGCCCGGGCCCGCCCATCGCTACGTCGGTCGCGGCCACGGACGCGTGGATGGCCGCCGAGGGGAGGGCGACGAGCTTCGGCGCTCCCGTCGAGCCGGAGGTAGCGACGACCATCGCGGCGTCGCCCATTTCCTCGCGCCGACTGCGTTCCAGGGGCGGCGGCGTGGCGTCTGCGGCATACGGCAGGATCGCCGGACCGCTGCCGTCGAGGGCAGCGGCCAGGGCGGGGAGGAGGGCACGCACACCCTCGTCGGCGCGGACCGGCGTCAGAAGTACCACGGGAACGGCGACCAATCGGGGTCCCGCTTCTCGAGGAACTGCGTCGCGGCCCTCGACGGCCTCGTCGGTCATATAGGCCAGGCGGGTCGCCTCACCGGCGAACACCTGCTGTCCCGATGAGCCCGTCGTCGACGAGGTTGAACGCGAACTTCAGCATCCGGATCGCCTGCGGGCTCTTGCCGCATGATCTCGCGGGCAACGCGCGATCGCGGTGGTCTCGAGCTCGGCGTGCGGTGCGACGAGGTTGACCGCCCCCATCCGGTGCATGTCGGCGGCGGTGTAGGCCCGGCCCGAGGAAGAAGATCTCGCGGGCGGCCTTCTGCCCCACCATGCGGGCGAGGTAGTGCCGAGCCGTAGCCGGCGTCGAACGACCCGACGTCGGCGTCCGTCTGCTTGAAGCGAGCGTGCTCTTCGCGTGGCGATCGTGAGGTCGCAGACGACGTGGAGGGAGTGGCCGCCGCCCGGCCGCCCACCCATTGACGACCGCGATGACAACCTTCGGCATCGTGCGGATGAGGCGCTGCACCTCGAGGATGTGCAACCGCCCGCCCTCGGCCTTGACGCGCCGCTCGTCGATGCCCGCAGCGGTGGCGTCGCCGTCTGGCCTCGTGGCGTATTGGTAGCCGGAGCGCCCGCGGATCCGTTGATCACCGCCGGTGCAGAAGGCCCATCCCTCGGTCGCCGGGGAGGAGCCGGCGCGGGGGCTGGGGCCGTTGCCGGTGAGCAGGACGACCCCGACGTCGGGGGAGCGCCGAGCATGATCGAGGGCCTGATAGAGCTCGTCGACGGTGTGCGGGCGGAAAGCGTTGAGCACCTCGGGCCGGTCGAAGGCGACCCGGACCACCCCACCGGCCGCACCCGCCGCGGTCGCGCGGTGGTAGGTGATGTCGGTGAACTCGAAGCCAGGGACCTCGGCCCAGGAGGACTCGTCGAACGTGTCGCTGACATGGGGAAGGCTGCTCACGCGGGCGAGCCTAGCGTCCGGGCCCCCCGGGCCCCCGGGACTGCCGGGCGGGATCCGTCACGTGGTCGAGCCGGCGTTGTAACGAAACTGTGCAGATCGGCCCCTACGCTCGGTGCATGCCAGCCCCTCGCCACGTCGCTGTCGGGTGCCTGGTCGTCGCGCCGATGGCTGGAGTGCTCGCCGGCCTGCTCTCCGGGTGCGCACCGTCGGGCCTGCGCGTCGACGCCGCGGGCATCCCCGACGGTCGGACGAGCACAAGCTCCACGACGAGCCCTGGCCAGACCGATGACAGCTCGGCCACGAGCACGACCGCGGCCGAGCTGCCGTCGGTCCGCTCCCTCGATGCCCGCACGACGATCCTCGCCGACGCCGGCATGCCGGTCGAGCTCCGCGAGCCGGTCGCGACGCGATGTGCCGGCTGCGGGGTGGACGCTGCGGCATACGCGGATGTCACCGGCGACACCCGCGACGAGGCGATCTTCACGATCAGCGACGGCAACGCCGTCGCGGGGACCGTGGTCTACACCATGACACCCGGCGGGCCGACGCGAGTCTTCGCGCACGTGGGTCACCAGGGATGGGTCGAGGCGCTCGCGGGCAACCTCCAGGTGACTCGCGAGATGTATGCCGCAGACGACCCGCGGTGCTGCCCCACGGGCCCGCCCGAAGTCAGCACCTACACGTGGAACGGCCACGCCTTCGCCCTCGTGCGTCGCACCGGCGGTGGCGTCGGCCTCTCGCCCTACGACCCGAAAGACCGGGTGATCCTGTGAGACCGCCGCTCCCAGGCCCGGCGACGCCTCCCCGATCCAGCGCGACCTTCGGGGCCGACCCTGGCGATGCACCACGTGTGCTCGTCGTCGAGGACGACGAGGTGATCCGCGAGGCGACGGCGCTGACCCTTGAGCGGTACGGCTTCCAGGTGACCACGGCAAGCGACGGCCTGACCGGGCGCACGGCATACCGGACGCAGGAGCCCGACATCGTCCTGCTCGACGTCATGATGCCCTTCCTCGACGGACTGAGTCTCTGCCGCGAGATCCGCGCCGTCGCGACGACGCCGATCGTCATGCTCACCGCCCGCGCCGACGGCATCGACATCGTCCAGGGGTTGGAAGCCGGTGCCGACGACTACGTCACCAAGCCGTTCGACCCCATGGTGCTCGTCGCCCGGATCCGGGCTGTCCTGCGCCGGGCCGCGCCACCCTCGTCAACGCACGAAGTCAGCACGGTCGGGGATCTCACCGTCGACCGCGACGCCCTCGACGTCACCGTCGCAGGTCGGCCGGTCGTGCTGACCCCGACCGAACTGCGCCTCCTGCTCGAACTCCTCGACGCCCCCGGCATCGTCATCTCTCGCGACCGCCTGCTCGAACGCGTCTGGGACTATCCGGCTGGCGGCGACACCCGAGTCGTCGACGTCCACGTCCAACGGCTGCGCGCAAAGATCGGCAGAGAACGGATCGAGACGGTCCGGGGCTTCGGCTACAAGCTGGTCCGGTGATCCGCAGCGTGACGCCGTGAAACTCGCCGTCAAGATCCCGCTCACGTTGGCCCTGGTCACCGTGGCGCTCGGCGTCGCGCTCGCGCTCTATATCCACGTGTCGATGGCGGCCTTCACCGACCAAGCCGCCCGCGACGAGGCGCTAGGGCAGCTGCGGGTCGCGTCCAAAGCCCTCGCGGGCACGGGGACCGCCCCGGACTTCGCGGTGCTCGACGATCCCGGTATGCCGGGCGAGCTGCGGGCCGCCGCTGCCTTGGGTCAGCGCGCGAGCCTGCTGTCCCAGGCTCCGGACGTCGCCTGGGCTGCCGAGCCGGTGAGCGGAGGTCGCATCCTCGCGGTCCGGGTGTCATGGACCGACAGCCGCGAGACCCTTGCGGCCCTCGATCGGCAGCTGGCCCTCGGCATTGCGGTCCTCGTGGGGATGACGGGGTTGTTGGCATTCGGGTTGTCGCGCGGCCTGGCGCGGCGCCTCGGGGCTGCCGAAAACTCGGCCCGACGCATTGCCGCCGGAGACCTGTCGGTGCGCGTCTCGGAAGCGGTCGGTGGCCGCGACGAAGTGACCGAGCTCGCCCGCACGGTCGACGCGCTCGCGGCCTCGATGCAGGAGCGCCTCGCGTCCGAACAGCGGGTGACCGCAGACATCGCCCACGATCTGCGGACCCCCGTCACCGGCCTCGTCACCGCCGCCGGTCTCCTGCCCGACGGCCGCCCCACCGAGTTGGTGCGTTCCCAGGCGCAGCGGCTGTGGCGACTCGTCGAAGACCTCCTCGAGGTCGCGCGGCTCGACCACGCGGAGCAGCCGCTCGACGAACACGAGACGACGACGGCCGCCCTCGCGGCGCGCGCCGTCGCCGCTGCCACCGCCTCAGGAGCGGTGCCCGCCGACGCGGTCGCCGTCGAGATCAGCGCTGATGCCCACGTCTCGAGTGACCCGCGCCGCGTCGAACGCATCCTCGTCAACCTCCTGGCCAATGCCGTCCGTCACGGTGGAGCCCCCGTCCGGCTCGTCGTCGAGGGCCGGCGGATCACCGTGCGAGACAGGGGCCCGGGTTTCCCGCCGGAGGTGCTCAAGCACGGGGCGCGCCGGTTCCACACCGGCGCCGCCGACCGCGGGTCAGGGCATGGTCTCGGGCTCACGATCGCCGAGGGCCAAGCGAGGGCTGTGGGAGCCAGCCTGACCTATGCCAACTCGGGGGAGGGGGCCGTGGCCACCCTCGTGCTGCCGGAGCGCGGCATACGCTCAGGGTCGTGACGATGGCGATGGACCGACACCTGGACCCGGGTCACGTTGCTGAGGCGCTCGACACCCTGAGGGTGGTCCGAGTGCCGATGCGCGTGCCTTTCCGAGGGCTGCGCGAGCGTGAAGTTGCGCTGCTGCGGGGCACCCGAGGATGGGCCGAGTTCGGGCCCTTCCTCGACTACCCGCCCGCCGAAGCGCGCCTCTGGCTCGCCGCCGCCTTCGAGGCTGCCTATGCCGGGTGGCCGGCTCCTCTGCGTGACCGCGTGCCGGTCAACGCGACCGTGCCAGCCGTGCCCGCCGCCCAGGTGCCGACGGTGTTGGCGCGCTTCCCCGGCTGCACGACCGCCAAGGTCAAGGTCGCCGAAGCGGGGCAGGGATTGCGCGACGACATCGACCGCGTGGCCGCGGTGCGGGAGGTGCTCGGCGCGTCCGGGCGGATCCGGGTCGACGCCAATATGGGGTGGGATCTCGATCAGGCGCGGGACGCTCTGACGGCGCTCGCGGCCTACGACCTGGAGTATGCCGAGCAGCCCTGTCCCAGCGTGCCCGAGCTTGCCGCATTGCGGCGGGCGCTCGCCCGCGTCGGGGTCGACGTGCCGATCGCCGCGGACGAGTCGATCCGCAAGTCCAGCGACCCGATGCGGGTGGCACGGGAGGAGGCGGCCGACCTCGTCATCGTCAAGGCGGCACCGCTGGGCGGTGTGGCCTCCGCTCTGCGGATCGTCGCCGAATGCGGCCTGCCGGCGGTCGTGTCGTCGGCTCTCGACACCTCGGTGGGGATGGCTTCCGGGGTGGCGCTCGCCGCAACCTTGCCGGTCCTCGACCACGCCTGCGGGCTCGGGACGGTGCGGCTGTTGGGCGGCGACGTCGTGGCCGAGCCGCTCGCTCCGCGACAGGGCTGGTTCGACGTCGGGGTGCAGCTCGCTGGTGGCGTATCTCCTACTCCCACAGCCGAGTTGCTGCACCGGTGGGCTGCGCCGCCCGCCCGGGTGGACTGGTGGCGCGAACGGGTGAAGGCAGCGGCGACAGGCTGAGTCGCTCGGTGCCGAGTCGCCAAACCTCGCGTGTGACCGGGGCCTCAAACACCCCTCCCTCATTTACCGACCGTGCGGTCAGTAGCATCGCGTTATGTCCGTGAGGTCTGAATACGAACGTCGGCGGACCGACCCTGGCGAAGCGGTCAAACTCATCCGGGACGGCGACACGATCGTCGCCCCGATCGGGGCCGCAAAGCCCGCCGACCTCTTCGCCGCGCTGTCCGCCCGTCGTGACGACCTGCGTGGCGTCACGGTCATGCAGTTACTGCCGACGGGGCACCACTCCTACCTCGACCCCGACGGCACCGACCGGATCCGCCACAACGGCCTCTTTCTCGGTGGTCCGACCCGCGCTGGCGCCCAGGCCGGGTGGGTCGACTGGACCCCTAACCACTTCTCGGAGATCCCCGAGCTCCTCCGGCGCGGTCACCTGCGCTGCGAGGTCGCCGTGTCGCGGTGCTCGCCGATGGACGAGCACGGCTTCTTCTCCCTCGGATTGTCACCGGCATACACGATGGCGGCGATCCAGATGGCCCGCGAGGTCATCCTCGAGGTCGACCCCCATGCGCCGTTCGCGCACGGCGACTGCCACGTCCACGTGAGCCAGGTGACCAAGCTCATCGAGACCGAGGCCCCGCTCGTCCAACTCGCCCCACCCGTGATCGGTGAGGTCGAGCGGGCGATCGCGCGCTTCGTCGCCGACCTCGTCCCCGACGGGGCGACGCTCCAGATCGGGATCGGCGCCATCCCGGACGCGGTCGTCGCGCAGTTGCGCGACAAGAATGACCTCGGCATCCACACCGAGATGTTCGGTGACGGGATCCTCTCGCTCGTCGAGGCGGGGGTGGTGACCAACGCCCGCAAGAACGAGCACCGGGGCAAGATGCTCGCCGCCTTCGCCCTCGGGTCGGAGCGGCTCTACTCCTTCATGCACCGCAATCCCGTGCTCGAGATGCTCCCCGTCGACGTGACCAACACCCCCCATCTGGCTGGCCGCAACGACCAGCTCCACTCGATCAACAGCACCCTCGCCGTCGACCTCATCGGCCAGTGCGGCTCCGAGAGCCTCGGTTCGGCGCCCTACTCGGGCACCGGCGGCCAGAGTGACTTCGTGAGAGCGGCGAACATCTCCAGGGGAGGCAAATCCTTCATCGTCGTGCCGTCCACGGCCAAGGGGGGCACGATCTCCCGGATCGTCCCCGCCCTCGCCGCGGGCACCCACGTGTCGACCTCGAAGAATGATGTCGGCTACGTCGTCACCGAATACGGCGTCGCCCAACTCCGCGGCCTCTCGGCGCGCGAGCGGGCGCGCGCCCTCATCGAGATCGCCCACCCGGACTTCCGCGAGGAGCTCACCGACGGCGCCCGGCGGATCGGCCTCATGCGCTGACGAGGCGCCAGTCGCGTCTGGCACAGCACGTATGATGGGTCAGCTTGCCCAGGTGAGAGGACCCAATGCCGAGCTTTATCGACCACGAATTCCGGCCCGTCATTCTCGGTGCGGATATCACGGCATACTCATTGGTCCGCACATTCTACGAGGCCTATGGCGTCAAGTCTCTTGTCGTCAACATGAGCGACACCCCGGTGATCGGGTATTCGGAGCTCAGCGAGCACGTCATGGTGCCCAATTTCCACGACCTCGACGTATTCCGCACGGCACTCGTCGAGGTCGGCGAAAAGTACGGCAAGGCGGCCGGCAAGAAGCTGCTCATCCTGGGCTGTGGCGATTGGTATGTCCGGATGCTCGTCGAGAACAGAGAGCTGCTGGAGCCCTACTTCGAGATCCCCTATATCGATCTCGAACTCCTCGACCAGCTCGTCCTCAAGGACCAGTTTTACGCCATCCTCGACCGGCTCGACATTCCCTACCCGCGCACCGTCGTCTACGACTGCGTCACCCGGGAGCTGCCGGACTTCGATTTCACCTACCCCATCGTCGCCAAGCCGGCCAGTTCGGCGCTTTATCACTACGCGGAGTTCCCGGGCAAAAAGAAGGTCTTCATCCTCGACTCGCGCGAAGAGCTCATGACGATGCTGGACAATCTCGCGACGAGCTCCTACGACTACAAGTTTCTCATCCAGGAGTTCATTCCTGGGGACGACACCAACATGCGAGTGCTCACCTGCTATTCGGACCGCGACGCCAAGGTGCGTTTCGGCAGCGTCGGACATACGCTCTTGGAAGAGCACGTCCCCTCCGCCATCGGCAACCCCTGCGCGATCATCAGCACGTCCGAGGATCAGCTCGTCCACCAGGCCCAGCGCTTCCTCGAGGACGTCGGTTACACCGGGTTTTCTAACTTCGATATCAAATACGACCCCCGCGACGGGTCGTTCCGATTCTTCGAGATCAATGTCCGGCTCGGGCGCAGCAACTACTACGTGACCGGCGCCGGTCACAATGTGGCCGAGTGGATGGTGCGTGACCTCATCCGTCACGAACCCATGGACGGCCTGCTCATCTCGCGCACCGAGCACCTGTTCACCTTCGTGCCGAAGTACGTCATCAAGACCTTCGTCCGCGACCGTGCGCTGCGCGACAAGGCATTGGCGCTGTTCGCTGCCGGTCGCTGGAGCGACCCGCAGCTCTATCGGCCGGATCTGTCCCTCAAGCGCCGCGCCTATCTCGCGGCATACGGGCTCAACCAGATCAAGAAGTTCTACCGCTACCTCGGTCGTCCCTAGTGTCCAAGCCACTCGCAGGGGTCCTCGGCGGGCTGGGGCCGATGGCCACGGTCTACTTCATGAGCAGCGTGCTGTCCGGCACCTACTCGCTCACCGACCAAGACCACGTTGACATGATCGTGTGGAACCAAGGGAGCATCCCCGACCGCACGGCATACCTCATCGGTGCGAGCGACGACGACCCGCTGCCGCACATGATCGCTGCAGCTCAGGCACTCGAAAACAGTGGTGCGACCTTCATCGCGATGCCGTGCAACACGGCGCACCACTACTACGACGCCCTGGCCTCGAGCGTGACCGTGCCCTTCCTCAACATCGTTGAGGAGACCATTGCCTGGGCCCAGCAGCGGGTCCCCGGGGTCGCGCGCGTGGGCGTCCTCGCGACCGACGGCACCGTCCGTGCCGGCACCTACGAGCGGTGGTGCGAGGAGGCCGGGCTCGAATGCGTCCTGCCCGAGCCCCAGGTGCAATCAGCGGTCATGTCGATCATCTACGACGGGGTCAAGGCCGGGCGGCCGGTGACCGAGGCGGCCTTCCGGGCGCCGATCGACCACTTGCGCCAGCGCGGGTGTGATGTCGTCGTCCTCGGGTGCACCGAGCTGTCGATGGTCTACCACGACCTCGACCTGCACGACCCCGACCTCGTCGACTCCCTCGACGCCCTCGCCCGGGCGACCATCCGAGCAGGCGGCAAGACCCTGCGCGACGAGCTTTAGGAGGTATGCCGTGTGTGGCTGGGTGGGCTATATCAGCAAGCCAGATGATGATTTCGACCACGCCGCGACGATCCGCGCGATGGCCGACACGATCGCGCACCGAGGCCCTGACCAGGACGACTATTTCGTCGGCGACGGAGTTGCCCTCGGCTTCCGGCGGCTGTCGATCATCGACCTTGAAGGCGGCGGCCAGCCGCTCTACAACGAGGACCGCACCAAGGTCCTCGTCTTCAACGGCGAGATCTACAACTACCACCAGTTGCGCGAAGAACTCCTCGCGGCCGGCCATGACTTCCGCAGCCACACCGACTCCGAGGTCGTCCTGCACGGCTACGAGGAGTGGGGCCAGGCGGTCCTCGATCGGCTGCGCGGGATGTTTGCCTTCGTCATCTGGGACACCCAGACCCGTGAACTCTTCGGCGCCCGAGACATTTTCGGGATCAAGCCGTTCTACTACTCGACCGGCAACGGGCAGTTCCTCTTCGGCTCGGAGATCAAGTCCTTCCTCGCGCACCCCACGTTCCGGCGCGAGGTCAACGAGGCGCGGCTGCCCGACTACCTGTGCTTCGAATACATCCCCAGCCGGGAGACGATGTTTGTCGACGTCTTCAAGCTGTATGCCGGTGAGTGCTTCACCTACCGGGACGGCACGCTTACGCTGCGCAAGTACTTCGACTACCGCTATGCCCCCGACGACGGTCCGACGATGGACGAATGGGTCGACCGGATCGCCGAGACCTTCTCCGCCTCGGTCAAGGCGCACAAGATCGCCGATGTCGAGGTCGGCTGTTTCCTGTCCTCCGGTGTCGACTCGAGCTATGCGACTAACGAGCTGCACAAGATCCAGGACGTGCGCACCTTCTCCATCGGCTACGACGAGGAGAAGTACTCCGAGCTGAGGTATGCGCAGGCGTTCTCGGAGCTCATCGGCGTCGAGAACATCTCGACGAAGATCTCCGCCGACGACTACTTCGGAGCGATCGGCACGATCCAGTACCACATGGACGAGCCGCTGCCCAACCCCTCCGCGGTGCCGCTCTACTTCCTCGCGCAGCGCGCGGCCGAGGACGTCAAAGTCGTCCTCAGCGGGGAGGGCGCCGACGAACTCTTCGGTGGCTACAACAGCTACGTCGAGCCGCTGAGCTACCAGCCCTACCAGCGTCTCGCGCCCGCCCCCGTGCGGCGAGCGATCGGTCGCCTCGCAGCCCGGATGCCGCGCATCCCCGGGCGCCGCTTCCTCATGCGCGCCGCCGAGCCGATCGAGAGCCGATTCTTCCGGCACACCTACAACTTCACGCCCGAAGAGCGCGACACCTTCCTGGCCAAGACGATCCCGTCGAAGCCGCCCGCGGCATATACGAAGCCGTATTTCGACACCGTCGCCGGGCACGACGACATCACGAAGATGCAGTACGTCGACCTCTACACCTGGCTGCTGCACGACATCCTGCTCAAGGCCGACAAGATGTCGATGGCCGCCTCGCTCGAGCTGCGGGTGCCCTTCCTGGACAAGGAAGTCCTCAAGGTGGCGCTCGCGATCCCGACGAAATACCGCGTGCAAAAGCACTCGACCAAGGCGGCGCTGCGGTTGGCTGCCCTCCGCGAGCTGCCGGAGGCGACGGCCCACAAGCCCAAGCTGGGGTTCCCCGTGCCGCTGAACGACTGGCTCCGTCAGGACGAGCATTACGCCCAGGTCAAGGCTGCCTTCGAGGCGCCGATCGCGGCGCGGTTCTTCGACCAGGCGGCGATCGTCGGGTTGCTCGACGCGCACCGAGCCGGTGCGGCCAACATGAAGAAGATCTGGACGATCTACTGCTTCCTCGTGTGGTACGACGAGTTCTTCGTCAAGCGCTGACCGGCTCAGGACGTCTCAGGGCTCATCAGTCGGATCCGCCGCCGGCCCCTCGTCGCCCCGGTGGCGACCTGGGGGGCGACGGTCGAGCTTGGCGACGATCGCGCCGAGATAGGTGTCGACCTCCCGGATCCGTAACCAGCGGGCCAGGAGCACATAGGTGACGACGAAGATCACCCCCGCGATGGCGAGCGTCACGGCATACCCAGGGCGCCCCCAACCAGCGGTGGCGCGGGTCAGGGCGACGACCGGACCCCATGCGACATAGCCCGCGCCGATCGAGGCCAGGAGGATCTTGCCCCATGTCGCGAGGACTCCCCGAGCGCCGTAGGCACCCATGCGTCGCTGGAGTCGCCACATGCCGAAGGCCGACGCCACGACGTTGCCGACGACGAGGCCGACCCCGATGATCGGGGCGGCCCACTGCGGCGGCGCGAGTAGCGACGTCAGCGAGATCGCGCCGGCGGTGCCGCTGACGATGAGTTGCTCGCCGAGGGCAATGGGGCCGGTCTCGTAGGCGTAGAAGAACCGCTGGTTGAGGGTCTCGACGCCGAACGGCAGGATCCCCATGGCGACGAAGGCCAACGCCATCGCGGCGGCCGGCACTTCGGCCGGGTCGCGGCTCGAATAGAGCAGGCCCATGATCGGGAGGGCGAAGACGATGAATGCCACCGAAAAGGGCAGGGTCGCGACCGCGGGAACGGTCAACCCCTGGACATAGTCCCGACGCAACTGGACGAGGTTGCGGTCGTGGACGGAGGCCGAGATCCGGGGATACATCGCCGTGAGCAGGGACACCGTGACCAGACCGTGGGGCACCATGAACAGCAGGATCGCGTTGGCCCAGACGGCGTTTCCGGCGACGAACTGGGCCCCGGTCGCGCGGGTCTCGTCCGACCCGGTGGCCCGCCACAGCAACTGGGAGGTGAGCACGAAGCCCAGCTGGGCGACCAGGAGCGAGGCCAGCGCCCAGCCGGCCATCCGGGACGTGGCCCCGAGCCCCACTCCGCGCACGCCAAACCGGGGACGCCAGCGAAAACCGCTGCGCCACAACGGGACCACGAGGATAAGGGCTTGGACAATGATCGACAGCGTCGGCGTCCCGGCAAACCACCACACCATTTCTGGCGTCCACTCCGCGGCGGTGACATGCCCCTGGAAAAGGCGCAAGAAGCCGAGCAGGCCGACGATGGCGACGAGGTTGGCCGCCGCTGGCGCCCACCCGAAGGCGGCAAACTGGCCGCGGGCGTTGAGCACCTGGCCGAGCAGGCCATACATGCCGTAGAAGAAGATCTGCGGCAGCGTGATGACGGCGAAAAACACCGCGAGGTCGAGCAGGCTGCCGGTGAGCGAGGCGGCATACGCCTTGACGAGCACTGCCGCAAGCGCCGTCGCGACGACGGTGATGACCGCGAAGCCGAGCATCGTCAGCGTGATGAGTCGGTCGGTGTAGTCGCGCCCGCCGTCAGCGGCGCGGGAGGCCTTGACCAGTTGCGGGATGAGGACCGAGTTGAGGACGCCGCCGGCGATGACGAGGTAGATGACGTTGGGGAGGTTGTTGGCCGTCGTGAACGCGTTGGCAACCAGGCCCTGCCCGATGGCGATGGCGATGAGGGACTGGCGCAGCAGGCCGAGCACGCGCGAGACCAACCCGCCGATCGCCATGACGGCGCTCGCCCGACCGACGCGGACGTCGGAGGACGCGTCGGACGTGCTCATGATCGGTCCCCGGGCATGGGTCCATCCTGGCCCAAAGCGGCAATGGCTGCGGCGGTGCGCCGCCGGTCGGCGCGGCTCACCTTCGCTTCGACGACGCGCACACCGGGGGTGATGTCGGACAGCGCCGCGCGCAGGTCTGCTCGGGTGGTCACGAGCCGGTATGCCGTGCCCGTCGCCGCACACACAGCCGCCACGTCGACCCCGTGCGGGGTCGCAAACACTCGCTCGAACGCCTCGGCGTAGTCCGTCGCCCCCTGCTCGAGGAGGCTGAAGATGGACCCGCCGTCGTCGTTGACGACGACGATCGTCAGGTCTGGGCGGGGTTCGTCCGGGCCGAGGACGAGGCCGGTGAGGTCGTGGACGAAGGTCACGTCACCGACAAGTGCGATCGAGCGGGCCGGACGCCCGAGGGCCACTCCGATCGCGGTCGAAAGCGTGCCGTCGATGCCGGCCAGTCCGCGATTGCCGACGACGAACCGGCGCTCGTGCGGCTGTCCGGGCCGCATCATGAGGTCGAGATCGCGGATGGGGTTGGACGACCCGACGACGAGCGTCGTCCCGGGCGTCGCCGCGCCGGCCACCGCGTCGGCGACCTGGAGGGCGTCGAGTTCGGGGAGCCCCGCCACCAACCCGTCGAGCGCGTCGCCGAGGCGCCGGTCGGCCGCTTGCCAGCGGGCCACCCACGCGAGGTCCTCAGGGTGGGGGGCGCGTTCGGCCACGGTGGGCGGCTCGTCGAGGACCGTGGCGGTCCGCGCCGGATCGGTGGCGATCCCCCCGGGCCCCCGGACGGCGACGAGCGTGATGTCCGGGCGGGTCAGCAGGGCGGTCTGCGGGCGCGACAGCGTCGGGTGTCCCATGACGACGACCCGCTCGATCTCCCGTCCGAGCGGCCCGGAGAGCAGGAGTCGATACGTGCGGATCGCCTGCGCTCCCACCCGGGCTCCGGACGTCGGCTCCGCTAGCAGCGGCCAGCCCGCGCGCTCCGCGAGGAGCCTCGCCCGCGGCCCCGCGTCGTCGCCGGCGAGCACGACGGTGCGCGGCCCCGTCTCGAGCACCACGCCAGGAGTCGACGGCTGCGCCCTGCCCAAGGGGTATGCCGTGTCGGCGTCCCCTTCCCGGTCGTCGACGTCACAGGCACCCTCCCGAGGAGACTGCGGCCACCACGGCGATCCGGGCTCGGGCAGCAAGGGGGCGTCGAACGGGAGGTTGAGGTGGACCGGGCCGGGGAAGCCCCCTGAGGACAGGAGGTCGGCCATGAGCGCGTCGGCCTCCTGCGCGGTCGCAGTCAAGGGGAGTTCGACCGAACGGGCGAAGCGGCCGAAAATGCCCGGCTGCCAGGTCGTCTGGTTGGCCCCGGTGCCCCGCAAGGACGGCGGCCGGTCGGCCGTCACGACCACGAGGCGGCGCCCGGAGTGGTGGGCCTCCATGACCGCGGGCAGGAGATTGCCGACCGCGGTGCCTGAGGTCGTCACGACGGCGACGGGTCGGCGTGACCCGATCGACAGACCGAGCGCGAGGAATCCAGCGGTGCGCTCGTCGATCCGCACGTGCATACGCAGGTCTCCTGCGCGGTCGGCGGCGAAGGCCGCGAGAGCGAGCGGAGCCGACCGTGACCCGGGCGCGAGGACGAGATCGCCGACCCCGGCAGCGCGCAACGATCGCACCACGCTGACCGCGCGCTCGTGGGCCGAGATCGTCATCTCATCGGCCGCTCAGGGCATCACGCATGGGGACGAACTTCGCATCCGCCTCGGCGACCTCGGAGTCGGGGTCCGACCCGGCGACGATCCCGCAGCCGGCGAAGATCCGCAGCCGCCGCGCATCGGCCGGGTCGAATGCGCCCGAGCGCAACGCGATGCCCCACTCGCCGTCACCGGCGGCGTCGCTCCAGCCGACCGGACCGGCATATCGACCCCGGTCCATGCTTTCCAGCTCGGCGATGACCTGCCGCGCGACGTCGGTGGGGGTGCCGCCCACGGCAGCCGAGGGGTGCAGTGCGGCCGCGAGGGTGAGGGCCGTCGACGTGTCGGACGCGACCCCCGTCACGTCCGTCGCGAGGTGCATGACATTGGGCAGGTGCAGGACGAATGGGGCCTCCGGCACGTTCGTCGAGGAGCAATGCGGGGCGAGGGCGTCGGCGACCGATCGGACGGCATACTCGTGCTCTTCGAGATCCTTGCTCGAGCGCGCGAGGGAGGCCGCGAGCGAGAGGTCTTTGGCGTCGTCGCCGGTGCGGCGGATCGTGCCGGCGAGGACCCGGGAGGTGACTAGCCCCCGCTCGCGGCGGACGAGGAGCTCGGGGGTCGCACCGACCATGCCGTCGACGGCGAAGACCCACGTGTTGTCGTAGCGCTGCGCGAGGGACTGCAGGATCCATCGCGGATCGACCGGCTCGCTGGCCTCGACGAGCAGATCACGGGCGAGGACGACCTTGTCGAGTCGCCCGGCGCAGATGAGCTCGACGGCGGCGGCGACTCGCGCAGCCCACTCGGCGCCCGACAGGGCACCGTCGGCAAAGGTCACGCCGGTCGGCGCACTGGGGCGCGGTTGGGGTGTGACCTCAGGACCTGGCGTCAGGTGCGTGCCAGCGGTCGTGACCCACCAGCGGCCACCGCGATGGCCCACGGTGACGGCAGGGACGACGAGCCGGGCGTGCTCGAGAGAGTCGTCGGCGAACGGGAAAGTGCCGAAGCAGATCGGGCCGGTGCCCGGCAGGCGGACTTCGTCACGGACGACGGCGTCCGCAGCGGTCGCGCGCCACCACGTGTCGGCAGCCTCAAACCGCTGCGCGCCCCGCGTCGTGAAGGTTGCCGCAGCCCCCCACCCGACGAGGCCCTCGCCCCGGCGCACCCACGACACCACGTGAGCCGGATCGCTGCCGAGCGCGGGCAGGAGAGGAGATCAGCGGCCCGGGGTCGGCCAGCTCGACGGTGCGCACGATGAGCGGCGCTCCCGCTGGAGCGCCAGGGGGCGTCGCGTCGTCGCTGAGGCCGAGCGGGACGGAGGACATCGGCAGACATGCTACGTCCGCCCTGACCGGACCCAGGCCAAGCCCTGGCAGGATGTCGGACATGACACGGGCGGACCTGGACAAGGCACCTCGCGACGTTGCCTCGATGTTCGAACACGGTGCGCCGAGAAGTACGACCTCACCAACGACGTCCTCGACCGCCGGACATCGACCGCCTGTGGCGCCGAGCGACGACGTGTGCCGTCGACGCTCGCGCCCGGGCCATGTCGTCCTCGACATCGCCGCTGGCACGGGCACGAGTTCGGAGCCCTTCGCCGACGCCGGTGCCCACGTCGTGCCCGCAGATTTCTCGCTTGGGATGCTCCGGGTCGGCCGCCGACGCAATGCCGACCTGCCCTTCACCGCCGCAGACGCCACCGCGCTGCCCTTCGCCGACGCGAGCTTCGACGCGGTGACGATGTCGTTCGGGCTGCGCAATGTCGTCGATGTCGACGGTGCGCTGCGAGAGTTCGCCAGGGTGACTAAGCCGGGGGGGCGCCTGGTCATCTGCGAGTTCAGCCGCCCGGTCTGGGGTCCCTTGCGGACGGCATACTCCGACGTACGTCCTGCGGGCCCTGCCGACGATTGCCCGGCGCACGGCCTCCAATCCCGAGTCCTATGTCTATCTCGCCGAGTCGATCCGCGCGTGGCCCGGCCAGCGCGCGCCTCGCCGAGCGGATCGGCGCGGCCGGCTGGCGGGATGTGCAGTGGCGCAACCTCTCCGGGGGTATCGTCGCGCTGCACCGGGCGACTCGTGGGGGACCACAGGGACTCGCCCGATGAGCCCCTCGACAGCCTCTAAGCTGTCGTCCTTAGTGCAATCCTTCGCAAGCGCCTCGATGGGAAGCATCACCGTGACCAGCGCATCGGAGAATCCGGGGGACGCCCCGGGTCCTGCCGTCGCCCCCCGCGCCGAAGCCGCCGACGTCGTCGTCGTCGGAGCCGGGCCCGGGGGCGCGGCGACTGCGGCATACCTCGCCGGCCACGGCCTGGACGTCGTCCTGCTGGAGAAGGCGACCTTCCCGCGGGACAAGATCTGCGGCGACGGCCTCACCCCGCGCGCGGTCAAGGAGCTCACCCGCCTCGGCATCGACACCGACGGCGGCTGGGCCCGCAACGCGCGGCCTGCGGATCCTCGGCGGCGGCCACACCCTGACCCTCGACTGGCCCGACAGACGGCACCTTCCCCGGCTACGGCCTGCGTCCGCACCCGCGCCCAACTCGACGAAACCCTCGCCCGCCACGCGCAGGCCCAGCGGCGCCAAGCCTCGCACGAGCGCACGAGCGTCACCGCGCCGATCCACGATGACCGCACCGGACGGGTCGTCGGCGTCACCGCCAAACTCCTCGACGAGCGCGGCCGGGCGACCGGGGAGACGGTGGCTTACCGCGCCCCGGTCGTCGTCGCCGCCGACGGGGTCTCCTCACGGCTCGCGACAGCCGTGGGGCGCCGACAAGCGCGACAGACCGGGTCATGGGCGTCGCCGTCCGGGCCTACTACCGCACCCCGCGCGCGCGGACGACTACCTCGAATCCCACCTTGAGCTGTGGACGACCGACGAGGCCGGCCAAGCGGATGCTCATGCCGGGCTACGGCTGGCTCTTCCGCCTCGAAGACGGCCGCACCAACGTCGGCCTCGGCATCCTCGACACGAGCAGCGCCTTCGGCAAGACCGACTACAAGCGACGTCATGCGCCGCTGGGTCGAGAGCATCTCCGACGACCTGGCACCTCGAACTCGACGAGTCAGGCCGGCCCGATCCGCGGCGCCGCCCTGCCCATGGGCTTCAACCGCACCCCCGTGTATGCCGATGGCCTCCTGCTCGTCGGCGACGCCGCGGGGATGGTCAACCCGTTCAACGGCGAGGGCATCGACTACGCCCTCGAAGCCGGCCGGGTCAGCCGCCGACGTCATCGCGCAGGCGCTCGCGGCGCACGAGCTGACGACGCGCCGGGAGCGAGCGCTCACGGCATACCCGAAGATCATCAAGGACGAGCTGGGCGGCTACTTCACGCTCGGGCGCGTGGTTCGCCCGCGCCATCGGCAACCCCGAGGTCATGCGCCTGGCGACGAAGTACGGACTGCCCCGCACCTCGCTCATGCCGTTCCTGCTCAAGATCATGGCCAACCTGCCCGAGGCCCACGGCGGGAGGGCCGACGACCGGCTCATCCGAGCCCTCTCGCGGATCGTGCCGGACGCCTGATCACCATGTCGCTCACCACACCTTCGGCGCCGTGCCATGCCCTCGGGACACGGCCCTCGCCGGCCCCCCTAGGATGGGGTGCGGCGTGCTTGCCCGGCCTTCGAAGTGACCCCGCCGGCACGACCGGCAGCAGCCTGACCACCACCGAAAGGGGAGCGACGGGATGACCGAGTCCTACGTTCCGCTGTTGTTCATGATCGGCCTGGGCGCTGGCGTTCGCCGCTGGTCGTCTGTCGGGCGCGTCGCTCGTCGTCGGGCCCAAGCGCTACAACCGCGCCAAACTGGAGGCTTACGAGTGCGGCATCCAGCCCACGCCCGCAGGCCGCACGGCGGCGGCCGCGTCCCGGTGAAGTACTACCTCACCGCGATGATGTTCATCATCTTCGACGTCGAGATCGTGTTCCTCTACCCGTTCGCGGTGGCGTTCAACCAGCTCGGCTTGTTCGCGCTCGTCGAGATGATCCTGTTCATCCTCACCGTCTTCGTCGCCTACGCCTACGTGTGGCGCCGCGGCGGCCTCGAGTGGGACTGAGGAAGGGCGCCGCCATGGGTCTGGAAGAGAAGCTCCCGGCAGGCATCCTGCTGTCGACCGTCGAGGCCGCTCGCCGGCTGCATGCGCAAGGCCTCGATGTGGCCGGCCACGTTCGGCCTGGCCTGCTGCGCGATCGAGATGATGGCCGTCGGCACGCCCGACTACGACATCGCGCGCTTCGGCATGGAGCGGTTTTCGCGCCACGCCGCGCCAGGCCGACCTCATGATCGTCGCCGGCCGCGTGTCGCCAGAAGATGGCCCCGGTCGTGCGCCAGGTCTACGACCAGATGCCCAACCCCAAGTGGGTCATCTCGATGGGCGTGTGCGCGAGCTCGGGCGGCATGTTCAACAACTACGCCATCGTCCAGGGCGTCGACCACATCGTCCCGGTCGACATCTACCTGCCCGGGTGCCCGCCGCGACCGCGAGATGCTGCTCAACGCGATCCTCAAGCTGCACGAGCAGATCCAGAGCATGCCGCTGCGGCGCCAACCGCGAGGCGGCCGCCATGGCGGCCGAAGCCGCTGCGCTCGCAGGCCACCCCGACGCATCCAGCATGAAGGGGCTGCTGCGATGAGCGGCGACCGCACCGAAGGCCCAGGCGACCGAGCGGCAACCTCCGCCGGACTGACGTCCGAGCAGTAGCACGAGTCCAGCCGCGCGGCGCCCGGTCGTCGTCGGCGAGCGCCGCGGCATGTTCGGCGCCACCGCCGGCCAGGACACGACCGGCTACGGCGGCCTGCGGCGTGCCCATCGCGTTCCGCCGGCGCGGCCGCCCGCCCCTACGGCGGCTGGTTCGACGCAGCTGCATCGACGCCCTGGAGGCCGGCGCTGGAAGCCCGCGGCACGGCATACGCCGAGGCCGTCCCCATGGTTGTCGTCGACCGCGGCGAGCTGACGGTCCACGTCGCCCGCGAGCACCTGCCGGTCGTCGCCCGCACGCTCCGCGACGACGCGCCCCTGCGCTTCGAGGTGTGCACCGGCGTCTCGCGGCGTCCACTACCCGCAGGTGAGCCGGTCGCCGAGCTGCACGCGGTCTACCACCTGCTGTCGATCACCCACGGCGGCCAGCGGATTCGCGTCGAGGTCAGCTGCCCCGACGCCGACCCGCACATCCCGTCGATCGTCGAGACCTACCCGGCCAACACCTGGCACGAGCGCGAGACGTGGGACATGTTCGGGATCATCTTCGACGGCCACCCGGCGCTCACCCGGATCCTCATGCCGGACGACTGGCCCGGCCACCCGCAGCGCAAGGATTACCCGCTCGGTGGCATCCCCGTCGAATACAAGGGCGCCACCGTTCCCGCCGCCCGACGAGCGGAGGGCCTACAACTGATGGGCGCCGACACGACCTCCAGCGCCGCCCACGGCGCGACCTACGCCACGGGCGGTGCCGCCGAGGACTTCGACGGTCCGACGATGCATGTCTCCGGCGGCGACTGGGACGACCTCGTCGACGAGGCGACCTCGCTGCACGAAGAGCGCATCGTCGTCAACATGGGCCCCCAGCACCCGTCGACGCACGGCGTGCTGCGTCTCATCCTCGAGCTCGACGGCGAGACCGTGACCGAGACCCGCGCGGGCATCGGCTACCTGCACACCGGCATCGAGAAGAACATGGAGTTCCGCACCTGGGTGCAAGGGGTGACCTTCTGCACGCGGATGGACTACCTCACGCCGATGTTCCAGGAGACGGCATACTGCCTCGCGATCGAGAAGCTCCTCGGGGTCACCGACCACATCCCGCGCAGCGGGTCGAGCGACATCCGCGTGCTCATGATGGAGCTGACCCGCATCTCCTCCCACCTCGTCGTGCATCGGCACCGGCGGCATGGAGATGGGCGCCACGACGGTCATGACCGATCGGCTTCCGCGAGCGTGAGCGGATCTTCCGGATCATCGAGGAGATCACCGGCCTGCGGATGAACAACGCCTACATCCGCCCCGGCGGTGTGGCCCAAGACGTCTCCCCGGCCGCGATCGACCTCATCCGCGAGATGGTGCCCGAGATCCGTCGTGGCATCCGCGAGCTCGAGTTGCTCGTCAACGAAAACCCGATCGTCAAGGGCCGCATGAACGACGTCGGCATCCTCGACCTCACCGGCGTGCATGGCGCTGGGCATCACCGGTCCGGTGCTGCGCTCGGCCGGTCTGCCGCACGACCTGCGCAAGTCCGCAGCCTTACTGCGGTTACGAGACCTACGACTTCGAGGTCATCACCCGCGACACGTGCCGACGCCTACGGCCGGCTGCGGATCCGCCTCGACGAGATGTACCAGTCGCTGCGGATCGTCGAGCAGTGCCACCGATCGCATCGAAGCGAGCATGGGCGAGCCGGTCATGGTCGCAGGACAAGAAGATCGCCTGGCCGGCTCAGCTGCACAGTCGGCTCCGACGGCATGGGCAACAGCAAGGAGCACATCAAGGAAATCATGGGCGACGTCCATGGAAGCCGCTGATCCACCACTTCAAGCTCGTGACCGAGGGCTTCCGGGTCCCGCCCGGCCAGGTCTACGTCGCGGTCGAGAGCGCCAAGGGCGAGCTCGGCTGCCACCTGGTCTCCGACGGCGGCACCCGCCCCTACCGGGTCCACTTCCGCGACCCGTCGTTCAACAACCTGCAGGCCACCTCGCTCATGTGCGAGGGCGGCCAGGTCGCCGACGTCATCGTCGCCGTTGCTTCGATCGACCCGGTGATGGGAGGGGTGGACCGCTAGATGGCCCAGGCTCGAACGCCTCCGGTCACCTGCACGTCAGCGCGGAAAGCAAGGCGCCCTACGACGCCGAGACCCTGCGGCAGTTGCACGCCGATGCCGAAGAAGTCATCGCGCGTTACCCGCAACCGCGCTCGGCGCTGCTGCCGCTGCTGCACCTCGTCCAGACGCGTCGACGGCTACGTGTCCGGTCGTGGCATCGCGCTTCTGCGCGGAGGTCTCGGACCTCACGACCGCCGACGTCAGCGGCGTCGCGACGTTCTACACGCAATACAAGCGCCACCCCAATGGCGACTACACGGTCGGAGTCTGCACCAACACCCTGTGCGCGATCATGGGCGGCGACGCTCATCTGGGACGCTGTCTCCGAGCACCTCGGAGTCGGTCACGACGAGACCACCGCTGACGGGCGGATCACCCTCGAGCGCATCGAGTGCAACGCCGCCTGCGACTACGCCCCGGTCGTCATGACCAACTGGGAGTTCTTCGACAACCAGACCCCCGAGTCGACGATCGCGCTCGTCGACGACCTGTGCGCGGGCGAGGACATCGTCCCGACTCGCGGCGCCGCGAAGGTCTGCACCTTCAAGGAGGTCTCGCGAGTCCTCGCCGGCTTCCACGACGGGCGGGCCGACGAGGGGGTCGGGGCCGGCCCCGCGACCCTGCTCGGCCTCGAAATCGCCAAGGCTCGCGGGTGGACCGCGCCGAAGCCGGCTTCGGCGACAGCGCCCGATGCCACCCCCGAGGCGACCCCGGGTCGCTGCCGGTGCCGCCCCCGCTCCGGGCGAGGAGCACAGCTCGGCCGACCGACCTGGTGGCCTCAAGGGTAAGGAGGCTGCGCAGTGACGACGCCCCTGACTCCGGTCCTCTCGGCATTCTGGGACGCCGACCGCTCGTGGTCGCTCGCGACCTACGAGGAGCACGGCGGGTATGCCGCGCTGCGTAAGGCCCTGTCGATGCCGGCCGCCGACGTTCTGGCGATGGTCAAGGACTCGGCCATCCGCGGCCGCGGTGGTGCCGGCTTCCCGGCGGGGATGAAGTGGTCGTTCATGTCGCCGCCCGACGGCGGCCCGCGCTATCTCGTCGTCAACGCCGACGAGTCCGAGCCGGGCACGTGCAAGGACATCCCGCTCATGATGGCCAACCCCCACGTGCTCATCGAGGGCGCTGCCATCTCGCAATACGCCATCGGCTGCCGACCACGCGTTCATCTACCTGCGCGGTGAGGTCGTCCACGTCTACCGCCGGCTCCTGCGCGCCGTCGAGGAAGCCACTGCCGCCGGTTACCTCGGGGCCGATGTCCTCGGCTCGGGCGTCACGCTGCAAGTCACGCCGCACGCCGGCGCCGGTGCCTATATCTGTGGTGAAGAGACGGCGCTGCTCGACTCCCTCGAAGGTCGACGCGGCCAACCCCGCCTTAAGCCGCCGTTCCCCGGTGCGGCCGGTCTCTACGCCCGCCCGACGTCGGTCAACAACGTCGAGACGATCGCGTCGGTGCCGAGCATCATCACCGACGGCTCTGACTGGTTCAAGAGCATGGGCACCGAGAAGTCGACCGGCTTCGGCATCTTCAGCCTGTCCGGTCACGTGACCAACCCGGGCCAGTTCGAGGCCCCGCTCGGCATCACGATGCGCGAGCTCATCGAGCTTGCCGGCGGCATCCGCAAGGGTCACGAGATCAAGTTCTGGACCCCTGGTGGATCCTCGACGCCGATCTTCACCAAGGACCACCTCGACATCCCGCTCGACTTCGACTCCGTGGCCGCAGCCGGCTCCATGCTCGGCACCCGGGCGTTGCAAGTCTTCGACGAGACGGTGTCGGTCGTCCGGGCCGTCAGCCGGTGGACCGACTTCTACGCCCACGAGTCCTGTGGCAAGTGCACCCCGTGCCGTGAGGGCACGTGGTGGCTCAAGCAGATCATGGAGCGCCTGGAACACGGCCACGGCCAGCAGGGCGACATCGAAAAGCTCCAGGACATCTGCGACAACATCCTCGGGCGTTCGTTCTGTGCGCTCGGTGACGCCGCGACGAGCCCCATCGCCTCGGGCATTAAGTACTTCCGCGAGGAGTTCGAAGCCGGCATGCACACCCCGGCCGCGACCCTCTTCCCGCCGGCAGCGTCGGCACTGTTCGACGTGAAGGAGGCCGCGTCCGCATGACCGCGACCACGACGAGCGCCCCGGGGCCTGCCGAGGCACCCAAGCCCGAGATGGTGAGTCTCACCATCGACGGACGGGACGTGAGTGTGCCCAAGGGCACGCTCATCATCCGGGCTGCCGAAACACTCGGCATCGAGATCCCGCGCTTCTGTGACCACCCCGCCCTCGACCCGGTTGGCGCCTGCCGCCAGTGCCTCGTCGACGTCGGGATGCCCGACCGCGAGGGCGTCATGCGCCCCATGCCCAAGCCGCAGGCCTCGTGCACGATGACGGTCTCCCCGGGCATGGTCGTCAACACCCAAGTGACATCCCCGGTGGCCGACAAGGCCCAACAGGGCGTCATGGAGTTCCTCCTCATCAACCACCCGCTCGACTGTCCGGTCTGTGACAAGGGTGGCGAGTGCCCGCTGCAAAACCAGGCACTCTCCCACGGCCGCGCGACGAGCCGATTCACCGATGTCAAGCGCACCTTCGCCAAGCCGATCAACATCTCGACCCAGGTCCTGCTCGACCGCGAGCGCTGCGTCCTGTGCCAGCGGTGCACCCGCTTCTCCGACGAGATCGCCGGTGACAAGTTCATCAACCTTGTCGAGCGCGGCGCGATGCAGCAGATCGGCATCTACGAGGAACAGCCCTTCCAGTCCTACTTCTCGGGCAACACCGTCCAGATCTGCCCGGTCGGGGCGTTGACGGGCGCGGCATACCGCTTCCGCTCCCGCCCGTTCGACCTCGTGTCGACCCCCGGCGTCTGCGAGCACTGCGCGTCCGGGTGCGCGCTGCGCACCGACCACCGCCGCGGCGTCGTCCTGCGCCGGATGGCCATCGACGACCCGGCCGTCAACGGCGAGTGGAACTGCGACAAGGGCCGCTGGGCCTTCCAGTACGCCACGTTGCCCGACCGCCTCGAGTTGCCGCTCATCCGTCAGGCCGACGGCACGATGCGTGCCGCAGGGTGGCCCGAGGCCCTCGAGGTCGCTGCCGCCGGCCTGCGCGCTGCGAAGGCTGCCGCGGTGCTCACCGGTGGCCGCGTGACCGCCGAAGACGCCTACGCCTACGGCAAGTTTGCCCGGATCGCCTTGGGCACCAACGACATCGACTTCCGTGCCCGGCCGCACTCGGCGGAGGAGACCGACTTCCTCGCGGCGTCGGTCGTCACGACGGGCATCGACGCCAACGGTCAGGGCACCGGAGTGTCCTACGCCGACCTCGACACGGCCGGCACCGTCCTGCTCGTGGGCTTCGAGCCCGAGGAAGAGTCGCCGATCGTCTTCCTGCGGCTGCGCCGCGCGATGCGCAAGGCCCGGACTGCGGTGTATGCCGTGGCCCCCTTCGCGACCCGCGGCCTGGTCAAGCTCGGTGGGCAGCTCATCCCGACGGCTCCCGGAGCCGAGTCGCAGTCGCTGCTCAACCTCGGCACGACCGCCGAGGGCGTCGCCGCCCTCGAGGGTCTGCACTCCGGCCGCGGGGTCATCCTGCTCGGGGAGCGGCTCGCCACGTCGTCGCGGGCCTTCGACGCCGCGCTCGACCTCGCCAAGACCACCGGCGCCAAGCTCGCGTGGATCCCGCGTCGTGCGGGTGAGCGTGGAGCACTGGCCGCCGGCGCCCTCGGCGCGCTGCTGCCGGGTGGCCGTCCCACGGCATACTTCGATGCCCGCAAGGAGGTCGCGCAGGTCTGGGGGGTGGACTACCTTCCCGCCAAGACCGGCCGGGACACCGCCGGCATCCTCGCGGCCGCCGCCAAGGGTGAGATCGACGCGCTCGTCGTCGGCGGGGTCGACCCAGCCGACCTCGGGCTCACCGACCCCACGAAGGTCTTCGGCAAGCCCTTCGTCGTGTCGCTCGAAGTCCGCTCGTCGGGCGTCACGGCATACGCCGATGTCGTCCTGCCGGTCGCGAGCCATGCCGAAAAGGCGGGCACCTTCCTCACGTGGGAGGGGCGCCCGCGCGAGTTCGGCGCGGCGCTGGCCAGCAACGCGATGAGCGACCACCGGGTCCTGGACATGCTCGCCGGTGAACTCGGGGTATTCCTCGAGACGCGCACCCAGGAGCAGATCCACCAGCAGTTCGAGGCACTCGGCCCGTGGACCGGCGCGACTGCCGAGGCGCACGCGCATGGTATGCCGGTCGAGCCCTCCGGCGACGGTGACGTCATCCTCGCCACCTGGCCCATGCTGCTAGACCTCGGCCGGCTCCAGGACGGCGAACCCTTCCTCGCGGGCACCGCCCGCGAGTCCGTCGTGCGCGTCGGCCCGCAGCTAGCCGCAGCCCTCGAGGTTTCGTGCGGCGACGAGGTCACCGTCTCGACCGACCGGGGCGCGATCACACTGCCGGTCAAGGTCACCGACGACATGGTGCCGGGAGTCGTCTGGCTCCCGACCAACTCTGCGGGCTCGACGGTCCGCGCGACGCTGGGCGCCGACGCCGGCAGCCGCGTCACGGTCACGAAGGGTGGTGCCCAGTGATGGTTCCCCTGTTCGGCGTCATGTCGGGGTCCGACAACCCCGTCGCCGACTTCAGCGACACGCCGTTGTGGTTGTCGCTGGTCAAGGCGCTGTTCATCTTCGTCTACCTGCTCGTGTCGACCCTGCTCGTCATCTGGTTCGAGCGGCGCATCATCGGCCGGATGCAGCAGCGCCCCGGACCCAACCGCAACGGGCCTTTCGGCCTCCTGCAGACCCTCGCCGACGGCATGAAGTCGATGTTCAAGGAAGACGTGACCCCGGCTGCGGCCGACCGCGTCGTCTTCACGTTGGCACCGATCATCGCCGCGACGATGGCGTTCATCTCCTTCGGGATCATCCCGCTCGGCGGCTACGTCACGATGTTCGGTCACCGCACCCCGCTGCAGTTGACCGACGCTCCCGTGGCCGTCCTCCTCGTGCTCGCGGTAGCCGCGGTCGGCGTCTACGGCATCGTCATGGCCGGATGGTCCTCCGGGTCGACCTATCCGCTGCTCGGTGGGCTGCGGTCGACCGCCCAGGTCATCTCCTACGAGATTGCCATGGGCCTGTCGCTCGTCGCGGTCTTCCTCTACAGCGGCTCGATGTCCACGAGCCAGATCGTCGCCTCGCAGACCGGCTTCGACAGCAACCCGTGGTTCATCATCTCCGCCTTCCCGTCGTTCCTCGTCTACCTCGTGACGATGGTCGGCGAGACCAACCGGTTGCCGTTCGACCTCGCCGAAGGTGAGGGCGAGATCGTCGGTGGCTTCCACACCGAATACGGCTCGATGCGGTTCGCGATGTTCTTCCTCGCCGAATACGTCAACATGTTCACCGTCGCCGCGCTGGCCACGACCCTCTTCCTCGGCGGATGGCAGTGCCCGCCGCCGCTGTCGATGATCGGCGACGGCCTGCTCACCGGCGGCTGGTGGGGACTGCTGTGGTTCACGCTCAAGATGTGGATCTTCATGTTCGTGTTCGTGTGGTTGCGTGGCTCGCTGCCCCGTGTCCGCTACGACCAGTTCATGCACTTCGGCTGGAAGCTGCTCATCCCCGGCACCATCGTCTGGGTCGTCTTCCTGGCCTTCATCCGCGGCGCCCAGAACGGCTGGTTCGGCACGGCCGGTGTCGCCATCGCCGGGCGCTCGATCACCTGGGCGGCGCTGGCGATCGGTGCCCTGTTCGTCGTCCTCGCGCTCGTCGCGTCATGGATCCGAGACGGCATTGCGGAGAGTAAGGCCGCAGCCGTCCCCGAGCGACCGGACGAGGTCGACCCCTTCGAGGGCGGCTACCCCGTCCCGCCGCTGCCGGGCCAGACATTGCGCGAACCCCAGGGGCACGGCATACCCGCCGTCGAAGCCTCGATGCTGACCGCCAAGGAGGACGTCCGTGGCTGACAATCTGCCGGCCGAGCGACCCGATCAGGGGGCGCTGCCCTCGACGGGACACCGCTCGGCGCCCAGCGAGACCCCCAAGGGTGGTCCGCTCGGGGAGGCGACCTACAAGCCCGTCGCCGGCTTCGCCGTCACCTTCGAGACCATGTTCCGGAAGGTCTACACCGAGGAATACCCCGAGGTGAAGCGGCCGACCGCAGAGCGCTACCACGGTCGGCACCAACTCAACCGTCACCCTGACGGCCTCGAGAAGTGCATCGGCTGCGAGCTGTGCGCCTGGGCGTGCCCAGCCGACGCGATCCTCGTCGAAGGCGCCGACAACGACGACACCCCGGCCTCTGAGGGCGGCGGCGGTCGTTTCTCCCCGGGCGAGCGCTACGGGCGCGTCTACCAGATCAACTACTTGCGGTGCATCTTCTGCGGGTTGTGCATCGAGGCGTGCCCGACGCGTGCCCTGACGATGACCAACGAATACGAGCTCGCCGACAACAACCGCGCCGACCTCATCTTCACCAAGGACCAACTGCTCGCGCCGCTGCAGGAAGGCATGGTCGCCGCTCCCCACCCCATGGTCGAGGGCATGGAAGAGCGTGACTACTACCTCGGCAAGGTCGCCTCGGCGACCGACGCCCAGCGCGAGTGGGTCGAGGCGCAGGAGAGTGCGGCGGAATCGCATCACGAGCAGGCCGCCGACATGGAGGATGAGGGAGGTATGCCGCGATGATCGGCTCCGGCGAAACGCTGCTCTTCTGGATCCTCGCCCCGCTCATGGTGATCGCGGCGATGGGCCTGCTGTTCACCCGCAAGGCCGTGCACTCGGCATTGTGCATGGCCTTCGTCATGGTCAATCTCGGCGTGCTCTACCTCGCCCAACAGGCCGAGTTCCTCGGCGTCGTCCAGGTGTTCGTCTACACCGGCGCCGTGATGATGCTCTTCCTCTTCGTCCTCATGCTCATCGGCGTCGACTCGTCCGACTCTTTCGTCGAGACGATCCGCGGCCACCGTGTGGCGTCGCTACTCGTCGCGGCGGGGCTCGCCGGGGTCATGGTCCTGGCGGCCGGGTCGCTCGTCCTGCCCACCCCGGTGGGGCTGGACAAGGTCAACGCCTCGCCGGGCAATGTCTCGGGGCTCGCGCAGCTGATCTTCGGCAACTACGTCTGGGTCTTCGAGCTCACCTCGGCACTGCTCATCACCGCGGCGCTCGGCGCAATGGTCCTCGCCCACCGCGAGCGCCTGTCGGCCAAGCCGAGCCAGCGCGCCCTCGCGGCCGCCCGGGTCAAGAGCAACACCTACGTCGCCGGTCTGCCGGCACCCGGTGTCTACGCCCGGTCCAACTCCGTCGACACGCCGGCCCTGCTGCCCGACGGCACCCCGAGTGCGCTGTCGGTCTCTCGGGTGCTCGTGGCACGTGATCAGATCGTCGACCCGGACGAATACTCCGCCGTCGACGAGCGCGTCGAGCGCGAGATCGAGGAGGGGAGGGCCAAGTGAGCCTCGTAAGCTATATCTACCTGTCGATCGCGCTTTTCTCGATCGGCGCCGCCACGGTGCTGTTGCGACGCAACGCGATCATCGTCTTCATGGGCATCGAGCTCATGCTCAACTCCGCCAACCTCGCCTTCGTGACCTTCGCGCGGATGCACGGCCAACTCGACGGCCAAGTCATCGCGCTGTTCGTCATGGTCGTCGCGGCCGCCGAGGTCGTCGTGGGCCTGGCGATCATCATGGCGATCTTCCGTGCCCGCCGCTCGGCTTCGGTCGACGACGCCAACCTGCTGAAGCTGTAAGGGAGCGACGGACGTGACTTCCTTCCTCAACCCCGCCTCGGGGCTGTCTGCACTCGCCACCGGGATGCCGGTCGGCGAGCCAGGCGCTGCTGCGCTGGGTGCCAGCGGCATCACGGCATACGCGTGGCTGCTTGTCGCCCTGCCGCTGCTCGGGGCCGCCGTGCTCCTGGTCGGGGGCCGCCGGACCGACAAGTGGGGGCCGTTGCTGGCCACTGGCCTGTCGTGGGGCGCTTTCCTCGTCGGGCTCGGAGTGTTCTTCAACATCCTCGGGTATGCCGATGCCGAGCGCGCGCGCTCGCTCAAGCTCTTCTCGTGGATCGGCGCCGGGTCCTTCCAGCTCGACGCGGGGATGCTGCTAGACCCGCTGTCGGTGTCCTTCGTGCTGCTCGTGACCTTCGTCGGGTCGCTCATCCACGTCTACTCCCTGGCTTACATGGAGCACGACCCGGACAAGCGGCGCTTCTTCGCCTACCTCAACCTCTTCGTCGCGGCGATGCTCCTGCTCGTCCTCGCCGACTCCTACCTGCTGCTCTATGTCGGCTGGGAAGGCGTGGGCCTCGCGTCCTACCTGCTCATCGGCTTCTGGAACTGGAACCCTGCCTACGCGACGGCCGCCAACAAGGCGTTCATCGCCAACCGGGTCGGTGACCTCGGGCTCGGCGTCGCGATCATGGCGATGTTCTGGCAGTTCGGGAAGGTCGACTTCGCATCGGTCAACGCCGGTGTGGCCGCCATGGGCGAGGCCAACAAGGGCGCCCTGACGGCGATCGGGCTGTTCCTCCTCCTCGCCGCCTGCGGCAAGTCGGCGCAGTTCCCCCTGCAGAGCTGGCTCGGAGACGCGATGGCCGGCCCGACCCCGGTGTCGGCGCTCATCCACGCCGCGACGATGGTCACGGCGGGCGTCTACCTCGTGGTCCGCAGCCACGTCATCTTCGACGGCGCGCCGACCGCCCAGACCGCCGTGGCGATCGTCGGCGCGATCACGCTGATGTTCGGCGCGATCGTCGGCTGTGCGAAAGACGACATCAAGAAGGCGCTCGCGGCCTCGACGATGAGCCAGATCGGCTACATGATGCTTGCCGCCGGGCTCGGCCCGGTGGGCTACGTCTTCGCGATCTTCCACCTGCTCACCCACGGCTTCTTCAAGGCCGGGATGTTCCTCGGGGCGGGCTCGGTCATGCACGGCATGAACGACAAGGTCGACATGCGCGGCTTCGGCAACCTCTCGGGCGCCATGAAGATCACGTGGGCGACCTTCGGGCTCGGCTGGCTGGCCATCCTCGGGGTGCCGCCGTTCGCGGGCTTCTGGAGCAAGGACAAGATCATCGAGGCTGCCTTCATCGGTGAGGGCTGGCGGCCCTGGGTGCTCGGCTTCGCAACGCTCATCGGCGCCGGCATCACCGCCTTCTACATGTCCCGCCTGTTCTTCATGACCTTCCAGGGCAAGAAGCGCTGGCCCAAGGACGCCCACCCGCACGAGTCGCCTCGCCTGATGACCGTGCCGATGATCATCCTCTCGATGGGGTCGGCCTTCCTCGGTCTCGCGCTGGCGTGGCCGTTCGCCAAGGTTGCCCCGATCCAGGCCTGGCTCGGCCCGGTCGTCGGGTCCCATGAGGGCGGCGAGCACCACCCGGTCATCCCGGCGACGATGCTCATCGTGCTCACCCTGGCGGTCGTCGCCGTCGGGGTGGCCATCGCCTGGATGAAGTATTGGCGTGACCCCGTGCCCAAGGTGGCCCCGGTCGGCAGCCTGCTGACGCGCGCGGCCCGCAACGACCTTTACCAGGACCAGGTCAACGAAGGACTGCTCATGCGTCCCGGCATTCACGCCACCCGCGCGTTGGTCTTCGCCGACCAGCGTGGGGTCGACGGAGCTGTGGGTGGGCTCGCCGCTCTCGTCGGTGGCACGTCTGCTCGGGTCCGCAAACTCCAGAACGGCCTGGCTCGTTCGTATGCCCTGACGATGCTCCTCGGTGTCGTCGTGATCCTCGGTGCCGTGTGGGTGATGCAGTGATGAACCAGTTCCCCTGGCTGACCGTCCTCGGCCTGATCCCCTTGGTCGGAGCCCTCGTGCTCTGGCTCGTGCCGGCTGCCGGTGCGCGCGCCAAGGAGATCGCGCTCGGTGCGTCCGTCGTCACCCTGCTCGTGGCCATCGCCGCGGCGATGCAGTTCAAGACCAGCGGTGCGGAGAAGTTCCAGCTCGTCGAGCACCACGCGTGGATCCCGCAGTTCGGGGTGAGCTACGCCCTCGGTGTCGACGGCATCGCGCTTTCGCTCATCCTCATGTCGGTCATCCTCGTGCCGATCTGTCTGCTGGCCGCCTGGCGTGACCTGCCGGCGGAGCAGCAGGGCCGAGAGCGCCACTACTTCGCGCTCATGCTCGTCCTCGAGACCTTCATGATCGGGGTGTTCGCGGCGACCGACGTCTTCCTGTTCTACGTCTTCTTCGAGGCGATGCTCATCCCGGTCTACTTCCTCATCGGCCAGTTCGGTGGACCGCGTCGGCAGTATGCCGCGATGAAGTTCCTCCTCTTCTCGCTCGCCGGCGGGCTGATCATGCTGGCGGCAGTCATCGCCCTCTACATGCAGGGCCCGGGCGGGGCCGACGGGTTCCTCGTCACCAAGCTCACCGGCTTGCCGTTGGCGGAGTCGACCGAGCGGTGGATGTTCCTCGGCTTCTTCCTCGCCTTCGCGGTCAAGGCGCCGATGGTGCCAGTCCACACCTGGCTGCCCGACGCAGCGGCCGAATCCCGCCCAGCCACGGCGACGCTGCTCGTCGGTGTCCTCGACAAGGTCGGCACCTACGGGATGATCCGCTTCTGTCTCGAGCTTTTCCCGGGTGCGAGCAAGTGGGCCACGCCGGTGGTCATCGTCTTGGCGCTCGTCTCGATCATCTACGGGGCCCTCCTGGCCATCGGTCAGAAGGACCTCATGCGCCTGATCGCCTTCACGTCGATCAGCCACTTCGGCTTCATTGTCCTGGGCATCTTCGCCCTGACGACGACGAGCTGGGCCGGGTCGAGCCTCTACATGGTCAACCACGGGTTCTCGACCGCGGCGCTGTTCCTCTTCGCCGGCATGCTCATGCGGCGCAACAACGGCAGCAAGATGATCGACACCTATGGCGGGTGGCAGCGGGTCGTCCCGGGTCTGGCCGGCGTCTGGCTCGTCGCCGGCATGTCCTGCATCGCCTTGCCGGGTCTCGGGTCGTTTGTGTCCGAGTTCCTCGTCCTCGCCGGCACCTTCCAGCGCTACCAGGTCGTGGCGGTCATCGCGACGACGGGCATCATCCTCGCCGCGCTCTACATCCTGCTGATGTATAAGCGGACGATGACCGGGCCGAAGCCTGAGGGCCTCGACCACGTCCGTGACCTCAGCGCCCGCGAGAAGTGGGTTGCTGCGCCGCTCATCGCGCTCTTCCTCGTCCTCGGGTTCTATCCCAAGCCGGTCCTCGACATGGTCAACCCCGCGGTCACGAAGATCTTCTCCACAATCAAGGTCACCGATCCGGGGCCCATGGCTGGCACCGTGGAAGGGAGCACGAAGTGACCGCCGTCCTGACCGGCATACCGGCTGCGTTCACTCCGGCGACCATCGACTTCGGGGCGCTCTCACCGATCCTCATCGTCTTCGGTGCCGCGATCATCGGGGTCCTCGTCGAAGCGTTCGTGCCGCGGCAGTCGCGCTACTCCGTCCAGGTCGTGCTCACGATCGTGGGGCTCCTCGCCGCCATGCTCGCCTTGGCGACGCTCGCGGCCAAGAATCACCTCGCGACCGCTGGTATGCCGTCCCTCGGCACCGGCGCGATCAAGGGTGCCGTCGTCGTCGATGGACCGACCCTCTTCCTCCAAGCGACCATCCTCATCTTCGCGCTCCTCGCGGTCTTCACCTTCGGTGAGCGGTTTGGAGGTGTGGGGGCCGATGCCTTCACGCCGATGGCTGCCGCGGTGCCGGGTTCGGCGCGCGAGTCCGAGGCGGTCCGCGCAGGCGCGATGACTGCCGAGGTCTTCCCGCTGTTCCTCTTCTCCGTCGGCGGGATGCTGATCTTCCCCGCCTCCGGTGACCTGCTGACGATGTTCGTCGCCCTCGAAGTCCTCTCGCTGCCGCTCTACATCATGTGTGGGCTCGCGCGGCGCCGTCGCCTGCTGTCGCAGGAAGCAGCGCTGAAGTACTTCCTCCTCGGCGCCTTCTCGTCGGCGTTCTTCCTCTTCGGCGTCGCGTTGCTCTACGGGTATGCCGGCTCGGTCTACCTCCCGGACATCGCCGCGGCGGTCGCCAACCCGGACTCGGCCCTCAACGGCCTGCTCGTGCCGGGCATCCTGCTCGTTGCCATCGGTCTGCTGTTCAAGGTCGGTGCGGCCCCCTTCCACATGTGGACGCCCGACGTCTATCAGGGCGCTCCGACCCCGGTGACCGGCTTCATGGCTGCGGCGACCAAGGCGGCCGCCTTCGGTGCGCTCGTCCGCTTCCTGTACGTCGCGGTCGACGCGGCCGTGTGGGAGTGGCGCCCGGTCCTCATGATCATCTCGGCGCTGACGATGGTCGTCGGTGCGGTGCTGTCGGTCACCCAGACCGACATGAAGCGGCTGCTGGCCTACTCGAGCATCGCCCACGCCGGGTTCATCCTCGTCGGTGTGACCGCTCTGTCAAAGGCTGGCCTGCGCGGCACGATCTTCTATGTCCTGGCCTATGGCCTCACGACGATCGCGGCATTCGCCATCGTCAACCTCGTGCGCTCGGGTGGGTCCGAGGCGACGCACCTGTCGCAGTGGGCTGGCCTGGGCAAGCGGCACCCGTGGACGGCGGGCATCTTCGCCTTCCTCCTGCTCGCCTTCGCCGGCATCCCGCTCACGAGCGGCTTCACGGCGAAGTTCGCGGTCTTCGCACCGGCGCTGGCCGCCGAGACGACCGGCTCCACGCTGCTCGTCCTCGTCGGTCTGCTCAGCAGCGCGGTGACGGTCTTCGTCTATGCACGGATCATCGTCCTCATGTATTTCACGGACAGCTCTGACGAGGATGTCGTCGTCGTCGAGCCCTCCCCGTGGACGACGGCGACGATCGCGGTGGGCACTGTCTTGACGGTCCTCCTCGGTCTGGTCCCAGCCGCGGTCCTCGACGTTGCCGAGCGCGCGTCGCAGTTCATCCGCTGACGGCCTGCTGCGACGGTCTGGGTCGACTGACAGCCATGAGTGCACCGAGCGTGTTGACGCTGCCAGGGGTGTCACCGGCGCTGGCCGCGCAGGTGGCCGACGGGATGGCTCGGGTCGACGCGCTCTTGCGGGCGACTGTCGACCACGAGGACCCTTACGTCGCGGCGGCCTCGGGCCATCTGCTGGCCGCAGGGGGCAAGCGCTTCCGACCCACGCTGACGATCCTCGCCGCGTTGGCTTGCGGCGAGGTGACCGACGAGGTCATCACGGCTGCAGTCGGCGTCGAGTTGACCCACCTCGCCTCGCTCTATCACGACGACGTCATGGACGAGGCCGCGGTGCGGCGCGGGGTGCCGAGCGTCAACGCGGCATACGACAACTCGACTGCGATCCTCGTCGGCGACCTGCTCTTCGGCAAGGCATCGGAACTCATTGCGGGGCTCGGCCCGGAGGCGGTGCTCATCCAGGCGCAGACCTTCGTCCGGCTGTGTTACGGGCAGATCCGTGACACGCTGACCTGCCCGGAGGGCACCGACCCCATTGACTATTACCTCAAGGTCCTCGCGGACAAGACCGGCGTGCTCGTCGCGACAGCCGCTCGCTACGGGGCGATGTTCGGCGGCGGCTCGCCGGACCAGGTCGAGGTCCTGCGTGGCTACGGGGAACGGCTCGGGATGGCCTTCCAACTGGCCGATGACCTCATCGACATCGCCTCCGACAGCAGCGCGAGCGGGAAGACCCCTGGCACTGATCTGCGCGAGGGCGTCGACACGCTTGCCGTGCTTTACGCCAAGGCATCGACCGACCCGGCCGACGCCAGGCTCCAGCAGGTGCTCGGCCGCGACCTGTCTGCGGATGAGGCCGGTGTGGCCGAGGCGCTGACCTTGCTGCGGTCGAATGCCGCGCTGGCCAAGGCCCAGGCTCGGACGCGGGCAGTCGGTGACGATGCCCGCCGTGCCCTCGATGCACTGCCGGCGAGCGATGCCCGGGTCGCGCTGGCCACCCTCGTGGAGCAAGTCGTCGACCGCGTCGGCTAGGTCCCGCGGGCCCGCCAGGAGTCGACGCTCAACACGATCAGCGCAAGCCAGACAAGCCCGAAGCCAGCCCACCGCGCGGCAGTGATGACCTCGCCGAGGACGAGGCTGCACAGCAGTTGCATGACCGGCGTGACGAACTGCAGCAGCCCGATCGTCACGAGCGGCACCCGACGTGCCGCCGCCGCGAAAAGCAGGAGCGGGATCGCCGTAACCGGGCCGGTGAGCACGAGCAGCGTCGTGTGCCACGCACCGTGGCCGGCGAAAGTCACCGGCATGCCCCCGACGCCCAGACCAACCGCGACCAAGAGCGCCAGCGCGACCGGCATGAGCACCGCGGTCTCGATCGTCAGCCCGTGCATGGCCGGCAAGCTCAGGCCGACGCGCTTCTTGACCAGCCCATAAAGCGCGAACGACACCGCCAGCGTCAGCGCCACCCATGGCGGGCGACCGCCGGCCATAGTCAAGTAGACCGCCGCCACAGCACCGATCGCGATCGCGATCCACTGGAGTCGCCGGAGCGGCTCTTTGAGGATGACCACCCCGAGCGCCACGGTGATGAGGGGGTTGAGGAAGTAGCCCAGCGCCGCATCGCTCGTGTGACCGGACATGACGGCCGCGACGTAGACCCCCCAGTTGAGCGCCAGCACGAGAGCCGCCGCGGTGAGTCCGGCGATGAGCCGCCGACGTCGCAGCAGCGGGCGCACCCACTCCCACTGCCGGCGCATCCCGAGGATGAGCAGACAGAACAGCAAGCTCCAGACGATCCGGTTGGCGAGCACCTCGAGGGGACCCGAGGGCGCCATCGCGTGGAAGTAGAGCGGGAAGAGCCCCCATAGGAGGTAGGCCCCCAGCCCCATCAACGAGCCGGACGGAGTGCTGCGGGCAAAGATCACCCGTCCACGGTCCAGGTGTCGCGGCCCGCGAGCAGGGCCGCGAGGTCGGCGTCGGTCGCCGGGCCACCGCCCTGGGCCACCGCCGCCACCACCTGGTCACGCACGAGATCGTCGTATGCCGGTCGGCTCACCCGCCGGAAGATCCCCATCGGCACGTGCGACAAGGTCGATTCCGACAGCCGGGACAGGGCGAATGCCTGCGACGGATCGGCGGCCGAGGCGTCGTGCACGACGAGCCGCGCCGGGTCGGCATCCGCTCGCGCGACGATCTGCATCTGACCGCGGTCGTCGCGGACGACGACCTGGTCGCCGGCCGCGACCGGCTCACCGTCGACGAGGTGGAAGATCCGGGCCTGCGCCTCGGTGCGGTCTTTGAGCACGTCGAAGGCACCGTCGTTGAAGATCGGGCAGTTCTGGTAGATCTCGACGAGCGCCGCGCCCCGATGAGCCGCCGCG
Organism: Dermatophilaceae bacterium; assembly: GCA_037046615.1. GTDB lineage: Bacteria > Actinomycetota > Actinomycetes > Actinomycetales > Dermatophilaceae > Phosphoribacter. The sequence goes on from JBAOHD010000017.1 coordinate 137,786, forward strand.
GCGCGCAGGATCGAGGACAGATGCGCCCGGTCGGAGTCCATCGTCCGCGCGACAAAGCTCGCTTCGGCGCCGAGAGCCAGCGACACCGGGTTGAACGGCGTGTCGACCGACCCGAGCGGCGACGACTTGGTCACCTTGCCCTGACGTGAGGTCGGCGAATACTGACCCTTGGTCAAGCCGTAGATCTCGTTGTTGAACAACAGGATCGTCAGGTTGACATTGCGCCGGAGGGCGTGGATGAGGTGGTTGCCACCGATCGACAAGGCATCGCCGTCGCCGGTGATGACCCACACCGACAGGTCGGGGCGGCTGGTGACCAAACCCGTCGCGATCGACGGAGCGCGGCCGTGGATCGAGTGCATGCCGTAGGTGTCGAGGTAATAGGGGAACCGCGACGAACACCCGATGCCGGAGACGAAGACGATGTTTTCGCGCCGCAGCCCGAGCTCGGGCAGGAACCCCTGCATCGTCGCGAGGATCGCGTAGTCGCCGCAGCCGGGACACCACCGGACCTCCTGGTCGGAGGTGAAATCCTTGCGGTTCAGGGAGATTCCGGGCTGGAGCGTCGGGACGAGATCGGCCCCGTGACGGTGGGCGGCCGGCATACGCGCCGTCTCAGAAGCGGCGGAGGTGAGGTCAGGGCGGTCGAGTTTCACTGGTGTGCCTCCGCGGGCGCGCAGGATGCCGATAGGTCCAGGACCGCGTCGGTGATGACGTCGGCGAGTTCGCCGGCGGTGAAGGGCAGACCGCGCACGGCGGTGTGAGAGCGGACGTCAACGAGGTATGCCGCCCGCAACAGCAACGCGAGCTGGCCGAGGTTCATCTCCGGCACGATGACCCGGTCGTAGCTGCGCAGGATCTCGCCGAGGTTGCTCGGGAACGGGTTGAGGTGGCGCACATGCGCTCGGGCCACGCTCAGGCCGTGCCGCCGCACGAGGCGAGCGGCGGCGTAGATCGGGCCGTAGGTCGACCCCCAGCCCAGGACGAGGACGCGAGCGTCGCCGGTCGGGTCGTCGACCTCCAGCGGAGGGATGGTCGCGGCGATGCCCTTGATCTTGCTGTCACGCAGGTCGGTCATCCGCTGATGGTTGTCGGGGTCGTAGGAAATCGTGCCGGTGACGTCGGCCTTCTCGATGCCCCCGATGCGGTGCTCCAGGCCAGGGGTGCCGGGGATCGCCCAGGCGCGCGCGAGCGTCTGCGGATCGCGGGCGTAGGGATGGAAGACCGGCTTGCCGGCGTCGTCGGTGCCATTGGGCTCGGTCGCGAAAGTGACCGTGAGGTCAGGCAGGTCGGCGACGTCAGGCAGCTTCCACGGCTCGGAGCCGTTGGCGAGGTAACCGTCGGACAGGAGCACGACAGGCGTGCGGTATGCCGTGGCGATGCGGACCGCCTCGACGGCAGCGTCGAAGCAGTCGACGGGCGATTGGGGCGCAACGACCGGCACGGGTGACTCGCCATTGCGGCCGTAGAGCGCCTGGAGCAGGTCGGCCTGCTCGGTCTTGGTCGGCAGGCCGGTCGAGGGGCCGCCGCGTTGGACGTCGACGACGACAAGGGGGAGTTCGAGCGAGACCGCGAGCCCGATCGTCTCGGCCTTGAGGGCGAGGCCCGGGCCGGAGGTCGTCGTCACCCCGAGGGCGCCACCGAAGGACGCGCCGAGGGCGATGCCGACACCGGCGATCTCGTCTTCGGCTTGCACGGTTGTCACGCCGAAGCGCTTGAGGCCTGAGAGCACGTGAAGGATGTCGGAAGCCGGAGTGATGGGGTAGCTGCCGAGGAGCAACGGCAGGCCGGTCTGGTGGGCGCCAGCCACGAGGCCATAGGCGAGGGCGGTGTTGCCGGTGACATTGCGGTAAGTGCCGGCGGGCATGACCGCCGGCTCGATCTTGTAGGTGTGAGCGAAGTCCTCGGTCGTCTCGCCGTAATGAGCCCCGGCGTGAAGGGCGGTGATATTGGCGGCGAGGATGTCGGGTTTTGTCGCGAACTTGCGACGCAAGAAGTTTTCGGTCGCCTCGAGCGGCCGGGTGTAGAGCCACGACAGCAGGCCGAGGGCAAACATGTTCTTGGCGCGCTCTTTATCCTTGCGCGACAGGTCGTAGTCGGCGAGGGCGTCGACGGTCATCGACGTCAGCGGCAGCCCGTGGACGTGGTAGGACTCGAGCGACCCGTCATCAAGCGGGGAGACGGCATACCCGACCTTGCCGAGGTTGCGGCGCGAGAACTCGTCGGTGTCGACGATGATCGTCGCCCCGCGGGGCACGTCCCGGAGATTGGCCTTGAGCGCGGCGGGGTTCATCGCGACGAGGACGTCCGGCTCGTCGCCGGGGGTGAGCACGTCGTGGTCGGCGAAGTGGAGCTGGAAGCTCGACACCCCGGGCAGGGTCCCTTGAGGTGCGCGGATCTCGGCGGGGAAGTTGGGGAGCGTCGCGAGGTCGTTGCCGTGGACTGCCGAATCGGAGGTGAATCGGTCTCCGGTGAGTTGCATGCCGTCGCCGGAGTCCCCGGCAAACCTGATGACCACTCGGTCCAGTTGCTGCACAGGCTTCGTCATCGTGTCACGCGGTCCTTGTCCCGGTCTGGCGCACCAGCAGCCGTGAATCACGGCGCCTCGCCGACCATGGTAGGCCGAAGGTACCCTCCCGTCTGCTATCCGCTCACCGCTCGTTCAGCCCGCGCCGCGGCGATCTGCGAGTCGCTCCAGCCGATGTCGCGCAGGAGGTCGTCGGTGTGGGTGCCGGGCTCGACGGGAGCCGTCGCTGGGAGGGGAGTGCGCGGCATACCGTCGGCGTCGAGGAAGCGGGGCGCGGGCACCGGGAGGTCGACCTCACCGACCAGCCGGTATGCCGCCCGCGCGGTCAGGTGCGGGTGACGGCGGGCCTCGTCGAGGTTCATGACGGGAGCGACGCACGCGTCGGAATGCTCGAGAAGGGTGCACCATTCATCGCGACTGCGGGTCTTGAAAAGGCTCTCCCACAACGGTTTTGCCTCACGCCAGCGGCTTTGGTCAAACTGGTGCCGCGGGTGGCGTGGATCGTCGCTCTCGAGGTGGACGACGTCGGCCTCGGCGAGCAGCCGCACGAGCTCGGCGTAGAACTGCGGCTCGAGCGGGCCGACTGCCAGGTGCCGGCCGTCGGCGCACTCGTAGACCTCGTAGAAGGGGGCGCCGGTGTCCAGGACGTTGTGGCCGGGAGCCTCGCCCCAGAGGCCGGCGGCATTGAGGGCGTGGGTGAAGGTCGAGATGTAGGACGCGCCGTCGACGATGGCAGCGTCGACGACCTGCCCTCGGCCGGTGTGCCGGGCTTCGTGGAGGGCGGCGAGCAGGCCGGTCACGAGCAGGAGGGCACCGCCGGCGATGTCGCCGAGGTAGGGGCCGGGCAGGACCGGACGAGGTGGCGTGCCGTCGTGTGGGTCGCGGACCACCGTGGACAGCAGCCCTGAGGTCGCTGTGTAGGTGAGGTCGTGGCCGGCATACCCAGCGAGGGGTCCGCGTTGGCCCCACCCGGTCATCCGCCCATAAACCAGGCGCGGGTTGCGCGCGAGGCACTCGACGGGGCCGAGGCCCAGTCGCTCCATGACGCCGGGCCGGTAGGGCTCGATGAGGAGGTCAGCCGTGGCGACGAGGTCGAGGGCAGCCGCGCGGCCGAGGTCGTGTTTGAGGTCCAGGGCGATCGATCGCCGGCCCCGGCGCAGCACTGGGACGTCGAAGGGCCCGGCACCACCGGGCCGGTCGATGCCGACGACCTCCGCCCCGAGGTCAGCGAGCACGAGCCCGGCAAACGGCCCCGGCCCGATCCCCGCGAACTCGACGACGCGCACCCCGGCCAGCGGACCGGCATACCCCCGCTCGTGGGTGGTCTCCATGAGGGGAGCGTATGCGGGACGGCTGTCGATTCGGCCGGTCGTCGGCCGTCATCTCCACATCGGCGCCGATGTCAGCTCCGCCAGGGTGCTGCCTGCGCTGCAACCAGAGAGGATCACCTCATGACCAAATACCTTGTCCTGCTCGCGCACGAGCCGGGGATGTGGACCGAGGCCGACCCGGTGACGTTTGCGGCATACCACCAGGCGCATGTCGACTTCGCCCGCCTTGTCGGCGACCGCATCCTCGCCGGGGAGGCGCTCGCGGGCCCCGACGCGGCCACGACCCTGCGGCGCACGGCCGCGGGGGAGGCGCTCACCGACGGGCCCTTTGCCGAGGGCGCTGAGGTGATCGGCGGCTTCTACGTCGTCGATGCGCCCGACCTTGACACGGTGCTCGGGTGGTGTCGCGTGCTCCCCGCGCCGTATGCCGTGGAGGTGCGCCCGTGCGTCCAGGTCGAGGGGCTCACGTGAGCGCGGTCCGGTGACCCTGGCCGAGGACGCACTGGTGTGGGCCCACCGCGAGGAATGGGGTCGACTCCTGGCCCTGCTCGTCGCGCGGCACCGCCGTCTCGACCTGGCCGAGGACGCCCTCGCGGATGCCTTCGAGGCGGCCGCGCGGACGTGGCCACGTGACGGCATCCCCACCAACCGCGCCGCGTGGTTGCTCACGGCCGCCCGGCGGCGGGCCCTGGACCGTCTCCGAGCGGAGGCCGTCCAGGCACGGACCGCGCCGTTGCTGGCCATCGACGCGCACCTGCAGGAGCAGGCGCAAGGGGTCATGGCCGACCCGGGTGACCTCGCGGTGATCGACGAGAGGCTTCGGCTCGTGCTGCTGGCCGCGCACCCCGCGCTCGCGCCGGAGTCGGCCGCCGCACTGACCCTCCGGCTCGTCCTCGGGGTCTCGACCGCCGACCTTGCCCGGCTCTTCCTCGTGAGCGAGCCGACGATGGCAGCCCGCCTCACCCGTGCCCGCAAGAAGCTCGCGACCGCGGGGGTGGCGTTCGTCGTGCCCGAGCGAGAGGAGCTGGCTGGGCGCTTGGAGGTGTTCGCCACGATCGCCTATCTCGCGTTTACGGCCGGGTATGCGCCCGGGTCCGGACCGGATGTCGTGTGCGTGGACCTCGCGGGAGAGGCGATCCGCCTTGTGCGACTGGTGCGGGAGCTCGCGCCGGATGCCGCGCTCGACGCGCTGCTCGCGCTCATGCTGCTGCACCACTCACGGCGCGCCGCCCGGCTGGACGCTGACGGTCGGCTCGTCCTCCTGCCGGACCAGGATCGGTCGCGGTGGCGGCACGATGAGATCGGCGAAGCCCTCGCGCTCCTGACGCCGCTCGCCTCGCCCGTGGACGGAGGCCGCGGGCGGGAGTGGCAGCTCCAGGCGTCGATCGCCGCCTGTCATGCGACGGCTCCGACTGCGGGGCAGACGGATTGGCGCCAGATCGCCGACCTGTATGCCGCGCTGGAGGCGGCCACCGGGTCGCCGGTCGTGCGCCTCAACCGCGCGGTCGCGGTCGCGGAGGCGCAGGGACCGGAGGATGGACTGGCGATCCTCGTCGGGGTGGCCGAGCGATTGCCAAACTCCCACCGGGTGCCTGCCGTGGAGGCCGAACTCCTCGCGCGCTGCGGCCGCTGGGACGCGGCACGGGCGGCATACCGTCGAGCGATCGGCCTGTGCGGCAATGACGTTGAGCGCGAGCACCTCATGCGGCGCCTGGAGCTTGCGGCGCCGCGCTGAGACCCTCGCGCCCTCGCGCCCTACAGCAGTGCGGTGAGGTCCTCGTGGGCCAGCGCGAGGACGGCGTTGCGAGCGTCGGTCGCCGTGCGGGAGTCCAGAGCCGCCGTGGCCATGCCATGACAGGTCGCCATGGTGTGCAGCCCAAGGGCATACCGCACGATCGACACCTTGGACGGCGCCATCGACAGTGAGCTCACGCCGAGGCCCGCGAGGACGAGCGCGAGCAGCGCGTCGCCGCCGGCCTCACCGCAGACCCCCATCGGTTTGCCGGCAACCTTGGCGCCCTCGCAGGCGGTGCCGATGAGCCCGAGGACCGCTGGCTGCCACGGGTCGAGCAGGTCCGACAGGGTGCCTTCCATGCGGTCGGCGGCCATCGTGTATTGCGCGAGGTCGTTGGTGCCCAGGCTCCCGAAGTCGACTTCGGCCATGACGTGGCGAGCCGCGATGGCCGCGCCCGGCACCTCGATCATGACGCCGACCGACGGCAGGCCGTTTTCGCGGACGCGCCGGGCAAACCACGCTGCCTCTTCTGCGGTCGCGACCATCGGGGCCATGACCTTGACCTCGGCATGAGTGTTGCGGGCCGCCACGCCAAGAGCCTCGAGTTGCACGTCGAGTAGGTCGGGGCGCAGGGCCGACAGCCGCAGCCCGCGCTTGCCGAGGGCCGGGTTTTCTTCGGGTCCGAGGTCCGCGAAGGCCAGCGGTTTGTCGGCGCCGGCGTCGAGGGTGCGCACGACGACCCGGCGGCTGCCGAAAGGTTCGAAGACCCTGGTGTAGATGTCGGTCTGCTCGGCCAGGGTCGGCGCGGTGTCGCGGCTGAGGAAGACGAACTCGGTGCGGAAGAGCCCCACGCCTTCGACGTCTTGAGATGCGGCGCTGACCGCGTCTTCGACTCCGCCGATATTGGCCAGGAGCATGACGGGGTAACCATCCTTGGTGCGCCCCGGCCCAGCCGAGCCCGCGAGGGCAGCCCGGCGGCGTTCGCGCTTGCCGACGATGTCGCGCTGGTATTCCGCGCTGGGGTCGACGGTCACTTCACCGGAGTCACCGTCGACGGCGACGATCGTGCCGGCCGCGATCGAGGTGGCGCCGGCGAGCTGGACGACGGCGGGGATGCCCATTTGGGCGGCGAGGATCGCGGTGTGGCTGGTGCGGCCGCCGGCTTCGGTGATGATCGCGCGGACCATCGTGGGGTTGAGGGTGGCGGTCTCCGCGGGTGCCAGGTCGTGGGCGACGATGACGCTGGGGACATCGAACTCCGGGACGCCCGGGTCTTCCTGCCCGAGGAGGCGCGCGACGGCACGGTTGCGGACGTCTTTGAGGTCGGTGACTCGCTCGGCGAAGTAGCCGCCGAGCGCTTCGAACTGTGCGGCATACGTCTGCACGGCGGCGGTCACGGCGGTCGTCGGGCCCTTGCCGGCCGCGAGCTCCTTGCCGATGGCCTTCTGGAGCCCCTTGTCGCGGGCGATGAGCGCCGTGGCGGTGAGGATCTGCTGGGCCGTCTCGTCGGCGAGCGCGGCGCGCTCCTCCAAGGTGCGGGCCACCGACTCGAAGGCTTCCTTGATGCGGACGTGCTCGGCGGCTGGGTCAGCTGCGGCGGGTTCGTTGTCCGGCGGCCGGACGGGGCCGCGGACCTGGACGACGGGGCCGACTGCTGCCCCCGGGCTCACGCCGATGCCGCGCGGCGTTTCGGTCGAGTTCGACATGGATGACTCCTGAGAGGGCGCAGACAGCGGGTGGGATCGGGCGGGTCGTGCGGGGAAGGGGCCGAGCCGGTATGCCGGTCCGGCCCCTTCCGTGGAGATGGTGCCGGTCTTACTCGGCGTCGAGGTCGCGCGACAGGAGCGCGACGAGGCCGTCGAGGGCTTCCTCGGCGCCGTCGCCCTCGGCAGTCAGGACGACCTCTTCGCCGTGCTTGGCGCCCAGGGCCATGACGCCCAGGATGCTCGTGGCGTCGACGGCCTCTTCACCGGGGCGACCGATCTCGATGTCGAGTCCGGTGTCGCTCGCGGCCTGGACGAACATCGAGGCCGGGCGGGCGTGCAGCCCCACGGAGGAGGCGATGGTGACGGTGCGGGAAGCCATGGGAACGGCTCCTTTCTGTGGAGGTAGGGGCAGCGTATGCCGCTCCCTGGGGCGATGGGGTCAGGCCGTGACGGCCGCAGCCGGACGGCTGTTCCCCTTGAGGGCGATGACAAGGCCGGCCATGACGGCGACTCCGACCGCGAGCGCGATGAGGAAGCCGACGAAGTTGCCGATGAGGGGGAGCACCCAGATGCCGCCGTGCGGCGCACGGAGCGAGGCACCGAAGGCCATGGTGAGGGCACCCGTGACGGCCGACCCGACGACCGAGCTGGCGATGATGCGACCCGGGTCGGCGGCAGCGAAGGGGATCGCGCCTTCGGAGATGAACGATGCGCCGAGGAGCCAGGCAGCCTTGCCGTTTTCCTGCTCGACCTCGGTGAACAGCTTCGGGCGGAGCGTCGTGGCCAGTGCCAGACCGAGCGGGGCGACCATGCCGGCAGCCATGACAGCAGCCATGACCTTGAGCTGCGGAGCGTCCAGAGCGGTGCCCGCGGCCGCCAGACCAGTCGTGCCGAAGGTGTAGGCGACCTTGTTGACGGGGCCACCGAGGTCGAAGCCCATCATCGCGCCGACGATGAGGCCGAGGATGATCCCGCCGCTGACGCCCAGGCTGTTGAGGCCGTTGGTCAAGGCGTCCATGAGGGCCTTGATCGGGCGACCGAGGACCGTGATGAACACGCCTGCGGTGATGAGGGTGGAGATGAGCGGGATGACGACGACCGGCATGACCCCGCGGACACCCTTGGAGACCTTCCATCCCGCCACCCACTTGGCGATGAAGCCGCCGAGCAGACCCGTGACCAGACCGCCGAGGAAGCCGGCGCCCATCGTCGCGGAGATCGAGCCACCGACGATGCCGGGGACGAGACCGGGACGGTCGGCGATCGCGTAGGCGATGTAGCCCGAGAGGATCGGCACGAGGAAGCCGAATGCCGCGGCACCGATGACGAACAGCAGGGCGGCCCAGTGGGTCAGCGACAGCGGGTTGAAGCTGTCCATGAGGCTGAAGGCCGGGTCCTTGGCCGTGATGCCGTACTTCACGATGTCGACGGCGCCGTTCTGTCCCAGCGCCACCTGCGCGAGCATGAAGCCCAACGCGATGAGGATGCCGCCGGCGGCGACGAACGGGATCATGTAGGACACGCCGGTCATGAGCCACGTGCGCAGCTTGGTGCCGGTGCTCTGGGTCGCTGCCGGGGCGGCGGCAGCGGCCGCCACCGCGTGTGCAGCGCGCTCGCGGGCAGCGGGGTCAGCGGCGAAGGCCTGTGCGGCCGCGACAGCCTGGGCGACGAGGGCCGGACCGTCGGAGATGGCCTTCTTGACCCCCACATCGATCGTCGGCTTGCCGGCGAAGCGGGCAGCGTCCTTGACGGGCAGGTCGTGGGCGAAGATGACCGCGTCTGCTGCGTCGATCTCGGCCTGGCTGATCGGGGTCGACCCGGCCGAGCCTTGGGTCTCGACGGTGATCGAGTGCCCGGCGCCCTTCGCCGCAGCCTCGAGGGCCTCGGCGGCCATGTAGGTGTGGGCAATGCCCGTCGGGCACGAGGTGACGCCCACGAAACGCATCGGCCGAGCAGTCCGTTCGGGAGTGTGCGACGACGCAGCAGCGGTGGCTGCAGCAGCGGTGGCTGCAGCCGCGGGGGCTGCAGCCGCGGGGGCTGCAGCCGCAGGAGCGGCCGCGGCGGCGGCGGCGGGAGCCGCGTCGAGCGAGACCGCATCGTTGACGAGACGGACGACCTCGGCCTTGGTCGTCGCGCTGCGCAGCGCGGCGACGAAGTCCTTCTTCATGAGGGCGCGGGCGAGCTTGGGCAGCATCTGCATGTGGGCGTCGCCACCGGCCGCTGGTGCGGCGATGAGGAAGACGAGGTCGGCGGGGCCGTCCTTGGCGCCCCAGTCGAGACCGCCGTCGATCCGGCCGAACGCCAGTGACGGCTCGGTGATCGCGGCGCTGCGGGCGTGCGGGATGCCGATCCCGCCGGGCAGGCCGGTGGCCATCGTGGCTTCGCGGGCGGCGACATCGGCGACGAACTGCTCGAGGTCGGTGCATCGACCCGAGTCCACGAGGGTCGCTGCGAGCGTCCTCGTGGCCTCATGGCGGTCGGCACCAGCGAGGTCGAGGGCGACCTGCGCTTCGGTGATGAGGGACATCGGTGCTCCTTGAGATGGGTGGCTGCGCGGGTGGCCGAGAGAGGAGTCGGGTGCTGGGTGAGGGTCGGCGTGGTGGTGGTGGGCGTCGGGTGGAGGTGGTGCGGTGGGCGTGCGGTGCAGGCGGTGCAGGTGGTGCGTTGGAACGGGTGGTTCAGGCGAGTCGTCCTGGTGGAGCGGGCGGCTCAGTCGGTGAGGACCATGGCGAGGTCCGGGTCGGGGGTGCTCGTCACGGCGGTCGCCGCGACGTCCTCGGGAGTGGGCATCCGGCTGCCGGGAAGGCTCACCGCGGCCGAACCCCAAGCCACGCCGGTGGCGAGCGCTTCGGCGGGGGAGGCGCCGCGGCATACGGCATGGAGGTAGCCCGCGAGAAGGGAGTCGCCGGCGCCGACGGTCGACACGGGGCGCTCGATGTGGCCGGACGCGTGGGCGATGCCGTCTTCGGTCACGACGACGGCGCCGTGCTTGCCGAGGCTCACGACGACGGTGCCGACCCCGCCCTGGACGAGGTCGAGAGCGGCGGCATACACGTCACCGAGGGTGGGGAGAGTGCGGCCGACGAGTTCCTCGAGCTCTTCGTGGTTGGGCTTGATGAGGTCGGGGTGGGCCGGCATGGCAGCGGCGAGGGGGGCTCCAGAGGAGTCGATCGCGACGAGCAGCCCGGCGGCGTGGCCGCGCGCGACGAGGGTCGCGTAGATGTCGGCGCCCAGCCCGGGGGCCAGGCTGCCCGAGCCGACGAGCCAGGTCGCGTCGGTGAGGGCCGTGTCGACCGCGGCGACGAGGGCATCCGCTTCCGCGGGCGACAAAGTCGGGCCGGGCTCGTTGACCTTAGTCGTCGTGCCGTCGGGCTCGATGATCGCGATATTCATCCGGGTCGTGCCCGAGATCGGGACGGCGGTGTATGCCGTGCCGGAGCGGTCGAGCAGGTCGGTCATGAGGTGCCCCTCGGGGCCACCCGTCGGCAGGACCGCGAGCGCCTCGGTGCCATTGGCGGTCAGCGCGCGCGCGACGTTGATCCCTTTGCCGCCCGGGTCGATCCGGCTCTCGGTTGCGCGGTGGACCTCGCCGTGTTCGAGCACGTCGACGGAGATCGTGCGGTCGATGCTCGGGTTAGGGGTGAGCGTGACGATCATGCGCGGATGACCTCCGGTCCGTGGGCTTCGAATTCCTGGGCAGTTTCGAGGTCGAGGCCGGTGTCGGTCACGAGGACGCTCAGGTCCTCCAGCGACGCGAAGCGGCTGAAGTGTTCGGTGCCGACCTTGGACGAGTCGGCGAGGACGGCGCACTGTCGGGCAGCGGCGGCCATGGCGTGCTTGGCGAGGGCCTCGCTGGGGTCGGGCGTCGTGAGTCCACGCTCGACCGAGACCCCGTTGGTGCCGAGGAAGGCGATGTCGACGGTGACATCGGTGAGGGCGGACACCACCCAGTCGCCGACGGCAGCCTGGGTGCGCGGGCGGAAGCGTCCGCCGAGCACATAGAGCGAGATCGCCTTGACCGAGCTGAGGGCTTGGACGATGGGAAGCGAGTTGGTGACGACCGTGAGTTCCCGGTCCGTGGGGAGGATCTTGGCCAAGGCGAGGGTCGTCGTGCCCGAGTCGAGCAGGATCGTCCCTTCGTCCGGCACGAGCGCAAGGGCCGCCTTGGCGATCCGCTCCTTCTCCGCGACGAAGCGTTCTGACCGGATCGCGACGGACGGCTCGAAGCCAAGTCGCTCGACAGGAATGGCGCCTCCGTGGACGCGCCGCAGAGCGCCACCGCGCTCGAGATTGGTGAGATCGCGGCGGATCGTCTCGGGTGAGACATCGAGTTCCTCAGCCAGGGCGAGGACCTCCACCCGGCCGGCCGCGCGCGCAACGGTCAGGATGCGCTGTTGACGTTCTGCTGCGTACACCTGTTCCTCCATCGACAGTGATGGCCCAGTCCTGCCCGGTCTGGACTGACTGGATTTGGATCTGACCGTGGAAACGATAGTAGGCGCCTAGACGGTCACATGTAAAGAGTTTCGGGCAAAGAAAAAGAGAAACGGCCATAAACGGGCGGGGGCCTGCGATGCCGGCGCGGCGAGCGATTACCGTGACTCCCGTGAGGACGAGCAGCGAGCGCATCGAGCCCGGCGGGCAGCGCATCGAGCAGCCGCTGCAGCCGCTGCAGCCGTCGCAGGAGTCAGCAGCGCTGACAGGTCGTCTGCGCGCGCTGCACCTGCCGGTGGCGTGCTGCGCGCTCGAAGCGCTCGCGGCCACGAGCGCGCTGGCGGCTCTCGGGGTCGACCTCGTCGACGACGAACCCGCCGAGGCGGATCTTCTCGTCATCTCCGGCACGGTCACCCACACGATGGCTCCGACCATCGCCGCGGTCCACGCCCGGCTGCGTCCCGGCGCCCGGGTCATCGCCTTCGGCGTGTGCGCGACGACGGGCGGTCCTTACTGGGATTCCTACTCCGTGCTCCAGGGTGTCGACCGGGTCGTGCCCGTCGACCGCTACGTGCCCGGGTGTCCTCCGCGACCGCAAGCCCTCGTCGACGCGATCACCAGCCTGATAGGGGCGCAGGGATGATCTCGGAAGGTGCCGTCGCCGAGGTGCCCCTCGCGGAGTGGGCCGACCGCGCAAGGGCGCTGCGCGATGACGGGTATGCCGTGTTCGACTCCCTCGTCGCGTGGCCCACCTCGGGTGGCCTCGGGGTGCGCCTCCACCTGCGCCGGCGCGACGGTGAGTTGCACGGCATACGGATCGAGGTGCCCGATGGTGAGCCACTCGGGAGCCTGACCGCGCTCTTCCGCGGTGCGGCGTGGCCCGAGCGCGAGGCGGCGGAGTTGCTGGGGCTCTGCGTGGCCGGTTTCGACGACGGCACGGGCCTCGGCCTGCGTCCCCTCCTCGTCCACGCGACGGCGGGTATGCCGGGCGAGCCGAGCTATCCGCTGCGCCCCGAGTCCCCCCTGACGGCGAGGACCGAGACGCCGTGGCCGGGGCGGGAGGCCAGGAAATGAGCGATCCAAACCCTTCAGCAGAGGCCGCTCCCCGTCGCCGGGGCACCCTTGCCCTCATCCCCGACAAGTGCACCTCCTGCCTCATCTGCGCGCAGGAGTGCCCGGACTGGTGCATCCACATTTCCTCGCATACCGAGACCGAGCCGCCGACGACGCCTCGCGGCCGGCCGAGGGTGGTCAAAGTCCTCGACGAGTTCGTCATCGACATGGGCCACTGCCAACGCTGCGGGATCTGCGTGGAGGTGTGCCCCTTCGACGCGCTCGCGTGGGTCGCGCAGGCTGCCCCGGCGGAGGCGAGCACGACAGCGCTCCGCCACGACACCGGTCGATTGGCCGCGTGGCTGGGGGACTCGACAGGGGAGGGCTCCGAGGGCCGTCTCGGGAACACTGCCGACGATCACGAGCGTTGAGCGGGCATGCGTCGTCATTACAACGGACTCAAGACCGCCGCCCTGTTCGGGGCGATCTGGGCCCTCCTGCTGGGCCTGGCCGCCGTCATCTCCGGCGGTCGTTACATCTGGGTCGGGGCCCTGCTCGGCTTGGCGATGACCGCCTACGGCTATTGGAACAGCGACAAGATCGCGATCAAGGCGATGCACGCCTATCCCGTCTCCGAAGCGCAAGCCCCCGTGATGTATCGGATCGTGCGCGAACTCTCCACGGCCGCAGGCAAACCCATGCCCCGGCTCTACATGTCACCGACCGACGCACCCAACGCGTTCGCGACCGGCCGCAACCCCGACAATGCCGCCGTCTGTTGCACCGAAGGGATCATGCGGCTGCTCGACGAGCGTGAGCTGCGCGGGGTCCTCGGCCACGAGCTCATGCACGTCTACAACCGCGACATCCTCACGTCCTCGGTCGCGGCGGCAGTCGCCGGTGTCATCACCTCGGTTGCCCAGATGCTCATGTTCTTTGGCGCCTTCGGCGGCGGCAACGACGAAAACCGCCCCAACCCGATCGCCATGCTCGCGATGGCCCTCCTCGCGCCCATGGCCGCGTCTGTCATCCAGCTCGCGATCAGCCGGACGCGGGAATACGACGCCGACGAGGACGGTGCGCGCCTGACCGGTGATCCCCTCGCGCTCGCGTCGGCGCTGCGCAAACTCGACGCCGGGGTGGCGCGGGCGCCCCTCGCGCCCGCACCGGCCCTGGTCAACGCGAGCCACATGATGATCGCCAACCCCTTCCGCCCCCAGGACGTATCGCGGCTGTTCTCCACCCACCCGCCGATGCACGAGCGGATCGCCCGCCTCGAAGGCATGGCCGACGGCCCGACCGGCATGGGTTACGGCCGCTAGGGTCACAGTCGTCGGGAAATACGGTCGTCGCGGGCGCTCAGGCGGCCGTGATCTGCGTCACACTGCTGGCTCGGCGATCCCGCACCCCGACCGGTGGGAGTCGGCATGACCGTCGTGAGCGACCGCACTCAGTGTGTGAGCCGCACGCCCTCACGGAGGCCCCGGCGTGGTGCGCTCCGAGCTGACCCTGGGTCCTGCCGGGAAGTCTGTGCGACCGGGGGATGTGCGTACTTCCCTGGGCCGCAATGGAATTGGCCACAAGCGACGGCAGTTCGAACAGGGCAAAGTATTTGAGCGCAGTTATTAAGACGCCCTGAGCAATAGAACGGGAGCCTATTTATGACTCGCGATTTGTCTGCAGACTTTAGGAATTTCGCGAGACAAACTTCGAGGAATATTGACTCTCAACCTCTGATCCTTAAGTCTGACAGATCTGCTATTAATTTGCGCTTGACTTCTCAATGGGTCGTATGGCGCAATGGGGTCAGTGGCATGGTGCCATGTGTGAAGAAAGGGAGAACAATGGAAGCGCAAGGCACAGGGGTCACGAGGGTCTGGCTTGAGAAGGTCCAGGAGTTGACCCAGGAGCACGAGGCGCTCGAGGCCTCCTGCCTCTCCAGGCACCAAGCCGTAGAGAAGTGGTTCGCTGGTCGAATGAAGGACCTGGCCGAGCGGCGTGAGGGGCTCTTCGCCAATCCCGAGGACCTCGTCGTGCTGGTGCGCACGACGCAAGGAGGAGACCTTGAGGTCTACCACTCGGCGGCCGGAACGTGCCGTCGAGCTCCCCGGGTCGACGTCGCCCGGATGTTGGAGCATGAGGCCAGGCGGCGACGCCTGGTGCGCTGTAGTGCATGTTCGTGGCCGCGAGTCCTCACGGTCGTTGGCGCCAAGGTTGCGTCATGAGCCTCGGTATCAACAAGGACTTAGAGCCGCTTGCTAGGCGAGTCCGGCGCGGAGGCGGGTCGGTGTCGATCACCCGAAGAAATCACGTGAAGTGGATCATGCCGAGCGGGAAAACCATCAGATCCGGCCTGACAATGAGCAGTCGAACGGCCAGGGTAAAGAAGCGCGAAATAGAGCGCGAACTATGCGCGGTTCTGTAGCGTCAAATTGGCAGGATTGCGGATAGTATTCGTGAGGCATTTAGAGGATGCGAGAGTGACGTCGAACCTGCATCACAATGGCACCGACAGGTGAACTTAGTTCAGTATCTGTCGACCGGGCTTTGACAATGTTGACAGGGAGGTTGCTCGAATGAGGGTCGAGGACTCCGGCAGTGGGAGAAATTGCTCGGACACCACGGCTGCCCTGTCATCGGGTATTCGGCCCCGTGCGGCCGCTGACGTGACGCCGCTGACAGACTCGAGGCCATGTCGAGCTCGAGCCAGACCAGCCTGACCCGCCGCGATGCGGTCGCCCGCGCAGCCGCGCTCGCGGTCCACGACTATGCCGTCGAGCTCGACCTCGACCGGGGCGATGCCGAGTTCGGCTCGACGGTCACGGTGGGCTTCACGGTCCGGTCGAGCTCGGACACCGCCCCTCCGCGGCTCTGGCTGGACCTGCACGCCCGCGAGCTGCATGAGGCGAGGCTGGACGGCATACCCCTTGAGGCCTCGCTCTGGGACGGCCGGCGGTTGTGGCTGCCCACCGACGCCACCGGACCGGGCGACCACTCGCTGACCGTGCGCGCGACCATGGCCTACCGCCGCGACGGCTCAGGCCTGCACCGCGCCGTCGACCCGGCCGACGGTGAGGCGTATCTCTACCAGCAGTCCTTCCTCGACGCCGCCCCGAGCGTCTTCGGCTGTTTCGACCAGCCCGACCTCAAGGCCCGGTATGCCGTCCGCGTCCGTGCCCCGCACCACTGGGTCGTCGTCGGCAACGGGCCCGCCGCCCAGATCGCCCCTGGGCAATGGGTGCTGACCGAGACCCCGCCGATCTCCACCTATCTCATGGCGATCTGCGCCGGTCCCTACGCCATCATCCGTGACGACCACGACGGCATCCCCTTGGCGCTCTACGCCCGGGCCTCCCTCCGGCCCGAGCTCGAGCGCTGGGCGCCTCAGCTGCTCGAAGTGACCAAGGCCGGGCTCGACGCCTACCACGAGCTCTTCGGCATCCGCTATCCCTTCGGCGACTACGCCCAGGTCTTCGTCCCCGACTTCAACGCGCTCGCGATGGAAAACCCCGGCTGCGTCACCATCCGCGACTCCTACCTCTATCGCGGCGCCGCCACCCCCGACGAGGTGCTCCGGCGCTCCCGCACGGTCATCCACGAGATGGCCCACATGTGGTTCGGCGACCTCGTGACGATGACGTGGTGGGACGACCTCTGGCTCAACGAGTCATTCGCCGAATACCTCGCCCACCGCGTGCTCACGAGCGAGACCTCGTTCGCCCACGCGTGGGTCGATTTCGGGATCGTACGCAAACCGTGGGGGTATGCCGCGGAGCGGGCTCCCAGCACCCATCCCGTCGCGGGCACCCCCGCTGAGAATGCCGTCGACGCCCTGGCCAACTTCGACGGCATCTCCTACGCCAAGGGCGCCAACGCCATCAGGCAGCTCATCGCTTACGTCGGTGACGAGGCCTTCATCGCTGGCGTGCGCGCCTACCTCCGCGACAAGTCCTGGGGCAATGGCACGCGCTCGGAGTTCGTCGCTGCGATCGAGGCCGCGAGCGGCCAGGAGCTCAGCTCGTGGAGTGAGGAGTGGCTGTTCACCGCCGGACGCGACACGATCACCGTCGATCCGGTCGGGCACGGGTCCGGCCCCGAACTCGTCGTGACAGCGCCGGCGGCACACCCCGCCCATCGGCCGCACGCGCTCGACGTCGCCGTCTTCACCGCGGACGGCGAGCAGGTATGCCGCGTCGCCGCCTCCCCGGGGCGGACACCGATGCCGGGACTCGCCATCCCGTCGACCCGCCGGGTCGTGCTGCCCAACTCCACCGATCTCACGTGGGCAGCCGTCGACCTCGACGAGGAGTCGCTCGCGGCTCTGCCGGGGATGCTCGCCGGGGTGGCCGATCCGCTGGCCCGATCGGTCGCGTGGCAGGCCCTGCGCGACGGCGTGGCCCGGGCCACTGTGGACCCGCGCACCTACCTCGCGACGTTCGTCCAGGCGTGGCCGCGCGAGAGCTACCCCACCCTGGTCTCCGAGGTCCCCGAGCAGGTCGTGGCGACGCTCGGCCTCGTCCTGCCGCCGGCAGAAGTCCCGGCCGCGATGGCCGCCATCGCCGACGCCGCCGCCACCGTCCTGGCTGCCCCGGACGGTGACCGGCAGACCGCAGCCGCTCGCGTGATCGCCCGCACGTCCGCGTCGGAGACGCTCTTGCGGGAATGGCTCGTGACACCTCCTGCCGGCCTCGACGGCGACCTCGACTTCCGCTGGCTCGTGATCGGACGTCTCTGTGCGGCAGGGCTTTTCGGAGAGGGAGAGCTCACGGTCGCCGTAGCCGCGGACCCCTCCACCTCCGGACGGTTGGCGGCGCTCGCGGCCCGCGCCAGCATCCCCACGCCAGCGGCGAAGGCGTGGGCCTTCGACGAACTCACGAGCCCTGACTCGGGCCGCTCCAACCACGAGCTCGTCGAACTCTCCCGGGGCCTCTGGCGCGCACCCGACCCCGACCTTGTCCTGCCACTCGTAACCCCGTGGCTCGATGCCCTCGCTCAGATGACCGCGTGGGTCGGCGAAGACGCCCTCGGCAAGGTCATGCGCTGGGGCTTTCCGCAGGTCGTCCATCCCGACACGATCGCGGCGATCGACGCTGCTCTTGCGCGACCCGGCCTGCCCGCGGGCTTACGAAGAGGCTTCATCGAATGGTCCTGGCCGCTGCGCGAGGCGCTGGCCTCACGGCTGCGCTTCGATGTCCGCGGCGCAAGTCAGCCCGCAGCGCGGCCTAAGGTGGTCCGGTGAGCGGTTCGGCGCACCTCGACACCCCCTCCGGGGCCTCCGGGACCCCCGGAGACGGGCTCCTCGGCGCTGCTGCCATCCGCGACCTCGCGACCCGTCTGGGCGTCCGCCCGACGAAGTCGTGGGGTCAGAACTTCGTTGTCGATGCCAACACCGTCCGGCGCATCGTGCGGATCGCGCAGGTCACCGACACGGACACCGTCCTGGAAGTCGGTCCCGGCCTCGGCTCCCTCACGGCCGCCCTGCTGGACACCGGCGCCCGCGTCACCGCGATCGAGATCGACCCGGTGCTCGCTGCTGCGCTCCCGGCGACCATGGCGGCACTGCAACCCGAGCGGGCGGCATACCTGCAGGTCGTGACCGCCGACGCGCTGACCGTCACCACCCTGCCCGACCCGCAACCGACGGCCCTGGTCGCCAACCTGCCTTACAACGTGTCCGTGCCCGTGGTGCTTTCGCTGCTCGACCGCGTCCCCACCCTCGACCGGGTCCTGGTCATGGTCCAACTCGAAGTAGCCGAGCGCCTCGCCGCGTCCCCCGGCAGCAAGGCCTACGGCGTCCCGAGCGTCAAAGCGGCGTGGTATGCCGCGGCGCGCCTCGCGGGGACCGTGCCTCGGAGCGTCTTCTGGCCGGTGCCCAATGTCGACTCGGGACTGGTCGAGCTGCGTCGGCGTCCGACCTCGGATCTCGGCGATGACGACGGGGCCGCGATCCTGCGCCGGGAGGTCTTCCGGGTCGTCGACGCGGCCTTCGCGCAACGCCGCAAGACTCTTCGCGCAGCGCTGGCCGGGTGGGCCGGGGGAGCGGCGCGCGCCGAGGAGATCCTCCGGGCCGCGGCCATCGACCCCCAGGCGCGCGGCGAAACCCTTGGTGTCGGCGAGTTCACTGCCATCGCGCGGGCCGCGCGGGCGCTCAGTGCGGACCCTCCCCACTCGCAACCTGGCCAGGGCCACGGCCAATAGGGTGGAGCAATGAGCCCCTTCGCCACCACCTCCCGGTCGGTCACCGTCCGGGCGCCGGCGAAGGTCAACCTTGAGCTGCGCGTCGGGCCGCGCAAAGACGACGGTTTCCACGACCTCGCCACCGTCTTCATGGCGGTCGGGCTCTTCGACGAGGTGACGGTCACCCGGGCGGCCACCTGGTCGGTCACGACCACAGGTCGGTATGCCGGCCTCGTCCCTGACACGAAGGACAACCTCGCGCTCCGGGCAGCCAAGGCGTTGGCCCGCCGCGGGAGAGTTGCCGACGCCCCGGTCGCGATCACGATCGCCAAGGAGATCCCCGTTGCCGGCGGCATGGCTGGAGGGTCGGCCGATGCTGCCGCCGCCCTCGTCGCCTGCGACCAGTTATGGGGTCTGCGCGCCGAGCGTGACGTCTTGTCTTCTGTCGCAGCCGATCTCGGCAGTGATGTGCCCTTCGCGCTGCACGGCGGGATCGCACTCGGCTCGGGCCGAGGCGACCGCCTGGCCCCCGTCCTTGCCCGTGGACTCTTCCACTGGGTGTTTGCCCTGAGCCCCACAGGGCTGTCGACGCCCGCGGTGTATGCCGAGTGCGATCGCTTGCGCGGCGACGCCCCAGTCCCAGCCCCCGAGTCGTCGCCGGCCATCATGGCGGCCCTGCGGTCAGGTGACTGCGACGACCTCGCGGCGGCGTTGGCCAACGACCTGCAGGAGCCGGCCTTCTCGCTGCGCCCCGAGTTGCGTGACGTCCTCGATGCCGGACTCGAGTTCGGCGCGCTCGGTGGCATCGTCAGCGGGTCGGGGCCGACCATCGCCTTCCTCACCCGGTCGGCCGAGCATGCCCTCGATCTCTGCGTCGCCCTCACCGCCTCCGGCATGGCACCCGAGGTCAAACGCGCCCGTGGTCCCGTGCACGGGGCAGCCGTCGTCACCACGCCCCGCGACTGATGGGCGTCCTCGTCTCGCTCGAACGCGTCACCGTGGTCCACGGAGTGGCGCACGTCCTCGATGCCGTCTCGACCGGGGTCCTCGGCGGAGCGCGGATCGGTGTCGTGGGCCGCAACGGTGGCGGCAAGTCGACTCTCCTTCGCGTCCTTGCCGGGATCCAGGAGGCCGACGAAGGTCGAGTCACCCGCTCCGGTGGGACAACCATCGGTCTGCTCGGCCAGACCGACGAGCTCGACCCGGCATGGACGGTGCGCACCGCGCTCGTCGGCGACCGCGCCGAGCACGACTGGGCCGGTGACGCCCGGGTCCGAGACGTCATCTCCGGCCTCCTCGGCGGGGTCGACGCACCAGCGGTCGGCGGTCTCGACGCCGTTATCGGTCCCCTGTCCGGAGGGGAGCGTCGACGCCTGGCCCTCGCGCGCCTTCTCGTCGCCGACCCTGACCTGCTCCTGCTCGACGAACCCACCAACCACCTCGATGTCGACGGTGTCGCGTGGCTCGCTGACCACCTGGCGACCCGGCGCACCCGGGCCGAGTCGGCACTCGTCGCGGTCACCCACGACCGGTGGTTCCTCGACGCCATCGCCACCCTCACGTGGGAGGTCCACGACGGGGCCGTCGCCTCGTTCGAGGGGGGCTACGCGGCATACGTCTTGGCCAAGGCCGAACGCGAGCGACTCGCGGCGGTGACGGCCGAGCGCCGGGACAACCTCCTGCGCAAGGAGCTCGCGTGGCTCCGGCGTGGTCCGCCCGCGCGCACGAGCAAGCCAAAGTTCCGGATCGATGCCGCGAACGCCCTCATTGCTGACGAGCCCGCGCCGCGTGATGCGGTCGAACTCGTCCGCTTTGCCACGCGCCGGCTCGGCAAGGACGTCATCGACCTCGTCGACGCGACCGTCGTCCTCGGCGACCGCACGCTCCTGCACAAGGTCACCTGGCGCCTGGCTCCCGGCGAGCGCGTCGGCGTCGTCGGGATCAACGGCGCGGGCAAGTCGACGCTCCTGCGCGCGATCGCCGGCACCGTGCCGCTGGACTCCGGCCGTCGCAAGGTCGGGGCGACAGTGGCGCTCGCCTTCCTCACCCAGGAGGTCCGCGAGCTCGACCGGCTTACGGCATACCGGGTCATCGAAGCCGTCGAAGAGGTGAGCCGGGTCGTCACGCTGGGCGGCAAGGAAGTGGCCGCGAGCCAACTCGCGCAGCGCCTGGGCTTCACGGGAATGCGCCAGCAGACCCGCGTCGGCGACCTCTCGGGCGGCGAACGGCGGCGCCTTCAGATCCTCCGACTCCTCATGGCCGAGCCCAATGTCATCATCCTTGACGAGCCGACCAACGACCTCGACATCGAGACGCTGACCTCGCTCGAGGACGTCCTCGACGGCTGGGCGGGCACGCTCATCGTCGTCTCTCACGACCGTTACCTCCTCGAGCGGGTGACCGACCGCCAAGTCGCTCTCCTCGGTGACGGGCTTGTCCGGGAGCTCCCCGGCGGTGTCGACCAGTACCTCGACCTGGTCCACGCGCAGGCGCGACCGACGACCGGCGGATATGCCGGTGGGTCGCCTCCCCGCCCCGCTGCGGATGCCGCCGCGGGCCCGAGTGCAGCGCAGCAGCGAGAGGCGCGCAAAGAACTCGCCCGCATCGAACGAGCCCTGTCCCGGGTCGCCGAGCGGGAGTCGAAACTCCACGCGGAGATGGCAGCGGTCGCGAGTGACCACCTGAAGGTGATCGCGCTCAATGCGACGCTCCGTGACTTGCTCGACGAACGGGACGCCCTTGAGCTTGCGTGGCTTGAGTCGGCCGAGGCGCTGGAGTAAGACGCTGGAGTAACACGCGCCCGACGAGCTCCCGGCCGGTCAGGCCTCGATGGCCGTCGTGATGCGCCGCAAGAGGGTGGCCAGGTGGTCGCGCTCGGCCGCACTGAGCCCGGCGAGGAGCTCGTGTTCCTGGTCGAGCAGGGCCGCGAGCGTGGCGTCGACGACTTCCCGCCCCTCCGCGGTCAGCCGCACCCGGACGCCGCGGCGGTCGGTCGGGTCGGGGATGCGCCGCACGAGACCCTTGTGCTCCAGGCGATCGACGCGGTTGGTCATCGTGCCCGAGGTCACGAGGGTGTCGGCGACGAGCTGCCCGGGCGAGAGTTGATACGGCCGGCCCGCGCGACGGAGCGCGGAGAGCACGTCGAACTCCCACCCTTCGAGGCCGTAGTCCGCAAAGGCGGCGCCTCGAGCGAGGTCCAGGCGGCGGGCCAATCGGGTGATGCGGGACAGCACATGGAGCGGGCTGACGTCGAGGTCGGGGGTCTCGCGGTGCCACGCAGCCACGATGCGGTCGACGTCGTCGATCGGCCGGTCTGCAGAGGTCACGCCTCCACGGTAGCCCGTGCGGGCGGGTATTGCTTGACGTCAAGACACCACAGGGTCGGAAGTTCGCGCTCGCCGACTTTCGCTCCAGGTCGCGAGGGGGCACACTTGGTCATGAGGTGCGTCGGTCACGGCACACTGGGGGGCTGGGTGTGTCGCGACGGCATACCGCCAAGCCGGTCGGGGGCGACCGGCTTCACAGGAGGGATGACGTATGTCGGCACCTGCCGGGATCTGGGGCCAGACGTTGGCGGACGCCGACGACCTGAGCCTGCTCGGGATGGTCCGCGACGGTGACCCGGACGCCTACGCCGAACTCTGGCGCCGTTATCTGCCGGCCGCGTATGCCGTGGCGCACCGCCACCGCGGACGCACCTCGGCTGAGGACATCGTCGCCGACGCGAGCCTGCGGGTCTATGACCTCATCCGGGCCGGCAAAGGCCCCACGAGCAACTTCCGTTCCTACTTCCTGTCGGCCGTGCGCACGGCGGCCGTCGATGCCGCCCGCACCGAGCTGCGCGCCGTCCCCACCGAGGATGCCGCCCTGGAGTCGGCGACTCCTGCGGAGCAGGCCTACGACCCGTCCGCGTCGGTCGATCACGATCTCGTGCGGGCGGCCTTCAAGCGGCTGCCCGTGCGCGACCAGCAGGTGCTCTGGCACACGGCCGTCGAAGGGACCACCCCCGCGGCAGTGGCCTCGTCGATGGGGATGTCCGCCAACGGCGTGAGCGTGCTCGCGCTGCGGGCTCGTGACAGCCTTCGGGCGAAATACCTCGACGCCCACGCCGACCGTGCGATCGGGCGCGCCCAGGATGCCGAGTGCGCCTGGGTCCTCGCCCAGATGGGTCGATTCGTCCGCGGCAAGCTGCCGGTCCGGCAGCGGGCTCGCGTGTCCGAGCACCTCGCGACGTGCAGTCACGCCCGCGGTCTGGCGCTTGAAATGACCGAGGTCAACCGGGCCCTGCCGGCCCTCATGGTGCCGCTGATCTTCCTCGGCGGGACATCCGTGGCCAGCGCATGGGCCGGTGGCCTCGGTGCCGGCGCCGCCGGATCAGACGGCCCTCGCGGGCCGCGCGAAGAGCCCAAGGCGGCGCTCGCCGCAGCGCTCATGGCCAACGTCGGCGGGAAAGCCGCGGCCTTGGCGGTCGGGCTTGTGCTCGGAGTGGGCTACGTCGCCGCTCCCGGCGGGATCTCGGCCTTCGGTGCTGGCGCAGCAGGCGCGGGTGCGAGCTCCGGTGTGGGTGCCGGTGGCTCGGGAGGGGCCGGTGGCGGCGCTGGACCGAACTCGGGCGCAACCGCAGCGCCGACCCTCCCGACGACTGGCGCCACGACCTCGACCCCGTCCGTGCCTCCAGCTCCAGCTCCCGCACCGGTGCCCGCCGGTGCTGCGGGGACCTCGGGCACTGGTGCTGCCACGACTCCGAGGACCCCGGGGACCCCGAGGACCCCGGCGACCGCTGCACCTCGGCCTGCACCAGGTCCGGTCGTCCCCGCGACGCCGGTCGTCACCCCCGCGACGCCGACCCCAACCCCCACACCTACGCCTACGCCCACCCCACCGCCACCCGTGCCACCGGCCCCGGCGACGTTCGCGTCGGCCCTGTCGTGGGGCACGCCCTTTGTCGCATCCATCGCCGGCAGCACGTCCGGCGTGACCACGGTGACCTTCGCCTTGAGCCAAGGGGGTCTGAACGTGTCCACCCTCGCCGGCTCGGGGTCTGACTGGACCTGCACCAAGGCCGGATCAACCGTGACGTGCTCGGGCACCGGCCCGGCACAACTGCACCTCGTGGCCACGCCCGTCCTCACGACGTCAGCGGTGACTCTGACCAGCACGGTGACCTCACCGGCGCGGCTCTCGACAACGACCACCCTGGTCATGCCACCAGCACCGGCCCCGCCCGCCCCTCGCCCGGTCACCTTTGACGCGGCCGTGCAATGGGGGACTCCCTTCGCAGTGACCGTGCCCGCCACCGACGACGTGAGCTCAGTCTCCATAGCTGCCTCTGCCGGCACCCTCACAGTCGTGCCAGGACCCGACGCCACGGGCTGGTCCTGTGATGGGGGCAGGCCGGTCGTGTGCACAGGCACCGGTCCGGCCACCCTTCTCGTGACCGCGACCCCGCCGGTGCGGCCCCCGACCACCCCCACGACGGTGACGGCCACGGTGACCACCGCAGGAGGCGCGGCAACGAGCAGCGCCACGCTTGCTCCTCCCGAGCCCGCCCCCGTCGTCGACTTCGTGCGGTTGGATCCGCGGGCCACCTGGGAGGCGCCCTTCGATGCGGAGGTGCGGGTCCCCGCGGACGGCATCACAACAGTCGTCTTCGATATCGGCACAGGCACGCTCACGCTCGTGCCGACCCAGGGGCACCATCGGGGTTGGCTCTGCGATCCCGCGGGCGCGGTCGTCGCGTGTTCGGGACGAGGCCCGACAAAAATCCTCGTGACGGCCACCCCGCCTGCGGTCCCCCCGACCACACCGACGACCGTCACCGCCACCGCGACCAGCCGTGACGCCACCTCGACGGACACGGTCCAACTCCCGGCGCCGTCGCCGCAGCCACCCGCTTAAGGGCCTCGCGGCAGCATCGGCGGCACTCAGCGCACGGCCGTGCGCAGGTGCGGCTTCGCCTCCATGCCGGTGAGGCCGTTCCACGCGAGATTGACCAAATGGGCTGCGACAGTGGCCTTTTTGTGACGACGGTTTTCCAGCCACCACTGTCCCGTGAGTGCCACCATGCCGACGAGCATCTGGGCGTACATCGGCGCGGTCTTGGGGTCGAGTTTGCGCCGCTGGAACTCCTCGGCGAGCAGATGCTCCACCTGTCCGGCGATGTCGCCGATGAGACTGGCGAAGGACCCGGTCGACTGACCGGGAGGCGAATCCCGCACGAGGATCCGGAACCCGTCGGTCGAGCCCTCGATGTAGTCCAGGAGAGCCAAAGCGGCACTCTCGACGATCGAGCGGGTCGACTGGGCGCTGGACAGGGCGTCGGTCACACCCGACAGCAGTGCCGCCATCTCGCGGTCGACCACGACGGCATACAAGCCCTCCTTGCCCCCGAAGTGCTCGTAGACGACCGGCTTGCTCACCCCGGCCTTCGCGGCGATCTCCTCGACGGTCGTTGCCTCGAAGCCCCGCTCGGCGAAGATCGACCGGCCGACCCCGATGAGCTGCTCGCGGCGTTCGGTGCCGCTCATCCGCGGACGACGGGTCGAGGATGCCGGAGGGGGAGGGGTCACGCGGCCATTGTCCCTGATCAGTCGCTGATCAGTCGCTGATGAGCCGCTGATCAGCCGCTGACTGGCCCCTGGTCGCGGCCCCCGTCGTCGGTCGCAAAGGGGCGGTGGTGTCACCGGGAGGCCCGGTTCCGGGCTACCCTTGCTCCTCGTCCGGCCGCGACGGCGC
Organism: Dermatophilaceae bacterium; assembly: GCA_037046615.1. Taxonomy (GTDB): domain Bacteria; phylum Actinomycetota; class Actinomycetes; order Actinomycetales; family Dermatophilaceae; genus Phosphoribacter. Next base: position 163,484 of record JBAOHD010000017.1, read on the forward strand.
ACGGACGTTCCCCGGTTGGTCTGCTGGCAGGGCCCGCCTGACTTTGAATCAGGACTAGCGACGGTGGTTCGATTCCACCCCGGGGAGCCCGGAGCGCGTCGGGGTGCCCAGCGCGGACGTCGGGCGGTCCGAAGGAGGCCGGTAGACTCCAGGTTCGTGACTGACTCTCGGCCGGCCGCTGTCATCGTCCTGGCGGCAGGTGAAGGCACCCGGATGAAGTCGGACCTGCCGAAGGTGCTCCACACCATCGGCGGGCGTTCCCTTCTCGGTCACGCCATCGCCGCCGCCCGCGCCCTCGACCCCGTGCACCTCGCCGTCGTGGTCCGTCACGAACGCGACCGCGTGGCCGCGCACATCCGCGAGTGTGAGCCCTCGTGCGTGATCGCTGACCAGGACGAGATCAAGGGCACGGGGCGTGCGGTCGAGTGCGGGCTGGACGCGCTGCCACCAGGACTGGCCGGCACCGTCGTCGTCACCTACGGTGATGTCCCGCTGCTGTCCGGCACCACGCTGCGCGACCTCGTGCGAGCGCACGAGGAGGGCGGGTATGCCGCGACGGTCGCCACGGCATACGTGCCCGATCCTTCGGGTTATGGCCGGATCGTCCGCGAGGACGACGGCTCGGTCGCTCGCATCGTGGAGCACAAGGACGCGACCGAGGACGAGCTCGCGATCACCGAGATCAACTCCGGCATCTACGCCTTCGACGGCGCGCAGCTGCACGCTGCCCTGGGGAAGATCACCACAGACAACAGCCAGCGTGAGAAATACCTCACCGACGTCCTCGCGATCGAGCGTGCCGCGGGGCTCCAGGTCGGTGCCTTCGTGCTCGCCGATATCTGGCAGTGCGAAGGCGTTAACGACAAGGTCCAGCTCGCCCGGCTCGGCGCCGAGCTCAACCGGCGCACCGTCGAGCAGGTCATGCGGGACGGGGCGATTGTCATCGATCCGGCGACGACGTGGATCGACGCCGAAGTCAGCGTCGGCACCGACACCGTGATCCACCCCAACTCGCAACTACTCGGCGCCACGACCGTCGGCGCCCGCGCGACGATCGGCCCCGACACCACGCTGCGCGACATGGAGGTCGGCGACGAGGCCCACCTCGTGCGCACGCACGCCGCGCTCTCGGTCGTCGGCCCCGGCGCACTCGTCGGCCCCTGGGTGCACCTCCGACCCGGCACCGAGATTGCCGCCGACACCACCGTCGGGAGTTTCGTCGAGATGCGCAATGCGCAGACCGACGTCGGCCAGCACATCGGCCCCCTGGCCGTCGTGACCGAGGACCTGATACCCAGCACCACCGCGGGCGACCGAGCCCCAGGACAGGGGAGTTTGTCGTGAGCGCGATCCGCCGCAAGCCCAAGCGTCACCTGATGCTCTTCACGGGAAGGGCACACCCAGCGTTGGCGCAGGCCGTCGCGGCGGATATCGGCACTCAACTCGTGCCGACCCAGGCCTATGAGTTCGCCAACGGCGAGATCTACGTCCGCTACGAGGAGTCGGTCCGCGGCTGCGATGCCTTCGTCATCCAGAGCCACACCGTGCCGATCAACGAGTGGATCATGGAGCAGCTCATCATGGTCGACGCCCTCAAGCGGGCCTCGGCCAAGCGCATCACGGTGGTGCTCCCGTTCTACGGCTATGCCCGTCAGGACAAGAAACACCGTGGGCGCGAACCCATTTCGGCGCGGCTCATGGCCGACCTCTTCCGCACCGCCGGGGCCGACCGGCTCATCGCGGTCGACCTGCACACCGCCCAGATCCAGGGGTTCTTCGACGGCCCCGTCGACCACCTTATGGCCCTGCCGCTGCTCGCCGACTATGTCGCGGACAAATACGGCGCGAAAAAGCTGGCCGTGGTCTCGCCCGATGCCGGTCGGATCAAGGTCGCGGAGCAGTGGTCAGCCCGCCTCGGTGGCGCCCCACTGGCCTTTGTCCACAAGACTCGCGACATCAACCGGCCCAACGAGAGCGTCGCCAACCGCGTCGTCGGCTCGGTCAAGGGCCGCATCTGCATCCTCGTCGACGACATGATCGACACCGCCGGCACGATCACCAAGGCCGCCGACGCGATCATGGCCGAAGGCGCCGCCGGGGTCATCGTCGCGGCGACCCACGCAATCCTGTCCGGCCCGGCCGTCGAGCGCCTCAAGGCCAGCTGCATCAAGGAAGTCATCGTCACCGACACCCTGCCGATCCCCCCCGACCACACCTTCGACAAGCTCACCGTCCTGTCGATCGCGCCGCTCATCAGCCGCGCCATCCAAGAGGTCTTCGCCGACGGTTCGATCACGAGCCTGTTCGACGGTCGGGCGTGAGGGCCGCGGCGACACAATCCCGCGTCACGCTCGATCTCGGGCTCCTCGCCGCGGTCATCTCGGCGGCTGCCTTCGCGAGCTCAGGTCCCTTCGCCAAGTCCCTCCTCGTGACCGGCTGGTCGCCCACGACGATCGTCACCTTGCGCATCGGGATCGCGGCCCTGGCCCTGGCGATCCCGACGGCTCTCGCGCTGCGCTCGCGGCCAGGTGCCGTCCGGTCGAGCAGGGGGATGATCCTGGCCTACGGCCTCATGTCCGTCGCGGGCTGCCAGGTCGCCTACTTCAATGCAGTCGCCCGCATGCCGGTCGCGGTGGCGCTCCTGCTCGAATACCTCGGCATCCTGCTCGTCGTGCTGTGGGTGTGGGCACGGACCCGCGTCCGGCCCCCGGCCACGACGGTCCTCGGCGGGGTCCTCGCGATGGCGGGCCTCGCGATTGTCCTCGACGTCGCGGGAGCGGGCGCGAGCGCGATCGACCCGATCGGTTTCCTTCTGGGGCATCGGCGCGGCGGTCGGCCTCGCAGCCTTCTTCGTCGTCGCGGCACATCCGTCGACCGACCTCCCGCCGGTCGCGCTCGCCTGCCTCGGCATGGGCGTCGGCACGGTCGCCCTGGTCGCACTCCAACTCGTGCGGGCCCTCCCCTCGGGGTGGGCGACAGCCGACGTCGTCATCGCGGGCGCCAACCTGCCCTGGTATGCCGCGATCCTCGAGCTCGCGCTCATCGCAGCCGCCGCGGCATACCTGCTCGGCACCATCGGGGCCCGCGCTCTGGGATCGACGGTCGCGTCTTTCGTCGGGCTCACCGAAGTGCTCTTCGCGGTGATCCTCGCCTGGCTCCTGCTCGGTGAACTCCCGGGCCCGGCGCAACTCGCCGGCGGCGCGCTGATCCTCGCAGGGGTCGTCGCCGTGCGGATCGGTGAGCTGCGTCCGGCCCGGATTTCGCGGCGTCTGGCGCGATAGGTAAGATCATCGGGTTGCCTCGGCGAGGGACGTGCCACGTGTGGCGTCCGTGATCGACGTGGGTGGGAGCCTCCGCCCGCGCGTGCCGCGCCCCGCGTCGAGGCCCACGCACCTCCCGTCTGACTTGCCCCACTCGCCCCACTCACGTGTGCCAGGAGATATCCATGTCCGAGATTTCCCTCCCCGCCGAGCGCCGCACCGCGTTCGGTAAGGGTGCCGCCCGAAAGATCCGCCGCGACAACAAGATTCCCGCGGTCCTCTACGCCCACGGCAGCGACCCCATCCACATCACGCTCCCCGGCCACGCGACGATGATGGCGCTCAAGACCGCCAACGTCCTGCTGTCGATCGAGCTCGAGGGCAAGAGCCAGCTCGCCCTGGCCAAGGACGTCCAGCGTGACCCGATCAAGCCGGTCATCGAGCACGTTGACCTCGTCATGGTCAAGCGCGGCGAGAAGGTCGTCGTCGACGTCCCGGTCCAGATCGAGGGCGAGGCCAAGTCCGACACCGTCGTCACCCTTGAGCGCCAGACGCTGCAGTTGCAGGTCGAGGCCACCAACATCCCCGCGGCGGTCATCGTCTCCGTCGAGGACGCCGAGGTGGGCACGATGTTCCACGCCGGCGACATCGCGCTGCCCGAGGGTGCCGAGCTCATCGACGAAGCCGATGTCCTCGTCGTCAACGTCTCCGCGCAGATCTCCCAGGAAGAACTCGACGCCGACCTGGACGGCGACGAGGCCCCAGAGGCTGCGCCCGCCCCCGAGGCGACCGAGTCCGAGTAATCGCGGTCATCAGGCCTGCTCGCAGGTCCGGACCACGGCTCACCGGGAGGGGACACCGCGTCGTCGGTGGCCCCTCCCGCGCCGTTGCGCCGGTCTGCGTGCCGGCCACCATCAAGCGGATGCTCACGGGAGGGTGACATGGGAGCCTGGGTCGTCGTCGGTCTGGGGAACCCCGGCCCCAAATACGCCGCCAACCGCCACAACGTCGGGGCCATGGTCGTCGGCCAGCTCGCCCGCCGGTATGCCGGTGGGCGAAACCCCAGCTCGGCCGCGGCCGAGCCGGCGCTGACCACCGATCTCTCGGCCCTCTCGGCGCATAAGACGCGCGCTGCAGTGGCCTCGGTGCGTCTCGGGACCATGCCGGGCGGCGCTCCGGGGCCGGCCACGATCCTCGCCGTGCCGACGGCATACATGAACGTCTCCGGCGGTCCGGTCAAGGCGCTGCTCACCTACTACTCGTGCCCGATCGAGCAGGTCGTCGTCGTCCACGACGAACTCGACCTGCCCGCCGGCACCGTCCGGCTCAAACTCGGTGGCGGGGAGGGCGGTCACAACGGTCTCCGGTCGATCACGAGCGCTCTCGGCACCCGTGACTACCACCGGGTCCGCGTCGGCATCGGTCGGCCTCCCGGACGGATGGACCCGGCTGACTTCGTCCTGCGCGACTTCAGCGCCACCGAACGCGCCGACCTCGGCGTGACCATCGTCGATGCCGCCGACGCCGTCGAGGCGCTCGTCCGCGACGGTCTCGCCGCGGCGCAGCTTCGCTTCCACTCGCCGAACTGAGGACCCCCCCTCATGCCCGCTGTGCCCGCTAGTGCCCGCTACGCCTGCTATGACCGCACCACCGGTCACGATGGGCTCCCTCGCGCCCCTGCGGGCTGACTGGTCCGCGCGGGCCACCGGCGCTCGGCTCGTCACGGCGGTCACCGAAGCGCGCCCGCTGCGCGCCGACGTCACGATGTCGCCGGGCACTCGCGCGATCGCCCTGGCCACCCTCATCGCGGCCGACCCGTCGAGCACTGTGCTCGCCGTCACCGCGACCACGCGGGAGGCCGAGGACCTCGCCGCCGCCCTCCGCGAACTCGTCGACCCTGACGTCGTCGACATCTTCCCCAGTTGGGAAACCCTTCCGCACGAACGCCTTTCGCCCCGATCAGACACGGTCGGTCGTCGCCTTGCCGTCCTCCGACGGCTCACTCACCCTGATCCGGACGACGCGGCATACGGGCCCTTGCAGGTCGTCGTCGCACCCATCCGGGCGGTCATGCAGCCGTTGGCCCCCGGGCTCGGGGACCTCGAGCCGGTCGCGCTGCGACCGGGTGACGAGCGCCCGCTCGACGAGGTCGTCGAGGCACTTGCCGCCGCCGCCTATTCGCGCACGGACATGGTCGAGCGGCGCGGGCGAGTTCGCCGTCCGGGGCGGGATCATCGACGTCTTCCCGCCCACCGAGGACCACCCGCTGCGCGTCGAGTTCTGGGGTGACACGGTCGAGGAGATCCGCTGGTTCCGGGTCGCCGACCAGCGTTCGCTCGAGGTGGCCGGACAGGCGGGCTCTGGGCACCTCCGTGTCGCGAGCTCCTCCTGACGCCGCAGGTGCGCGAGCGAGCCGAAGCCCTGGCCGAACGGCTGCCTGGGATTGCCGACCTGCTGGCCAAGGTCGCGGCGGGGATTGCCGTCGAGGGCATGGAGTCACTGACGCCTGCGCTCATCGGTGACGACCTCGAGAGCGTGCTCGCGGTGCTGCCTCGCGGCAGTCGGGTCGTCACGTGCGACCCTGAACGCATCCGCCTGCGCGCCCGCGACCTCGTCGCCACGAGTGAGGAGTTCCTCGACGCCGGCTGGTCGAGCAGCCGCCGCCGGCAGCGCAGTCCCGGTCGACCTGCGGGCCGTCCTCGGGCAGGGATCGTATGCGTCCCTGGCCGCGCTCCGGGACGAAGCCCTCAGTCTCGGTATGCCGTGGTGGCAGTTCACGCCCTTCGCCGCTGACGCCGCGAGCGACGACCCCGATGGCAGCGCTGATTCGGCTGGCCCCCACGGCATCCCGTCGGACGAGGACGAGCAACCGGTCACGCTCGACCTCGGCACCCGTGACACCCCCCGATACCGGGGCGACACCGAGGCCGCCATCCGCGATATCCAGACCTGGCTCGCCGCCGGGCGCACCGTCGCCGTCGTCACCGAAGGTCCCGGGCTCGCTCGGCGGGTCGTCGAGGTGCTGGGCGAGCACGGCATACCCGCTCGGGTGTCGACCGATGGGCTGGCTCCGGCGTCCGTCGTCTCGGTGACGACGGGAGCGGTCGGGCCGGGCTTCGTCGATGCCGCTGCGGGCTTCGTCATGGTCACCGAGACCGATCTCACCGGGGGGACAGGCCAGGGGACCTCGACTCGCGACATGCGCCGGATGCCCTCGCGGCGCCGCGCCCAGGTCGACCCGCTTGCACTGCGGCCGGGCGATTACGTCGTCCACGAGCAGCACGGGGTCGGACGCTTCGTCGAGATGATGCAGCGGACCGTCGGGGGCGCGACCCGGGAGTACGTCGTCCTGGAGTATGCCGCGAGCAAGAGAGGCCAACCCGGGGACCGGCTGTATGTCCCGACCGACCAACTCGACCAGGTCACGAAATACGTCGGGGGAGAGCTGCCGACCCTTCACCGCCTCGGTGGCTCGGACTGGGCGCAGACCAAAGCGCGCGCCCGCAAACACGTCAAGCAGATCGCCGCCGACCTCATCAAGCTGTATTCGGCCCGGATGGCGTCCAAGGGGCACGCCTTCGCGCCCGATACCCCCTGGCAGCGGGAGCTCGAGGACGCCTTCGCCTATGTCGAGACGCCCGACCAGCTCTCGAGCATCGACGAGGTCAAGGCCGACATGGAGCGAGAGGTCCCGATGGACCGGCTTATCTGTGGCGACGTCGGCTACGGCAAGACGGAGATCGCCGTGAGAGCTGCCTTCAAGGCGGTGCAGGACGGCAAGCAGGTCGCCGTCCTGGTCCCGACGACCCTCCTGGTCCAGCAACACCAGCAGACCTTCTCCGAGCGCTACGCCCCGTTCCCTGTCACCGTGCGCGCCTTGTCACGGTTCCAGTCGGACACCGAGGCCACGGCTGTCGTTGCCGGTCTCGCCGACGGCACGGTCGACGTCGTCATCGGGACGCACCGGTTGCTCACCGACCGGGTGAAGTTCAAGGATCTCGGCCTCGTCATCGTCGACGAGGAACAACGTTTCGGCGTCGAACACAAAGAACTCCTCAAGGGGATGCGCACCGCCGTCGACGTCCTGTCGATGTCGGCCACGCCCATCCCGCGCACGCTCGAGATGGCCGTCACCGGCATCCGCGAGATGTCGACGCTCGCCACGCCTCCGGAAGAGCGCCACCCGGTGCTGACCTTCGTCGGGGCCTACGACGAGAAGCAGATCACCGCGGCCTTGCGGCGAGAACTCCTGCGCGAAGGCCAGGTCTTCTACGTCCACAACCGGGTCCAGTCCATCGAGCGCACCGCCGCCAAGCTGCGTGAGCTCGTCCCCGAGGCCCGCATCGCCACCGCTCACGGCAAGATGGGCGAAGGCAAGCTCGAGCAGGTCGTCATCGACTTCTGGGAGAAGCGATTTGACGTGCTCGTGTGCACGACGATCGTCGAGACCGGCCTGGACATCTCCAACGCCAACACCCTCATCGTCGAGCGCGCCGACCTGCTCGGGCTCTCCCAGTTGCACCAGCTGCGCGGTCGGGTGGGCCGCAGCCGCGAGCGGGCCTACTCGTACTTCCTCTTCCCACCCGAGAAGCCCCTCACCGAGACCGCGCACGACCGGCTCCAGACCATCGCCAGCCACACCGAACTCGGCGCGGGCATGGCAGTGGCGATGAAAGACCTTGAGATCCGCGGGGCCGGCAACCTCCTCGGCGGTGAGCAGTCCGGCCACATCGAAGGAGTGGGTTTCGACCTCTACGTCCGGCTCGTCGGCGAAGCGGTCGCCACCTTCAAGGGCGAGGCCGAAACCGGGCCGGCCGAGGTCAAGATCGAACTCCCCGTCGACGCTCATCTGCCGCACGATTACGTCCCGGGAGAGCGGCTGCGCCTCGAGGCCTATCAAAAGCTCGCCTCTGTCACCGACGAAGCCGGAGTGACGGCGATCGAGGAGGAGCTGCGCGACCGCTACGGGGCGCCGCCCGAGCCGGTGATCAATCTGTTCGAGGTGGCGCGGTTGCGCACCGTGGCGCGACGCGCGGGCCTGGCCGATGTCTCGGTGCAGGGCACTTTCGTGCGCTTCGGCCCGGTCCGGGCGGTCGAATTCCCCGACAGCCGCCGCGTGCGGTTGGCCCGCGTCTATCCCGGATCGATTGTCAAAGAGACCCTCGATGTCATCCTCGTGCCCAAACCGATGACCGCGCGCGTCGGCGGTCAGCCACTGCGCGACAAGGCCGTGCTCCGGTGGGCTGCCGATGTCGTGCGGCATACCCTGCTCGACCCGTGACCGAAGCGCCGCCGTCGTGCGGCAGAATGACCAGTGGCGCCCGCTCGCAGCCGTGGCGCCGGCTCCGTGCCGATCGAAAGGACCTGTCGATGACCGCTCGCATCAGGACGTCCGTGCTGGGCGCGACCCTGCTCGTCGGGAGCCTCGGGCTCACCGCGTGCGCCGGCGCGGGCCGCCCCGGGACCGTCGCGGAGGTCAACGGCACGACGATCTCGGCCAAGGCGCTCGCGAAGACCACCGAGCAGATCCGGCTCATCGACCCCAAGGTCACCGAATCCGCGACCCTGGCCTGGATGATCCTCACCCCCTTCGTCAACGCCAAGGTGGCCGAAAAGCAGGCGTGGCTGCCCGACGAGGAATACAACGCTCGCCTCGAGCAGATCCCGGGCGCCACCGATCTCACGAAGGGCGTCCTGCAGGCCAACACCTCGGTGGCCTATCTCGCGGCCGCCGACAAGGAAGACATCCTCGACCAGCTCGCCAAGGCATCGGTGCAGGTCGACCCCCGCTTCGGCAGCTTCGACCCCGACCGGGCGGCCTTCGTCATGAAGACCCCCAACTGGATCGTCCCGCCGGCGGCGCCGACCGGTCCCGCAGCGCCGGCCCAGTAGCCGGCCTCCTCGATGGCGGCAGCTGACTCCACGGTGCCAGCGGGTCACGCGGTGCTCGAGCTCCTGCGTGTCATGGATCGTCTGCGTTCGCCCGGCGGGTGCCCGTGGGACGCCGAGCAGACCCACGCCTCGCTCGTCCCTTACCTCCTCGAAGAGGCGCACGAGGCCGCCGAGGCGATCGAATCCGGTGACCGCGACCACATGATCGAAGAGCTCGGCGACGTCCTCCTGCAGGTCGTCTTCCAGGCCCGCGTCGGGCAGGACGATTCGTCGGCGCCCTTCGACATCGACGACATCGCCAGCGTCCTGATCGCTAAGCTCCGCCGCCGTCACCCGCACGTCTTCGGCGAGGCCGAAGCCGCCGATGCGGCGGCCGTCGAGACCAACTGGGAGCGGATCAAGGAGCAGGAACGCCACGACAAACACGCCGCCGACGGTGGCGCGGCACCCGCGGGCCCGCTGGACGGCATACCAGCAGGTATGCCGTCCCTCCTGCGCGCGGCCAAGGTCGTCGCCCGCCTCGACCGGGTCGCGGAAGGCCGGCGCAGCACAGCCGTCGACGCAACGGTGGCCGCGGGGGGAACGGGAGCTGAACTCCTCGGTGTGGTCGCCGCGATGGTGCGCGAAGGTGACGATCCTGACGCTGCGCTGCGGGCCGCTCTTCGGGACGTAGGCAACGCCGCGGGATAGGGTGGGAGGCGACGGTCGGCGGCTTCGCGACGCGTCGTTGGAGCAGGTGCAGCGCGTGCGCGACAGCGGGTCCGACCAGCCCGGATACCCACGTCTTGGAGGCAAACCCAGTGGCCAGCATTGAGGCAGTCGGCGCCCGCGAGATCCTCGACTCGCGAGGCAATCCCACCGTCGAGGTCGAGGTCGCCCTCGACGACGGCACGATCGCCCGCGCGGCGGTCCCGTCGGGCGCCTCCACCGGTGCCTTCGAGGCGTGCGAGCGTCGTGACGGCGACAAGAAGCGCTACCTCGGCAAGGGCGTCGAGAAGGCAGTCGATGCCGTCCTCGAGGAAATCAACGAGCGAGGTCATGGGCTTCGACGCGTCCGAGCAGCGGCTCATCGACGCCGAGATGATGGCTCTGGACGGCACCAAGAACAAGGAAAACCTCGGCGCCAATGCGATCCTCGGCGTCTCGCTCGCCGTCGCCCGCGCCGCCGCCGACTCGGCCGGCCTGCCGCTGTTCCGCTACGTCGGCGGGCCCAACGCGCACATCCTGCCCGTGCCCATGATGAACATCCTCAACGGTGGGTCCCACGCGGACACCAACGTCGACATCCAGGAGTTCATGATCGCGCCGATCGGTGCGCCGACCTTCCGTGAGGCCCTCCGCTGGGGCGCTGAGGTCTACCACGCGCTCAAGAAGGTCCTGCACGACCGCGGGCTGTCGACCGGCCTCGGTGACGAGGGTGGCTTCGCCCCCAACCTCGAGAGCAACCGGGCCGCCCTCGACGTCATCATGGAGGCCATCGAAGCCGCCGGTTACAAGGCCGGCACGGAGATCGCCCTCGCGCTCGACGTCGCCGCCACCGAGTTCTACAAGGACGGCGCCTACCAGTTCGAGGGCGCGGCCAAGACGGCCGAGCGAGATGACCGACTACTACGCCGAGCTCGTCGCGGCATACCCGCTCGTGTCCATCGAAGACCCGATGAACGAAGAGGACTGGGAGGGCTGGAAGACGATCACCGACCGGCTCGGCGACAAGGTCCAGCTCGTCGGCGACGACCTGTTTGTCACCAACCCCGAGCGGCTCCAGCGCGGCATCGACACCCGCACCGCCAACGCCCTGCTCGTGAAGGTCAACCAGATCGGCTCGCTCACCGAAACCCTCGACGCCGTCGACCTCGCGCACCGCAACGGTTACCGCTGCATGATGAGCCACCGCTCAGGTGAGACCGAGGACGTCACCATCGCCGACCTCGCCGTCGCGACCAACTGCGGGCAGATCAAGACCGGCGCCCCGGCCCGGTCCGAGCGCGTCGCGAAATACAACCAGCTTCTGCGCATCGAAGAGGAGCTCGACGACGCCGCGGTGTATGCCGGTGCCGGCGCGTTCCCGAGGTTCTCGGCGGGGCGCGACTAGTCACAGCCGCAACGTCAGTCACACTGGTGACATGACGTCCACCAACCGCCCTGGGGCCGGGAGCCATGCTCCCCGCCCCAGGGCGGCGGCGTCCGGAAGCCCCACTCGATCATTGGCCCGCACGCCGGGCCGACCGTCCCGCGCACCGCGGGCAGGCCGCCCCGCGGGCCGCAGCGACACGGGACCGAGCGCGCGCGTGGGCACCTCCCGCCCCGCCCCGTCCGCGCGACCCAAGGACGCCACCCCCGACGTTCGCAAACAGTCGGCCTGGTTGCGGTGGACGGTCCTCGCGATCGTCGGGATCGCCGTCCTCGTGACTCTCGTGCCGACGGCCAGATCACTGGCACGGCAACGCGCTGACATCGCCGCGCTTGAGACCCAGGTCGCCCAGACCCAGGCCGACGTGGCTGCGCTCCAAGCCGAGACCGAGAAGTGGAGCGACCCGGCATACATCGAGCAGCAGGCGCGGGAGCGGCTGAAGTTCGTCAAACCGGGCGACAAGTCCTACAGCGTCATCGATCCCGCTGCGACCACCTCGGCTCCGTCGACGAAGGTCGTCGTCGCGGCACCACGCGCCGACTCCTCCGCTCCCTGGTATGGCCGGATGTGGCAGTCGGTCCGCATCGCCGACCAACCCGCGGCGGGCGTCACCGGTGGGGCACCCGGCCGCACCGCAGGCGCGACTGCCACCCCCTGACCGCCTGGTCGTTGCGGTCAGACATCTCCCGTTCACGACGGCTCGGTACGATGAGCAGTGTGAGCGGGGATCAAATCGAGGCTGGTGACGCGCCCCCCCAGACCGTCGTGGCGGTCGGTGAGACCGTCTCTGACGATGACCTCGACGTGCTCCGCGATCAGCTCGGCCGCGCACCCCGTGGCGTCGTCGCCATCGCCCACCGATGCCCGTGCGGTCGCCCTGACGTCGTCCGCACCGCCCCGCGACTGCCCGACGGCACCCCTTTCCCGACGACCTACTACGCGACGTGCCCCCGGCTCACGTCAGCCATCAGCACCCTCGAAGGCGCGGGCCTCATGCGGCACATGCAGGACCGCCTGGCCGACGATGCTGGTCTCGCCGCGGCATACCAGCTCGCCCACGAGAGCTATCTGGCCGACCGGGCCGCACTCGGCGAGGTCGCCGAGATCGCCGGCATTTCCGCCGGTGGGATGCCGACCCGCGTCAAGTGCCTCCACGTCCTCGTCGCGCATTCCCTTGCCACCGGACCGGGCGTCAACCCGCTCGGTGACGACGCGCTCGCCGCACTGCGCCCATGGTGGACGCCGACCAACTGCGCCACCCCAGAACCGACGTGACCCGACATCACCCGACATGACCCGCGTCATCCCTGCCATCTCAGACCTCTCCGCGCCAGCCTCCGAGGAGCTCCCGTGACCGCACGCCCCACCTCACCCGTGCGAGTTGCCGCCATCGACTGCGGCACCAACTCGATCCGGTTGCTCATCGGCGACGTCGACCCGGCCAGCGGCGTCATCACCGACCACGTCCGTCGGATGGAGATCGTCCGTCTCGGCCACGGCGTCGACCGCACCGGACTCATCGACCCGGCCGCCATGGCCAGGACCCTCGGGGTCTGCGCCGACTATGCCGACCAGTGCCGCCACTACGGCGTGGAGCGGATCAAGTTCGTCGCGACCTCGGCCTCCCGGGACGCCCGCAACGCCGACGATTTCGTCGCCGGCGTCCATGAGGCCTTCGGCGACCTCGACGTCAGCCCGACCGTCATCCGGGGCAGTGAGGAGGCCAGGCTGTCGTTCCTCGGGGCGACCGGCGACCTCGTCGCCGCCGGCGCCCAAGGCCCCTACCTCGTCGTCGACATCGGCGGCGGCTCGACCGAACTCGTCCGCGGCACCGACTCGGTGCAGGCCAGCCGCTCGATCGACATCGGGTGTGTCCGGATGACCGAGCGGCACCTGCAAGACCGACCCGCCGACCGCCGGCGAGATCGCCGCGGCGATCGCCGATATCGACGCCCAGATCGATGTCGGCGCGAGCGAGGTCGACTTCAGTGCGGTGCGCACCCTCGTCGGCCTCGCGGGGAGCGTCACGACGATCACGGCCCAGGTGCTCCACCTGCCGGCCTACGACCCTCAGGCGATCCACCTCGCGACCGCCACCCCGGCGCAGGTCCAGCGGGCCTGCGCCGAGTTGCTCGCCATGCCCCGCGCCGAGCGTGCGGCGCTGGGCTACATGCACCCCGGTCGAGTCGACGTCATCGGCGCGGGGGCGCTCGTGTGGTCTCGCGTCATCGAGCGGGTATGCCGTGACACCGGGCTCGGCGAGGACCTCCCGGTCGTCACGTCGGAGCACGACATCCTCGACGGCATCGCTCGGTCGCTTGTCGAATCCTGACCTGCTGCCCCACCCGGTCGTCGGCGGGGCCTTCCCCTCGCCCGTCCCCCCAGGCGACGGCTGGCCGGGGGACCCTGCGGAGCGGCATACCCCCTCGGCGCAGAATGCCGGTGAGGTGAGCCGCCTCGCGCAGGGGTGCGCGGACGTCGCCGCGCTCGATGCGGCGATCTCGGTCTGTCGGGCCTGTCCGCGCCTCGTCGCGTGGCGGGAGGAGGTCGCGGTCACCAAGCGCGCGGCATACCGCGGCGAACCCTATTGGGGGCGGCCCGGACCAGGATTCGGCGACCCGGCCCCGCGCGTGCTCGTCGTGGGTCTGGCCCCAGCGGCCCACGGAGCCAACCGCACCGGACGGATGTTCACCGGGGACCGCAGCGGGGATTGGCTGTATGCCGCCCTCCACCGCGGAGGGTATGCCGCCTGCCCGATGAGCATCGCCGCTGGGGATGGGCAGGAGGTGAGCGGGATGCGGATCGTCGCCACCGTCCGATGCGCGCCGCCGGGCAATCAGCCGACGACCGAGGAGCGGGCGACGTGCGCGCCATGGCTGGACCGCGATCTGCAACTCACCCTCCCCACGGTGACGACGATCCTCGCGCTCGGCGGGCTCGCGTGGAGCGCAACACTCGCGGCTGCCCGTCGGCTCGGGTGGCACGTGCCGTCCCCGCTGCCGGCCTTCGGGCACGGGGTCGAGGCGCTCCTCGGTGCTCCCGAGCGGGTGATCCGCCTCGTCGGGAGCTACCACGTCAGCCAGCAAAACACCTTCACCGGACGGCTCACCGAGGCCATGCTCGACGATGTCATCGCCCGGCTTGATGACAGCCCAGGCCAACCCGATGCCAGCCCGTTAGGCTGACCGCCGTGTCAGACTCCAGCGCTGTGCTCGCCGTGACGGTCATCGGCGACGACCGACCCGGGATCATCGCCGAACTCACGTCTGCGCTCGCTGCCGTGGGGGGCAACCTTGAGGACTCGACGATGACCCTGCTGCGCGGCCATTTTGCGATGGTCGTGCTCGTGCGCACTGCGGCCTCGCACGCTGCGGTGGAGGCGGCGCTCGCGCCGCTGGCTGCCTCTGGTGAGCTCAGTGTGGACGTGCGCGCGGTGGCTGACCGCAATGGCGCGGGTGGGGTCCGACACGGCCGCAGTTTCCTTCTTCGGGTCCACGGGGCCGACCGCCCCGGCATTGTCGCCTCGATCGCCCGGGTCGTCGCGGCCCACGAGGGCAATATCGTCGATCTCGGCACGCGGCTCGGACCAGGCCTCTACATCCTCATGGCCGAGGTCGAACTCCCCGAGGCCGCCGACCCTGAGGGCCTGCGCGGTGACCTCTCCCGGGTCGCCGCGGACCTCGGCGTCGACTGCTCGCTCGCTGACGTCGACGACGACGTCTTCTGACGCCGATGACGCTCGTGACTGGTTTTGTCATGCCCACCCTTCCCGGCGGGACGGTCCTGCCGGTCGTCCGGGCTCCCCACCCGGTGCTCGCGACACCGGGCGCGGTCGTCGACCCCACCGACCCGGCGGTGATCCAACTCGCGGCCGACCTCCTCGCGACCCAGGCGGTCTCGCCGGGCTGCGTGGGACTGGCAGCTCAGCAGGTCGGCGTGGCGTGGAGGGTGTTTTCCCTCGACGTGACTGGTCACCCCAAGACGCGGATCTGTCACGGTTCCCTGGTGTTGTGCAATGCGGTCATCGAGTCGGCCAGCCGCAAGGAGCGCGGTCGCGAAGGGTGCATGTCGGTGCCGGACTTCACCGGCGACGTGGGGCGGGCTCGGCGCTTGACGGTGCGTGGCCAGCTCCCCATCACAGGGGAGTGGGTGACGATCGAGACCGACGCTTTCGAGGCCGTCGCCTTCCAGCACGAGATCGACCACACTGACGGGTTGATCTTCCTCGACCGGGTCGCCGGGCCACATGCCGTGCACCCTCGTCGTACCTACCTCTGACCCAGTCAGTCAGTCAGTCACTGTCAGTCACTGTCAGCCACAGCCAGCCACAGCCAGCCACGGTCACGGGCTGCTGCGCGGCATACTTGCTCCTGCCCTCGTAGCCCAATGGCAGAGGCAGGCGACTTAAAATCGCTTCAGTGCGAGTTCGAGTCTCGTCGGGGGCACCATGCCAGCCGGGTCCGCGCTCGCCCCGGAACCTGCCCGGGAACAACGAGGGCACCCCGTACGCTGTCCATCACGAGCGCACGTCTTCGGTGACGCGCCGCACGCACTTTGGAGGATCGATGGCGGGTAACAACCCGGTCTTCTCGCGGATCGAGAAGCAGCTGCAGCAGGATCAGTACGCCGGTTTCGGGCAGCAACCCTACGGTCAGCAGCCTGGACAGCAGCCCTACGGGCAGCAGCCCTACGGCTATGCCCCGCCCACGCAAGACCAGCTCACGCCGCAGCAGCTCCAGGACATGTATGCCGCCCCGGCTGCCGGTCCGGTGCAGACCGGACGGGTCACCTTCGACGACGTCATCATGAAGACCCTCGGGCTCTTCGCCCTCGTCGTCGTGACGGCGGCTGTCTCCTGGGTGATGACGGCGTCCTCGCCCGGCCTGACGATGCCGTTCTGGATTGCGGGCATGGTCGGCGGTCTCATCGTCGGTCTCATCATCGCCTTCAAGAAGTCGATCTCGGTCCCGCTCATCGTCGGCTACGCGCTGCTTGAGGGCATCTTCGTCGGGGCCTTCAGCCGAGTCATGGAGCGGGCCTACCCCGGCCTCGTCGCGACCGCCGTTCTGGCGACCTTGTGCACCTTCGCGGGGATGTTCCTCGGCTACAAGTCGGGCCTGATCAAGGTCACGTCCAAGTCGCGCCGCATCTTCGGCTTCGCGCTCATGGGCTATGTCCTGTTCAGCCTCGTCAATGTCATCGCCCTCTTTGCCGGCTGGACGAGCGGCTGGGGCTTCGGCGGCAGCGGGATGCTCGGCATCGGCATCTCGATCCTCGGTGTCGGTCTGGCCTCCTACTCGCTGGCCGTCGACTTCGACACGATCGGCGGCGCGGTCCGCATGGGTGCGCCGCAGAAGTACTCCTGGCTGCTCGCGCACGGCCTCATCGTGAGCCTCGTCTGGCTCTACATCGAGATCGTCCGCCTGCTCGCCCGCCTGCGCGACTGACCTCAGCCCCGCGTCGACACCGGCAGATGAACCCCCGCGAGTCGCTCGACGGGGTTGCCGCAGAACTTGACCGCCTGATCCAGCGGTGGCACCAGCTGCCGCTGGATCAGGCGGTTTCTGCTGCCGACAGCGTCTTCGCGGCAGCCCAAGACATCGTGGACGCGACGGCGGCGCGGCGCGGCATACCTCGTCTGTCGTTGCCTCGCCTCCACGAGGAGCACGGGCCCGCCGTCGTCATGGATCAGCTGCGGGTCGTGACTTTCGACGCGTCGGCAGCCGGCGTGGCCGGTCTGGCCGACCGGCTCCGCTCGCTGCGAGCCGCGCTCGCCTGAGCGTCCGAGGAACGCCCAGGCGGAGGGTCAGCTCAGCCGCTCGTAGATGATCGCCATCCCCTGGCCGCCGCCGACACACATCGTCTCCAGGCCGAACTGGCCGTCACGCTCGCGCAAGCCGTGCAGGAGGGTCGTCGTGATCCGGGCGCCCGTCGAGCCGAACGGGTGGCCGAGGGCGATGGCCCCGCCGTGGATGTTGAGCTTGTCGAAGTCCATCCCGAGGTCGTCGGCCGAGGGCAGCACTTGAGCCGCGAACGCCTCGTTGATCTCGTAGAGGTCGATGTCGGTGATCGTCATGCCGGCGCGAGCGAGAGCCTGGCGGGACGCCTCGACCGGGCCGAGGCCCATGATCTCGGGGGACAGGCCGGTCGTGCCCGTCGAGACGACCCGGGCCAGCGGCGTCAGGCCGAGGTCTTTGGCCTTGCGGTCGCTCATGACGACGAGGGCTGCCGCGCCGTCGTTGAGGGAGCAGCAGTTGCCGGCGGTGACGGTGCCGTCCTCGCGGAAGACCGGCTTGAGGCCGGCGAGGGCGTCGATGGTCACTCCTGGGCGCGGGCCGTCGTCAGCGCTCACGACGGTGCCGTCCGGGCAGGTCACGGGGGAGATGTCCGCGGCAAAGAAGCCGCTGGCGATGGCGGCCTCGGCGCGGTTCTGCGAGGTCACGGCCCACTCGTCCTGACGCGCGCGGGTGATCCCGCGGGAGGTGGCGACGTTTTCGGCGGTCTGACCGACCGAGAGGTAGACGTCAGGCAGCAGGCCCTCGAGGCGAGGGTCCGTCCACGTGACGTTGCCTTGGGCCATGGCCTCGCTGCGGGCCTTGGCGTCGGCGAAGACCGGATTGTGGTCGCTCTCGTAGATGCCACCGGCCCCGAGGAAGCTCGTGTATTGCGAGACCGACTCGACGCCACCACTGATGAAGACCTCACCCTCGCCGGCCTTGATCGCGTGGTAGGCCATCCGCGTGGTCTGCACACTGGAGGCGCAGTAGCGGTTGATCGTCACCGCGGGCAGGTGATCGAATCCGAGGAGCACCGCAATGACCCGGGCGACATTCCCACCAGCCTTGCCCGTGTGGTCGGCCGCGCCCCAGTAGAGGTCTTCGATGAGCGCGGGATCCAGGCCGGGCACCTGGGCGAGCGCCGCCTGGATGACCTGGGCCGAAAGGTCGTCGGGGCGGATGTCTTTGATCGATCCCTTGAAGGCCCGTCCGATGGGGGTGCGAGCAGCAGCGACGATGACGGCCTCGGTCACGAGGAGCTCCTGGGGTCGGCGCGGGCGGTATGCCGACCGGTGGGCACCCGGCATACCAGCTCGCGGGGTGAGCGCTTGCTTAGTTACTCCAAAGTATGCCGTGGCCCGGGCGCGCGCCTAGTGATCTGCCCCTCGCTGTCCGTGGTCGAGGGGCGCCGAGGCGTCTTCTACGATGGCCGTGCTGAATCAGGGGGGCCCGCAGGAGGCCCTTCGGCATCCGAAGGGAAGAGACATTCATGCGTCACCACGCACGTCGCGCACTCGCGCTCACGATGGCCCTGGGGCTGGCCCTCGGAACGGGAGCGCTGCACCACCACGATCACGGCCACGACGCCTGCCGCGCCCTCGACGCCGGCCATCGCGGCCCCGGCCACGGCCACCGAACTCGTCAGTAAGGTCAAGACGGCTGTCGCGGCTGCCAAGAGCGCCACCGCCAAGGCCTCGGGCATGAACAACGGCAAGACCTTCTCCATGGACATGTCTGGCACGTTGGACGCCAAGAACTCCACGCTGAAGATGACTCAGGACGGGGCGAGCGTCCAGACGATGGTCGTCGACGGTGCCGTCTACCTCAAGGCCGACAAGGCGTTCTGGGACTCCCAGGGCCAGTCTGCTGCTGCCGCTGTCATCGGTGACAAGTGGGCCAAGCTCCCCGCGGCGCAGTCCGATGACTTCCTGAAGACGAGCATCTCGTCCGTGTTGAACCAGATGCTTTCCGCGATGACCGAAGACAAGCTTGCGGCGTCGGTGGAGAGCGCCGAGCTCGACGGCAAGAAGGTTTTCGTCGTCACGCACGCCAAGGGCAAGGATGAGGCGCAGATGTTCGTCGCCGCCGACGGCACGTGGCTGCCGGTCAAGGTCACGGGCAAGGCGTCGGAAACCGCCGTCGTCACGCTTACCGAGTGGAACTCGGTCGCCCCGGTCGTGGCTCCGCCTGCCGACCAGGTGCTCGACATGAGCAAGATGTGATCCGTTAGTCCGTCGACGAGGCGCGGCCCGGTGGAGTCATCCACCGGGCCGCTCTCATCGATGGGCAGCCGACGCGCGTGCGGCGCGTCAGCACTCAGGCTTGGCCGGTCTCCTTGAGGACGTCCTGGAACCACGCAACGGCAGGGTCGAATGCCTTGTGGCCGGCGATCCGCGGGAACTCGATAGCGCGCAGTTCGTCGCCGCGCTCCTCGTCATGGCCGATGACGCCGGGGATCCCGGCCATCGCGGCTTCGACGGCCTTGTCGACCATGGCTGCGATGAGCTCGAGGTCCTGGGCGTTGGCGGGGGCCGACCGGCTGAAGTAGCCGGACTTCTGCACCATCGTCTTCTCGGCGCCGAGCTTCTCGGCGAACTGCTTGGCGAAGTACTGGCCGGGGTTGATCATGTCGAGCTTGACGTGGCCGAACGGGTCGCGCGGCACGTCCTGCCCGGCGGCTTCCATGGCCGCGACGATGTCGGCGACGCCGGCGCCCTCGGACAGGAAGAGGTTGACGCAGCCCACCTCGTCCATGACCGTGCGCAGGCGAGCGGCCTCGGCGTCGAGGTCGATGTGGATCTCCGGGATGTAGACCCCGTGGATCGCCCAGCGCTCGGCCGACAGGCCGATGCTCGGCACCCACTCCTGCTCGGCGTGCCACGCCTGGTATTCGCGAGGCGGCCTTGGCGGTCAGCCAGCCGCAGCCGCGACCCATGACCTCGTGGATGATGAGCATCCTCGGGTTGGAGCCGTGCTCGGCGAGGATGTTCTGCGCGAAGAGGCTCGCCTGCTCGGCCGCGGTGTAGGCCCCGAGCGACTGGCGGATCGGCACGACGTCGTTGTCGATCGTCTTGGGCAGCCCGACGACGGTGAGCTCGTAGCCTTCCGAGTGCAGGAACGCGGCAAGGTCGGCCGCGGTGGTGTTGGTGTCGTCGCCACCGATGGTGTGCAGGACGTCGACCCCGTCGGCCTTGAGCCGCTCGGCAGCGACGTGCAGGGGGTTGTCGCCCTCCTTGACCAGGCCGCGCTTGACGAGGTCTTTGGCATTGGTCAGCTTGACGCGGGAGTTGCCGATCGGGCTGCCGCCGTATTTGTGCAGCAGCGAGGCCTTGGCCCGGGCCTCGTCGTCGATGACGATGTAGTTGCCGGCCAGCACGCCGTGGTAGCCGTGCTTGTAGCCGATGATCTCGACGTCGGGCAGAAGCTCGGTGTAGCGCTGGATGAGCCCGCCGACGGCCGACGACAGGCACGGGGCATACCCGCCGGCAGTGAGCAGAGCGACGCGGCGGATCGGGGGACGAGACATCCGGATAGGTCCTTCCTCAGGGCGGGTTTCGGATTCCCGACCAGCCTATTGGGTATGCCGCGCACGCGCCGTGGCGCACGGCATACCCCGGGCGTCGTTCACGAGACGTTCAGCTGACCGGGCTGGCAACCGGTGCCGCGATGGTGACGCGGCCGGTGGCCCCGTCCACGGTGAGCAGGTCGCCGTCGCCGACCCGGTCGAGGACGCCGGCAACGCCCAGGACCGCGGGCAGTCCATACTCGCGAGCGACGACCCCGGAGTGCGATAGGAGCCCGCCGTATTCGGTGACCAGCCCCCCGGCGACTCCGAACAGCGGCGTCCACGCCGGCGTGGTGGCAGGTGCGACGAGGATGTCGCCGCGGCATACGGAGCCGAAGTCCTCTGGGGCACGCACGATCCGCGCTGGTCCCGTCGCGGTGCCGGCCGAGGCGGGTATGCCGTGAAGCGTCCCGTCGACGTCAGACCCGTCAGTGCCGTTCGTGCCGTTTGTGCCGTTCGTACCGTCGGTGGTCGAAGGAGCCGCGCGACCCGTGAGGTGCATGGGAGCCGCAGTGGCGGCGTCGCGGGCGAGCTGGTCGCGACGGTCGGCGACGAGGGTGCGGGTGCGCCCTGCATCGCGGGCGGTGACAACGACGGGGCCGTCCTCGGCCAGGGCGCGCAGGAGGTCGTCCTGCTCGGCATGGGTGAGGAAATAGGCGTCGTCGGGGCAGTCCACCAGCCCGTGGGCGGTGAGCCGGGCCCCGATCGTCGCCACCATGGCCCGCAAGCCGGGGTTGCCCATGACGAGGTAGAACTGCTGGTTTTCCCGGAGGCGGAAGTAGGTCTGGGCGAGCCGCAGCACCCGGTCGAAGACGAGTCGCTTGGGCCAGGCGAGGCGGCTGCGCAGGTCGGCCGTCAGATCGGTGCGCGCTTTTGCGGCCGCCGCCTGTCCGACCTGAGGGTCGGGCGCGCCGTCGAGCATGAGCCGCAGGAGAGCGAGCACCTGGGAGGGATCTTCTCGCCAGGTCGGGTGGCGGAACTCGTAACGCGGCGATCGGTGACCGTAGCGGTCGAGGAAGCGCCCCAGATCGCGAGTGAACTCGGGCCCGCCCGCGACCGCGCCGAGGGTCTGCGGGTCGGTGGCGTCCTGCTCGACGAGCCGGCGCAGGCCCGGGTGGCTGCGGACATGCTCGGCGAGGCGCCACAGGTCGTGGTTGGTCTCGACGGTGCGATTGTCTTCGAGCCCGGCAAGGAGAGTGAGCACCGCCGCGCCGTCGGTGTCGCCGAGCCACCGCGTCGTCAGACCGCGCAGCATTTGGAGGGTGAGATCGCCGGCGACGATCGCGCGCGCATGGTTGTCGAGCATCGGCTCGAGGAGTGACTTGCGGGCCTGCTTGAGCTCAAGCAGTTGGGCGGGGGTGAGGGCTGCCCAATCGGTGCGTTCGCTGTCGTTGGTGGCTGCGATGTATGCCGGCAGACGCGCCTCCCAGTCCCGGTGGGTCCCCAGGACGAGGCGGATCAGGGCGAGCAGACCGCTCGCGAGAGCGCGCGGGTTGGCTGCGGGTTTGCCGGCCGGCGTGGCGGCTGGTTTGGCGTCAGAGGTGGGCGCGTCGTCAGCCTCGGCCTGCCGCGCGACGGGTGGCCGCAGCGGCAGGGTGCTCATGCCCCGCTGAAAGGCCGTGACGTTGATATAGGCGCGGCCGTGGATGAGGGTGACGAGTGGGACGTCGGTGGGGAGCGTGCCGCCGAGGGATCGGACGCTCGTGGCCAGAGAGCGGAAGAAGGACTCGTCGACGGCCGACCAGGTCAACGGGGTGAGCGGCTCGGGGTAGCGCTCGATGAGCATTTCCCGGCTCCACTCCATGCCCAGCAGGTCCGGCGGGAGCGCGGTGATGGGGCGAGCCTGGAGGATCCAGAAGGTCTGGCCCTCCCGAGCCCACTCGATATCCATCGGCCGACCGGAGTGCTCCTGGATCGCAAGCCCGAGGTGCAGCAGGGCGGCGAGGTCATGGTCGGTCAACACCGGTGTCCGCCGACGATCCTCGGGGACGGGCGCGAGGGTCGATCCGGTGGTGGTGCGGTGGGTCATCACGTGTTTGTCGGCAATCTCGGTGCGCAGGGCAGCTCCCGTGCGGGCATCGAGGACGACAAGGTCGGGGGTGACCTCCCCACCGACGAGGGCCTCACCCAGGCCCCAGGTGGCGTTGACGACGATGTGGTCGCGGGCGCCGTTGACGGGATCGGCGGTGAACATGACGCCCGCGGCGTCGGCGTCGACGAGCACCTGGACGACGACGGCGATCGCGAGGTCATCCAGGCTGAGCGTCGAGTCGGCGCGGTGGCGGTAGGCGACGGCGTGCTCGTTCCACAGCGACGCCCAGCACCGTCTGACGGCGTCGATCACCGCCTCCGCCCCGACGATGCCGAGGTAGGTGTCCTGTTGACCGGCAAAGGACGCCGAGGCGAGGTCTTCTGCCGTTGCGGACGACCGCACGGCAACGGCGACCGGCTGCCCGTCTCGGGAGAGGGCGGCATACTCCAGCCTGATCGCCGACTCAAGTGCTGGCGGGAGGGCGGCCCGAGCGAAAGCCGTCGCGATGGTGTCGGTGGGGTTGTCGTCGGCCACCGCGGCGCGGATCGTCGCGTCGAGGTCCTGGTCGCGCACGATCTGGCGGTATGCCGTCGTCGGCACGACGAAACCGGGCGGCACCGGCATACCTGCGGTGATGAGGTGGGCGAGGCCAGCGGCTTTTCCGCCGACGAGGGCGAGGGTCGTGGGCTCGGACGGGTCGATGGCGTGCAGGGGGATGGCGTGCAGGGGGATGGCGTTCATGCGAGGTGGCTTTCCGTGCGCGGGGCGAGGAGGGCGAAAGCTGTTGCAGCCGTGAGGATTCCGGTGCCGCACAGGACCCAGGACGCCCCGAGAGGAGCGGTGAGGGCGGCGGTGAGCGCGATGGCGAGGACCTGGGCGATGCCCGTGACCGACTGGCCGAGGCTGAGCACGCGACCGCGCAAGTGGGCCGGTGCGGACTGGAGAGTTGTCTGGGAGCTGATCTGCACCGCGAGGACTCCGGCGCCGATGACTGCCGAGCACGCCAGCGCCGGGATGAGGGCCTGCAGCCAGGGCAGGATCCCGAGGCCAACGCCTGCCAGGAGGAGCCCGACGAGGCCGAGGCGGGTGTGGTGGGTCGTGTGGTCGGTCGGGCGCTCGGCAGGGCGGCTGCCGGTGCGGCGGCGACCGAGCGCGAGGGCAGCTACGAGCATCCCGGCGCCCATCGAGGACATCATGAGGCCGTATCCGGAGACGCTGAGGCCCAGCGTGTCCTGAGCCACGACGACGCCGAGCACGCTCATGACGGCGATGACGAGATAGGCGCCGGTCGAAGCCGTCAAGGCGATCCTGGTGGGCTGATCGTGGGCGGCGAAGCGCATTCCCTCCCGGGTGTCGCCGACGATCGAGCGTCGTCGTGGCGTGTCGGGGGGCGGGGGAGTCCGGGCGGGCAGGCGGAGCGCCGCGACGGCGATGGCGGGCACGAGGAAGGTCGCGCTGTCGACGTAGAAGGCCGCGTCGAGCCCCCACGTGTCCGCGACCCACCCGCCGAGGGCAGGTCCGATGGCGATCGCCCCGACAAAGGCCATCCCGAAGAGCGCATTGGCGCCCATCAGAGCCGGCCCGGGCACGAGGTCGGGGATCGTCGCCGCGCGGGCTGGGACAAAGAACTGGTTGACGACGGACATGAGCAGGTATGCCGTGACGACGACCGCCAGATGCTGCGCCCCAGGGATCGCCAGGACGATGAGCCCCTGAAGCGAGTTGGCGCCGACCATGAGCCATTTGCGGCTCGTGCGGTCGACGACGGCTCCCGGCGACACCGCCGAGCAGGATCGCGGGGACGGCCTTGACGAGCATGAGGAGGGCGACGGCTGTTGCTGACCGCGTGAGGTCATAGACGAGGGCGATGAGCGCGACCATGACGAGGCGGTCGCCGACGAGCGAGACGAACTCGCTCGCGAGCAGCGTCCGGAAGGTCGGGGAGCGGAGGGGGAGAGGGCGTGCGTGCGTGGCTGGTTTCGGGCATGACGGCATGGCTCCTTGGCGGCGCGCGCTGGAGGAAGAGGAACGGGGGCGGGATGGGGCGGAGCGTGGGAGGGCTGGCCGCCTCGGGGAGGTCAGCCGCGGCGGGCGGCGTCCGTGACGATGGCCTCGCCGATCGCGGTGAGGTAGGCGCGGGCCGTCTCGAGGGTGATGCCGCCCCCGGCAGGATCGGCGTCCAGGGGTCTGACCATGCTCGCGAGTCCCTGTGTGACGATCCACAGCT
This sequence comes from Dermatophilaceae bacterium, assembly GCA_037046615.1. Lineage (GTDB taxonomy): Bacteria > Actinomycetota > Actinomycetes > Actinomycetales > Dermatophilaceae > Phosphoribacter. Next base: position 188,368 of record JBAOHD010000017.1, read on the forward strand.
GGGCATTGATGTGCCGCAGGTGCTCGTCGTCGGCCGCGGCGAGGCGGGGATCGGCCCGCATCGCCGTGAGGAGGGTTGCCGGTGGGGGTTGGTCGAAGGCGGCCCGCATCCAGGCCGCTGCGATAGCGAAGAGCGCCGGCTCGTCGCGGGCGAGGCGCACCGTCCGCAGCCCGAGGCTCAGCATCGGAGGTGCGCCTCCGGTTCCGGCTGGCGGAGGAACTCCGCGATGTGCTGCTCGACCTTGACGGCGACTGCGCGCCTTCAGGGCGTCCATGGACCCCCAAGTGGAATAGACCGGTTGGGTGGACACGCCCAGCGCGTCGGCGACCGCACGGGCGGTGAGGGCGTCCATGCCGTGCTCGCGGACGAGAGTCGTCGCCGCGTCCTCGATGTCAGCCGCCGAGACCTTGCTGGGTCGTGCCATGGCTGCCTTCCTTGTTTGATAACGTCAGTTATATAACTCGGAGCGCAACGCGCGCAAGTGGTCACAGCTCGCGCCACATGATGATGCAGGCCGACCGGGCCGTGGCGGCGGCTCTCGAAGGCTCCCGGCGCGGTGGCAAGGATGCGGAAACCGAGGTCCTCGCCACAGTGCGACGGCGGCCGTGTTGGTCTCGACGACCGCGTTGAATTGCATTGCGCGATAGCCGGATTCGCGAGCCCATCCCAGCAGATGCTCACCGAGGAGTCGGCCGACCCCCTGACCGCGGGCCGCCTCCGACACCATGAACGACGCCGTCGAGATGTGCGCGCCCCGCCCGGGTCGGTTGGGGCCAGCCTTGGCCACACCGAGGAAGGTGCCGTCCGCGGCATACGCCACGACGACCCGCCACGGCGCTGGGAGGAACCATTCCGCGGCGATCTCCCTCGTCAGTCAGCCCCTCGGGGTAGCAGTAGGTCTCGCCCTCGGCGACGACGTCCCGGAAGGTCGCAGCCACGGCCGGGAGGTCGACCGGCTCCGCAGGTCGGATGACGTGCGCTCCCACGGGTCAGCGAGGCGGCTCGACGTCGACCTGAGCGGGAGTCGTTTCACTGCTGAGCAAGCCGACCGGGCAGGTGAGTCCATTGGGACCGTGGTTGCAGTAGCCGCCGGGATTCTTGTGCAGATAGCCCTGGTGGTAGTCCTCCGCGAGGTAGAACTCGCCCGCGTGCGCAGTCGACCGGATCTCGGTCGTGATCGCGCCGAAGCCAGCCCCCCGCAGGACCCCCTGGAAGGCGTCGCGGGTCGCTAACGCGGCGGCCTCCTGCTCCGGGGTGGTCCAGTAGATCGCCGACCGGTATGCCGTGCCGACATCGTTGCCCTGGCGCGCGCCCTGGGTGGGGTCGTGGTTTTCCCAAAACACCGCGAGGAGCCGCTCGGCCGAGGTGACCGATGGGTCGAAGACCACACGGACGGTCTCCGCGTGGCCGGTCATCCCGGTGCACGTCTCCTCGTAGGTCGGATGGGGGGTGGAGCCACCCATATAGCCCGCCGCGGTGGTGATCACCCCAGGCTGCCGCCAGAAGATCCGCTCGACTCCCCAGAAGCACCCCATCGCGAGGTGGATGACCTCCGACCCCTCGGGCCATGGCCCCTCCAGGGGCGTGCCGAGCACCACGTGGGTGGGCTGGACGGCATACGGGCGGGTATGCCGTCCCGGCAGCGCCTCGTCGGGGGTCGGCATGGCGGTGCGGCGTCCGAGACCGAAGATCATGCGCCCAGTATGCGCGGCCTCCCAGCCATGGAAGGGCAGGTATGCCGCCTTCGACGTCCTCCGAAGCATGCGGACCTGCCCTTTCATGGGTGGCGACCGCGGGTACACCTCCCGTGGATCTCGCCGCCCGAGGCTCTGCGCCCGTCTTACGGAGGCTGTGGATAACGCCGCTGACTCGTCCGCGCCCACGGTCACCATGGTCGTGTGCCGACGCCTCTCTCCCCGCTCCCCGCTGCCCTCGGCGAATGCTTCTCCACGGCTTCTGCGGCGGCGCTCGGGGTGGGTCGGTCCCGACTCCGGCACGCGTCGCTCGAGCGTCCGGCCCACGGCGCTCGGGTGCGCCGCACCATGACGAACGTGATCGAGGCAGCCGCGGGCCTGGCCACGGTGATGCCCGGCAGGTTTGCGTTCTCGCACGACACCGCCGCGCTGATCCTGGGGTTGCCGACGCCTCGATCCTGGGCGCCGGGTGCGCCGCTGCACGTCATGCACGAGTCGCCGTTGCGCTCTCGACGTCCTGAGGTGGTCGGTCATCGGGGTCTCGAACGGCGCCGGGTGATCCTCGCCTCCGACCTTCCCGTGGTCCATCCGGCGCCACGTCTTCGTGGACCTCGCGACGGCCCGCGCCGACCGCCGGTGGTCTGTGCCTGACCTCGTGGCGCTGGGGGATGCCGTCAGCCGGTGGGGCCCCGTGTGGGAGCAGTCCCTCGGTGTTGCTGCCTCGACATACGGCGGTCGGCCGGGAGCGGCATACCTCGCAGCTGCCGTGGCTCTCGTGCGCCCGGGGGCCGAATCCCCCATGGAGAGCCGGACCCGCGTCGTCCTCGTGACGGCTGGACTTCCTGAGCCCGAGCTCAACCAGGACATCTTCAGCGCAACGGGAGCCTGGCTCGGACGGGTCGACATGCTGTGGCGTCGTGCCCGCATCGTCGGTGAATACGAGGGAGACGGGCACCGCAGCGAGCGGCGACGGTGGCGTGCCGACATCGAGCGCGTGCGGCGGATGGAGGCGGCGGGATACCGCGTCATCCGGATCACCGCCGACGACCTCGCCACGACGCGCAGCCGGGAGGAGCTCGTGGCTCTCGTCCGGCACACCCTGGGTGAATTGGGGTGAAAGGGCATGGTAGGGCCGGCTATGCCGGCTTCACGGCAGGGCAATGGAAGGGCAGGTATGCCGGCTTCGCGGCCTCGGAAGCGTGCGGACCTGCCCTTTGACTGGGTTGCCAACCCCGGAGCACGGCATCGCACGTTCACGGCACCCCAACCCGGCAAGCCTCTTGTAGACTTAAGGCTTCACCGGGCCCACTGGCATGCCGCGAACGCGCGTGCCAGAGATCCACGGCCCTCATGTCACAGCCCGAGCATGGCCCCACGCCATCGATTGTTGCCCGGGACAGCCAAGGAGCACCCCACCATGACGCAAGCAGCCAAGAGCGCCTATCTCACCCCGGACGCGCACGAGCGACTCAAAGCCGAGCTCGAGAGCCTGTCCACCGAGGGGCGAGTCGAGCTCGCCAAGCGCATCGAAGCGGCTCGCCTCGAAGGTGACCTCAAGGAAAACGGTGGCTACCACGCGGCGAAAGAAGAGCAGGGCAAGATGGAGGCCCGCATCCGCCAGCTGACGCAGTTGCTCGAAAACGCCATCGTCGGTGACACGCCCCCGCCGGACGACGGTGTCGTCGAGCCGGGCATGGTCGTCACCGTGGAGCTGTTCGGCGAAGAGGAGACCTTCCTCCTCGGCCACCGCGAGATCCAGGACCACACCGACGTCCAGGTCTTCAGCGAGGCATCCCCGCTGGGGCAGGCCGTCAACGGCAAGGTTGTCGGGGAGACCGTGTCCTACCACGCCCCCAACGGCAAGACCATCGAGGCCAAGATCCTCGCCGCTCGTCCTTACACGAGCTGAGGATCGGGCGCCCAGGAGCGTTCAGCCGCCGAAAACCAACCGATAGCCAGCACTGCGCAGGGCCCGCAGCACCGACTCCCGGTGCTCGGGCCCTCGCGTTTCCAGCTCCACCGCGATCTCGACCTCGTCGACGGCCAGCGCCGCGTTGGTGCGCACATGGACGACCTCGATGACATTGGCGTGCGTTTCCGCCAGGTCGCGCAGGAGCCGGGCCAGTGATCCGGGCCGGTCCGGCATCCGGACGGTGACCTGGAGGAACCGCCCGTCCGCAGACAGGCCGTGCCGGATGATCCGCAGCAGCAGGAGAGGGTCGATATTGCCGCCCGAGAGCACCGCGACGACGGGCCCGTCAAGGTGCAGCCCCGGGGCGAGCAGCCGGGCGACCGCGGCGGCGCCCGCGGGCTCGGCCACGAGCTTGGCCCGCTCCATGAGATAGACGACCGCCCGTGACAACGAGGCCTCACTGACGACGTGCACTTCGTCCACGAGCGACGAGACCACCTCGAACGGGACCGGCCCGGGCACGCCGACGGCAATGCCATCGGCCATCGTCTGCATCGATTCCAGCGCGACGGGACGTCCGGCGGCCAAGGACATCGGGTAGGCCGCGGCCTGCTCGGCCTGGACGCCGATGATCCGCACGTCTGGGCGGAGCGCCTTGACCGCCACCGCAATGCCACTGACGAGTCCGCCACCGCCGGTCGACACGATGATCGTGCGCACGTCCGGGCACTGCTCGAGGATTTCCAAGTCCGCACGTGCCCTGGCCGGCGACGATGTCGGCGTGGTCGAACGGGTGGATGAGGACGGCCCCGGTGGCGGCGGCATACGCGTGAGCCTCCACGAGCGCCTCGTCGAGGGTCTGCCCGTGCAACTCCACCTCGGCGCCGTACCCACGCGTCGCCTCGAGTTTGGGCAGGGGAGCCCCGACCGGCATGTAGACCTTCGCCGCAATCCCGAGTTTCTGGGCGGCGAGGGCGACCCCCTGCGCGTGGTTGCCGGCGCTCGCGGCGACGACACCGCGGGCCTTCTCCTGCGCGCTGAGCCGGCTCATCCGGGTATAGGCGCCGCGGATCTTGAACGACCCCGCCCGCTGGAGGTTTTCGCACTTGAGATAGACGTCGGCGTTGCAGACATCGCTCAACGCCCGGCTGCGTTGCATCGGCGTCTGCTCGATGACCCCGGCGAGAAGGGCGCGGGCGGCATACACATCGTCGAGCGTCACCGGCAAGGAGGTCATGGACCGGGAGGCTATCGGCCCCGGGCTGCCCTGACGAGCCGTCTCGCGACGCGCGCGGCGGCGGCTGGGTGTTCCGAGGCGAGGAGCCCGACGACGACGAGCAGGTATGCCGTGTCGACGGCGAGATGGGGCGCCCGCGGGATCGGCCAGCCGCCGGCGCGATCGGTGACGATCGCGCGCAGGACCGCATCTGCATCGGCGGCCGGATGATGGCGCAGCACCCCTCCCGAGCCGAGGACGAGGCCGACGTCGGTGAGTTTGCGGGCAGCGGCACCAGGGTGGGGCGGACGGGCGTGGCGCCGCACCGCGATTGTCGCCGCCAGCCGCGCGAGTTCGACGTCGAGGGCGTGCTCGGCCGGGGACTCGGGGAGGTATGCCGGCCGCTCGGCCAGCGCCGCGGCATACGCGGGCAGCTCGGGGCTCACCGGAAGGCGTTCGCGCACAGCGGCGTCCACGACCGTGCCGGCGCTCCAGCGCATCCCGAGGTCGGCCTCGACGGTGCGCGCGTGCCGCAGGTCTGCGACGACCTCGCGCCGGGGTGCGTCCTGCTCGGCCGCGACCGAGGAGTAGACGTCGGTCGTCGCCCCGCCGATGTCCACGACGAGGACGTCCTGCCCGGCGACCTCGGCGACGACCCGGACGCCATCGAGGACGGCGTCCGGGGTCGCCATCCGGACCACCTGGGTGAAGGCTGGGTCCTGCGAGAGCCCTTTGCCGCCGATGACGTGAGTGAGGAATGCCCTGCGCAGGGCCGCGCGAGCACTCTCCGGCGCGATGATCCCGATATCGGGCAGGACGTTGTCGGCCCGGATCGTCGCGACCGATGCGGCCGCGAGGATCCCGGCGGCGCTCTCCTGCGCCTCCATATTGCCGGCGACGACCACCGGGACGCGCCGTGGCAGTCCGGCCCGCGCGAGCGCCGCGGCGTTGTGCAGCAGCACCTGCGAGTTGCCTCCGTCGGTCCCGCCGACGAGCAGGACGATGTCGGGTCGGTCGTCGATGAGGGCGGTGGTTAGCGGCCCGTCCAGGGGGCCGGCCGCGACATGGACGACTTTCGCCCCCGCCGACAGGCCCACGCGGTATGCCGCCTCAGCGGTCACCGTGCGCTCGTATCCCACGATCGCCAACCGCAACCCGCCGCCGGCGCTGGAGCAGCCGATCGCCGACGCGACGTCGACGGTCGTGCCGAGCGCCGCCGCGACAGTCCGCACCCCGGTCATGACGTCGTGCGTGCTCGTCGTGGGAGTCTCGGCTCGCGCGGTCACGTCGGCGGCGGCACCGACGCCGGTGACAAGCGAAGCCTTGGTGAACGTCGAGCCGATGTCGACGACGAGCAGCCCGCTCACTGTCTGATGCAGTCCTGGACGAGCGCGGCAACCGCCCCGGTCGTCGTCTTGATGGCCACCTGCTGGTTGGTCGTGCGTTCGGTGCTCGGAGGGACGGTGACCTGAGCGCTGCCGACGAGCGCCTTCTTGAGGTTTTGGGCGTGGACGGTGCACACGACCGTGACGCTGGGGGGCTTGGTGACGTCGAAGCTGATCGTCGTCGTCCGCTCATCGACGACCTTGAATCCGACGACGGTCGCGGTGACCTGCTCGTCGGCGACCGACAGGACCCGCCAGGAGGCGAAGGCCGCGGCGACCACGAGGAAGGCGACACCGACGAGCCACCACCGCAGGACCCGGCCGCGGGGCAGCCGCGGACGAGCGGCCAGATCAGCGGCCTCCTCGTCGGCCAGCACGTCCCACTCGGCCTCGGGGCCGTCGGTCGGTGTCGGGCTCGCCATGCGTGAAGACCTTCCCTGTCAAGATGCGATGATTGTTCAACCGTAGTGCTGCGTCAGGCCGCACCACGCCGGACGTGAGGACGAGATCAGCGTATGCCGCGCCCGCTCAACCCCAGCCATGAGGGCTACCGCCTTCTCGCGGTCCACGCGCACCCCGACGACGAGTCGAGCAAGGGTGCGGCGACGACGGCTCACTACGTGGCCGAGGGTGCGCGGGTGTGTGTCGTGTCATGCACGGGCGGCGAGCGCGGGGATGTCCTCAACGAACGACTCAAGGACGACATCCACATCCTGCGCGACATCGCCCAGGTCCGTCGCGACGAGATGGCTGCCGCTGCAGCGGTGCTCGGCTGTGAGCACGTGTGGCTCGGCTTCATGGATTCTGGCCTGCCGGAGGGGGATCCGCTGCCGCCCCTGCCGGACGGGTGTTTCGCGCTCGAACCCCTCGAGGTGACGACCGAGGCCCTCGTGCGGGTCATCCGAGAGTTCCGTCCCCACGTGATGACGACCTACGACGAGCTCGGGGGATACCCCCACCCCGACCACATCATGACCCACACCGTCTCGATGTCGGCCTTCCTCGCGGCCGGTGACCCCACGGCATACCCCCATGCCGGTCCTGCGTGGCAGCCGCTGAAGCTCTACTACAACCAGTCCCACTCGGGCGGCCGGATCCAGGCGTTCCACTCGGCCATGCTCGCCGAAGGTATCGAGTCCCCGTATGCCGAGTGGGTCGCTGCCATCGACAAGCGCCCGAAGCGCACGATCACGACCCGCGTGCCGTGCTCGGACTACTTCGAGGTGCGCGACCGGGCCTTGCTCGCCCACGCCACCCAGGTCGATCCGGACGGCTGGTGGTTCCGGATGCCGCGCGAGCTCGAGGCCCGCGTCTGGCCGACGGAAGACTTCGAGGCGGCGATCTCCTACGTCCCCGTCGATCCGATCGAGGATGATCTCTTCGCTGGGTTGCCGTCCGTCGCAGACGCCGACGCCTTGGCGCAGCGGCCCGGCCTCGGCCAGTCCACGCCGACCTACGACGGTCGGATCACCCACCCGACCCCATCACAGGAAGCAAGCTGACATGACCGCTCCGTCGAGCACGATCGGCCCCGGCCTCGGCGCCTTCATCGCGATGTTCGTCCTCGCTGTGGCGTTGTTCTTCCTCATGCGCAACATGAATGCCCGGATGCGCCGGATGTCCTACCGCGAGCGCGACCGGCTCGCTGCGCTCGAGGCCGAGGAGGCCGCCAAGGCGGCCCGGGACGTCCGCCGACGGAGGCAATGCTCGACCCTGACGTGCGTCGACGTGCGCTGACGTGCGCTGACGTGGGCCCACGGGCGCTGACCCGCTGAGGGTCAGGCGGCGGTGGTCACCGCTGCCGCCGCGAGGCTCACTGCCGCGAAGTGGGCCACGAAGGCGCCGACGGTGAACGCGTGGAAGATCTCGTGGAAGCCGAACCACCGGGGCCACGGGTTGGGGCGCTTCGTGCCGTAGACAACGGCCCCGAGGGTGTAGAGCACCCCACCCAGGACGACGAGTGCCATGAGCACGGGCCCGCCGCCGGCCAGGAGTGGCTGGAAGAAGAACACCGCCACCCAGCCCAGCGCGACATAGATCGGCGTCGAGAGCCAGCGGGGAGCCTCAACCCAGAAGACCCGGAAGAGGACTCCGCCGAGAGCGCCGCCCCAGACGATGAGCAGGAGTTGTCGGGCCTGGTCGGCCGGCAGGAGGCACAGGGCGAAGGGTGTGTAGGACCCGGCGATGATGACGAAGATGTTGGAGTGGTCGAGTCGTTTGAGGACGCCGTGGACGCGAGCCGACCATTGGCCCCGGTGATAGATGGCCGACGTGCCGAAGAGCAGCGCCGCGCTGAGCGTGAAGACGAGGGCACCGATCCGGGCGCGGCCATCCGGTGCCAAGGCGGTGAGCGTCAGGCCGCCCACGAGGGCCACCGGGAAGGTGATCGCGTGGAGCCAGCCGCGCAGCCGGGGCTTGCGCGGCGGGGCAGCGGTCGGGGTCGTCGAGCAGGAAGACATGACCACAGCGTAACCTACGGTTGCGTAGCTTACGGAACCGTAACCCCGGACCGTGAGGCGCGGCATACGCGAGGAAAGTGGCGCGGCGGGGAGGAGTAGCCTGAGGCGCCACGACCAGCGTCGCGCGACACACCCGCGAAAACCGTGGAGGGGATGGGCTTGGCTCTCGACGATCTGCTCTACGGCCTGTATGAAAAGCGCCTCGCCCGCGGCATCGATCGCCGCGCCGCGCCGCGTCACGTCGGCGTCATGCTCGATGGCAACCGGCGTTGGGCCAAGGCCAACGGCTTCGACACTGCCGACGGCCACCAAGCCGGCGCTGACAAGATCCAGGATTTGCTGACGTGGTGCGAGGACGCAGGAGTCGAGCTCGTCACCCTGTGGCTGCTGTCGACCGACAACCTCGACCGCGACGCCCGCGAACTCGAACCCCTCCTGCGGATCATCGAACGCGCGGTGTCCGATCTCGCCGAGCGGCACCGCTGGCGCCTGCATCCCATCGGCGCGCTGGAACTCCTGCCTCCCGAGACGGCTGCCGTCCTGCGGGCTGCCGAAGACGACACTGACGACGTGCGCGGGATGGCGGTCAATATCGCCGTTGGCTACGGTGGCCGCCGCGAGATCGCCGACGCCGTGCGCCACCTGCTCATCGAGCATGCCGCCCGCGGGACGCCGATCGAGGTCATCGCCAAGAACGTCAGTGTCGAGGAGATCGCCTCACACCTTTACACCCGTGGCCAGCCAGACCCCGACCTCGTCATCCGGACGTCGGGCGAGCAACGCCTCGGGGGCTTCCTGCTGTGGCAGAGCGCCAAGAGTGAGTTCTACTTCTGTGAGGCCTACTGGCCGGACTTCCGGCGGGTCGACTTCCTCCGCGCGCTGCGCTCCTACGCCGACCGCGAGCGCCGCTTCGGCCGCTGAGAGGCCACGCTCGGCGCTCCCGCTCAGCGGTGACGGGGGTGTTTCTTCTTCGAAGCCTTGGCCGCCTTGGCCGGTGCGTGGCCCGCGCCGGCGGACTCGCTGCCGTTGACCCCGGGCTCGTCGGAGAGCTCCGGCAGCTCCGACCGCTGCCGCTTCCGCGACTGGTGCCAGGGGCGGACGGGACGACGGGCTCGGGGCGGCCGAGACGGACGGTGTGTCGGTGGACGCCGCGTCGAGGCTGCGCTGTCCCTCCGCTGGCGTCCACGGAGGGCGCCGACGCGGCCGGCTCTTCCAGCCCGTCGGCGGAGCTATCAGCGACCGTCGGCCGGAGTTGATCCGTCGCCGGCCGCGTCATCCTCCAGACGGCGGGGTGACCGGCGCTGGCTCCTGCACCGGGTCGGTGTCGGCGCTGTCCTCCGTCGGGCCGACGGAAGACCGCCTGGAACGGTCGCTTGAGGAGAGTGGCGGCATCGGGGCGGCCCGTGGGGTGCTCTGAGGTGACCGAGCCGGGAATGTCGCGGGTCTTGCCGAGCTCGTCCGTCTCGGCGGACACGGCGGCCGCAGCCGCAGCCGCAGCCGCAGCCGCTTCTTCGGCGATCGCGGCCTGCTGCGCTGCCACGGCCGTCGGGACGAGTTCGGGGACGCTCAAGGTCGAGAGGTTTTCCGGGCCACCCCACTCGGGGGCGATGACCTCGGGCTCGGGTTCGGCCGGGAGGTCTGGGGCGGCATACGGATTGAGTGCTGCCCACTGGATGTAGGCCTCTTCGGCGACGGGGAGCGTGGGGAAGAGCATCTCGACCCCGATGAGCTCCACGAGCCCAGCCTTGTCCAGGGCAAGGCGCAGATCATTCTTGACGCGCGCGAGGCCGAGGCGCACGCCGCGTGCGGCCAGGTCGCGATGCAACTGGCGCAGGCCGTCGGCGGCGGTGATGTCGATCTCGACGTTGGCTTCGACGTTGAGGAGGAACCAGCGCGCTGGCGTGTCCGGGAAGGCGTCGTTTTCCTGCTGGACGACGGTGAGGGCGCGGCGTTGCAGGTCACCGGCATTGGCGAAGAAGAGCGGGGCGTCATAGCGGTAGACGATGAGCCCGGGGAGGGTCTCGGCGTTGGGGTAGTCGGCGACGTCGTGCATGCCAGCCAGCCCGGGGATCCGCCCGAGGACGCCGTCGTGGGGACGTGCGAGGCGCTGAGCCATCTCCAGGACGCTCAAGGCGATGGCGATGCCGACGCCGGCGAGGATGCCGAAGAGGATCGTGCCGATGCAGCCGGCCGCAGCGAGCATGAGCTCGCGACGCCGGAACCGAGCCAGGCGCCGCATCTCCTTCCAGGACACGAGCTTGCTCGCGGCATAGAAGACCACCGCGCCGAGCGACGCCTGCGGGAGGTTGCGCACGAGCGGCCCGGCGACGAAGAGCACGACGATGATGAGGGCGGCCGCGACGAGGGAGTAGAGCTGCGTCCGGGCGCCAGCGGCGAGGGCGAGAGCGGTCCGTGAGGCAGACGAGGACACGGGGTAGCCGCCCATGAGGCCGACCGCGATGTGCGCGCCGCCGAGCGCGACGAGTTCCTGCTGGGCGTCGACCGTGTTGACGTCCGGGTCTTCGTCGGGGTCGGCAGGTGCGGGGAATCCCCGAGCGATGAGGGTGTTGTCGCCGTAGGCGACGATGGCGACGCCGATGCCGGCGACGAGGAGGCCCTCGATCTCCGGCCAGGTGACCGCCGGGAACGAAATGCCGGGCAGTCCCTGGGGGACTTCGCCGACGACCTTGACCCCTTGAGCTTGCAGATCCATGAACGTGCTGGCGATGGTCGCGGCCGCGACGGCGATGAGTGGGGCCGGCCACCGCGGCTTGATGAGGTGGACGATGACGAGCAGCCCGAGGGTCGCCGCAGCGACGATGAGGGTCGTGAGGTGGGTGTCCTTGACGACCGTGAGGAACGCCTGGACCTGTTCGACGATGCTCTCGCCGTGGACCTTCGTGCCCGTCACCTTCCCGAGCTGGCCGACCACCATGAGGCAGGCCCCGCCGGCGAGGTAGCCCACGAGCAACGGCTGAGAGAGCAACTCGGCGATGACCCCGAGACGAAAGAGCCGGGCGACGAAACACCACAGGGCGACGATGAGGCTCAGGGCCGCCGCGAGCTGGACCGCTTTGTCGGGGTCGCCCATCGCCATGGGTGCGATGGCTGTGCCGGCCATCAGGGCAACGGTCGACTCCGGGCCGACCGACAGCATGCGCGACTTGCCCATGACGGCATACACGAGCAGGGCCGGGAGGGTGGTCCACAGGCCGACGACCGGGGGGACGCCGACGATCGCGCAGTAGGCCATCACCTGAGGGACAAGGTATGCCGTCACGGCGATCCCGGCGAAGATGTCGGGCCGCAGCCAGTGGCGGCGGTAATGCTCAAGCGTCGTCAGGCCGGGAGTGGTCGCCTTGAACGCCGTGAGCAGGACGTTGTCGCGAGGTGGCGTGGTCTGGTAGGCGATCGACGGCCGGCGCTCCGGCGGGACCGCGCCAAGGGGGAGCGGCGCAGGCGTGATGGCGTGTGCAGCGTCCGCGTCCTGCCCCTTGTGCTTCCCCACGAGTTCTCCTTCTGGCAAGCGCATGTTCACGGCGCAGTCATCAATGCCGCCCCACGCTACTCCCTGCGGTCATCATGACGTTTTGCGGTCCGCCGGTGGCCGTGGTTTGCTTGATCCTGCATATCTCGGATTGATAACGCTGGGATTGAAATCGCCCGGATTGAAACCCCTCCACGCGTTGCGCTCTGGGACGCATGCGGGAGCGATCTGGGGGATCGCGGGGGAAGTCAAGACACGTCGGCCGGTGGGCCGACTCCACAGGACAAGGCAGGGTTGGCGTGGGTGCTGAGTATGTCGGTCGACACCGGCGAGAGGTGTCGGCGACCGGAGCTCCAGCGATCCCGCGGCCTTCGATACCGGCCGAGAGTGGGTCAGCGACCACCTGGCCGGCGCCCCGGCGTCGTTTCCGGCGTCCTCTTGTCCATGCTGGCCTGAGCACCGCGCTGGCCGCCGCTGCCGTCTTGGGTTACCTCTCCGCAGCACCCATCCCGCTCCAGTCCTCTCCCGACGGCGCTGTCGCGATGGATCTCCCGCACATGACCCTGGCGACCGAGGTGATCAGCGAAGGCGCCCTCGATACCGCGCTCATAGACCGGGAGTTTGCCCAGGGACGGGTCGCGACGACCGCCCGTGCCCACGCGCTCTCCTCGGCTGCCGCCGCTGCGGCAGCGGCCGAGCAGGCCCGACTGGAAACCGAGCGTCGAGCCGAGGCCGAACGGGTGGCCCGCGACGCGCACCGCGCTGCGATCCTCGCCAATGCCCAGAAGGACCCCAAGGCGGTCGCTCGGGCGATGGTCGCCGACCGAGGCTGGAACGACGCCCAGTTCCAGTGCCTGGTCAAGCTGTGGCAGAAGGAAAGCAACTGGACCTACACCGCCCGCAACCGTTCGTCGGGCGCCTACGGCATACCCCAATCGCTGCCAGGCTCGAAGATGGCCTCCGCTGGGGCCGACTGGCAGACCAACCCCGCGACCCAAATCAGGTGGGGGCTGGGATACATCGCGGCCCGCTACGGCACCCCGTGCAGCGCGTGGGGACATTCCCAACGGGTCAACTGGTACTGACGCTGGGCCACGGGGCGACCTTGCCGCTGGTCGTGATCCTGCGGTGCCTGCTGCTCCAGTAGCGTCGGAGGATGACCGCTCCATCCCCTGACCTGGCCGGCATCGACGCCCTCTTCACCGCCGACGAGCTCGCGATCCGCGACTCCGTGCGCACCTTCCTTGACCGGTCGGTGACGCCGCACGTCGCGGGTTGGTTCGAGGCCGGTGAAATCCCGGACATCCGCGGCCTCGCCCGCGAGATGGGCTCGCTCGGTCTGCTCGGGATGACGATCGACGGTTACGGCTGCGCGGGTCTGCATCCCACGGCATACGGGCTGGTGTGCGTAGAACTCGAGGCGTGCGACTCCGGCATCCGGTCCCTCGTGTCGGTCCAGAGTTCCCTCGCGATGGCGACGATCCACCGGCTCGGCAGCGAGGAGCAGCGGCAGGAGTGGCTGCCGCAGATGGCGACCGGCGAGGCGATCGGGTGCTTCGGGCTGACCGAACCGGACGTCGGGTCGGACCCGGCAGCGATGCGCACGCGAGCCCGCAAGGACGGTGACGACTGGGTCCTCGACGGTCGCAAGATGTGGATCACCAACGGCTCGGTGGCCTCCGTCGCGGTCGTGTGGGCACAGGCGGCCGAGGCCGGTGATCCGCGGGGGATCCGTGGTTTCGTCGTCCCGACCTCGACGCCCGGCTTCCAGGCCAACACGGTCAAGCACAAGATGTCGATGCGGGCCTCGGTCACGAGTGAACTCGTCCTCGATGGGGTGCGCCTGCCAGCCGACGCCATGCTCCCGGGTGCGATCGGGATGCGCGGGCCGCTCTCTGCCTTGACCGAGGCACGGTTCGGCATCATCTGGGGCTGCCTCGGCGCAGCGCGGTCGTCGTTCGAGTGCGCGCTGGACTACTCCCGTGACCGGGTCGCCTTCGGCCGTCCCATCGGCGGCTTCCAGCTCGTCCAGGAGCGCCTCGCCGACATGTATGCCGAGCTGGTCAAGGGATTCCTCCTGGCCCACCACCTCGGCCGGCTCAAGGACGCCGGCCGCGTGACGCCCGAACAGATCAGCCTCGGCAAGCTCAACAACGTCCGCGAAGCCATCGCGATCTGCCGCACCGCCCGGACCATCCTCGGCGCCAACGGGATCTCGCTGGAATACCCCGTGATCCGGCACGCCAACAACCTCGAATCGGTGCTGACCTACGAGGGGACGGTCGAGATGCACACGCTGCTCATCGGGAAGGCATTGACGGGGCAGGACGCTTTCCGGGGCTGACCCCGACTGTTGACGGCGCCGGTCTCAGACTCTCAGAGCTTGCGCAGGCGCACCTTGCGCACCGAGTGGTCCTCGCCCTTGACGATGATGAGGCTCGCGCGCTGACGGGTGGGGAGGATGTTCTCGACAAGGTTGGGGCCGTTGATCGTCTGCCAAATCGTCAGAGCCGTGGCCTCCGCCTCGGCATCGGACAGCGCGGCATACCGGTGGAAATAGGAGTCCGGGTCGGCGAAGGCGGTCTCGCGCAGCTTGAGGAAACGCTCGACGTACCACTTCTCGACGTGTGACACCCGGGCATCGACATAGACGGAGAAGTCGAAGAAGTCGCTCACCGCCATGCCGGTGCCGCCCATCGGCCGCACCGGCGGCGCGCCGAGGACGTTGAGTCCTTCGACGATGAGGACGTCCGGGCGGCTCACGAGGATCCGTTCGCCGGGGACGATGTCGTAGGACAGGTGCGAGTAGACCGGGGCCGTCACTTCGGCCTTGCCGCCTTTGACCTCCGCGAGGAACCGCAGCAGCGCCCGTCGGTCGTAGGACTCGGGAAAACCCTTGCGGTGCAACAGTCCCCGGCGCCGCAGCTCAGCATTGGGGTGGAGGAAGGCGTCGGTCGTCACGAGTGCCACGCGAGGCGTGGACGGCCACCGGGATAGCAGTTCGCGCAGAATGCGGGAGGTCGTCGACTTGCCGACCGCCACCGAGCCGGCGACGCCGATGACAAAGGGGGTGCGCTGCGGTCGCTCCAAGAGGAAGTCGCTCGTCACCGCATGCAGTCGTTCGGCGGCCTCGGCGTAGAAGGTGAGCAGGCGCGACAGCGGGAGATAGACCTCCTCGACCTCTTTGAGGTCCAAGGGGTGCTCGAGACCTCGGAGTCTGGCCAGGTCTTCAGCGCTCAGGGACATCGGATGGTTTTCGCGCAGCCGCGACCAGTCGCGCCGGTCGAAGTCGACATAGGGCGTGGGGAAGCCGTTGCTCTCGCGGCGCTGCGTCACCCGCGACATTCTGGCCTACCCGCGGGCGGCAACTAGTCTGGGGGTATGTGTGGAATCGTGGGATACGTCGGGCCCAGCCGGAACGGCGCCGCCGCCGATGTCGTCATGGAGGGGCTGGCACGCCTTGAGTACCGCGGCTATGACTCGGCCGGGATCGCCGTCCTCGACGGCCCCGGGGTCGCTGTCCGCAAGCGTGCGGGCAAGCTCATCAACCTCGTATCCGAGATCGACGCGCACCCGTTGCCCGAGACCGACACGGCCATCGGCCACACCCGGTGGGCGACCCACGGCGGCCCGACCGACAACAACGCTCACCCACACCGCGGTGGTCCCGACGGACGACTCGCCTTGATCCACAACGGGATCATCGAAAACTTCCACTCCCTCAAGACCTCGCTCGTCGACCAGGGTCTGTCGTTCAGGTCGGAGACCGACACGGAGGTGGCAGCGCATCTCGTCGCCGCGGCATACGAGCGCACGGGTGACCTCACCGCGGCCATGCTGGAGACGGTCTCGCAGCTCGAAGGGGCCTTCACGCTCCTGGCCATCCACGCCGACCAACCGGGGGTCGTCGTCGGAGCGCGCCACAACAGCCCCCTCGTCGTCGGCCTCGGTGAGGACGCCAACTATCTCGGCTCAGACGTGGCGGCCTTCATCGGCCACACGCGGGAGGCGATGGAGTTGGGGCAGGACCAGATCGTCACCATCACGCCGACCTCGGTGTCGGTCATCGGGTTCGACGGCACCCCGGCCGATGGGCGCCGCTACCACGTCGACTGGGACGCCGCTGCTGCCGAAAAGGGCGGCTACCCGAGCTTCATGGAGAAGGAGATCCAGGACCAGCCGCATGCGGTGGCCGACACACTCCTCGGGCGCACGGACGAGCACGGGCGCCTCACGCTCGACGAGCTGCGGATCTCCGAGGAATCCCTGCGTGAGGTCACGAAGATCGTCATCATCGCGTGTGGCACCTCCTGGTATGCCGGGATGGTCGCGAAGTACGCCATCGAACACTGGACTCGGATCCCGTGCGAGGTCGAGCTTGCCCATGAGTTCCGCTACCGCGACCCGGTCGTCGACGAGCGCACTCTCGTGGTCTCGCTGAGCCAGTCCGGCGAGACGATGGACACGCTCATGGCGGTCAAGCACGCCAACGAACTCGGTGCGCTCACGGTGGCGATCTGCAACACCCACGGCTCGACGATCCCGCGCGAATCCGACGCCGTCCTCTACACGCACGCCGGACCGGAGATCGCTGTCGCGTCGACCAAGGCCTTCGTCGCCCAGATCACCGCGTGCTACCTCCTGGGCCTCTACCTCGCCCAGATCCGCGGCGGTCAGACCACCGGGCAGATCGAGGGGGTCATGCGCGACCTGCAGGAGATCCCCGCCAAGATCGAGACCGTCCTCGGCCGGATGGACCGCGTGCGCGAGATCGCGCGCTTCATGGCCGACTCGCGCTCGGTGCTCTTCCTCGGCCGGCACGTGGGTTATCCCATCGCTCTCGAAGGGGCGCTCAAGCTCAAGGAGATCGCCTATATCCACGCGGAGGGCTTCGCCGCCGGCGAACTCAAGCACGGACCGATCGCTCTCATCGAGCCTGGCCAGCCGGTCTTCGTCGTCGTGCCGTCGCCCGAGACGCCCCACGGGCTGCACTCGAAGGTCGTGTCCAACATCCAGGAGATCAGGGCGCGTGGCGCGCGCACCCTCGTCATCGCCCACGACGGCGACGACGACGTCCTTCCCTTCGCGGACGAGGTGATCCGGGTGCCGCAGTGCCCGCCGCTGCTCGCACCGCTGTTGACGATCGTGCCCCTGCAGGTCTTCGCGTGCGAGTTGGCCACGGCCAAGGGGCTCGATGTCGATCAGCCGCGCAACCTCGCCAAGTCCGTCACCGTCGAGTAGTCGGAGCCGGTCGTGATCGTGGGTGTGGGCATCGACGTCGTCGACATCGCCCGGTTCGGGGCCACGCTCGATCGCACCCCGAGATTGCGCCCGCGGCTGTTCACCGCTGACGAGCAGCGGCTGCCGACGGCCTCCCTCGCGGCGCGCTTCGCTGCGAAGGAGGCCCTCGCGAAAGCGCTCGGCGCCCCGGTCGGTCTGTGCTGGACCGATGTCACGGTCCACCGCGCTGAGGACGGCCGTCCGCACCTGCGGATCCAGGGCACAGTCCAGGATGAGGTCAGCCGTCTGGGCATCGCTCACCTGCATGTCTCCCTGTCCCATGACGCCGGGGTCGCGTCCGCGGTCGTCATCGCCGAGGCGGCGTCATGATCCGGGCGTATGCCGTCCCCACCGTCCGCGCTGTCGAGGACGCCGCCATGGCGGCGCTCCCCGATGGGGAACTCATGGCCCGCGCCGCCCGAGGGCTGGCCAAGGTTGCGCGCGCTCGACTTCGAGAGCTCGGCGGCACGCGGGTGGTTGCCCTGGTGGGTGCGGGCAACAACGGCGGGGATGCGCTGTATGCCGTGGCGCGGCTGGCCAAGCGCGGGTATGCCGCCGCCGCCGTGGTGCCCTCGCACACCCCGGTCCACGAAGGCGGACTGCAGGCCTGCCGGAAGGCCGGTGTCCTCGTCGTCGAGGGCGGCGGCTCCGGATCTCCTTGGGCAGCAGTGATCGACGAAGCCGATGTCGTCCTCGACGGCATCACCGGGATCGGGGGGCGTCCGGGTCTGCGGGACGAGGCCGCACGATGGGCATCCGCCATCCCCGCAGATGCGTGGGTCATCGCGGTTGACCTGCCCAGCGGGACCGATCCCGACGGGCGCCTGGCGGCGCGGCACGCGGTCGTCGCCGACGAGACCGTGACCTTCGGCGCCCCCAAGCCGGTCCATCTGCTCGGAGCCGCGGCCGCTGCGTGCGGGCGACTCTCCGTCGTCGACATCGGCCTGGACTTCACCGACGCCCCGGTCGCAGTGGAACAGCTCACCCATGATGACGTGGCGCGGTTGTGGCCGGTCCCCGGCCCGGTGGACCACAAATACACCCGAGGTGTGGTGGGGGTCGTCGCCGGCAGCACGGCATACCCCGGTGCCGCCGTGCTCGGGGTCCTCGGGGCACTGGGCGTCGGCCCCGGGATGGTGCGCTACACCGGTCCTGACCAGGTGAAAGCGCTCGTCCACGCCCACGCTCCCGAGGTCGTGACGATGCCCGGTCGAGTGCAGGCCTGGGTGCTCGGCAGCGGCGTCGACCCAGCCGACCCGCAGGCGGCAGCGAGCGTGGCCGAGATCAGATCAGCGCTCGCGACCCACCTCCCGGCCGTCGTCGACGCCGGGGCACTGGCGCTCCTCGGGTCGGGGCGTGCCGGCCCGACGGTCATCACCCCGCATGCCGGAGAGCTTGCCGCCCTGCTCACGCAACTCGGCCAGGCCACGACGCGCGACGATGTCGAGGCTGACCCCGTCGCCGCCAGCACGCGCGCCGCCGACCTGCTCAACGCCTGTGTCGTGCTCAAGGGGGCATTCACCCTCGTCGTCGCTCCGACGGCCCAGAGCCAGCCGGTGCGGGTGAGCTCGGACGCCCCTGCCTGGCTGGGCACGGCCGGGGCCGGCGATGTGCTGGCGGGGATGATCGGCACCCTGCTGGCGGCGGGGCTGCCCCCTCGTGACGCCGCCTCGCTCGCCGTCCTCGTCCACGGGGTGGCCGCCACAGCGGTCAGCGACGGCGGACCGCTGCGGATCCTCGACTTGGCCCACGCGTTGCCCCGGACCGTCGCGCGCCTCCTGCGACCCTGAAGGACGCTCACTCGCGCACCCTGCCCACGCGCCCTCGTGGATGCCACACTGAGGGGGATATGGATCCCGTGTCTGCCTTCCCGCGCCCCGGCTCACCCTCGGCGGCCGTCGTCGACCTGTCGGCCCTGGAGGAGAACGTCCGCGCCCTCCGAGCGCACGCTCCGAGCGCCGCGCTGCTGGCGGTGGTCAAGGCTGACGCCTACGGCCACGGGCTGCTGCCGGCGGCAAGGGCGGCCCGCAGGGCAGGAGCCACCTGGCTCGGTGTGGCCCAGATGGGCGAAGCGTTCACCTTGCGTGACAACGGGATCCAAGGACGCGTCTTCACGTGGCTCAACGTCCCAGGCGCCGACTTCGCCGGCGCGATCCGGCGCGATATCGACCTCTCGGCCTCCGCCCCGTGGGCGGTGGCCGAGATCGCCGCAGCGGCGGAGACCACCGGTGTGACAGCCCGCGTGCATCTCAAGGTCGACACGGGCCTCGGGCGCAATGGAGCCTTCGGGCCCGGGTTCGCGCAGCTTGTGGCCGCAGCCGCGCGTCACGAGGCCTCGGGCGCCATCCGGGTTGTCGGGGTGTGGTCGCACTTCGCATCGGCCGACGACCCCGGCCACCCGACGGTGCGTCAGCAGCAGGACGTCTTCGAGGACGCGGTGCGCACCGCCGAAGCCGCGGGCTTTGAGCTCGAAGTCCGACATCTGGCCAACTCGGCTGCCACACTGACCAATCCGAGCGCTCACTATGACCTCGTGCGCCCCGGCCTGGCGTGCTACGGACTGTCCCCAGTGCCCGATCTCGGTGGCCCCGCGGCATACGGTCTCACTCCTGTCATGACCCTCCTCGCCCGCCTGGCGCTGGTCAAGGAGGTCCCTGCGGGCACGGGGCTGAGCTACTCACATCACTACGTCACCCCGAGTGACACCCGTGTCGGACTCGTGCCGATGGGTTATGCCGACGGCATCCCGCGCAGCGCAAGCGGCACCGGCCCGATGACGATCGGGGGACGCCGGTATGCCGTCGCCGGCCGGGTCTGCATGGACCAGGTTGTCGTCGACCTCGGCCCCGAATCCCACGCTCGCGCAGGCGATGTCGCCGTCCTCTTTGGTCCCGAAGCCGCAGGTGGACCCTCGGCGCAGGACTGGGCGATTGCGGCCGGGACGATTTCGTATGAGATCGTGACTCGGTTGGGCGCGCGGGTGGAGCGGGTGTACGTCGGATCACAGGAGGACTCGTCGTGAGTCGGGGTCGACCCAGTCTGTTGGGCCTCGGTGTGAGTCTCGGAGCCGCGGGGGCGGCCGGAGCGCTCGGGGCCGCAGGGCTCATTGCCGACCGCATCAGGCGGCGCGAGGATGCTGCGCTGCCCGAATACGCCAGCCTCATCGAGCCACACGACGAGGAGCGGGTGGTCGTCGCCAACGACGGCGTCACCCTCCGTGTCGGCATCGACCACCCCACCGGCCCCACCCAGACTCCCGAGGGCCGCGCCAAACCCACGGTCGTGCTCTCGCACGGCTATTGCCTCACCTCCGAGTGCTGGGTGCTCCAGCGCCGGGCGCTCAAGCGGGCCGGTTACCGCGTCGTCGTCTGGGACCAGCGGGGTCACGGCCGCTCGGGCAAGGGCGCCACAGTCGGCTACCACATCGACCAGCTCGGTGAGGACCTGTATGCCGTGATCCAGGCCGTTGCGCCGACGGGTGACCTCGCCCTCGCCGGGCACTCGATGGGCGGCATGACGACCATGGCCCTGGCCGACTCGCACCCTGACCTCGTGCGTGAGCGCGCCATCGCCTTCGCGTGCATCGCCACGTCGCCCGGCGGGATGCCGTTGGCCAACGGGGGGTTTGTCGCAGCGACCGGCAAGCAGGTGCTCGAGCGGCTCGGGCCGGGTGTCTTCGCGCAGCTGCAGCGTCGTCCTGAGCTGCTCACCAGCCTTCTCAAGGCCAACCGGGACTTCGAAGAATTCCTCGTCGAGCGCTACTCGTTCGCCTCACCGGTGCCCCGCAGTGTCGTGCGGCTGACCGCCAAGATGATCCTCGGCACCGATCTGGGGGTCATGAGCGATTTCGTGCCGACCTTCGACGCCTACGACAAGACTGCAGCGCTGGCCCAGTTCGCGCACAGCGAGGTGCTCGTCTTCAACGGCACCCAGGACATCCTCACCCCGCCGGAGCACAGTGAGGTCATCGTCCGCGCGATCCCCGGCGCCGAACACGTCCTCATCCGAGACGCCGGACACGTCATCATGCTCGAACACCCCGACCTGCTCAATGAGCAGATCATCGCGATGCTCGAACGTGCCTCCACCGCACGGGCCCGTGACATCGACCCGGCCGAAAAGCCGCGCGTCACCCTCGTCGTCACGCCGGTGAGCAAGAAGCGTCGCGTCCGCGAGGGCACAAGGCGCTCGCGAGAGCATGTCTCCTGACCCGTCCGGGCTGCCGAGCCGCACGATTGTCGTCCCCACCCCGGGGGCGATGAAAGATCTCGGGCGCGCGCTCGCGGCGCTCCTGCGGGCCGGTGATGTCCTCGTCCTCACGGGCGATCTCGGCGCGGGGAAAACGACGTTCACCCAGGGCCTCGGGGAAGGCCTCGGCGTCCGCGGCCCCGTGACGTCTCCCACCTTCGTCATCGCCCGCGTCCATCCCTCGCTGATCGAGGGACCGGCGCTGATCCACGTCGACGCCTATCGCCTCGGCAGCGCCCTCGAACTCGACGATCTCGACCTCGACGCCGACCTTGACGCCGGGGTCACCGTCATCGAGTGGGGTCGAGGGGTGGCTGAGCAGTTGAGCGACGACCGACTCGAGCTGACGCTGGGTGCCGGGCAGGACTCGGAGGAGCGCACCGTCACGATCGTCGGTGTTGGCGCCCGCTGGGCCGCCCCTGTGGCCAGCGAGGCGCTCGTCCGCCTCGTCGGCCCGTCGCCTCATCCGCGCAGGGCGAGTGACGCCGCACACCGCACGGACGGCTAACCTGCTGCGGTGCTTCTGCTCGCTCTTGACACCTCGACCAGCGCGATCACCGCAGCCGTCCACGACGGTCACGAGGTGATCGCGGAGGCGAGTTCCGTCGACGCCCGAGCCCACGGTGAGCTGCTCGCGCCGAGGATCGCCGAGGTCCTCGCAGCCGCGGGCGCGGTCCCGGCGGACCTCACCGACATCGTCGTCGGGGTCGGGCCGGGCCCGTTCACGGGGTTGCGGGTCGCGATCGTCACCGGACGAGTCATGGCCCTGGCGACGGGGGCTCGGCTGCACGGTGTCTGTTCCCTCGACGCGCTGGCCTTCGCCGCGCGCGAGGCGCTGGGCGCCGGTGAGCTCGTGGTCGCGACGGATGCGCGGCGCAAGGAGGTCTACTGGGCGCGGTATGCCGTGCGCCCGGCTGCAGTCGCCGCCGGCTCCTCAGCGGACCCGGTCACCGCTCTCACCGCTGCGGCCGTATGCCGCCCCGCCGACCTCCCAGCCGGGACCGCGGACCTACCGGTCGTCGGACGGGGTCCCCTCCTCTACCCCGAGGCCTTCGGCCCGCCCGTCCCTGGCCTCCTCGATGTTTCAGCCGGCGCCCTGGCGGGCCTGGCGGTGCGCCGACTGGCGATCGGGGCAGACCCCACCGGCGTGTTGGGCGGCACAGAGCCCCTCTACCTGCGCCGGCCTGACGCGGTGCCTCAGGCCACACCGACGAGTGTGGCGACATGACCGCTGTCACGATGGCCGACCTGTCGTGGCCCGACCTCGACGCCGTCGTCACCCTCGAAGCCCAAATCTTTCCCCACGACGCCTGGACGGCGCCGACGTGGTGGGCCGAGCTCGCCGCCCGTCCCCGCCGCGCTTACGTTGTCGCCCGCGCGAGCTCTGACCCGGCTGCCCCGGTCATGGGGTATGCCGGCCTCGACCTGGCCGGCGACACCGGCGACGTCATGACAGTGGCCGTCGACCCGGCATACCAGGGCCGTGGGGTCGGGGACGCGCTGGTCGGGGAGTTGGTGCAGCGTGCCCGAGACCGCGGCGCGACTGCGCTGCTGCTGGAGGTGCGCGCCGACAACACCCCTGCCCTGCGCCTCTACGAGCGACACGGGTTCGAGCGCATCTCGACCCGCCGCCGCTACTACCAACCGGGCGATATCGACGCCCTCGTCCTGCGGAGACACCTGTGACCGGTCGTGAGCCTCTCGTCCTCGGGATCGAAACGTCGTGCGACGAGACCGGTGTTGGCATCGTGCGGGGTCACACCCTCCTCGTGGACGCGATCGCGAGCAGCGTCGACGAGCACGCGAGATTCGGCGGGGTCGTGCCCGAGGTCGCGAGCCGGGCTCACCTCGACGCGATGGTGCCGACCATCGAGCGGGCGTGCGCCGAGGCCGGTGTGCGCTTGGGCGATCTCGACGCGATCGCGGTCACCGCCGGCCCCGGCCTGGCCGGCGCCCTCGTCGTGGGGGCGGCGGCGGCCAAGGCGCTCGCGGTGTCGCTCGGCGTCCCGATCTACGGTGTCAACCACTTGGCCGCCCATGTCGCCGTCGACGTCCTCGAGCACGGGCCCTTGCCCGAGCCCACGATGGCGCTCCTCGTCTCCGGAGGACACTCGAGCCTGCTGCTCGTGCCGGATGTCACCCACGACGTGCGCCCCCTCGGCGCGACCGTCGACGATGCCGCAGGTGAGGCTTTCGACAAGGTGGCGCGGGTGCTCGGGCTGCCATTCCCAGGTGGGCCGCACATCGACCGGGTGGCCCGCGACGGCCAGATCACCATCGACTTCCCGCGGGGCCTCACGACCGGTCGGGATCTGGCCAGACACCGCTTCGACTTCTCCTTCTCAGGGCTCAAGACCGCGGTGTCTCGGTGGGTGCAGGCCCGCGCGGCCGCGGGGGAGCCGGTGCCGGTGGCCGACGTCGCCGCGAGTTTCCAGGAAGCCGTCGTCGACGTCCTGACCCGCAAGGCGATCGCCGCCTGCCGCGATCAGGGGGTCACGGATCTGCTCATCGGTGGCGGGGTGGCCGCCAACTCCAGGCTCCGTGCGCTCGCCGCTGCCCGCTGTGAGTCAGCGGGGATCGGGTTGCGGATCCCACGGCCTGGGCTGTGCACGGACAACGGCGCCATGGTCGCGGCCCTCGGATCGCTCGCGATCGCGCGCGGCAGGCATCCCTCGGCGTTGGACCTGCCGGCTGATTCGTCGATGCCGGTCACCGATGTCCTTGCCGCGCAACCCAATCCACTCTGAAACCGCTACGAACAGGTCGCAAGTCCGAATCTCGCCTTGAGCGCGAGCACACGCGCCGCCGCCGCGTCGATCTTGGCCGCGAAAGCCGGGTCGGCCGCGGCTCGGGAGGTCAACGCTCCGACCATGGTCGGCACCTGGGACGGCGCCGCGGTCAGGACGATGTCTCCACCGGCGTCGACGAACTTCACGGCTCGGTCACCGACGGGAGTCGCGCTGAGCGCCTTGGCAGCACCCACGTCGTCGGTGATGACGACCCCGGCGAAACCCAGCTTCTCGCGCAGGAGGCCGGTCACGATGGTGCGCGAAAAGAGCGCCTGGGTCGAGCCGTCGAGGTTGGGGTACCGCGCTGAGGACACCATGACCATGCCGACATTCGCGTCGATAGCGGCAGCAAAGGGCGCGAGATACGGGTCGTCCGCGCGGAGGCTGGCGTCGCTGATGCCGGTGGCGGTCGTGTCGGTGTTGCCGGCGATGCGACCGATCCCCGGGAAGTGTTTGACGGTGGCGACGACCCCGCCCTGCTGCAGGGCGGTGAGCACGGTGACCACGCTGTCGGCCACGGCTTTCGGTTCGCTGCCTAACTGCCGGGAGTACTTCCCGATCGGCCCGTTGGTCTTCTCCGTCCCGGCAGGCACGACGTCACCGACCGGAGCGAGGTTGACATTGACACCGGCGGCGAGCAACTCGCGCGCGGTCGTCGCGGCCTGCCGGGTGAGCAGGTCGGAGGGCTGCGCCCCCTGGGTCACGGCGTTCGGGATCGGTGTGAAGCCGGTGCCCTTGAGCTGCTGGACCTGACCGCCCTCCTGGTCCGCTGCGATGAGCAGGCGGATGCCTCCCGTGGTCTGGGCCTGGAGGTGGGTGGACGTGGCGGAGACGAGGTTGCGTCCCTGCCAGCCGCCGAGGTAGATGACGCTGCCCACGCGATAGGTGACGATCGTGGTGTCCAGCCCCTTGGGGGCGGCGCCAGGCTGCATCCCGACCATGAGCAGTTGACCCACCCGCTCCCGCATCGGGAGGGCCGCTGCGGTCGCCGAGCAGGTCCCCTGCGCAGTCGTGGGCGTCGTCCCCTGCGCAGCGGAAGGAGCACCCGGCGCAGGGGTGCGAGCGCTGGCAGCCGGCGGGGACGTGCTCCAGCGCGGCGGCTGAAGCGGCCCGGTGCTCCCGCCGATTGACGAGGTCCCCGATGTGCACGCGGTGGCGACGACGGCGGCCACACCGATGGTCACTGCGGGCCACCGGACACGGCGCAGTCGCCTCAGGAGGTAGGTCCAGGACATTGCGCTGACGTTAGCGCAGCCGTCGGAGCCACCTTCCTCGGACCGATAAAGTCGGGTCCATGGGTCGAGTTCTCGTCGTGGGTTCCCTCAATGTCGATCTCGTCGTCCCGGTCGACCGGCTGCCCGCACCTGGCGAGACCGTGCTTGCCACGGGCGGCGTGCGCCGTTTCGCCGGTGGCAAGGGCGGCAACCAAGCGATCGCTGCCGCCGAGGCCGGCGGAAGGGTCGTCTTGATCGGCGCTGTCGGGGACGACGAACCCGGTCGTGCCTACTCGGTCAGGCTCTCCAGCCGCGGCGTCTATCCCCGATTGGCGGTGATGCACGGGCAGTGGACGGGCATGGCGCAGATCACCCGTGAGTCGAGTGGGGAAGTGACGATTGTCGTGCAGCCCGGCGCCAACCGCAGCGCCCGGGCCGACGTCAACGACATCACCGAGGGCGACGTGCTCCTGTGCAGCCTCGAAATCCCCCTGCCCGTCGTCGTCGACGCGGTGACCCGGGCTGCGGCTGCCGGCGCTCGCGTCATCGTCAATGCCTCACCGTATGCCGCCCTTCCGCCCGAGGTGCTCGAGGTCGCCGACCCGCTCGTCGTCAACGAGCACGAAGCGCTGCAGTTGGCCGACTCGGGGCTCCTGCCCAAGTCGCTCCTCGTGACCTTCGGGGCCGCCGGCGCCCAGTGGGACGACCTGAGGAGCGACGGCATACCCGTTGCTCCTGCGGACGTCCTCGACACGACCGGGGCGGGTGACGCCTTCTGCGGCGCACTCGCCGCGTCACTGGCGCGCGGTGACAGCCGGGAGCTCGCGATGCGCTGGGCAGCCCATGCCGGGGCCACCGCGGTCCAGCGTGTCGGCGCCCAGTCTGACCCGGAGATGTGACCGACCTCGTCGACTCACTCGGCCGGGCTGACGATCACGGCCAGCGACGCGTGACCGGCCGAGGTCAGCAGCACCGTGGCCCGCTCGGTCCCGGACAGGCGGCCGAGGTCGCGTCGGAACCGGTCCGGATCGATGGCTGACCCGCGCCTTTTGATGGTGAGGGAGCCGATCCCACGAGCGCGCAGCCACGACCGGACTGCCTTGGCGCGCAGCCGGGAGTGGCTCGACGACGGCATACCGGCGGGTCCACGGGAGGTCGACCGGGTCAGTCCCCGTGCTCAGGCCCATGCCCGGGCCGAGTTCCCTTCCGGGCATGGCGCCGGTGAGCCCAGCGCGGATGACGGCGCGGTCGGCTTCCCAGAGCCACGCTCCAAGCTCGGCGGCAGAGGTGATCGGCTCGCTCGACCCGGCTTCTCCGCGGGCAGCGTCAGCGTCGGTGACGACGGCCTGCACCATCGGGTCCGGGCCGGGGCGGCATACCGCTGCCGTCCGACCGGGCGCCGCGGCGAGCGGCCCCCACCAGATGGCGCACTCGAGCACCTCACCCCGCCACGAGGTCCATTGCGCCTCGGCGCCGTCGGGGACGGCTCCGTGGGGAAGGCCGGGGAGAGTTTGGCGCCCGTCGCGGGGACCAGGGCCGCCCAGGCCCGCACGTCGTCCCAGGTCGGGGACATGCCGTCGAGGCTGAAGACCCGGCGCGTGCGGCCGCGGACGTCCGAGACCCCCGTCGTGCGCCGGCCCGGGTCGACCCAGAGGCCCGTATGCCGTCCCGCCGCACCCTCCGGCAGCGGCGTCTCCTCGGCCAGGCCGGTGACAACCCGGGCGCGCGGCCAGACGGAGAGGTTGGCAGCGGCGAAGGTCGCGGTGACGGGATCGGATTCGACGGCCGCGACGCCAAGACCGGCTGCGGCGAAGGCAGCGGCGTCCGACCCGAGGCCACAGCCGAGGTCGATGACCTCTTCGACACCCGCCGCGACGAATCGGCCCGCGTGCCGGGCAGCGAGCTGCGGGCGCGTGGCCTGCTCTATCCCATCGAGCGTGAGGAAGAGAAACCCGGCAGCAGGGCCGAATTTGTCGACGGCCCGGCGCCGGGCGGAGGCGAGTGCCATGACGGCGGCGACCCGCTCTGGACGGTGGCCGGCCGCCCGGAGCGTCGTCTGCACGGTGAGTTCCGAGGCGCCAGTGTCAGCGGCGTCCTGCGCGAGAGCGAGCAATGGCGCGGCGTCGTCAGAGGTGAGCCACATCGCGGTCCTGGCGTCCATCACACCCCCATCATCGGGCACCTCCTCGGGTAGCTCCTCGGGCACCTCGTCGACGGTGGTTGACGCTGCGCCGGTTGGCACTCGACTTGACCGAGTGCTAACGACAAACCTAGATTTGCGTTAGCACTCTCTGCTGGAGAGTGCTGACGCCGGGTCGGCGTCGACCCCCGCGACGGCGAGGTCGGCACGGCATACCAGACATCGTTTGTCACACAGCGTTCCTCGCGGCGCCGCTTGCGCCGCAGGACCCACGAAAGGGAAGGACGCCGAAGTGTCGGTTTCCATCAAGCCGCTCGAAGACCGCATCCTGGTCAAGTCCCTCGAGGCCGAGACGACCACCGCCTCCGGCCTGGTCATCCCGGACACCGCCAAGGAGAAGCCGCAGGAGGGCGAGGTCCTCGCCGTCGGCCCCGGCCGCATCGACGACAAGGGCAACCGCGTCCCGCGTCGATGTCCAGGTCGGTGACCGCGTGATCTACAGCAAGTACGGCGGCACCGAGATCAAGCACTCCGGCAAGGAGTACCTCATCCTCTCGGCCCGCGACGTGCTCGCGGTTATCGGCTGAGGTCGGATCTCGTGGCAAAGACTCTGGAATTCGACGACGCGGCACGCAAGTCGCTCGAGCGGGGTGTCGACGCCCTCGCCAACGCGGTGAAGGTGACGCTCGGCCCGAAGGGCCGCAACGTCGTCATCGACAAGAAGTGGGGCGCCCCCACGATCACCAACGACGGCGTGACCATCGCGCGGGAGATCGAGCTCGAGGACTCCTACGAAAACCTCGGCGCCCAGCTGGCCAAGGAAGTCGCGACCAAGACCAACGACATCGCTGGTGACGGCACGACGACCGCGACGGTGCTCGCTCAGGCCATGGTCAAGGAAGGCCTGCGCAATGTCGCGGCTGGCGCTGCTCCGGCGGCGCTCAAGCGCGGCATGGACAAGGCCGTCGAGGCCCTCAACGACCGCCTGCTGGCCAACGCCCGCGAGGTCGAGGGCACCGACGAGATCGGTCAGGTCGCGGCGCTGTCCGCGCAGGACACCGCGATCGGCGAGATCATCGCCGAGGCCTTCGACAAGGTCGGCAAGGACGGCGTCATCTCGGTCGAGGAGTCCTCGACGACGGCGACCGAGCTGGAGTTCACCGAGGGCATGCAGTTCGACAAGGGCTACATCTCGGCCTACTTCGTCACCGACACCGAGCGCATGGAGGCGGTCCTCGAAGACGCCTACATCCTCATCAACCAGGGCAAGATCTCCTCGATCCAAGACCTCCTCCCGGTCCTCGAGAAGGTCGTCCAGACCGGCAAGCCGCTGGTCATCGTGGCCGAGGACGTCGATGGCGAGGCCCTCTCGACGCTCGTCGTCAACAAGATCCGCGGCACCTTTACGGTGGCTGCGGTCAAGGCTCCGGGCTTCGGCGACCGCCGCAAGGCCATGCTCCAGGACCTCGCCATCCTCACCGGGGGTCAGGTCGTTGCCGAAGAGGTCGGGCTCAAGCTCGACCAGGCCGGCCTGGACGTGCTCGGGCAGGCTCGCCGCGTCGTCATCACCAAGGACGCGACGACGGTCATCGACGGCCAGGGCGACAAGGCCGGTGTCGACGCTCGGGTCGGCCAGATCAAGGCCGAGATCGAGCGCACCGACTCCGACTGGGACCGCGAGAAGCTCCAGGAGCGCCTCGCCAAGCTCGCCGGTGGCGTGTGCGTCATCAAGGTCGGCGCGCACACTGAGGTGGAGCTCAAGGAAAAGAAGCACCGCATCGAAGACGCCATCTCGGCCACCCGTGCTGCGATCGAGGAAGGCATCGTCGCCGGTGGCGGCACCGCCCTCATCCACGCGTCTGTGGCCATCGACGGCCTCGGGCTCACCGGTGACGAGGCCACGGGTGCCGCGATCGTCAAGAAGGCGGCCGCCGAGCCGCTGCGGTGGATCGCCGAGAACGCCGGGCTCCAGGGTTATGTCGTGACCACCAAGGTGGCCGAACTGCCCGTCGGGCAGGGCCTCAACGCCGCGACCGGCGTTTACGAGGACCTGCTCAAGGCCGGCGTCATCGACCCGGTCAAGGTGACGCGTTCGGCGCTGCGCAACGCCGCGTCCATCGCGTCGATGATCCTGACGACCGACACCCTCGTCGTCGAGAAGAAGGAAGACGAGCCGGCTGCTCCGGCAGGCGGGCACGGTCACGGCCACGGCCACTGATCGCGCGACGTCCACGCACATCGCGGATGCCGTGTCTCCCTCTGGGAGGCACGGCATCCGTGCGTTTGGGCGCAGCTGGCTGAGGCTGCCCCGTCAGGCGGGAATGGCGGCGCGCCCGGCCAGGGTGGCGGCGCGCTCCTCTTCGGTGAGGCCGCCCCAAATACCGTAAGGCTCCCGCGCGGCGAGCGCGTGGACCCGGCACTGGGCGAGGACGGGGCAGGCGTCGCACACCCGCTTAGCAGCGCTGGCCCGGTTGACTCGGGCTGCGCCGCGCTCACCTTCGGGATGGAAGAACGCATCCGGGCTGAGGCTCCGGCAGGAGCCGTGTTGTTGCCACACCCAGTGATGGGCGAGCGGGCCCGGACGTCGGGAGAAATCCGTCATGGTCCCCTCTGCACGACGATCGACATCATCACGCCCCACCGCTTCCTGGGCAGGGCCGTCCTTGCACGGTATGCCGCGTCGTCCCGCCGCTGTCTCTCGGTTGCACCAAACCTTGGTAAAGACTCGTTAAGGCTGTCGGGAGGGCCGCGCGCCCTCAGATTCCACCGAAGAGTCATCGATTCCTCTGGAAACCGGGGCGGATCGGCGGCCAGCGGCTACGATTCACACAGTCGCACCGGGGATCGGCGAGGGAGAGACCGTGAGCATGTGGGGGAGTCGGTCGCGCGCCGTGACGACCCACGCGCCTGCGGCTGTAACGCCTGAGCATGATGCGGCGATAGAACCGCTAGAGAGCCTGCCGTTGCGGGCGCTTGCGCTCCGTGCTGCCGCTGGAGATCGGGGGGCCACTGAGGCCCTTCTGGCCCGCGTGCGCATCCTCGCGTTGCGGTATGCCAGAGCTCGACTCATCCGCTACGGCGCCGAGGACATTGCCCAGGATGTCGCCCAGGAGGTGTGTATGGCCGTCATGACGGCTTTGCCGACCTTCGAGCACCGGGGCTACCCCTTCGAGGCCTTCGTCTACTCCCTGGCGGCGCACAAGTTGGCCGATGCGCAACGGTCGTTGTTCCGAGGGCCGACCCCGATGGATGAGCTGCCCGATGCTGTTGACCAGACCGACGGCCCGGAAGACCGCGCGATCGTCGGTGATGACGTCCGTCGCGTCATGAAGCTCATCTCCTCGCTGCCGGAGACCTCCCGCGAGATCCTCATCCTGCGGGTGGCGATGGGTCTGGATGCCGACGAAACCGCGTCGGCGCTCGGCATGACCGCGGGGGCTGTCCGCGTCGCGCAGCACCGCGCCCTCGCCAAGCTCCGACTCCTCGCTGGCGATCCAGACAGCGGCCTTGCTGATGCTCAGCACGTGTCCCGGAAGGATGTGGACCGATGACCCACCCCCTCCGCGTCGACCAGCTCGCGGCAGACGCTCTCCTTCTCGATGACCTCGGCGGGCGTCGGTATGCCGGTCACGACCCTCTGGGGCTCACTCTCGCCGCCCTCGCAACAGCCTGCGATGCGCCGATCGGGCCGGCGACCAGGTCGCGTCACCGTCGCCGCATCGGCTGGAGCACTTTGGCGACCGGCTTCTTCCTGGCCTCGGGGGTCGGGGTCGCTGCCGCCGTCTCGGGCGCCTTGCCGTCGGTCGATCAGGGCTGGGATCGGCCCGCCCGCATCGAGCAGCCAATCTCGCCGGTCTCGGACACGGCGCACAAAGACCCGCTCACGGCGCTCTTGGCTCCCCAGGTCCTGCGCGGTCCGCTGCCGGAGGGCAGCGTGAAGTTCGCTGACGTGAAGTTTGCTGACCTGTTCGCGCAGGTAGGTGTGCCCACCGCTGCCCCTGGCAGTGCCTCGGGTCAGTCTCCGACCGGGCCGACAGTGACCATCTCGGATACGGATGCCCGACCTGATCCAGCCCCTGCTCCAGGCGCAGGAGAACTGCCGGTCAGTGGTTCATCCGGTGGATCCCAACCCGCCGGGACCCCAGGGAGCGGAAGCCCAGCACAGACTCCGCCGTCCACCGGGCAACCCGGCGGCCAGCCGAGCGGTCCCCCTCCCTCGCCCGCGACTCGTCCGTCGACGCCATCTCAGGCGCCCCCTCCTGTTCCGAGTCAGCCTGCCCGGCCCTCGCCTGGTCAGTCGCCAACGCCCTCGGTTCCGTCTCCCTCGGCCCCGTCTCCGGCGGATCAGGCGGGCCACTCCTCCGCTCGCTCCGTGACCCAGCCCGGTCAAGACGCAAGGGCGAAGGGCAGCTCTGCCGCTCGGTAGACTCACGTGCATGACGGGCTCGGATCACGATGACGAGGCGTCCTTCGCGCCACTGGGATTGACCTACGACGATGTCCTGCTGCTGCCCGGCGAGACCGACGTCATCCCCAGCGAAGTCGACACGACGAGCAAGATCACCCGCGAGCTGTCGATCCGCATCCCCCTGGTGTCCGCGGCGATGGACACGGTGACCGAGTCGCGCATGGCGATCGCCATGGCGCGCCAAGGCGGCCTCGGGGTGCTCCACCGCAACCTCGCGATCGACGACCAGGCCTACCAAGTCGACGTCGTCAAGCGCACCCAGACCGGCATGATCAGCAACCCGATCACGATCGGGCAAGATGCCACCCTCGAAGACCTCGACGATCTCTGTGGCCAATACCGCGTGTCCGGCTTGCCGGTTGTCGACGCCGGCAATCATTTGCTTGGGATTATTACTAACCGCGACCTGCGGTTTACCCCCGTGGCGGAGTGGGCGACGACTCGTGTCCGCGACGTCATGACGCCGATGCCGCTCATCACTGCGCCCGAGGGCATTTCCCGAGAGGCCGCAACCCTCCTGCTGCGGCAGCACAAGCGGGAGCGCCTCCCGCTCGTCGATGCCGAAGGACGCCTTGCCGGCCTCATCACGGTCAAGGACTTCGTGAAGTCCGAGCAGTTCCCGCATGCGAGCAAGGACGCCCAGGGCCGCCTCATGGTTGCCGCCGCGATCGGCTACTTCGGTGACGCATGGGAGCGGGCGACGACGCTCGTCGAGGCCGGCGTCGACATCCTCGTGCCCGACGTCGCCAATGGCCACGCGCGGCTCATGCTTGACATGATCCGCAAGCTCAAGTCCGACCCAGCCACGCGCCACGTCCAGGTCATCGGCGGCAATGTCGCGACCCGCGCGGGTGCCGCAGCTCTGGTCGAGGCGGGAGTCGACGCCGTGAAGGTCGGGGTCGGCCCAGGGTCGATTTGCACGACCCGGGTCGTCGCAGGGGTGGGCGTCCCCCAAATCACGGCCGTCCGCGAGGCTGCCAAGGCCTGCCGCCCGGCGGGCGTCCCGGTCATCGCCGACGGCGGCATTCAATACTCCGGCGACCTCGCCAAGGCCATCGTTGCCGGGGCCGACACGATCATGATCGGCTCGCTGCTGGCCGGGTGCGAGGAGAGCCCTGGCGAGCTCGTCTTCGTCAACGGCAAGCAGTTCAAGACCTATCGGGGCATGGGCTCGATCGAGCGCCATGGCCTCGCGGGGCAAGAAGTCGTTCTCAAAGGACCGCTACTTCCAGGCCGACGTCGACACCGACGACAAGATCGTGCCGGAGGGCATCGAGGGGCGGGTGGCCTACCGCGGCCACCTCAACGCCGTCATCCACCAACTCGTCGGCGGGCTCCATCAGTCGATGTTCTACGTCGGGGCGCGCACGATCCCCGAGCTCAAGGATCGCGGCCAGTTCGTCCGGATCACGAGCGCGGGGCTCAAAGAGAGCCACCCGCACGATATCCAGGGCATCGTCGAGGCCCCCAACTACGTCACCCGCTGACGCGCCTCGACCGGCCTCGCCGGTGGGCAGGTAGGGTTTCGCCGTGACCGAGATCGAGATTGGCCGTGGCAAACGCGGCCGCCGTGCCTACTCCCTCGAAGAGATCGCCATCGTGCCGTCACGGCGCACCCGCGACCCCCAGGACGTCTCGGTGTCCTGGCAGATCGACGCTTATCACTTCGACATCCCCGTCATGGGGGCGCCGATGGACTCGGTCATGTCGCCGACCACCGCCATCGCCCTCGGCCGCCTCGGTGGCCTGCCGGTCCTGGACCTCGAAGGCGTCTGGACTCGGTATGACGACCCCGAGCCGATCCTCGACGAGGTGGCCCGCCTGGATCCCCAGCGGGCTACGGCGCGGATGCAGGAGATCTACAGCGAGCCGATCCGCCCCGAACTCATCACCGAGCGGCTGCGGGAGCTGCGAGCGGCGGGAGTCACGGTCGCCGGAGCGCTGAGCCCCAAGCACACCCAGGCCTACTGGCGCACCGTTGTCGACGCCGGCGTCGACCTGTTCGTCATCCGCGGCACGACCGTCTCGGCCGAGCACGTCTCGAGCCAGGCCGAGCCACTCAACCTCAAGCGATTCATCTACGAACTCGACGTGCCCGTCATCGTGGGCGGGGCAGCCACCTACACCGCGGCCCTACACCTCATGCGCACCGGCGCCGCCGGTGTCCTTGTCGGTTTCGGCGGCGGTGCGGCCCACACGACCCGCCGCACCCTTGGCATCCACGCGCCGATGGCGACGGCGATCGCCGACGTCGCGGCGGCCCGGCGTGACTATCTCGACGAGTCGGGCGGGCGCTACGTCCACGTCATCGCCGACGGTGGCGTCGGCACGTCCGGGGACGTCGTCAAGGCGATCGCGTGCGGGTCCGATGCGGTCATGCTCGGCGCCGCGCTCGCCCGCGCCGACGAGGCGCCTGGCAGCGGCTTCCACTGGGGCTCGGAGGCCCACCACGCATCGCTCCCACGGGGCGAACGGGTCCAGGTCGGGCGGCGAGCCACGATGGACGAGATCCTCTTCGGCCCCGGCCGGGCGGCCGACGGCACGACGAACGTCATCGGCGCCTTGCGCCGGGCGATGGCCACGACCGGGTATTCGGACGTCAAGGAGTTTCAGCGGGTCGAGGTCGTCCTCGCGCCCACCTCCCACGGCTAGAGTCGGCCTATGAGCGCTGCTCCGGACCGCATCACCGACAGCCTCCCGCGCGCGCTCGACCCCAGCCCGTATGCCGTGTCTGCGGGCCTCGTGACTGCCCTATCGCGGATCGTCGTCGCCGGCCCACGGGCGCAGCGGCACACGAGTGTCACCCCGATGACCGGCGAACCGTTGGCAGATCTGCCCCAATCCACCGAGGCCGACGTCGCTCGCGCCGTCGACCAGGCGCGCGCGGCCCAGCGCGCGTGGGCTCGTCGTCCCATCGCCCACCGGGCGCACGTCATGCTGCGGTTGCACGACCTCGTCCTTGAGCACCGCAACACCCTGCTCGACCTCATCCAGCTCGAATCCGGCAAGGCTCGCTCACACGCCTTCGAAGAGGTCGCCGACGTCGCCATCACGGCGCGCTACTACGCGCGCACGGCGGCCGTCCATCTGGCGCCGCGGCATACCCTCGGAGCCCTGCTCGCGCTGAGCCGCACCGAGACCGAGCGGCTCCCACACGGTGTCGTCGGGATTGTCGCGCCGTGGAATTTCCCTCTCTCGCTGCCGATTACGGACACCATTCCGGCGCTCATGGCGGGCAATGCCGTCGTCCTGCGCCCCGACCGGGAAACCTCCTTGTCGGCGCTCTATGGCGCGATGCTCCTGCGCCAGGCCGGCCTTCCCGACGGGGTGCTCCAGGTCGTCGTTGGCGCCGGCGCGACGATCGGCCAGGCGGTCGTCGACCTCACCGACTATGTCTCCTACACCGGGTCGACCGAGACCGGTCGGCGGGTCGGTCAAGCGGCTGCCGCCCGGCTCGTCGGGTGTTCGCTCGAACTCGGCGGCAAGAACTCGCTCTACGTCCGCGCTGACGCCGATCTCGACGTCGCGGTGGAAGGAGTGCGGCGGGCATCGTTCGCCTCGGGTGGGCAGTTGTGCATGCACGGCGAGCGGCTGCTGCTCCACGAGTCGACCGCCGACGAGTTCCTCGCGCGGTTCATCCCCTCGGTGGCGGGGATGCGCGTGGGCACGGCGTTGGAGTTCGGGTTCGAGATGGGCAGCCTCCTGTCCCAGGCGCAGCTCGACCGGGTCGACGCGCATGTGCGCGATGCGGTCGCTCACGGCGCCCGCGTGCTCACCGGGGGCCGCGCCCTGCCCGAGGTCGGCCCGTTCTGTTACGCCCCCACGGTGCTCGAAGGGGTCACGCCCGCGATGCTGTGTCGGGACGAGGAGACCTTCGGGCCGGTGCTCGCGGTCTATCGGGTGAGCTCGGATGCGGCGGCGATCGCGCTGGCCAACGACACGGCATACGGGCTGCATGCCGGCATCTGGAGCCGTGAGGTGCGGAGCGCGCGCGCTGTCGCGCGGCTCATCCGCACGGGCACGGTGAGCATCAACGAAGGGTATGCCGCGTCCTGGTCCTCGCTCGACTCGCCGATGGGCGGGATGAAGGCCTCAGGGGTAGGTCGTCGACATGGACCGGAAGGCATCACGAAATACACCGAGGCGCAGAGTGTGACGGCGCAATACCTCATCCGCTTCGGCCCGCAGTTCGGGTTATCGGACGAACAGTTCGCGGGTCTGTTCACCCACGGTCTCAAGGTCCTGAAAGCGGTGGGCGCCAAGTGAATCCAGGTGAACCAGTGGGCTCGGATCGGTTCGACACCGACGTCCTCATCATCGGTTCCGGCTTCGGAGGGTCGGTCGCGGCGCTCCGCCTGGCGGAAAAGGGCTACGGCGTCCGAGTCGTGGAGGCCGGCCGGAGGTTCGCCGACGAGGACTTCGCCAAGACCTCCTGGGATGTTCGGCGTTACCTCTGGGCGCCCAAGCTCGGCTGCTTTGGCGTCCAGCGCATCCACCGCCTCCGCGACGTGATGATCCTCGCCGGCGCAGGAGTGGGCGGCGGGTCCCTCAACTACGCCAACACCCTCTACCAGCCGCCGCAGGCGTTCTACGACGACCTTCAGTGGGCTCACATCACCGACTGGCGCGACGAACTCGCGCCGCACTACACGACCGCGAGCCGGATGCTCGGTGTCGTGACCAATGCGTGCCACGGCCCGGTCGAGGAGATGATGCGCGAGGCGGCGACTGAGCTCGGGGTGGAGTCGACCTTCCGGCATACTCCTGTCGGCGTCTATTTCGGCAAGCCAGGCGAGCGCGTCGCCGACCCTTACTTCGGCGGCGACGGGCCGGCGCGCACCGGGTGCACCCTCTGCGGCAACTGCATGGTCGGGTGCCGAGACGGTGCCAAGAACACCCTCGTGAAGAACTACCTCTGGCTCGCCGAGCGCCTCGGTGCGCACATCGAACCTCTCCGCACGGTCACCGACGTGCGTCCCCTCGACCCGGCCCACCCCGAGCATGGGTATGCCGTGACGACCGAACACACCGGCGCCTGGGTGCGCCGCGACCGTCAGGTGACGACTGCGGGTCAGGTCGTCGTCGCGGCTGGCCCATGGGGCACCGCGCGGCTGCTGCAGTCCCTCAAGGTGCGGGGGGTCTTGCCGGAGCTGTCCGACCGCCTCGGCGACCTCACGCGGACCAACTCGGAAGCTCTCGGCGGGGCCATGGCCATGAAGGTCCCGCCAGGGGTCGACCTCACCCGCGGTGTAGCGATCACGACGTCTTTCCACGTCGACGAGGTCACCCACGTCGAAAACTGCCGCTACGGCAAGGGCTCCAACCTCATGGGAGGCCTCGCGAGCTTGCTCGTCGACGACGCGCCCGGAGACGCCCGCCCGCGCCGGTGGTGGCGCCGGCCGGCGCGCTTCGTCGCGCAGGCCGTCCGGGAGCCGCGCGAGTTTGCCTCGACCCTGTCGGTGCGGCGCTGGTCGGAGCGCACCG
This sequence comes from Dermatophilaceae bacterium, assembly GCA_037046615.1. Classification (GTDB taxonomy): domain Bacteria; phylum Actinomycetota; class Actinomycetes; order Actinomycetales; family Dermatophilaceae; genus Phosphoribacter. Next base: position 226,144 of record JBAOHD010000017.1, read on the forward strand.
TGATCGCACTGGTCATGCAGAGTCTCGACAACTCGCTGACGGTCCGCGGTCGGCGCCGCCGATTCGGGGGCGTGGCTCTGACGTCGACCCAGGGGCACGGCACGCCTAACCCCACGTGGTTCCCCCAGGCGACAGCGGGCGTCCAGGCCATGACCCGCGCGTTGACTCGGGCCACCGGCACTCGCGCCGTCGCGGGCGGCAATATCTCCGCGATCGTCGACATGCCGCTGACCGCTCACTTCCTCGGCGGCTGTCCGATCTCCGACGACGCCGACGGGGGAGTGGTCGACCCCTACCACCGGGTCTGGGGCTACCCCGGGCTCCACGTCGTCGATGGGTCGGCGATCTCGGCCAACCTCGGGGTCAACCCGTCACTGACGATCACGGCGCAGGCCGAACGCGCGATGTCGCTCTGGCCTCGACGAGGCCAGAGCGACCGGCGTCCGCCCCAGGGACAGCCCTATCAGCGGCTTGACCGTCCGGTTTCGGCCTGACCGCGTCCCTGGCCGGTTCCCTGCCCCTGCCCCTGCCCGGCTCCTCGGCCCTGGCCCTGCCCGGGCATGGTGTCGGTCCCGCGTGTTTCGAGGTTTTCGGCGGCGCGGGAGTATGCCTCCAGGTGGCGACGCGAGGCGGTCAGGAGGCGGTTGAGGACCCGGAGCACATCGGGCTCGGTCGTCGCAGCGACCGCCTTCTCGAGGTCGGCGATGTCGGCCTTCTCCAGCTCGACGGCGGCCTTGAGTGCGCCGAGACGTGACGTGGTGCCTTGGGCCTTCCACTGGTCATAGAGCGGCTGGAGTTGCGCATCGGCGTAGCTGCCGGCCGCGCGGCCCGCTGAGGGGTCCGTCACGCTGTATGCCGTGAGGAGACGCCCGACAGCGTCGAAGTGACGCTGCTCGCTGGCGACGATCCGCTGGAGCGGCCGGGAAGAGGGGTAGGCGCTCGCGAAGGCGGCATACAGGTCATGAGCCATCCGTTCCTCTTCCCGAAGGCGGGTGAGCAACGCGGTGAGCTCTTGGCTCGCCGTGCCCCTCACCCTGATCTCGTCGGTCATCACCGACCCGCGAGTCAGGTGGAGGTGGTCGGGATTGCCCATCGCCGAGGCGACGGTGGTCGGCACGAGGACGAGGGCTGCGGCACTGCCGACGGCGATGAGGGTGGTGGAGAGGCGACGCATGACGGGCTCCTATCATCGAGCTCACCGAGGTGAGCGAGGGGATCAACTGACCTCAGTCAAGCCCGCTGATGTGAAGCGGTGTCGAGGAGAAGTGTGAAGCTTGCGCGAAGGTCCTCGTCAGCAGGAAGCCCGCCGTGCTTCGATGACAATGAGTTGCGCGAGTCGACACGGAGGTTGGTATGGGCGCCCGAGTGCTCGTCGTCGACGACGAGCCACAGATCCGCACGGTGTTGCGCGCCTATCTTGAGCGAGACGGCTTCACCGTCCTCGAGGCCCCCACAGGTGCGTTGGCGTTGGCAGCCATGTCCGGTCCGGACCTGCCCGACCTGCTGCTGCTGGACATTGGGCTCCCCGATGTCGACGGCCTCGAAGTCCTGCGTCGCCTTCGCGTCACGAGCACGGTCCCGGTCATCCTCGTGACGGCACGCGCCGAAGAGGTGGACACGCTCGTCGGACTGTCGGTGGGGGCAGACGATTACGTGACGAAACCGTTCAGCCCGCGGGAGGTCGTCGCGCGCGTCAAGACCGTGCTGCGTCGGGTCTCCCGAGGGTCGCTCGACACGGTGCCGGCGCCGTCGAGCGCTGACCGCACGACCGATTCCCGAGGCGAGGTGCTCGCCTTTGTCGGGCTCGTCGTCGACTCCGCTCGGCGCGAGGTCCACGTCGACGGCGCATCCGTCCACCTATCGGCCCTGGAGTTCGACGTTCTCGGCGCACTCGCGTCCTCTCCAGGTCGGGTGTTCTCCCGGGCGCAACTGCTTGAGCGGGTCTGGGGTTACGACTTCTTCGGCGACGAACGCGTTGTCGACGTCCACATCCGGAGCATCCGCAAGGCTCTCGGCGACGACGTCGAGGCCCCTCGCTTCATCGGCACGGTGCGGGGGGTCGGTTACAAGCTTGTCGCCACCCCGGCGGGAGCGGCCCCGTGAATCGCCTTGTCACCCGCCTCGTGCTGTCTCACGCCCTCGTTGCCGTCGTCGCCGGGGTCGCGACGATGCTCATCGTGCGCCAGTTGGCGCCGCTGGTGTTCGACGAGCGGGTGCGTCGCGCCGGCCAAGGCGCCGGTGTCGCTGCCGTCCTGCGACAGCAATTCGCCTCTGCCGTTGACCAATCCCTCCTCACCGGGGTGCTCGTGGGGGTCGTGGCCGCGACCGTGACCGGCACGGTGGCGGCATACCGGCTCGTGCGGCCCCTCGCACACGTGCGCGAGGCAGCCCGGCGGTTGGCCGACGGTGATTACCAGCACCGGGTGCCGCTGCCCCGCGACCGCGAACTCGCCGACCTCGCTCACGACGTCAACGAGCTCGGGAAGTCGCTATCCGAGACGGAAGTCCGTCGGACCGCACTCATCGCCGACGTCGCTCACGAACTCCGCACGCCGCTGACCGTCATCGACGGTTACCTCGAAGGCATGATCGACGAGGTCATCCCCACCACCGCCGCTCAGCTGGCACTGCTTCACGTCGAAACCCGACGGCTGCGCCGGCTCGCCGAAGACCTGTCGACGCTGTCGCGCGCCGACGAGGGGCGGTTGGCGATCGTGCCGGTGCCTGTCGACCTCGCGGTCGTGGCGAGCGCCGCTGCCTCACGTCTGGCACCACAGGCCGCTGACGCAGGGATCGTGCTCGACGTGCACCCCGGAGCCGGGCCCCTCTGGGTGCGAGCCGACCCCGACCGCGTTGCCCAGATCGTCACCAATCTCGTCGGCAACGCCATCCACGCGACGCCCTCGGGCGGGACCATCACCGTGAGTGCCGGGTCCGACGGACCGCGGGCCGTCGTCACCATCCACGACAGCGGGGTGGGGCTCACCGCGGCTGACCTCGCGCGGGTGTTCGAGCGGTTCTACCGTGCCCCCGGGACGGTCCGAGAGCACGGCAGCGGGGTGGGGCTCACGATCGCTCGGATGCTCGCCCGCGGCCACGGCGGTGACGTGTATGCCGCGTCGCCGGGTCCCGGGTTGGGCGCGACGTTCACCCTCGTGCTGCCAGCGGGAGTGGCCTAAGTTGGATGTATACCCCTGGGGGTATCTCTGATAATCTGGGCCGCAGCCCGCACTTCATCGATCGCGGGGTGGTGAAGGAGCTCTCGTATGACGACTCGGACGTTGACCGCCGGCGACTTCGCCGCCACCGTCATGGCCAACGACATCGTCCTCGTCGATTTCTGGGCGGCGTGGTGCGGCCCGTGCGTGCGCTTTGCGCCGGTCTTCGAGGCGGCGTCGGGGCAGCACCCGGACATCGTCTTCGCCAAGGTTGACACCGAGGCCGAGCGCGACGTGGCCGCCGCTGCCGGGATTTCGTCGATCCCGACGCTCATGGCGTTTCGTGAGGGGGTCCTCGTGTTCTCCCAGCCTGGCGCTCTGCCTGCGGCTGCGCTGGAGCAGGTCATCGAGGGGGTCAAGGGTTTGGACATGGTGGCCATTCACGCCGATATCGCCGCTCGCGCGGCCGGCGCTGACGCCGCGGCCGAGGTGCGGTCCGAGCGCACATGAGGCCGCAAGAGCGGCACCTGGACGAGGTGCGCGCCTTGATCTCGGCGACTCCACCGGAGGTGCTCGATCGGATCCGGGGCCGAGCGCCGTGGCGCCGAGCGCTGCAGACCGCGTGGTCTCCGATGGCCCTCGTCCTCGCGGCTGCGTTGGCTCCCGTGCTCTTCGTCGGTTTCGCCTCCAGTGCCCGCTGGCCCGAGGGGTCCACCTGGACACTCCTCCTCGCGGCGATGGCTGCTGGCGCGGCGTTGACCTTCGCCGGATATCTCGGCATCGTCGATGGACGCCTCCGCGTCGCCGGTGGCGGTTCCCCGTGTGCGCGGGTGTCCGGCTTCTTCCCCCTCCTGGCGGGGATGGCGCTGGCGACGACGACTCCACCTGGAGAGGTGGCCTCGGCTGCCGGCGGATGGATGGCGCTGGGACTGGTCGCCCTCGGCCTGGGCAATCGCGTGGCCGGCGCGCTCACCTGCCCGCCGCGCACTTAACCCTTCGGCGGGGCGTCGAGGCGCGCCTGCACCGCGGCCCGGAAGGTCGTGAGGGAGAAGCCCGGCACGATGGTTTCGACCTCCTTGAATGCCGTCGCACCCGTGACCGCCCCACTCGGAGCTCCGATGATCGCGACGAGGTCGTCGACCGGCATGCCGAGTCCGGCTGCAGCGTGGTCGAGCGTCATCCAGCCCTTGAGGTCTGCGGTGGTCATGGGAACTCCACTCGCGACCTGCTGGCGACCACTGGTAACCCAGGTGCCGGTCGCCTGGGATATGCCGATCGTGCCGAAGAAGAGGGCCAGGGCGAGAGCCGGCATGACGAAGCGATGCATCGGCCTCATGACGACCGCCTCCGGCCGGGGACCGCGGCGGAGACGACGAGCGCCCCGCCCTTCGGGCACGACGCCACGCACTCCAGGCATCCGATGCAATCGGTGCTCACTGCCGGCGACGCCGCCGCCACATCGAGCCCGACCGGGCACGGCTTGACGCAGAGGTTGCAGCCGGTGCACGCGGCCGAGCTCCGGCGGATCCGGACGATCGACAGGTGGCCGAGCACACTCAGCACACCACCCAGCGGGCAGAGATAGCGACACCACGCCCGCTCCACGAGCAGTGAGGCGATCAGGACGACGCCGAGGACGATGAGGGCGGGCCACATGGTCGACAGGTCGGGAGCGAAGAGCCAGTGCAGCGAGAAGAGCGTGAGATAGGGGTCGAAGCCAGAAAACCACAACGTCGCCGTCGTGGCGCTCATCCCGAGAATCGCTGCGAGAGTGACAAATCGCCCATAGCGAAGGATGCGATCCAGGCGTGGTGGCACCGTGACATCAGGCAGGTGCAGGGCCCGCTTAGCGCGATGGAGGAGATCCTGCACCGTCCCGAAGGGGCAGATCCACCCGCAGAAGGCATTGCCGGCGAGCAGGACCGAGATGAGCAGGCCCAGTCCGACGATCATGGTCGACGGATGGATTTTGGGCAGGAGGCGGTCGGTCGTCAGCCAAGTCCACAGCGACTCGACAGCCCCGAAGGGGCAGAGGGCATCCACCGACGGGGCGCCCGAGGACGATTCGCGCTGATGTCGGGCGGCGGCGATGACGACGAGGGTCGTGATCGCGAGTTGCACGGCATACCTGCGGTGATGGAGGGCCCCGATCGCTTTCATCCGGCGCTGGTATGCCGTGGGCTTGCGCGGCGTGCGTGACGTCGGGGTGGGCAGGGGGGTGGGGCGCGACATGGCGGGCCTTTCGAGCGGGACCAGCCCAGCCTCGTCCGCCCGTGTGAAGCCTGCGTGAAGCCCCCGAGAAGCTCTTATTCGGTCGTGCGGGTGTGTGCTCTGACGGCGTCGTAGGTGGGGGACAGCGTCTGCCAGGCGCCACGAATGTGCGCCTCGACCGTGGCTTGGGCGGCGTCGGGATCACCGGAGCGAATGGCGCCATAGATCGCGTGGTGCTGCTCGCGGAGTCCGCCGGTCAAGGTTTCCCAGTCGCCGACGTAGCGGAAGGCGTCGAGCAGCGGCAGGCGCATCGACTCCCGGATCGCGACCGTCATGTCGGCCACGAGACGGTTGCCCGCAGCTCCCGCGATCGCGACGTGAAAGGCGGTGTCGGCGTCGTTATAGCGAGCCTTGTCGTCGGCGTTGCGGTCCATCGCGGCGAGGGCTTCACGCATGGCGGCGAGATCGCTGGCGCGCGCGTTCTCCGTGGCCAAGCGAGCCGAAAGACGTTCGAGGCTGATCCTGGCCTCGATGACGTCGCTGATCGGGAAATTGGCAAGGGCGACGTGGAGTTGGAGGAAGCGCACCAGGGCGTCGGTGGGCACCGCGGTGACCGTCGTGCCGCCCGCGCCTCCGGCTCCCACCGTCGATCGCACGACCCCTTGAGCTGCGAGGGTGCGGACGGCTTCGCGCACCGCGCCTCGGCTGACCTCGAGTTGGCGGGCCAGTTCGCGCTCGGGGGGAAGTTGGTCACCCACGTGGAGTTCCCCGGTGAGGATGCGGCTCTCGACCCAGCCGAGCACGACCTCATAGGCGCGCACGACGGGGCGACTGGCATCGTCTCGACTCTCGGTCATCCTCGCCCTCCCTCGTTACTCGTGCGCATCGTGCGTCGCCGCCGTCCCTCCCCGTGCTCGGCAGGCGCCTTCCGGCCTGGCTTGGCAGGCGGCCCAGATGGGTGTGGCGCGCCGGACGGTCGATCCTGTGCGCCGAGCGGCATCGTCAGCCATTGACGCTCCCTGGCGGTGAAATCTACCTTAGAAGAGGTAAATGGTCGGACCATTAGACGATGATCTTGGAATGGTCCGACCGAGGCACAGCACGACCCAGCTCAACTCAGCCCGGATGTCATTCGCTGTCACCAGGAGCTCCCATGTCCCCACTCTCCCTCGCCACCGATCCATTCACACCACAGTTGGCTCCCGTCGGAGGAAGCCTCGCGGTGTCGGCCCTCATCGCCCTCATCCCCCTCCTGACGGTCTTCGTGACTCTCGGGTGGTTGCGGTGGAAGGCCCACTGGGCGGGTCTGACTGCCGTCGGGGTCGCGATCCTCGTCGCGGTCCTGGCCTACAAGATGCCCGTCGGGCTCGCGGTCCTGTCCGCGACCGAGGGTGGCGTCTTCGGACTCTTCCCGATCATGTGGATCGTCTTTACGGCGATCGTCCTTTACCAGGTGACCGTCGTGAGTGGCCGCTTCGAAGACCTCCGGGCGACCTTCCACCTCATCTCCGACGACCCCCGCATCCAGGCGATCATCATCGCCTTCTGCTTTGGCGGACTCCTCGAAGCCCTTGCGGGGTTCGGCGCCCCGGTAGCGATCACGGGCGTCATGCTCATGGCCCTCGGCTTCTCGCCCCTGCGCGCGGCTGCCGTCGTGCTCCTGGCCAACACGGCCCCGGTCGCGTTCGGCGCCATCGGCACGCCGATCATCACCGCCGGCACGCTGACCAAGATCCCTTACACCCAGATCGGCGCCTACGTCGGGCACCAGACCCCGATCATCGCGCTCTTCGTCCCACTTCTGCTCGTCCTCATGGTCGACGGCAAGCGGGGGGTCCGTCAGACCTGGCCGGTCGCAATCGTCGTCGGCGCTGCCTTCGCCGTCGCCCAGTGGATCAGCGCGACCTACATCTCGGTCGAGCTCACCGACATCATCGCCTCCCTGGCCGGCCTTGCCGCCGCCGTCGTCTTCCTGCGCTTCTGGAAGCCAGTCGGGAAGGAGGACGCCCACGCCGCGCTCGCCGTCGAGCGGGAGCGCGACCTCGCGCTCGTCGGCGCCGGCTCGGGTAGCTCCGGCACCGGTGGCGCCGCCGCCACGACGACCGAGCAGTATGCCGTGTCCGCCGCCGACCTCGAGACCCGCGCCCGCTCACTCACGAGCGGACGGATCACGATGGCCCTCTTCCCCTACCTGCTGGTCATCGCGGTCTTTTCGATCGCCAAACTCGTCAACCCCGTCAAGGCGTGGCTCGCGACGACCGACGTCAAGATCCCGTGGCCAGGTCTGGATGGTCAGGTCCTCACCGCTGCTGGCACGAAGAACACGTCAACGGTCTACACCCTGCCGTGGCTGAGCGGCCCCGGCACGAGCCTGCTCATCTGCTCGCTGATCGTCGCCGTGGTCTACGGAGTCTCGATGGGCAAGTGGTGGGGGGAGGTGACGGCGACGGCATACAAGATGCGCTTTGCCTTCCTCACCGTCGCGTCCGTCTTGGCCCTCGCCTATGTCATGAACCTCTCGGGTCAGACGATCACCGTCGGCACCTGGATCGCCGGCACGGGTGCGGCGTTCGCGTTCTTCTCGCCCATCCTCGGGTGGATCGGCACGGCGGTGACCGGCTCCGACACGAGCGCCAATGCCCTCTTTGCGACGCTCCAGCAGACGGCGGCCAAGGGCGCCGGGCTCGACCCGACGCTGCTCGTCGCGGCGAACACCTCCGGAGGTGTCGTCGGCAAGATGATCAGCCCGCAAAACCTCACGATCGCCGCAACCGCGGTCGGTCTCGTCGGCCGGGAATCCGACATCTTCCGCAAGGTCGTCCTGTGGAGTGTCGGACTCATCATCGCCATGTGTCTGCTCGTCGGCTTGCAGTCGACCGTCCTGGCTTGGATGCTGCCCCGATGAGCCCGCGCGTCGCCCTCTTCGCCACGTGTTACAACGACACCGTGTGGCCGGGCACCCCGATCGCGACCGTCAAGGTCCTCGAACGCCTCGGATGCGAAGTGGTCTTCCCGGAGGCGCAGACCTGCTGTGGGCAGATCTTCACCAACACCGGGTATGCCGATGAGGCAATCCCGCTCGTGCGCGGCTTCGTCGACACTTTCGCAGGCTACGACTACGTCGTGGCGCCCTCGGGTTCGTGCGTCGGCGCGATCCGGGAACAGCACCACGACCTGGCCGAGCGAGCCGGCGATGCTGCCCTGGTCCGCCGGGTCGATGCAGTCGTCCCGAAGGTCTACGACATCTCGGAGTTCATCGTCGACGTCCTCGGGGTCACCGATGTCGGGGCGTATTTCCCGCACCGAGTGACCTTCCACCCGACGTGCCACTCCCTCCGGGTCGCGCACGTCGGCGACCGCCCGGAGCGGCTGCTCAAGGCCGTCAAGGGGGTGACCTTCGTCGAGTTGCCCCAAGCCACCGAGTGCTGCGGCTTCGGGGGGACCTTCTCGGTCAAGAACCCCGATGTGTCGATCTCGATGGCCTCGGACAAGGCGCGCCATGTCCGCGAAACCGGTGCCGAAGTCCTCGTCGCGGGCGACAACATGTGCCTCATGAATATCGGCGGCGTCCTGCGCCGCCAGCGAGCGGGAGTGCGGATCATGCACCTCGCCGAAATCCTCGCCTCGACTGAGGAGGACCCAGCATGAGCGCGCCGAACCCACCGCCGGACCCCTCCAGGCGACCAGCGCCACCTTCGTGGGAATGCCGAAGTTCCCGTATGCCGCCCGCGACGCCCTCACCAACACCCAGCAGCGTCGCAACCTCGCCCACGCGACCGAGGTGATCCGCGCCAAGCGGGCCCGCGTCGTCGGGGAGATCGACCGAGTGGGAAGAACTGCGCCAGGCAGGCGCCGACGCCAAGGACGAGCTCGCTCGGTCACATGGCGGCATACCTCGAGCAGTTGGAGGCGAACCTCGTCAAGGGCGGCGCGGTCGTCCACTGGGCGCGCGATGCCGCCGAGGCCAACCGGATCGTCGTCGAGCATCGTGCAAGGCGACAGGAGCGCAGCGAGGTCGTCAAGGTCAAGTCCATGGCGACCCAGGAGATCGAGCTCAACGAGGCCCTCGAAGCCGAGGGCATCCACGCATGGGAGACCGACCTCGCCGAGCTCATCGTGCAGCTCGGCCACGACCGGCCCAGTCACATCCTCGTGCCGGCGATCCACCGCAACCGCGTCGGAGATCCGCGAGATCTTCCGCCGGGAGATGGGCCTCGTCGGACGTCCCGCACCGGATGATCTGACCGACGACCCGCAGCGGCTCGCGGAGGCAGCGCGGCTGCACCTGCGGGAGAAGTTCCTGCGGGCCAAGGTTGCGATCTCGGGTGCCAACTTCGCTGTCGCGGAGACTGGCACGCTCGTCGTCGTCGAGTCCGAGGGCAACGGCCGGATGTGCCTGACGCTGCCCGAGACGCTCATCTCGGTCGTCGGGATCGAGAAGGTGCTGCCGACGTGGCAGGACCTCGGGACCTTCCTCCAACTGCTCCCGCGGAGTTCGACCGGCGAGCGGATGAACCCCTACACCACGGTCTGGTCGGGCGTCCACGACGGCGACGGCCCCCAGCAGGTCCACGTCGTGCTCATCGACAACGGTCGCACCCACGTGCTCGCCGATCCGGTCGGGCGGCAGGCGTTGCGGTGCATCAGATGCTCGGCGTGCCTCAATACGTGCCCGGTCTACGAGCGCACCGGCGGGCACGCCTACGGCTCGGTCTACCCCGGTCCGATCGGTGCGATCCTCAACCCCCAACTGCGGGGGACCGCGAGCGAGATCGATCGGTCATTGCCGTTCGCATCCACGCTGTGTGGCGCGTGTTTCGAGGCGTGCCCGATGCGGATCGACATCCCGAAGCTCCTCGTCCATCTGCGGGCGAAGGTCGTCGACGCGAAGGGCCGCAGCACCGTCGAGGGCCGGGCCATGGCCGCTGGCGCGTGGGCCTTTGGAGATGCCAAACGCCTTGCCCGAGTCCAGAAGGCGTCAACCCTGGGTGGCAGGGTGATCGGCAACCGACGACTGCCGGCCCTACCCGGAGCCATCGGGCAGTGGCTCAGCGTCCGGGATATCCCCGAACTCCCGCCTCAGACGTTCCGTCAATGGTGGGCAGCCCGTGACCGGAAGGGAGGCGCATCGTGAGCGCTAAGGCTGAGATCCTCGCGCGGGTCCGTGCGGCCGTGACCGATCTGACGAGCCCGTTGGGTGCTCGGGGGGACGTGCCGTGGGTGGACCAAGCCTCCGCTGGCCCGGCCGAGACCATCGAGGTGTTCGTCGAGAACGTCATCGACTACAAGGCGCAGGTCGTCCGAGTCGCCCCTGACGCGGTCGGCCGGGCCGTCGCCGACGCCCTCGCGGCATACGGCGCAGGCTCTGTGGTGGTCCCCTCGGGGGTCGACCGCGCGTGGGTCGCCGATCTCGGGATGGGCGTGCGCGTCGTCGCGGACGAGGGGCTGGGGGCGCTCGACCTCGACGCCATCGACGCGGTCCTCACGGCGTCGGCGGTGAGCATCGCAACGACGGGCACGATCGTCCTCGACCACGGACCCGACCAGGGCCGCCGCGCGCTGTCGCTCGTGCCCGACGTGCACGTGTGCGTCGTGCGCGCCGAGCAGGTCGTCCACGACGTCCCCGAGGCGGTGGCTCGCCTGCACCCGAAGGAGGGTATGCCGCGTCCGCTCACCTGGATCTCGGGCCCGAGCGCGACCAGCGACATCGAGCTCGACCGGGTCGAAGGGCGTCCACGGACCGCGAATCCTCGCACGTCATCCTCGTCGAACCATCCTGACCGGCCCTGCGCTGGTCAGGCGGCGTGCCAGGGCGGCGCGGTCGAGTGAAAGGTGAGGCCCGGCGGCGTCCTGGTCACGACGGCGACGATGTCGTCGGGCAGCCGCCGGGTCACGATCGCCCACCCCGGAGTTTCCTTGACCTGGTTGCACCGCTCGCACAGCCCTTGGGCGTTGTCGGGAGTGGTGGAGCCGCCCTTTGCGTATCGCACGGCGTGGTCGATGTGCTTGATCGGCGCTCCGCAATAGGGGGTGCGGCACCACTGATCTCGAGCCACGATCAGGCGGCGGAGATGCTCTGGGAAGAGTCGTCGCGTCCGGTCGGCAGCGGTGATGATGCCGGTTGCGGGGGTCGGTGTAGAGCCGCCGCACCCACACCTGCGCGGCAGGGACGTCACCCCCTGACCACTCATCGACGATGTCGCGCTTGGACGGTGCCCGGGGCGACGACTCAAGGATTTCGGCAAGGCACGTCTGGTCCGAGGTCGGGTGGTGCCTGCCCTCTGATGGGCCGTGGCTGTGGGGCCTCGTCGCGCCGACCGTCGGAGTCTCGGATGCCGTCCGGTGCGCGCGCACGGTGTCACGCACGAGCTCGCGGGCGAGGCCACCGGGGATGGGGCCGAATCCGAGCAGCACAGCGGGGGCATGGTCATCGTCGGTGAGCGTCGTGTCGGACATGACGAGTCCGATCTCGACCGGGACCTGGGTGGCGCGGGCCTGCCCAGTGGCACGCTCCACCAGGGTGTCTGCTTTGATCTGGTCTGCACCGCGCGGGTCGCCTTCCGAGCGTGCGGTCGAAGCGGCGCGCGTTAACGCGGCATACACGGCGATTGCCTGTGGGGCCGGCAGGAGTGCGGTGAGATAGGCCATGGTGTCCGGCGCTTGCCGGACGGACACCCGGCGCTGCCCTCGGGCGTAGGCGTGGCGCTCGACCACGGTCCGGGGGTCAAGCTCGTACGCGAGTGAGTGTGCCGCTGCTGCCACCTGCTTGTCGGAGAGCCCACTGAGTCGACCCGCCAGCCGCACGTCCACTTCGCGTCGCTGCTCCGTGGACAGCACCGCGGTCGCCCGGGCGATGAGCGTCGCGCGCCACTCGGAGAGTTCTCCTGCCGTGAGAGCGGCCATGGTGTGAGGCATCTCGGTCACCAGCGCTCGCGCCAAGCCGAGATGCCGGCTCCCGAGTGTCGGAGACTCTCGCCGAGCCAGGGCCACCTGCTCGGCGATCCCGGCGCCGACCTTCTCGCGTGCGACTCCGACGCCGCGCTGTGCCTCGCGTTGGGACTGGTCGAAGGCCATGCTGACGCGAGCTTGCGCTGCCGCTGCCGCGGCCTTGAGGGACTCAAGGACGGAGATGAGCTGCACTCGCGCGGCGTCGTCAACTCCATCACCACAGCCGTCAAGGAGCGCAAGCTCGGAGATGAATTCCCGAATCTCGCGCTCCCTCAGCTGCGTCACGGCCATGCCTCTACTGTATAGAACAGATGTCCTAGTCTCAAGAGGGAGATGTTCTACGCCAAGGAAATCTGATCGCTGTGAGCGAACGCGAGAGGGAGAGCGCGAGAGCCTGAGCGCGAGCCTGAGGACTACTCGTCGCGCCAGGAGCGCCAGAGTGCGGCATACGCGCCGTCGCGGGCCATGAGTTCGTCGTGGCTTCCGAGTTCGGTGATCTGACCGTCTTCGACCACGCAGACCCGGTCGGCGTCGTGCGCGGTGTGCAGGCGGTGGGCGATCGCGATGACGGTGCGCCCGGTGACGACGGCCGCGAGCGTCCGCTCGAGGTGGCGGGCGGCCCGAGGGTCGAGCAGTGACGTGGCCTCGTCGAGGACGAGGGTGTGCGGGTCCGCGAGGACGAGCCGGGCGAGGGCGAGTTGCTGGGCCTGAGCCTCGGTCAGCGCCTGGCCACCCGCGCCGACCTCGGTCGCGAGCCCATCGGGCAGCTTCGCCGCCCACTCGGTCGCGTCCACCGCAGCCAAGGCATCGCGGAGGTCCTCGTCGCTCGCCGTTGGCCGAGCAAGCCGGAGGTTGTCGGCGAGAGTGCCGACGAAGACGTGGTGCTCCTGCGTCACGAGCGCGACCTCCCCACGCAACCGGTCGAGGTCGAGGTCGACAAGGTTGACCCCGCCGACGGTGACCGAGCCGGATGCCGGGCCGTCGACGCCTGCGAGCAATCGTCCGAGCGTGGACTTGCCGGCGCCCGAGGGGCCGACGATCGCGAGCCGTTCGCCGGGTCGCACGTCGAGGGACACTCCGTGTAGGACCTCGTGCCCTGAGCGATAGGCGTAGGTGACATCCCGGGCGACGAGGTGGGTGTCGCGGGGAGCTTCCCCGGTGGGGGACCGGTCGGCAGGGACGTCGGCGATCCCGATGACCCGAGCGAGCGAGGTCGCCCCGATCTGGAGTTCGTCGAGCCACATGAGCAACTCGTCGAGCGGCCCGGCGAGCTGTTGGACATACAGGGCGACCGACGTGACGATCCCCGCCGTCGTGGCGCCCTGGGACACGAGCCAGCCACCCCAGATGAGGGTGACGGCCACGGGCAGGAGATAAGCGACCTCGACCTGGGGGAACCAGATCGTCCGCAACCGGAGGGTGTACCGCTCGGCGGCGTAGCTCTCTGTCAGTCCCTCGTCGATGCGCCGCCGACGATGGCCACCGAGCCGCAGGGCGTCGACCGTCCGGGCGCCTTCGACGCTCTCGGTCACGATGCCGTTGAGCACGGCATACGAGGCCCGCTCGCGAAGGTAACCCTCGGGGGCGTAGCGGAGATACCACCGGGTCGACGCCCAGATCAGGGGGACCCCGACCACGATCGCCAGTGCGACCCAGCCGCCGGTCAGGAAAGCCGCCACAGCGGTGACACCGACAGTCACGACCGCGACGAAGATCGCCGGCACCCCGAAGCGCACGACATGCGAAAGGGCCTCGACGTCATTGGTCGTGCGGGCCACGAGATCGCCCGTCCCGGCGCGCTCGACCGTCGAGAGGGGGAGTGCCACAACCCGCGTCATGAACTCCTCGCGCAACTGCGCGAAGACGCGTTCGCCGAGGCGGAAGGAGGCTCTCCGCGCCGCCCACACGAGGACGGTCTGCGCGACGATGGCCGCGGCCAGCCACGCGACGAGGCGGTCGAGGGACTCGCCCGCCCGGCCGGCGGTGAGGTCGTCGACGAGCCGCCCGACGACGAAGGGGGCAGCCAAGCCCGCGAGCGCCGCGACGGCATGGAGGGCCACCACGTGGCCGAAGGGCGCTCGGTAGGTCTGCAGGAGTCCCCGCGCGGCCCGCCTCACCGACGCCATCTCGGCGACCGGGAGGGTGCGGCGAAACGGATCGACGGGTGGGAGGGTGCCGTGCGGCGCGCTCACGCGGGCACCTCCTCGTGCTCACCGCGGACGACGACGGCACGGTATGCCGCATCGCCGCGCAGCAGGTCACGGTGTCCGCCGCGCGCGACGACCCGCCCACCGTCGAGGAAGGCCACCTCGTCAGCCACGGACAACACCAGCGGGCTCGCCGACACGACGACGGTGGTGCGGCCCCGACGATGCTCGGCGAGACGCGCGGCGATGCGAGCCTCGGTGTGAGCGTCGACGGCGCTCGTGGGCTCGACGAGCACGAGCACCTCTGGCTCGGCGAGGACGGCCCGCGCGAGAGCCAGACGCTGGCGCTGCCCACCGGAAAGGGACCGGCCGCGCTCGTCGATCACGCTGTCCAGGCCCTCGGGAAGTGCCTCGAGGATGTCGGCGCCGCTCGCGATCTCGAGCGCCGCGAGCAGCCGGTCGTCGTCGTGCCGCCCCCATGGGTCGAGCGCGCTGCGCAGGCTTCCGGCAAACAGCCGCGGGTCGGTCTCGCTCACGAGGACCCGCGAGCGCACCTCCGGGACCGGCCGCTGCGCCAGGGGTATGCCGTGCAGGCGCACCTGCTCGAACGCCGCCTGGTCGGCCCCGAACCGCCCGAGCCGGTCGGCGAGCGCCGCAGTCTCCGCTGGGATCGCGGACACGACACCGAGAAACGAGCCGGTGCGGACCTGAAGTCCACTGACTCCGTCGGCGAGCACGTCGTCACCGACTGGTCGCAAGGCGCTCTGAGCGTGGGTGGAAGCGGCGGGAGCGCTGGAGTGGTCGGGTGGCACCCGCAAGACGGCGACGATCTTGCCGGCGGCGATGAAGGACTTCGTCGCGCGGTCGACGAACTCGGTCGCGGTGCGCAAGGGCAGGACGAGGAAGGCCGAATAGCCGTAGAAGGCCACCAGCTGGCCCGGGGTGATGCGACCGTCGATGGCGAACCGGCCGCCGAGCCAGGTCACGAGCACCACGAAGATCCCCGGGAGGAGGATCTGGGCGGCGTCAAGGGTGGCCTGCATGCCGGCAACCCGAAAACCGCTGTCGCGCACGGCGGTCGACTGTGCGGCATACCGGCGCAGGAAGGTCTGCTCGCCCCCGATGCCGCGCAGGACGCGCAGGCCGGCCACGGTGTCTGCCCCGAGCCCGATGAGGCGACCGGACTCCTCGCGCTGGCGCGATTGCCTCCGGTGGAGCGGACGGACGACGAAGGTGAGCGCGGCGACGAGGAGCGGCACGCCGATGAGCACGACGAGGCCGAGCTCGGTCGAGGCTCCCAGGAGGATGCCGGCCACGACGCCGAAGGAGACGACCGCTCCGGAGAAGCGTGCGGTGACGTCGTAGAGGCCGCCCAGACGCATCGCGTCGTTGGCGACGGCAGCGACAACTTCACCGGTCGGGATGGTGCGGGGGAGAGCAGCCCCGGTGTCGGCGGCCTTCCAGCCGATGAGTTGGATCGCCCGGAAGGCGGCGGTCAGCCAGTTGCTGACGGCCATGCGGTGTCGCAGGGTCCCTGAGACGGCGATTGTGACCCCGAGCAGAGCAAGGATGCCGCCCCAGCGCCACAATGCCGCGCGGTCGCCCGCGACGATGCCCTCGTCGATCGCGCGGGCGATGGTCGCCGGGATGAGCGCCTGGCTGACCATCCACAGGACGCCGAAGACCATGCCTGCCGCAAGGGTGGTCCACTGTCCGCGCGCGACCCACCACAGGAACGCCCTGGCCGTCGTGACCGGGGGCGTCCCTGGATTGTCGAACGGGAGAACGCGCACAACGGTCCAGGCTATGTCGGCCGACGGGTCACCGCGACCGATTTCCGGCGTGGGGGGCCGGGTACCCTGAAGCCGTGCTCAGGACGATCGGCAAACCCAAGTGGCTGGGCCTCCTGGCAGCCGTCCTGATCGTGGGTTACGGCTTCGTCGTGCTGGGTCTGTGGCAGATGAATGTCGCCCGCGAGGACGCCGAGCAGCAGGCCATCCGCGAGGCGGCCGAGCGCCCGATCGTGCAACTCGACCAGGTCATGCCACCCCACGCCGCTTTCCCGACCGACGGGTCCAATCGTCGGGTGACGGTCTCCGGGCATTACGAACCCGTGCGGCAAGTCCTCGTCGTCGATCGTCGTCTGCGCGGCCAGACCGGCTGGTGGGTCGTCGTCCCGTTTGTCGTCGACTCGACCGGGGCGAGGATCCCCATCGTGCGCGGCTTCGTCGCGACCGCCGGCGGGCGTCTCCCGGTGACGAGCGAGACAGTGACGATCACGGGAAGCCTCGCACCAAGTGAGTCGCCCACGCCGTCCAAGAAGGTGCTCGGACCGGGGGAAATCGGGTCGGTCGACGTCCCGGCGCTGCTCAACTCGTGGGGTGGCGAGATCTATAACGGCTTCCTCTTCGCCGTCGAGGAGTCACCCACCCCATCCGATGTCGGGGCGGCCGGGGCAGCAGCCTCCGGCGGCATGGAGCGGGTGCCCCCACCCGATCTGCCCTCGGGCGTCACCTTGCGTAATGCGGCATACGCCCTGCAGTGGTGGATCTTTGCGGTCTTCGCGCTCTGGATGTGGTGGAAGATGGTCCGAGACGATCACCGGCGTAGCCTGATCTCCGCCGAACACGACGATCGTGCAGTTGCGCCCGACCAAGGAGTCCCCGCGTGAGCATGTACCCCACGACCATGGCCAAGCCCCTGGCGATCCGCAAAGCCCTGGGCATCTACCGGGTCATGGCGGTCGTGGCCGGCATCGCGCTGTTCATCCTTGTCGTCGAGATGATCATGAAGTACGGCATGAGCCAGAAGAACTTCTTCACCGACAACTGGTCCTACATCCACGGGTTCATCTACATGGCGTATGCCGCGGCGATCGCCAACCTCGGCCTCAAGAGCGCGTGGGGGGTCAAGCGGATCGTCCTGCACCTGTTGTCCGGTTTCGTGCCGCTCGTGCCGTTCTTCGCCGAGCGCCGCGTCACCGCGGAGACCAACGCCATCCTCGCTCGCGTCTACTGAGCCTGCCATGACCGAGACGCTCGTTGCCCGTCCCGTCCTCGTCGTCGACTTCGGCGCGCAATACGCGCAACTCATCGCGCGCCGGGTGCGTGAGGCCAAGGTCTACAGCGAGGTCGTGCCGCACACCATGCCGGTCGCGGCGATGCTCGCCAAAGACCCTGCCGCCGTGATCCTTTCGGGCGGTCCGGCCAGCGTGTATGCCGCGGGCGCGCCGTCCCTGGACCCCGCCTTGTTGGCTGCCGGGGTGCCGGTGTTTGGGATGTGTTACGGCTTCCAGGCCATGTCCCACGCGCTTGGGGGCACCGTGGCGGCGACGGGCACGGGCGAATACGGCCAGACGCCGGCGCAGATTATCGACACCGCCTCGACCTTGTTCGCCGGACAACCGGCCGAGCAGACGGTGTGGATGTCGCACGGTGACTCGGTCACGGCGGCACCGGCAGGCATGTCGGTCACCGCGGTGACCGAGGGCGCCCCGGTCGCGGCGATCGAAGACGACGAGCGTCGGCTCTACGGCGTCCAATGGCATCCGGAGGTGCTGCACACGGCATACGGGCAGCGGGTGCTGGAGAACTTCCTCTGGCGCGGGGCGGGTTTGGCCCCAGACTGGACCGCCGCGAATGTCGTCGAGGAACTCGTCGAGTCGGTGCGGGCTCAGGTGGGCGACGGTCGGGTGCTCTGTGCGCTCTCGGGCGGGGTCGACTCGTCGGTCGCGGCGGCACTCGTGCAGCGGGCCGTTGGTGACCAACTCACGTGCGTCTTCGTCGACCATGGCCTGCTTCGCGACGGCGAGCCCGAGGCTGTGGAGCAGGAGTTCGTCGCAGCCACCGGCGTGCGCCTGGTCGTCGTCGACGCCCGCGAGCGGTTCTTGAGCGCGCTGGCAGGTGTCAGCGATCCGGAGACCAAGCGCAAAATCATTGGGCGGGAGTTCATCCGGGTCTTCGAGCAAGCGGCGAGAGACCTCGTGGGGACGGCCGAGGCTGACGGCCACCCGATCGAATACCTCGTCCAGGGCACGCTCTATCCCGACGTCGTCGAATCCGGCGGCGGTGAGGGGGCAGCCAATATCAAGTCCCACCACAATGTCGGCGGGCTCCCCGAAGACCTCCAGTTCACCTTGGTCGAGCCGCTCAGGTCGTTGTTCAAAGACGAGGTCCGCGCGGTCGGGCTCGAACTCGGCGTGCCGGAGCAGATCGTGTGGCGGCAGCCGTTCCCCGGGCCGGGGCTCGCCGTGCGGATCATCGGAGCCGTCGATGCCGAGCGGCTGGCGGTGTTGCGCCAGGCAGACGCCATCGTGCGCGCCGAGCTCGACGGCCGCCGGGCTGGACCGGTCGATCTGGCAGTGCCCGGTCGTGTTGCTCGCCGACGTGAGGTCGGTCGGCGTGCAGGGAGACGGCCGCACCTACGGCCACCCGATCGTCCTGCGACCGGTCACGAGCGAAGACGCGATGACCGCGGACTGGACGCGGGTGCCCTATGACGTGCTTGGCTCAGATCTCGACGAGGATCACCAACGAGGTCACAGACGTCAACCGGGTGGTGCTCGACGTCACGAGCAAGCCCCCGGGCACCATCGAGTGGGAGTAGCGCTCAGCGACCTGAGCTGAGCGCCCCGAGCACGGTTATTGCGAGGATGACGAGCGCCGGCACGGCGAAAAGCGTGACGAAGCACCCGAGACCGCGGCGCTTCTGAGGCACGTGCCCCAGGGACCCTGGGAAGAAGGTCATCCACGGCATTGCGTAGTGGCGCTCGACCACGCCACCGGCGGGCACCTCGAGCCGCTCCTGCGCCACGCCGTACTGCCAGGCCCATTGGCAGTGGATGTGGAGGTCGTTGACGCCGGCCCAGACCTGCAGGTCGTTGGCGCCGTACGTGACCGGGATGGCGTGACCGTTGATCCGCACCGTCGGCACGACGAGGTTGGCCCACTGCGACCCCTGCAGGTGAAGGCGCAGCCATCCGGTCGCGGCGGGGTGAGCTGGCGGTTGAGGTGGGCCGGGTTGCCAGTCCTGCTGCCACTGTGGGGATTGCGTCATGCGTGAATCCTAGAAGCCATGCGTGAGAGGGCTAGGGTTGTCCAGTGCTCAGGACCACGGCTGCGATCGTCGCCGGCAAGGCGGCCCGGCTCGCTGCCCGGCGGCGTGGCGGGGGCGGATCGGCCTTCCCGGGCCTCGTCGCCGAGCGGGTGGACCCACGGTTCCTCGCCCACACCCTCGACCGGCTGCCCGACGGCATCGTGGTCGTGTCCGGCACCAACGGCAAGACGACGACGACCAAGATGCTCGCCGCAGTCATCGCCGCCCACGGCAAGAAGGTGTTCACCAACCCCACGGGGAGCAACTTCACCCGCGGGGTCATCTCATCGATGCTCCCCGAGATCCGGGTCAATGGTCGCCTCGAAGCCGACATCGCCGTGCTGGAACTCGACGAGTGGCATGCCCTGCAGTTTGCCGACGTCGTCGCTCCGACCCACGCGTTGCTGCTCAACGTCGCTCGTGACCAGCTTGACCGGTTCGCCGAAATCGACACGACGGCAAGGCTGTTGGCCCAGCTCGCGGCGAAGACCACCCGGTGCGTCGTGCTCAACCGCGACGACACCTTCGTCGCGAAAATCGCCGCCGACGTGGGGGGGCTCGACGTTCGGTACTTCGGCACCGACCCCCAGGCGCTCGACCGGGTCCCGTCTGCTGCAGGAGGCCGATGTCCGCTCCTGCGATGACTTCACTCCGCCGCAACCCACACCTCGCGACGGGCTGCTCCACCGACACGACGCACGATCGTTCTCGGTCAGGTTCGGTGAGCAGATCCTCGGCGACGTCGAGCCTCCAGCAGCGTGGGCTCGCTGCGATGATCAACGCGACAGCCGCCGTGACCATGGCCAAGGCCGTCCTCGGAGAGTCGTTCCACAAGGGCATCGCGGCCGCTGCCTTACGCGAGGTCATGCCCCCCTTCGGCCGCGGTGAGGTCATCGACGCCGACGGCGCGCCGCTTGAGCTCGTCCTGGTCAAAAACCCTGCCGGCTTCACCGTCGCCCTCGAGACCTATGGCGACGACCCCGTCACGACGATGATCGCCATCAATGACGATTACGCCGACGGCCAGGACGTCTCGTGGCTCTACGACGTGTCCTTCGCCTCCCTCCGGCCATCGGGCGTCGCGCTCGTGAGCGGCGTCCGGGCCTACGACATGGCGCTGCGCCTCGATTACGACGATGTCGCCGTGGCCGAGATCGAGCTGGACCTCGACGCCGCGCTGGGGCGGTTCCTCACGGCATACGCGGGTCGTCCCACCCGGATCTTCTGCACCTATACCGCGATGATGGCTCTTCGCCGCACTCTGGCAGCGCGTTTCGGGCTGCCTGACTTCGGGGAGGAGGGCGCGTGACGAGCAAGGGTGAGATCCACCTCGTGCACCTCTATCCGCGGGAGATGTCGATCTATGGCGACCTCGGCAACACGCGCTGTCTCGCGTCCCGGATCCGGCGGCACGGCTATGCCTGCGTCGTCCGCGACCACCACCCGGGTATGCCGTTCCCCGAGACCGCGCATCTGCTCGTCGGAGGGGGAGGCCAGGACTCCGGCCAGACTCGCGTCGAGGAGGACGTGCGCGTGATCGGGCCGCGTCTGCGCAGCTTGGCTGCTGACGGCGCAGCGATGCTCATGATCTGCGGGATGTATCAGATGTTCGGTCACACCTTCATCACTCATGAGGGTGTGGAGGTCGAGGGGGTGGGGATCCTCGATGTCACAACTCGTGGCCTGTCCCGGCGGATGATCGGTGGCGTCGTCCTCGACACGGCGTTCGGTCAGGTCGTGGGTTTCGAAAATCACTCTGGTGCAACAGTTTTAGCGCCCGGTCAGGAGCCTTTCGGCACGGTGACCGTTGGGCACGGCAACGACGGTGCGAGCGGCACGGAGGGGGCTCGCTCGGGCAATGTCATCGGGTCATATCTGCATGGGCCGCTCCTACCGGCCAATCCCGCCGTCGCCGATGCCCTCATCGCGGCAGCCGTCGAGCGCGCCACGGGCCGCGCCTTCGAGTCCGAGATCCTCGACGACAGTCTTGCGACCGAGGCTCGCACCCGTCAGATTGCCCGGCTCCTGCGCCGCTGACCAGCTGCTCGCTAGCTGCTGACTAGCTGCTGACTAGTCGAGCCCGGCGAAGAGGTCGTCGCTCACCGGGCCACCCGGTGATGACGGATCGCTGAACCGCTCGGTGCCGAGGTAAGCCGCGAACACCCGGCGAGGGAGTCGGGTGACGAGGTCGATATTCCGCGGCACCCGAGAGTCGCTCACCAGCTGTGACCGGTGAGCCCGCATGGCCGCCCGCTTGGCGTCGAGGTGATCCCGGACGTCGATGACGTGGGTCACCGGCGGCAGTGACTCCAGGGTGACCCCTGCCGGCTTCATGAGGCGCGCGATGCGAGGCGAGACCCGCGCTTCGAGCACCCGCGCAGTCCCGGCCAACTCCGCGGCCGCAGCTCCGACGCGATGGACCATCGCGTGATCGGGGTGGCCGTAGCCGCCGTTGCGGTCATAACTCAGCAGGACGTCGACCGACTCCTCCTGCAGGAATGCCGCCAGTCGCGCCGCCGCCTCCTCGACCGGCACGTCGACGAACCGGCGCTGACCAGCCCGGGCGCCGTCCGCACTGTCGCCGAGGCCACTGTCGGCATAGCCCAACCACTCGACACGTGCCGCCCCGAGCACCTCGGCGCTGTCGCGCAACTCTCGCACCCGGATGCGGCCCAACTCGCGCCGGGGGAACATCCGGGACGTCATCCCCAGGCCACCGTCGGTGGCGACGACGAGCACCACCCGGTGCCCCGCGGCGGTCGCCTTGGCGATGCTGCCGCCGGTGAGGAGGGCTTCGTCGTCGGGGTGGGCGTGGAAGGCCAGCACGGTGCGACTCATGGTGCGAGCATTGTCCCGTATGCCGCAGGGCCACCCGGGCAGGGCCAGCCAGGCAGGTCCACCCCCGCCGGGTCGTGGCAAAGTAGCCGGGTGAAGATCGCCATGCTCACCGACTGCTATCTGCCCCGTCTGGGTGGCATCGAGGTGCAGGTCCACGACCTCTCGCAGCGATTAGTCGAGCGAGGGCACGAGGTGGAAGTCTTCACCGCGACCACCGGCTCGGAGGGTCAGCGCTGGGGCGCGGTCGAGCTCGTCGACGGCATACCCGTGCATCGGCTCGCGATCCCCCTCCCTGGGGGGCTGCCGGTCAACCCCCTGGCTCCCTTGACCCTGCGTAAGGCGTTGCGCCGCTTCGATGTCGCCCACATCCACATGGGCGTCGTCTCGCCGTTTGCCGTCGACGCTGCGAGAGTGGTCGATCGCCTGGGGATGCCCGCGGTCATGACCTGGCACTGCGTGCTCGATCGTGCCGAAGCCGTCGTCGACCGCCTCGGCGTGGTGCGCCGCTGGGCCGCGGAAGGCATGGTGATGACCGCCGTTTCCACCATCGCCGCCGCGCCGGTGCGGCGCATCATCGGGGCCGACGTCACCGTTCTTCCCAATGGCATCGACACATCGGCCTGGCGCTGTCCGCCTCGACCCCTCCTGGACGACCCGCAGGCGAGATTCGTCACCGCGATGCGGCTGGCCCCCCGGAAGCGTCCGCTCCCCCTGATCGAGATGATGGTGCGGGTGCGTGCCGCCGCCCCGAAGGTCGACGTCCGGCTCGAGATCTTCGGCGACGGGCCGCAACGCGGCGACGTCGAGAAGGCCATCACCCGGTTGGGTGCCCACGGCTGGGTGACGCTCGCGGGCCGGGTCTCCCGTGAGGAGCTCCTCGCGCGGTATGCCGTGGCAGACGTCTACGTCTCACCCGCCGAGCTGGAGTCGTTCGGGATCGCCGCCCTCGAGGCACGGACGGTCGGCCTGCCGATCGTCGCCCGCGCAGGCACCGGCATCGGCGAGTTCGTCACCGACGATGTCAATGGCTACCTCGCCGAGAGCGACGACGAGATGGTCCGTCGCCTCACGACCCTGGCCGTCCACCAGAGCGTCCGGGGGCGGATGGCGGCATACAACAGGGCGACCCCGCCGATCCAGGACTGGACGACCGTCACCACCATGGCCGAAGGGGAATACGCGCGGGCGATCGGACATCGGGGCGCGGCCACCCCGTGACCACGCCGATCCCCGGCGAGCGGCCTCCCGTATGGGTCGTCGGCGTCCTCGCCGACGACGAGATCGTGTTCCGCGCAGCCCTGCCCCACGGCGTCACGCCTGAGGACCTCGCGCGATCCTTGGGGTGGGAGGCAGCGCGCCTGACCGTGGTCTCCGGAGTCGCGGGCGACGGGTCGCTCGCCCTTCGGTATGCCGTGTCCCCACGACGCCCCGCGCCGATCACGTCCGCCCACCTGCCGCATGACCCCGATCTCGTGGTCGGCGTGCATGAGCGGCCCGTGGCCGTGCAACGCGTCGCGACCTACGCCCTTGTCACCAGCACGAAAGGCGTGCTGCTCACGGCATACAGCGACCGCACCAATGCGGTCGGCACGTGGGGGTTCCCCGGAGGAGGGCTGGACGCTGGCGAGTCTCCGATCGACGCGCTGCACCGCGAGGTCGCCGAGGAGACCGACCAGCAGATCGAGGTCACCGGCGTCTTGGGCGTGCGCTGCTCACGGTGGGTCGGCCGAGCGCCCAGTGGGCGGCTCGAGGATTTCCAGACGATTCGCGTGGTCTACCGCGCGACGTGTCCGGACCCGTCGACTCCGGTCGTGCGCGACATCGGGGGGACGACCGCCGACGCGCGATGGGTGTCGGCCGGTGACGTCGGTGGTATGCCGCTCACGACGACGTGGGCGGCTGCGTGGCGCGATTGGGGGAGCGTGATCGGCGCCGCTCCCGCGTGAGCCCGACAATCCCGGCCAGGAGGATGGCGAGCCCGGCGAGGAGGACCGACTCCGGAGCGACATCGGCGAGCGACGGCAGCTGCCATCCGACGAGGTGACCGAGGGTCAGGGCTGACGCACCAGCGGTAACGAGCCCCACCATGACGAGGGGCACATTCGGAGAGCGCCGGGTCGGCTGGCTCATGGAGTGGTCCTCGGGTCGGCCGCCAGGGCGGGGGAGACGGTCGCCGACGGTGCCGGCACGATGCTCATCGACACGAGGGTGAGGCGTGCCCGGACGATGACGTCCGGCCCGCCGGTGCTGGTGCCCGCCGGACGCACGAGATAGGCGAACGGCAGATCGGCTCCATCGACGAGGACGGTGCCCGAGGTGTCCGTCACGGCGGCGAGCCGCGAGACTTCCCCCAGCCCCAACCGTCCTTCGATGCGGACGGTCAGGTCGGCGGGCACGACGACCTTCATCTCGCCGGCACTGAGGGCCACGTCGATGACCCGGGGTGGGTCTCCCGCGCGGATCGCCGACAGGTCCAGCGTTGCCGACCCTGCCCCGAGGGAATAGCTGACCGACGCCGGGTCGGTGCGCGCAGGCGCCCAGGTCTGCTCCCCGATCGAGGTCACGCCACCGGCCGGTCGCAGGGACTCGGGCAGGAGACCGCCCGCTCCCACCGCCACGGCCCCGACCAGGGCGATGATCGCCAGCCCGGGTGCCCGGCGCCCGAGGATCCCCACGGTCACGAGCGCGAGCCCGAGCACGCCGACAGCGCCGACGACACCGAGGTCGATGGGGCTGCGCCCGGGGGCGACAGCGGGAGCGAGCTTGACGCCGACGGCATACGCGGATGCGACCGAACCGATCACGACGAGCGTCCGGAAGCCACCGAGTGTCGGCCTGCGTGGGGGACTCTCCGCAAGCGTGGGAGCCATCGGCGCCGCAGCCGCAAGGGGAAGGTCGGTGCGGCCCGGGCCGAGCCCGTGACTCACCGCAGGGGTGCTCGCCGGAGCCCAGGGAGAGGGGGGCCGAGGGGCGTCTTGGGGGGAAAGGGAGTCTCCGCTGCCCGCCGTCGTGACCAACCCGGCCCCGTCCGTCCCGTCCGCCACGTCCGCTATGTCCGTCACGCCCGCTCGCGCACCCACCACACCGTGAACGCGACGAGCGCGAGCGCGGCTACCGCCCGGTGGTCGGAGATCTCGCCGCCGATGACGGCGGCGACCAGCACGACGACCCACAGGCTCTGGCCCCGCCGTTGCCGGAACGCCTCCTCCAGGTGGATCGTGCCCTTCTCGTCCGGCAGGAGGATCGCGGCGATGAGGTAGGGCAGGAGGCCGAAGCCACCCAACAACACGAGGACGAGGAACACGAGGCGCACGACAATCGGGTCCACACCAACGCGGGCAGCGATGCCGGAGCAGACGCCCAGGATCCATTTGAGCGAAGTGTCGCGCGCCAGCCCTCCCTCCCGCAGCCGGTCGAAGAGCGTCACGAGCGATCTCGGGACGCGATCGTTCGGCGGCGGCGAGCTCATGGGTCCAGCTTGCCGTCCCGTCATCGCCGCAGCCATGCGGGTCGACCCTGAGTGAGCCCTGAACTCTGCCCCGAGACGCGACCCGACGTGCTGCCATGACCCAAGATGGAGGCATGGACCAGCAGCCGCCGAGTGACGCCTTGTCCCGCAGCGCGACCGATCGCTATGTCGCCGGCGTCGCCGGTGGCCTTGCCGCGCATCTTCGGCTGGCTCCCTGGCTCGTCCGCGCGGCCTTCATCGTCGCGACCGTCCTGTTCGGCGGGCTCGGTGTCCTCGTCTACGTCCTGCTGTGGGCAATCACGCCCGAGCAGGAGGCCGGGGCCGTCGCCCCCGATCGCGCCGCTCGCCCCCCTCACCGCCTCACCAGCTGGCACTGGCTCATCTTCGTCGGCGCCGTCCTCGTCCTGCTCGGGATCAGCCTGCGGACACCCCTGGGGGCGATCGTCACCGATGTGCGCTATGCCGTGCCGATCCTGCTGTTGGCCCTCGGTGCCTTCATCGCGTGGTACCAGTTCGAGCCCCAGATCGGCAACGGGGGAGAGTGGGTCCCGGGACACCCGCAATGGCGGTATGCCGTGCAAGTCGTCCTCGGCGGGCTCGTGGCCGCCGGTGGCGGCCTCGTCCTCATGACCCAAGGTCGGGGGGTCGAAGGCGTGTGGAACGGCGCCCTCGCGGCGCTCGCCGTCCTCGTCGGGGTCGGTGTCGTCGCGACACCGTTCGTCCTGCGTCTCGTGCGCAATCTCCAACGCGAGCAGGCAGCACGCACCCGCGCCACCGAACGCGCCGACATCGCCGCGCACCTGCACGACTCGGTGCTGCAGACCCTCGCACTCATCCAACGCCGCGCCGAAGACCCCCAAACGGTGCTCCGCCTGGCCCGCCGCCAGGAGCGGGACCTCCGCAACTGGCTGTATGCCGGTGACCCCCGGGAGACCGACAGCCTCGCCACCGTGCTCACGACCGTCGTCCACGACGTCGAGGACGACCACGGTGTCCCGGTCGATGTCGTCGTCACCGGGGACCGGATGATCGACGAGTCTGGGGAGGCGCTGGTGAGAGCGACGCGTGAGACGGTCCTCAACGCCGTCCGTCACGGCGCGGCCCCCGTCTCGGTCTACGCCGAACTCGGGCCGGCGCAGGCTCAGGTCTTCGTCCGCGACCACGGCGTGGGGTTCGACCTCTCGGCCCTGGAATCGGTGCCGGAGGACCGGCTCGGGGTCCGGGAGTCCATCATCGGCCGGATGGAGCGTGTCGGTGGCCGGGCGACTATCCGACGTCTCGAAGACGGCACCGAGATCACCCTCGCGATCACCGCGCCGGCCGGCATACCCCTGCAGGAAAAGGAGCCCACCTCGTGAGCGACCCCACGACACCGCGCCGTCCCATCCGCATCGTCCTCGTCGACGACCACGCGATGTTCCGGTCCGGGGTGAAGGCGGAGTTGTCAGAGGTGCAGTCGACGGTGGGCTGGGGCCCGACCATCGTCGGTGAGGCTGGCACGGTCGACTCTGCGATCACCGTGATCACCGAGGCCCGTCCGGAGGTCGTCCTCCTCGATGTCCACCTCCCCGGCGGGATGGGCAACGGCGGGGTCGACGTGCTCACCGGCTGCCGCGGGCTCATGACCGATGCGGGACAGCCCGTGCGCTTCCTCGCCCTGTCGGTGTCGGACGCTGCCCGCGATGTCATCGCGGTCATCCGCGCCGGTGCGCGGGGCTATGTCACCAAGACGATCAGCGGCTCTGACCTCGTCCGGGCCATCGGTCGGGTCGCCGACGGGGACGCGGTTTTCAGCCCGCGCCTCGCGGGTTTCGTCCTTGACGCATTCGGCGCTGCCGCAGGCGAATTGGCCGAGGTTGATGAGGAGCTCGACCGCCTTTCGGCCCGCGAACGTGAGGTCATGCGCCTCATCGCGCGGGGGTATCAATACAAAGAGGTGGCCAAGGAGCTATTCATCTCCATCAAGACCGTCGAGACCCACGTGTCGTCGGTGTTGCGCAAGCTCCAGTTGTCGTCCCGACACGAACTCACTGCCTGGGCCGCCGGTCGTCGGATCGTGTGACGTCTGTCCACGGCGCCTATTGGGCGGCCGGCACTCGCGCGGGCTGCCAGCGACAAAAACCGGCGCCGATGACCAGCAGCACCGCGGAGATCCCGAGGCCCAGTTGAAGGCCTCCGGTGCGGTCGGCGAGCACCCCGGTAAACCACGGCCCGACGACCTGCCCGAAGGCAAAGACGGTCGTCAGCAGCGCGATGGCAGCCGTCGTGTCCTCCGGGCGCACGGCATCGCGGCCGGCCGCGGTAACCGCGCTCACGAGCGAGAGCATGCAGAGCCCGAACAGCGCCCCCGACACGTAGAGCGCCCAGCTCGCGGACGTCACGGCCGGGATCGCGACGGCGATCGCGAGGAGGACGAAGAGGACGGCGGCCGCCGACCCGCCGACGGCGGTTTTGAGCAGGCCGGCCCAGACCCATCCGCTCACGGCTCCGGCGATGCCGAGCACGACCCAGAAGGCCGTCACGGCCCGAGGGGTGAAGCCGACCTGCGTCACGAGCGCGACGATAAACGTCATATAGCCGATGTACCCCGCCCCGAAGAGGAGGTAACCCGCCGCCAACCGGCCCAGTCCACCGGGCCACGGCCGACGCTCGCCGCGGGTCGGTGCCGTGGTCGGAGCGACAGCGGCAGCCCAGGCGGCGGTCACGGTGCCGAATGCGGCGAGGACGGTGAGGGCGATCCAGCCCCAGGGCCACCCCGGGCTGCCGAGACGGTCGAGGACGGCCGGCACCGCAAAGCCGGACGCGACGATGCCGACACCACCGCCGGCGAAATAGGTGCCGATGAGCACGGCGGATTGATGGGGAGTATGCCGTCGACACAAGGTCGACGTGATGGCCCCGCCGACGACAAAGGCGACCGCGCCCGCTGCCCCGAGCACTGCCCGTGCGGTGAGGAGCACCGCCAGTGAAGACGTCGCGGAGGTGCACCCGAGGGCGACCACGGTCACGACGAGGGCACCGACAAACGCGGCCCGCTGACCGACCTTGGCCGCGAGCCAGGCCGTGCCCAGAGCCCCGACGAGATAACCGACCGCGTTGACCGTGTTCATGAGGCCCGCGGTGGCGAAAGACCATCCCAGTTCGGTGCGCATCGCCGGGAGCAGGAGCGCGTAAGCGAACCTGGAATAGCCCAGCGCGATGAGCGGCGAGGCGGCCAGTCCCAGCACGACGACAAAGTCTCTGCGGTATGCCGTCATCGTCACCTCCGGGGTGTCGTGCGCGGGCTGCGCCACCTGACCGGAGCCTACAAGCGGTCAGGTATGGTGCCGACATGGGTATCCTCAACGAGATTGTCGTCGTCTTCCACCTGCTGAGCATGGCCGCCATCGTCGGCGGATGGCTGGCTGCGGGTCGTCAGGGACGGATCGTGCCGAGCATGCTCTGGGGCGGGCGGCTCGCGGTCGTGACCGGACTGATCCTTGTGGCCATCGCCGAGATGATCAAGACGCCCAACCATATGAAGATTGGCGTGAAGTTCGGCATCGCTCTCGCGGTCCTCGGCCTTGGCGAGATCGCCAACTCGCGTCAGCGCAAGCTTGCGGCCGAGCAGCCAGCGCTCGTCGGCGGGGGCGCGCCGGCCGCTGCAGCCCGGGCTGCCTCGCCCGCGGCGGCTGGTGTCGGCAGTCTCGTCGACGCGATGTTCTGGCTCGCCGTGCTCAATGTCGCCATCGCGGCACTGTGGCGCTCCTATAGCTGACGAGGTGATCGGGCCCCGCCACATCAGGGGATGAGCAGCAGCTTGCCCGTCGTCGCCCGTGACGCGAGGGCGGTGTATGCCGCCGCGGCTTCCGACAGCCGGTAGGTGCCGCCGATCTGCAGGTGCACGGCGCCGCTGCGGAGCCAGTCGAACACCTCCGTGGCACGCCAGACGAGTTCGTCGCGGTCGAGGACGTGATGGGCCAGCGACGGGCGGGTCACGAAGACCGACCCGGCCGCATTGAGTCGCTGCAGATCGACCGGCGGCACTTGGCCGCTCGCGCCACCGAAGAGCACGACCATGCCGCGGGGACGCAACGAGGCCAAGGAGGCGTCGAAGGTCGATTTGCCGACGCCGTCGTAGGCCACGTCGACGCCCCTGCCGCCGTTGGCCTCGCGGACCGCCGCGGCCAGCGCCCCTGGCGTGTCGTATGCCGTGTAGTCGATCGCGTGATCGGCACCGAGGGTGATGGCGAGCTCGCGCTTGGCTGCCGTGCCAGCCGTCGCGATGACGGTGGCCCCCCGCGCCGCGCAGATCTGGACCAGCCATTGACCCACGCCACCAGCGGCCGCGTGGACGAGCACCGAGGAGCCTTCGGTCACGGCATACGTGCTGGTCGTGAGGAAGTGCGCGGTCATCCCCTGGAGCATCGCGGCGGCGGCGTCGTAGAGCGTGACGTCGTCAGGCACCGGCACGAGGGCGGCGACGTCGACGAGAGCGTGAGTGGCGGCCGAGCCGGGGCGCATCGCCCAGGCGACGCGATCGCCGGGGGACAGATGAGTGTCGGGGCCGACGGCGACGACGGTGCCGGCGCCTTCGAGACCGAGCGTGAAGGGCAGCGCGACGGGATAGATCCCTTTGCGCTGGTAGATGTCGATGAAGTTGACCCCCGAGGCCGCCACCTCGACGAGCGCCTGGCCCGGGCGAGGCTCGGGCAGCTCGATGGTGTCCACGGTCAGGACTGAGACATCGCCGTGACGGGGGACGCGAAGGGCGCGAGCGCTGAGCATGCTGTCACCCTACGTCGGTGGGTCGACATAGGGTTGGCTCCGACATGAGCACCTTGTTTGACGACCTCGGCCTGACCGGTTTCGATCCCGCTCCCGCGACCTCCCGACGAGGCCACGAGAGCCCTGATCGCACCCCGGAGGTCGACGCGGTCCTGGCCGGGCTCAACCCGCAACAACGTGAGGCCGTGCTCCACGAAGGGTCGCCGCTGCTCATCATCGCCGGCGCCGGCTCGGGCAAGACCCGAGTCCTGACCCAGCGCATCGCCTACCTCCTGGCCGCACGCGCGGTCCAGCCCGGGCAGATCCTCGCGATCACCTTCACCAACAAGGCCGCCGCCGAGATGCGCGAGCGGGTCGAGGTGCTCGTGGGAGCGCGCGCCCGGTCGATGTGGGTCATGACATTCCACTCCGCCTGCGTCCGGATCCTGCGCCGGGAGGCGGGCAAGCTCGGGTTGAAGTCGGCCTTCTCGATCTACGACGCGGCCGACAGCCAGCGGCTCATGTCGCTCATCGTCCGCGACATGAACCTCGACCCCAAGCGCTACAGCCCACGCAGCTTCACCAACGCCGTGTCCAACCTCAAGAACGAGCTCGTCGACGAGGAGACCTACGCCCGGCGGGTCGGGGAGGAAGGGACGCACCACGAGCGGCTCATCGCCGAGGCATACGCCGCCTATCAGCGTCGCCTGCGCCAGGCCAATGCGCTCGATTTCGATGACCTCATCATGACGACGGTGCACCTGCTCCAGGCATTCCCCGATGTGGCCGAGCATTACCGCCGCCGGTTCCGGCATGTGCTTGTCGACGAATACCAAGACACCAACCACGCGCAATACCAACTCGTGCGCGAACTCGTTGGCGGCTCTCAAAGCCCTGCGGCAGAGCCCGATCAGTATGCCGTCCCGCCAGCCGAGCTCGTCGTTGTCGGGGACGCCGACCAGTCGATCTACGCCTTCCGCGGAGCGACGATCCGCAATATCGTCGAGTTCGAGACCGATTACCCTGACGCCCACACGATCTTGCTCGAGCAAAACTACCGCTCGACTCAGACGATTCTCCGGGCCGCCAACTCGGTCATCGCGCGCAACCCTGACCGGCGCCCCAAAAACCTCTGGACCGATTCCGGTGACGGTGACCGCATCCGGGGCTATGTCGCCGACAACGAGCACGACGAGGCATCCTTCGTGGCCCGACGGATCGACGAACTCGGCGACGCCCATGGCGTCAAACCCAAGGACGTGGCGGTCTTCTACCGCACCAACGCCCAGAGCCGTGCCGTCGAAGAGGTCTTCGTCCGGGTCGGCATCCCCTACAAGGTCGTCGGCGGCACCCGGTTCTACGAACGCAAGGAGGTCAAGGACGCTCTGGCCTACCTCCGGGTGATCTCCAACCCGACCGATTCGGTCAACCTCCGGCGGATCCTCAACACTCCCCGACGAGGCATCGGTGAGCGGGCCGAGGCATGTGTCGCCGCCCTCGCCGACCGCGAGCGGATCCCGTTTGTCGCGGCTCTCGGTCGACCGGGTGATGCTCCCGGCATCGCCTCTCGGTCGGTCGCGGCGATCCAGAGCTTCACCAAACTCCTCGAGGATCTGCGCACCGTCTTCGACGGAGGATCCGGTGTGGCGGGCCTGCTGGAGGCGGTGTTGGAGCAGTCCGGCTATCTGGCCGAGTTGCGCAACAGCCCCGACCCGCAGGATGAGACCCGGGTCGAAAACCTGGCCGAACTCGTCGCCGTCGCTCAGGAGTTCGACGAGGCGGCGGCCGAAAGCGGCGAGGCAGCCGCGCTCGAGGACTTCCTCGAACGCGTGTCGCTCGTCGCCGACGCGGACGAGATTCCCGACGCCCCGGAAGACGGTGCGCCCGGTGCCGACGGCGGAGTCGTGACGCTCATGACGCTGCACACCGCCAAAGGTCTGGAGTTCCCTGTCGTGTTCGTCACCGGCCTTGAGGACGGCACGTTCCCGCACCTGCGCTCGCTGGGCGACCCGAAAGAACTCGAGGAGGAACGCCGTCTCGCCTATGTCGGCATCACCCGAGCGCGCGAGCGCCTGCACCTGTCGCGGGCTGCCGTGCGGTCGGCCTGGGGTCAGCCGCAGTACTTCCCGGGCTCTCGGTTCCTCGACGAGATCCCCGGCGAGCTCGTCGAGTGGGAACGGGATGCGGCATCGAGCGATTCTGCGCGCTTCGGCCGACGGGCCAGCACCCCGACGATCTCCACCTTTGGCGGGCGACCGGGCGTGAAGTCACCCGGCAACCGCGCCCCCATCGCCCTGCGCGCGGGTGACCGCGTCACCCACGACGCATTCGGTCTGGGCACGGTGCTGCGGGTGGAGGGGGAAGGCGAGCGCGCCCTGGCCCATGTGGACTTCGGTGGTGACGTCGGGGTCAAGCGACTGTTGCTGCGCTACGCCCCGGTCGAGAAGCTCTGAGCCGCCTGAGCCGCCTCCGGCTCCAGAAAACAGGGTCAGAAATCAGTCTCAGACGCTGATCCCCTTGGCGCGCATCCATGCCAGCGGGGCGATCTTCGTCGAGTTGCCGTTCGTGCGGATCTCGAGGTGCAGGTGAGGGCCGGTCGAGTTGCCGGTGTTGCCCGACAGGGCCACGACCTGACCCGGGGCGACCTTGTCGCCGACCTTGACCTTGAGCGCGCTGTTGTGGGCGTAGAGGGAGACGGTGCCATCCCAGTACTTGATCTCGACCCGTTTGCCGTAGGTGCCCATCCAGCCTGAGGCGATGACCACACCACTGGACATCGACTTCACCGGGGTGCCCTCGCCCACGGCGAAGTCTTGAGCCGCGTGCATCCGACCCCAGCGCCAGCCATACCCCGACGTCAGGACATAGTTGTTGATCGGCTTGACCCACGCCTTGGAACCGACCGGTGCCGGGGCGTCGGTGGAGGGCGCGGAGGTCGGGCTCTTGGCCGTGGTGGCGGGCGGACCCGACGGGGCGGGCGCCGCAGAGGGAGCAACGTTGATCGGGGTGTCAGCCGCTGCTGTCAGCTGTGCTTCCGCCGCGGCGCGGGCGCCATTTTCGGCGGTGACGATGCTGACCCGGGACCGCTCGCTGTCGCGGGCGACACGGTCATCGACGGCGCGAGTCAGCGCGGCAGCATCGGCGCCTTTCGCCGTGACGAGCTCGGCGTCGTCGGCTCGCATGCCCTCGGGGTCGCCCGCAGCGGTCGTGCCGCTGCTGGCCAGAGCCACCGAAGGGGACTGGCTGCTCACCGCAACGATGGCCAACGTGGCTGTCGTGGGGAGAACGAAGCCGGTGCCGACGACGTGTGCGGCAACTGAGGGCTTGTGCTGGGCACGGTGACGCCCCCGGTATCTCGAGTCAGACAACGAACTTCTCCCGCCAGACGGTTATGGCCTCGCTGAGGGTAGCGTGACCTTTTCGTGATGTCCAAATGGCTGTGATCCCAATCACTCGACACGTGAGACTGGTTCGCGGCTTCGCGGGCATTGCATCCCCGCGATCCGGTCTGCCCGCTCCTGCCGAACTCGGGAGGTGCCCCGCTAGAGTGCGCGTATGAGTGAGTCTCCGCTGCGGATCGTCGTTGCCAAGCCGGGTTTGGATGGTCACGACCGAGGTGCCAAGGTCGTCGCCCGCGCCCTGCGCGACGCCGGCATGGAGGTCGTCTACACCGGCCTCCACCAGACGCCCGAACAGATCGTCGAGGCAGCCATCCAGGAAGACGCCGACGCCGTTGGCCTGTCGGTGCTCTCCGGTGCGCACATGACGCTCTTCGCGCGCGTCGTCGAGCTGCTCAAGCAGCGTGACGCTGCGGACATCGTCGTCTTTGGTGGCGGCATCATCCCCGAGGCGGACATTCCGGAGTTGGCAGCCCTCGGGGTGGCCACCGTCTTCACTCCGGGCGCGACGACGCACGAGATCGTCGATTGGGTCCGCGGCAACGTCACCGCTCACTAGGCGCTCCCCGCGCGGTCGTTCCTCTCCCAGTGGGCCGGTGGCAGGAGAGGTTAAAGACTTCGTAAGGAAAGCGCGTTTCGGTAGCTCGGACGGTTGTCGGCCTAGCATCATTGGAGTCAGACGTCGTCGGTACCAAATCCCCCCAGGGCCCGGCTCGTCACAGTTGAGAATAGGTGGACTAGGCCCCGGAACCTCCCGCATCCCGAGTGGCTTCGCGTCCCGCACGACGCTCGTCCTTGTGACGCACCGATTCTCGACACCGGTTGTGGGGCTAGCGCGCAAGCGCTGGCCCCACACCCATGTCCGCCCCAGCACCGAACTAGAGTCATCGGTATGCCGCTGGGTCACCACATCGTTCTCGCCACGGCCATCTGCGTTGGCTCCGTCAGCGTGGCTGCCTGTGGGTCCTCTCCCGCAGCCCCTTCACCGGCCACCACATCGTCCTCCGCGTCCACGTCCTCCGCCGCGACTGCCTCATCGTCGTCGTCGCCGGTCACAGCGTCCCCGAGCCCCTCCTCGTCGGCTCCGGCCGTCCAGTCGCTCTTGGGAGTCCAACCCGTGCTCGCCGTGAAGATCGACAATACGAGCGGGGCGCGCCCGCGCATCGGTCTCAGCGCTGCCACCGTTGTCTATGTCGAGCCCGTCGAGGGGGGCCTCACCCGGCTCCTTGCGGTCTTTGCGCGGACCCAGCCGCCGACTGTGGGTCCGGTGCGAAGTGCCCGGGAGTCCGACGGCGTCATCCTGGCCAACTACGGCAAGGTCGCCTTCGCCTACTCGGGCGGGTCGGCATACACGCTGTCCGCGCTGCGCGGGGGCTCCCAGATCGACGTGTCCTACGACGCCTCGGCCCAGGGTTACCGGCGGGACTCGGGCCGGCCCGCCCCCTACAACGTCATCGGATCCCCGGCCGGCTTGCTCGCACGGGCTGGCGGGAGTGCACCAGCAGGCAATGTCGGCCTCCTCGTCGGTCCGACACCGGCGGGTGGAGCGGCCGCTGCCGGTGTGCGGACGGCATACCCCGCTGCGCGGATCGAAGCCCGCTGGGACCCAGCTCGAGGGCAGTACCTCATGACGACCGACGGGCGCCCCGAGATCTCCGACGGTCAACACATTGGCGCTGCGACGGTCATTGTCCAGACTGTTGCGACCCGACTCTCGGGCAACCGTGACGTCAACGGTCAGCCGACCCCGATCGTCGACGTGGTGGGCTCAGGGGCTGTCGAGATCCACCGCGACGGGAAGCGCTTCACCGGCACCTGGAATCGGCAGTCACCCACGGCCCCCACCGTGTTCAGGGCCACCGACGGCACTGCGCTCACGGTCGCGGACGGGCCCGTGTGGGTGCTGCTCGTGCCCAAGGCTCAATCGGTTTCATCCCTCTAGTCGGGCTGTCGGCTGGGTCACGGGTGAGATTGATCATGGCGGGCCGATCGCGGTGCAGGAGGCTTCGGCAGGTGCACTAAAGTCCGAAAGAGCCGCGCGATGCCGGGCCCGTCCGGGCCAGGGTCGGTGCTGGTCAGCCCCTTCGACGACGAGGACGGACGCCCGTGGATCTGTACGAATACCAGGCACGCGACATGTTCGAGGCACACGGGGTTCCCGTGTTGGGCGGCGAAGTCGCCCGGACCGTGGACGAGGTCCGTGCCGCAGCTGAGCGAGTCGGCGCCAAGAGCGGCGGCGTGGTCGTCGTCAAGGCCCAGGTCAAGACCGGCGGCCGCGGCAAGGCCGGTGGCGTGAAGGTCGTCAAGAGCCCCGACGCTGCCGCCGAGGCCGGCGAAGCCATCCTCGGGATGGACATCAAGGGTCACACCGTCAAGACCGTCATGATCGCCCAGGGCGCCAAGATCGCCGAGGAGTACTACTTCTCGATCCTGCTCGACCGCGCCAACCGCACCTACCTTGCGATGTGCAGCAAGGAAGGCGGCATGGACATCGAGGCGCTCGCCGTCGAGCGTCCCGAGGCCCTCGCCAAGATCGCTGTCGACCCCAACGTCGGCATCGACGGGGCCAAGGCCCAGGAGATCGTCGACGCTGCCGGCTTTGACGACGCCGACAAGCCGGCGCTGGCCAACGTCATCCGCAAGCTGTGGGACGTTTACAAGGCAGAGGACGCCACGCTCGTCGAGGTCAACCCGCTCGTCAAGACCGAGGACGGGCAGATCGTCGCGCTCGACGGGAAGGTCTCCATCGACGAGAACTCGTCGTTCCGTCACCCCGAGCACGAGGTCTACGTCGACCACTCCAAGACCGACCCGCTTGAGGTCCTCGCGATCGAGCGTCACCTCAACTACGTCAAGCTCGACGGTTGCGTTGGGATCATCGGTAATGGTGCAGGTCTGGTTATGTCGACCCTCGACGTCGTCGCGTACGCCGGTGAAGAGTTCACGATGGCCGACGGCACCCACCCCAAGCCGGCCAACTTCCTGGACATCGGTGGTGGCGCCAACGCCGAGGTGATGGCCAACGGTCTGGACATCATCTTCGAGGACGCCCAGGTCAAGGCCGTGTTCGTCAACGTCTTCGGTGGCATCACCGCCTGTGACGCGGTCGCCGACGGCATCGTCAAGGCCTACGACATCCTGGCCAGCCACGGCAAGTCGCCCAAGCCACTCGTCGTGCGCCTCGATGGCAACAACGCCGAAAAGGGTCGCGAGATCCTCGATGACGCCAAGCTGCCGCTCCTCGAGCGCGTGGACACCATGGACGGTGCGGCTCGCCGCGTCGCCGAGCTCGCCGCCCAGCACTGACCGCCCCGACGAGGACTAAGGACTAGAGCAGACAATGGCAATCTTTCTCAACGCGGACAGCAAGGTCATCGTCCAGGGCATGACCGGCTCCGAAGGCATGAAGCACACGACCCGCATGCTCGCCTCCGGCACGAACATCGTCGGTGGGGTCAACCCGAAGAAGGCCGGCACGACGGTGGACTTCCCCGGCGGGCAGCAGGTGCCGGTCTTCGGCTCCGTCGCCGACGCGATGGCGGCCACGGGCGCCAACGTCACGGTGATCTTCGTCCCGGCCGCCTTCACCAAGTCGGCCGTCATCGAGGCCGTCGACGCCGGCATCCCGCTCGGTGTCGTCATCACCGAAGGCGTCGCGGTCAAGGACACGGCGGAGTTCTACAACTACGCCAAGGACAAGGGCACCACCCGTCTCATCGGCCCCAACTGCCCCGGCCTCATCAGCCCCGGACTGTCCAACGCCGGCATCATCCCCGCGGACATCTCCGGCCCCGGCCGCATCGGCCTGGTCTCCAAGTCGGGCACGCTGACCTACCAGATGATGTTCGAGCTGCGTGACTTCGGCTTCTCCACCGGCGTCGGCATCGGCGGCGACCCGATCATCGGCACGACCCACATCGACTGCCTCAAGGCATTCGAAGAGGACCCCGACACCGACGCGATCGTCATGATCGGTGAGATCGGCGGCGACGCCGAGGAGCGTGCAGCGGCATACATCGCCGAGCACGTCACCAAGCCGGTCGTCGGCTACGTCGCGGGCTTCACCGCCCCCGAGGGCAAGACGATGGGCCACGCCGGCGCGATCGTGTCCGGCTCGTCGGGCACCGCTCAGGCCAAGAAGGAGGCCCTCGAGGCCGCCGGCGTCAAGGTCGGCAAGACCCCGTCCGAGACCGCCGCGCTCATGCGGGAGATCATGCAGAACCTCGGCAAGTAGCCGCCTTTCGACACAGTCGGACCAGAGGGCGCGTCGGGCATCCCCCGGCGCGCCCTCGGGCTTTTCCCGGCCCGCACGGCGACGATGGATCTCACTATGGCTCTGCTCGATCGCGCGCGCTCCCTCACGACCGACCGGCCCGCCGGGGCGACCCTCGGGCGAGCCGCAGGCCCAGGTCTTGTCTCGGGGGCACTCTCCTGGCTTGCCGTCCTGGTGATCATCGCGACCGGCTGGGGGATGACTCCCCAAGGCACCACCAGTTTCGGAGACGTCCTGGGGGTCGCGAGTGCGGCCTGGTTCGTGGGGCTCGGCGGCTCGGTGAGCGTCGATGGCGTCACCGTCGGGGTCGTCCCCATCGGTCTGTGGCTCGTGGCGATCTGGTTAACCAGCCGCGGCTGGGCCAGGGTGCGGCATACCTCCGATCGGGCAGTCGCCGCCGACGCGCGAGAGTTCCTCCTCGGGTATGCCGCGTGGGTCGTCCTCGCGGCGTTGCTCACCTTCTTGGCCCCGCCGCGTCCGACCCTGTCGTCGTTCGTCGTCCTGTGGCTCGTGCCGTTAATCGCTATCGCCGTCGACGTTGCCCGGCACCCCGAGGAGCTCGACCCCGAATCGCGCCTCGTGACCGCCTGGCAGCGCTTGCCGGAGTGGGCACGCCGCGCTGGACGGCCAGCGGCAGCGGGGGCGATTGGGCTTGTCCTTGCCGGCACGATGCCGCTCCTCGTGACAGCGATCCTCCGGTGGGAGACGGTGACCGACGTCGCCGCGGGGATTGCGCCGAGCTCGCTCGGCGCCGTCAGCCTGGCTGTCGCGCAACTTGCCTACGTGCCGACCCTCGTCATCTGGGCCCTGAGCGTCGTCGCCGGCCCGGGTGTCCACATCGGCACGGGTGCCTCGGTCACCCTCGCTGGCTCCCACCCGGGATTGCTGCCCATGGTGCCGGTGCTCGGCCTGGTCCCCGGCGACGCGGCATACTCGTGGGTCGCCTGGCTCATGGTGGCTCTGCCGGTCGCGGCAGGGGTCGCCGTGGGGCGGGCGACCTGTGCGCAATGGACGCGCCCGGCCCGGTGGCAAGACAAGGCCAGGACGGCGGCGGTCGCCTGCGGTGCACTCGCTGTCGCCGTCGGCATCCTCGGCGCTCTCGCCACGGGGCCGCTCGGGGCCGATCGCCTCGGACAGCTCGGTGTCCCCGCGGTGCGCCTAGCGGCAGCGGTCGGGGTCGAGCTCGCCATCGGTGCGGCAGGGTGGCTCGCAGGCGAGGCCCTCCTTCGGCGTCGGGCGGCCTAGTTAGGCTGTCGGGCATGCCCGGCTTGTTGCACCTTCGGCCCGTCGTCGTCCTCGTCTCAGGGTCGGGCACGTTGCTCCAAGCGCTGATCGACGCATCGGCCGACCCGGCATACGGGGTCCGGATCGCGGCCGTGGGGGCAGATCGGGACGCAATAGCGGGTCTCGACCGCGCCCGCCGAGCAGACATCCCCACTTTCGTATGCCGTGTGGCCGACTTCGCCTCGCGCGCCGAGTGGGACGCCGCCCTGGCCGAGCACCTCGACTCCCATGCGCCGGCGTTCGTCGTGTCGGCGGGATTCATGAAGATCCTTGGCCCGCAGACGTTGGGGCGGCATACGGTCGTCAACACCCACCCAGCTCTGCTGCCGGCGTTCACCGGGGCCCACGCGGTGCGCGACGCGCTCGCCTACGGTGTCACCGTGACGGGCACGACGTGTCACCTCGTCGACGCGGGTGTCGACACCGGCCCGATCATCGACCAGCACCCGGTGCGGGTCGAGCCGGACGACACCGAGGAGACCCTCCACGAGCGGATCAAGGTCGTCGAGCGGCGCATGCTCGTCGATATCGTCGGGCGGATGGCACGCGGGGGGTATGCCGTCCGCGGCCGCCAGGTGAGCATCGGCCGACGCGTGACTGACCCATCGGCCGATTAGACTCGGCCCCACGACGACTGGCGCAGGTGGGCAACCACCGGGGAGTACTCGCCGGAGCATCGCCCGCCTGGGTGCCCGGCCATCACGACAGGAGACCCCATGTCGAGTGTGTCCGCTCCCGGCCCCTCCGCCGACGTCCGGCCCATCCTGCGGGCCTTGGTCTCGGTCTACGACAAGACCGGCCTAGCCGACCTGGTGACTGCCCTCGCCGACGCCGGTGTCGAACTCGTCTCGACGGGAGGCTCGGCCGCCCTCATCGAGTCGCTCGGTCTGGCCGTGACGAAGGTCGAGGACCTCACCGGCTTCCCCGAGTGTCTCGAGGGCCGGGTCAAGACCCTCCACCCCCGGGTCCACGCCGGGATCCTCGCCGACACCCGCAAGCCCGACCACCTCGCGCAGCTCGACGACCTCGGTGTCGCACCGTTCGAGCTCGTCGTCGTCAACCTCTACCCGTTCGCCGCCACCGTGGCCTCCGGCGCGACGCCGGACGAGTGTGTCGAGCAGATCGACATCGGCGGGCCGTCGATGGTGCGGGCCGCAGCCAAAAACCACCCGAGCGTCGCGGTCGTCACCAGCCCCGCGGCATACGGGATGACGATCGAGGCCGTGCGCGCGGGTGGATTCACCCTGGAGCAGCGCAAGCGGCTGGCGGCCGAGGCCTTCGCGCAGACGGCGAGCTATGACGTGGCGGTCGCGTCGTGGCTCGGCAATGCCTATGTCGACACGAGCGACGGCACCGGCTTCCCGCAATGGGTGGGCGCGACGTGGGACAAGGCCGCTGTCCTGCGCTACGGCGAAAACCCCCATCAGCGAGCTGCCCTCTACCGCAACGGATTTGCTCCTGAAGGCATCGCGGTCGCCGAGCAGTTACACGGCAAGGAGATGTCCTACAACAACTACATCGACGCTGACGCGGCCGTGCGAGCGGCCTACGATCAGGGTGACCAGCCGGCCTGCGCGGTGATCAAGCACGCCAATCCGTGCGGCATCGCGGTCGGCGAGGACATCGCCGAGGCTCACCTGCGAGCGCACGAGTGCGACCCGGTGTCGGCTTTTGGCGGCATCATCGCGGTCAACCGGACGGTGACCGTCGCGATGGCGCAGCGGGTCAAGGACATTTTCACCGAGGTCGTCGTCGCCCCCGATTACGAGCCCGAGGCACTGACAATCCTCGCGGCGAAGAAGAACATCCGGCTGCTCAAACTTCCGGCCGATCGCGTCGGCCGGGTCGGGATCGAGACCCGTCCCATCGCCGGCGGCCTGCTCATGCA
Organism: Dermatophilaceae bacterium; assembly: GCA_037046615.1. Classification (GTDB taxonomy): domain Bacteria; phylum Actinomycetota; class Actinomycetes; order Actinomycetales; family Dermatophilaceae; genus Phosphoribacter. The sequence goes on from JBAOHD010000017.1 coordinate 267,598, forward strand.
GCAACGCGACCTGCTCGACGCCGTGGTCCGTGACGACGCCGGCGAAGTCAGCGGGGGTGACGACCTCGCCTCGTGGCGGCTGGTCTCCGGCGAGCCAGCAGACCAGGGGATCCTCGCTGACCTGCAATTCGCCTGGCGCGCAATCCGCGCCGTGAAGTCCAACGCGATCCTCCTCGCCCGCGATGGGGCATCGGTCGGCATCGGCATGGGCCAGGTCAACCGGGTCGACTCGTGTCACCTCGCGGTGACACGCGCCGGGGCCGATCGCGCCAGGGGAGCGGTGGCCGCGTCGGATGCCTTCTTCCCCTTTGCCGACGGCCTTCAGGTGCTCATCGACGCCGGGGTTCGCGCGGTGGTCGCGCCCGGCGGCTCGATGCGCGACCCCGAGGTCGTCGCTGCGGCCCAAGCCGCGGGCGTGACGATGTACTTCACGGGGGCCCGGCATTTCGCCCACTGAGCCCCCGGCCAACCAGTGGCAGGATTGACCCCGTGACGGCTCAGATCCTCGACGGTGCGGCGACCCTCAAGCAGATCAAGGAGGAACTCTCAGCTCGCGTCGCGGCCCTCGCCGCGAGGGGAGTCGTGCCGGGCCTCGGCACGGTCCTCGTCGGGGACGACCCGGGCAGTCGGTGGTACGTCGGGGCGAAGCACAAGGATTGCGCCGAGCTGGGCATTCGGAGCATTCGGCGAGACCTCCCCGCGGACGCCTCCCAGGCGGACGTCGAGGCGGTCATCGACGAACTCAATGCCGACCCAGGATGCACGGGTTTCCTCATCCAGCAGCCGACCGGGCTCGACGAACTCGCGCTCCTCTCGCGGGTCGATCCGACCAAAGACGTCGATGGCTTGCACCCGGTCAACCTCGGCTGGCTTGTCCTCGGCAAACCCGCACCTCTGCCGTGCACGCCGATGGGGTGCATCGAGTTGCTCCGCCGCTACGACATCCCGATCGCGGGTGCCAAGGTCGTCGTCGTCGGGCGTGGCCTCACGGTCGGGCGCCCCCTCGGTCTCATTCTCACGCGCCGCAGCGAAAACGCGACGGTCACCTTGTGCCACACGGGCACGCGCGACCTCGCCGCCGAGGTCAGGTCAGCTGACATCGTCGTCGCTGCGGCCGGGGTGCCGGGCATCATCACCGCCGACATGGTCAAGCCCGGTGCGGCCGTCCTCGACGTCGGCGTGTCCCGCGTCCTGGACGAGACCGGACGCTCGAAGGTGGCCGGCGATGTCGCGCCCGAGGTCGCCGAGGTCGCGGGCTGGCTCAGCCCCAATCCGGGGGGAGTCGGGCCGATGACCCGGGCCGAGCTGCTGGTCAACGTCGTCGCCGCAGCCGAACGCGCCCTCGCGCAGGCGGAGGGGCTCGACCCGTGAACTGGGGCGGGCTGCGGCTGTTGGGACCGTGGTTGTGGGTCGCCGCAGGCGCCCTCGTCGGCCTGACTTTCGCCGGGCTCGGACAGATTCGGGTGGGAGGCTACCTCCTCGCCCTGTCGTTCGTCGCCGCCGCCGGAGCGCGGCTCACGATGGCCAAGGCCGGTGGGCTGGCCGTCCGACAGCGACCCTGGGTCGATGCGTTCTGCTACCTCGGCCTGGCCGTCGCGCTCGTCATGGCCTTCTCGCTCGTGCGCCTGCAGGTGCCCTGAGGTGCCTGAGTGGCGCCCAAACACGAACACGGGGTATGCCGTGCGGCTCGCGCCGCGGCATACCCCGTGCGTGTCGTGCCGGGACCTGCGGGATCAGATGAGGCCGAGCGCCTTCACCTGGTCGCGCTCGGACTCGAGGCGGGCGACGGAAGCCATGATGCGCTCACGGCTGAAGTCGGACAGCTCGATGCCCTGGACGATCTCGTAAGCGCCGTCCTTGCACACACACGGGAACGACGAGACGATGCCCTCGGTCACGCCGTAGGAGCCGTCAGACGGGACCGACATCGACACCCAGTCGTCGGTGCCCAGGATCCAGTCGCGCATGTGGTCGATCGTCGCGTTGGCCGCGGAGGCCGCCGACGACAGACCGCGGGCCTTGATGATCGCGCCGCCGCGCGTGGCGACGGTCGGGATGAACGTGTCGGTGATCCAGGCCTCGTCGACAAGGCTCAGCGGCGATCTTGCCGTCGACCTTCGTGTTGTAGAGGTCGGGATACATCGAGTCGTCGAGTGGTTGCCCCAGATCGTCGAGGTGCTTGATCTGCGTCGACGTGGACGCCGAGCTTCTGCGGCAAGCTGGGTCTTGGCGCGGTTGTGGTCGAGCCGGGTCAGAGCGTTGAAGCGCTCCGCGGGGGATGTCGGGGGCGTTGGCCATCGCGATGAGCGCGTTGGTGTTGGCCGGGTTGCCGGTGACGAGGACCTTGATGTCGTCGGCGGCGACCTTGTTGAGGGCGGCGCCCTGGCCGGTGAAGATCTTGCCGTTGGCCGCAAGCAGGTCAGCCGCGGTCCATGCCTTCCTTGCGGGGCATCGCGCCGACGAGCATGGCGGCGTTGGCTCCCTCGAAGACCTTCTCGGGGTCGTCGCCGATCACCACGCCGGCCAACGTCGGGAAGGCGCAGTCGTCGAGCTCCATGACGACGCCCTCGAGCGCCTTGAGGGCGGGCGTGATCTCGAGCAGGCGCAGCTCGACCGGGGTGTCCGGCCCGAGCAGAGCGCCGCTGGCGATCCGGAAAAGCAGGCTGTAGCCGATCTGGCCGGCGGCGCCGGTCACGGCCACCTTGACGGGCGTGGTGCTCACGAAATCTCCCTTGGTGAGGCGTGGATGAGGGACCGTGACGACGCTATCAGCGAAGGTCCGGACACCGCGCTGGGTTGTGAGCTCAGGACGACGAGGTGTTCGCCACGTCGTCGGCTCCGCCGAGGTGGTGTGCGATGAGTTCACGGCCCCGTTGCTGCTCCTGCCATCCGGCCCGACGCACTCGCTGACTCACCGCGGAAGGGGTGATCCGGAGCCGAGCCGCAGCGTCCTTCTGGGTCATCCCCTGGGAGAGCAGGTCGGTCACCTGCCATCCTTCGACGGTGCGCCCCCGCAGGAGGCGGGCGTACAGCAGGAGTGCCGACTCGGCATACCTCGTCTGGCGCTGGCGCGCCTCCCGCTCGGCGCGGCTCGTGCCGACGGCGACTCGGCAGCGCAGGGCGAGGAGTCCGGGGACGGGGCCGGCTGCGGCGAGGGCGTCTTTCGCGGCCACGACGGCCGGGCCGCGTGCGGAGCGGGCCGAATCCGGGAGGGGACCGTCGAGCGGGCCGATCCCGACGCCGATCCGCCAATCGCCGTGGCGCACGAGTGCGGTGACGACATCGACGACGTCGGACGGCTCCGCGCACACACCCTGGATGGCGTCGCCGGTCGTGCGCTCGAATGGACGGTGCACGCCCGAGCGGGGGCCGGCCAGCACGCTCAACGCTGCTGGCACCCGATCGAAGGCTCGATGGTTGTCGACCTGATCTGCGCTGACGACGAACACCCGACGCTCCTCTCGACCCGACGCCTAGGTCAAGTCTAGAGGCTTAACTCACCCTGATGAAGGTTACAGACTCACCTCGCGGCAACGCGCTGGTCTCCAGAGACGTCCTTGTGCGACCCGTCGATCCCGGTGATCGCCTCGTAGGTGAAGCCCGCGATGATCGCGCCGACGATCGGGGCGACCCAGAAGAGCCACAGCTGCCCCGGCGCCCCGTTGCCGTTGAAGAAGGCGACGGCGGTCGAGCGGGCCGGGTTGACCGACGTGTTGCTGATCGGGATCGAGATGAGGTGGATGAGCGTCAGCGCGAGACCGATCGCCAGCGGGGCAAAGCCGACGGGCGCGTGGCCGGTGGTCACGCCGAGGATGATGAAGAGGAAAAACGCCGTGAGCAGAGCCTCGGCGAGGAAGACCGCCCACATCGAATAGCCACCGGGGGAGTGCTCACCGAAGCCGTTGGCCGCCATGTTGCCGACCATCGAGCCAGAGCCCTTGGCGCTCTTGGCCAAGCCCCACAAGCAGGCACCGGCAAGCAGACCGCCGACGACCTGGGCGGAGATATATGCCGCGACGTCGCGGAGGTTGTCGAACCGCTTGGCCGCCCACAGCCCGAGCGTCACGGCGGGGTTGAAGTGGCCGCCGGAGACGTGCCCCACGGCATACGCCATCGTCACGACCGTGAGACCGAAGGCGAGGGACACGCCAAGGAACCCGATGCCGAGCTCGGTGCCATTGGCCTCGAGCGCCCCGCCCTGGGCGAAGTACTTGGCGGCAAAGATGGCGCTGCCACACCCGCCGAAGACGAGCCAGAAGGTGCCGAGCAACTCGGCGCCGATGCGCTTGCTCAGAGGTGGGGTCATGGGAAGTCTCCTTCGAGTCGTGGTCGTCCCCGGCGCCCCTCCTCGGCCGCGGCCATGCGCCGGGTGACGGGGCGAGAGTACCGCGACTGCAGTTGTGACCGACTCGACGCGACGTGGCGCTCGCCAGGTATCTTGACGTCAAGCTATCCTCGGACGTGGTATGCCGCGCGCCCCTATCCTGGGTGGCGACCCCACCTACCAGCCGATCCGAAGGACGAATAGCGATGACCTCGACCATTGTGTGGACCAAGATCGACGAGGCGCCTGCCCTGGCGACGTACTCGTTGTTGCCGATCGTGCAGGCGTTCACCAAGGGCACCGGGGTCGACGTCGACGACCAGCGACATCTCGCTGGCCGGGCGCATCCTCGCCGCCTTCCCGGAGCGGCTCCGCGACGACCAGCGGATCGGCCGACAACCTCGCCGCGCTCGGCGCGCTGACGCTGACCCCCGAGGCCAACATCATCAAGCTGCCCAACATCTCCGCATCGGTGCCGCAGCTCAAGGCCGCGATCGCCGAGCTGCAGAGCCAGGGCTATCGACGTGCCCGACTACCCCGAGGCGCCGGCGACCGACGAGGAGAAGGCGACTGCACGCGGCATACGCGAAGGTCCTCGGCTCGGCCGTCAACCCCGTTCTGCGCGAAGGCAACTCCGACCGTCGCGCGCCGCTGTCGGTGAAGAACTTCGCCAAGAAGCACCCGCACCGCCTCGGCGCGTGGGACCCGGCGACGAAGGCCCGAGTCGCGACGATGACCGAGGGCGACTTCTACGGCAACGAGCAGTCCGTCGTCATGCCCGACGGCGGCGACCTGCGGATCGAGCACGTCGCCGCCGACGGCGCCGTGACCGTGCTCGAGGACAAGGTGCCCACGCTGCCCGGCGAGATCGTCGACGGCACCTTCATGAGCGTGGCGACGCTGCGCGACTTCTATGCCGCGCAGATCGAGGCCGCCAAGGCCGACGGCCTGCTGCTCTCGCTGCACCTCAAGGCGACGATGATGAAGGTCTCCGACCCGGTGATGTTCGGGCACGCGGTGTCGGTCTTCTACGCCGACGTGCTTCGACAAGTACGCCGACCGCGTTCGCCGACGCTCGGCTTCAACCCCAACCTCGGCATGGGCGACCTGGAGGCGCGGATCGCGTCGCTGCCCGAGCAGACCCAGCGCGGCGATCAAGGCCGATCATCGCCGAGCTGTATGCCGCGCGCCCGGCCATCGCGATGGTCAACAGCGACAAGGGCATCACCAACCTGCACTTCTCCAACGACACGATCATCGACGCGTCGATGCCGGTCGTCGTGCGCGACTCCGGTCAGATGTGGAACTGGGACGGCGAGCTCCAGCCCACCCTCGCGATGGTCCCCGACCGCTGCTACGGCCCGATGTATGCCGAGGTGTTCGACAACTGCCGCACCCACGGCGCGCTCGACCCGGCGACGATGGGCTCGGTGCCCAACGTCGGGCTCATGGCCCAGAAGGCCGAGGAATACGGCTCGCACCCGACGACCTTCATCCTCCCCGCGGCCGGCACGGTGCGGGTCATCGGCCCGGATGGCGCCGAGCTCATGTCGCACGAGTGCGGCGAGGGTGACATCTGGCGGATGTCGCGCGTGCGCGACATCCCGATCCAGGACTGGGTCAAGCTCGCCGTGACCCGCGCTCGCGATGACGGGCGCGCCCGCCTGCTTCTACCTCGACCGCAAGCGGGCTCACGACCGCAACGTCATCGCCAAGGTCGAGCGCTACCTTGCCGACCACGACCTCACCGGGGTGGAATACCGGATCCTCGCGCCGGTCGAGGCGATCCGCTGGTGCCTCGAGCGCATCCGCGAGGGCAAGGACACCATCTCGGTGACCGGCAACGTCCTGCGTGACTACCTCACCGACCTCTTCCCGATCCTCGAACTCGGCACGTCGGCCAAGATGCTCTCGGTCGTGCCGCTGCTCGCCGGTGGTGGCCTCTTCGAGACCGGCGCCGGTGGGTCCGCGCCCAAGCACGTGCAGCAGTTCGTCGCCGAGAACTACCTGCGCTGGGACTCCCTCGGTGAGTTCTCCGCCCTGGGGGCGTCGTTGGAGCACGTCGCCCAGACGACGGGCAACGCCAAGGCGCAGGTGCTCGCCGACGCCCTGGACACGGCGATCGCGACCTTCCTCGACGAAAACAAGTCCCCGGCCCGCAAGGTCGGCCAGATCGACAACCGTGGCTCGCACTACTACCTCGCCCTCTTCTGGGCCGAGGAACTCGCCGCCCAGACCGCTGACGCCGAGCTGGCCGCTCGCTTCGCCCCGGTCGCGGCCGACGTTGCGGGCCAAGGAAGACACCATCAACGGCGAGCTGATCGGCGTGCAAGGCCACCCGGTCGACATGGGTGGCTACTTCCACCCCGACACCGCCAAGACCGGTGCGGCAATGCGCCCCAGCGCCACGCTCAACGCGATCATCGACACCCTCTGACGGTGTCGGTGGGTATGCCGCGCACTGTCTCGGGGTGCGCGGCATACGCGCGTCTGGGTCCTCGTGCTGGACATGGGTACGCTGGCCCTCATGTCCGGCGAGGTGAAGGCCAGCGATCCCGCGACCATGAGCCAGCCGATCCCGGTGCCGCGGCCCGGTGTCCACGTCGTGGGTGTGGCGATCCCTGTGCCAGCACCCCACGGGCCTTACCTCCAGAGCCGGCGCGCCGAGTTCAACGACCCCATGGCCTGGGCGATCCCGGCCCACGTGACGATCCTCGGTCCGACCGAACTCCGGCCGGACGAGGTGCCTCACTTCGAGACTCACCTCGAAGGCGTCGCCGCGTCGACAGAACCGTTCGGGTTGGCCTTGACGGGCACGGGCACGTTCCGTCCCGTGTCCGACGTCGTCTTCGTCCAAGTCCTCCGAGGGGCGGCCTCTTGTGCCGCCCTCGAGCTGCGCACTCGATCTGGCCGGTGGCATCGCGAGCTCGCCTTCCCCTTTCATCCACACGTCACCGTCGCCCATGACGTCTCGCCGGCCGATCTCGATCGCGCGGCGCGCGAGCTGTCGGGATACCACCTCGAGTTCGATGTCGACGCGGTGTGGCTTTTCGAGCTCGGGCTCGACGGACAGTGGCGGCCCCGTCGGTCGTTCGGCTTCGGAGCGTCACGGCCGGGAGTGAGCTCGTGAGTCTCGTCGAGCGCGGCAAGGCGATCTGGGCGTGGGTGCAACGGACCCACGCCTATCGAGCCTGGAACCGTTTCGGTGAGGAGCGAGGCAACCTGCTCGCCGCGGGGATCGGCTACTTCTCGTTCTTCTCGCTCTTCCCCGCAGGCGCCCTCGCCGGCGTCGTCTTCGGGTTCTTTCTCGCCAACCGGCCGGATCTGCTCGATGCAATCGCGGCAAGCGTCGACTCGGCGCTGCCCGGCTTTGTCAAGACCGCCAGCAACCCCGAGGGATTGATCGAGCTCTCAGCTCCCAGCACGGCCACGTTGAGCATCACCGGCATCGTCGCCATCATCACCCTCGTCATGAGCGGTCTCGGCTGGATCGGCGCTCTCCGGGAAGGGATCCGGGCGATCTTCTCGGTGTCGGACAAGCCGGGCAATCCCGTGCTCGTCAAGCTTCGCGAGCTGGCGGTCATGGCGGTGCTCGGCGTCGCGGTCCTGGTGTCGGCCTCGGCCACCTCGGTCGTCGGCACGGCGAGCCGTGGAGTGCTCAGCGACGTGCCTGGCGGTCCGTTCGCGCTGTCCCTTCTCGCGGCTCTCGTCGGGTTCGCGATCGACACCGGTGTCATGGTCGTGCTCCTGAGGTTCCTGTCCGGGGTCCCCCTGCCGTGGCGTGACATCCGCAACGGAGCCATCGTCGGTGGGGTCGGACTCACGATCGCCAAGGCGCTGGGTGCAACGCTCATCGCGCAGGCCACGCGCAACCCGCTCTTCGGCTCGGTCGTCGTCGTCATCGGGTTGCTGTTCTGGCTCAACCTCATCGCCAAGATCGTGCTCCTTGCCGCCTCGTGGGCGGCCAACGACATCGACGCGGCGCTCGAAGGCTTGCAGCGCGAGTTCGGCGACGAGCCGACGCGCGCGGATGACGCTGCGGCCTCACCGATGACGACCCAGGACCGCGTCGACGCCGGGCTGCCGGACGTCGGGTCGCGCACGTATGCCGGCTTGTCCACGCGTCAGCGCGACCGAGTCTCGGTCGTGTCCGGCGCGGTCGTCGGAGCAGGCCTGACGGCGGCTCTCGGGGGCCTTGTCCGGGCCGTGCTGGGCCCGCGTCAGCGCCGGTAGGCCCCGCCGGTGCGGCGGCGCCGGTAGCCCAGCACGACCAACGCACCCACGGCGACGACGAGTGCCAACCCCACCCCGCCGACGAGGGCAGGGGAGCCCCACCAGGGCCTCGAGGCCGTCACGGGAGCCGCCTCGACCAGCGCGGGCTCGGTCGCGGTGATCGGGTGGTCGGTCGGGTCCAGGGTGATCGACTCCGAGGTGGTGACCGACGTCGACGTGCTCGCCGACGTTGTCGATGAGCCGCTGACCGGGGCCCACTCGGGAGGTCGAGCAGCCGTCCCCGGCGCGACGAGGGTGCCGACGGGACGGGCGCGGCCGGCATACGCGAATCCCCAGTCGAGCAGACTCATGACGGCCTCGGACTGCCGCTCGACGCTGCCCATCGAGGTGATGATCAAGGTGCGGTCGCCGCGTTTGGCGGCCCCGACGAAGGTGTTGCGAGCGGCCTGGGTGAAGCCGCTCTTGATGCCGATCGTGCCGGAGTAGCGATCGATGATCGGGTTGTTGTTGGCGATGGCGAAGGCAGGGAGCACCTTGCCCTTGGCATCGGTGGCCCCGGGGAAGGTCGCGGTCATCATCGCCGCGTGGAGTCGGAAAGACTGGACCTGCATCCCGGCCCGCCCGATGAGAGCCAGGTCGTAGGCACTGCTGAACTGCCCGTCGACGTCGAGCCCGGACGGGTCCTTCGCGACCGTGTCCCAGGCGCCCAGCCGAGCGGCTTCGGCGTTCATGTCGGCGAGGATCCGCTCGCGGCCGCCGTAGGCGCGAGCGATCGCGTATGCCGCGTCGTTGCCGCTGACGAGGAACAGGCCATTGAAGAGGTCCGCCACGGTGTAGGGGTTGTTGGCGACGATGCCGACCCGAGAGCCGTCCGCCGAGGTGTCCTCCGTCGTCGCCGTGATGACGCGAGCAGGGTCGAGTTTGGGGAGGGCGACGAGGGCGGTGAGGGTCTTGAGCGTGCTCGCCGGACGGAGGAAGGCGTGCGGCGCCTTGGCCGCGATGATGTCGCCGGTGTCCAGGTCGGCGATGACGAAGGAGACCGCGGGAGACCAGGGAGGCGCGGGCACGCCCGGCGGGAGATCGGTGATGACTCCCAGCGAGGCTAGGTTGGGGCCACCGACGACATGCTCGGGCGCCGGGCTCGGCCGGCCGGCGGGCTGCAACGGCACGAGCGCGCACGAGGCAGCGGGTGGTAGGGGTGCCGGTCACGGTCGTGGGGATGGTCGTGGTGACTTGGCCAGAGGCACATGACGGGGTGGGGCTCGCCGTCGCGGGCGGGCTGGTCGTCGACCCTGCCGCTGATGGAGTCGACAGATTGAGGCCCAGCACGACACCCACGGCACCCACGGCGAGGAGGGTGAGGGTCCGCCTGCCACGGGGCACGGTCATGTCACCTTTGCGTCGGTCTGTCGGGATCGGTCTCGGCGAGCGTAGTGGCCCCACGGACGGCCACGGCCCCGGTATGCCGGCCCCTTGGGTGAGGGCGGCATACCGGGGCGCGAGTGGCCGTGCGGGTCAGGATCAGCCGCGGGCGCGCATGGCGCCGAGGAGGTCCTTGTTGAGCTGGTTGATGACGTCGAGCGGGATCTCCTTGGGACACGCGTCGGCGCACGCACCGGTGTTGGTGCACCCACCGAAGCCCTCGTGGTCGTGTTGCGAGACCATCTTGACCACGCGGGCCCAGCGCTCCGGCTGGCCCTGGGGGAGTTCGCCGAGGTGGGTGACCTTGGCGCCCATGAAGAGCATCCCGGCGGCGTTGGGACATGCGGCGACGCATGCGCCACACCCGATGCACTTGGCTGCTTCGAACGCCCGGTCGGCCTGTGCTTTGGGCACAGGCACCGAGTGAGCCTCGGGGGCCGCTCCGCTGTTGACCGAGATGAAGCCGCCAGCCTGAATGATCCGGTCAAAGGCCGACCGGTCGACGACGAGGTCACGCAGGACCGGGAAGGCGGTGGCCCGCCACGGCTCGATCGTGATCGTGTCGCCGTCGTGGAAGGACCGCATGTGCAACTGGCAGGTCGTCGTGACCTCCGGCCCGTGAGCCTTGCCGTTGATCATGAGGCCGCACATGCCGCAGATGCCCTCGCGGCAGTCGCTGTCGAAGGCGATGGGCTCCTCGCCCTTGGCCACCAACTGCTCGTTGAGGACGTCGAGCATCTCGAGGAACGACATGTGCTCGGACACGTCGGCGAGCTGGTAGGTGACCATCCGACCCTGGGCGTTGGGTCCGTCCTGACGCCAGATGTTGAGTGTGAGGTTCACTTGTAGCTCCGCTGCTTCAGCTCGATCGACTTGTAGACCAGGTCTTCCTTGTGCAGGACGGGCGTGCCGAAGACACCGTCTTCACCGCCGCCGAACTCCCACGCCGCAACGTAGAGGAACTCGTCGTCGTGGCGCAGCGCCTCGCCGTCTTCGGTCTGCGACTCGGCGCGGAAGTGGCCACCACAGGACTCGCGGCGGTGCAGCGCGTCGATGCACATGAGCTCGCCCAACTCGAGGAAGTCGGCCACCCGGCCGGCCCGCTCGAGGGACTGGTTGAGCGTGTCAGCCGGTGCCGAGGACCCGGACGTTGCGCCAGAACTCCTCGCGCAGCGAGCGGATCAGGCCGATCGCCTTGAGCAGGCCCTCCTCCGTGCGCTCCATTCCGCAGTACTCCCACATGATGTGGCCGAGTTCCTTGTGGAAGGAGTCCACGGAGCGGTCGCCGTTGATCGACATGAGTCGGTCGACTCGGCCCTTGGCTTCGGCCAGCGCCGCCTTCACCTCTGGTGCATCCGGGGAGACCTTTTCGAACGGCCCGCCCGCGAGGTAGTCGCGGATCGTGTTGGGCAGGACGAAGTAGCCGTCACCGAGGCACTGCATGAGCGAGGACGCCCCGAGCCGGTTGGCGCCGTGGTCGGAGAAGTTGGCTTCGCCGGCGGCATACAGGCCCGTGATCGAGGTCTGCAGGTCGTAGTCGACCCAGAGGCCACCCATCGTGTAGTGCACTGCGGGGTAGATCCGCATCGGCACTTCGTAGGGGCTCTCGCCGGTGATCTGGGCGTACATGTCGAAGAGGTTGCCGTACTTCTCTTCGATGGCAGCCCGGCCGAGGCGCTCGATCGACTCGGCGAAGTCGAGGTAGACGCCGCGACGGAAGTCGCCGACCTTCGGGCCGACGCCGCGACCTTCGTCGCAGACGTTCTTGGCCTGACGCGAGGCGATGTCGCGGGGGACCAGGTTGCCGAACGCCGGGTAGATCCGCTCCAGGTAGTAGTCGCGGTCTTCCTCGGGGATCTGGCGGGGGTCCTTGTCGCAGTCCTCGGCGTGCTTGGGCACCCAGATCCGGCCGTCGTTACGCAGCGACTCGGACATGAGGGTGAGCTTGCTCTGGTAGTCGCCGGCCACCGGGATGCAGGTCGGGTGGATCTGCGTGTAGCACGGGTTGCCGAAGTAGGCGCCCTTGCGGTGCGCCCGCCACGTCGCCGTGACATTGCAGCCCATCGCGTTGGTCGACAGGAAGAAGACGTTGCCGTAGCCGCCGGAGGCGAGCACGACGGCGTCGGCCAGGTGGGTCTCGAGCTCACCGGTGGCCATGTTGCGGGCGACGATGCCGCGGGCGCGACCGTCGACGACGATCAGCTCGAGCATCTCGTGCCGCTTGAACTCCTGGACCGTGCCCTTGGCGACCTGGCGTTCGAGTGCCTGGTAAGCGCCGATGAGCAGCTGCTGGCCGGTCTGGCCCGCGGCGTAGAAGGTGCGGGCGACCTGGGTGCCACCGAAGGAACGGTTGTCGAGCAGGCCGCCGTATTCGCGGGCGAAGGGGACGCCCTGGGCGACGCACTGGTCGATGATGTTGGCGCTCACCTCGGCCAGGCGGTAGACGTTGGTCTCGCGAGCGCGGTAGTCGCCGCCCTTGACCGTGTCGTAGAACAGCCGGTAGACCGAGTCGCCGTCGCCGTTGTAGTTCTTCGCGGCGTTGATGCCGCCCTGAGCGGCGATCGAGTGAGCCCGCCGGGCGCTGTCCTGGTAGAAGAAGACCTGGACGTTGTAGCCGGCCTCACCGAGTGAGGCTGCGGCGGCCGCGCCGGCCAGGCCGGTGCCGACGATGATGACCGACAGCTTGCGCCGGTTGGACGGGTTGACGAGCTTCGCGTCGAACTTGCGGGTCGTCCACATCGTCTCGATCGGGGGTGTCTGGCGCCTTGGCGTCGGCGATCTTGTCGCCGACGGTGTACATCCCGAAGGTGTCGCCGCAGGTGCGGGGTTGGTGATGGTCATGAGGTCAGCCCTTCACAATCCCGAAGAGAATGGCCAGCGGCGGCACGGCGAAGCCGATGACGACGACTGCGGCCACAAGGTGAGCGATGGTGTGCGCCAGCGTGCGCGACCGGGCCGAGTTGGTCCAGCCGAGGGTCTGAGCGCCGCTCCACACGCCGTGGAAGAGGTGCATGCCGAGGGCCACCAGCGCGATGAGGTAGATCAGGACGACCCACCACAGTTGGAAGCTCGCGACGACGAGCATGCCCGTGCTCGGGTGGCCGTCGATCTTGAGCTTGTCGGCGGAGAAGGCGCCATTGAAGTTGACCTTGGCGATCGTGAACTGGACGAGGTGGAAGATGAGCCAGGCGAGCAGCGTCACGCCGCCCCAGCGCATCATCTTCGACCGGGCGGCGCCCTTGGCGGCGGACTTCACGGCATACCGCTGCGGGCGGGCGCTGCTCGCGCGGCTCCACAGGGTGAAGGCGGCATACGCGTGGACGAAGAGCGCCACGACGAGCAGGATCCGGAAGAGCCAGAGGAAACCCGAGTACGGGAGGATCGGCACCAGCATTTCGCGCAGGTGCTCGGCGTACTCATCGAACGCCTTCGCTCCCGCGAAAATCTTGAGGTTGCCGTACATGTGCATGAGGACGTAGAAGACGAAGAGCGCACCGGTCGAGGCCATGAGAATCTTCATGAACACGGTCGTGCGGCGCGCCGTCGTTTCGCCCTTGAGAAGCGTCTGAGTGGCCACGGGGTCCACCGTAGCGGGTGGCTCCCGACGGCTGCATGGCCCATCGTCCCGGTTCGTCGGTGAGATGCCTCTCTCCGGCCCGCGAGACGGCATACGGTAATGGCCGTGACGCGTGAATCCGGCAAAAACCGCCCGAAGCAAGCCCCTGACCTGAAGGTGACCGCGATCCCGCACTTCTGGGCGGTCATCCCGGCGGGCGGCGCAGGCACCCGGCTGTGGCCGCTCTCGCGCCGCCGCGTGCCGAAGTTCCTCCACGACCTCACCGGGACCGGACGGACCCTGCTCCAGGGCACCGTGGATCGCCTCGCCCCCCTGGCTGCCGAGCGGGTCGTCGTCGTGACAGGGGTCGCCCATGCCGACGCGGTCCGATCGCAACTTCCGGAGTTGGACCCCGAGCAGGTGCTCGCCGAGCCGAGTCCGCGCGACTCGATGCCGGCCATCGCGCTCGCGGCTGCCGTCATCGCGCGCCGCGACCCGGAGGCGGTGATCGGCTCGTTCGCCGCCGACCACGTCGTGACCGGGGCTGCCGCCTTCGAGGCGGCGGTGTGTGAGGCGGTCGAGGTCGCGCGCACCGGGTTGATCGTCACGGTCGGGATCGAGCCCACGCACCCTGCGACCGGGTTCGGTTACATCCGGGCGGGTATGCCCTTGCGCGTCGATGGGGCGCCCTCGGCTCGGGCGGTGGTCGAGTTCGTCGAGAAGCCCGATGCGGCGACGGCCGCGGCATACCTGGCGACGGGTGAGTACCGCTGGAACGCCGGGATGTTCGTTGTGCGGGCGCGGGTGCTGCTCGACGTGCTGCGCGCTGCACACCCCGAGCTGGCGGCGGGGGTCGAGCGGATTGCCGCCGATCCGGCCCTGCTCGAGCAGGTGTGGCCCACCCTGACGAAGATCGCGATCGACCACGCCGTCGCTGAGCCGACTGCGGCCGCTGGGCGGGTGGCGGTCGTGCCAGCCACCTTCGGCTGGGATGACGTCGGGGATTTTGACTTCCTCGCGGGTTTGGTCGGGCGGTCGGCTCCCGGCTCACCGGCCGTCTCACCTGCTGACTCACCTGCCGACTCACCTGCTGGCGGCGTCAGCGTGTTGGGCGGTGAGGGCAGCGGGGGCGGGCAGGTGCTCGGGGTCGATTCCACCGGCCTGGCGTATGCCGGGTCAGGTCGCCTCATCGCGTTGGTCGGCGTGGAGGATCTCGTCGTCATCGACACTCCGGATGCCGTCCTCGTCGTGCCACGGTCGCGCGCTCAGGACGTCAAGCGGGCCGTCGACGCGCTGGCCGACCTGGGCCGCGACGACCTCCGCTAGTTCTGCCAGTCGATTCCCCCCGTCGACGCATCGGTTGGGTGTGGTCGAAGCCGGTCTAGACACCGACTTCGACCACATTGGAGGCAATCCACAGCCCTCGACGGACCCTTGCGCTGTCCACAGGCGCTCGCGCGCCGCACGTGGCGAGTTCCTCAGGCGGCGAAGGTGTCAGCATGCCTGTCGAAACTCCGTCGGGACTCGCCCGCCGCCAGCGACTGGCCGCCGCTCGGGCGATCGCTCACGAGCACGGGGGCGTCGCTCATCGACAGGCCCTCAGGGACGCGGGCCTGACGCACCATCACATCCGGGTCGAGATCCATCGCGGCACATGGTGGGCTGCCGGGCGTCACACGGTGGCGATGGTGCCCAAGCTCGTGGGCGAGGCGCTCGCGTGGCGAGCAGTCTGGGAGAGCGGGAGCGGAGCCGTCCTCGGCGGTGCCAGTGCGTTGGTGGCGTCGGGGATGCGTGGGTTCACCTGCTCGGTCATGGACGTCTGTGTCCCGACATCGACCACTCGCTGGCCGCGCGACCTCCCCGGCGTCCGGGTGCGCCGGGTGACGATGCCTCCCGTCGTGACCACCGGCATCCCACGCATCGAGCCCGTTGCAGCCACCATCCAGGCAGCGCGGTGGGCGAGTTCTGACCGCCAGGCCGCACTCCTGGTGTGCTTGGCCGTCCAGCAGCGGCTCGTGGCCGCTGATCGGCTGCTGGCCGGATGGTCGGAGGCCGGTCGTGGTGCCAGAAGGAGGTTTCTCGACCAGGTGCTTCGGGACGTCTGCGACGGTGCTCATTCGCTGGGCGAACTCGACTTCGGGCAGCTGTCTCGTCGTTACGGCTTGCCTTCCCCATCACGTCAAACGCTGGAAAGGGGTCCTCGCGGCCGGATCTACCTCGACGTGAGGTGGAAGGGCATCGGGCTGGTCGTGGAGATCGACGGCGTCGGGCACACGTGGGGGCTGGCGACGGTCGAGGACGCGCTGCGACAAAACGCCGTGACTCTGCGACAAGGCACAGTTCTGCGCATCCCGGTGCTCGGGTTGCGTACTGATCCGGATCTGTTCATGGGCCAGGTGCGGCAGGCCCACAGGGATCTCACGGCCCGGCAGGGCAGGACGCGTCGGTTCGATGTGGCGGAAGTCGGTGCAGACACCGACTTCGACCACATTGAGCGATCGGGCGGCCGTCAGCCGATGTCGCGGCGGCGATAACCGGCCAGGCCTAGGCCCACGAGAGCGATGGCGAGCGCGGACTCGATGAGCACCGGCGTCCAGGCCATGGGTTCGGCCGGCATCCGTGGGAGCGCGGCAAACGGCGTGAACTGGATCAGCCACGAGGGCAGGTTGAGGATCTCGCCGATCCACACGATAAACAGCGACCATCCGACGAGCGCCCATCCGAGGCTCACCCACCGTGGCGCCCACCCGTGCAGCACCATCGCCACACCGACGACGACCCAGATCCCCGGCACAAGAGCCAGGCCAGCCACGGCCGTGTGGACGACGACGTCCACGCCGCCCCCACGGAGGGCATCCGGCACGGCCAGCGTCGCCCCCGCGACGAGCGTCAACACCGCCGGGGCCACGAGCGCCGGCACGAGGTGGCTCAGCGCCAACTCTCGACGGGAGATCGCCGTCGCGAGGAGCACCTCAGCGTGCCCCACGTCCTCCTCTCGTCGCAGCCGCCCGAGGAGGCTGACCCCGAGCATCGCCAGGACGACGACAAGGATGCCGAGCATCGCGGTGTAGAAGGCGTCCCGGAGCTCATGCGCCCCACCACCCATCCGGCGGAACATCTCGGCCAACTCGGGAGTGTCGGCAAGCATCGTCCCGAAGGCGTCGGACAGCGACCCGAGAGTGAGCCCGAAGACGAGGATGCTGGCGGTCCATCCGACAAGAGCGCCGCGGTGCAGGCGCAGCGACAGCCCCCATGCCGACGCCAACGACGGTGTCGCGCGTGCAGGCCCCGGCCTCGCCGACCGCAGACCCGCCCCGTGGTCTCGGCGGTCCTCCAGCACGAACGCCACCGCGACGAGCATCAGCCCCAAGGCCAGGGGGAGTGCGAGCACCCACCAGCGCTCCCCGGCATACGGGCGCACGAGGGCGGCCCAGTCCAGCGGTGAGAGCCAATTCAGCGGACGGAGGGGGGAGTCGGCGCTGGATCCGTCGGCGACAGCGCGCAGGAGGTATGCCGCTCCGAGGCTGCTCATCGCGAGACCGCGGGCCGACCGTGCCGAGTCGGTGACTTGGGCTGCGACCGCCCCCACGCCGACGAAAACGAAACCCACGAGGGCGATCCCGGCTCCGGTGGCCACCGCACCGGCGGCCGGCGGGGCCGTGCGCGACATGACGGCCGCGATGAGCCCGCCCAGTAGGAGGCAGGCCCCACTCGCGACAGCCACCGCAGCGCCCAGCGGCGCGTGCCGCCCGATGGCGCCCGCGCGCAGCAACTCGATCCGCCCGTCCTCTTCCTCGGCCCGAGTGGCCCGGATGACCCCGAGCGCAGCCATGGCTGCCGCAGCAGCCGCGACGAACGTCCCGACGCGCCACATGGTGAAGCCGCCGGCGGTGAGCAGGTTGAAGGGTGGCCCGAGCATGGCGCGCATCGTGGGGTTGCCACCGAGTGCGTCCATCGTGACCTGGACAGTGGCCCCAGGCGGCACGACGCGCTCGTATGCCGCCACCGTCGCCACCGTGGTCAGCCACAGCGGGCCGATCCAGATCGTCCAGAAGACCCAGTTGCGCCGCAGCGCCAGCCTGGCCAGCAGGGGGAAACCGGCGAGGGTCATGACGCGGGCGTGCTGTCGGTGTTGCTGCCGGCGTCGCGGTCGGTCTCGGTGTCGTAATGGCGGAGGAAGAGTTCCTCCAGCGTGGGCGGGGTGCTCAGGAGTGAGCTGACGCCGAGGTCGGCTAGGCGGGCGAGCAAGGGACTCATCGCCGTGTCGTCGACGTCGCACGTGATCCGGGCGCCCTCGGGGAGCGCGTCGACCACCACGTCGTGCAGGCCCGGCATGGCTGCGAGGTCGGCGGGCACGGCATACCGCACCTCGGCGCGCACGTGGGTGCGCGTGAGGTGACGGAGGTCCGCGAGGGTCCCGGACTCGACGACGCGGCCGCTCTTGATGATGCTCACGTGGTCGCAGAGCGCCTCGACTTCGCTGAGGATGTGGCTGGACAGGAGCACCGTCTGGCCCTCGCGCGTGACCTGCGCGGATGACCTCGGTGAACTGCCGCTCCATGAGCGGGTCGAGGCCGGAGGTGGGTTCGTCGAGCAGGAGCAGCTCCGCGTCGGAGGCCAGCGCCGCCACGAGGGCGACCTTCTGCCGGTTGCCCTTGGAGTAGGACCGGCCCTTCTTCGTCGGGTCGAGATCGAATCGGGCGATGAGGTCGTCGCGGCGGGTCCCGTCGATGCCGCCCCGCGGCTCTGCCGAGCAGGTCGATTGCCTCCCCGCCGGTGAGATTCGGCCACAGATCGACATCGCCCGGCACGTAGGCCAGGCGCGCGGTGCAGCGTCGGCGCATCCGCCCACGGGTCGCCACCGAGCAGCGAGCAGTCGACCCGCGTCGGCGCGGAGCAGCCCGAGCAGGATGCGGATCGTCGTCGATTTGCCCGAGCCGTTGGGCCCGAGAAAGCCGTGGACCTCGCCCGCGCGGACCTGCAGGTCGAGCCCGTCGAGGGCGACGGTCGCCCCGAAGGTTTTCCGGACCCCGCTGATGTCGATGGGGTTAGTCATGCCACCCATCGTGCACCCGCCGCCCGCGTAGCGCAGGAATCTGCCGCCGAGGGTGTTGTAGACCATGGTCCCGGGCCACGGCATACCCGCGCTCATTAGGCTGGCCGCTATGGCCGATGCTGTCGCGCGTTCCGAGTCCGACCTCCCCATCAAGCCGGTGTATGCCGCCGAACGACCTCGCCGGGTTTCGACCCCGAGCGCAGCTCGGGGAGCCCGGGGTCGTACCCGTTCACCCGCGGCGTCTACCCGACGATGTACACCGGCAAGCCGTGGACGATGCGCCAGTACGCCGGGTTCGGCACCGCCAAGGAGTCCAACGAGCGCTACCACCAGCTCGTCAAGGCCGGCACGGGCGGGCTGTCGGTGGCCTTCGACCTGCCGACCCAGATGGGCTACGACTCCGACGAGTCGATCTGCCGCGGGTGAGGTCGGCAAGGTCGGCGTGGCGATCGACTCGATCGACGACATGCGGGTGCTCTTCGACGGGCTGCCGCTGGACAAGATCTCGACGTCGATGACGATCAACGCGCCCGCGCTCGACGCTGCTGCTGCTCTACCAGCTGGTCGCCGCAGGAGCAGGGCGTCTCCGGCGAGCACAGCTCACCGGCACGATCCAGAACGACGTGCTCAAGGAATACATCGCCCGCGGCACCTACATCTACCCGCCGAAGGAGTCGCTGCGGCTCATCACCGACATCTTCGCCTACTGCCACGAAGGAGGTGCCGCGGTGGAACACGATCTCCATCTCCGGCTACCACATGGCCGAGGCCGGTGCGACGCCGGCGCAGGAGATCGCCTTCACCCTGGCCAACGCGCAAGGAATATGTCCGAGCGGCGCATCGCGGCCGGGCTGGACGTCGACGACTTCGCCCCGCGGCTGTCGTTCTTCTTCGTCGCCCGCACGACGCTCCTGGAAGAGGTCGCGAAGTTCCGGGCGGCCCGCCGGATCTGGGCGCGGATCATGAAGCGACGAGTTCGGCGCCAAGAACCCGCAAGTCGCATGATGCTGCGCTTCCACACCCAGACCGCCGGCGTCCAGCTCACCGCCCAGCAGCCCGAGGTCAACCTCGATGCGCGTGGCGCTCCAGGGCCTCGGCGCGGTGCTCGGCGGCACCCAGTCTCTGCACACCAACTCGTTCGACGAGGCGATCGCCCTGCCGACGCGAGAAGGCCGCCCGGCTGGCCCTGCGCACCCAGCAGGTCATCGCCTACGAGACCGACGTGTGCAAGACGGTCGACCCGTTCGCTGGCTCCTACGTCATCGAGGCGATGACCGACGAGCTCGAGACCGCGATCGATCGAGCTCATCCAGGCCGTCGAGGACCAGCGGCGGCGCCGTCACGCGCGATCGAGCAGGGCTTCCAGAAGCAGCGAGATCGAGCGGTCGGCATACCGCGTGGCTCTTGAGATCGACAATGCCGAGCGCACCATCGTCGGCGTCAACAAATACACGATCGACGTCGAGGAGCAAGTACGACCCGCTGCGCGTCGACCCGGCGATCGAGAGCCGAGCAGAAGGCCCGCCTCGCAGCCCTGCGGGCCGAACGTGACAACGACGCGGTCGCCGCCGCCCTCAAGGCGATGCAGGACGCCGCCCGGGGCACCGACAACGTCCTCTATCCCATGCGGGAAGCGTTGCGGCTCAAGGCAACTGGTGGCGAGGTTGCCCACGCGCTGCGCGAGGTGTGGGGCGTTTACGTCCCGACCGACGCGTTCTAGACGTCCTCACGGGAGGCCACCACCGGGCGCGCCCCCGTCCGGGTGACGGCGGCGCTGCCCGCTCCGACCCCGGCGCGCAGGGCAGACCCGGGATCTTCGCCGGCGAGCCACGCCCCGAGGAAGCCGGCATTGAAGGCGTCGCCGGCTCCCGTGGGGTCGACGACCTCGACCGCCGGTGCGGTCACCTCGACGGTGTCGAGCGCTCCGCTGGCGGCACGGCATACCCATCGCGCGCCGCGCGCGTCCGCGGTGACGACGACGGCACGGACTGCCGAGAGTGCCGCATCCGGGCCGCCGAGGGTCGCGAGTTCGGCGTCGTTGGGCAGCAGCAGGTCGACGCCGTCGACCCAGGCGAGGAAGCGCTCGGGACCCACCGCGCGCAGGTGGGCGGGAGACTGCGGATCGACCGATGTGGTCCAGCCGAGGGCCCGCGCCTTCCGCAGGGCCGCGAGCCCGGCGTCGCGGGAGCCCTCGTCGAAGAGCACGTAGGCCGAAAGGTGCAGGTGGGGGGTGCCGTCGCACTCGATCCCGAGCTTCGCGAGATCGACGTCGTCCTCACGGAGGTGTCGATTGGCCCCTCGGTCGGGCAACATCGTCCGCTCCCCGTCGGCGGCAACCAGGACGACGACCGTGCACGTCGGGTGCGTGGTGTCGACCGCCAGAGCCGGGGTCACCCCGTGCGCCCCGACGTCGGCCCGCACGGTATCCCCGGCGTGGTCGGCCCCGATGCGGGCCACGAGCGTGACATCCATCCCGTATGCCGCGAGCCACGCCGCAGTGTTGGCACCAGCACCGCCCGGAGTGATCGTCACGTCCGAGCGGGTGTCCGTGCCGTGCTCGATCGGGCCGTGCGGGCGCGCGATGACGTCGAGGCCGACGTCACCGATGACGACGACCGGGCGCACGTGGCTCATCGGGCGCATCGAGCGCCTTACCGGGCGCTGAGGGCGGCGAGTTCGGTCGCGATCTCGCCGGCCAGGCGGGCATTGGCCAAGACGAGTTCGACGTTGGCTCGCAACGACTCCCCGCCCGAGTTGGCGTGGAAGAACTCGAGCAGCGCGGGAGTCACGGCCTTGCCGGTGATGCCGCGGGCCGCGAGCAGCTCGAGACCTTCGGTGACAAGCCGGTCATGGAGCATAGGGTCGACCTGCCGGTCGAGGGGGAGGGGGTTGGCGACGACGACGCCGGCGGCATCAGTGGCCAGAAGGTCACGCGCGTGGACGACCCGGGCAGCGTCGGCCGCCGACTCGATCCGCCACGGGGCGGCATACCCGGAGTCACTGAGGTAGAAGCCGGGGAAGGCGTCCGTGCGATAGCCGAGGACCGGCACCGACAGCGTTTCGAGGTATTCCAGCGTGCCCGGCACGTCGAGGATCGACTTCACCCCCGCGCAGACGACGAGCACCGGGGTGCTGGCCAGGACGCCGAGGTCGGCTGAGACATCGAAGGTCTCCGAGGCGCCACGGTGGACACCACCGAGACCTCCGGTGGCGAAGACGCGGATCCCGGCCGCGTGCGCCAGGGCGCTGGTCGACGCGACCGTCGTCGCGCCGGTGAGCCCTAACGCAGCGGCGACACCGAGGTCGCGCATGCTCAGCTTGAGCACGTCGTCGTCCGAGCACAACCGGGCCAGCTGGGCGTCGGTCAACCCCACGTGGACGACTCCGTCGAGCAGGGCAATCGTCGCGGGCACGCTCCCGCCCGCCCGGACCGCTGCTTCGATGTCGCCACCGATGCGCAGATTGTCTCCGCGGGGGAGACCGTGGGCGAGGATCGTGCTCTCAAGCGCGACCACCCCGCGGCCGGAGGCGCGCGCCTGCGCCACCTCCTCCGACACGACGAAGACTGACGGTTCCGGTGGGGCAGGGGCAGCGCTCGGCATGCCGGCACACTACGCTGTGCCAACCATGAGCATGGTCACGCCCGAACGCCAGGATGCCGTCCAGGCCACGCTCTCGGATCTCGACGACACCCTGGTCTCGATCCGCCGCGACATCCACGCCCATCCCGAGCTGTCCTGGCACGAGGCGCGCACGACCGATCTCGTCGGCAACCGGCTCGTCGACGCCGGCTATCGCGTCTCCCGACTGTCTGGATCCGGTCTGGTCGCCGACCTCGGGCCGGAAGCACCGGCATACCGGGTCGCCCTACGCGCCGACCTCGATGCCCTCCCGCTGATCGAGCGCACCGGGCTGCCCTGGGCGTCCACCGTCGACGGCATCGCGCATGCCTGCGGTCATGACGTCCACACCGTCGCCTGCCTCGGCGCGGGGCTCGCGCTCGCGGCGCACCGCGACACGTGGGAGCGTTCTGGCGCGGCTGTCCGTCTGATCTTCCAGCCCGCCGAGGAGGTCGTGCCGGGCGGCGCCCTCAAAGTCATCGACGCCGGCGGACTCGACGGAGTCGACGAGATCTACGGCCTGCACTGCGAGCCCACCCTCGACGTCGGCCAGATCGGGCTCCGGCTCGGGCCGATCACGGCGGCGACCGATGCCATCGAGGTCCGCGTCCACGGGCACGGCGGCCACACCTCCCGGCCCCACCTCACCCAGGACCTCACCTTCGCCCTGGCCAAAGTCATCACCGAGATCCCGGCGATCCTCTCGCGGCGGGTCGACCCGCGAGCCGGCCTGTCGGTCGTGTGGGGCGCCGTCCATGCCGGTGGTGCCCCCAACGTCATCCCTGCGACCGGTCTCGTGTCGGGGACTCTGCGCGTGCTCGACGGGGACATCTGGGAGGAGGCCGGGGACCTCATCGCCGGGCTCGTCGCCGAAGTGCTGGCTCCGTATGCCGTGACGCACGAGATCACCCACACCCGCGGCGTGCCCCCCGTGGTCAACACCAGCGGCGGGGTGGACGTGTTGCGCTCGGCTGTCGCGATGGCCAAGGCGGCCGAGATGCCGGTCCGTCAGTCCCTTGGTGGCGAAGACTTCGCGTGGTACCTCACGAAGATCCCCGGAGCGCTGGCTCGCCTCGGCACCCGCGTTCCTGGAGGGCCGACGTATGACCTGCACCAAGGCGACTTCACCGTTGACGAGCGGGCGGTGACGGGTGGGGCGCGGGTGCTTGCCGGGGCTGTCGTGGCGGCTGTGGCGAGGGCCCTCTGACCGTCACGCGTGAGTGGGTGCTGGCCTCGCTCGCGGATCCCCGGCAGTCCGACGTGTCGCTTCGATAACGGTTGGAGGCCTGATCCCCGGAGTCGGGGGAGGGCGGCATACGCCGGAGTACGCTCCTGAGGATGAGCGCGCGGGTGCTCCTCGCGCGATGCACCACCGGTTTCACACCCACACACCCTCGAAGAAGGAGACCACCTTGCGTCAGGTGATGAAGATGGCTGTCGCCGCGACAGCCGCCTCGCTTGCGCTCGCCGCGTGCAGCAGCAGCGGCACGACGACCCCGGCCGCGACGTCCGGCTCGACCGGCGGCGCCGCTGCCATCAAGGTCGGCATGGCGTACGACGTGGGCGGGCGTGGCGACCAGTCGTTCAACGACGCCGCCGCTGCTGGCCTGGACAAGGCCGCCAAGGAACTCGGCATCAGCAGCAAGGAAGCCTCCGCCACCAACGGCGAGGCCGAGTCCGCCCGCGAAGAGCGCCTCCAGCAGCTCATCGACGCCGGTTACACCAACATCGTCGCCGTCGGGTTTGCTTATGCGCCGTCGGTGACGAAGGTCGCCAAGGCCAACCCCAAGGTGAAGTTCGCGCTCGTCGACTCGACCGACGCCAAGGGCGACAATATCGAGAACATCACGTTCGCCGAGCACGAGGGCTCGTTCCTCGTCGGCGCAGCCGCTGCCCTCAAGTCCAAGAGCGGCCAGATCGGCTTCGTCGGTGGCGTCGAGATCGACCTCATCAAGAAGTTCGAGGCGGGCTTCACCGCCGGCGCCAAGGCCGTCAACCCCAACATCAAGGTCTCGGTCAAGTACCTCACCCAGCCGCCGGACTTCTCGGGCTTCGGCTCGGTCGACAAGGGCAAGGCTGCTGCTGAGGGCATGTACCAGTCCGGTGTCGACGTCGTCTACCACGCAGCCGGTGGCTCCGGTGGTGGCGTCTTCACGGCTGCCAAGGCTGCCGGCAAGTGGGCCATCGGTGTCGACTCCGACCAGGCTGCCTCGCCGTCGCTGTCGGGCGTCAAGGACGTCATCATCACCTCGATGCTCAAGAAGGTCGACGTCGGCGTCTACGACTTCATCAAGTCGATCAAGGACGGCACCTTCAAGGGTGGCGAGAAGACCTTCAACCTCAAGTCCAACGGCGTCGGCTACGCGACGACCGGTGGCCAGGTCGACGACATCAAGTCCAAGCTCGACGACTTCAAGCAGCAGATCATCGACGGCAAGATCACCGTCCCGACCAAGCCGTAAGGCTCGATTCGGCACGGGTTTGACCGTCATCAAACACAGCTAATCCGGACGCCGGTTCAGGGCCCTCGAAAGGGTGTCCCTGGACCGGCGTTTGGCGTAGGTTGAGCGGTCTCATCCTGCACCAGGGCAGTCGCGGCGACGCGGCACCAGCACAACGACGTGTCCCGCTTCGCGGGCCCAACCGAGGAGAGTGCGTCATCACCGCCTCCACCACCACACCAGACATGTATGCCGTGGAGTTGCACGGCATCACCAAGCGGTTCCCCGGTGTCGTCGCCAACAAGGACATCGAGCTCAAGGTCCGCCGCGGCACGGTCCACGCGATCGTGGGGGAAAACGGCGCAGGCAAGTCGACGCTCATGAAGATCCTCTACGGGGTGCAGCAGCCTGACGAGGGCACGATCACGGTCAATGGTGCGGACGTCACCCTCAAGACCCCGACCGACGCCATCGAAGCGGGGATCGGCATGGTCTTCCAGCACTTCATGCTCGCCGACAACCTCACGGTCCTGGAAAACGTCGTCCTCGGCGCCGAGAAGCTCCACGGGATCGGTGACAGCGCACGGGCAC
The DNA here is from genome assembly GCA_037046615.1 of Dermatophilaceae bacterium. Lineage (GTDB taxonomy): Bacteria > Actinomycetota > Actinomycetes > Actinomycetales > Dermatophilaceae > Phosphoribacter. Next base: position 292,841 of record JBAOHD010000017.1, read on the forward strand.
GGATCCGCGCGATTTCCGGCGAATACGGCCTCGACGTCGACCCCGATGACCTCGTCGAAGACCTCGGCGTCGGCGCCCGCCAGCGCGTGGAGATCCTCAAGGTGCTCTATCGCGGCGCCAAGATCCTCATCCTCGACGAGCCGACCGCGGTCCTTGTCCCGCAAGAGGTCGCCGAGCTGTTTGACAACCTCCGCGAGCTCAAGGCCGAGGGCCTCACCGTCATGTTCATCTCGCACAAGCTCGACGAGGTGTTGTCGGTCGCCGACGACATCACGGTCATCCGCCGCGGCACGACGGTCGCGACCGCCGACCCCAAGACGACGACCGCCCGCCAGCTCGCCGAGCTCATGGTCGGCTCGGCCCTGCCCAACCCCAGCACCGACGAATCCACCGTCACCGACCGTCCGGTGCTCACGATCGACGCCGTGGATCTCACCGGCGGCCCGGGCCAGCGCAAGGTCCTCGACAACATCAGCCTGACGATCCACGCAGGTGAGATCGTCGGCATCGCCGGCGTCGAAGGCAACGGCCAAGCCGAACTCGTCGAGGTCATCATGGGGATGCGCGAGCCGACGAGCGGCCGGATCTTCCTCGACGACCTCGACATCTCCGACTGGGAGGTGCGGGAGATCCGCGAGGCCGGCGTCGGCTACATCCCCGAGGACCGTCACCGGCATGGCCTGCTCCTCGAAGCCCCGTTGTGGGAAAACGTCATCCTCGGCCACCAGACCCAGGCGCCCAACGTCAAGGGCCAACTCATCGACGCCAAGGCCGCCAAGGCCGACACCGACGCCATCGTCCGGGACTTCGACGTCCGCACTCCCTCGATCACGGTCACCGCCGGCTCGCTGTCCGGCGGCAACCAACAGAAGCTCATCATCGGCCGGGAGATGCGCCACCAGCCCCGGGTCCTCGTCGCCGCCCACCCGACCCGTGGCGTCGACGTCGGTGCCCAGTCGTCGATCTGGTCGATCATCAAGAAGGCGCGCAAGGAGGGCATGGCGGTCCTGCTCATCTCCGCCGACCTCGAGGAACTCGTCGGCCTGTCCGACACGATCCGCGTCATCCTTCGTGGCGGCCTCTCGGCGCCCTTCGATCCGGATGTCGTCACGCGCGAAGAACTCGGTGCCGCGATGACCGGCGCAGACGGCCAGGGCCACGGCACCCAGGAGGACTCGAAGTGAAATTCTCACCACGACGGATCGCCATGGGAGCCGCCGCCCCGGTGCTGTCGATTATCGTCGCGATGGTCGTCACGTCGATCATCCTGCTGCTGGCCAAAGACCCGGTCGGAGACGTCTGGGCTCAGCTGCTCAAGCTCCCGAGCCCCCGCCTGACGATCGCGATCATCAACTCTGCGATCGTGCTCTATCTCTCGGCGGTCGCGGTCGCCATCGGCTTCCGGATGAACCTGTTCAACATCGGCGTCGACGGCCAATACCGCGTCGCCGCCTTCGCCGCCGCGACCTTCGGTGGCCAAGCCTGGCTTCCGGGCTGGCTCAACATCATCGTGTCGCTCGCCGTCGCGATGGGTGCCGGTGCGCTCTGGGCCGCCATCGCAGGCTGGCTCAAGGTCAAGCGCGGTGTCTCCGAGGTCATTTCGACGATCATGCTCAACGCCATCGCGACCTACCTCGTGGCCTTCCTCCTGCAGAAGGTCGCGTTGTCGTCCGAGGGCAGCAATGTCACCAACACGAAGTCGCTGCCGGAGTCCTCGCGCGTGCCCGGCATACCGGTGACGATCGGGGAACAACAGCGCGAGATCTACGGCCTGCTCTTTCTCGCGATCCTCGTCGGCTTCCTCTACTGGTTTGTCCTCAACAAGACCCGCTTCGGGTTCGACCTGCGCGCCACGGGTGGGTCTGAGACGGCCGCGGTCGCCAGCGGTGTCAAGGTCAAGCGGATGGTGCTCACCTCGATGGTCCTCTCGGGTGCCATCGCTGGCCTCGTGGGTATGCCGCTGCTGTTCGGCCAGGACTACGCCTACGGCACGACCTTCCAGCCCGGTCTCGGCTTCGCCGGAATCGCGGTCGCCCTGCTCGGTCGCAACCACCACATCGGCATGGCGATCGCCGCCATCGTCTGGGGTTTCCTCGAGCAGCAGTCCAACGGTCTGCAGATCAACGCCGGCGTGTCCGACCGGCTCGTCGGAGTCATCCAAGGAGTCATCGTGCTGTCGGTCGTCATCGCCTACGAGTTGGTGCGTCGCGCCAATATCGCGCTCGAGCAGCGCACCGTGGCCGCTGCGCTGGCAGCGGAGAGGGCCAAGACTCAGCGCGATGCAGCGGAGGTGTCCGCATGAGCACCGGTCTGGCCGTCACCACCGCGCCCGAGCTCGCGGCGCCCAAGAAGACCCGACGTCCGCGGTGGTTCTGGTATGCCGTGATCGGGGGCGCGCTCCTGCTCATCTCGACTCTGCGGGTCATCACCGGAGCCAACGACATCGACTCCAGCGGTGCCATCGCTGCGACCATCGGCCTGACGATGCCGATCCTCCTGGCCGGTCTCGGCGGTCTGTGGTCCGAACGCGCAGGTGTGGCCAATATCGGTCTCGAGGGCATGATGATCCTCGGCACGTGGGGCGGGGCCTTCTTCGCCTACAACTACGGAGTCTGGGCCGGCCTGATCGGCGCCATCCTTCTGGGAGCCGTCGGCGGCGCCGTCCACGCACTGGCGACGGTAATCTTCGGGGTCGACCACATCGTCTCCGGTGTCGCCGTCAACCTCCTCGGTGCGGGCGCCGCGTCGTATCTCGCCGTCCGCACCTTCAAGGGACTGCCCGGTGGCGGCGAGACCCAGTCGCCGCCCCTCGATCCGTTCCCGGCGCTGACGATCGCTCCCGCAGCGGACGCCCTCGGTCAGGTGGAGCGCTCCGGCACGTGGCTGCTCGCCGACATCGCGAGCATCCTGCGGGCCTTGGTCAACAACCTCTCGGTCGTCACCATCCTCACGGTGCTCCTCGTCGTCGGCACGTGGTGGGTGCTGTGGCGCACCGCCTTCGGGTTGCGCCTGCGCTCGTGTGGTGAGGCGCCCCAGGCGGCGGAGACCCTCGGCGTCAACGTCATCAAATACAAGTTCATCGCCGTGCTCATCTCCGGTGGATTCGCCGGTCTCGGCGGCGGCTTCCTCGCCCTCGTGGCCTCGAATCTCTACCGCGAGGGCCAGACCGCCGGGCGTGGTTACATCGGCCTCGCCGCGATGATCTTCGGCAACTGGCGTCCGGGCGGCCTCACCGCCGGTGCCGCGCTCTTCGGCTACACCGACGCGATCAACCTCCGTGGCCGCGGCGACGTCATCCACGCTTACCTCCTGCCGATCGCCATCGGCCTGGTCGCGTGGGGGATCTGGCAGATCATGCGTCGCCGTCAGGGCAAGCCCCTGACCGGCGTCGTCCCGGTCGTCACCGGTCTGGTCGCGGGGGCGTGGTTCTTCCTCACGAGCGCGGTGCCGCGCGAGTTCACCGGCATGACCCCCTACGTCGCCACCCTCCTCGTCCTCGCCTTTGCCTCACAACGGCTGCGAATGCCCAAGGCCGACGGTCAGGTCTACCGAAAGGGTGAAGCGCGCTAATGGGTATGCCGTCCGCGCGCCCGGGTGCGCCGGGCGGCGCCATCGACTGGGACGAGCTGCGCCGCCTGGCCGTCGGCATGACCGAGCGCGCCTATGCGCCCTACTCGCAGTTCCCGGTCGGCGTGGCCGGACTCGTCGACGACGGGCGCATCGTCACCGGCTGCAACGTCGAAAACGCGTCGTACGGCATCGGCTTGTGCGCCGAGTGCGGCATGGTGTCCCAGCTCGTCGCCTCGGGTGGCGGCCGGCTCGTGGCCGTCTCCTGCGTCGGCGGCGACGGAGAGCCCCTCATGCCGTGTGGTCGCTGCCGTCAACTGCTGTGGGAGCACGGCGGTGCCGACTGTCAACTGCTCACCCCGCAGGGGGTCCTCCCGATGCGGGAGGTCCTGCCCCAGGCCTTCGGGCCGGACGATCTCGCGGCCGCGGCCGCGGCCAAGGAGTCATCGTGAGCGAGGCCTTCGACGCCGTCGACGTCATCATCACCAAGCGCGACCGCGGCGAACTCACCGACGCGCAGATCGACTGGGTCATCGACGCCTATACCCGTGGCGCGGTCGCCGACGAGCAGATGTCGTCGCTCGGCATGGCAATCCTGCTCAACGGCATGAATCGACGGGAGATCGCCCGCTGGACCGCTGCGATGATCGCTTCCGGCGAGCGGATGGACTTCGCGTCCCTGTCACGGCCGACCGCGGACAAGCACTCGACCGGCGGCGTCGGCGACAAGATCACATTGCCGCTGGCCCCGCTCGTCGCCGCGTGCGGCGTGGCGGTGCCACAACTGTCCGGACGGGGGCTCGGCCACACGGGAGGCACCCTCGACAAGCTGGAGTCGATCCCGGGATGGCAAGCATCCCTGAGCACCGAGCAGATGCTGACGCAGCTCGAGGACGTCGGCGCGGTGATCTGCGCTGCCGGTGCGGGCCTGGCTCCCGCGGACAAGAAGCTCTACGCCCTGCGCGACGTCACGGGCACCGTCGAGGCGATCCCGCTCATCGCGAGCTCCATCATGAGCAAGAAGATCGCCGAGGGCACCGGCGCCCTCGTCCTGGACGTCAAGGTCGGCTCGGGCGCTTTCATGAAGACCGTCGACCGGGCGCGTGAGCTGGCCACGACCATGGTCGGGCTCGGGCTGGACGCCGGGGTGACCACGGTTGCGCTGCTGACCAACATGCAGACCCCCCTCGGGCTCACGGCCGGCAACGCCCTCGAAGTCCGCGAGTCGATCGAGGTCCTCGCCGGTGGTGGGCCGGCTGACGTCGTCGAGCTCACGGTCGTCCTGGCCCGGGAGATGCTCGCCGCCGCCGGTCGGTCGGACGTCGACCCTGCGGAGGCGCTCCGGGACGGTCGCGCGATGGACGTCTGGCGGCGCATGATCCGGGCCCAAGGGGGAGACCCCGATGCCCCCTTGCCGGTCGCACGGCATACCCATGAGGTGCTCGCGGACGGCAGCGGCGTGCTCACCCAGCTCGACGCGCTCAAGGTCGGCGTCGCTGCCTGGCGGCTCGGAGCCGGCCGCGCACGCAAGGAAGACCCGGTGCAGGCCGGCGCGGGGATCGAACTGCACGCCAAGCCGGGTGCGGTCGTGCGCGCCGGGGAACGGCTTATGACCCTGCACACCGACACCCCGGAACGCTTCGACCGGGCACTCGCGGCCCTGGAAGGAGCGACATTCATCGCCCCGGAAGGATCGCGGCCAGATCTCCTGCCGCTAGTCATCGACCGGATCTCGTGACGACTCCGGCTCGCTAATCCGGTTGGCACGAGCCGGTATGCCGTGCCAGTCTCGTGGGTCGTGAGTCATCCCCTGGCGCGCCGCCTGATCCTCGGCATCGCCTTCTCCGCCTTGGGCAGTGGGCTCACGATGCCCTTCCTCTACGTCTACCTGGCGCAAGCGCGCGGGATCCCGACCCAGACTGTCGGGCTCATCTTCGCGTGGATGGGCGTGGTCAGTTTCCTCGCGGCTCCCATCGGGGGGACGCTCATCGACCGATTCGGCCCGCGCCCGATCATGCTTGCCGGGCTCGTCGTCGAGGCAGTCACGACCTACCTCATCGGCCACGTCGCCACGACGGGACAGGCCGTGGTCGTGGCCACCCTCGTGTGTCTGGGCACCGTCGGGCTCTATCCGGCGACCACGGCGATGTTGACCCGCCTCGTCCCCGAAGCCGAGCGAGAACGGGCCTACGGAATCCAGTTCATGCTCATGAACGCCGGCTTCGGGGTCGGTGGGCTCGTCTCGTCGGTGCTCGTCGATGTCACCTCGATCGAGTCATTCCAGCGGCTATATCTCATCGACTCGCTGTCCTACGTCGGCTACATCATCGTCGTCCTCACGCTCCCCGCCAGCGCAGGCAGCCTCGCGTCGGTGAGCGACAAGCCCGGGCCAGGCGACGACGGCCAGGTGCGCGACGGCGGCTGGCGTGAGGTCATCGCCGACCGCACGATGGTGCGCTTCGTCGCGGTGTCGATCGTCGTCGTGACCTTCGGCTACGCGCAGATGGAGGCGGGGTTCGCGGCCTACGTCACCGAAACGGGTGGGGTGCCGGTCAATCGGCTCGGGTGGGCGTTCGCCGCAAACACCGCGGTCATCGTGCTGGGCCAACTCGTGGCCCTTCGGATCATTCCCGGGCGCAGCCGCAGTCGGCTGCTCGCCGTAGCTGCCGCCATCTGGTCGGTCTCGTGGGTCATCGTCTCGCTCACCGGGCGTGCCGAGGGCTCCGTGGCGATCGCGTATGCCGTGCTCGGCCTCGGCCTCTTCGGACTCGGCGAGACCATCTGGGCGCCCGTCGCCCCTGCCGTCGTCAACGACCTCGCACCCGAGCACCTTCGGGGCCGATACAACGCCTTCCAATCGATGGTCTGGACGGTCTCCGGCGTCGCCGGGCCGGCCACCGCCGGGATCCTCCTGGGCAACGCCAAAGCCGGCTGGTGGGTTGTCGCAGTCGTCGGCGGCACCGCGCTCGCTGCGCTGATGTTCCTGCGCTTGCATCGTCACCTCACGCCCGCGCAGGACGGCCGGGGTTAACCCGCGCGCTGCCCTCGGGTTCGCAGCGGCCACTAGAGTGCGAGGATGCCGCACGTCATCACCGATCCCGTCCAGATCCCGGTCCCTGGTGGCAAGGTCATCAGCGAGCACATCGGGGCAGCCTCGACCCGCACCAGCGACCTATCGATCGCGCACATGCACGCCCCGGCAGGTTGGGAGGAGCCCTACCAGACACCGGAGTTCGACGAGATCACGGTCGTCGTGCGGGGGTCGGTCGTGGTCGATTGCGACGGCCAGCGGTTCGAGGCCAAGGCCGGCCAGTCGATCGTGACGAAGGCGGGCGAGCGGGTGCAATACAGCGCAGGCCCGCTCGGGGCCGAATACGTCGCGGTATGTCTGCCAGCCTTCACACCAGAGACGGCCCACCGTGAAGACTGACAGCGCGGCCGATCGGCTCGACCGCGCGACCCTCGTCGCCGCGCCCAAGGTCCTCCTGCACGACCACCTCGACGGTGGGGTGCGCCCCCAGACGGTCATCGACATCGCCGGCGAGATCGGCTACACCGAGCTCCCGGCGACGGATGCCACCGAGCTGCAGACGTGGTTCCGAGACTCTGCCGACAGTGGCTCGCTCGTGCGCTATCTCGAGACGTTCCGGCATACCGTCGCGGTCATGCAGACCGAGGAGGGACTGCGCCGGGTGGCCCGCGAGTGCGTCCTGGACCTCGCTGCCGACGGCGTGGTCTACGCCGAGAGCCGCTACGCACCTGAGCAACACATCGCCGGCGGGCTGAGCCTCGAGCAGGTCGTCGAGGCGGTCAATGCCGGGTTCCGCGAGGGGGAGGCCGAAGCCGCTGCTGCGGGACACCCCATCCGGGTCACCGCTCTGCTGACGGCGATGCGGCACGCAGCGCGCAGCACGGCCATTGCCGAGCTGGCCGTCCGCTATCGCGACGACGGCGTCGCCGGGTTCGACATCGCCGGGGCGGAGGCGGGCTTCCCGCCGACGCGACACCTCGACGCTTTCGAATACCTCCGGCGCGAGAACGCCCACTTCACGATCCACGCCGGCGAGGCATTCGGGCTCCCGAGCATCTGGGAAGCGATCCAATACTGCGGGGCCGACCGCCTCGGCCACGGAGTGCGGATCATCGACGACATCGCCATCGACGGCGTCGCGGCGCCGCTGTGGTTGCGGATGGCCGAAAAGAACCATTTGACGAGCCTCGACGACGTCGACCTGTCCACCGTCCGCCTCGGGCGGCTGGCCTCCTATGTGCGGGACGCCCGCATCCCCCTCGAGCTCTGTCCGACGAGCAACGTCCAGACGGGGGCTGCGCCGAGCATCGGGCTCCACCCGATCACGCTGCTCGCCAAGCTGCTCTTCCGGGTCACGCTCAATACCGACAACCGGCTGATGAGCAATACGTGCATGTCACAGGAGGCCGCTCAGCTCGTCGAGCATGCTGGCTGGACGCTCGCAGACCTGCGGTGGGTGACGATCAACGCCATGAAGTCGGCCTTCATCCCCTTCGACCAGCGGCTCGCCCTGATCGACGATGTCATCAAGCCCGGCTATGCCGAGCTCGGCTGTCACACGTCGGCGCCGAGCCGCTGACGCAGCCCTGCCTCCCGCATGAGACGGTCGTAGTCACGGCGGCGGCGTTCGGCCACGACCGCCGCGAGGATGTATTCCGGGTGGTTGCCCGGCGGCGGGGGCGGGGCCACGCAGAGCAGCACCTCGGCGAGGAGATCCTCACCCCGGCGGGCGCGCGCCGCGGGGTCCATCGAAAAGGCCGCCGGGAGGAAAGTCCGCACCGCGGCTGCGACACCGTCAGGGACCTTGCCGATGTCGGCGTTGACTGCCCACTGCGCCAGGTGCGGAGGCATCGGCACAGGGGGTGGCATCGCCCCGCGGCCGCGCTCGCGGACGACATAGGTGCCGGCGGCGACGTCCCCGAGGCGCTTGCCGCGGTCGTTGAGAATAGCGCTGATAACTGCGGGGATCCCGAGGAGGATCGAGATCTCGAGGACCCCGACCATCCCGCGGGTGAGGGCGTGACGGAACGTGATCGGACCGGCGTCGTCGCGGACGACGCGAAGTCCGGTCGCGAACTTCCCGACTGTGCGTCCTCGGGTGAGGGTTTCCATCGCCACCGGATAGCCGACGACGACGAGCACCGTTGCGGCAAGCATGATGCCCGTGGCCACGGCTTCGTCGGCGATGGCGGTGAGCACCCCCGCCAGCGTCATGACGATGCCACCGGCGAGCTGCACGACGAACAGGTCGATGATCCGAGAGAAGATCCGAAGCCCGAGCGTGGCAGGCGGCAGGTCGAGCGCGACGGCCTCACCGGTGACGAGATCGTCCTCGGTGACACCAATCGTCGCGATCGAGCGGTCCACACGGCATACAGTAACCGCGTGGACCTCGATGCCTACGTCACCGCGCACGCCCACGAGTGGCGGCGCCTCGACCAGTTGACATCCACGCGTGGGGCGTTGAGCGGCCAGGAGGCCGACGAGCTCCTCGACCTTTACCAACGCTGCGCCACGCATCTGTCCGAAATCCGTTCCACGACACCGGAACCCGCGGTGGTCTCGCAGCTGTCCTCACTCCTGGCTCGGGCCCGCTCACGCGCAGGTGGCACCCGCACGGTGTCGTGGTCGGACGTCGGCACCTTCTTCGTCTCGACCTTCCCCGCGGCGCTCTATCGCACCCGCCGCTGGTGGCTCATCGTCATGGCGGCCAATGTCGCCGCTGCCTTCCTCATCGGGTGGTACTTCTACGTCAACCCGCAGTTTGAGTCGACGCTGGCGACGCCCGCCGAGATCCAGCAACTCGTGACTCACGATTTTGAGAACTATTACAGCGAGTATGCCGCGGGCAGTTTTGCCTTCAAGGTGTGGACCAACAACGCCTGGGTGTCCGCGCTGTGCATCACCTTTGGCGTCCTCGGCCTGCCGGTCATCTACCTGTTGTGGCAGAACATCACCAATGTCGCGATCATCGGCGCGCTCATGTGGCGCTATGACCGGGCGGGGCTCTTCTTCGGGCTGATCCTGCCGCACGGCCTCCTCGAGCTCACGGCCGTCTTCGTCGCTGCCGGAGTGGGGTTGCGGATCTTCTGGGCCTGGGTGGATCCGGGCCCGATGTCCCGCACGTCAGCGGTCGCGGGCCAAGCTCGCGCCGCGATGTCGGTCGCGCTCGGGCTCGTCGTCGTCCTGTTCATCTCGGGTGTTATCGAGGCTTTCGTCACACCCTCGCCGCTGCCGACGTGGGCCCGGATCGGCATCGGGCTGCTCGCCGAGGCGGTCTTCCTCACCTACGTCTTCACCATCGGTCGGTATGCCGCCCGCCGCGGCGAGACCGGCGACGTCTCCCGGGTCGACCAGGGCGACGCCGTCCCGATCGCCGGCTGAGGGGCCAGCCCCTTAGAGCAGGCCGGCTGCTTTGAGCATGAGGTAGTGGTCGGCGAGGCGTGGCGGCAACTCCTCCGGCGAGCCGGTGACGACATCAACCCCGAGCCGCCCCACGAGCTCCGCGGTGCGCTGTTGCAGGTAGGCCGTGCGCTCGGCGGCCGCTGCGGCATACGCGTCCGCGGTCGTCACCCGCGTCGCAGCCATGACCGCGAGCGCCGGGTCGGTCACGGCGGCGATCACCACGCGGTGGTGACGCGTCAACGACGCCAGCGTCGGGAGCATGGATTCCCGGATCGCCGCGGGATCGAGCGGCGTGAGCAGGACGACGAGGGCGCGGCGCCGGGTGACATCGGCGATGGCGCTCGCGAGCGTCGGCCACGACGCCTCGAGGAGGGCGGGGTCGAGGGGGGCCATGGCCTCGACGAGGTCGTTGAGCAGCGTGGTGCGGTTGGCCGAGGCCGACACCCGGGCACGCACCCAGCGGTCACCGGCGAGCAGGTCGACCCGATCGCCGGCGCGCGAGGCGAGCGCCGCGAGCAGGAGAGCGGCGTCCATCGCTGCGTCGAGCCGGGGGATGTCGCCGATGCGCGCCGCCGAGGTCCGCGAGGTGTCGAGGACGAGGACGACGCGGCGGTCGCGTTCGGGTTGCCACGTGCGCACGACGACGCTGCGTCGGCGCGCCGTCGCCCTCCAGTCGATGGAGCGCACGTCGTCGCCGTCGACGTAGTCGCGCAGCGAGTCGAACTCGGTGCCCTGACCCCGCGTGCGGACCGCGGAGCGGCCGTCGATCTGGCGCAGCGACGCGAGGCGGGAGGGCAGATGTTTGCGCGACTCGAAGGGTGGGAGGGCGCGGATCGACCCGGCGACCTCGAGTGACCGTTGGCGAGCCCCGAGGCGCATAGGCCCAAAAGCCCGCACCGTCACCCGATCGGCCAGGCGGTCACCGCGCCGGGTCGGCCGCAGCGCCGTGACGAACCGGCGCCGCTCACCGGCGGGGATGTGCAGCCGATGCCGGTCAGCGGCCGCCCCCGCAGACGGCTGCCAGGCGTCGCGCACAAGACCACGCAGAGTGCGGCGCGTGGGGTTGGTCACGAGCAGGATCGACTGAGCCGGCTCGCCGAGCCGGATCGCGCCGAGCGGCTCGCGGGCGACGAGGAGCCGACGGGGAGACGCTGCGAGCAGGGCGTCGATGACTGCCAACGCGACGCACATGAGGACCCAGAGCAGGACGGTGCGCCGCGTCGGCTCCACGAAGACCGGCACAACACCTGCGAGGACCAGCAGGGCGAATCGTCCGCTGACAGCCATAGAGGTATGCCGTTCAGCGGGGGACCGCGACAGACCCGATGGCCGTCGCGAGCACCGAGGCGACGTTGACGCCCTCAAGTTCGGCCTCGGGCCTGAGGGTCACCCGGTGGGCGAGGGTGGCGTGAGCGAGGGCCTTAACGTCATCGGGCGTGACGAAGGTGCGACCGCTCATCCATGCCCACGCGCGTGAGGTCGCCAGGAGGGCGGTGGCGCCACGAGGGCTCACTCCGAGGGAGAGCGATGGAGATTGGCGCGTGGCGCGGGCGATGTCGACGATGTATGCCGCGACCTCCGGTGAGATCGTCACACCGCGGACGGCCGCTGCCCCGGCAGCGAGGTCGTCTGGCCCGGCGACCGCGGTGATGCCGGCGCCGCCGAGGTTTTTGGGGTCGAAACCGCGGGCGTGACGGCCCAGGATCTCGATCTCCTCGTCACGAGGGGGCACCGGCAGGACGACCTTGAGCAGGAAGCGGTCGAGCTGGGCCTCGGGGAGCGGATAGGTGCCTTCGTACTCGATGGGGTTCTGGGTGGCGGCGACGAGGAAGGGCACCGGGAGCGGCCGTGGCTGGCCGTCGACGCTGACCTGGCGTTCTTCCATCGCTTCGAGCAGGGCCGCCTGGGTCTTCGGTGGCGTGCGGTTGATCTCGTCGGCGAGCAGGAGGTTGGTGAAGACCGGACCCTCGCGGAAGGAGAAGCTCGACGTGTGCTGGTCGAAGATCAGGGACCCGGTGATGTCACCGGGCATGAGGTCGGGCGTGAACTGCACCCGGGTCGTCTCGACCGACAGCGCGGCGGCCAGCGTGCGCACGAGGAGGGTCTTGGCCACCCCTGGCACGCCCTCGAGGAGGATGTGCCCGCGCGACAGCAGCGCGATGAGGATGCCGGTCACGGCGGCGTCCTGACCCACGACGGCCTTGGCCACCTCGGCGCGGACGGCCAGCAGCGCGGCCCGCGCACGGTCGGAGTCGGAGGGCACGGGCGGCCCTGATGGGGCTGGCTGCGCCATCTGCGTCAGGTCGTCGGTCATGAGCGTCGGATCTCCTTTTCCAGGGCGGCCAGTTCGGCAGCCAGCGCGAGCATGTCCGTCTCCGACCCCGCGGGTGGGCCTGCAAGCAGACTCCAGAGGTGGTCGGGTTGACGGGAAGACAGGGGGATCAAGGCATCGACGAGCGAGTGCGGCGTCGTGCCGTGGGGCAGACCGAGGTATGCCGTGAGCCGCCGGCGGGTGGCCTCCTGGAGGACCTCCGAGGCGCGCTGGCCGTCACGGGCTTTGCGGTAGAGCCGACCCCGGCTTTCGGTGGTCTCAAGCGCTCGGACGACGACCGGCAAGGGCTCGGCGACGAGGCGACCGAGGCGGCGCCCACGCCAGATCATGACGGCGCCAAAGGCGAAGAGCCCGAGAATGAGGATGGGCCCGAACCACTCCGGGACGATGCGTTGTTCGTCGATGGGGGGACTGAGCGGAGCATCGCGCAGATCGGGGACATACCACACGACCCGAGAGAGCTGGCCCATGGCCCGCACCGCGATGGCGGCGTTGTCGGCTTGGGTGATCCGGGAGTTCGCCACGACGTCGACGCTGCCGATGAGCACCGTCGGGCGGTGATTGCGGGGCGTGAGTTCGAGATAGCCGGCATACCCATCGGTGACGAAGCACGCGGCAGTCGCGGTCTCCCCGCCAGTGGCCCGGAAGGTCATCTGGAGGCGACTGAGCGTCTCCCCTCGGCGGACGCCGGAGGAGCTGGTGCACTCGGCGGTGAGGGTCGCGCTCGTGCCGACGCTGCGTGTGCCGACCCCAGGGACCAGGGTGCGGAGCGCTCGGACACCGGGGTTGACGAGGACGACGCGGCCGGCCTTCTTGGCCTCGGCGTCGAGGCTAGTAACCGTCGCGTCGCGCAACTGGGAGGTGTCGGTGACGACGAGCGTTGTCGTCGAGTCCACGGAGGCGGCGCGCAACGCTGCCTCGCCGAGGGCGATGGTGACGGGCACGCCACGGCTGTCGAGCACGCGAGCGAGCGCCTGGGCTCCGGTTGCGGTGGGGTTGTGTGGGTGCAGGGGCACCGTCGTCTCCGCTGACTTGCCGGTGACGGTGAGGAGGACGGCGGCGGCCAGGAGAGCGGCGATTGCCACGACGATGCGGATCGCGTGGCGTGGACGTGGTCGATCGGAGGTCGCCACCGGCTGGGCGTCGAGGAGGGTCGTCACGACGGCGCCTCGCTCAAGACCGGGCGTCGATCGACGAGGGTCTGGTCGAGCTGCTGTGCCGCGAGCGCCTCGCTCTGACTGGCCGGATGTCGGCCGTAACAGACGCGGTCGAAGACGTCCATGCCGGCCCAGATCTCGGTGGCGTCGAGCGGGAAGATGGGAGCCAGCGCAATCCCGATCTCGTGAGCGGTGAGGGACGGTGCTTCGTGCAGGAGCGTGCGGTCGGCAGCTTCCCGGGCCACGGCGCGGGTGAACTCAAGCACGGCATCTGACCACCGGTTGTCACGGAGGGCGGCCTCGCCGCGCGCCCGGAACTGCGGGGCGGTCAGGTCGAGCTCCCCCAGGACAGCGCCGCCTGACTCCGGTGCAGACCGGCGCTCGGCCCGGACCCGGGTGAGCACGAGCACGAGCGCGGCGAGGAGCAGGATGACGAGGGCCACGACGACCCACGTCGGGACGATGGCAGGCTCCGGTGCCGTGCCCGACCGGACAGGAGGGTCGAACAGCCGATTCAGCCATTCGGCGAAGCGTTCGAACAGAGACTGAGTGTCTTGGTAGTCGGGTTTGGCGAGCTCGTCGGCCAACCACTGCCGCGCCTCCGGGGGCGTGGGGTCGAGGCGGCCGATCATGGTGTGGCTCCCGCAGCCTGGCGTCGCAGATCGAGGTCGAAGCCTTCGGCCCGGATCCGCGCGTCGACGTAAAGCAGGACGGTGGAGGAGGCGACCACGGGAGCCACGAGCGCACCGGCCCCGAGCATCGCCAGGGTGAACAGGAGCGACGTCGCCGACTCGGCGGACCGGGGATCGAGCTCGAGCATCGCCAGGAGCAGCCGTCCGACGAAGTAGAGCGTGATCTCGACGAACCAGAAGACGATGAACGCGAGCAGGCCAATGGAGATTTGGGTGGCGAACACTCGCCAGAAGCGGCCCCGCGTCAACGCCCAGGCTCGCCGCAGGCCGCCGAGGATGCTGACCCCCTCGAGGACCTGGGCCGGCGCGGTGAACAGCATCCGGCCGGACGCCCAGCAGGACAGCACCCCCGCGACCGGGAAGAGGAGGATCGCCGCGAAGGCCGCGGCCACGCCGGTGCTCTGGGCCATGGCGACGACGACCGCCAAGGCGAGGGCAATGGGTGCCACGACGATGAGCCCGACGAGGACCTGTCCGGCCACGAGTGGCACGACGCGCCGACGCACGCGGCTCCACAGCTCGTCGCTCGTGACGCGGTGGCCGAGCACTGCGTCGAGCACGGCGGGGCCGAGGATGCCGCCCAACGCGAGCAGGCTGAGTCCGATCCCGAGTCCGGCCACCCCGGCCGACAGGGCGACGTCGTTGACCACGGTGCTGACCCCCGTGCTCCGACGCCACGTCCCGGCGAAGACGAGCGATGACAGCATGACGGCGGGGAGGACGGCGGCGGAAACAGCGATGGCACCCGCGCCGAGGACGGGGCCGGGATTGCGGCGGACGTGTTTGATCGCGCCGTCGATGATGTCGCCGGCTCCGATGGGCGCGAGTGGGACGATGCCGGGGCGGGCGCTGACGGACACGGCATACCGGCGTCTCGCGCTGGCGTCCATGGCCGACCGTCCCGGGGCGAGGTAGCTCGCCCGCGCGCGAGGCGCCTGCTCGGGCGGCCCGGGAGGTGGACCGAACCCGCTCATGGGCGCGCGGACCCCGTGTCGCGCTCCTGCACCGCCTGCCCCCTGTCTGGCACGCCGAAAGCTGTCTCGCCGAACGTATCAGCCATGCCGGACGCATGCGCGAAGGACGCGAGCTCGCGTTCGACGGCCCGGGGAGAACGGCAGCGGGCACCCAGGGCCTCGGCGCGGCGGACGATGGCTGCTTCGCGCCGGAAGAGCGACACGCCACGCCGCAGCAGCAGCGCCGGACTCTTGCGATGCTCGGCCAGGTCACGCGTGAGGCGGAAGGCGGCGTTGCCCCACGGCCCGTGAGTGACGCAGTAGGTGGCGGCGAGGAGCCGTGCATCGGCGATGCGCGGGCCGATCTCGGCCGCGAAAATCCCTTCGGCGACGACGATGCGATGGTGCCCGAGGACGGCCTCACCGGTGCCCACCCGTCGCGAGGTCGAGATGTCATAGCGCGGCGTGGCAGCGCGGCCGAGCGTGACGAGGTCGACGAGCGCGCGGACGGCTCCCTCGCCGTCCCACGACGCGGGGTGATCCCAGTCGGTGACCGCCGCACCGCCACCGAAAGAAATGGTCGGCAGCCCTTCGGTGTCGCCGTCCCGGTAGAAGTCGTCGAGACGCACCACCGGCCAGCCGTATGCCGTGTGGAGCCGGTCGGCCAGGCGCGACTTGCCAGCCCCGGACGGTCCCGTGAGCAGGACGATCCGGGCGCGAGCCGGCTGGTCGGCGCGCGGCTGGTCGATCGCGATCATCGGGTCAACGGCCCTTGGGGTGCCAGACCGTCTTGGTCTCAAGGAAGGCCGTCATGCGGGTCAGATCCGGGACGGTCCGCCAATCAGGCTCGATCGCGTCGGCGCCGTCGCCGGCAGGGCGGAGCACCCGCTTGAGGTTGCCGGCAGCGGCAGCCTCAAGATCGCCCCACTGGAGGCCGTCGGCCCCGGCGGCACCGGTGAGGTCAATGGCGTTGACGTCACGATGGGAGGCCAGCCACGGCGCCATCTCGGCGGTGACCCCGGTGAGCAGGTTGACGACCCCGCCAGGCACGTCTGAGGTCGCGAGGATCTCCCCGAGCGTCACGGCGGGGAGCGGCCGCTGCGCGCTGGTGACGACGACGGCGGTGTTGCCAGACACGATGACCGGCGCGATGACCGACACCAGACCGAGCAGTGAACTCCGTTGCGGCGCAAGGATAGCCACGACACCGGTCGGCTCGGGGGCCGAGATGTTGACGAACGGTCCGGCCACGGGGTTGAGTCCACCGACGACCTGCGCGAGCTTGTCGGCCCACCCGGCATACCAGACCCATCGGTCGATCGCGAGGTCGACGATCGCGCTCGCCTTGGCTGTCGTGATGCCTTCCGCTGCGGCGACGTCGTCCGCGAGCTGGGCCGCGCGGCCTTGCATGACCTCGGCGACGCGGTAGAGCACCTGACCCCGGTTGTATGCCGTGGCCCCCGCCCAGCCCTTCTGAGCGGCGCGGGCGGCGACGACGGCGTCCCGGGCGTCCTTGCGGGAGGCCATCGCGGCGTTGGCGAGGAAGGCGCCCTGCCGTCCGGCGCGGCCGGTAGCGTGGACGGCATACGAGCGACCGGACTCACTGCGTGGGAAGGCGCCCCCGACGTAGAGCTTGAAGGTCTTGCGCACTTCGACGCGCTCGCTCATCGCGGGCCTCCCGTCGTGACGTAGGGATCGAGGCCATGGCGGCCGCCTTCGCGGCCGTAGCCGGACTCCTTGAAACCGCCGAAAGGTGACGTCGGGTCAAACTGGTTGAAGGTGTTGGCCCACACCACTCCCGCCCGGAGTTGGTCGGCCATCCAGAGGATCTTCGACCCCTTCTCGGTCCAGACTCCTGCGGACAGACCGTAGGGAGTGTTGTTGGCCTTGGCGACCGCCTCGGCGGGGGTCCGGAAGGTGATGACCGACAGGACCGGCCCGAAGATCTCCTCCTGCGCGACCCGGTGGGCCTGGGAGACTCCGGTGAAGATCGTCGGGGCAAACCAGAAGCCGCGGCTCGGCAGGTCGCAGACGGGGCTCCATCGCTGGGCCCCCTCGGCCTCACCGACGGCCACCATGTCGGTGACTCGGGCGAGTTGGACAGCCGAGTTGATCGCGCCGAGGTCGGTGTTCTTGTCCATCGGGTCGCCGACGCGGATCGTCGCGAGCCGCCGCTGGAGCCGCTGCACCACCTCGTCGTGGATCGACTCTTGCACGAGCAGGCGTGAGCCAGCGCAGCAGACGTGGCCCTGGTTGAAGAAGATGCCGCGCACGATGCCTTCGACCGCCTGATCGATCGGTGCGTCGTCGAAGACGATGTTGGCGGCCTTGCCGCCGAGCTCGAGGGTGACCTTCTTGCGGGTGCCGGCGACGGCTCGCGCGATGAGCTTGCCGACCTCGGTCGAGCCGGTGAAGGCGATCTTGTCGACGTCGGGGTGCTCGACGAGTGCCTGACCGGTCGCGCCGGCACCCGTGACGATGTTGACGACACCCGGTGGGAGGTCGGCCTGCGCGCAGACCTCGGCGAAGAGCAAGCGCGGTCAGGGACGTGGTCTCCGCCGGCTTGAGGACCACGGTGTTGCCGCAGGCCAGCGCGGGAGCGACCTTCCACGCGAGCATGAGGAGGGGGAAGTTCCATGGGATGACCTGGCCCACGACTCCGACGGGTCGCGGCGGGTTGCTCGGGGAGCCGCCGAGACCGGCATACTCCAGCTTGTCGGCCCACCCGGCGTGGTAGAAGAAGTGCGCGGCCGCGAGCGGCACGTCGACGTCGCGGCTCTCCTTGATGGGCTTGCCGTTGTCGAGCGTCTCGAGGACCGCGAACTCTCGCGCCCGCTCCTGGAGGATCCGCGCGATCCGGAAGAGGTATTT
This sequence comes from Dermatophilaceae bacterium, assembly GCA_037046615.1. Classification (GTDB taxonomy): domain Bacteria; phylum Actinomycetota; class Actinomycetes; order Actinomycetales; family Dermatophilaceae; genus Phosphoribacter. Next base: position 310,849 of record JBAOHD010000017.1, read on the forward strand.
CCCGCGGTCGGCCCCCGAGAGCTTCGACCACACCCGCTCGTATGCTGCGCGCGCTGCGGCGACGGCCCGATCCACGTCCGCGGCGGAGGCCTCACTGATCTGCGCGAGGGTCTCCTCGGTCGCCGGGTTGATCGTGGGGAAGGAGCCGCCCGTGCCGGCGTGGAACTCGCCGTCGATGAACAGGCCGTAGGAGTCGGCGATCGAGACCACCGATCGGGACTCGGGGGCGGGGGCGTAGTCGAAGGTCGGCATCGTCATCCTCAGTCGTCCTCAGTCGATCGACACGTAGTCGGGGCCGGAATAGGCGCCGGTGGCCAGCTTCTGGCGCTGGAGGAGGAGATCGCCGAGCAACCCGGAGGCACCGAAGCGGAACCAATCGGGTGAGAGCCACGCTGGACCGGCAACCTCGGAGACCGTGACGAGGTATTTCATCGCGTCCTTCGTCGTGCGGATGCCGCCGGCGGGCTTGACCCCGATCTGGGTGCCGGTGAGCTCCCGCCAGTCGCGGACCGCCTCGAGCATGAGGAGGGTGACCGGAAGGGTGGCGGCAGGCGCGACCTTGCCGGTGCTCGTCTTGATGAAGTCCGCACCCGCGCGCATCGCGAGGAAGGACGCTCGGCGGACGTTGTCGTAGGTGGCGAGTTCACCGGTCTCGAGGATGACCTTGAGGTGCGCGGCGCTGCCATCTGCCCGCCGACACGCCTCCTTGGTGGCGACGATCTCCTCGAAGACCTGCAGGTAGCGGCCGGAGAGGAAGGCGCCGCGGTCGATGACCATGTCGATCTCGTCGGCGCCGCCCTCGACCGCATCACGGGTGTCGGCGAGCTTGACCGGCATGCTCGCCCGTCCTGACGGAAAGGCTGTGGCGACGGCGGCGACGTGAATCCCACTGTCTCCCAAGGCTTCACGCGCGATACCCACGAGGTCGCCGTAGACGCAGATCGCGGCCGGGCGAGGGGTCGCCGGGTCGCTCGGGTCGGGCACCAGTGCCTTCGCGCACAGCGACCGGACCTTGCCAGGGGTGTCGGCGCCTTCGAGGGTGGTCAGGTCGATCATCGAGATCGCGGTGTCGATCGCCCATGATTTCGAGGTGGTCTTGATCGATCGCGTGCCGAGGGAGGCGGCACGGGCTTCGAGGCCGACCTGGTCGACGCCGGGCAGCCCGTGGAGCCAGCGCCGCAACGCGGCGTTGTCGCCGATGTCCGGCAGATTTGTGGCAACGGTGGTCACCGACGAGAGTCTAGGGCCGTGGAATGATGACGACTCCATGAGCACTCACGCCGCCTCGTCATCGGACCCCGCGCCGGACGCGTCTGTCGATCTCGTCCTGCGCCCGATGGGCAGCGCGGTCCTCGGGGGCTTCGTGGCGCTGATGTTCCTCGCCGGTGCGGTCATGGCATGGGGCGAAGGCCTGAGCTTTGTGGCCTTCCTCGTCGCGGCGGCCACGGCCCTGGTCGTCCTGCTCGTGCGCCCCTTCGTGCGCCTGACCCTCGACGGGATCACGATCCATAACCCGTTCCGTCGCACTGTCGTGCCGTGGACGGCATACGAGGATGTCAGCGCGCAGTGGAATCTCGTCGTGTATGCCGGCCCGCTCGCCATCAAGGCGTGGGCGATCGCCGCGAAGGTCCGCCGGCGCAGCGGGTCGGGCGTGCTCGCGGCCTTCTCGTCGGGCGCCCTGAAGGAGCGGCTTGCCGATCCTGGACCGCCGGCACCGGTCCACCGGCCGGGCTCGTTGCCCACGACCGCTGGGCCGGCCGCCGTCCTCGTCGAGCAATTGCACGGCGAATGGCGAGAACTCGTGCGTGACGGGGTCATCGAGCCCGACCCGCTAGCCCCGGTGACCCGCAGGTGGGACCTGCTCGACATCGCCCTCGTGGGAGTGCCGCTGCTCGTGGCGATGGTCTCCCGGCTCGGCTAGATCCGGGTGAGCTCCTCGAAGGCTCGCCGCATCGACACCAGCCGGCCCGCGGCGATGGCACGGCAGTCCGCCAAGTCCTCGGCTGCCTGGGACGTCCTCGACCGCCTCGAGGTAGACCTTGACCTTGGGTTCGGTGCCCGAGGGGCGCACGATGACCCGGGAGCCGTCGGACAAGAAATAGCGCAGCCCATCGGTCGGTGGGAGCCCTCCGTCGCCTCGGGCGAGGTCGTCGATCCGGGTGACCACGCTGTCGCCGATGGTCGCTGGCGAATGCCGCGCGCAGCCGCGCCATGAGTGCGGGCATGAGCCACAGGTCCGACACCCGCACCGAGAAGGCGTCGGTGGCATGCACGCCGTGGGCAACGGCGAGTTCGTCGAGGAGGTCGAGCAGGGTGGCACCTCGGGCCTTGAGTCGGCCGACGAGCTCGGCGACCAGCAGAGCCGCCGACACGCCGTCCTTGTCGCGCACTACCTCCGGGGCCACGCAGTAGCCGAGCGCCTCCTCATAGCCGTAGGCCAGTCCCGGCACGCGGGCAATCCACTTGAAGCCGGTCAGGGTCTGCTCGTGCGCGACCCCGCGAGCCGCCGCGCACGCGCGGCGAGCATCCGTGACGAGACGATCGAGTTGGCGAACGACGCCACCTTCGGGCACGCCGCGGTCGAGCAGGTGGGCGCCGAGGAGCACGCCGACCTCGTCCCCGCGCAGCATTCGCCAGCCGAGCGCCGGGTCGCCTGGACGGCGACGGCGCACCGGTCGGCGTCCGGGTCGTTGGCGATGACGACGTCGGGCCCCGCCTCGGCGGCGAGCGCCAACGCGGCGTCGATGGCGCCGGCCTCTTCGGGATTGGGGAAGGAGACGGTCGGGAAGTCCGGGTCTGGGCTGGCCTGGCTGGCGACGACGTGGGGCTCGGGGAAGCCTGCGCGGACGAAGGCTGCCCGCACGGTCTCGTCGCCGACGCCGTGCAGGGAGGTGTGGACGATCGAGACATCGCGCGGCGATGTCTGCGGCGACGAGTCCGGCGACCGCCGTCGAGGTAGTCCTCGACGAGGTCCTCGCCCAGGATCTCCCAGCCTCCCTCGGCCAGCGGGACCTCCGCCACCGCCGACGACCGCGGCGATCCGTGCGGCGATCAGGGCGTCGGCGGGTGGCACGATCTGCGACCCATCACCGAGGTAGACCTTGTAGCCATTGTCCTGCGGGGGGTTGTGGCTGGCCGTGACCATGACCCCCGCGTCGGCGCCGAGATGACGGATCGCGATAGGCGAGCACGGGTGTCGGCAGCACGCGCGGCAGCAGGAGCGCGCGCCCGCCCGCGGCCGTGACGACGGCGGCGGTGTCGCGGGCGAAGTCGTCGGAGCCGGTGCCGCGCGTCGTAGCCCGACGACCACCGGGCGCCTTCGGCCCCCCGAGCTCGTCGGGCAGGTCGTGCTCGGAGGTATGCCGTGAGCCCGGCTGCCGCTCGGATGACGACTGCGCGGTTCATCCGGTTGGGACCGGCGCCGAGCGCGCCCCGCAGGCCCGGCCGTGCCGAACTCGAGCATCCCGGCGAACCGGTCGGCGAGGTCGGCGCTGGCAGCCTCGTCGCCAGCCTCGACGTGCGTCGATGAGCACTGCCGAGCTCGGCACGCGTCAGCGGGGTCGGGGTCGTCGGCGAGCCAGGCTCGCGCCTGGGCGAGCACGGCATCGTGGTCAGCGGCCGGGCGGCATACTCACGCGGCATGTCCCTGCGCAATGCGGACGACGACATCGGCGAGGAGGCGGCCACAGCGCGCGGCGGCAGCCTGTCCGGCCGTCGAGGACCTCCTCGTGAGACGAGCGGGACCTCCGAGATGCCTGCGGCGAGGTTGGTCACGAGGGAGATGCCGAGGACCTCCAGCCCGACCTGGCGCGCGGCGATCGCCTCCAGCGTCGTCGACATGCCGACGAGGTCGCCGCCGAGGACGCTTGGCCATCTGCACCTCGGCGGGCGTCTCGTAGTGCGGCCCGCGGAACTGGACGTAGACGCCCTCGTCGAGCGCCGGGTCGACCTCGCGGGCGAGCGTCGCGCAGCTCGGCCGAGTAGAGATCGGTGAGGTCGACGAAGGTGGCGCCCTCGATCGGGGAGGTCGCGGTGAGGTTGATGTGGTCGCGGATGAGCACCGGGGTGCCCGGTGCCCAGGCCGGGTTGAGTCCGCCGCAGCCGTTGGTCAGGACGATCGTGTGGCAGCCGGCGGCTGCGGCCGTGCGCACCGCGTGGACGACGGCGCGGACGCCGCGGCCCTCGTAGAAGTGCGTCCGGGTGCCGTAGACGAGGGCGCGGGCGCCCGTGTCACCGATGGCGACCGACCGCATGGACCCGGAGTGCCCGGCGACGGCCGCTTTGTGGAACCCGGGCACGTCGGCGTTGTCGATCGTCGTGAGAGTCTCGCCGACGAGATCGCCGGTCTGGCCCCACCCCGACCCCAGGACGAGGGCGACGTCGTGACGCCGGGCTCCCGATCGCTCGGCGATGACCGCCGCAGCCTCGGCCGCGACGGCAAAAGGATCGGTGGCAGGGTCGGCAAGGTCGAGGTGTGCGCTCACCTTCGGCACTCTAGACCGCGCGGGTCACGAAGGGGAGACGGCCAGGGCAGCGTCGCCCCGGGGTCGCAGCAGCACCCGGTCCCCGGGCTGGTATGCCGCGAGCTCGCTGTTGTCGACCTGCACTCGCACGAGGGCGTCCTCGTCGCTGCGGGCGACGACGCGACCAGACGAGCCGAGGAAGCTCGCGCTCACGACCGTCGCGTTGGCAGGCGGACCGTCGCCGGTTATAGGGCTGACCGTGATCGCTTCTGGCCGCACGAGGACGATCGCCTCCCCGTCACCGGCCGACCCCGCCAACAGCGGCACTGTGCCTGCGAGCACGGTCGCGGTGGCGCCGGTGACGACACCGCGCAGGCGGTTGGTCAGGCCGACGAAGTCGGCGACGAAGGGCGTCGCGGGGTTGTTGTATAAGGTTGCGGGAGTGGCGAGTTGCTCCAACTTGCCGCGGTTCATGACGCCCACCCGGTCGGCGACAGCGAGGGCTTCCTCTTGGTCATGCGTGACGAAAAGGGTCGTCGTGCCGACCTCGAGTTGGATCCGGCGGATCTCGTCGCGCAGTTGGGTGCGCACCTTGGCATCGAGCGCTGAGAGGGGTTCGTCGAGGAGGAGCACCTGAGGCTCGATGGCCAGGGCGCGGGCGAGGGCAACCCGCTGCTGCTGCCCGCCCGAGAGCTGGTGGGCGTAGCGGTCGGCCTGTGTCGACAGGCCGACGAGGTCGAGCATCTCGGCGGCCCGTGCGCGACGGCGAGCCTTGTCTTGCCGACGCAGCTCGCAGCCCGAACTCGACGTTCTGGCGGGCCGTCAAGTGCGGGAAGAGGCTGTAGGCCTGGAACACCATCCCCATGCCGCGCTTGTTTGTCGGCACGCCGGTGATATCCGCGCCGCCGACCTCGATCGATCCACCGTCGGGGTCTTCGAGACCGGCGAGCAGGCGCAAGGCGGTGGTTTTGCCGCACCCGGACGGCCCGAGCAGCGCGACGAACTCGCCCGGCGCCATGTGGAGGGTGCACCCGTCGAGCGCGGTGACCCCTCCGGGGTAGACCCGGCGCAGGTCGGTCAGCCGGACCTCTGTGCCGCGTTCAGGGCCACGTGCCGGCGCTGTCATGACTTCTCCTTGCGTCCGACGAAGGACATGGCAAACAGGACGACGAAGGCGAACACGAGCGAGGCGAAACCGACGGCGACCGAGATCTGCCCTTCGGACTTGCCGAGTTCATACATCGCGACCTGGAGGTTCTTGCGGCTGAAGAGGTTGGCGATCGTGAACTCCCCGAGGACCAGCGCCACCGCGAGGAAGGAAGCCGACAGGACGGCCGTGCGCAGGTTGGGCAGGATCACCCGCAGCATGACCGTGGCCCACGACGCACCGAGCGATCGGGCGGCTTCGGCGAGGGTCTTGACGTCGATCGCCCGCAGGCCGGCGTCGAGCGCACGGTAGGCGTAGGGCAGGACGAGGATGACGTAGGCCAGGCCGAGCCAGACGGTCGACTCCCCGAGCAGGTAGGTCACCCATCGGTAGACCGGTGTCAGCCCGACGACCAGGACGATGGCTGGCACGGTGAGGGGCAGGAGGCAGATGAACTCGACCGTCCGGGACAGCCGAGGCAGGCGGAGCCGCACCCAGGTCATCGTCGGCACGAGCAGGGCGAGCATGACGACAACGGTGAACACCGCGAGGAGCACCGACGAGACGAACCCTTCGGCCAGCGCGGGATAGCGCTCGGTGATCGACCCGACGTCGGCCAGGGCCGACCACACCGCGCCCGTGCGGCCGCCCGAGCGCAGGTCCCGCGTCGTGAACTCGACCATGCCGTAGAGCGGCACGAGGAAGAGCACCAGCATGAGCGTGATGACAGCCCACCGGAAGGTCGCCCGCTTGCGGACTTCGGCGCGTCGAGTGCTCATCGGACCAACCACCGGGAGGCGCGCTTGTCGATCCACGCATAGATCGTCATGACGACCGCGACGACGACCACCATGGCCATGGCCATGGCGTTGCCGATGTTTTCCTGTCCGAGGATGACCTCGGAGCTCAGGGTGCTGCCGATCTGCAGGGGCACGATCGGGGATGCCTGGCTGATCAGTGCAGCGGCGGTCGCGTAGGCGCTGAAAGCGTTGGTGAACAGCAGGAGGGTGGCGCCGACGAAGGACGGGAAGAGGATCGGCCCGGCGATGCGCCGCCAGTAGGTCCAGGTCGTGCCGCCGAGGGTCTCGGTCGCCTCTCGCCACTGCGGCCGCAACCCTTCGACGGCGGGCAGGAAGACGATGAGCATGAGGGGGATCTGGAAGTAGAGGTAAACGAGCATGAGGCCCTTGTCCCACTGGTAGAGCCACAGGCTCGATCCCGTGTCGACCCCTCGACCGGTGAGCCACAGGTTGAGGAAACCCTGCATCCCGAAGGTCGCCATGAACGCGAAAGCCAGTGCGACACCGCCGAATTGCGCGAGCACGCCACACAGGGAGGTGACAAAACGCTTGAGTATGCCGGTCGGCGAGGCGGTGCTCACGGCATACGCGAGCAGCGCTCCCAGGGTGGCTCCCACGACCGCGGTGACCACCGACAGGACCAGGGAGTGGCCGAGCGCAGTGAGAAAGGAACTCGAGCTGCCACCGAGAGCGGCGAGATTATCGAGCGTGGGCCGTCCGGTCGGGTCGACGAAAGCGCCGATGACGACCACGAGGGTCGGGATGAGCAGGAAGACCGTCGTGTAGACGAAGAACGGCACGACGCCAGCGAGGGCACCCGACGGTCGCAGACCGCCGAGTGCCCTCAGACGCCGAGGATCAGCCAACGGCCTTGGTCCAGTTGGCCGTGAGGTAGGCCTTGGCCGCGTCACTGTCGGCGCTCGTCGGGATGACGACCTTGCCGTTGACGGTGGGGAGCGCGGCCTGGGCGGCGGCGTCGAGCTTGCCGGCGGCCTTCATCGCGTCGTAGCGGACCGGGAAGGCGGCACCCTTGAGCCAGAGGTTCTGGCCCTCGTCGGAGTAGAGGTACTCCTGCCACAGGCGGGCGGCCGCGGGGTGCGGGGCGTCGGCGTTGATCGCCTGGATGTAGTAGCCGGCGAGGACGGCGTTGTCCGGGATCCACGTCTTCCACGTGGGGAGCTTCTTGGAAATGGGCGCATTGTTGTAAGCCCAGTCGAACACCACGGGAGTCTGGCCGGAGAGGATCGATGCCTCGTTGGGGTCGACCGGGATGAAGTTGCCGGCGTCCTTGAGCTGCTTGAAGAAGTCGACACCCTTGGCGATATCGCTGGCCGTGCCACCCTGCGCGATCGACACCATCTGGACACCCGCGAAGGCCGCACCGGCCTTGGTCGGGTCACCGTTGAGCGCGACCTTGCCCTTGTATTCCGGCTTGAGCAGGTCGGCGATCGACGTGGGCGCGGGCACCTTGGCCGAGTCGTAGCCGACCGACATGTAGCCGGCGTAGTCGTAGACCCACGTGCCCTTGGGGTCCTTCGCGTTGTCCGGGATGTCCTTCCACGTCGCGACCTGGTAGGGCGCGAACATCGACGTGTTGGCCATCGCCACGGTGATGCCGAGGTCGAAGACGTCAGGGGCCTTGGACTGGCCCTTGAGCCGCTGAGCAGTCGCGATCTCGTCGGCCGAGGAGCCGTCGGGCTGGTCAGACGTGATCTTGATGCCGTATTTCGCCTCGAAACCCTTGATGATCTCGCCATAGTTGGCCCAGTCCGGTGGGAGCGCGATGACGTTGAGGGCGCCCTCCTTCTTCGCGGCGGCGATGAGGCCCTCCATCCCACCGAAGTCGGCGGCCGACGTGGCCTTGGCAGCGGCGACTCCGCTGCTGCTGCTCGTGGACGTGGACGACGACGGCGGGGAGCATGCGCTCATGGTGACGGCGGCGACGACCGCTGCTGCCGCGGACACGGCATACCCGATGCGATTCCTTCTCACGCTGACCTTCTCACTCGACGACTCGCGCGAAAGGCGCGAGCGGGGGGATGACGGGTCCATCCTCGCGGGTCGCCGTGGGGGCGGCCCCATGGGGTCGATTCCGATTGGGTCACGGCTTTGGTGGTTGGATGTCCAGGTGATTGCCAGAACCTCCTCGGTCGTTGTCATCGGTGGTGGCCCGGGTGGCTACGAGGCCGCCCTCGTCGCGGCGCGGCTCGGCGCCACGGTCACGGTTGTTGACCGCGACGGGCTCGGTGGGTCGTGTGTCCTGACCGACTGTGTCCCGAGCAAGAGCCTCATCGCCACCGCCCACGTCCTGCGCCGCACCGGCGCGGCCGTCGAGGCCGGGGTCGACGTCGCACCCACCGAGGTCACCGATCTGCGGGCGGTCAACGCGCGGATCCTCGCGCTCGCGTCAGCCCAGAGCCAGGACATCGCGGCTCGCCTCGTGGCCGACGGAGTGCGGGTATGCCGCGGCACCGGCCGCCTCGTCGGCCCAGGCCGGGTGCGGGCCGAGTTCGCCGACGGTGGGTCGCAGGACATCGAGGCCGACGTCGTCCTCATCGCGACCGGGGCGACGCCGCGGGTCATGGCCACCGCCGTGCCCGATGGCGAACGCATCCTCACGTGGACGCAGATCTACGGCCTCGAGTCCGTGCCCGAGAAGCTCATCGTCGTCGGGTCTGGGGTGACCGGCGCCGAGCTCGCCCAGGCCTACCTCGGGCTCGGCGGTCAAGTCACGCTCGTGTCCTCGCGCGAGCAGGTCCTCCCCGGTGAGGACACCGACGCTGCCCGGGTGATCGAGGAGGTCTTCCGGCGCGAAGGCATGGAGGTGCTGTCCAGGTCGCGGATGAGTGCGGTCGAGCGGACTGCCGACGGCGTCATCGTGCGTCTCGAAGACGGCCGCGAGGTCACCGGGTCGCATGCGCTGCTCGCGGTGGGTTCGATCCCGGCGACCCGTGGTCTCGGCCTGGAGGAGGTCGGGGTCGAGGTCGGACCCGGCGGTCACATCCTCGTCGACGGGGTCTCCCGCACGTCGGTCCGCGGGGTGTATGCCGCGGGTGACTGCACGGGTGTCTTCCCCCTCGCGTCAGTGGCGGCCCAGCAGGGCCGGATCGCGATGTGGCATGCCCTCGGCGACGCCGTGACCCCGCTGCGCCTGCACGTCGTGTCGGCCAATGTCTTCACCGACCCCGAGATCGCCACGGTCGGGGTGTCGCAACAGGACATCGAGTCCGGGGAGGTCGACGCGCAGATCGTCATGCTCCCGTTGGCCACCAATGCCCGGGCCAAGATGGACAGCTTCCATGACGGCTTCGTCAAGATCTTCGCTCGTCCCGGGCAGGGCACCGTGCTCGGCGGTGTCGTCGTGGCACCGCGCGCGTCAGAGCTGATCTACCCGTTGACGATCGCCGTGGAAAACGGGCTGACGGCAGACGACCTCTCCAATGCCTTCACCGTCTACCCCTCGATCAGCGGGTCGATCGGCGAAGCCGCGCGTCGTCTGCACGTCGCGATCCGTTAGCGTCAGCCCTCGGCCGGGGCGTCCTTGATCTCGGCCAGGACCGACCCGCTCGTGACGGTCTCGCCGACCGTGGCCGACAGGCCGGTGATGACGCCGGCCTTGTGGGCGTTGATCGGCTGCTCCATCTTCATCGCCTCGAGGACGACGACGAGCTCACCGGCGGCGACGGTCTGACCCTCCTGCACGGCGACCTTGACGATAGTGCCCTGCATGGGAGCAGTGAGGGAGTCGCCCGAGGCTGCTGCGCCGGACTTGCCGGAGCCGCCACGCTTGGGGGCGCGCTTCTTCGCGGCGCTCGCGCCACCGCCGTTGCCGCCACCGAGCGACAGACCCCCTGGGAGGGTCACTTCGATGCGCTTGCCGCCCACCTCGACGACGACCTTCTGGCGTTCGTCGGCCTCGGGAGCGTCAGCCGACCCGCCGGCATACGCCTCGATGGTGTTGTCGAACTCGGTCTCGATCCAGCGAGTGTGGATCGAGAACGGCTGGTCGGGGTCGGCCGGGGCGAAGGCCTCGTCGGCGACGACGGCGCGGTGGAACGGGGTGACCGTCGGCATGCCCTCGATGACGAGTTCGTCGAGGACCCGGCGGGAGCGCTCGATGGCCTGGGCGCGGTCGCGTCCGGTGACGATGAGCTTGGCGATCATCGAGTCGAAGGCACCGGCGATGGTGTCGCCTTCGACGACACCGGCGTCCCAGCGCACGCCAGGTCCGCTCGGGACGACCATGCGGGTGATCGTGCCGGGGGCCGGCAGGAAGCCACGGCCGGCGTCCTCGCCGTTGATCCGGAACTCGATGGAGTGCGCGTGCGGCTCGGGGTCCTCGAAGTCGAGGGCTTCGCCGTCGGCGATGCGGAACTGCTGGCGGACGAGGTCGATGCCCGTGACTTCTTCGGTCACCGGGTGCTCGACCTGGAGGCGGGTGTTGACCTCGAGGAAGGAGATGTCGCCGGCCGGGCCGACGAGGAACTCGCACGTCCCGGCGCCGACATAACCGGCTTCCTTGAGGATGGCCTTGGACGCGCGGACGAGCTCGGCGTGCTGGGCCTCGGTGAGGAAGGGCGCCGGTGCCTCTTCGACAAGCTTCTGGTTGCGGCGCTGGAGTGAGCAGTCACGGGTGGAGACCACGACGACATTGCCGTGCTGGTCTGCCAGACACTGGGTTTCGACGTGGCGCGGGTGGTCGAGAAAGCGCTCGACAAAGCACTCGCCACGGCCGAAGGCGGTGACCGCCTCGCGGACGGCCGAGTCGTAGAGCTCGGGGATCTCCTCGAGATTGCGCGCGACCTTAAGACCGCGACCGCCGCCGCCGTAGGCCGCTTTGATGGCCACCGGGAGGCCGTGGGCCTTGGCGAACTCCACGACCTCGTCGGGGCCTGCGACCGGGTCGGAAGTGCCGGGCACGAGCGGGGCGTCGGCCTTCAGCGCGATGTGGCGGGCCTTGACCTTGTCGCCGAGGGAGTCGATCGCCGCGGGGCCGGGACCGATCCACACGAGTCCCTCGTCGATGACCCGCTGGGCAAAGCCGGCGTTCTCGGCGAGGAAGCCGTAGCCGGGGTGCACGGCGTCGGCGCCGGACTCCTTGGCGATGGCGATGAGCTTGTCCTGGACGAGGTAACTGTCACCCGGGGTGGACCCGTTGAGGGCGTATGCCTCATCGGCGACTTTGACGTGCAGGGCGTCTCGGTCGGGGTCGGCGTAGACGGCGACCGAGCCGATACCGGCGTCGTTGCAGGCGCGGGCGATGCGGACGGCGATCTCGCCGCGGTTTGCGATCAAGACTTTGCTGATGGCCATGGGACGGAGCCTAGTGGCAGGGACTCTGCGCGGCACGGCATAAGTGGCAGGCGCGTTTAGGGTGGATCCATGAGCTCCCCTGTGCCGAACGTCTCCCTGCGATCCACACCACAGCCGGTCGCGATCCCGGCCCTCGGTTTCGGGGTGTGGCAGGTGCCCGACGACGCGGTCGAGGACGCGGTCATCACTGCCCTCGACGCGGGTTATCGGCATCTCGACACCGCCCGCATTTACGGCAACGAGTCAGGGGTCGGGCGAGCGCTCGCTCGGGCTCGAGGCGCGGGTATGCCGGCCGAGGACGTTTTCGTCACGACGAAGGTGTGGAACGACGACCATCGCGCGGTGCGGCCGGCGTTCGAGGCGTCCATGGGACGGCTCGGGCTCGACGTCCTCGACCTCTATCTCATCCACTGGCCGGCTCCGGCGGGTGACGCCTACGTCGACGCGTGGCGTGAGCTCATCGAGCTCCGCGACGAAGGGCGCGTGCGAGCGATCGGTGTGTGCAACTTCCACATCCGGCACCTCGAGCGGCTCAAGGCCGAGACCGGCGAGTTGCCGGCGATCAACCAGATCGAGCTGCACCCCTATCTCCAGCAGCGGGACCTGCGCGCCTTCCACGCCGAGCACGGCATCGTCACCGAGTCGTGGAGCCCGCTGGCATCCGGCAAGGAGGTGCTCGACGACGAGGTCATCGGCGCTGTCGCCGCCAAGCACGGAGTGACCCCGGCGCAGGCGATCATCCGATGGCACCTCGACCTCGGATGCGTCGTCATCCCCAAGTCCGTGACGCCATCCCGGATCCGCGAAAACATCGACGTCTTCGGGTTCACCCTCGACGGCGACGACCTGGCGGCGTTCGACGCACTCGACCGCGGGATGCGCACCGGCCCCAACCCCGACGAGTTCAACCTCCACGCGGTCGGGAAGCGCTAGCTCAACCCAGCCGGTCGAGGTCGGCGCGGCAGCGGTCGGCGAAGGTGTCGAGTTCGTGCAGGGCATCCTCGATATCCCGCCGACGCTGCTCAAGGTCGGCGCGCCGGTCGTCGATCTGGGCGAGGCAGTACTCCAGCTGGCTCGCCTTGCCGCGCGGCGCGTCATACAGATCGATGATCGTGCGGATCTGCTCGAGCGGGAAGCCGAGCCGCTTGCCGCGCAGGATGAGGTTGAGCCGGGTCCGGTCGCGAGGTCGATAGATCCTCGTCGTGCCTCGGCGCTCGGGGGAGATGAGCCCCAACTCCTCGTAGTGGCGCACGGTGCGGTGAGTGACGCCGAACTCCTGCGCGATCTGCGCGATGGTCCACGTCCGTCCACTTGTCACAACCCACACCATGCTTTACGTTGACGTTAACGTCAAGCACAAGCGTGTGTGCCTGACGGGGCCGTTGCAAAGGAGCTGCCGTGTTCGAGTTGACCCCAGACCACGAAGACTTCCGCAAGCTCGTCCGCGAGTTCGCCGAGGCTGAGATCACCCCGCACATCGCGGAGTGGGACCGGACGGCATACTTCCCGGTCGAGCTTATGCCCAAGCTGGGTGAGCTCGGGCTCTTCGGTCTTGTCGTCCCCGAGGAATACGGCGGGGGCGCGGGTGAGGGTGGCGAGTTCACCTATCTGTGCATCGCGATCGAGGAACTCGGCCGGGTCGACCAGGCCATGGGCATCACCCTCGAGGCCGGTGTGGGCCTGGGCATCAACCCGATCCTCACCTACGGCACCGACGAGCAGAAACAGACCTGGCTGCCTGATCTCGCGGCGGGTCGCACGCTCGCGGGCTTCGGCCTGACCGAGCCCGAGGCCGGCTCCGACGCGGGCGGCACGAAGACCAAGGCCGTGCTCGAGGACGGCCAGTGGGTCGTCAACGGCTCGAAGTCTTTCATCACCAACTCCGGCTCATCGATCACGTCGGTCGTGACCGTCACCGCCCGCACCGGCACGCGCGACAACGGCACCCCTGAGATCAGCGCGATCATGATCCCTTCCGGCACACCAGGTTTCACGGCCGAGCAGCCCTATCACAAGCTCGGATGGCACTGCTCTGACACGCACGGTTTGAGCTTCGACAACGTCCGGGTGCCCGAGGCCAACCTCCTCGGTCAGCGGGGCAAGGGATTCGCCCAGTTCCTCGCCACCCTCGACGACGGCCGCATCGCGATCGCAGCTCTCGCCCTCGGGTGTGTCCAGCGGATGCTCGAGGAGGCCACGGCATACAGCAAGACGCGCCTGGCCTTCGGCAAACCGATCGGCACCTATCAGGGGGTCTCCTTCCAGGTCGCCGACCTCGCCGTCATGGCCGAGACCTCGCGGCTGCTCGTCTACAAGGCAGCGTGGCTCAAGGACGAGATGGCCGCTGGCCGCCGGTCGATGCAGGAGGTCAAGCAGGCGGCGTCGATTGCCAAGCTCTACACCAGCGAGGCCGCGGTGACCGCGACCCGGATCGCGACCCAGATCTTTGGCGGCAACGGATTCATGGAGGAATACCCCGTCGCGCGCTTCTACCGGGATGCGAAGATCTTGGAGATCGGTGAAGGCACCTCCGAGGTCCAGCGCATGCTCATCGCGCGCGGCCTCGGGCTGCCCCAGGGCTGAGCCTCCCGCCAGCACGATCCACGACCCAGGAGCCAGGAGCAGGTATGCCGTCCAGCATCGACCCGATCGACGCCCCGTTCGCCGGGCCGAGCGCCGCCGCCGGTGGTGACCCGCGCGTCGATAGCGTCCGGGAGCGGTTTGCCGACGCCTACCGGCGGACGGCAACTCCGCTCACCGAGTCAGCGGCGAAAAAGCTTGCTGCTCAAGGCAAGCTCTATGTCCGCGACCGCATCGCGCTGCTGTTCGACGAGGGCTCTTTCGTCGAGGACGGCCGCTACGCCAACTCGCTCGCGCCCGATCTGCCCGCCGACGGCGTCGTGACCGGACGTGGCACCGTCGACGGGCGACCGGCCATCGTCATCGCCAACGACCCGACCGTCAAGGCCGGCTCATGGGGCTCACGCACCGTGGAGAAGATCGTCCGGGCCACCGAAATGGCCTTGCGGGAAGAGCTTCCGGTGTTTTGGTTCGTCGACTCCGCAGGAGCCAGGATCACCGATCAGGTCGAGATGTTCCCCGGCCGCCGAGGGGCTGGCCGGATCTTCCACAATCAGGTTGCGTTGTCGGGCAAAGTCCCGCAGATCTGCTGCCTCTTCGGCCCGAGCGCAGCAGGTGGGGCCTACATCCCGAGCTTCTGCGACATCATCGTCATGGTCGAGGGCAACGCCTCGATGTATCTCGGCAGCCCCCGCATGGCCGAGATGGTCGTCGGCGAGAAGGTGTCCCTCGAGGAGATGGGCGGTGCTCGCATGCACTGCACGGTCTCCGGGGTGGGAGACCTGCTCGCCCACGACGACACCGAAGCGATCGAGCTGGCCAAGCTCTACTTCTCCTATGTGCCGGGATCCTGGCGTGAGCACCCGCCGACCTACCACGCCGACGAGCCCTCAGAGCCGCTCACCCGGCATACCGTGCCTGAGCGGGAGAGCCAGCCGTTCGACATCCACGACGTCATCGACGGTCTCGTCGACGACGAGTCGTTCTTCGAGATCAAGCCGCTCTTCGCTGGCGAGCTCGTCATCGGTTTCGGTCGGATCTCTGGGGAGAGTGTCGGGATCGTCGCCAACAACTCGGCGGTCAAGGGCGGGGTGCTGTTCACCGACAGCGCCGACAAGGCCGCCCGCTTTATCTGGCTCTGTGACGCTTTCTCGATCCCGTTGATCTACCTCGCGGATGTGCCCGGCTTCATGATCGGCTCCGAGGTTGAGCGCGGCGGCATCATCCGACATGGCGCCAAGATGGTCTCGGCGGTGTCGGAGGCGACGGTGCCGCAGTTCTGTGTCGTCGTCCGCAAGGCCTACGGCGCCGGCCTCTACGCGATGGGCGGCCCCGGTTTCGGACCGGACGCGACCATCGCCCTGCCCACGGCCAAGATCGCCGTCATGGGTCCGGAGGCTGCGACGAATGCCGTCTACGCCAACAAGATTGCCCAAGTCGAGGCCGACGAAGGAGTCGCCGCACGGGATGCCTTCGTCGCGGCCAAGCGGGCTGACTATGAGGAGGATGTCGACGTCCAGCGGCTTGCGGCCGACCTCGTCGTCGACGTCGTCATCGAGGCCGATGTCTTGCGCGCGGAGCTCGTCAAACGGCTCCGGTATGCCGCGCGCCGCGATCGTCACTTCAGCGAGCGCAGGCGGTCAGTCCCGCCGGTGTAGTCGCCGTAGGCTGGTCGGCATGTCGCTGCGGTGGTGGCAGGCTCGGGGCCTGCGCTGGTGGTTCCCTCTCGCGGCGTACGCCATGACGCGCGCCGTCGACGCCGTCTATTTCCAGCTCATGCAAGCCCACCAGATGGCGATGGCGCAAGGTGTCGACTTCGCCCGGGTCCTCTATCCCACGAGCGTCGCGCCCGGCTACTTCGTCGTCACCGCCAACTGGGACGGGCAGTGGTATCACGAGATCGCCGACGTCGGCTATCCGGTGCCCCTGCCGACGGGGCCCGACGGTGCCGTCGTCCAAAACCCCTGGGCCTTCTATCCCGTCTTCCCGTTCCTCACCCGAGCCGTCATGCGGGTGACGGGCTGGGACTTCTACGTGGCCGGGTCGACCCTGTCGCTGCTCGTGGGGGCGGCTGCGCTCGTCGTGATCTTCCGACTCGTCGATGACATCGTCGGCCGGTGGGAAGCCATCGTCGTCGCCACCCTCGTCACGACGTATGTCGCGGCTCCCGTCCTCCAGACGAGCTACACCGAGTCGTGCGCGCTCCTGGTCGTCGCGACGGCGCTCACGCTCTTGCGACGACGGCGCTATGCCTGGTTCCTCGTCGCGCTCGTCGTCCTGGCGTTGACGCGCAACATCGTCCTCGTCATGGCGCCGGTGCTCATCTGTCACTTCGTCGTCCGCTGGCGTGCTCGCGCGGTCGAGCCCTTCTCGCGAGTCGAGCAGGCCACGGTGGCCGTCCTCACCGTCCTGTCGGCTGCACTCACCTATCTCTGGCCGACCATCGCGGGGATCGCCACGGGCGACCCACAGGCCTACGCCAAGACGATGGGGGCGTGGCGGGTCATCGCGAGCGAGATCAAGCTCGGCACGTGGATCGACTACCTCTACTACGACTACGGCTACCTCGGGTGGGGGGTGGCCGGACTTCTCGTCATCGGCTACGCCCGCTTCATGCTCTCTGCGCATGCCTGGCGGTGGGGCCCGGAACTGTGGGGCTGGGCGGGGGCCTACCCGGCATACCAAGTCCTCGTCACGGGCATCGGACCCTCCCGGATCCGCTATTTCCTCATGGCCTTTCCCGTCGCGCTCGTCGTGGCGTGGGCCCTCGATCGGGAGCGGGTGCGGCGTTGGCGGTGGCCGCTGCTGGCTGCCCTCGGCGTGGGCGGCGTCGCCCTGCAAGGCTGGTGGATCTGGAACTACTGGATCATCCTCGGCACATCCGGCGATATCCAGTTCCCCTAGTCGCCTCCGCCGACCAGGACGGTGCGCACCTCGTGCATGAGGCGGGCGACCGCGTCGGGCCCGGAGACCGGGCCCGCGACGACGAGCCCATCCGTGCCGAGAACGACCGCACCCGGAGCCGAGAGGTGGAACACCTGGGCGACGAGGTCGGCCGGGTCGAGCAGCACCGGTATGCCGGCTGGCTGAGTCAGGGGTGCGGCGCTCACGAGGTGCACTGCGATCTCGGGCGTGCGGGCCGCGAACTCTGCAACGGCCGGCAACGCCTCTCGGCAGGACGGGCAACCCGGCATCACGTAGACGAGCACGTGGGCACGGGTGAGGGCGAGGTCGCGCAGCGTGACCGGCCGGCCGTCAGTGCCGGTGACAGAGAGCCGGGGGATGGGTCGGCCGGTCCACTCGGTCGACCGACGTTCCGGGTGCGGCGCTGTGTCGCCGAGCATGACCCCCACCGCGACCAGGACAGCGAGCACCACCATCCCGAGCCACCCCCAGGTCTCACCGGAGCCGGACGCGATCCGGCTGCTGACACTAGCCACGGCCTCGCTGCCGGCGCCGCTGCGGGAGTCCGTGAACGTGAGGACTGCTGCGCCGAGAAGGAGAGCGTTGCGTGCCGCCGTGTGCCACCCGATCACACCGCTGGTCAGCGCACCGAAACATCGGCAGCTCACCGGCTGCGGCGCGCGGGCCGCGCGGATGACGACGAGCAGGTATGCCGCGCACAGCACCACGGCGAGCGCGGCGGACCCGGCATACCCGCTCCCGGGTGCGAGGAGCAGGGCGGCTGCCAGGAGGAGCTCGACCATGGGCCAGGCGGCGGGGACGAATGACCGCGTGAGCGCGGCGGGCAAACCGAGGGCCTCGAAGGACGCCGCAGCGGGTCGGGTGTCGCGGAGCTTGCCGATCGCGCTTGCGGCGAACACGGCCGCGAGCAGGAGCGCCGGCACGACCGACCAGGTGCCGCTCACGGCGTTGAGGGTGTCCGACGCGTCAGGTCAAACCAGCCGATGCCGGCCTCGGCCGTGAGCTCCCGCAGCAGTGGCAGGGAGATGCCGACGACCGTGTGATAGTCGCCTTCGATCGCCGTGACGAAGGCGCCACCCAGCCCGTCGACCGTGAACGCGCCGGCCACGCGCAGCGGCTCACCGGTGGCGACGTAGGCCTCGATCTCGGCGTCGGTGAGGTTGGCGAAGTGGACGACCGTCGACGCGGTCGCGCCGAGCGTGGCCCCGGAGCCGCCGTCGCTCTCGTGTCGGAGGTCGACGAGCCAGTGGCCGGTGTGGAGGACGCCGCTGCGCCCTCGCATCGCCCGCCACCGCGACACGGCGTCGTCGGTGTCAGCGGGTTTGCCGAGCGCCTGCCCGTCGAGTTCGAGCACGGAGTCGCATCCGACGACGAGATCGCCGGTCGTGTCGGCGCCGTAGGCGACCGCCTCTGCCTTGGCCCGAGCGAGCAGGAGCGCGACATCGGCTGGCTCGAGGTTTCCGTGCCGGGCGGTCGCCTCCGCGAGGACCCGGTCTTCGTCGACGTCACTGACGACGACGGTCGGGTCGATCCCGGCGCGCTGGAGGGTATGCCGCCGGGCTGCCGACGCCGACGCGAGGACGAGCCGGACGGGCGGTCGGCTCATCGGTGGGGGAGAGCTTCCTGTGTGCCGCGACCGTCGAGCTGTCCGAGCTCGCCGAGGACCGCCGCGCGGAGGGTGTCGAGGCTCACGCTGCCGATGTCGAGAGCGAAACGGTGAAAGGCCTTCACGTCGAAGTCGGCTCCGTCGCGGGCCCGCATCTGCTCGCGCAGGTCGAGCCATAGCCGCTCGCCGATCTTGTAGCTGGGGGCCTGGCCGGGCCACCCGAGGTAGCGGTCGAGCTCGAAGCGCAGCGAACGCTCGCTCTGGTTGGCGTGCGCGGTGAGGAAGGCCCAGGCCTTGTCGTAGTCCCAGGCGCCCCCGCCGACCTCAGCCGGAGCGGGCAGACCGCAGTGGACGCCGATGTCGAGCACGACCCGTGCGGCGCGCAG
The DNA here is from genome assembly GCA_037046615.1 of Dermatophilaceae bacterium. Classification (GTDB taxonomy): domain Bacteria; phylum Actinomycetota; class Actinomycetes; order Actinomycetales; family Dermatophilaceae; genus Phosphoribacter. The sequence goes on from JBAOHD010000017.1 coordinate 330,069, forward strand.
CGACTGCATGTCGAGCCACGCCCATCCGCGTCGCCCGGGTCGTCCATGAAGCCGAGTTCGGCCATGAGCCGCTCGGCATACAGCGCCCAGCCCTCGCCGTGGCCGCTCGTCCATGACATGCAGCCGCCGCCACCGGTTGAGGGTCTCGCGGCGTAGGACGGTCTGGGCGACCTGCAGGTGATGCCCGGGGACGCCCTCGTGGTAGACGGTCGTGAGCTCACGCCAGGTGCCGAACTCGGTGTCACGCCCTTGGGCACCGACCACCACATCCGGCCAGGGCGGGTGAAGTCTGTCGCTCGGCCCGGTGTAGTAGATGCCGCCGGTCTGGGTCGGGGCGATGCAGCACTCGATGCGTGCGCACCGGCTCAGGGATGTCGAAGTGCACATCGGTCAGAGCGGCGATCGCTGCGTCGGCGGTACTCTTGCATCCAATCCTGCAGGGCGTCGGTGCCCTGCAGGAGGTAGGCCGGGTCGGCGTCGAGGGCGGCGATGGCCTCCTTGACGGTGGGGCGCGCTTCACCAGGCATGATCTGCTCGGCGACCTGCGCCATCTGCGCGGTGATGCGCGCGAGTTCTTCCTGCCCCCAGGCGTAGGTCTCGTCGAGGTCGATCGTTGCGCCGACGAAGTATTGGCTCAGGAGGGCGTAACGCTCGCGCCCGCACGCGTCAGCTGCGGGGGCATGAGGGAGCAGATCGCGTTCGAGGAAGGACGCAAGCTCCTGGTATGCCGCGCCGGCGGCGGTCACCGCTCGGCTGAGATCGGCCTTGAGGGGCGCAGACAGCTCAGTGTCGCCCGAGCGGGCACTGCCCACGAGGGTCGTGAAATAGCCGTCCTCGGCGACGTGGGCGCGGCACTGCTCGATGACGGCCCGGACCTGTCGGCGCGGTGCGACATTGCCTGCGGCGAGGGCGTGCCGCGAGGGACTCGGTGTAGCCGGCCAGTGCACCGGGGACCTTGGCCATCCGGGTGGTGAAGGTCGACCACGCGTCGTCGGAGTCCTGGGCCATGAGGTCGAAGATGTCGCGCACCGTCTGCGACGGGGAGGCGAGGACGTTGAGGTTCATGTGGTCGAGGCCCACGGCATACATCTGCTCGGCGAGCGTGAGCCGCTCGGTCATGGCGGCGATGGTGATGCGGTCGACGTCGTCGACGGGAGTGGCTGCGGCAAGCTCGGCGAGGGTGCGCTGCCGGAGCGCGGAGACCTCGGCGAGACCGGCGGGGGAGAGGTCGTCCATCTGGTCGTCGAAGCCGGGGATGCCGATGTAGGTGGCCTCAAGCGGGCTCAGGCGGGTGGCGGCGTCGACGTAGCGGTCTGCGAGGGCGTCGACAGCGGTCGTGGGGCGGACGGGGGTGGCGTCCTGCTGGTGAGTGCTCACAGCAGTGAACCTATCGCCGAAGCCCGACAGCGAGGCACATTGACGAGCACGGAGACGTGACGGGCTCGGGCGTTGAACCGACCGGAAGGGGCTGCGCGGTGTGAGTCGCTGGTCGGGCCGTCACCTTCGTGCGTGGGGGAGACAGTGAGAGTGAGGAATTGGCTTGCAAGTCGGACAGGTGTGCGATAGAATGAGGCATGTTTGAGGGCAGCGAATGGGAGTGGGGTCAGGACTGGTTGGAGTCCCTGGCCGGTCGCTCGCTGCGCGGCGCCCGTCCCACGGAGGCGGCCGATGTGCTCGTGCAGGTGGACGCGCGCGAGTTCCTCGCTGCCAGCGAGGGGGTCGCGGACGAGGCGATCGGCACCCTCCAGCAGGCGATCAACCAGCTCACGGCCCTGCAGCAGGTCTTCATCGAGGCCTTCGCTCGCCGGAAGGAGCGCGAGTGGGAGGTCGCGCGGAGCGTCGAGACCGAGGCTGGGCGCTCGCCGTTCGGCTTCTGGACCGCTGATGACTTCATCCCGTCGATGCTTGCGCCGTTGGTGCACCTCTCGCCGCGCACGATGTCCAGTCGCGTCGATGACGCGCGCCGTCTCGTCAACCACCTGCCCTTGACTCTCGATGCCGCGCTCGCCGGCGATGTCGAGCCATGGCGGGTCAGCGCGGTTGTCAGCGCGAGTGAGCTCGTGTCGTCGGCTCGGGTGTCTGACTTCGAGACCGAGCTGTATGCCGCTCGCTCGGGTGCGCCGGAGGGTGGCCTTGGCGACGCGGCGGCCGGGGCGCTGCGGGCGCGAGCCGAGCGGGTTGCGGCGCGCGTCGACCCGGAGAGTGTCGCCAGCCGAGTGACCCGGGGTCGGCGCGAGCGTGAAGTGCGGGGTGCAGCCTGGCCCTTATCCCGGCACGACCTCCTGGTCGGCGCTCGCGCCGGCTGGTCGCTCGGGGGAGGCGTGGCGGGCGGTCTGTGACCTCGCAGCTGACTATTGCGCCGCCGACACCAGCCTCACGATGTCGCAGGCTCGGGCTGACGCATTCCTCGATCTCCTCCTGGCCCAGGTCCAGGTCTCGACCACCGTGGTCGTCACGGTGTCCGACGAAGCGCTCGTCGGGCGGGCGCTCGCGGCAGACAGCGGCCTTGCCGGCACGCTGGTCGGAGACGAAGTGTCGCGGCTGCTGGCCGACCCCGCGGTGCGGCTGCGGATGGCGCGGCTGCACGCGGCGACGGGCGCGACGGCATACCTCTCGCAGGACAGTTATCGCCCCGGGAAGGCGCTCGACCGTCTCGTGCGGGAGCGCGACGGCACCTGCCGCTTCCCTGGGTGTGGGGTCCCGGCGGCCCGGTGCGACATCGACCATGCCGTGGAGTTCCCACGAGGGCCGACCGACATCCGCAACCTTCATTGTCTGTGCCGACGACATCATGGGTTCAAGCACCATGCCGGGTGGCGGGTCGACCTCGCGTGGGACGGCACGCTGACCTGGACGAGCCCGACGGGCCGTGAGTTCGTGACCTTCCCTGCTGACCGCCGCGATGCCGCGGCCTGATGCCTAGGCTGGGACCATGCTCGCTGCCTATGCCGCTGCCCAGGATCGCGCCAACCCGCTCGCCGGTCTCGTCATCGGTGACCGCCCGGACCCGGTGGTGCGCCCCGGGTGGGAGGTCGTGACGTTGCGGGCGTCGGGCCTCAACCACCACGACGTGTGGTCGCTCATGGGCGTCGGGTTGCCCGTCGATCGATTGCCGATGATCCTCGGCTGCGATGGTGCGGGGGTCACCGACGATGGGCGCGACGTCATCGTCCATGCCGTCGTCGCGAGTGAGGTGTGGCAGGGGGACGAGACCCTGGACCCGGGCCGCTCGCTTCTGTCGGAGCTGCATCCCGGCACGCTCGCCGAGCGGGTCTCGGTGCCATCACACAACCTCGTGCCCAAGCCCGAGGGGATGTCGTGGGAGACCGCGGCCTGCCTGTCGACGGCATGGCTCACGGCATACCGCATGCTCTTCGTCAATGCCGGGCTCACCCCCGGCGCGACGGTGCTCGTGCAGGGTGCCGGCGGTGGGGTGTCGACGGCGTTGATCCAGTTGGGGTCTGCTGCGGGCTACCGGATGTGGGTCACCTCGCGGGACGAGGCCAAGGGCGCGAAGGCGCTGGGCATCGGGGCCGATCGCGCGTTTGGGTCGGGAGAGCGGCTGCCGGAGCGGGTCGACGCGGTCATGGAGACGGTGGGTGCCGCGACGTGGTCGCACTCGGTCAACTCCCTCAAGCCGGGGGGCGCGATCGTCATCTCCGGTGCGACCAGCGGTGATGCGCCGGCCAAGGCAGAGCTGACCAAGATCTTTTTCAAGCAACTGCGGGTCATCGGGTCGACGATGGGCTCGCGGCTGGAGCTCGAGCGGCTGGCACAGTTCGTCCACCAGCGGGGGATCGAGCCGGTGATCGACTCGGTGGTGCCCCTCGCAGACGCTCGGGTCGGCTTCGAGAAGATGGCGGCGGGAGAGCTCTTTGGCAAGGTCGTCGTCTCGGTGAGCTAACGCGGGTGAGGCTCGCCCGCGGCGACCTGCACCGCGGTCGCTCGGCCCTGGTGGACGAGATAGCCCCGCCCCGGGATCGCCTCGGTCACGAGCGGCCCTCGGCAGCCGAGGATGCGCTCGGTGCCGCGGTCCAGGCGGCCGAGGAGGAGCCCGGTCTCGGCAGTCAGCACGGTCGCGACAATGCCACGTGGCGACCGGCCGACCTCTGCGGGAGTGGCGCTGACGGCGATAAAGCCGTCGTCTTCGTCGACGAGCCGTGAAACTTCGGCGAGGACGTCGTCCCACGCGGTGCCGACGAGACGGGCAGCGTCGTCGACAAGCACGGCCAGACGTGGGTCTGCCTTCCGGCGGGCGATGAATCCCTCAAGGTCTGCCTTCTGCGTCTGGGAGGCATGCAGGCGGCGGCCGTCGAGCAACTCCACCTCGTGGCCGTGACATCGGATGATCGCGGCCAGGCTGGCGAGGGCGGTGGATCGGCCTGACCCGGGCTCCCCGATGACTGCGACGCGGCGGTGGCCTCGATCGAGGTCGAAGCCGACGGGAGCCCGCCCATCCGTGGCCACGACGAGCGGGCCGCCGGATGCGGCGTCGTCCAGGTCGAATCGTCGGGGGAGTGCTGGGACGGTGGGCGCGGGCGCAGCGCATGAGGGCAGCGCGTGGGTGGGCTCGGGCACCAATCGGGAGCGCGCGAGGTGCACGCAAAGACCACTGCTCGGATCGACCGCTCGGCCCGGCGGTGCGTCGGCAGGGACGGTGCCGGGTCGCACGCCGACCAGTGTCAGGTCGACCGGGTCGGCGGGGCAGGAGGACGAGGCGACGCGCGAAGCCGGACGCAAGCGATCCCGTGACGAGGCTTCGGCCGCCGGCCGCAACGATCGTGAGACCCGCATTCCCGTGCCGGATCAACGACGCCAAGCCGTCCCGCACGTGAGGGTATTGCGACCCGAGGCTCTCAAGGATCTGCTCGACATCATCGACCAGGAGGACTCGGGGGATCTCGCAGTGGTCGGTCAGGAGACTGAGCAGTCTGTCCACTCGCCCGATGTCGACGGCAGGCACGGCCGCGCCGCAGTGAGGCAGGTGTCCGAGGTCTGCCAGGGCGCCGGTGTGGACGGCATACAGGTGAAGCTCAGAGGGGCTGAACTGCGCGGTGAGCTGGGTGGCGACCGTCCGCAGGGCTCCCGACCGCCCGGTCTTCGGGCCCCCACAGATCGCCAGCGACCCGTGGCCTGGCGCGAACTCCCAGCCGTACTGGGCCTGGGCATGTGGATCGTCGACGATCCCGAGGACGGCACCCGGCTCGGTGGGGGTGGGCAGGTCGCCAGGCTGCACGAGAGCGGGCAGGGGCGCCAGCCATGGTGACGCAGGCACACTGATGCCGACCTCCGCGACGGCCTGACGACTCGCGTCGACGAGTGCCTCCAGGACCGTCGGCCGCTCCCCGCTCGGGTCCTGTTGGCGGGGGACCGTGATCCCGTCGACGGACAGGATCGTCACGGGTGCGCTCGCCGATGCCAAGGGAGCATGGGCATAGCCGGTTTGCAGGGCGACCAGGCCGCTCCTCGCGGTCGTGACGATCGCCCGTCCGGGCAGGTCGGCCGGGAGGGTGGCCGCGGCCGGGCTGTCGATGACGTCGAGCGAATCGACGGTATCGCGCACACGGAGGGCAATGCGCAGCGAGAGGTTGGCCCGCATGTCCGCGGTGACTGCCCCGCCGGGCCGTTGGGTCGCGATCACCAGATGGATGCCGAGGGATCGGCCCTGGGCGGCAATGCGCACCAGTCCGTCGATGAGCAGGGGGAACTCGTCTGCGAGGGTGCGGAATTCGTCAATCATGATGACGAGGCGAGGGATCCTCGGGTCGCCTTCACGGCATACGCGCTGGTATGCCGTGAGGTCTGCACATCCGCGCGCAGCGAGCAGCGATTCGCGGCGTTTGAGCTCAGCGGTCAGCGACGTGATTGCACGCGCTGCTCCGGCTGGGTCGAGGTCGGTGACCAAGCCCACGACGTGGGGCAGGTCGCGGCAGGCGCCGAAGGCAGCGCCGCCCTTGTAGTCGACGAGCACGAAGCAGAGCTCATCCGGTCGATTCGCTGCCGCGAGCGTTGCCACCATCGTGATGAGCAACTCTGACTTGCCTGACCCGGTCGTGCCGCCGACGAGGCAGTGAGGGCCGTCGACGACGAGATCGAGGACGACGGGATCATCGGTGTCACCTGCCGCGCACCCGAGGGCGAAGCGGGTCGAGCGGGGCATCCGGCGCCAGCGGTCAGCCAGCGATTCGGGGCTTCCGACGAGGGGCTGCAGGCTCACCCGATCAGGGAGTGCACCTCCGCTGACGTCGCTATGGGATGAACGCAACGGCGACAACCCGTCGACGAGGCGAGCGGCCGCCGCCCGCGACATCGCGTCGAGGTCGACATCGGTGGCCTCGCCGTCAGCATGGACGAGGCGCGCCGAGAAGGCGTCGCCGCAGTCGGGGAGGAGGATGCGGCGCCGACAGTCGGTCGGCAGGTGTGCCTCGTCCCGGACCAACGCGATCGTGTGGCCCGGGAACGACTCGGCAGCCCCTTCGACCACTCGCAGCATGAGGCGTGCAGCCGCGGGTCTGCAGTGGGGGGCGCCCTCGGCCCACGACCACTCCGCTCTGTCAACAGACGGGAGGATCACGCGAAGGTCGTGGGGCGTAAACCGGGTCATCGCCGTCGCGATGATGGCTCGGGCCACGGGCCGGGTCGCCTCAGGCGGTCCCACGAGTGCCGTCGTGCCGCGTTCGCAGATGCCGATGACGACCGGAGCCCGGACCCGAAGGGCGTGGCCGTCGCTCCGCGACGTCTGAGCCGGAACGTCGCCGATGCCGATGCGGACCTTCGCCGGCGTGGATCCGGTGCGGTCCCACACCGACGAGAGCGGCCCGAGCGCCCACGCCGCCATCGTCGACGGGTCGGGATCGGCGGCGAGGCGCTCGGCGGCCTCTTCGGTCAGCGCAGCATCGACCTGGCGCAAGGCCTCGTCCCGGGTGCGTGCGAACTCGCGGACGGCCCGCTCGTCGGCGCGTCGTCCTGCTCGACGTTCGGACCACCAGGTGCCGACGGAGATCGCCGGCCCCATCAAGCCAAAGGCCAGCATCGTCGGGCTGTGCATGATGACGGCGAGGACGGCGCCGAAGGCTAGGGGGAGGGCCGCTCCGAGGACCGAGAGTCGTGGCGGCGGGGTCGGTGTGGGTTCATCGGGCATCTGGACAGGGGCGGGAGCCCGCCAGGCCGGCGGGGGTGGCGCGGGTGACACCAGCAGGTGCCCGCGTCCGTCGGGTCGAGTCGCGGCCGGCATACCCGGTGCTGCGCGGAGCGCGAATGTCGTGCTCCCACAGGTGAACTCATCATTGACACGAAGCGGCTGCGGCGCGGGGCGCTGCGCCGCGCCCGCGACTGTCGTGCCGTTGGTCGAGGAGCGGTCGACGAGCATGATCTGGGTCGAGGAGAGCTGCAGCAGCGCGTGATCGCGGGACATCGACGGATCGGTGAGCGTGAGGGGCGTCGTCAGTCCGCGCCCCAAGACGTGGTCGCCTGCGGTGAGCGGCGCGATGAGGCCGGCATCCGGGCCCCGAAGCACGTGGAGCTGAAGGAGGCTGGTGGTCGGCAGGGCGTGCGCAGGCAGGTCAGGAGTGTCTTCCACCCACTCCAGGTATGCCGTGTCGAGGAGGGGCGGGTGGCCGAGGCGTGCTGTTGGGGGCACAGGTCGCCCGATCGCGCGAAGGTGAGGGTCGGGTGCGTCGGGCAGGCCACGGGCAGGCGCAACCCAGCCCAGGTGCCGGCCGATGGCCGCGAGGAGGTCAGCCGCTGTGGCCTCAGGTGTGGCCTCGGCCACGATGGAAACGGGGCGGCAGTCCACACCATGACGTCGAATGCGAAAACGCAGCTCCACATGTCCCCCTTGTGCGCGTCGAGGTCGCTCGCGGACGTCATCGTCGCCGGTCGGCTCCGGCGGGCCTGCCGGATTTCCACAGGCTGGTGATTTCCGACGCGCGCGGTCGAGGGGTTGTGACTAGCATTTCGGCAGCAGCCGGCAGGGGAAAGGCAGGGGCACATGGCTGACGCAGTGGCGCACGTCGAAAGCGAAGTCCGGGAGCTGATTCGCCGCTCCGGTTTGGATCCTGCTCGACAGGCGACGGGCATCGAGACGCTCGTGCGTGAGGCGGTCGCCGACTATGACGCCCGGTCGCTCGTCAGCGGTCTCCCCGCCCTGCCCAACCGTGATGCCGCGATCAAGTCGATCCTCGATGCGGTCGCGGGATTTGGCCCGCTGCAACGATATTTGGACGATCCGCGAATCGAAGAGATCTGGCTCAACGCGCCGGACCGAGTATTTGTCGCGCGCAATGGTGTGCCCGAGTTGACCACGACGATCCTGTCGGCCGATGAGGTGCGCGACCTCGTCGAGCGGATGCTGCGCTCCTCTGGTCGCCGAGTCGACTTGAGTTCGCCTTTCGTGGATGCCGTACTTCCGGACGGATCGAGGCTGCACGTCGTCATCCCCGATATCACCCGAGAGCATTGGGTGATCAATATCCGCAAGTTCGTCGCTCCCGCCTCTCATGTGGACGACTTGGTTGCCTTGGGGACGCTCACTCGCCCCGCCGCGACCTTCCTTGAAGCGGCTGTCGTTGCGGGCCTCAACATCCTGGTGGCGGGCGGGACTCAAGCAGGCAAGACCACCCTGCTGGGTTGCTTGGCAGCAGCCATCCCCTCGCGCGAGCGAGTCGTCACGTGCGAAGAGGTTTTCGAGCTCAAGATCCCTGTCCGGGACGTCGCGAGCATGCAGTGTCGACAGCCAAGCCTCGAAGGCACCGGAGAGGTCCCCCTTCGCCGCCTCGTCACCGAGGCTCTCCGGATGCGCCCATCTCGGATCATCGTCGGTGAGGTGCGCCAGGCCGAGAGCCTCGACCTGCTCATCGCCCTGAACTCAGGCCTGCCCGGCATGTGCACGCTCCACGCAAACTCGGCGCGAGAGGCGATCACGAAGATGTGCACGCTGCCCCTGCTGGCAGGGGAGAACGTGTCGCCCCGGTTCGTCGTGCCGACGGTCGCCAGTTCGGTCGACCTGGTGGTCCACATCGCCTTGGACTACGACGGCGTGCGCCGGGTGCGCGAGATCGTCGCCGTGCCCGGCCGGGTCGAAGGAGACGTGGTCGAGACGGCGGACATCTTCACGAGCAAGGGCGGCTTCCTTCGCCGGGCCGACGGCTTCCCGCCACACCCCGAGAGATTCGAGCGTGCCGGCTACCGTCTGGCTGCGCTGCTTGCCCCGGAGCACCCATGACCGCCCTCGCCGTCGGACTCCTCTTCGGCATCGGGGTCCTGTTGCTCTACTGGTCGATGTGGCCGATGCCTTCCACGCATCGCCACCAGTGCCAGACGGGCCGGGCCTCGCCAAAGAATGCGCGACGAACTCATCCAAGCGGGTTTCGACACCGTCAGTGTCGGACAGCTCATGGCGCTCTCAGCGGCGCTCTTCCTCATCGTGGTGCTTGCCGCCGCATCGAGCCACGCGAGTGCTCCCGGTTGCCATCTGCTTCGCGCTCGGTGCGGCCGTGACTCCGAGAGGCCCTGGTCGCTATGCGCGCGAGGAAGCGACGCGTCCAGCTTCGTGACCTGTGGCCGGATGCCGTGGACAACGTGGCGTCGGCGGTCCGCGCGGGGTTGGCGCTCCCGGAGGCCCTGTCGCAACTTGCCGTCCGTGGCCCAGAGGAACTCAGGCCGGCCTTCGCCGCATTTGCCGAGGACTACCGCGCGTCCGGACGGTTCCACGAGTGCCTTGACCGACTCAAGGCCCGGCTGAGCGATCCCATCGCCGACCGGCTCATCGAGTCCCTTCGGATCGCGCGCGAAGTCGGTGGCTCGGACCTCGGCACGGTCCTGCGCACCTTGTCCCGGTTCCTGCGAGAGGACGCGCGGACGCGGGCTGAACTCGAGACCCGGCAAGGGTGGACTGTCAATGCCGCGCGTCTGGCAGCTGCCGCGCCATGGGTCGTCCTGGCGATGCTCTCGTTCCAACCGAAGGCACTCACGGCATACTCCACACCGCAGGGAGTAGCGATCCTCGCGGTGGGGGCCGGTGTCACGGTCCTCGCCTATCGATTGATGGTGCGCATCGGTCGGCTGCCTGACGACGAACGAGTGCTGCGATGACCCTCGGACCGACCGGGTGGGTCGGCGCAGCGCTCGGGCTGACCTTTGGAGTCGGGCTCATTCTTGTGTGGCTCGGATCCCCGCGTCGTCGACGGCCGACCCTGATCCACCGCCTGGCTCCCTACGTCGGCCACACGACGCCGACCTCCGGCCTGCTGCTGCGAGAGCCAGCTCGCCGTGGGGGCGTGATCGTGACACTCGCGCGACCGCTCGTGCGCGATCTTGCGCGCCGCGTCGACCGGATCATGGGTGGCTCAGCGTCGGTGCGTCGGCGGCAACTGCGGGCAGGGCTCGCGCCGGACCTCGAGGCATTCCGCACCGAACAGGTCCTCTGGGGCTCGATCGGAGGGCTGATCGGCGTTGTCCTCGGGTTGGTCGCCGTCGTGACACGAGGTGCTGCCGCAGTGCCTGTCGTCGCCTTCGTCGTCTGTGCGATCCTGACGGGCATCGTGAGCCGAGATCAATGGCTATCGCGTCAGGCTCGCCTGCGCGAACAACGCATGTTGACCGAGTTCCCCACAGTTGCTGAGCTCCTCGCCCTTGCTGTGTCCGCAGGGGAGGGAGCCACCGGTGCGCTCGATCGCGTATGCCGCCTTTCCCGCGGCGAGTTGGCGCAGGAACTCGGCCAATGCCTCGCCGATGCACGCGCGGGAGCCAATCTGCCCACGGCGCTCCAGGGCCTTGCCGACCGGACCGGTCTGGTCAGCCTCGCCCGATTTGTCGACGGCATGGTCGTGGCGGTCGAGCGTGGCACTCCACTCGCGGAGGTTCTCCGGGCACAAGCCCAAGATGTCCGCGAGGCAAGTCGTCGCTCCATCATGGAATCCGGTGGCCGCAAGGAGATCGGGATGATGGTGCCGGTCGTCTTCCTCGTGCTCCCCATCACCGTCGTATTCGCTGTTTTCCCGGGCTTTGCCCTCCTACGCCTCGCGACCTAGACCGGGCCGCGATTTGATCACCATCATTGCCGGACAGGGGAACTCATGAAGATCCGCAAAGCATTGCCGCCCGCCTTACCCGCCTGTGGTCTGCCGGTCGCCGAGACCGCGGGGACGTCCCCGGTTGGGTGCTCATTACCGTCATGACGGCGGGTCTGGTCTCCGCGCTGTGGGTGTTTGCCGGGCCCGCGTTGGTCGATCTGTTCAAGAACGCGCTCGGCAACGTCAGCGGTAACTAGAGCCGGTGGCTGCTGGGACCAGGACTCCTGCGCGAGAAGAGGGCTCGTCGGTCGCGGAGTTCGTCATGGTGGCTGGCCTGGTGTTGCTCCTGGGTGTCGGCGTCTTCCAACTGGGGCTGGCACTTTACGTCCGCAACACGCTCATCATGAGCGCCGCCGAAGGCGCCCGCTGGGGAGCGAGAGCTGACGCTCAGGCGGGCGATGCCGAGGGGCGCACGCGGGCCATCCTCGCGGACGCCCTTCCGGCGGCATACGGCGATCAGGTCAGCGCGACCCGGGCCGTGACCGCCCAAGGAGTGGCCGTTGTGTCGGTGTCGGTGACCGCCCCGATGCCGGTCATCGGCCTCCTCGGGCCGTCCGGCACGATGACGGTGACCGGTCGGGCCTTCGACGAGCGTCAGGTCATCGCGCCATGAGTGCCCCGGCGTCGCGAGAGGATGGCCGCGCCGTCGTCGAGTTCGTCTTCCTCGGCACGCTCATGCTCGTCCCGCTCGTCTACCTGGTCCTCATCCTGGGCGCGGTCCAAGCGGGAGCCTTCGCCGCGACCACCGCAGCCCGGGAGGCAGGACGCGCCTTCACGACGTCGCCGTCCGACGACGCGGCCGTGGCCCGTGGGCGCGCCGCGGCCGCGCTGTCGTTCGAGGACTTCGGCGTGAAGGACGGCAGTGACGTGACCTTCACCTGCGATGGGTCGCCGTGTCTGCGGCCCTGACGGCAAGGTCAGCGTGACCGCACGGGTGAGTGTCATCCTGCCGCTCATGCCCGCCTTCCTCGCCGACGCGGTGCCGGCCTCGATCCCGATCAGCGTCACCCACGTCGCGTCCGTTGACAGATTCGGCGGTGCCCCGTGAGGCGCGAGGACCGCGAGAAGGGGCAGATCAGCGTCCTGATCCTCGGCCTGTTCGTCATCGCGGCGCTGCTCATCATCGGCGGGGTCGATGTCACCGCAGCCCAGCTGGCCCGCGTCCGGCTCATCGACGCGGCCGACGCGATGGCCCTGGACGCCGCCGATGCGCTGGACGAACGGGGTGGGTATGCCGGTGGGCTCGCTCAGGGGATCGCGCTGACCTCGGCGACGGTCGTGTCTGCGGCCGAGGCCCACCTCGCGGCGCGGCCGGCGCCTGACGGGGTCTCCGCCTGGCGGCTGCTCCCCGGCACAGGCACCGCGGACGGGAGGTCGGCCACGGTCGCGCTCGAAGCCGTCGTCGACCTGCCGATCACGGGCGGGGTGTTGGAGGCACTCGGCCGGACCGTCACGATCCAGGTGCAGTCGAAGGCCAGGGCGCCCCTGCAGCCGTGACCTGCCAGTCGATCGGGGTGCAGTGCCCGTTGTTGGACTTTTCCGCCGAGCAGGCGGTGATGCCGGCGACCAGCGGGATCGCGGCCCGGATCGCGAAGCACATCGCCGGGGACGGTGGGGGGTGGGTCGATATGGAGTTCGCCCTCGGTGTCGGTCCACACGTCCATGAAGACGTTGAGCGTCGTCCCGATCCGATCCGGGTCGACCCCGACCGGCACGAGCGCCTCGCAGAGGTTGCCGAAACAACTGCGATGCGGCGCCCCGTCGAACTCGGGATAGAGCAGATCGAAGGTCTCCTGGCTGCACGGTGTCAGCGTCAGGTCGTGCACCCCGACCGAGTCGGCCACGACCTCGGCCATGACCCGGCTCCGATTGCTGAACAGCTGCGGACCCCGACGACACGTAGAGCGAGTTGCCGTAGTCGATGGTGCGCCCCGCCGAGAACTGCTCCATGACATCCACGGCACTCACGAGATACAGATCGCTGACCTGCTCGCCGCACGGGTCGACGATCCACAGGACGTCCCCGACCTCAAGGGCCACCGCTGCCCCGTGCTGGGGCGCGATCCGGGTCCAGCCGGGGGCAGGGCCAGCCGGCCCACCGGCATACTCCAGCGCCGGGGTGAGGCGGTCGCGGTGTCGACCGCGCGCGGGGTTAGTCATCACGAGCCCTCTCGACGGCCTCGAACGGTGGCGCCCAGTCTGCCTCGACGGCCCGCCCGGCATACTGCCTCGCCTCGGACGACAGCCCGTGGTCGGACACCATCGGGTTGACCGACCCCTGCAACGCCGCATCGCGGCGCCGGATCGTGTCTCGCATCCGCTCATACCCGCCCGCACTCCGCAGCCGCTCGAACTGCGCGTGGAGGTTGAACACCATCGTCGGCAGGGGGGTGCGGCGCGCCACCCGTGACGCCTGCGGGTGGAGCCCGACGATGAAGAACGCCACGCCACCATGGCTGAACGAGAAGTGCACCTTCGCCGGGTCGTCGCTCACCTGCGCCGCCCACGGCTGCTCGTCAGTGTCGTGGAGGAACTGCAACACCCCCCACAGCGCCTGCTCAAACCCCACCTCCGAGTCACGGCAGTGGCCCTCGGAAGACCGCGATGAAACTCGCGAAATCTCCGGCCGAGTCGACCGATTGCCCGTATGCCGTGAGCTCGGCTCCCAGCCGCGCGAGACTCCCACCCTCGCTCGCGTCGGTCATGTCGTCGAGCACGACGACCCGAGCACCTTCCCGACGGAACACTGATTTTGCTCCGAGACAGGGGTATTCGGGATGCTGGACCATCGTCGTCAAGTGCGGCCATGACCTCTGCCTCGCTGGCAACGTGCAGGTCCGACGCGTGCTGGTCGGCGAGCACCTCGGGGAGCGGGCGGTGGGGCGGCATACGGGTCACTGTCCCCGCAGGTGAGGCGGCTAGCCCACCGACGCTCCCGTAGGCTTGGCTGTCATGGCCCTCGACTTCTCGGAAGAGCTCAAGCACCTGCGCGCGACGATGGACTCGGTCCGCGAGGTGACGGGCTTGGAGGCCCTGGCGACCCAGATCACCGAGTTGGAGCGGCAGGCGAGCGTCCCCGACCTCTGGGACGACCCCGAGGCCGCGCAGAAGATCACCTCGGCCCTGTCCCGGGCCAACGCCGAGCGCGACCGCGTCCTCGGGATGGACGCGCGCATCGAAGATCTCGAGGTCCTCGTCGAGATGGGCACCGAAGAAGGCGACGCCGACACCCTCGCCGAGGCCGAGGTGGAGTTGGCCAAGATCGAAGAAGGACCTCGACGCCCTCGAAGTGCGCACCCTCCTGGCGGGAGAGTGGGACGCTCGCGAGGCCGTCGTCACGATCCGCGCCGGTGCGGGCGGAGTCGACGCAGCCGACTTCGCCGAGATGCTCATGCGGATGTATCTGCGCTGGGCCGAGCGCCACGGCTACCCGACGGCGGTCCTCGACACGTCCTACGCCGAAGAAGCCGGCCTCAAGTCCGCGACCTTCGAGGTCGAAAGTGCCCTACGCCTTCGGCAACCTCTCGGTGGAGGCCGGCACCCACCGACTCGTGCGGATCAGCCCCTTCGACAACCAAGGGCGCCGCCAGACGTCCTTCGCCGCCGTCGAGGTCGTCCCCCTCATCGAGCAGACCGACCACATCGACATCCCCGAAAACGAGCTCAAGGTCGACGTCTTCCGCTCGTCGGGTCCCGGCGGCCAGAGCGTCAACACGACCGACTCGGCCGTGCGGATGACGCACATCCCCACCGGCATCGTCGTGTCGATGCAAAACGAGAAGTCCCAGATCCAGAACCGCGCCGCCGCACTGCGCGTCCTGCCAGTCCCGCCTGCTCTGCTCCAGAAGAAGGCCGAGGAAGCCGCGACGAAGAAGGAAATGGCCGGCGACATCAAGGCCAGCTGGGGCGACCAGATGCGCTCCTACGTGTTGCAGCCCTACCAGATGGTCAAGGATCTGCGCACCGAGCACGAGGTCGGCAACCCGAGCGCCGTCTTCGACGGGGACATCGACGACTTCATCGAGGCCGGCATCCGCTGGAAGCGCAACGCCGAGAAGGCGCAGGCGTAGCGCAGCGTCACGCCACGCCCGTCACACCCGTAACATGCGTTTCTCAGGTCCCACACGTACCCTCGGACGACTGACAGCATGTCGCCGGCGGAGGTCGTATGCCGCATGCTCAGCGTTCCCGACCGGAGACCCGCATGATCCTTTTCAACAAGGTCACCAAGACCTACGCCAAGTCCACGCGCCCCGCGTTGGACGAGGTTTCCATGGAGGTCGAGCGCGGCGAGTTCGTCTTCGTCGTCGGGCAGTCCGGGTCGGGCAAGTCCACCCTCCTGCGACTGGCAATCCGCGAGCAGCGAGCCACCAAAGGCACCGTCCTCGTCGCCGGCCGTGACCTGCGCACCCTGCCCGACCGCCGGGTCCCGCTCCTGCGGCGAGAGATCGGCACCGTCTTCCAGGACTTCCGGCTCCTTCCCGGCAAGACCGTCTTCGACAATGTCGCCTTCGCCCTCCAAGTGATCGGCAAGTCCCGCGCCGTCATCCGCCAGACCGTCCCTGAGACCCTGCGCATCGTCGGCCTCGACGGCAAGGCCAAGCGCTATCCGCATGAACTGTCCGGCGGCGAACAGCAGCGGGTCGCCATCGCCCGGGCCATCGTCAACAAGCCGACGATCCTCTTGGCCGACGAACCCACCGGCAACCTCGACCCCGGCACGAGTGAGGGCATCGTCAGCCTCCTGGACCGCATCAACCGGTCGGGCACCACAGTGCTCATGGCCACCCATGACAAGGGGATCGTCGACGACTTCGACAAGCGCGTCGTCGAACTCATCGAAGGCCGGATCGTCCGCGACGAGGCCCACGGTGTCTACGGCACGTCCACCTCGTCGCTGCCCACCACCGGCGAGGTCACCGCAGACGACACCCCCACCCGCAAACTCCGCCTCCCCTTCACCCGCAGCGACCAGGGACCGGAGGCCTCATCATGAGGCCCGGCGTGATCCTCCGCGAGACCGTCAGCGGGCTGCGACGCAACCTCTCGATGGCCATCTCGGTCATCCTCGTGACGATGATCTCGATGTATCTCCTCGGTCTGGGTCTGTTGGCCAACCGGCAGGTCGACACGATGAAGGACTACTGGTACGACCGGGTCCAAGTGTCGGTCTTCCTCTGCGTTGAGGGCTCGCAATACCCCGCCTGCGCCGGCAAGGCGACCACGCCCGAGCAACGCGACCAGATCCGCAAGCAACTCGAACAGATGCGGCCCCCGGTCAAAGACATCTATTACGAGTCGCAGGCCGAAGCCTTCAAGCGCTTCAAGGAGCAGTTCAAGAACTCGCCGCTCGGCGAGCAGGCCACCGAGCGCGCCTTCGCCGACTCCTTCCGGGTGTCGCTCACCGACCCCGCGAAATACGACGTCATCGTCTCTTCCTTCCAGGGGGCCCCGGGAGTCGGCCGCGTCCAAGACCAGAAACAACTCCTCGACCGTTTCTTCGCCTTCATGAACGTCGTCTCCTGGGGCGCCATTGCCCTGTCGGGGATCATGGTGCTCGCCGCGGTCCTGCTCATGTCGACGACGATCCGACAGACTGCCTTCTCCCGCCGCCGCGAGACCGGGATCATGCGCCTCGTCGGCGCGTCCAATGCGACGATCCAATTGCCGTTCATCCTCGAGACCCTCATCGCAGCGCTCATCGGGTCGGGGGCGGCACTCGGGTTGCTCTACGCCACCGTCCATTACGGGGTCAGCGGATACCTCAGCAAGACCCTCCTGGACACTGCCTTCATCGGCATCCCGGATGTCATCGCCATTGGGCCGATCATCCTCGGCGGGGTCGCTCTCTTGGCGATCTCCACCTCCTGGGTGACGCTCAGACGGTACCTTCGAGTCTGACGGGGAGGAAGGGACGGACATGGGCTTTTCGACGTGGCGCGTTCGCGTGCGCCGGTATGCCGTCGCGCCGCTCGCCGTGGCCGGCCTCCTCGCCTTCGGTGTGGCGGGCCCGGTCCACGCTGACACCGGCGACGCCAAGAGCAAGGCAGACGAGCAGGTCGCAGACCTGCGCGACCAACTCGAAGGCACCTCGACGGAACTCGTCACGGCATACCTCGCGTTGAAGGACGCCCAGGCGAAGCTGCCGGCGGCCCAAGCCGCCCTCGCGCAAGCGCAGGCCGCGGCCGCGGCCGCCGAGAAGCGCAACACCGAGGTCGGCATCGCCCTCGCCGTCGCCCAGGCCGACGAAGCACGCGCCACCGAGCGGCTCGCAGCCAACGCCACCCAGCTCGACGCCACCCAGCGCGCCCTCGACACCTTCGCCGCCGACATGTTCCAGAGCGGCGGAGACAGCCAGTTGTCCATGGCCCTCGGGGCAACCAACCCCGACGACTTCGCCACCCGACTCGTGATGGCCGACACCGTCTCGGCCATGACCAATGAGGCCATCGCCCGGCTGGCGGCCTCCCGGGCGGACGGCGCCGCCACGACGGCATACCTGCAGGCCGTCCGCGCCGAAATCGCCGAGCTCAAGCGGCAGGCCGAGGCGGCGCTCGCGGCCGCCACCCAAGCCCGGGCCACGGCCCAGCAGGCCAAGGACGCCGTCGACGCCCTCGTCGCGACCCAAGCGCAGGTGGCGGCCGAAGTCGAGGTGCCGCAAGGCCACCGAACTCCAACTGCTCGCGGCCGCCGAGGCCGAGCAGGAGCGGCTCCGTTTGGTGCTCGTCGAAGAGGCCCGCAAGGCCCGCGAAGCCGAAGAGGCCCGCAAGGCTGAGGAAGCGCGCAAGGCAGCCGCCGCTAAGGCAGCCGGCACGGCCTACACGCCGCCGAAGGTGTCGGACGCGGCTCCCGGCGCCCGCGGCGGGTTCCTCAACTACCCCGCCAACGGTCCGATCACCTCCGGGTTCGCCTGGCGCCTCAACCCGGTGACCGGGGTCTATCAACTCCACGGGGGCATCGACTTCGGCATCGCCTGCGGCACACCGATCTACGCGACCGCCGCGGGCACAGTCATCCAGTCGGGCAGCTTCTACAGCTACGGCACCCGGATCGTCGTCTCCCACGGGATCGTGAAGGGTGTGGGTCTAGCCACCACCTACAATCACCTCAGCCGCATCCTCGTGCCCAGCGGTCCCGTGGCCAGGGGTCAGCTGATCGCCTACTCCGGCACGACGGGTCACTCCACGGGGTGCCACCTGCATTTCGAAACCGTCGAGGATGGCGTCCGGGTCAACCCCCTCGCCTGGATCTGAGACCCGGCCCACCCGGCCGACAGCACGAGGAGGGCGATGCCAATGGCCAAGGAAACCGGTCGCAAGCTGGTTGCGAGCAATCGCAAGGCCCGGCACGACTACCACATCGAAGACACCTTCGAGGCGGGAATCTCCTTGTGGGGCACGGAAGTCAAAGCATTGCGCGCCGGGCGGTGCTCCCTCGTCGATGGGTTTGCGGCCTTCTCCGGTGACGAGCTCTGGCTTGAGGGAGTCCACATCCCCGAATACACGCAGGGCACGTGGACCAACCATGCGCCACGGCGCAAGCGCAAGCTCCTGCTCCATCGCGAGGAGCTCGCCAAGATCGAGAGCAAGACCCGCGAGAAGGGCCGCACGATCGTCCCGCTCGCGCTCTACTTCAAGGACGGTCGAGCCAAGGTGGAGATCGCGCTGGCAACCGGCAAGAAGCTCTACGACAAGCGGCAGTCCCTGCGCGAACGCCAAGACCGGCGTGAGGCCGAGCGCGCGATCCACTCCAGGAGTGAGCGATGAGCGCCACCCGCCGCTGGTATGCCGTCCTGTGGACACTCCTGCTCGGGCTGGGACTGACCGGCGCGGCATACGTCATGGCGCCAGCAGCCCACGCGAACGCGCCCGTGTTCGTCGCTGTCGACACGATGACTGAGATGTCGACCGAGTTCGTCCTCGACCGCTCGGGTGCCGTCGACGTGACCGAGACGATCCGTTATCGCTTTGACGAGTCGCTGGGTGAGCGCCACGGCATCTATCGCAACATCGTGGTCCGCCAAGGGGTCGACTCCGCGCCCGACAGCTATCGCTACTACGCGCTGACCGGGGTCTCGGTCACGAGCCCGACCGGTGCCAACACGAAGGTCGCGCTGACCGACAACGGGTCGACAGTGACGATCAAGGTGGGCTCGGCGACCGTGGCCGTCGGCGGCACCCAGACCTACGTCGTGAAATACCGCTTGGCCAATGTCGTCAACGATGTCGCCGACACGGGGCCGACCGACACGGCGGAGTTCTACTACAACGTCTTCAAGGACGATGTCATCTCCAAGGCCCTGGCCACCGTGACGGTCAGGGCGCCCGGCGCCGCCACCGCCACCCGGTGCACGCGCGGCACCGGCGCACCCTGCGACACGACCGGCGAGCCGGGCCAGGAGGTGCGCTTCCGCGTTGCAAGCCTGGCGAGCAACGAAAACCTCACGATCGCCCTGAGTTACCCCCGGACGGTCTTCGGCGACCTCAAACCGGACATCCGCACCGGCGGGTCCTCCCTGGAGGAAGGGCCGGCACGGCTGCTCACCTGGGCCTCGTACGGCGGCGGCTTCCTCGCCCCGATCATCGCGCTGCTCGGCATGGGCACGCTGGCAGCCACCCGAGGACGAGACGAGTGGTATGCCGGTCTCACGCCAGGATTGACCCCCGGCCCGACCGCCCCGCCCGTGCCCGTGCGCCGCGGCAAGACCCCGACGATCGCCGTGCAGTTCGCCCCGCCCCCAGGGGTCCAGCCGGGGCTGGTCGGCACGATCATCGACGAGTCGGCCGACACGATCGACGTCTCGGCGACCGTCATCGACCTCGCGGTGCGGGGTTACCTGCGGATCGAGGAGGTCGAGGCCGGCGGGATGTTTTCCCGCACCGACTGGCGCTTGACGCTGCTGAAGTCCCCGGACGCTGCCCTACGCCCCTACGAGAGCACGTTGCTGCACGGGATTTTCAGCAGTGGCAGCATCGTCGAGTTGTCCGATCTCAAGAACACCTTCGCTCAGACGCTCACCCGGGTGAAGAGTCAGATGTATGGCGAGGTGTTGTCCCGACGCTGGTTCCGCTCGTCACCCGACACCACCCGCAACGTCTGGCGGGTCTTGGCCGGTCTCCTCGTGGGCGCAGGCATCATGAGCGCCTTCTTCTGGGGGGCTTCCTCCAGAGCCGTCGACCGGACGGCCGGGCTGAGTCTGCCCATTCCGTCGGGGATCGTCCTCGGGCTCGGCCTGGCCGTGAGTGGGCTCATCGTCGGGTTTTTCGGCAACCGGATGGCCGCCAAGACCGCCGAAGGATCGGCGGTCTTCGCCCAGTCGCTGGGGTTCAAGCAATATCTCGTAACCGCAGAGGCCGACCAGATCCGGTGGGAGGAAGCGCAAGACATCTTCAGCCGCTACCTGCCGTTTGCCATCGTCTTCGGCTGCGCCGACCGGTGGGCCTCGACCTTCCAGCAGGTGGCGGCTGCCGCGGCCGCAGCCGGCCAGCCGATCCTGATGCCGGATTGGTACATCTACCACGGCAGCCTCTTCCCCGACTTCACGAGCATCACCGACGGCGTCGACAGCTTCTCGACGACGGCGAGCGGCACCTTCCAGTCCACCCCCGGCTCGTCGGGTGGGTCAGGTTTTGGCTCGTCCGGCGGATCGTTCTCCGGTGGCGGCGTCGGCGGATCGAGCTCGGGGGGCTGGTAGCGGCCCGAGCTCGACCCCACGCCTACTGCGTCCGCCGGCGACCTGTCGCGGTCAACACGGCCCCACCGAGGATGAGCGCGATGCACCATGCCACGTAGGCGCCCAGGTCTTCGTGCGGCAAACCCGATTGCGGCAGCGTCGAAGCAGTCGGCGCCGGGGTGGTCGCGGGGGGCTTGGTCGTCGTCGGCGGGACCACCGCAGCGGTTGTCGTCGGCGTCACGATCTTGGTGTTGACCCAGCGGAAGGTGTTGTCCTTGAGGACCGGGGAGTCGCAGGTCGGAGCCGGCGGTGCCAGGGCAGCCGCTGCCGTGCGTCCGGTCACCGGGATGGTGCGCCACGCTCCGCAGACGTAGTGCACGGCATACAGCGTGGTCGAGAGCGTGTAGCCGCTCGGTGCGGCGCTCTCCCAGAGGATGATCCGATCGTTGCTGTCGTAGTCCTCGGGCATCGTCGGGGTTCCCGGGATGCGATAGGGCATCTCGTCTTGCAGGTAGGTCGGCCACGCACCAGGGTCGATCGTCGGCTCCGTGCCGAGGGGGTCGCACGTCCAGGTGAGGTCGTTGTCCCACCGCGTGCAGTGCCACCCCTGGACCTGGGCCCCCTTGAGCGTCGCTCCGGCTTGGTCGACCTTCGCCAGGAGCGGAGGCGTCGAGTGCAGCCGCGGCACTTCGCGGAGGTTGGTCAGCAGGATTGGCACGGTGCCGTCCCTGGGCAGGGTGCCAGCAGGCAGGGCATCTGGGTCACAGGTCAAACCGGGGTTGTTCACGGCATCCCCGGGCACCCAAGCGCCGCACATGTAGCTGTAGCTGTGCTTGGTGGTGTCCGTGATGTAGCCGGTCGGAGCGGCGGTTTCCCACACGGTGATGACCATGGTGGGGGTAGGAGAGGTCGAGCCACGGGTTGTCTGGAGGTTCTGGGTGAGCCAGTTGCCACCGTTATCAAACCCGTCCCGGGTGTCACCGATGAGGGGCTTCTCGTACCACTCGCCCAAGTCGCAGGTCCACTGAGGATCGGGGGTCTCGTCCCAGTTCCGTGCAGAGGGTGAAGTCCCACGCGGCGCCGTCGATCCGCTTCCCTTGGAGGTCGACCTTCATCACCGGCGGGAGTGAGGACATTGGAGGTTTGCGCGACGGCGCCCGGCGCGGTGACGGCGAGCGGCGCGAGCGCGACAACGGCGACGGCTAGCGCCCGGAAGGCGCGACGAACTGACTTTTGCATAGAGGTCCCCACAGGCTGATCCGCACGCAGGGCGGACCGCATGTCCGCCCTATCGTCGTTCAGTATGCAGGGCACGGCAGCTCATCGCCAGAGGGCAGTCCCTAGACTGACCCTAGACTGACGCGGTGAGCGGGACCGAGCACGTGCAACGCAACACCGTGTCAACGCTCGTCTCGACCCAGATCCTCGGGGGCCTCGGCGTCGGTGCCGCCATCTCGGTCAACGCCCTCTTGGCCAAAACCGTCTCGGGCCGTGAGGATTTCGCCGGTCTTGCGCAGACCAGCGCCGTCCTCGGCGCGGCCGTCATCACCATGCTCTTGGCCAGCGTGATGGATCGTCGTGGTCGGCGTCCCGGCCTCACCCTTGGCTATGCGATCGGCGTCACGGGGGCGGCCCTGTCGATCATCGCCGGCAGCATCGCCAGCTTCCCCCTCCTGCTCGTGGGGGCCGCTCTGCTTGGGCGGCACGACCGCCGCAAACAACCAGAGCCGGTATGCCGCGACCGACCTCTCTGCCCCGGACCGCCGTGGTCGGGATCTGAGCACCGTCGTCTGGGCGACCACCGTCGGGTCGGTCCTCGGCCCCAACCTGTCCGGGTCCGGGGAAGGTCGTGGCCGGGTGGCTCGCCCTTCCGCCGCTCACCGGCGCCTATGTCATCGCCGGCGTCGGGATCATCGCGGCCATGGTCGTCATGACCGTGCGCCTGCGTCCCGACCCGCTCCTGCTCGCCCGCGCGCGAGGCGCAGGCCCACCACGACGCCACGGGTGCGGCGACACCGCCGCGTGAATCGGGCTGGCAGATCCTCCGGGGCAACCGGCTCCTCCAGCTCGCGGCCGTCGGGCCTCGCCCTCAGCCACGCGGTCATGGTCGCGGTCATGGTCATGACACCGGTCCACATGGACCACGGTCATGCCGACCTGGAAATCATCGGCCTCGTCATCAGCATCCACATCCTCGGGATGTATGTCTTCTCGCCATTCGTCGGACGAGCCGTTGACCGGTGGGGCAGCCCCAGGATTCTCGGCCTCGGCGGGGTGACCCTGCTGGCTGCGCTCGCTCTGGCCGGCACCTCCCAGGCCGGGTCCTCGGTGCCCCTCGGCGTCGGCCTCTTCCTCCTCGGCGTGGGCTGGTCGTTCGGCACGATCGCCTGCTCGACTCTCGTGACGGCGGCGTCGACTCCCCGGACCCGCCCGGCCATCCAAGGGGTGACCGATCTCATCACCGGCATGACCGCAGCGGTCGGTGGCGCAGTGGCGGGCGTCGTCGTCGGGGGGCCGGGCTACGGCGCCCTCAATGCGATCTCCGCAGTGTTTGCGGCCGTGGTGATCGTCACGGCTGTGGCGGCCGCGCGGCATACCTCTGCCCTCATGCGAGCTGACGGGTAGATTGGCTCGAAACGCACACGGACCACACGGATGGGGACCATGACCTCCCAAGGCATCCGGGACGGCAGACCTGATGCCTCCCTCGGCTGGGCGACGCGAGTCCGCCGGGAGATCAAGGGCATCGGGTATGCCTGGGGAGATCCCGCGACCCGCCGCGGCACGCTCGCCACGACCCTGGTCCTAGCCGGCACTTTCGGCTACGGCATGCTGCCGCCCGACAACGTCTGGCGTGGCGTGCCGGGCATCGGCTGGATGCAGACCTCAGCGCCCGGCCGGATCCTCTCGGTCGTCCTGCTGCTCTACGGCGTTATCCTCCTGCTCGACGCCTGGCTGCGGATCCGCCCGGCGGGCAGCCGTCGTCCCATCTCCCGCGGCACCGTGTGGTGGTGGAGCCTGCCGCTGCTGCCCGCGCCGCCCCTGCTGTCCTTCGACGCCTACTCGTATGCCGCGCAAGGCGAGATGGTCCACCGCGGGTTCGACCCGTACTCAGATGGGCCAGCCGTCCTCGGCGACCTCTTCCACGCGCAAGTCGATCCCATTTGGCAGTTCACGCCAGCGCCCTACGGGCCGTTGTCGCTGCAGGTCCAGCACCTCATCACCGACCTCAGCGGCCATAACGCCTACCTGGCCGCGATCCTCATGCGCATCCCTGCCTTCATCGGCGTGCTGCTGATCGCGATCTACCTGCCGCGGATCGCCCAGTTCCTCGGCTACGACCGTGACCAGACCCTGTGGCTTGCCGTCCTCAACCCCCTCGTCGTGCTCCACCTCGTCGGAGGGGCCCACAACGACAGCCTCATGATCGGGCTCATGGTCCTCGGGCTGTGGTTTGGGATCAGGCATCACATCGTGGTCGGGTCGTTGTGTATCGCCGCAGCCGCCTCCATCAAGCAACCTGCCGCCGCTGCCATCCTCGCCGTCGCGGCATTGCACGCGTGGCGGGGCAATGACTGGGGGCGGCCGACCAAGGTCGAGGTCCTGCGCAAACTCGTGCCTGCCGGTCTGATCTTCGCGGTGGGCTTCGTCGGGATCGGGCTCGCGAGTGGGTTGGGCTTCGGCTGGATCACCGCACTCGGAGTGCCCGGCGCAGTGCGGTCGATGCTCGCGCCGTTCACAGCGCTCGGGGCCGGACTCGAGTGGCTCGCCACGATGGCCGGCTGGAATGGCATCGCAGCCTCCATGGTCGGATGGACGCAACGGGTGGGCCAGCTCCTCGGTGTAGCCATCATGGGGTGGCTCGTCTGGAAGTACAAAGCCAAACACCCCGTGCGCACCCTCGGGTGGATCCTCCTGGCGTTCGTCATCACGGGCCCGGTCATCCACCCGTGGTACCTCTTGTGGGGTGGCCTGCTTTTCGCCATGACCGAGTCCAGCCCGATGCGTCGGCAAGTCGTGCGCTGGGCAACGGTCGGGTTCGTCCTCTACAGCGCCTTCGACTTCGGATGGTTCAAGAACTCCCTTGCTGCGGCCGCGGTGAGCCTGGTCTTGGCGCTCGCGTGGATCGCGACCGGCCACGACAAAGGCCTCAATCGGGACGTCGACCTGCGGCTGCCCATGCCCTGGATCCGCCGCACCAAGGTGTGACCTGACCCGAGGTCGACCCGAGGCGACGGGAATCCGGTGGCACCTGCCGTGCGTTACACGGCATACTGATGGACTCCCGCCTTCGCGCAGTGAAGGTGCGGGGAGCTTGACAACTGGACAGCGTGACGTGGGAGCCCCCAGCACGACCCACCACGGGGGTGATCGGTTTCGACGGTGGTCGTCATCGCAGGAGAAGCGGGCCGAGGATGCACAGTTATCTCGTTAACGATCTGTGCAAAACCAATAGGTGCCAACGCAAAGCGCACCGACTTCGCCCTCGCCGCCTGAGCGAGCCTCGAAGTCCGTCAGCCTGAGCTAGTTTCCGACTCAGTGTCTGGCGTCAGCTAGGAGACTTACCGCGCCGTCATGTCGGGGGGCGTCGCGGGACATCAACTCGACTGGGCCTGTCAGGGAACGCGTGCGTGCGAGCCCTGGGGCCGAGAAACTCCATAGCGCACTGCGCCCGGAGAAGTCCTGCCATCACGCCATCGGACGCGGGTTCGATTCCCGCCACCTCCACGATCCCGGCACGCGGTCTTGCTCAGACCGACTTCAGGTATGCCGGGTCTCACGTCACGCTGTCGCGCCAACCCCGGCCGCGCGCGCCGAATCCACCGGGACGATCTCCTTGCCCAGGGGCACGAGAGACACCGGGATGAGCTTGAGGTTGGCTAGCGCAAGCGGGATCCCGATCATCGTGCACGCCTGGGCGAACGCCGTGAGCAGGTGACCCAACGCGAGCCACCAGCCGATGAAGACGATCCAGATGACATTGCCGAGCGCGGAGACGGGGCTGGCGGTCGGCTTCGCGACGATGGTGCGGCCGAAGGGCCACAGGGCGTAGTTGGCCATCCTGAAGGACGCCACACCCCACGGGATCGTCACGATGAACAGGCACGCGATCACGCCGGCCAGCAGGTAGGTCAGCCAAAGCCAGAAGCCGGCGAAGACGACCCAGATGACGTTCAGGATGGTGCGCATGATGTGCCCGAGCTACTTTCCGGTGACTGCGCGACTGAAATTGAGCGGCTCAGCCCTTGCCGCAACCGCAGTCGCCGCAGCCACCGCACCCGCCGCCACCGTTTTCGGAGGCGTTGGCGCGAGCGGCGTCATTGAGCTTCTGGCGGACTTCGTCCATGTCGAGGGCTTTGACCTGGTTGACGACATCCTCGAAGACCGCAGCCGGCAGAGCGCCGGGCTGGGCAAACACGAGGATGCCCTGCCGGAAGGCCATGATCGTCGGGATCGACGTGATGTCGAGGGCCTGGGCGAGGACCGGCTCGGCCTCGGTGTCCACCTTGCCGAACACCACGTCGGGGTGCGTCTCCGACGCCGCCTCGAAAACGGGAGCGAACTGCCGACACGGGCCGCACCACGCGGCCCAGAAGTCGACGACGACGACGTCGTTGTCGAGGACGGTCTGTTCGAACGTGTCAGCAGTGAGAGCAGTTGTCGCCATGCCCAGGGCAACCGATGAGCGTAGGCCGCTATTCCGAGTCGCTCGTCCGGGGCGTCGCCGAGGGCCCAGGTCACGCGCAGGGTGGCGGTCACGGTGTGCTCGCCGGCCTGGACCGGCATACCGCTGCCGACATCCGCGGCCATGGAGTACCGCGCTCCGGAAGGCGGCCCACCGCCAAAGCCGGGTTCGCCTTCGACGACCTGCACGACCGGTCCGAGACGTCGTCCGGCCAGCCGCGCGAACTGGGCTGCCTTGTCCTGGGCGTCCGCAAACGCGAGCTCACGAGCCCTGGCGGCGAGCGGGTCCCGGTCGGCGATATCGAGCGCGATGCTGTCGATGACAAGCGAGTCGCCCGCCGCCGCGGCGATGGCGTCGATGAGCGGGCTGAGGTCGCCGAGCGTGCGCACGGTCACGGCCAACTGGTGGTATGCCGTGTAGCCGACGATCGCCGTCCCCTCGCGGTCCCAGCGGGGCTGGACGGACGCGCTCGTCGACGCCACGTCGCGATCTGCCACGCCGTGCGACCGGGCGGCGGCTGAGATATCGGTCACGCGTCGAGCCGCCTGCGAGAGTGCAGCGGCCACCGAATCGGCTTCGCACCGCACGCCGACCGCGACGCGCACGACATCTGGCGCCGCTGTCGCCGCGCCCGTGCCCGACACGTCGACTCGACTGGGGCGGCTGCGGGGGTGTTGGCCGTGCGTCATGCACCCAAGATAGGTGCATGGACGGCCATGACCAGACGGGGCGCATCCGGGAGTTCTGGGATGCCTACGCCCAGGACTACGACTCCGAGCCCGACCACGGCCTCGTGTCTGGTCCGATGCGTCGGGCCTGGCGCCTCCTCCTCGAGGACGTCCTGCCGCCGCCACCGGCCGACGTCGTCGAATTCGGCTGCGGCACTGGGACGGTCACCGAGATCCTCGCCGACCTCGGTCACCTCGTCGAGGCGAGCGACATCGCGCCCGAGATGATCCGCCGCGCGAAGGCCAAGACGGCCCGGTTCGCGGGGCAGGTCGCCGTGCGCGTGGCCGACGCAGGCGCCCCCGTCACGCGCCCCGCGGCTGTTGATGTCGTCATCGCCCGCCACCTCGTGTGGACCTTGCCCTCGCCCGAAAAGACCCTGCGGCGGTGGGTGTCGATGCTCCGGCCTGGAGGCCGGCTGGTGCTCGTCGAAGGTCGCTGGGGGATGCCGTCCCCGCAGTCGTACGTCGGCGGGCCGCCGTTGCGCTGGGAGGGAGGAGTGCGAGCCGAGGACCTCGTCGCGGCACTCCGTCCTCACGTAGCCCGGATCGATGTCACCGACCTGGACTCCGTGGCGCTGTGGGGCCGCACGACCTCGGACGAGCGCTACCTCCTCGTGGCCCACGCCGCCTCGTGAGCGAAGGTCCACCCTCCCGCCGCTGGTAGACTCGCCTCTGACTCGAACGCGGGTGCTCACGGCATCCGACGCGGCGCTCCACTCCTCGCGCGCCCCACCGACCTTGTGGGTCGAGCACCACCCGATAGCCGAGAAGAGCCCCGCATCATGCCCAAGAAGCACGCCTCCGGGACCCCCAAGGGACCCAAGAAACCACGGTGGACCCCCGCCCAGAAGGCCGCCGCCAAGACGAAGCCGCACCGCGGACGTGGCGTCGAAGCGCCTCGCCAGGACGGGTATGCCGCCCGCCCGCCGCGCGCTCGCGACGAGCGTCCTGCGCGGGACGACCGCGCGCGTGACGACCGGGCTCCCCGCCGGGAATGGACGCCGCGTGGCGAGGACCGGCCTGCGCGTGACGACCGGGCTCCCCGCCGGGAATGGACGCCGCGTGGCGATGAGCGGCCTGCGCGTGACGACCGGGCTCCCCGCCGGGAATGGACGCCGCGTGGCGATGAGCGGCCTGCGCGTGACGACCGGGCTCCCCGCCGGGAATGGACGCCGCGTGGCGATGAGCGGCCTGCGCGTGACGACCGGGCTCCCCGCCGGGAATGGACGCCGCGTGGCGATGAGCGGCCTGCGCGTGACGACCGGGCTCCCCGCCGGGAATGGACGCCGCGTGGCGATGAGCGGCCTGCGCGTGACGACCGGGCTCCCCGCCGGGAATGGACGCCGCGTGGCGATGAGCGGCCTGCGCGTGACGACCGGGCTCCCCGCCGGGAATGGACGCCGCGTGGCGATGAGCGGCCTGCGCGTGACGACCGGGCTCCCCGCCGCGAATGGACGCCGCGTGGCGATGAGCGGCCTGCGCGTGACGACCGGGCTCCCCGCCGCGAATGGACGCCGCGTGGCGAGGACCGGCCTGCGCGTGATGATCGGGCTCCCCGCCGTGAATGGACACCGCGTGGTGAGGACCGGCCTGCGCGTGACGACCGGGCTCCCCGTCGTGAATGGACTCCGCGCGAAGACCGCGCACCGCGCCGCGAATGGACGCAGCGTGGTGATGACCGGCCCGCGCGCGACGACCGACCCGCCCGACCGACGCGCTTTGCCCGTGAGCGGCCCACCCGCGAGGGTTACGTCCCTCGGTGGGAGCGCACCGATCACACGACCGGCGGACCGCGTCGAGACGACCGGCCCCGCCGTGATGACAGGCCGCGCCGAGACGAGCGACCCCGTGAATGGGGCCGTGACCGCGACGTCCGTCGCGAGAGCGAGATCGTCGACCCGGAGGCAGCTCGCCTCGAGGCCGACACCTGGGTGAGCTCGGCGCGTCGTCCGGTGACCACCGGTCACGTCGAGGTCACCGAGGACAACGGCTTCCTCGCGCTCGGGGTGCCACACGTCCTCGTCGAGCGTCTCGCCCGCGACGGGATCACGGCGCCTTTCCCCATCCAAGAGGCGACGATCCCTGACCTCCTTCTCGGCCGTGACGTCCTCGGTCGTGGCCAGACCGGATCGGGCAAGACCCTTGCCTTCGGGCTGCCCACCCTGGCGCGCATGATCGACGAACGCCGCCCCCGTCAGCCGCGCAAGCCGCACGCGCTTGTCCTCGTCCCCACCCGCGAGCTCGCGATGCAGGTCTCCGATGGCTTGCCACCGGCATGATCCGCGATTCCTCATCGGTAAGGTTGATCTGATCCTTCGGGCGAGGGCCGGCTTCGGGTGCCTTGGGCGGCTTGCCGCCGGGGTTCTTACCCGTGGTGGTCACACGCTGTTCGCGGGCAGCGAGCTTGGCTTCGTAATCGACCTGCTCGCGTGCGAAGCGCTCCGCCGCCCGCGCCTCAATCTTCGCCTTGGCGGCGGCAATGGCGGCCAGACGGTCCTCACGGCGCTTCAGTTCCTCCGGGACGCTCATGCCGTCGGGGACGTTGGCACCGTCGGCCGCCTCGGCCAAGGCCAGCAGTTGTTGGACTTCGACCTTCAGTTGCGCTTCGATGGCCTCGGTGTGCCCATACGACAGTGCACTGTGCCGGCTGGCGTTGGCGTGGATCTTGGTGCCGTCCAGACTGACGCTGCCGAACCGGCTAAGCTGGTTTTCCCGGGCGACCTGCAGCACGGACACGAACACCGCCTCGAATTCCTTGTTGAAGCGCCGCCGGAAGGTGGCCAGGGTGTCGTGGTCGGGATGGTCGTTGCAGGCGATGTAGCGAAACGCCAGCGAATCATGGGTCGCCCGCTCAATCTTACGGCTGGAATAACACCCGGTGGCGTAGCCGTAGATCAACAGCGACAACAGCAGCGCCGGGTGATAGGCGGCACTGCCCCGACCACCATAAGCCCGCTCCAACTCGCTCAGGTCCAGGCCCTCGACCACCTCGACCACGTAGCGCGCCAGATGCCCCTCGGGCAGCCAGTCCTGCACCGAGGGCGGCAGCAGAAAGCCGATGTCGCGGGTGATCGCACGGAAGTTACTCATCGGCACAGACCCATCAAAATTGATGGCCCCATTGTACCGGGATGCTTGCCACGCGGCAGCGGGAAAGTCCGACAGGCTGCTAGTGGTCGTGGCCGCCACCCAGGCGCCATTCAAGCAGATCCTTGGTGCTCTCAAGGGCCTGATGCCGTGATCGCGAGCGCCGCGTAACGTTCGGGCCGCAAGAGCCGCCAAGACTGCGTTTCCGCGCCGGGCCCGGAAACGCAATAACCAACCAACTCACCCCAACTGAACGGAGACAACCAGATGAAGACCACTGTCACCGCACTCGCCCTGACCCTGTCGCTGGCCACCGGCATCGCCGGTGCCGGCCCCCTGGACCCGGATTGCACCGCCGAGAAGGCCGCCAAGGGCGCGGCCATGAAGTCCACCGTTGGCGTCGGCGGGCGTTGCTCGCCTAAAGGAGGCCGCCGCCGACAGCGCCAAGCGCAAGACAGGGGTCGACGGCGACAAGAAGGACAAGGACGACAAGGGTATGCTCTGGAAGGACAAGGACGGCAAGTAGTCACCCTTCAGGGCCAACCTGAAGCGGCGTGCGCGGCGCGTGACCCCGCGCCAGGGGCCCCCAATTGGGGTTCATTCCGGAACGGTTGACGCAGTGGCCCTATCGCTTCTGGCTCCCCCGATGTCTCGTGGCGGCGGGGTGCCACTCCCTCAACACGACAAATGATCAAACCAAGATTGGAGAGGATACCCATGAGCGCGCTACATCGCCTCGCCTTGACGCTCGCCCTGGGGGTCAGCCTCGGCGCCGGCCTCGCCTCGGCCGCCGAATCAGCCCCGACCCCGGACGACGGCACTGTCCTGCCCTTCCCGCCGACCCCCTCGGCGAGCGTGGCCGGGACCGACGCTGCAGGAGTCCAAACACCAGCGTCGAGTAGAGCCGAACCGCCTCCCCGCGGATGCGCCAAACATCCTCATCGTCCTGCTCGACGACGTGGGCTTCGGCCTGGCGGACACCTACGGCGGGCCCGATCCATACGCCCGACCCTGTCGCGCATCGCGGGCGAGGGCATCAGCTACAACGCCTTCCACACCACTGCGATCTGCTCGCCGACCCGGGCGGCGCTGCTCACCGGGCGCAACCACCAACGGGTCGGCTCGGGCACCATCGCCGAGCGGGCGGTGGACTGGGACGGCTACACCGGGCGTGATCCCGCGCATCGTCCGCGACCCTGGCGAAGGTGCTGGGGGAATACGGCTACAAGACCGCCGCCTTCGGCAAGTGGCACAATACCCCGGCCACCGAGACCACGGCCATGGGCCCCTTTACCCTCTGGCCCACCGGCGAGGGGATCGGCTTCGACTACTTCTACGGCTTCCTGGCCGGCGAGACATCCCAGTGGGAGCCGCGGCTGGTGGAAAACTTCAACGCCATCGAGCCGCCCCACGACGAGACCTACCACCTCACCGAGGACATGGCCGAGAAGGCCATCGCCTGGATGCGCCGGCATCGCGCCTTCGCCCCGGACAAGCCGTTCTTCATGTACTGGGCCCCAGGCGGCGGCACACGGGCCGCACCACGTCGCCAAGGCCTGGGCGGACAAGTACAAGGGTCAAGTTCGACGACGGCTGGGATCGCGCTGCGCGAGCGCGCCTTCGAGCGCCAGAAGGCCCTGGGCTGGATCCCGGCCGAGCACCGAAGCTCACGCCGCGCGCCGAGTCCATGGCCGCCTGGGACAGCATCCCGGAGGCGGAGCGCCCCTTCCAGCGGCGCCTGATGGAGGTCTTCGCGCGGCTTCGTCGAGCACGTCGATACCCAGGCTCGGTCGCATGGTCGACGAGCTGGAGCGGCTCGGCATCCGCGACAACACCCTGGTCTTCTACATCTTCGGCGACAACGGCTCGAGCGCCGAGGGCCAGAACGGCACCATCAGCGAGCTCCTGGCGCAGAATCAGATCCCCAACACCATCGAGCAGCACCTGAAAGCCCTGGATGGACTCGGCGGTCTGGATGCCCTCGGGCGGACCCAAGATGGACAACATGTACCACGCCGGCTGGGCCTGGGCCGGCGGCACGCCGTTCCAGCACACCAAGCTGATCGCCTCCCACTTCGGCGGCACCCGCAATCCGCATGGCGATTTCCTGGCCCAAGGGCATCCGAGCCCGACAAGACACCGCGGTCCCAGTTCCACCATGTCAACGACATCGCCCCGACCATCTACGAGATCCTCGGCATCCAGCCGCCCAAGGTGGTGGACGGCTTCGCGCAGGACCCCATCGATGGCGACCAGCCTGGCCTACACCTTCGACCGACGCCCAGGCGCCCGAGCCGCAAGCACACCCAGTACTTCGACAACAACGGCAGCCGCGGCATCTACCAGGACGGCTGGTATGCCTGCACCTTCGGCCCGCTCACGCCCTGGCTCACCGTACAGCCCGGGGCTGGCCACCTGGGACCCGAACAAGGACCTCTGGGAGCTCTACGACCTCACCGCACGACTTCTCCCAGGCCAACGATCTGGCCGCGCAGGAGCCGCAGCGACTGGACGCCATGAAGGCGCGGTTTCTCGCGGAGGCCGAAGGAGAACAAGGCATTCCCCATTGGGGCAGGCATCTGGCTGCGCATCCACCCGGAGGACCGCGTCACGACGCCCTACACGAGCTGGCAGTTTGACGCGGCAACAACCCGCATGCCGGAGTTCACCGCGCCTGGCCTGGGCCGCGAGAGCAACCACGTGACCATCGAGGCCGACCTGGGCGATGACGCCAGCGGCGT
Organism: Dermatophilaceae bacterium; assembly: GCA_037046615.1. Classification (GTDB taxonomy): domain Bacteria; phylum Actinomycetota; class Actinomycetes; order Actinomycetales; family Dermatophilaceae; genus Phosphoribacter. The sequence continues at coordinate 363,056 of JBAOHD010000017.1, forward strand.
GCTCTATGCCCTCGGCGGTGCCTCCGGCGGCCTGACCCTTTACATGGACAAGGGCCAGCTAGTCTACGAGTACAACATGATGATCATCGAGCGCTACACGGCGAGCCCCAAGGACAAGCTCCCGGCCGGCCAGCATCGCATCGAGGTGGACACCCGCATCGCGAAGCCTGGCGCACCGGCGGAGGTCATCCTCAGCGTCGATGGCAGCGAGGTTGCACGGACCACGGTCGACCCGCACAGTCCCCGCCGCCTTCACCGCCAGCGAGACCTTCGACGTGGGAGTGGACCTCGGGCTCGCCGGTGTCACTTGACTACGCCGAGCGCCGGCCCTTCGCCTTCAACGGGACCATCGACTCGGTTCGGGTGTCGCTCAAGTAGCAAGCACTGACCGCGCGATGCCCCGGCGGGATGCCGGGGTGCTTTGTCCAGAGTTGCCAGCCCTGGCACGGGCACCCCACCGCTTGGATCGTCACATGACCCATGCGTTACCGATCCTGGTCAAGCTCTCTGTCGGTGCCATCATCCTGGCCATCGTCCTGGTGCCGGCCTGGCTCGCCGTGATGGGCACTGAATTCGGCCAGCCCAAGCCCATGGGCCCGGAGCACGCGGCCCGGGTCCTGGCCCTGTCCTTCTTCCTGCCGCTGTCCGTCGTGATGCTGATCCGCTAGCGTTGGCCGGACCTGGCCGCCAAGGTGGGGGGCCCGCTGATGCGGGCCTGGCCCTCACCGGCTGTGCCCTGGTGCTGCTGGTGCTGCATTAGGATGTGCTGCAGCATGGACTGGGTACGGGTTGATGCGGCGTGGCAGGCATTTTTTCCAGCCTTGATCTGGGTCAATTTTAGCGGGAGCCTTCAAGGTTAGCCTGCCGCTCAAACCAAGCGGTCATGATTTAGATCCGTCGTAGGCGATGATTACCACCCATGCCTTGAGACCAGCCCGCGCCCTGGGTCATCCTGCCTGGGGCGCGATCATGTGCGTTGCGCCTCTGCCCTGGGACAAACCTACCTGCGTTTGGGTGGGCCAGCGTCCTGAAGACGGCTTCAATCTACTCCCGCCCATCCTATCCATCAGCCGGGAAGGGGTGCCGAAAAGTCGAGGCGGAGGCGTTGCTAAGCCCCCTGTCCAGGCCTTGCTATGGCGAGAGGCGGCATGACCGAATATCACGTCTGTGGCGTCTTGCTGATGGCCCGGCCTGAGCAGGCCGCGGCGGTCGCGCAGGCGCTCCTTGGCCTGGCGGGGGTGGAGTTGCATGCCAGCGCGGGCGGGCGGCTGGTCGTGACCCTCGAGGGCCCCTCTTATGGCTATTGCGCCGACCTGATGGCCCGGTTGGCGGCCCTCGCGGGGGTCACCGCGTCTTCTCTCATTTACCACCAAGTCGATAACGAGTCCCCCCAGGAGGAGGT
>JBAOHD010000018.1:0-311710 GCA_037046615.1 Dermatophilaceae bacterium
ACGCGCGTCACCGGTGAGGTCACGGCATACCTGGAGGGGGTGGATCCAGGTCGAGAGCCGATCGGGCTTGAGCGCACCGCCGCCTTCAAGACCGAGACTCTGGCGTTCAGCGGCCGGATCGACCGGGTCGACGACCGGGACGGCAGCCTCGTCGTCATCGACTACAAGACCGGTCGGCGACCGCTGTCAGACACCGACGCGCGCACCTCGCTGCCGCTCGCGCTGTATGCCGCGGCGGTCTGGAAGACGTTGCGCCGCAGGTGTGTCCGCGTCGAGCTGCACCACGTGCCCAGTGGATCGCTCGCGGCGTTCGAGCACAGCGACGCCTCGCTCGTGGCCAAGGTGCGGGAGGCCGAGTCGATCGCGCGAGACTTGCGTCGGGCCGACGCGGCATACCGCACCGGGCTCACCGGGGAAGCCGACCCGCAGGAGGTCGACACCGCGTGGTTCCCGCCACGGTTGTCGCCGCTGTGCCGGTGGTGCGACTACCGTGCCCATTGTCCGCAAGGGCAGACCGTGGGTCCCGAGCACTCCTCGTGGGCAGCACTGGAGGCCAGTCCCACCGAGCCTGTCCCTGACCCAGACGTCGAAGGAGCACCCTGATGAGCGCGGCACCGCGGAAGTCCACGGCCAAGAAACGGGCACCTGGGGCCGTCGTCATCGCGGTAGCCAACCAAAAGGGTGGCGTCGCCAAGACGACCTCGGTCGCGAGCCTCGGGGCGGCCTTCGCCGAACTCGGCAAGCGAGTCCTGCTCGTCGACCTCGACGCTCAGGCCTGCCTGACCTTCTCCCTCGGGGTCGACCCCGACAGCGTCGAGACGTCGATCAACGAAGTGCTCCTCGGCCAGGCCCAGCTCAAGGACGCGATCATCCCGTGTGACGACGGCGTGCACCTGCTGCCGTCGGTGATCGACCTCGCCGGCGCGGAGGCGCAGTTGCTCGGGCGTCCGGGGCGCGAGTTCGCGCTACGCACCGCGCTGGAGCCCGTCGTGGGTGACTACGACGTCATCCTGCTCGACTGCTCACCGAGCCTCGGTGTGCTGACGCTCGCCGCGCTGACCGCCGCTAAGGGGCTCATCATCCCCATGCCGTGCGAGATGCTCAGCCACCGCGGTGTCGGTCAGCTGCTCGACACCGTCCGGGACGTCAAGCGGCTGCTCAACGCGGACCTTGAGGTCATCGGCGTCCTGCCGACCCTCTTCGACGGTCGGTCGGCGCACTCGCAGGCCGTCCTCGCCGACGTGGGGGAGCGCTACGGCCTGCCCGTGCTCCTGCCGCCGATCCCCAAGACGATTCGGTTCGCCGAAGCTCCCGCGGTCGGCCGGTCGATCCTCACGACCGCCAAGCGGTCTAAGGGCGCTGCGGCCTACCGCGAGGTCGCGAAGGGGCTGTCGGCGTCGCTCTGGCCCTGACAGGACCGCCCAGCGGGTCGCTCAGTCCCCGGACGACGCGGTCTCGCCCGAAGCGCCCTTGCCCGGCCCACGACGACGGCGTCGACGAGGCCGACCAGAGCCTCCGCCGCCCGCGGTTGCGGCGGCAGCAGGAGAGGTCGGTGACGCGGCCGTGTCCGAGCCGGACGCAGGCCGCGAGTCGGACGCAGAGTCGGAGGCCGGCATACCTGCGCTGGCATCCTGACCAGCCTGTCCACCTTGATCACCCTGACCGCCCCGAGTGCGACGGCGGTTGCGTTGCCGACGCGGCCGCTCCTCGCCCGACTCCGATGCTGCAGCGGACGTCGTGACCTCTCCTTCGGCGGAGGTCGCACGGGGCCCCCGCTCGCGACGAGAGTCTTCCCTGCGCCCGCCCCGAGCCGGCTTGTCGCCGCGCGCCCCGGCGCCTCGGCCACCGGACTTGCCGGTCTCGCCGAGGTCCTCGATCCGCTCGGCAGCCAGGCCCGCGCGGGTCTGCGCGTCCTTGCCGAGCCGACCGGTCACCGAGGTCGGGATATCGAGCTCCTCGTAGAGGTGATCGGAGGACGAATAGGTCTCGACCGGCTCCGGGATGCCGAGGTCCAGGAGCCGATTGATGAGCGCCCAGCGGGGCATGTCTTCCCAGTCGACCAGCGTGATCGCGATGCCCGTGTTGCCCGCGCGCCCGGTGCGTCCAATGCGGTGGACGTAGGTCTTCTCGTCCTCCGGGCACTGGTAGTTGACGACATGGGTGACGTTGTCGACGTCGATGCCCCGCGCGGCGACATCGGTGGCGACGAGGACGTCGACCTTGCCGTTGCGGAAGGCCCGCATGGCCTGCTCACGGGCACCCTGACCGAGGTCGCCATGGATGGCGGCCGCCGCGAACCCCCGTTCGACAAGCTCGTCAGAGACCTTGGCGGCGGCCCGCTTGGTGCGGGTGAAGATCAGCGTCAGGCCGCGGTCGTCGAGCTTGGAGCACCCGGGAGAGCAGCTCGACCTTGTCCAGTGAGTGGGCGCGGTAGATGACCTGGCGGGTCGCGGTCACGGTGTGGGCGTTTTCGCTCTCGTCGCCCATCGCGCGGATGTGGGTCGGCTGCGTCATGTACCGACGCGCCAGGGCGACGATCGCGCCGGGCATGGTCGCGGAGAAGAGCATCGTCTGACGGCCCGCCGGGGTGAGCGACATGAGGGTCTCGACGTCAGGGAGGAACCCGAGGTCGAGCATCTCGTCGGCCTCATCAAGGACGACCGTGCGGGCCTGGGACAGGTCGAGGTGGCCCTGCTTGGCCAGGTCGATCAGACGGCCGGGGGTGCCGACGACAACCTCGACACCGCGCTTGAGTGCCTCGACCTGCGGCTCGTAGGCCCGGCCACCGTAAACGGTGAGGACGCGGATGCCGCGCTGCGCACCGGCGCGCTCAAGGTCGCCCGACGACCTGCACGGCCAGTTCACGCGTCGGCGCGACGGCGAGAGCCTGCGGCTTGCCCGGTCGGGCCAGCGCGTCGAACCCGGGGTCGCCAGGAGCGACCACCTTCTGCAGGATCGGCACCCCGAAGCCGAGGGTCTTGCCGGTGCCGGTCTTGGCCTGGCCGATGATGTCGTGACCACCGAGGGCGATCGGCAGGGTCATCGCCTGGATGGGGAAGGGATGGACGATCCCGTGCTTGGCGAGGGCGGCGACGATGTCCTCGTGGACGCCGAAATCGGCGAAGGTCGGCTCGGGTGCCGGCGCTGGAACGTCAAGCTGGACTTCCGCCGCTTCCGCACCCTCAGGAGCCTGCAGAGCAACGGGGAGGGTGGTGTCGGTGGAGATCGCGTCTGTGGAGGTCGAGGGGACCATGGGGGTTTCGCTTCCGATCGGGCCGCGCTCAGACAGCGACCCGGGGGGCGCGCTCGGCGTCGGCGTAACAGGCCGATCGGAAGTCTTCGCGGTGAGATGCCGAGCCACTCGGCGGGGTCGATTCGGGCCGATCGGGCACCTTGACGCGGTCGAGTCTAGCGGAGTGGCCCCGACCGCCCGGACGGAGCGAGTCCGAGCCGCGCGGCATACCTCCTGTCTCGGCTCGTGTTCCCGCTCGCGTCTTCGCTGGTGGTATGCCGCGTGCCCACTAAGGTGCGGGACATGACCGACGCCACCGACGCGGCCTCGGGCCCGTCCGCCCCAGCCCAGGCACATGAGTCCCGCGAGGCCGTCACCTCCCTGCTCGGGGCGCTGGCTTACGCGCAGCTGAGCGGATTCGGGGAGCTCGCAGCCGATGCCCAGCGCGCCCCGGCCCTGGAGGCCAAGGCCGTGATCTCGGGCATGGCCACGGGGATCTACCGCCAGTTCGAGTCTGTCAGTGAGCGTTTGGTGCACCTCGGGGCGTCCCGGGAGGCAGCGATGGCCCCCTTCGTCACCGCGATCGACGCCTTCCACGCGCGCACCGCGCCCAGTGACTGGCTCGAAGGCCTCGTCAAGGCCTATGTCGGAGACGGGATCGCGCGTGACTTCTATGCCGAGCTCGTCGAGTACGTCGACCAGCCGACGAAGGAGTTCGTCCTCACGCTGCTGCAGGACAACGGGCAGGCCCAGTTCATCAGTGACACTGTCCGCGCCGCGATCGCTGGCGATGCCCGTGTGGGCGGGCGCCTGGCCCTCTGGGCCCGACGGATCATGGGTGAAGCAGTCCAGCAGGCGCAACTCGTCGCCGGCGAGAGCGACGCGCTGACCGACCTCCTCGATGGGCGGGTCACGCGGCGCCGACTTTGCCGAGTTCGGTCGGATCTTCGCTCGGATCAGCGAGGCTCACACCCATCGGATGGAGCGTCTCGGGTTGGCCGCCTAACGAGCCCGCCGTCGCAAAAGGGGACCTGCCAGGCAGGTCCCCTTTCGCTGCGCTCGGGCCGGCGCCCGAAGGCGCCAGCGCGACCGTTGTGAGATCAGCGGACGGACGAGGACTTCGTGACCGCGCCGTAAACGACGATGCCGATGGCGGCGACGATGATGCTGATGATCCAGCGAATCCAGTCGACGCCTGAGGTGCTGGCAACGCCGAGCATCCCAGCGAGCCACCAGCCGATGAGGGCGCCGACGATGCCGATGATGGTGGTGATGACGAGGCTGAGGTTCTGACGCCCCGGGAGGATGAAGCGGGCCAACAGGCCGACGATCAGGCCAGCGATGATGGTGCCGATGATGCTCATGTGGGGGTGCTCCTTCTGGCCGCATTCTCGGCCGAATCAGTCTCTGGGAACCGCAGGGTCGGTCCCATGTGTCCAACATCTCACGCGCGGAGGCTTATTCCGCGCACAAGGCGCTGTATTTCGGGTGCCGATCTGGTAACGCAGGCTGTCTCGTGGGGGCCGGTGTGGCCTCAGGCCAGACCGAAACCGACTCGACCCTTCTCAGCGTGCCCCACGTTGACGAATCCAATCGCGTCCGCGGGGACGAAATACCGGCGCCCCTTGTCGTCCTCCAACGTGAGCACAGTCTTGTCGCGCAACGCTGCCTCGACCGCAGCCCCGATGTCCTCGGGGGTCTGCTCGGTCTCGAAAACGATCTCGCGGGCGACCTGGCGCACGCCGATCCTGACCTCCATGGTGTTTCCCTTCGTGAAGCTCGAATCCTCATCCGCCCTAACCCAGGGTGGTGGTCGGTGATTCCCCACCGGCTCGTCGCTGTGGGATGGCCGAGGGGTCGCTGAAGCCGCCGTTCAGAGGAGTCGCGTCGGCGTGAGTGCCCGGCTGCTCCTGGTGCTCATGAGCCCGTAGGAAGACCACCCAGCCCGCGCCAGGCCAGCTGGCTCACGAGTCGGGCAGCCTCCGCCTGACCGATGGTGCCAAACGTCGCCCAGTTGCGGGCCGCCATCTGCGCCATCCCGGTGAGGGCCATCGCGAGCACCATCGCGTCAGCGCGAGGCATCGTCGTGTCGGCGGCGATTGCATCGGCGAATGCCTCGCCGCAGCGGGTGAATGCCCCGTCGATCCGCGAGGACACCTCCGCGACATTGATCAGATCCGACTCGAACAACAGCCGGAAGGCCTGCCCCTCCCGTCCGACGAAGTCGAAGTAGGCGGCCACCGTGGCGAAGACCCGCTCCTTGTTGCTGCCCTGGCTGGCCAGTGCGGTGCGGACCGCGGTCTCCAACTCGTGGGCGCGCTCATCGAGCAACGCGAGATACAGCTCGAGCTTGCCCGGAAAGTGCTGGTAGAGAACGGGCTTGGAGACGCCCGCCCGCTCGGCGATGTCGTCCATCGCCGCCGAGTGGTAGCCCGACTCGACGAAGGCTGCCTGGGCGGCGGCCAATAGCTGGGCCCGACGGGCCGATCGGGGCAACCGCTGCCCACGACCCCGCAGGTCTGCCGACACCGACATTTTCGGCTCTCTCCTACCCGACTCAGCTCGTTCGACGGACGGTCGCGACGGTGATCGGGGCGACCGGGCCACATCCTACGCATCGGTAGGTTCGCCGCGTCACTCCCGCGTCACCTCCCGCGTCACGCCTCGTCGCACCTTCGCGACCAATCCGGGCTGCCGTAGCCTGCACGGCATGGCTGATGCGGGCGCGCGGAGCGGCGTCGGCGCGCTACGCGCGCCAGATCGCCTTGCCCGAGATCGGGCCGGAGGGGCAGGCCAGGCTCGGAGCCGCCGCGGTCCTCGTCGTGGGAGCCGGTGGGCTGGGATCGCCGGTGATCACCTACCTCGCGGCTGCCGGGATCGGCACTGTGGGCGTTGTCGACGACGATCTGGTCGAGGAGTCCAATCTCCACCGCCAGCCTCTCCATCGCACCGTCGACGTCGGCCGGCCCAAGGCGCTCTCGGCCCGGGACGCGGTCAGCCGCCTCACCCCCGATGTGCGTGTCGTCGCGCACCAGGAGCGCCTCACGGCCGAGCAACGCGAGGCGCCTGGTCACGGCATACGACCTCGTTGTCGACGGGAGCGACAACTTCCCGGCGCGGTATGCCGTGGGGCAGGCCTGCGCCGAGGTGGGCCGGCCGCACGTGTGGGGCGCCGTGCTCGCCTTCCAGGCGCAGGTGAGCGTGTGGTGGCCCCCACACGGCCCGTGCTACCGCTGTGTCTTCCCCGATGCGCCGACACCCGGCTCGGTGCCGTCGTGTGCCGACGCGGGCGTCGTTGGTGCTCTCGTCGGCGCCGTGGGTTCGATCCAGGCCATGGAGGCCGTCAAGGTCCTCCTCGGGATCGGAGAGCCCCTCGTGGGGCGCCTCCTGGTCCACGACGCACTCGCGGGGAGTTGGGGTCAGGTCCCCGTGCGCCGCGATCCAGCGTGCCCCACCTGCTGCGGTATGCCGCTCGCCTCCGGTCCCGCGCGTGAGCGCGGCCAGCCGGGCAGGCGCCACCGGGCGCGCCGACGTCCATCTCGACCGCGCAGCTGCGGGCGGATGGCGACGCCCTGCTGGTCATCGACGTCAGGCCGCACCGAGGAACGGGCAGCGCTGCCAGGTCCCGCCACGGTCGCGGTGGAACTCGAGACGATCGCGCTCTGGCGAGGGCATGGATGAGAGACTCCTCGGCCCTCGGGATGGGCAGGTCGTCTTCGTATGCCGCAGTGGATGCGCGCTCGGCCGAGGCGGCATACCTCGCGCGGGCTGCGGGATGGCGGCACGCGGTGAGCCTCGAGGGTGGCGCGCTGGCATGGGAAGGGCACTCCTGAGCGCTGTCAGTGGTCCGTGATGGAATGCCGGGCATGGTCACCCTCCACCGCGCAGTGCCACCGGCCGCACGCCGGGTTGCGCTCGGTGATGCGGCCAGCGCGGCAGTGGCCTCGCAGTCGCCGATCCTGCGGGTGATCGGTGCGCCCGGTTCGGGCAAGACGACGCTCGCGATCGAGTTCGTCGCCGCCCGGGTGGCGGCTGGCGAGCTCACGGCCGATCAGTGTCTCCTGCTGGCGCCGACCCGCCTGGCCGCTGCGAGGCTTCGTGACGCGGTCACCGCCCGCGTCGGTGGCACGACGAGCGAGGCGATGGCCCGCACCCACCAAGCCTTCGGCTTTGCCATCCTGCGGGCCGAGGCGGCCCTGCGCGGTGACCCTTCTCCCACCCTGCTCAGTGGTCCCGAGCAGGACGTCGTCCTGCGGGACCTCCTGGCCGGCCACCGCGCCGAGCCGCATCGGGCTCCGCCCTGGCCGGCCGCGCTCCTGCCTGCCTTGGAGACGCGGGGATTTCGAGCGGAGCTGCGCGACCTCCTCATGCGGGCCGCCGAGCACGGAGTCGACGCCCAGACCTTGGCGCGTTTAGGGCACGACCACGACAAACCCGAATGGGTCGCCGCTGCCGTCGTGCTCGACGAATACGACCAGGTCACGGCGCTGTCGCGCCCGGGATCCTACGACCCGGCCTACATCCTCACGGCCGCCGCCGACCTGCTCGAAGACGATCCCGAGGCGCTGGATCGGCTGCGTGCGCAGGTCAAGCTCGTCGTCGTCGACGATGCCCAGGAGCTGACGTGGCCAGGTGCGCGTCTCCTGCGCGTGCTGGCGCACCCGGGGATGCAGGTCGTGCTCATGGCCGACCCCGACAGCGCGGTCCAGACCTTCCGCGGTGCAGAGCCTCACCTGCTGTGGTCAGACACGTGGCCTGCTCTGGCTGATGCTCCCATCGTCACTCTCGACACGGCATACCGCGTGCCGGTGGGTGTCGGTGAGGCCGCCGCGCGGGTGGCGGCGCGCATCGGTGCGGTCGGCGGCGGGGGTCAACGGAAGGCGCTTGACGCGCCTGACCACGGCCGTGAGGGCCAGGTGCGCGTCGCTCTCCTGCGTGCCGTGACCCAGGAGGGCTCCTATCTCGCCTCGGTGCTGCGGCGGGCACACCTCGAGGGTCGGATTCCGTGGCGCGAGATGGTGGTCGTCGTGCGCGGAGGAGCCCGGGCCGCGACGATCCGGCGCAGCCTCGCGGCGGCGGGCGTGCCGGTGGGGACGGCCCCGGGTGCCGTCCCGATCCGTGACGAGGTCGCGGTGAGGCCGCTGTTGCTCCTGCTCGACCTCGCCATCAGGTGCGCGCGTGATCCTGCCAGCGGGCCGACCCCCGACGAGACCGTCGAGATCCTGACCTCGACGATTGCGGGCGTTGATGCCGTGGCGCTGCGGCGGCTGCGGCGAGCGCTGCGGCGGGTGGAGCTCGATCGACGGCGGGAGGCGCACGAGTGATGAGCTTCTGGCCGCCGCGCTCGTCGATCCCGTCGCGGCTGCATCAAGCGGGTCGCTCGGGGCGCCGCTGCGACAGGTCGCCAGAGCGTTGGCAGCGGGCGTGTCGGCCTGCCGCCGCGATGAGCATGGCAGGTGGGGCGTCGGCGTCACCGCGGAGGCCGTGCTATGGGCGATCTGGTCCGCTCTCGGGGTGGCCGACGGGTGGCGTGACGAGGCACTGCGTGGCGGGTTGCGCGGTGCTCGGGCCGACCGAGACCTCGATGCCGTGCTCGGACTCTTCGGCGCCGCTGCACGGTATGCCGACCGCTTACCAGGTCGCGGCCCGGATGGCTTCCTCGACCACATCCGGGGCCAGGAAGTCCCCGGTGACACACTCGTGCCGCGTGCCCCGAGCGACGATGTCGTGCAGGTCCTGACTCCCGCTGCCGCTGCCGGACGTGAGTGGCCGCTCGTCTGTGTCGCCGGTGTGCAGGAAGGCGTGTGGCCCGACCTTCGGCTTCGTGGCTCCCTGCTCGGATCATCCCAGCTCGTCGATCTACTGACCTCGAGTCAGCTTTCCACGGTCGACGCGCAGGCCGCGGTGCGCTATGACGAGACGAGGCTGTTCTACGTCGCGCTCACCCGTGCCACGCGCCAGCTCGTCGTCACGGCGGTGCGCTCTGACGACGAGCAGCCGTCGGTCTACCTCGATCTGGTCGACCCGGCAGGCGTGGAGGAGGGCTTGCGCGCCTTCACCGAGCCAGATCGGGTGCTGTCGATGGCCGCGATCGTCGGGTCGTTGCGTCGCTCCGCCGCTGGCGAGGACCTGATCGACCGGCAACGCGCTGCCCGGCTGCTCGTCGACCTGGCTGACCACGGGGTCGCGGCCGCCGACCCGGCATCGTGGTGGACGAGCGTGCCGGCACCGCAGGCGCGTCCGCGTCGCGGAGACGACACGCCGGTGCGAGTGTCTCCATCCACGCTTGAGCGCTTCCAGACGTGCCCCCTCCAATGGTTGATCACGACCTCTGGTGGCTCCGGGCCCAGCCACGCTGCGGCGACCATCGGGACGCTCGTCCACGAGGTCGTCGCCCTCCATGGTGACCACGATCTCGGCACCCTGACCGATGCGATCGACCGCCGGTGGCCGCAGCTCGGCCTCGCCCATGGCTGGGTGAGCGAGCGCAAACGCCACGAAGCTCACGACATGGCGCGGCGGATCGTCGAGTATGCCGCCCAGCACCGCGACACGTGGGAGTTCCTCGGAGCCGAGCAGCCGTTCGACGTGGCCGTGGGGCGCGCGGTCGTCCGCGGGAGCGTCGACCGGCTCGAGCGGCATACGCGCACGGGCGAAGTGCGGGTCGTCGACTACAAGACGGGGACGACAAAGGTGACCAAGCCCGAACTCCTCGCTGTCCACCCTCAGTTGGGGGCCTATCAGGTGGCGGTGACGCGAGGTGCCTTCCCCGAGGCGGGCTCGGTCAGCGGGGGAGCAGCCCTGCTCTACATCGGACGCAATGCCACGAAGGCCCCCGACGTGCGGCTTCAACCGCCGCTGGCCAAGGCCGACGATCCTGGCTGGGCCGAGGGGCTCATCGAGGCCAGTGCGGAGGGGATGGCTGCGGCGACCTTCGCAGCGCGACCGAGCGACACGTGTGACCGCTGCGTCGTCCGGGGGTCCTGCCCGGCGCAACCCGATGGGCAGGCCGTGTGATGACCGTGCCCAACGACCACGGGACGCAGCGCCCGCGCTACACCGCCGCTGCCCTCGCCCGAGCAGCCGGTCTAGCGCACCCACCCACCCCGGAGCAGGTCTCCGTCATCGAGGCGCCCCTGCGTCCGATGCTGGTCGTGGCGGGCGCCGGCAGCGGCAAGACCGAGACGATGGCCGGCCGGGTGGTCTGGCTGGTCGCCAATGGGTTCGTCGCTCCCGAGCACATCCTGGGCCTCACTTTCACGCGCAAGGCAGCCGCCGAGCTGGCCGAGCGCGTTGGACTGCGACTGCGCAAGCTCGGCGAGGCCGGGGCTCCTTCCCTCGACCGTCGATGTGCACGGAGCGCACACGCTAGCCGGCGCACCCACGGTTTCGACCTACCACGCGTATGCCGGTCGGCTGGTCTCCGAGCACGGCTTGCGTCTCGGGATCGAGCCCGACACTCGGCTGCTGACCGAAGCCGCCGCCTGGCAATACGCCGCTGACGCCGTCGCCCGTTACGACGGTGATATGGACGAGGTGCCCAACGCCGAGTCGACGGTCATCGGCGCCGTCGTCGACCTCGCCGGTGAGCTGGCGGAGCATCTCTTGGAGGTCGACGACCTCCGTGCGGAGATCGACCGTCTGGTCGCAGCGATCGATGCCACCCCTCCGACGCGACCAGGTGCGGCACTGCCCGGGGACGTGATCAAGCTTCGAGCGACGCTGCGCGCCCGGCGCGCAGTCCTGCCGATCGTGAGCCGGTTCCAGCACCTCAAAAGATCTCGGGACGCGATGGACTTCGCCGACCAAGTCGCTTTCGCTGCGCGGCTGGCCACAGAGATTCCCGAGGTCGGACGGATCGAACGCCGGCGCTTCCACGCGGTGCTCCTCGACGAGTTCCAAGACACCTCCGAGGCCCAACTTGCCCTGCTCCGTGGGTTGTTCGTCGCCCCGGGAGAGCCGGTGCGGGTCACCGCAGTCGGAGACCCCCACCAGGCCATTTACGGGTGGCGCGGCGCGAGCGCGACGACCCTGTCGCGTTTCCCATCGGAGTTCGCCGACGGAGCGCCAGCGCAGGTCGCCAACCTCGCGACGACCTGGCGCAATGACGTGCACATCCTCAATGCGGCCAACCTCGTCTCCCGTGAGCTGCGCAAGGCCGCAACGGTCCAGGTCAGCTCCCTGCGCCCACGCCCGGCCGCGCCGTATGGAGCAATCGTGGCCGGCCGGTATGAGACTCAGGCCGATGAAGCGGCCGCAGTGGCGCAGTGGCTCGCGCAGGTCCGGTCGCCCGAGGGCACGACCGCAGCTGTGCTGTGCCGCAAACGTTCACAGTTTGCGCCGATCATGGCGGCGCTCGAGGCTCATGGGATCCCGTTTGAGGTCGTCGGCCTCGGCGGCCTCCTGCTCACCCCCGAGGTGAGCGACCTCGTCGCCGTCCTCCGGATCCTGTCCGATCCGACTCGGGGTGACGCCGTGATGCGCCTCGTCACCGGCGCGAGCTGTCGGCTTGGTGCCGCCGATCTCGACGGCTTGCACGAGTGGGCGCGCCAACGTCAGCAGGCGTTGTCGATCCGCGACCGCGCGGTCCTCGCCGCAGCCCATCGCGGTCCTGACGCGGAGGCGCCGCTGCGTGACCTTGCCCATGACGCTGCCGATGCCCTGAGCCTGGCCGAAGCCCTCGACGACCTTCCTCCGCCCCAGTGGGTCGGCGGGAGCGGACAGCGGATCAGCGGCGCAGCTCTTGTTCGCCTTGACCGGCTCGCGTCGTCCCTGCGCGCTCTGCGGTCACTGCGTGGGATGGCGCTGGTCGACATGGTCGGTGAGGCCGAACGCGCCCTGGGCCTGGACATCGAGGTCCTGGCCCGGCCCGACTACACCCCGTCGGCAGCCCGAGCGCACCTCGACGCGTTCGCCGACGTCGCGGCCTCGTTCTCGGCCACGGCAGACCACCCGACGCTCTCCGCCTTCCTCGCGTGGCTCGACGCAGCGCTTGAGCAGGAACGCGGCCTCGACCTCGGCCATCTCGAGCCGGCACGCGATGCGGTCCAGATCCTCACCGTCCACGCGGCGAAGGGCCTCGAGTGGGACGTCGTCGCGATTCCGGGTCTCGTCGAAGGCACCTTCCCGGCGTCCGCTTCGGCGAAAATGTCGCACGTCGTCAAACCCTCGGCCGGAGCAGAAGCCCCGCTCGATGACCAGGAGCTCGCGCCCGACCCCGAATACCGGTGGGCGGTCCATCCGCCGAAGGCATCGGGGTGGCTCACCGGACTCAAGGGCGTGCCCTATGCCCTGCGTGGGGATGCGGACGGACTCCCGCGCCTGCAGACCACCGGCCTGAACGGCAAGGAGCTCGACAGCGAGATCGGCGGCTTCAAACTCCGGGAAGGGGATCGCGAGCTCACCGAGGAACGGCGCCTGGCCTACGTCGCGGTGACCCGGGCCAGGTCGGCGCTGCTGTTGACAAGTCACGTGTGGGGCACCCAGGTGACGCCACGCGTCACCTCAGTATTCCTGCGCGAAATCCTCGCCGCCGCAACCGATCTGGGTGTCGAGCTGCGGTCCTGGGCGCCGATGCCGGACCCCGATGCGGCACCCCCGGTCCCCAATCCCACCGTCGGGCAGACCTCCGCGATCCTGTGGCCGGTCGACCCCTTCGCGCTGCGACGTGAGGCACTCGAGCGCGCAGATGCTGCGTTCGAGCAGGCTCGGGCGACCCGCATCGAAGGAGAGCGCGACGCGCCTGCGCTGCCCCTCGGTGCCGCTCTCCTGCCCGCTGGTTTTGCCAGCGTGAAGGGGCGTCATGCTGATGCGGACGAGGTCGATGTCGCGCTCCTCATCGCCGAACGGCGCGCTGCGGCCGAGCCGCGCCAACTCGCCGTGGTCCTGCCCGGCCACGTCACCGCCTCAGATGTCGTCCGCCTCGCCCAGGACCCGGCTGATTTCGCCCGCGAGCTGCGCCGGCCCATGCCTCAGCCTCCCGCGCTCGCAGCTCGGCGGGGCACTGAGTTCCATGCCTGGGTCGAGCAGCACTACGCCAAGGCAGCGCTGCTGGATGTCGTCGAACTCCCGGGTGCCGCCGACGAGACGGCCGACCCCGAGGGGGCGGTTCCCCTCGCTCACCTTCAGGAGCGCTTCCTCGCCAGCGAGTGGGCCGAGCGGGTGCCCCGGCATCTGGAGTACGCCGTCGAAACGGTCGTTGCCGGCGTCGCGGTCAGAGGGCGCATCGACGCCGTCTTCGACCGCCACGATGGGGGCGTCACCGTGGTCGATTGGAAGACCGGGCCTCGGCCCCATGACGACGCCGCACGCTTTCGCGTGCTCCAGCTCGCGGCATACGCCCTGGCATTTGCGCGCTTGACGGGGCGGGACCCGACATCGGTCGACGCAGCCTTTTACTATGCCCAGACGGGGGAGACGGTCTATCCCGACGTGCCCGACGAGCAGACGTTACGCCGGTTGCTCGGGTCGATCCCCGTCGCCGAGTGACCCGTCGGCGTCCTCGCCGGCATCGGCGGACTCCGCGTGGGGTTCGGTGGACTCGTCCGGCTCGGGGTCCTCGCCTGGCTCGGGAGGCTCTGGAGCCTCGGGAGACCGCGCGATGAGGGTCGGCGACGTGAGTTCCTGGGTGGTTGAGGTGTCCCACGCCTGGGTATGCCGGTCCGCCTCGCCTACGCGGGCGGCCTCCTGGTCGTCAATCGCGACGACGGTCGGCTTGACCGGAGGCACGGCGGGGGCCTCGGGGGCAAAGTCCTCGTCGGACACTTCGCCGGCGAGACGACGCAACCGGGTCGCGTGCCACCGGGTCTGGTCGGGGTCGTCGACCGACACGGCGACGAGCAGCCGCCGCACCATGGCGAACTCCGACGCCAGGAGCGCCCGTCGACGCAGGTGAGGGTCGACCCCTTCGGGCCGGGCATTGGCGTAGGCCTCGATGACCGAGTCGACGGCCGCCGGATGCGCCTCACTGACGAGGGCCGCGAAGTCCTCGGCGGGGTCGCCGACCTTCGTTTCGTCCCATCCCAGGACAGCGGTGACCGATCCACTTGCCGCGGTCGTCGGGTCGGCGAAATCAGCCAGGACGGCACCGGTCGTGAGGCCACCGTGGACGACCGTCGGGGCAAACCGCCAGAGCGTCACGTCGTCGAGCGCCTGCTCCCAGCGCTCCAGCAGCGAGGACGGCACCTGCCCCGTCTCCGCGGCGCGGTCGAGGTCGGCGAGCCGAGCCGTGCGGGCGCTGTCAGCGTCATAGACCGGCCCACCTGCGTCGTCGACGAGCCGGCGGTCGAGGGCATGGATCTCGGCGATGACCCGGCCGAGGTGACCCGCGAGGCCCGGACCGGCGGGCAGCTGCGCGAAATCGAAGGCGACACCCGGGAAGGAGAGGCCCGACGAGGGCGGGGCCGTGGCCGGCCTCGACGGTGCCGGACGGGCGAGGCACTTGCACGGAGAGCCGTCCGCTGACCGCCGTCGCGACCCGCGCGGCGCTGTCCAGCCGTGCCCCGGTGGCGGAGGTGAGCGGGCTTCGCACGACCCACCGCCGTCCGACGGCGTCGGTGACGAAGGCGACCGCCGTGCCACGCAAGGGGTCGGTCTGGACGGCTTGCACCGACGCGGGATCGAGTCCGGGCACGGCGAGGCTGGCCAGGGCGGCGAGGAAGGCGGGGCTGCTGCTCACGGGTCCCACGGTATGCCGTGACAGGTCACCTAGGCTGCACCTCGTGACCCACCGTGTTGAGCAGGACCGGCAGTCGGCCGCGGCCCTCCCACGTCTGGCTCTGACCGGCGCCGACCTCGACCGGACCGCTGCACCTCCGCGCCGTCCCCGACATCATCGAGCGGCTGCTCGCCGCACCCTCCACAGCCGTCGTCGAGCTTCGGGGCGGTCGCGTGCCCGTGCGATCGGTCCGACGACGGCCGTCAGGCGATCCTCCGGCGCGCGCCGGAGGCCGCCGACGCCGAGCGGCTGGCCATCGTGATGGGGGACGACCCGACGACCGGGACACCCTGCGTCGTGGTCGTGTGCGCGGAGCCGCCACCTGGCCCGGACGGCACCCCGGCGGCCTGCCGGCCGGATGATCCCCACGCGGGAGGACAGGCTGAGCGGCCGGGGCTGCGCCAGTCAGGGGGTGCGCTGTCGGCGGCGGACGCCGACCTCTGCGCGACCGCGCTCGGGATGGCGAACTGGCATGAGGCGCAACAGTTTTGCCCCCGCTGTGGCCGCGCGACCGAGCCCGCCCTCGGCGGGTGGATCCGGCGCTGTCTGGCCGACGGCGTCGAGCACTACCCCCGCACAGACCCCGCCGTCATCGTCGCGGTGACCGACGACACGTGACCGGATGCTCTTCGGACGCGGGATCGCGTGGCCGGAAGGGCAGTTCTCGATGCTCGCGGGATTCGTCGAGCCGGGGGAGTCCTTCGAGACCGCGGCCGCGCGCGAGGTGCACGAGGAGAGCGGCGTCACGATCGCCGACGTGCGTTACCTCGGCAGCCAGCCGTGGCCGTTCCCCGCGTCGATCATGGTCGCGATGAGCGCTCGCGCGGTCACGACGGCGACGCATCCAGCGCCGGGTGAGATGGCCGAGGTGCTCTGGTTGAGCCGTGAGGAGTATGCCGAGCGCCTGCGGTCCGGGTCGATTCGCGTGCCGGGCGGCATTTCGGTCGCGCGCCGGATGATCACCCGGTGGCTCGGTGCGGATCCAGCAGACGTCGGCGGGCGACGCACGGCTGGTGCCGTGGCAGGTGCGTCGCGCCGTCCAACCCGGTGGCAGCGACGACCGACTGAAGTGACCGGCTACGACGGCGAGTTTGCGCTTGACGACCCCGATCGAAGGGTTCGTCTCGGCACTGCCGTCCGGGAAGAGCAGCGTCGGCACGGTCATGTTGCCGCCGTTGACGCTCATGACGTAGCGCGCCGCATCCGGGTCATCCTCGATGTCCACCTCGGTGAACTCGACTCCCTCGCGCTCCATCTGGCTCTTGAGGCGTCGGCAATAGCCGCACCAGGTCGTCGTGAACATCGTCACGCTGCCGGCGGCAGGCGGGGTCACGGAAGGCGACGTCGGGCATGGATCTCCTCGAAGCGGGCACGTCCCGGTGGTCGCGGAAGTGCGCGAGTGTATGCCGTTCCGGGGCCCGCGCGAAAGCCCTCCCCGCGAGGTGAACGCGAGATGAACGGCATACCCCCCAGGGGGAGACGCGGGGCCCGGTCCAATGGAACAATGCCCCCCATGGCGAAGTACACCGCGAACGGCACCCGCAAACTCGACACGTTGACCTACGAAACCGAACTCAAGCGACTCCAGGCTGAACTCGTGACCATGCAGCAGTGGGTCATCGAGACCGGGTCTCGGTTGGTCGTGCTCTTCGAGGGCCGCGACGCGGCGGGCAAGGGCTCGCGCGATCAAGCGGATGACCGAATACCTCAACCCCCGGCAGGCGCAGGATCGCCGCGCTTCCCGGCGCCGACCGAGCGCCAGAAGACCCAGTGGTATTTCCAGCGCTACGTCGAGCACCTGCCGGCTGCCGGCGAGATCGTCCTGTTCGACCGCTCGTGGTACAACCGGGCCGGCGTCGAGCACGTCATGGGCTTCTGCAGCGACGTCGAATACGCCCGCTTCCTGCGTCAAGCGCCGTCCTTCGAGCGCATGCTCATCGACGACGGGATCATGCTTCGCAAGTACTGGTTCTCGGTCAGCGACGTCGAGCAGGAGGCCCGCTTCCGCTCCCGCGCCAACGACCCGATGCGCCGCTGGAAGCTGTCCCCGATGGACATGCAGTCCATCACCCGCTGGGAGGACTACAGCCGGGCCAAGGACACGATGATGCAGTTCACCGACATCGCCGACTCGCCGTGGTACACCGTCGAGTCCGAGGACAAGAAGGCCTCGCGGCTCAACGTCATCGCGCATCTGCTCTCGACGATCCCCTACGAGGCGCTGTCACCCGAAGCCCGTCGACATCCCGCGCCGCCCCGACGCCGTCGGCTACGCGCGTCCGCCCCGGGAATCCAACCGCTACGTGCCCGACCACGCTCACAGCCTCGAGATCGTCGAGCCCAAGGACAAGAAGAAGGCGAAGGCCAAGGCCGACAAGAAGCAGGGCGGCAAGCACGGCGACAAGGCGGCTGACCTGGCCGAGCCACAGGTGACCGAGAGCGAGGTCCCGGTGGCTGAGGCCGAGGTCGGGGCAATGCCTGCCTCTCCGCCCGACTCGGACGCGGCCGCGACCGAGTAATCCGGACCGACACCGACAGGACCCACGGCCAGTCTGGCCGTGGGTCCTGTCGGTGTGGCGGCTTAGGATCGGACTCTCATGAGCCAGGCGCACGGCATACCACCCGCGGGGTCCGACCGGCCCGCCAGCGCGGGCGATGCCGGGCCGGTCTCGCGCGCCGACGCCGTCCTGGCGGCCCTCGACCCCGAGCAGCGCGCGGTCGCGTCCGAGCCTCGTGGACCCGATGTGTGTCATCGCGGGAGCGGGCACCGGCAAGACGCGGGCCATCACCCACCGGATCGCCTACGGGGTCCACTCGGGCGCCTACCAGCCGCAGCGGGTCCTCGCGGTGACCTTCACCGCCCGCGCCGCCGGTGAGATGCGCACCCGCCTGCGCGCACTCGGCGTCGTCGGGCGTCCAGGCCCGCACCTTCCACGCCGCAGCCCTGCGGCAGCTGCACTACTTCTGGCCGCAGGCGATCGGCGGGGGCGCGCCCGAGGTCGCTGCCGGTCAAGGCGCCGATCGTCGCGGAGGCCGCGGGCCGTTTGCGGCTGCAGGTGGACCGCACGACGATCCGCGACCTCGCCGCCGAGATCGAGTGGGCCAAGGTCTCGCTCCTGACACCCCAGTCGTATGCCGCCGCCGCGCGCCGAGCGGGCCGCGACCCGGCCGGTCTCGACGTCACGGCGATGGCGCGGGTCTGGGAGAGCTACGAGGAGCGTCAAGACCGAGCGGGGGGTCATCGACTTCGAGGACGTCCTCCTGCTCACCGCCGGGATTCTCGCCGAACGCGACGACATCGCCCGGGTCGTGCGCGAGCAATACCGTCACTTCGTCGTCGACGAATACCAGGACGTCAACGCGCTCCAGCAGCGACTCCTCGACCTCTGGCTCGGCGGCCGCGACGACCTCTGCGTCGTCGGCGACCCCTCGCAGACGATCTACTCCTTCACCGGGCGCGACTCCAGACCACCTCCTCGGCTTCTCGCGGCGCTTCCCGCAGGCTCAGACCGTCAGGCTGGTCCGCAACTACCGGTCGACCCCCCAGATCGTCGGGCTGGCCAATGTCGTCATCGCGGCCGCCCGGCCGGGAGGCCGCGCCAGCGGCCGGGGCGCGGTCACGCGGAGTCACCCTCCAGGCGCAGTCGGCGCCCGGGCCGACCCCCAGGCTCACGGCATACCCGGACGATCCGGCGGAAGCGGCCGGTGTCGCGGCCGAGATCCGCGCCATGATCGACCACGGGCAGGCCGCCGGGCAGATCGCGGTCCTCTTCCGCACCAACGCGCAGTCCGAGGCATTCGAGTCGGCCCTCGCTCACGTCGAGATCCCTTACCTCGTGCGCGGGGGAGAGCGTTTCTTCGCCCGGCACGAGGTCCGGGGTGCGCTCGTCCTGCTCCGCGGCGCGGTCCGTGGTGACGACGGCAGTATGCCGCTGCCCGACCTCGCCCGAGACGTCCTGTCGGGGGCCGGCTGGTCTGCGACGCCGCCGTCGGTCGGCGGCGCGCTGCGCGAGCGCTGGGAGTCGCTATCAGCACTGGCGGCGCTCGCCGACGATCTCGTCGCGGCGTCGACCCGACGCCCGCATGGGTGATCTCGTCCGGGATCTCGACGAGCGAGCGGCCGCGTCGCACGCTCCCGCCGTGCAGGGCGTGACCCTGGCCTCCCTCCATGCTGCCAAGGGGCTCGAGTGGGACACCGTCTTCCTCGTCTGGGTGCAGCGACGGTCTCATCCCGATCACGATGGCCGAGGGTCAGGTCGCGATCGAAGAGGAACGACGCCTCCTCTACGTCGGGCTGACCCGGGCGCGGCGAGAGTTGCGATTGTCGTGGGCAGCCGCGCGCAGCCCCGGCGGCCGGTCCACCCGACGTCCCTCTCGGTTCCTCGACCCGGCCGGCGACATCCTCGGAGAAGGGGCCCGGTCGACCCCAGTCCGGGCCGCACGCAGCCGGAGGCAAGACCGCCGCGCCGTCCCGCATTGCCGACCGTATGCCGTTCGTGCGCAACCGAATTGACGACGGCGGCGACGCGCAAGGTGGGTCGCTGCGGCGATTGTCCGCCGACCTATGACCCGGTGGTGTTCGAGTCCCTGCGCAGCTGGCGAGCCGGCAGTGGCGAAGGCGACGGCAGTGCCGGCATACGTCGTCTTCACGGATGCGACCCTGACGGCGATCGCCGAATCCCGGCCCGAGGCGCTGCCGGCCGTCGCCGCCGTCTCCGGGGTCGGCGCGCGCAAGCTCGAGCTCTACGGACAAGCCGTCCTGGACGTCGTCTCGGGCGCCGATCCGCAGGAGGTTGCGGCACGATCGGTGAGAGCCGACTGAGCCCTGCACCCTGACTCTGACCCTGGCGAAGCACTGTCGCTGACCTGGCCGACATGGCCGACATGGCCGAGGATCCTGGCCTCGGATTTAATTCGGTTGCTGTCGACCCGGGGCCGGGTCTACCCTCGGACTCGCTCGACCTCCCGCCACGCCTGGTGTGAGGACCGGACCGGACACGACGGAAGGAGGGGGACCCTGATGGAGACGATGACAATGACGATGACCGCGCGCCGCAATGGCCCCGGCACTGCCGCCTCCCGTCGGCGTGCCCCCCTGTCCATCGACTGCGCCGTCACCCACGTCGCGCCGCGCGCTGCCGTCGCCCTCGGGGCCGTCGGCTACGCCGCCACTGGCGTCAAGACCGCCCTCCGTTCCGCCGTCCCAGGCACCTCTGGCTAGCCAGCTCTAGCCCAGCGCCAGCTCCGGCCGCGGAACCCACCAAGGGATCCGCGGCCTTCGTGTTTGTGCACAGGCCCTCACCCACAGGCGAAGACATGAGACAACCACCACCCCAGCAGGAAAGCACCAACGCAGAGCACGACCGGTCCCACAAGGGCCGCCCGATGACACGCGAGGCCACGACCGGCGGCCTCGCCGGAGGGACGCCGGCCACCACCACGGCTGGGCGTCGGGAGAAGGAGGTGACGAGCATGCAGCTGAGCACGCTCATCGATATGCAGGGCGAGCTGCTGAGGCTCGGGGATGACATCCCGTGTCGCGAGTACGACGCCGAACTCTGGTTTGCCGAGCGGCCTGAGGACGTGGAGTTCGCCAAGTCCCTGTGTGGCATGTGCCCCGCGAGGCTGGGCTGCCTTGCCGGTGCGCTGGAGCGCCAGGAGCCCTGGGGAGTGTGGGGCGGGCAGTTGCTCGTCCACGGCGCGATCGTCGCGCGGAAGCGGCCTCGCGGGCGGCCCCGCAAGAACGACACCGTCGCGGCGTGACACCGTCTCCTTCCCGGACACCCACGGGCACTCGCGTCACCCACGGGCATCCGCGGCACCTGAGGTGCCCGCGTCACCCACGGCACCCGCAGCGCTCACCGGACGGGCGTGGGTGTCCCGCAGCACTGTCGCCCCGGCGGGTCTTGGGCAATACATTGGGCCGATGCAGGCCCAGTTGAGGATTGCCCAAGACCCGCAGGCGGACGCCGTCATCTCCGCCGACCCGTTCGCCCTCGCCTGCGGGATGCTGCTCGACCAGCAGTTCCCCATGGAGCGCGCCTTCGCCGGACCGGCGGCGCTCCAGGCCCGTTTCGGGACACTCGACCCCGCCGCGATCGCCGCCGCCGACCCGGAGGCATTCGCTGATCTAGCCGCGACGCCGCCGGCGATTCACCGCTACGCCCGCTCGATGGCCGGCCGGATCCAGGCGCTCGCGGCCACCGTCCTGGCCGACTACGACGGCGACGCCGAGCGCATCTGGACGACGACGTCCGACCCTCAGGAAATCCTCCGACGCCTCGAGGCCCTGCCCGGTTTCGGCGCCCAAAAGGCCCGCATCTTCGCGGCCCTCCTCGGCAAGCAGCTCGGCATCCGCCCCGACGGCTGGCGTGAGGCGATCGGCCCGTATGCCGAAGAAGGGTCCTTCCGGTCCGTCGCCGACGTTGTCGACGCCGACTCGTTGCACGCCGTGCGTGCGTTCAAGCAGCAGGCAAAGAAGGCAGCCAAGGACGCTGCCGCGGCGAAGGCCAATCCCCAATGAGCGACGCCGACGTCAGGGGTGTCGTCTTTCCCTTCGCGGGCGAGCGCCGGAGCACGACGACGGCCGGCCGCACGATCGTCGCCGATGCCTTGCGCCCGGTCGACCCCATCGGTGCCCAGTCCGCGGCCGGGGAGTCCGCGTGGCGGACGGCATACGTCGAGCATTTCCGCAGGCTTGTCGTGGCGGGGCTCAGGTCGGCCCAGGACGCGGTGACTATCGCCCGAGCGGGCCTTGACAGCACCTACGCACACCTGGCTTGGGCCGGTCACGACGGCACCGAGCTCTCCCTGGCCGAGGCGTTGGACGCGGGCGACACCCGTCCCAGCGCCGCGCCCGCACGCGACCTCGTCACCGAGACGCAGCGCGGCTCCGGCACTCCGGAACGCACCCTCAAAGTGCCCTACAAGGGTGCTCGGCTCGAGGGCTCGGCATTGCGCGCGCAGCTTGACGACTGGGTCACCCGAGGTGTCGTCGAGCCCTCGGTTGCCACCGCGGTCGGGGCCGTCGTCGACAACCCTGACTGGCTCGACCTGGCCGACCTCAAGCTCGTCGTCCTCGGCGCCGGCGCGGAAATGGGGCCACTGCGGTCGGTGCTCCGGTGGGGCGGCGACGTCCTCGCTGTTGACGTCCCTCGCCCCGACCTCTGGCGTCGCCTTCTCGACGAGACCCGCAGGTATGCCGGGTGGCTGCACCTGCCGGTCCGTCCCGGCCCTGAGCACGCCGCCGAGCGCGCCGGCGCCAACCTGGTCACCGAATGGCCCGCCGTCGCCGACTGGATCGCCAGCCACGAGGGGCCGCTCGTCGTCGGCAACTATGTCTACGCCGACGGTGCCGACAACGTGCGCGTCAGCGCAGCCTGCGATGCGCTGACCCACACCCTCACTCGCGCGCGCGCCGACACCGCGTTGGCATTTCTTGCTACTCCCACAGACGTTTTCGCCGTCCCGGGCGCCGCAGTGTCGCGGTCGGTCGCGGCATACCAGCACGCGACCATCAGTCGGGCGGTGCGTTACCCCCTGCGCGCGCTCAGCGGCGGCCGCCTCCTGACTCGCAACTACGTGCCGGGCTCGGACCCCGGACTCAACGACAGCGTCGTGCCGCAACAAGGGCCCAACTATCTCCTGGCCAAGCGGCTCCAACGCTGGCGCGCCACGGTCGCGCGCGACGAAGGAACCAGGGTGTCGCTGCGCGTCGCGCCGCCCACGCGCACCCGATCAGTCGTCAAGAACCGTGCCCTCGCGGCGGCGTATGCCGGTGCGCACAGATTCGGGATCGAGGTCTTCGAGCCCGCGACGTCCAACACCCTCATGGCCGCCCTGCTCGTCCACGACCTCCGGACCGCGCCTCCACCCTTGGCTCATCCGTGGGAACACGAGGCGCACGAGGCCGTCCACGGTGGGCTGTGGACGGCGGCATACGCCCCACGCAGCGCGCTGGGGCTGGCCGCGATGCTCGGCCTGGCGTCCCACTGATGACGACTGCCAGGCGTGAGTCGCCCGTGGAGTCGGCGGCCTCGCTGCCGGTGTGCGTGGTCTGCGGGGCGCTGGCGGACAGGGCGGACGATCCCGTGGTCATCACGACGTGGGTGCGCGACCGATCAGGTGGCCGCGTGACGTGGACGTGCGCGGACTGCAGTCGTCGTCACGTCCGTGACATCGAGGGCAAGCTCGACGCCAAGTGGTGGTGACGGTCCGCCGGGCTACTGGCCGAGCGGGGGGAGGTCCGCGCCGGGGACATACGCGCTGACGATCTCGCGGCCGGGCACCTGGGCGTCGAGTTGACACAGCACGCCGATGCCACCGAGCCACACGCGGTGGATGAGGAGGTATTCAGCGGGCAGGTTGAGTCGCATCCCCACCGAGTAGTTGGGCCGGCGCGGGTCGTTGATGTGGGTGAACACCTCGCGCAGCCAGTCGCGCGAGAAGTGGAACTCGTCCGTGCGCAGCGGCGCGAGGAACGGCTCGAGATATTCCAGGACGCGACCGGCGTCGACATCCATGCCCTCGCGGACGAACCCGGTCTCGCGCAGCCCGGCCAATGTTGCCGCGGAGTCGCCCCCGAGGGCGACGGTGACCAGTCGCCCCATGTCGTCGGGGAGGCCGGTCGGCAGGTGCTTGACGGCGCCGAAGTCGAGGACGCCAAGGCGCCCGTCGGGCAGGAGCCGGAAGTTGCCCGGGTGAGGGTCGGCGTGCAACAGCCCGCACCGGCCGGGACCGTCCAAGAGGAAAGCCATATATGCCGCCCCGGCAGCAGTCGCGGGCGGCCCGGTCGCCATCCCGAATGATCTGTGAAAGAGGTTGCCCCTCAAGCCATTCGGAGATGAGGACGCGTTCGCTCCCGGCGACGAGCTTCGGGACGGCGATGACCTTGTCGCGCGCGTAGGCCTTGGCGAAGGCCTTCTGGTTGCTCGCCTCGAGGCGATAGTCGAGCTCTTCGGCCATCCGGCCGCGGAGTTCTTCGAGGATGGGATTGATCTCGATGCCGGGGATCCACGCGGTCGCGACCTTGGCGACTCGAGACACCTGAGCGAGGTCCGAGAGCAGCGCCTGACCGGCTCCGGGGTATTGCACCTTGACGGCCACCTGGCGACCGTCTCGCCACACGGCTCGATGGACCTGGCCGATCGACGCCGCAGCGACCGCATCGTCATCAAAGGACTGAAACCGTCGGCGCCATTGGGGCCCGAGTTCGGTGGCCATGACCTCGTGGACTCGCGCGGGCGGCAGGGCGGGAGCGCTGTCCTGGAGCTTGGTGAGCATCGCCCGGTAAGGTCCGGCCACGTCTTCGGGGAGGGCCGACTCGAAGATCGACAGGGCCTGGCCGAACTTCATCGCCCCGCCCTTGAGCTCGCCGAGGACGGTGAAGAGTTGCTGAGCCGCGCGGGCCTGCATCTCGGCGGCGACGATCTCGGCGGGGCGGCCCCCGATCCGCTTGCCGAGACCGAGAGCCGCGCGGCCGGCATACCCCATCGGCAGCGTCGCGAGCTTCACGGCACGGGCGACGGCGTTGATCGGGAGGTCGGTCACTGGGCCATTGTCTCCCGGAGTGACCCGTCGTGGTGCGGGAGGATCCCGGTGGGGCCGGCAGCGCGGGCGGGTTGGCACCGGCAGGAGGGGTGCGCGGGCCACTGGCGATAGTCGATGCGCGGCCACGGCGCGGACAGGTCGAGAGTGACGCCGGACGGCAGGGAGATGCCCTCGAGATGACTCAGCGAGACCATGACGGTGACGGCTATGGCCAACGGGGTCACCCCCGCCGAGAAGGCGGCCGCTGCAGCGGCAGGGGAGGACGTGCTCTGGTCGACGACGGTCGGCCAGAAGGGATCGAGGTCGGCGCGGTGGAGTTCGACGCACCGGACGCAGACCACCGGACTCCGGGTGCTCGCCACGAGTGGCCCCACGGTCACTCGGTCACCTGCACCGACGACCGGCAGGTGACTGAATCCGGCCTCTCGAAGGGCGTCGCTCAGAGCTGTGTCGGGGGAGCCGGCGCCGACGATGACCGCCAGCCGTCGGTCAGCCCCCGTGTGGCTCTGGTCATGAGCCGCGAGGGTCAGGACTTCGTCAGCGGTGCCGTGTGCGGCGATCACGGCGCACACCTCCGCCTGTCCCAAGGCTCGTGCGGTCGCTGCGGCCATGGGGCTGTGGCCGACGACGACGACTCGGGCGTGGTCGCGGCGCCAGGTCGCGAGCCGCCGCGGAGCGTCGTCCGAGAAGCACGCCGTGCGCCTCGAGCAGGGCGATGAGTTCGTCGACCCGGTCAGCGGACAGGCCGTGATGGCCAGCGAGCGCCACGAGCGCCGCGCGGCTGTGGGTGCCGTCGAGGTGACGCAGCACGACGAGGTCGGCGGATGAGATGCCGTCGAGCACCGGTGCGTCAGGAGCGAGCCCGAGTTGCACAGTCGACATCCCTCGGCGCAATGGACGTCGGTGCCATGGCAGAAGAGGGCGAGCAGCCATGGTCGGACTCTCGCAGAACGAGCCGGGGTAAGCCGCCGGCTATCCACAGGGCTTGATGCCTACGGGTGAGACGCGCGTAGGACGGGCGCGGGAGAGCCCGTCAGGACATGCGAAAGGGTCGCCCCGCTTCGCGCGGGGCGACCCTGTCGACTGCTGTCGGTGAGGCTCAGGCCTTGCCGAGGATGCGGTTGAGGTTGGTGCCGCACTCGGGGCACTTGCCCTTGGCCATGCGGCGGCCGTTTTCGCTGACGACAACCTTGCCCTCGGCGGTGCGCTTGGTCTTGCACTTCACACAGTAGAACTCGTAGGTCTCGTCGGACATGGGTGCTCCTTCGTCGTGGGGTGGGATCTCCGCGCTCCATTGGGCGGGATGCTCGTGCTCACCCTAAACCAGCCTGAGCACGAGAGCGTGCAAGCTCACGGATGGGCGGGCCTGTTTCCTGACGTCCGCGAGGACACCCGAGTGGCTACGCTCGAAGGCATGACGACCTCGACGTGGTGGCAGCTCCCTCTCGAACACCTGCGCGCGCAGATGCGGGAGGTCAGCGGGCGACGGGTCGCGGTCGTCACCCTCGACCAGCCCGATAAGCGCAACGCGATGTCCGACGAGATGACGGCCTCCTGGGTCGCCCTCATGCGGGAGTTGCGCGAAGACCGCGACCTCGCGGCCGTCGTCGTCACCGGCGCCGGGTCGGCCTTTTGCTCCGGTGGTGACCTGTCGTGGATCGCTTCCGAGCCGGACGCGACCGTCATCGACTTGCGCCACCGGATGCTCGCCTTCTATCGGGCCTGGCTGTCGATCAAGGCCCTCGAGGTGCCGACGATCGCCGCGATCAACGGCCACGCGATTGGCGCCGGCCTCGGGGTGGCCCTCGCCTGCGACCTCCGGTTTGCCTCGGCCGACGCCAAGCTCGGTGTCCCCTTCACGGCGCTCGGCCTGCACCCGGGGATGGCGACGACGTGGTCGCTGGCCAATGTGGCCGGCCTTGCCGTGGCCCGTGACCTGCTCGCTGACCGGCCGGCTCGTGACCGGCGACGAAGCGCTGTCTCTCGGCCTCGTGTCGCGCTCCCTGCCGCGCGACGAGGTCCTGACCGCGGCGCTGGCCGCGGCAGACGGGATCGCGGCGGCAGCCCCCATCGCGACCAAGCTCACCGTCGCCGCCCTGCGCGACGGCGGGCATGCGAGCTTCCACGACGCCATCGAGTGGGAAGCCCTCGCCCAATCAGTCACGCTCGCGACCGAGGACCTTCAAGAGGGCATCGCGGCAGCGTCCGCCCGGAGGGGTCCGGTCTTCACCGGCAAGTAGCGCGGCAGCCGAGACGCGTCCCGCGCGAGATCGGCTGGATGTCGGCGGCACGGCATACCCTCTGACCCTATGACGAGCACGGGCGCGGAAATCGAGGTCCGCCGCAGCGCGCGGCGCCGGCGCACGGTCAGCGCCTACCGTGACGGCGGGCGGATCGTCGTGCTCATTCCGGCTCGGTTCACCGCCGCGCAGGAGCGTGAGTGGGTCGCGACGATGGTCGCCAAACTCGATGCGGGCACCAAGCGGCGGCGGCCCTCGGACGCCGACCTCATGACGAGGGCGCACGAGCTGTCCCGGCTCTACCTCGGGGGCCGGGCCCGGCCAGAGTCGGTCCGGTGGGTCACCAACCAGCGGTCCCGGTGGGGGTCGTGCACGCCGGGTGAAGGGTCCATCCGGTTGTCGACCCGGCTGCAGGGCATGCCGCCCTATGTCGTGGATTATGTCCTGCTCCACGAGTTGGCCCATCTCATCGTGAGCGGTCACGGGCCCTCGTTTTGGCAGCTCCTGGAGCCCTACCCCCGGCTCGAGCGAGCCCCGAGGATATCTTGAGGGGGTAGCCGCGTCGGCTGGGCTCGACCTGTCCGACGAGTGAGTCCACGTGACGGGAGAGGTCGGTCGTGAGGGTTGAGCCCGCTCTGGCCCGGGAGGCGGCGCCGAGGCGACGTCCCGGACGGCGCCGGTCACCGGGATGGGTGCCCAACCAGCACGGCGCGTGGGCGATGCTCGCCAGCCCCCTCCTCGTGGGGGCCATCGCCTCCGGTCCTGCGCCGATCCACGCGCTCCTGGGGGTGTGGTGGTTTGTCGGCTACTTCGCGTTTTTCGCCACGAGCCTGTGGCTCAAGTCGGGTCGCAAGGCGAGATTCCGGCGCCCGGTCGCCGTGTATGCCGCATCGGCGGCCGTCGGCGGGGGGCTCCTGGCGTGGCTGCGCCCCGATCTGCTGCGCTGGGCGCCGCTGTTCGTGCTGCCACTCGGGGTGGGCCTCTGGGCCGCCGCGCACCGGCAGGAGCGCGCCCTCCTCGCCGGGGTGACGACTGTCGTCGGGTCGGCGCTCATGACCGTGGTGGCCTATGATGCCGGCGCGGGCTCTGACTGGTCACGCGCCTGGTGGTTGGCCGCGAGCCAGTTCCTCTATTTCGCCGGCACCGTCTTCTACGTCAAGTCGATGATCCGGGAGCGAGGCAACGAGCGCTTCCATGCGGTGAGCGTCGCCGCCCACGGCCTCGCGACAGTGGCCGTGGCCGCCCGGTCGTGGTGGCTCACCTTCGTCTTTGCCCTGTTGACCCTCCGGGCGTGGATCGTGCCGCGCTATCACCTCACGCCCAAACAGATCGGCATCGCCGAGATCGCCTCGACGCTGGTCGTCGCGATCGTCTCGCTCGCGACCCTCTGAAGCTGCGACGCGCCCCGCACGTCGACTGGGCCGTCAGGTCTTCACGCGCACCCCGTCGACTCGCCACGGTTGTTCCGGATCGGCGCGCATATTTCTGTGACATTCCGGAACAACCGTGGCAGGCCCACGGACAAGGGCCACGCCGTCAGGTCACGGGCTTAGTCGCCGGTGCGGCGGATGAGAGCACGCGCGGCCTCGATGAGCGGTCCGAGCTCGTCCGCCACCTCGTCCGGTAGTGCGTCGATGGGCCACCACGCGACGTCCAGGGACTCGGCGCTCACGGTCGGTGCGCTGCGCTCCGGTGCCACCGCCGCAAAGCGCACGTCCCAGTGGTGGGTGCAGCGCCCGAATGCGCCGACCAGGCGGTGACAGTCGAGCTGGGCAATCTCGGGGAGGACCTCGACGTCGGTCAGCCCCGACTCTTCGACGATCTCGCGCCGGGCGGCCGCCAGCACACTGGCGTCATGAGGCTCCAGGTGCCCTCCGAACTGCAGCCAGAGCCGCGCCTTGCGGTGATGAGTCAGCAGGACATGTGTCCCGTCGCGGTCCAGGACGAGGGCGCTGGCCGTGAGGTGCCCCGGAGGTCCCGCCTTCGCCACGGCCAGCGGATTGGTCGCCAGGAGCGTGAGGTATTCGTCCCGCAGCCGACCTTGGGCGGGACTGGGAGCTGGCCACGCCTGGAGGACTGCGGTGGCATCGGCATGCAGATGCGCGTATGCCGCGCACGCCGCCGCCCAGCCCGGGTCCTCACCCGCAGATGCCTGGGTCATCCGGCGTGGTCGGGGCCCGCGGTGGAGGTGGGACCGGGGCCCGGGTTGGGGTCGGGGCCCGGGTCGGAGTCGGAGTCGGAGCCGGAGCCCGGGTCGGAGTCGGAGACCGGCTGCGCGGTGGAGTCAGAGACTGGGTGCGCGGTGGAGTCCGGGTTGGCGCTGGGGTCGGAGCCAGGGTCGGAGCCGGCCAAGAGGCGGTCGAGTTCGAGGTCCATCGCGTCGCGCGGCGCCGGGTTGGCGCGCCGCTCGACGTAGCCGAGCGGGTCGTCGAGGTCATCAGCGGTCGGCGCAAGGTCCGGGTGCTCCCACGAACCGTCGCGCAACGGCATACCCCCTCGGTCATCGAGCGCAGCCCAGAGGTTGGTCGCATCGCGAAGGCGTCGGGGCTGGACGTCGAGGCCGACGAAACCGGCGAACGCCTTGGCGGCAGGCCCGCCGATCCGACGGCGCCGGGCGGCTTCGCCGAGCGCGGCCGCGTGAGGGAGGTGAGGCCCGACGGCCTTCGCGGTGACGTGGTCGACCCATCCCTCGACGAGGGCCAAGGTCGCCCCAAGCCGGTCGAAGAGCTGCTTGCTGCTGGGCCGTCGGTGCAGCGCCGAACACCTGCGCCCGGGACATGGCCTCCTGGAAAGCGCTGGGGTCGCTGAGGTCGACCGAGCCCACGGCCGCCTCGATGGCGTCCGTGTCGATCGTCACGTGCCGCCCATAGTCGCGGACCGCCGCTTCCATTTGCGGGCCGAGCCACGGCACCTCCCGGAAGAGACACACGCGGGCCGCCTCGCGGACCGCGAGATAGAGCCGCACCTCGCCGGAGTCGAGACTGAGATCAGCCGCCAGCTGCTCGACGCGGGCCGGGAGGAGGGCGATGACCCCCGGGGCGGTGACGGGCAGGCCAACCTCGGTGCCGCTCACGACGTCGCCTGCGAGGGCACCGATCCCATGGCCCAGTTGCGCCGCGAATGCGCCACTGGACACCTGCTCGAGGGCGGGCAGCAGCTGCTCCATGAGGCCGCTGACGGACTGGTCCGACCCACCGAGCTGCTCGACGAGGGGAGCTGGCAGGCCGAGGGCGCCGAGGTCGAGCCCTTCGGCGTCGTGCCCCAATCGATCGAACTGCCCGCGCATGGCGGTCGTCGACGCTGCGGTGACCCCGTCGGCCACGGGTTCGACGAGGCGGAACCAGGCCGGCATCGTCGCCTCGACCCACTCGGCTCGGCTCCACGCCTGCGCCGCAGCGCCCGAGGAGTCGAAGGTGATCACCGGGTCGAGCCAGAGTGACGCGACTGCCACCGCGTCGAGGACCTCGCGGCGCTGAGCTTCCGTCACGCTCGGGTCACCGCCGGACTGAGCGACGGCGGCGCGGGCCAGCTCGGTCGCGGTCGTGACGCGTGCCTGGGGGTCGGTCGCGCCGAAGAGGGCGCTGAACTGCCGATGGATCATCGCCGCCATGGGCGAGGACTCCGGTCCCGCCTGCATGGCCTGGATGAACGCCTCCATCTCCGGGGGCATCACCGCATCGGGGCCGAAGAGGTGGGCGAACATCGCGGCGAAGTCGGGCATCGACTCGTCACGGTCGGCCATGGTGAGCTCCTGAAGGGTAAGCGTGCAGTCTGGCGCTGTCATCGAGGTGGCAGCCGGTGGGCGCAGCGGACGGATGGACATGAGGCTATCGATTCGTGACTTTCGGCCAGCGCCGAGCCTGACAGGATGGCCTACGGGTAACAACCGGAGGAGGGCGGCGTGAGTTCCCAGGGGCAGGGGTCGGGTATGCCGCGCGCCCTCGGCACGGTTGCGGTGGCGGATGCCTCGAGTGCTGTCGGCAGGGCCGTGATCGACGCCCTCAATGCGGCACGCAAGCGCAGAGACCCGTGGGGCGAGCCCATCGCGCTCGGCCCAGCCCGGGACAGCTCCGTCGAGGCGACATGGCGGGTCGCCGACATCGACACCCCTAACCTCGCCCGCGCACTCGACGGCGTCGACGCCCTGGTCTGGTCCGCGGCGGCGACCGACCTGGAGTCGACCCTCGGCGTGAGCCCTCAGAAACGTCGGGACCGGGTCACGGCCCGTGCTCGCGCGGTCGTGACCTCGGCGGCCGCTGCCCGTGTGTCGCGCCTCGTCGTCGTCACGTCCGCGATGGTCTATGGTGCCGCCCCGGACAACCCCGTGCCCTTGCCGGAGGGATCACGCCTCCAAGCAGTGAGCGAGGGCGGGATCGTCGGAGATCTGCTTGCCGTCGAGGAGATCGTGGCCCACGCCCGCGGCGTCCACCCAGGCTTGTCGATCACCGTGATTCGCCCCGCAGCCCTGGTCGGCCCGGCTGTTGACACGATCGTGACCCGCCACTTCGAAGCTCCCCGCCTCCTCACGGTCAAGGGAGCCAACCCCGCGTGGCAGTTCTGCCACGTCGCCGACCTGGGGTCGGCGGTCCTGGCCGTCATCCGCCACGACCTGGGGCCGGCCGTCACGGCCGGAGCGGAGGGGTATCTCACCCAGGAGCAGGTCGAGGCGCGCACGGGGATGCGCCGGATCGAACTCAGCGCCACCGCGGCCTTGGGCACCGCCCAGCGACTCCACCGGTTCGGGGTCCTCCCCGCCCCTGCGAGCGAACTCGCCCTCGCGATCCACCCGTGGGCCATCGACTCGGCCACCTTGCACACGGTCGGGTGGCGGCCGGCATACGACAACGAGACCTGCCTCGGAGTGCTCCTCGAGACGATCCGCGGACGACGCGCTCTCGCGGGACGGCGCGTGGCCCCCAAGGATGCCGCGCTGGGTGCCGCGAGTGCTGCCGTTGCCCTGGTGGGCACCGCCGCGGTGCTGCGACGCGCGCGCAAGGGGTAGCCTCCCGGCAGGGTTTCCCGCAGCCCGTCCCCGCCGCTGTCGCCCAGAAAGTTGTCCGTGAAGACGCTGCCCCACGTCGAGCCCGCCCTGCTGGCGGAGGTGCGTGATGCCGTCCTCACGGTGGACGAAGTCCTCGCAGCCGTGCGTCACGACGCAGCCGGGGCGATCGCGATCTTCGTCGGCCAGGTGCGCAACCACGACGACGGCAAGGGCGTCACCGCGCTGAGCTACTCGTGTCACCCCACCGCGACTCAGGCCGCCGTTGACGTTGCTACTTCCTTGGCTCATGCACATCCCCAGTGTCGCCTCGCGGTGCTGCACCGGGTGGGAGAGCTGTCCGTGGGCGACATCGCGATCGTCGCCGCTGTGAGTGCCGCTCACCGGGATGACGCCTTCTCCGTATGCCGTGCGCTCGTCGACGCGGTCAAGGCCGAGGTCCCGATCTGGAAGCACCAGACCTTCGCCGACGGGTCCGACGAGTGGGTGGGGCTCGGATGACCCATCAGCAGCCCGGGCCTCTGCCGTGGCACGTCGTCCAGCAGATGACCACCCCGCCGCCGAAGACGCGCCGCTCCACGATCCGCCTCGCCGTCGGGGCTTTCGCCGCGATCGCCGTCGGTGCCGGCGCAGCGCTCATCCCGATGCCCTACGCGATCGTCAGCCCTGGGCCGGCCACGGACGTGCTCGGCTCGCGGGTCGCGCCCGACGGCACGAGCACGCCTCGCATCGTCATCGAGAAGGCGACGACTTACCCCACGACTGGAGCCCTGGACTTCACGACCGTGAGCGTCCGCGGTGGTCCGGGCTACCCGGTCAACGTCGTGGATGTGCTCAGCGCGTGGATCGATCCGGCCCGGGATGTGCTCCCCGTTGACGAGGTGTTCCCGCCGCAGGCCACCAAGGAGCAGGTGGCGGAGGAAAACCGCATCGAAATGTCGGCCTCGCAGCAGGAAGCCGCTGCCGTCGCGCTGCGGGCGCTTGGCTACACGCTCCCGCAAGAGGTGAGGATCGGCGCGGTCCCCTCGGGCTCGCCCAGCGAGGGGCAGCTCAAGGTCGGTGACGTCCTGGTGTCCATCGGGGGAGTGCCCTCGACCGATCCGGATGCCGTGCGCGCGGCCGTGCAGAAGGTGACCGTCGGTGACACGGTCGAGGTCGTCGTCACGCGGGACGGCGCCGAGGTGACCGCTCGACCGGGCACACGCAAGGCGGCCGATGGGCGCACCGTCCTCGGGATCGTCCTCACCCCGAGCTACAAGCTGCCCTTCCCCGTGACGATTGACGCAGGCAACGTCGGCGGGCCGAGCGCTGGGCTCATGTTCAGCCTGGGCATCTACGACAAGCTCACCGAGGGAGCCATGACCGGGGGCGCCAAGATCGCGGGGACGGGCACGATCAGCGACAGCGGTGCTGTCGGTCCGATCGGAGGGATCCGTCAGAAGGTCATCGGCGCGCAGCGCGCCGGCGCCACCTTCTTCCTCGCCCCGGCCGACAACTGTGGCGAACTCAAGGACGCCGTGCCAGAAGGGATCACCGTCGTGAAAGTCGAGTCGTTCGAGGTCGCCAAGTCGGCGGTCGTCGCCATCGGGCAGGGCGACACAAGCTCCTTGCCGCGGTGTGGCTCATGACCACGCCACCCCACGAGAGCGTCGTCGTCGACCCGCTCGCGGTCGCCGCGCTCGAAACCGAGCGCTACGTCGCGGCAGGAGGCTGGGACCAACCCATCCGGCTCTTCGCGCTCGTCGACACGGCCGAGCTGCTCACCCGGGAGCCTCACCTCGCCGCCGGCCTCACCGCAGGTGACAGGGCACCCGGCGCGCTCACGGCAATCGAACAAGACGGTATGCCGCCCACGACCGAGGTCTTCGACCTCCTGAGCCAGATCGCCTGGCCGGACGAGGTGGCTGGTGCCGCGATCGCCGTGGAGCGGATCGTCGTGCCGCCCGAGGCCGAACGCGACTTACCCCAGGACGCCGAGGCAGCACTCGCCGCCCTTGCCGAGCACCCGGAGCGGCGAGACATCCGGCTCCTCGTCGCCGTCGACCGCGCGGGCGGCGCCGTGTGCCTGCTCCGTCAGCGTGACCACGACCGCGACGACCGGGTGGCCACCGGACCGGACCTGGCACCAGGGCTCGTCGCGGCGCTGCGGTCGACGCTCGAGAGCTAACCGGCGGCTGACCCGAGGACGGGCCGCGGGGCGGCTTACCGGCTCTGCCGATGGTTGTCGACCACGCCCGGACGGACGGCATCCCAGGTCGTAGGTATCGTGAGCCGCGTGAGTGATCGCGATATGCCTTGGCCGCCGGACCCCGACGACCCCCATTCCTCGGGCGGTGACGGCCCGTCGCGACCCCGTGATCCCCGCGGGGAGGGGCATGACGGCGGGTCTCAGCCACGCGGCGAGGGCTTCTTCGGGCCGATGGGCCCGCGGGATCCCCGCTCCGGTGGGGCGGGCCGACCAGGCCCGATGGGCGGACCTGGTGGTCCGCGGGGGCCCGAAGGTGGGGGCCCGGCTCAGCCGGCGTTCAACCCACGCCGGTCGCCGCTGGCCCTGACGGGCATCATCCTGGCGATCCTCGGCCTCATCGTGTCGGCATCTGTCGTCGTTGTGGACCGAGATCCTGTGGTTCGACTCGGTCTCGTTCTCGTCGGTGTTCACGACCAAGATCGGCGTCCAGATCCTCCTCGGGGTCGTCGGCGGCGCTCATCACGGGGCTGCTCGTCTGGTCGAGCCTGTGGCTCGGGCACCGGCTTCGGCCGATCTACGCGCCGTCAACTCCGCAACAGGACGCGCTCGACCGCTACCGGGCGGCGCTGGAGCCGATGCGACGACTGGGCACCGTCGTGATCCCCGTCGTCGTGGGCGTGGCCACCGGGCTGGGGGCCGCCCAGCAGTGGGAGACCTTCCTGCTCTGGCGCAACCAGCAGCCGTTCGGGGTGACCGACCCGCACTTCGGCATGGATGTGGGCTTCTTCGTCTTTGCCCTGCCGTGGTGGACCTTCGTCGTGGCCTTCCTGTCGATGGCGCTCATCCTCGCGGCGATCGCGGCAGCCTTCACGCACTACGTCTACGGGGGGCTGCAACTGGCCAACCGTGGGCGTGACACCGCCCGCGCGACCCTCGGTGCACCTGTCGTCTCTGTTCGCCGCGGTGGTGCTCTTGCGGGCCGCGAGCTACTGGCTGGAGCGGTTCACCCTGTCGCTGCAGACCTCGCGGCTCATGACAGGTGTGCAATACACCGACGCCAACGCCGTCCTGCCCACCAAGGCGATCCTGGCGATCGCGTCGATCATGTGTGCCGCGATGTTCCTGTCGGTCATCTGGACGCGCTCCTGGCGCCTTCCCGTCGTCGGCACCGTGCTCTTGCTCGTCGTGTCCATCGTCGTCGGCGGCGTCTTCCCGGCGCTCGTCCAAAACCTCAAGGTCAACCCGAGCGAGATGTCCCTCGAAGCCGACTTCCTCGCCAAGAACATCGCTGCGACCCGGGCGGCATACGGGCTCGACGAGATCGACGTCACGCTCCTATCGACCCGCGGTCGTGGCGACCCCCGAGAAGCTCCGCGCGACCGCTGGGGCCATCCCTGGGGTCCGCCTGGTCGACCCCAACGTCGTGTCGCCGACGTTCAAGCAGTTGCACGCGGTGCGCAACTACTACGCCTTCGCCGACCCGCTCGACGTCGACCGCTACGAGATCGACGGCGTGGCCAGCGACGTCGTCGTCGCGGCCCGCGAGCTCGACCTGGCGGGCGTGCCTGCGGGCCAACGAAACTGGCTCAACGACCACACGGTTTACACCCACGGCTACGGCCTCGTCGCGGCATATGGCAACCGCCAGAACGCCGGGCAGCCCGGTCTTCGTCGAGTCCTCGATCCCGGCCGGGAAGGGGCTCGGAGAGTACGAGCCGCGGATCTACTTCGGTGAGAAGTCGCCGGAGTATCTCCATCGTCGGCGCCCCCGCGGGGGCCGCGCCGCGGGAGTTCGATTACCCCGCCGAGGGCGACACCCAACAGGTCAACAACACGTATGCCGGCACCGGCGGAGTCGCGCTCGACAACAGCCGTCAAGCGGCTGGCCTACGGCGTGAAATACCGCGAGATCAACTTCCTCCTGTCGGACACGGTCAACGCCAGTTCTCGACTGCTCGACTACCGCACACCGCGTGAGCGCGTCGCCCGGGTCGCGCCGTGGCTGACCCTCGACGGCAACGCCTACCCGTCGATCGTCGACGGCCGGATCGTGTGGATCATCGACGGCTACACGACGACGGCCAGCTACCCCATACTCGCAACTGAGCCAGATGACGCAGTCGACCTCCGACTCGGTGACGACGCGAGGGCGCAGTGTCTCGGCGCTGGAGCAGGGGCAGGTCAACTACATCCGCAACTCGGTCAAGGCGACCGTTGACGCCTTCGACGGCTCGGTGACGCTGTATGCGTGGGACGAGGGTGACCCGATCCTCAAGGCGTGGATGGGCGCCTTCCCGGGCGTCGTCAAGCCGCTCTCGGCGATCAGTGGGTCGCTCATGTCGCACCTGCGCTACCCGGAAGACCTGCTCAAGGTGCAGCGCACCCTCCTCGCGCGCTACCACGTCACCGACCCGGGCACGCTCTACAGCGGCCAGGCCAACTGGCGGGTGCCGACCGACCCGACGCAGGAGACGCGCACCTCTGACCAGCCGGCCTACTACCTGTCGATCGCCATGCCCGGCCAGACGACGCCGGAGTTCTCACTCACGACGAACTTCATCCCCGCGGGCACGCGGGACACCCGTGAGGTGCTGACGGGCTTCCTCGCGGCAGAGTCGAATGCCGGCAAGCAGGCCGGCGTCAAGTCGCCGACCTATGGGCAGCTGCGACTGCTCGAGTTGCCACCTGACAGCAACCTCAACGGCCCCGGTCAGGTGCAAAACACGATCAACTCGTCGAGCCAGTCGTCGAAGGCGTTCTCGCTCACGCTGTCGCAGTTCTTAAGTTCGGCTCGGCAACAAGGCAACTCGGTCATCTTGGGCAATCTGCTGACGCTGCCGATGGCCGGGGGAATGCTCTTCGTCGAGCCCATCTACCTCCAGGGCAGCGCGTCAAACCCGTTCCCCCTCGGTCGCGCGATCGTCGTGGCCTTCGGCGACAAGCTCGCGTGGTCGGACACGCTCGACGGGGCGCTCAACGAGCTCTTCGGTGGGACGGTCGCGCCGCCGAGCCCGACCACTCCGACGACACCCACCACACCGACGGCCCCCACCACGCCGACGACGCCGACGACGCCTGGAGCGGGGACGCCGTTGGCCCAGGCCATCGCCGATGCGCAGCAGGCGTACGCCGACGGTGAAGCCGCGCTGCGGGCGGGTGACTTCACGGCATACGGAGAGGCCCAGAAGCGGCTCAAGGACGCGCTCTCGCGGCGCTGCGGCGGCTGCGCCGACCGGGTCGATCACGGTCACCCCGAGCGCGGCTCCGAGCCCCGACGACGGGCGGGTGAGGGCTGCTCCACCCCGCTGCGGTATGCCGTCGATTTGGTCGTCGGTCAGGCGTCACGTATGGTTGCGCATACCGACGCGGGGTGGAGCAGCTCGGTAGCTCGCCGGGCTCATAACCCGGAGGTCACAGGTTCAAATCCTGTCCCCGCTACCAAAGCCAGTTTATTCCAACTATTGACCTTAGGGTCAGGTTGAAATGAAGCGGCATCGGAACGAAGGCCCTCGAGATAATCGGGGGTCTTCTTCTGTGTGGGCGCTTCTGTGGGCTCGTTACGGAGCGCTGCGAACGGCTCATTTAGTGTGGCATGCGTCACAAGACCATGGTCGTCGATCCTCAGCCGGTGGAAGAAGGCGCGGTTCAGTTGGCTGCGCACTTCATCCGGTGACCGTTGGTAGAGCGACTGGGCGTCGCGGAGGAGCGACAGTCCGGACTGGAGCACGGCCACCCCCACGGCGATGTCGCTCGCGGCGACACTGACTCTTCCCTCGATCTGTCGTCGCTCCGCCTCGATCTTGGCGAGGCGCTCCTTGATCTTCTGCTGCGGCAAGGTCCCATCCATCACCAGGTCAAGCAGTCGCTCCACCTGTGCGGCAAGTTCCTGGAGGTGTCGCTTGAGGTTGGTCTGCACGGCCCGGGCGGTGGCTGCCTGATCGTGAATGCTCGCTGTTAGTTCCGTGTCGAGTTCGTCGAGGAGCTCCTTCGGCAGACGGAGGTGCGCGTAGAAGTCGACGATGGCATCTTCGACGAGGGCAACGGGCAGGTACGGCAGGTCGCAGCCATGACGCTGGCGACCGATGCACTTGTAGTAGGGGTACACGTTTCCCGACTGACCGACGTTCTCGGAGTACACGAGTCGTGAGGTGCGACCCGCCTCATGGCATCGATCGCAGAAGAGCATCCCCTTGAGATAGTGGCGATGCACGCGATCTCGACTGCCGCGTCGACTCCGCTCGTCAAGAACGTCCTGTACGCGGTTGAAGAGTTCAATCGAGATGAGCGGCTCGTGCTTCCCCTGGAACTCCTCGCCTTCGTACGTGACGATGCCGAGGTAGTACCTGTTGCGAAGCATCATGCAGAGTTGGGGACGGGAGAGGGGCCGCGCTGGCATCTTCGGTGTCGGTCGCGTCAGGAGCCCTTGGCTTCCGAGCTCGGCCTGGAGTGCATCGATGCTGTATTCGCCCGAGGCGTACAGCTCGAAGGCCATCTTCACGAGGGGTGCCCTCGCAGCGTCAGTCTCTACCGTTCGGACATCGCCACCCGTCGGCCCGACGGTTCGGGTGTTGGGTACCCGAGCGGCGTCTTACCGGGCGTGCCTCCGCTGCGAACCTTCTGCCGCATCCCCTTCTTGACCTCACTGGCGAGGTTGCGGGAGTAGAACTCTGCGATCGAGCTCATGATCCCGTGCATGAGCATGCCGCTCGGGGTTTCGTCGATGTTCTCGGTCACGCTGACGAGCTGCGCACCGGACTTGCGAATCGCCATCGTGATCTCGATGTCGTCAAAGCGGTTGCGTGCGAGGCGATCGATCTTGTGCACGAACACGAAGTCGACCTGGTTGGTCATAAGGTAGGCCAGAAGTTCTTGCAGACCCGGCCGATCTGCAGTCCGCGCGGACTCACCCATGTCACTGAAATGGCGACGGATGGTGCAGGCGAAGGCGCTGGCGGCCTTGGCATCAATGGCCTCACGCTGGGCGGGAATCGAGAGCCCCTCGGGTTCGCCTTCTTTGCCTGATCCTTGGTCGACACTTTGAGATACGAAACGGCATGAATCGCGGCATCGATCGCGGTGGCGGCAGTGGTCATGAGTAGCTCCGGGTGATGGGGACGGGACGGAATCGTTGGTTGCGGAACTGAGGCGTGCGGATCGGGCGGGCGCAGCGAGGTGTCCGAGTGAAGGTGCCGCCATCGACGAGGCCGGTCTGTTCGAGACGCACTCGCACAGCTGCGAGGCTGACGTTGAAGTAGGCAGCAATCTGACCGAGGTCCTGGGTCAGCGTGCAGAAGACGTGCTTGAGTTCGCGCTTTGGCATCAGCGCGCAGCCGGCGAAGTAGTCAGCGATGCGCTCGGCTTCGGACTCGGTCCGATAGAGGATGTGCTGGCGACCGTGGTCGATGATGTGCTTGTACTCGTGGAGCAGCGAGAACCGTTGACGCTCAGGTGACTCATCTTCGTTCAGGACGATCACCCAGTCGATGCCGTTCCAGTAGCTCAATCCACTTGTCGGTAGTCGGTCGCGTTCAATACGAACGCGAGGCAGTCGACCAATCTGTACTTCGGTGATTCCCTGACGGGCATCGAGGCAATCGATGAGCGCGCTGGCTTGACGCTCGGCGATGAACTTGGCCGACGTCATCGAGAGACGATGCTGCGGCAGCAATGATCGGAGGCGGTTTAGGGTGCTTGGTTTCTGGTTGTTCATAGGGTGCCTCCTTGGTGGGCTTAGCTATTCGTCCTCGCCGATCTTGGGTCCCGTGGCGTCGGGGTCGAAGCCATACCTGCCGATGATTCGCTCGAACTCGGCGGCGAGGGACGCCCTGGCTTCGATGGGCATCGTTGGGTACTTCTTTCGCAAGTAGGGCGTGAAGGCAGGCAACTCGGCCGCGGCCGCGTAGCCGGCGTCCCTCAGCAGATCGCTGGTGTCGAGGCGGAGTTCGATGGCCACCCTGCGGAGCGTATTGATGGTGAGCGTGGTCTCACCGTTCTCTGCACGGGTAATCGTTGAGGGTTGAATGCCGACGCGACGGGCGAGTTCCGTTGCGGAGATCCCCATCATTTCTCGGTAGGCTTTAATGGTCGTGCCTAGTCTATTTGTATTGTCGTCTCCTGAGTTGGGTCAAAGGGGTTAGTGCCTTGGCGGGGGCTGTGTCAGGGCGGTCAGGATGGCCTGGATCTGGGGATCGATGGCTGGCGGGTATGTGTTGATGATGCCGTTGATTTCGATCGTTGCCGAGCGCAGTGGTTTTAGGGTGCGTAGGAATCGACGCAGGGATAGGCCGGTGCGGTTCTGGATGGTGCGCGAGAGCGCGAGGGCGGCGAAGACGATGGTGAGGTGAGCTTCGATCGCTTCGCGGGTGCGGGCGAAGATCGGGCCGGGCGGCCAGGTCGGTCTTGGACATCCGGAAGGACTGCTCGACGTGCCACAGGTCGTGGTAGGAGGCGATCACCTCGGCTGGGGGCATCAGACGTGGCGGGGATGTTGGTGACGTACCCCTTCAACCCGACCAGCCGGCGTGCCCGCGCGAGCGATGCCTCATCGAGTGACTGGGTGCCGTTGGTGATCGTGACGAACCGTGGTGTCCGGGCGGTCTTCTCCCCGGCGATCACGGCCTTGGCCCTGTTCTCCTGCATCGTCAACGTCTTGCGGTCCCGGGCGGCGCGTTTGGTGGAGTAGGCCCACACCGCCCGCCACGACCTCGTCGTGGGTCTCGGGGTCCCACACCGGTTCGGCGCGCTTGCCGGTCGTTGTTGACCGCGGACGCCTTGCGCGTTGCGATGCGTGGGGTGATGGTGTCGATGACCTGCCCATCGGTGAACGCGTCGCCGTGCCACCGGAAATGCGACGCGAGATCCGCGGGGGCCTTGGTCACCCGGGAACCGACGATGAACCGCAACCCCGCCTCGTCCAGCGCCTTCAGGTTCGCTCGCGGAGAGCATGCCGGCGTCGGCGACGATGACCATGTCCGCGATGCCGTGGCGTTCCTGGAAGCCGCTTGATGATCGGCAGGATCGTGAGCGTCTCGGCCTTGTTGCCCTCGAAGCAGCCGACCTCAAGCGGGAACCCGTGCCGGTCGACCAGCAGCCCGACGACGATCTGGGGGTCGACGCGACGTTCCTTGGAGTAGCCGACCTTGCGCAGGTCGTCTTCCTTCTCGGCTTCGAAGTACAGCGTGGTCACGTCGTACAGCACCAAGGTCACGTCGCCGTGGGTGGCGGCATGAGCGAAACACGCCGCGGCGAGGGTGTCGCGGTAACCACCGTCACAGGCGCGGCGCAGGGTCCTCTTGCGCGTGGACAGGCTCGCCGAGGCCCGGCCCAGCTCAGCCAGGACCCGGTCGACGTCCAGCAGGCTGGTCGGCTCCACCACGCGGGCGATCACCAGGTCACGGAACACCTCGTCGCCGACCGCGTCGAAACCCAAACCGGTGTACACCCCCGCCAACGCCTCGTACAGCAGCCCGGAACTGGTCTTAAGCACATGGGCCCGGCACACCCACCGACGCTCTCCCCGCGCACGGGGGAACAACTCGCGGGTCGGCGCGGGGACCATCACCGCCTTCGGCGCCACCGGCGTCAACCCCAGATCGAGCTCGTGCTGGGCATCACGGGCCAACAGACGATTCGCCTGCTCGATCAGCAGCCCAAGCTCGCCCTCATCACGGGCCGAGCCGACATGCCGCACAATCCGCCGCCGCCCGCCCACGGACTCAGCGATCTGAACCGCCGTCGCACCCGAAGCGGTCCGCACCCGTCGAACCCACGCCACCGACCGATCCTACCGACCCGAAATTAGTGCCTTACCCACCCACTACGCCACCACATCACCGCAGGTCACAGCCCCGCCAACGCGCAACCTGACGCGAAGTGACCCAACTCAGGTTGAATGCCGACGCGACGGGCGAGTTCCGTTGCGGAGATCCCCATCATTTCTCGGTAGGCTTTAATGGTCGTGCCTAGTCTATTTGTATTGTCGTCTGTCTCCATAATCTCCCTCGATTTCTTTGTCCTTTCATTATCGCCGATTGTTTGCCCGTCTGCAATATGGAATGTTCATTTCACAACGGATTGATTGATGGTTGGTTGGGGCTGAAGGAGGCGTTTCCGCTTCGACTTCAGCCCCAACCGTGGTGGGCGCGCGAGCTACTTGCTCGGACCCTGCCTGCCGCTCGTCGGCTTCTTCGGCGCGGTGCCGAAAAGCGCCTCGATGGCGGCCCGCTGCTCCTCGGCCTCGCGGGCGATGGCGTCCTGGAAGTCGGCTGCACGAGCAGCCACATCCGGGTTGGTCGCCATTGCCTCAACTTCCTTCTCGATCGCGGTGCGGATGGCGTCCGTGATCGAAATGCCGGTGAGCTTGGCCAGGATCGTGAGCCGGTTGTGCAGGCTCCCGTCCAGCCGGATTGCCAGAGTCTTGGTGTCACTCATGGCTGTCTCCTTCCTGAGGGTGTTCGCCCGATCACTGATGCGATCGGCCACCGTCCTCGGGGTGGTGCACCGCTCGATCTCGAAGAAGAGATCGAGCCAGTGCAGACCCCCGATGAGGGATCCGTGGGTGGCGTCAGCAGGTCGAGAAGATCCAGCAACCACCGCCGTCCTTGTGAGCGATGTAGATCTCGCCGTTGATCCATGCGTCGCGGGCGTAGCCGTCGGCGTCGAAGCGGAAGTACCGCGACTGGAGGTCGCCGAAGTGCTCCCGGA
Organism: Dermatophilaceae bacterium; assembly: GCA_037046615.1. Taxonomy (GTDB): domain Bacteria; phylum Actinomycetota; class Actinomycetes; order Actinomycetales; family Dermatophilaceae; genus Phosphoribacter. The sequence continues at coordinate 42,628 of JBAOHD010000018.1, forward strand.
GTTTGGCTTCGATGTCGAGGTCCTCAGTGACCTCGCGTGCCCAATCGGCCGGTTCGTCGTACTCGCCGAAGTAGCAGACTTCGAACTGGTCCATCGCGACGGGATCGGCGTCATGCATCTCCGCCCAGGCTCCAAACGCATCCCCGTGCTCGGCGATGCCGCGCGCGACCCGAGCGATGAGGTCGAGAGTCTCGTATTGACCCGGCTTGAACGGACCGAAGTCCTCGTGATCGAAGATGGCCCACTCCTCGGCGTCCGGCGTCTCGCTTCTTGCAACGATGTCCCTTGCCCTGCCGACGAGGACCTCGTCCTCAACGGCGGCATCGACCCACTCACCGTGGAGAATCCCGTTGTTGTAGTCAGCGAGCGACCCAATCCAGATGCGGGGGTGTCTCTCGTCCGGACGCTCCCGCGATCGCTCGTCGTCCTGTCCATCGTTGCCTTCGTGGTGTTGTTCACTCATGCCACCTCCTTTCGTTTAGTAGTTGTTGTGTCGCGGGCCGCTTCGATGCGTCGCTCAGCTTGGTCGCGGAACTCTCGGCTGAGCTCGATACCCACCCAGTCCCGCCCCAGGCGTTCGGCAACAACGGCGGTGGTGCCGGCGCCCATGAACGGGTCGAGGATCAGCCCTCCCGGCGGGCATCCGGCGCGGATCATGCGCTCGACGAGCGTCTCCGGGAAGGTCGCGAAGTGCGCACCTTTGTAGCGAGCCGTTGATAGCCGCCAGACATCGCCCGGGTTCTTGCCGAGTGGGTGTCCTACCCGTCCCGCGGCCTTGAGAGTAACGAGGCCGCTGTCACCGTCGCTGTTGGGGCCGAGCCACGGACTTCGACGACCGGTGTACTTGACCCCCTTGCCAACGCCTCGCGGCGCCACCGCCGGTAGGCTGCGGTGCGGCTCCCGTATGGCATCAAGGTCGAAGAAGTACCGAGGACTCTTAACGAGGAGGTAGACCACCTCGTACGTCGTCGACAGCCGGTCTGTGACGCTGGTCGGCATCGGGTTTGTCTTGGCCCAGACGACCTTGTTGCGCACGATCCAGCCGTCGTCGATCAGCGCGAGCAGCAGGCGCTCGGGTGCGCCGACCAGACTCTTTCGGGCCGCGCCGTTGCTCGGGTGCGTGCTGTAGGTATCGCCAAGGTTGAGCCACATGGTGCCCTTGTCCACCAAGACGCGTTGCAGGGCTCGGGACACCGCGCGCAGCTCTCGTACCCAGTCGTCGACATGCGTCTCGAGGCCAAGCTGCCCGTCGACGCCGTAGTCACGAAGGCGGAAGTAGGGCGGGCTCGTGATGATGCAGTCGACTGAGGCGTCGGGCATCGCCTTCAGGTGCTTCAGGGCGTCACCCCCGAGGATCTGATTCCGCGGCGCCGTCATGACGTGCCTCCCACGAACGTCGCGGGTTCGAGCGCAGAGGCGGTGGTGACCGTGAACATGCCGCGAGGCAGGTTGCTGGCTCCGAGGCGGGCTTCGAGCGTCGCTGCTCGGTGATCGGATCTCGGCCCGCTGAGGACCCAGAGGACGCGCGGGAAGATGCCGTGACGCACAGCTTCAACGCCGGCCTGTCGGTACTCCTCGTACTGACGGCACTTGCGCACGATTGTCGGCAGCGACTCGGTGCCACAGTCCACTTCGACAAACCAGCGGTCCTCGAAGGCTCCGTCGTCGTCGTGTCCACTGACGGTGGCGGCCAGGTCTGGACGGAGAAGGCGCAGGTCGCCACCGAGCCCGCTATAGCGACGCCATGCCTCTGACTCAACTTCGACCGCGACGTCCTCGACGGTGTCGTCGAGCACTAGCTTCCTGATGACGAGGTGAACGTCGGCAGCGAGCAATCGGTGGGCGAGCAAGCGTGGCGATGGTTCGTGAGGTCGCTTGCGATCACCCGCCACCAGGCGTCGCCCGGCGCTAGATAGTTGCCAGATCGTGGCGCTCGATCCGGCACGCACACCGTCGACTCTCCGAGTAAGCGTGATGACGAGCCCGGAGCGCTGCAACCGAGACATGACTCGACGGCTGAGGCGTTCTGCCGTCGTCGCTGAGTGATCCATGAAGGCGAAGCTCTGCACGTGCCTCGTGGAGAGAAACCCGTGTGTTGCCAGTAGCTCAAGGACGCCGCAAACAGGACGGCGAAGCAGCCGGCCAGGAACCGGTCAACGATGCGCGTCGGGTCACCGGAGTCGCCGCTCATCCGCTCACCGGCACGAGCGCGCCCGTGCTACCGATCATCGGCTCGATGCGCCGGATCTCCTCGAGGACGCCCTCGTGGAAGCCGAAGCGCAGGCAGTCCTCAACGAACAGGCGCTGGTTGTAAGGGAACCGCCCGATAAGGCCCATGAGCTGGAGTTGCCCGACGAGATCAGCTTCCAGCATCCGGAACTCAAGGCAGGTGCGGGTGTGGCCGTCGCGCTCGAACTCATCCAGGTGCCAGAGCGCCAGTTCCAACTCATCGGCGAGCGTGAACGACAAGCCGTACTCGATGTGAGAGACGTCGTGCCAGAAGCGGAACATCTGGTTCTCGCGTGGGCTCCAGTAGATCGACGTGTCGCAGAACAAGCTCGACACGGGCAACGGCACCTTGGTGTCGCGGCTGGTGATGAAGGCGCCCCTGAGCTGCTGGTAGGTGCACGGCGCTTCGGCGACACCGACGAAGCCGAAGCCGAGACGTGCCTCGGTCTCGGAGGCCTTGCGCTGGATGAACTTGGCGAGCCTGATGCGGGCGAGGCTGATCTCGACACCGAACTCATCGGCGTCGATCGGCGTAGGCTGAACAGTGGTCATTGCACTTCCTTCTTCTCTAGCGGGTTGCGGGAACGGGTGGCCGTCCAGCCCGGTCAGGAATGCGGACAACACTCCTGACCGGGCTACCTCATGCGAGGCCGTGGGACTGCCGGGTCGTGGTCTACCGTCGTTCGGTTGCCCGACGGGCTGCGGCATTGAGCCGCTGGTGGGCGCGAAAGGCTTCCGCGTCGAGGGCCGCTTTGACCGCAAAGGCATCGCGGATGACCCGGTGCTGCTCCGCCTCGACCTGCTCGCGACGACGAGCCGTAGCTCGACGGTCGAAGGCGTTGGCGACGAGCACAACGATCGGGATCAGGACCAGGCAGGTCAGGGCCAAGACGAAGAGCGTTCCCATGCCTGCCTCACTGGAACCGAGCAATAGTGTTTGCGGCGCCGATCGCGTAGGCGTTGATGCAGGCCTCGTAGTAGGCAGCCCCTTCCGGGGCCGTCTGCATGAGCTGCGTGGCTGCGCCGACGAGCGTGCCGACGTTGTTCATCGCGGAGAACGTCAGGCCCGCACGGACGTTGTCCGTCGTTACGGCCACCTCGCCGCGACCAAGCACCAGGTCAGTGCTCCTCTTGATCTGCTTCGAGACGCCACGGTCAAGGTGCTGCTGAGTGAGGCTCGACACCGTGCCGCCGCCGAAAAGCTGAACATCCCCTGCCATGGGGTTCCTTCCTCTTGTGTATCCGCCCCACCGGTCGGTGTGACGGCTCAATCGTCGACGCGGCGATACGCTCCCGTCACTGACACGAAACTGACAGGGGGTCGGATTGGAGTCCATCGCAGACCCGCTGCATGACGCCCTCGTGTCTGAGCTGCGGCGACTTCGACGCATGTCGGGCCAGTGGAGCATCGAGCGGTTAGACGGCATGAACGTGCTGGTGGACTACTGCGGGCACGGCAATGTTCACAACGCGTACCACACGCTCGAGGCTCTGCGTAAGCGACATGGGAGCGACCCACACAGCGACATTGCCGCGTATTTCTATACGGCTGGATGGAAACTGGGACAAGCGACGCTAGACCAACGACTTCACAGATACGCGCGGAAGTTCCACGTCGTGGAACGGACTGCACTGCGTCGAAGCGATCGGGGTGCTAGCCAGATCGCGACGCTTATCCGCTCGGTCGAGATGTATGACCGGCCTCTTGGACGCCTCTACTGCTTTCAGCGTGGCTCGGTGGTTTCGACGAAGCTCTACTTGATCGTTGAACGCGGCGCATCATGGCGGCGGCCGTCAGTCTATCTAAACGGGACTAAGCAGCCGCGACAAGAGTGGGAGTTGCACACCTCAAGTATGAAGGAGTATTTGCTGGAGGGCCGCGAGGAGTACGATCTCGTCGAACTGGACTATTCAGTCCCTGAACTCGAAGCGCTCGCCACGATCATGGTCATTTGGCCTATGCCGGTGTGGCCCCAATGGGATGTGACCACGCATATACTGGATAACCGCCTATTCGCCCACACCGAGCTCTCTACAAGCGGTCGTATCGAGGTGCACTTCAAGTGGTGGAACGATGGCGCACGGAAGACCGGCTCCGAAACTCTGGAGCTGCCAGGGTGGCTGTAAGGCGCGAAATAGCTGATGCTATTATCTCAGGGGCTTGATATACTTGGAATGAATGACTACATCCGAAGGAAGGCCAGCAGTGGCACTTAAGAAATCTGACCTCTACAGTTCGCTGTGGAAGTCGTGTGATGAGCTGCGCGGAGGGATGGATGCGAGTCAGTACAAGGACTACATCCTTACGCTTCTTTTCGTTAAATACGTTTCCGATAAGGCCAAGGTCAGCAAGGGTGACAGTCTCGTTGACGTGCCGGCCGGTGCTTCGTTTGATGACATGCTCGCCGCAAAAGGTGACAAGGAGATCGGTGATCGCTTCAACAAGATCATCGCCAAACTTGCCGACGTCAATAAGCTGCGAAATGTCATCGACCAGGCTGACTTCAACGATGAGGAGAAGCTCGGTAAGGGCAAGGAGATGCAGGATCGCCTCTCTAAGCTCGTAACGATCTTCAGCGACCTGGACTTTCGCGGGTCTCGCGCCGAAGGCGACGACCTGTTGGGCGACGCGTACGAGTACCTCATGCGCCACTTTGCAACCGAGTCGGGCAAGAGCAAGGGGCAGTTCTACACGCCCGGGGAAGTCTCTCGGATCCTCGCCAAGGTAGTGGGGATCGACGCGTCAACGAAGCAGGACCAGACCGTCTATGACCCTGCCTGCGGCTCGGGATCCCTCCTCCTCAAGGCTGCTTCCGAAGCCCCGCGAGGCCTGACGATCTACGGCCAGGAGAAGGACGTCGCGACTTGGGCGCTGGCCAGGATGAACATGATCCTCCACAACAATGAAATCGCCGATATACAGAAGGGCGATGTGATCGCCAGCCCACAGTTCACGAACGGGGCGCACCTGAGAACCTTTGACTACGTGGTCATGAACCCACCGTTCTCGACCAAGTCGTGGAACAACGGGCTGGAGAACGAATACGACCGCTTCGAGTACGGATACCCCCCTGACAAGAACGGTGACTACGCATTCTTGCTTCATGCACTCAAGTCACTGAAGAGCAAGGGCAAGGCCGCAATCATCATGCCGCATGGCGTGCTGTTCCGAGGCAACGCCGAGGCCACCATCCGCACGCGCCTGCTGAAGCATGGATTCGTCAAGGGTGTCATCGGCCTACCGTCGAATCTTTTCTACGGGACTGGCATCCCAGCCTGCATCGTCATCCTCGACAAGGAGAATGCCGTCGCTCGCACCGGTGTGTTCATGATCGATGCTTCAAAGGGCTTCCTAAAGGACGGCAACAAGAACCGCCTCCGAAGCCAGGACATCCACAAGATTGTGGACACGTTCAATAAGCAACACGAGGTCGAAGGCTTTTCTCGCATGGTTCCTATGAGCGAGATCGCCGACCCGAAGAATGACTACAACCTCAACATTCCGCGCTACATCGATTCTTCTGAACCCGAGGACCTTCAGGATCTCCACGCTCACTTGCATGGTGGCATTCCAGAGCGCGACCTAGACGCTCTCGATGGCTACTGGGACGCTTTTCCAGCCCTTCGCGGCCAGCTTTTCAATGCGAACCGGCCCGGCTACAGCGATCTCACTATTGACGTGAGCGAGGTGCAGCAGGCGATCCTTGACTCGACCGAGTTCCGGAAGTTCGCCAAAGAAGCCCACGAACTCACCGCAGAATGGTTTGGGACCCATCGCGACAAACTCTCGGCGATTGACGAGAAGACAAAACCAAACGATCTGATTGCCGCCGTCAGCGACGACCTCCTTGAGCGGTTCAAGGCGGTCCCGCTGCTGGACGAGTACGACGTTTACGAGCAGCTCATGACCTACTGGCACAACACTCTGCATGACGACGTCTTCCTCATCATGAACGACGGGTGGCTTAAGGCCGCCAAGCCGCGCAACACCATCGAGGACAAGGACCGCAAGCTCACTGAGACACCGGACCTCGTTATAGGCAGCGGACGCAACGCGCAGAAGTACAAGATGGATCTGGTTCCGCCAGCGCTGATCGTCTCGCGCTATTTCGCCGAGGAGCAGACCCACCTTGACGGCCTCACGGCTGAGGCTGCGGCAGCAACGCGGGCTGTCGAGGAGTACGTCGAGGAACACGCCGTTGAGGACGGGCTCCTTGCTGACGCCATGGACGACGACAGGATCTCCAAGGCCCTCGCGTGTGCCCGACTGCGCATCGCCAAGTTCGAGAAGGCCGACCAGGACGAAATTGCGGCTCTGGAGCGTGTCATCAAGCTCTACGACAACGAGGCGGCCGCCAAAAAGGCCGTCAAGGATGCTCAGGCCGAGCTTGATCTCGCCACTCTCAACAAGTACGGGGAGATCTCCGAATCGGATGTTAAGAGTATTGTGTTGGACGACAAGTGGGATGCGACTATCACCCGCAGAGTCGGGGGCGAGGTCAATGCGCTGACACTGGCACTTGTTAGGCGCATTCAGCAACTGGGCGAGCGTTACGAAAAGACGGTCGGCGATCTCGCTCATGAGCTAGTACAGCTCGAAGCGAGGGTCGGTGGCCATCTAGCCGACATGGGAGTCGAACCGTGAGCGTGCCTGTTCGATTGCGGGATCTCGGTTCCACATACGGTGGGCTGACCGGCAAGACCAAGGTTGACTTCGGGCGCGGATCAGCGTCATTCGTCACCTTCTTAGAAGTCATCAATAACACTCGACTACGTGGGACGCACCTCCAGCGTGTGCGTATCCGGAAGGGTGAGCGCCAGAACCGCGTCCACCGTGGCGACATCCTCTTCAACGGCTCATCTGAGACCCCCGATGAGGTGGCTCTCTCAGCCGTCGTTGACTTCGATCCCGACTCTACGACCTACCTCAACAGCTTTTGCTTTGGATACCGACTTAGACCAGACGCGCAAGTAGATCCGACATACCTCGCGTATCTCTTCAGGTCCGGAGCTGGACGCGCCTTGGTCGCGTCGCTGGCGCAAGGCGCAATTCGGTACAACATCGCAAAGACCAAGTTCCTGAACGTCGAACTGCTGCTCCCAACCATAACGCGCCAACTCGAGATAGCGGCGGCGCTATCGGATGCGGACGATCTGATCGTTTCATTCGAGCGGCTCATCTCTAAGAAGCATGCGCTGAAAGTTGGAATGATGCAGCAGCTTCTGACTGGCAGAACACGGCTCCCAGGATTCACTGATCCATGGTCGAGCACGACCCTCGGGCAGCTCGGCGTCTTCTTCAAGGGAAGAGGCGTCAGGCGTGACGACGTGCGATCAACTGGCATCGGTTGTATTCGATATGGCGAGCTATATACGGAATTCGACAATTACACATCAACGACTCGGTCGTTCGTCAGCAGTGATATTGCCGCTACAGCATTGCCGATCCGTTGGGGTGACCTACTTTTTGCTGGGTCCGGCGAGACGCGCGAAGAAATCGGGATGTGCGTAGCGTTCGTGGGAGACGACGCGGCCGTGGCTGGCGGCGACATCGTGGTTCTCCGGGGCGCCTCGTTCAACCCGGTATATCTCGCCACACTTGCGAACACGCCAGATGGTCGCCGACCAGAAGGCTCGGAGCGGGCCAGGGCGACGCTGTGGTCCACATCAGCAGCCGAGCACTGGGGGCGTTAACTGTCTCCATTCCTTCGACGCCCCGAGCAAGATGCGATTGCCGAAGTGATAGTTGATGCTGATCAATGAGCTCATGACGCTTCGCGCACGTTTAATGAAGGCGAAGGCAGTCAAAGACGGGCATGATGCAGGAGCTCTTGACTGGCCGCACGCAGCATACCAGAGCGGAGGGCGCATCGCATGAGCACCGGCAAGTCAGTTCGGCTGTTTCTTGGCCGATGGGACGCCTGGCGGACTCCTGACCGCCGAGATCATGAACTGGACGGGCCACATCGTGGCTGCTCCGCGATCGGATCTGGCTGCACTGCTGAAGCGTCCGAAGTACGAGTCGCACCGGCATCTACATCTTGCTCGGTGACGATCCGGACAGCCTTGGGTGGGCAGATTGCCTACGTCGGCGAGGGCGACGACGTGGGCAAGCGGCTGTACCAGCACGCTCGCTCGGAGGACCAGGGCGGCAAGGACTTCTGGGATCGAGCGATCGTGCTGACGAGCAAGGACACCAACCTGACCAAGGCTCACGCTCGCTACCTGGAGAGTCGATTTCATCACGCCTCGCCTCAGCAGGCCAGCCGCGCGCGTCTCTACCAACTGGCACCGCCCCGGCTCCGATCGTCCTCCCTGAGGCGGACGTCTCGGACATGGAGTACTTCATCGAGCAGGCGAAGATCGTGCTGCCCGTGCTGGGCGTCAACCTGTTCCGGCACCGCTTGCGACTCATCCTGTCGCGATCGCGCGACCGGGTCGCAAGCGCTCACGTCGCAGTCCAGGATGCCTCGCCGGTCTTCGAGCTGACGCCTGAAGAAAGAGCGGCGTTCGTTGCTACCGCGCAAGAAGTCGACGGAGAGTTCACGGTTCTGCGGGGTTCAGCCGGCGCGGTTCGCACTGGGTCCGGAGTGGACGACGGTCATAGCCGCACGGGACTGCGGGCGAAGCTGGAGCAGGACGGAACGCTTGTGAGCTCACGACAGACGGCAAGACCATGCGGTTCGCCACGATCGCATGTGTTCGCCAGCCCAAGCGCCGCAGCTGCGGTCGTGCTCGGGCGCAGCTGCGAACGGACGCAGTGAATGGCTGGTCCAGGGAGGCCGGCCTCACCTACGGTCACATGGGAGAGCTCAGGGCAGTCGATGACGTCAGTGGAGGGGTCGTCAAGGATGAGCGACGTCGGCCAGATCGAGCGCAAAGCCCAAGACCGGGTCGTCAAGCTGTTCAAGGAGCCAGCTCGGCTACGAGTATGTCGGCAACTGGGAGTACCGCGAAGGCAACGTCGAACGTCGAAGTAGACCTGCTGACGCAGAACCTGCAGGCGCGCGGTTACGACGACAACCTGATCAACAAGCGCGCTCGACCAAGCTTCAAGAGCGACGCCGTCGCTCGGCGGCGGCCACGATCTCTACGAAGCGAACCGGGATGTCTACCGGCCTGCTGCGCTACGGCGTGAAGGTCAAGCCCGGCATCGGCGAGCAGACCGAGACGGTCTGGCTGATCGACTGGGTCAACCCCGAGGCCAACCACTTCGCGGTTGCCGAGGAAGTCACGGTTCTCGGGCAGCACACCAAGCGGCCCGACGTCGTGCTCTACGTGAACGGCATCGCGCTTGGTGACGCTGGAGCTGAAGCGGTCCAAGGTCGCCGTCTCGGAGGGCATCCGGCAGACGATCGGCAATCAGAAGCCCGAGTTCATTCGCCCGTTCTTCTCGACGGTGCAGTTGGTGTTGGCCGGCAACGACGTCGAAGGCCTGCGCTACGGCGTGATCGACACGCCCGAGAAGTACTGGCTCGACGTGGACGGAGGACTCAGCCGATCGAGGATCCGCTCGATCGTGCGCTCTCGCAGATGTGCTCCAAGGACCGCTTGCTCGAGCTGATCCACGACTTCATGGTCTTCGACGCGGGCGTGAAGAAGACCGCGCGCCACAACCAGTACTTCGGCGTGAAGGCCGCACAGGCACGGATCGCCAAGCGCGAGGGCGGCATCATCTGGCACACCCAAGGCTCCGGCAAGTCCCTGACGATGGTGTGGCTGGCCAAGTGGATCCGTGAACACCAGGACGATGCGAGGGTTCTGCTGATCACCGACCGCACCGAGCTCGACGATCAGATCGAGAAGCGTCTTCAGCGGCGTCAACGAGTACGATCTACCGCACCAAGCAGCGGCGCCGACCTGCTCGACACGCTTGAACAAGTCGCAGGAGTGGCTGATCTGTTCGCTGGTCCACAAGTTCCGCGGCTCCGATGACGACACTCAGCTCGGACGAGGCCGAGTGCGGACTTCATCGCGGAGCTGAACGCCAAGATGCCGAAGGACTTCAAGGCCAAGGGCAACCTGTTCGTCTTCGTCGACGAGGCCCACCGCACCCAGTCGGGCAAGATGCACGACGCCATGAAGCAGCTCCTGCCCGGAGCGATGTTCATCGGCTTCACCGGCACGCCGCTGCTCAAGGCGGACAAGGCCACGAGCATCGAGACCTTCGGCTCGTTCATCCACACCTACAAGTTCGACGAGGCCGTTGAGGACGGCGTCGTGCTCGACCTGCGCTACGAGGCCCGCAACATCGACCAGGACCTCACCTCCCCGGAGCAAGGTCGACAAGTGGTTCGAGGCCAAGACCAAGGGCATGACCGACCTGTCCAAGGCCGAGCTGAAGAAGCGCTGGGGCACCATGCAGAAGGTCGTCAGCTCGCGAGCCGCGGGCCAAGCAGATCGTCGACGACATCCTGCTCGACATGGAGACCAAGCCCCGCCTGATGGACGGGCGTGGCAACGCCATGCTGGTCGGCGCCGAGCATCTACCAGGCGTGCAAGTTCTACGAGCTGTTCTGTCAGCGCCGGCTTCAAGGGCAAGTGCGCCATCGTCACCAGCTACGACGCCGCAACGCCAGCGACATCTCCAAGGAGGACTCGGGCGAGGGCAAGACCGAGAAGCTCCGCCAGTACGACATCTACCGGCAGATGCTGGCCGACTACTTCGGCGAGTCCGCAGACGACGCGATGAGCAAGGTCGAGCAGTTCGAGAAGGAGGTCAAGGAGCAGTTCGTCAAGCAGCCCGGCCAGATGCGGCTGCTCATCGTCGTCGACAAGCTCCTCACCGGCTTCGACGCCCCGAGCGCCACCTACCTCTACATCGACAAGAAGATGCAGCGACCACGGCCTGTTCCAGGCCATCTGCCGGGTCAACCGCCTCGACGGTGACGACAAGGACTACGGCTACATCGTCGACTACCAGCGACCTGTTCAACTCGCTGCGAGGCGGCCATCACCGACTACACCAGTCGGGTGCGCTCGACGGCTACGAGAAGAAGGACATCGAAGGTCTGCTCGACCGACCGCATCGAGAAGGCTCGCGAAGACCTCGATGAGGCGCTGGAACGCATCCGGGCGCTTGTGCGAGCCGGTCGCGCCGCCGAAGAGCACCCTGCAGTACCAGCACTACTTCTGTGCTGCTGAACACGGCAACGCCGAGCAGCTCAAGGCCAACGAGCCCAAGCGCGTCGAGCTCTACAAAGCCGTCGCCGCGGTCACGCGAGCCTACGGCGAACCTCGCCAACGAGATGAGCCGCCGCCGGATACACCGCCGAGCGAGGCCGAAGCGATCCGCAAGCGAGATCGCTCACTACGTCGACGTGCGCGCCGAGGTCAAGCTCGGCGCTGGCGAAGACGTCGACTTCAAGCAGTACGAGGCCGGCATGCGGTTCCTGCTCGACACCTACATCCAGGCCGACGCCTCCGAGGTCGTCTCGGACTTCGAGGACACCGGCCTCATCGACCTGATCGTCAAGCTCGGCGCCGGGCGCGCTCGACAAGCTGCCCGACGGGCATCAAGAAGGACCCCGAGGCCGTCGCCGAGACGATCACCAACAACATGCGCAAGGTGATCATCGACGAGCGAGCCATGAACCCGAAGTACTACGACCGGATGAGCGAGCTGCTCGACGCCATCATCGAAGAGCGCCGCCAGGGCGCGCTCGACTACCAGGAGTACCTCGCGAAGCTGCTCGACGCCGCCAAGAAGCTCGGCAACGAGGAGTCCGACACCGAGTACCCCGACGTGGGCCGACAACGGTGCGCAAGCGCGCGCTCGTCGACTTCTTCTTCCCAGACGAGCAGACCTGGCCGTCGAGATCGACACCGCCGTCCGGCACACCAAGCCCGACTCATGGGTCGGCAACCCGATGAAGGAGAAGATAGTTCGCAACGCGCATGCGCAGCGGCGCTGCCCGAAGACTTCGACCGGCTCGACGAACTGTTCGAGCTGGTGAAGGCTCGCGATGAGTACCGCTAGCGCCTACCTGACGGTGCGCGGGCATCGACATCGACGTCGTCTACAAGGACATCAAGAACCTGCACATCGGGGTCTACCCGCCGCTCGGACGGGTCCGTGTCGCAGCGCCCGAACGAGCTCGACGACGATCAAGTACGTCTGGCCGTCATCCAGCGCCTGTCCTGGATCAAACGCCAGCAACGAGCCAGCTGCAGGCCGCCGAGCGCCAGACGCGAGCGCGAGATGGTCACCGGGGAGTCCCACTATGTCTGGGGCGTCCGACGCCGCGCTCAAGGTCGTCGAACGCCCCGGCCGGAGCCACACTTCGAGACTGATGGTGACCGACTGGTGCTCTACGCGCCTGCAGGATACCACGGTCGCGCAGCGCCAGAGCAGTGCTCGATCGCTGGTACCGGGCACAGCTGCGGTCGAGTCGATCCCCGCCCTGATCGCGACGATGGGAGCCCGATCATCGGTGTGTCAGTACCGAAGTGGAGCATCCGACGCATGAAGACCAAGTGGGGCTCTTGCAACCGCGAGACTGGGCACATCTGGTTCAACGTCGAACTGGCCAAGAAGCACCCGGAATGCCTGGAGTACATCGTCGTGCACGAGATGACGCACCATCTCGAGCGCGGCCACGGTGAGCGCTTCGCCAAGTTGATGGACACATACCTCCCCGACTGGCGCAGTCGACGCGATCAGCTCAACAGTTCTCCTCTGCCGGAGGAGGACTGGTCGGATCGTGGCTAACCTCGACAACACGACCAAGCTGAAGCTTGAATCGCTCCTGAGTACGAGCGGCGGATATGTGCTTGACCTTTCGAATGCTGCCTTCGCCGACTTCGTCCAAACCTCGATTGGCATCCATCCATATGAGAAGTACGGCAGCGATCTCTCCAAGGCCAAGTTGCTGCGAGTTATCTGGGAACGGGAGCCCAATGCATCTGTCTGCAGGCTCAACTTGGACCTGCTGGAGCACATGCGTGTGACGAGGCTGCTCGCCAATGACGTGCTCTCAGAGGCCGAGGAGACCTTGCGTCGGGAGTTGGTCGATCAGTTCGCGGAGCAGGCGGAGGAGCGATCAATGCGAAGCGATGCTGGAGCGCCAGTGACTTTCACGACTGAGGCTTCGGTCACGGCGAACAAGATCCAGATCGAGATCCATGACGATATCTATGATCACATCGGCCAATACCTTGCGACCGGAGACTTCTTCCACGCCGTAGAGGAGTCCTACAAGCTCGTCCGGGAGAAGCTCCGAGAGGTCACAGGCCACGAGAAGGCTTCGGACGTCTTCAATAACAGTGCCCAGAACGTCGCCCACTCCAAGGCTCTGTTCGGCAAGGCGACACCTGCTACAGCTGCCGAGGCGGACTTCTTTCGAGGCATCGGCTACCTGCACTTGGGCGTGCAACACCTGCGCAACGAGAAGGCGCACACTCCGGCGTCTCCGATCGACCCCAACCTGGCTATCCACTACATCGCCTTGGCAAGCCTGGCCTACGACCTGATCACTCGGTACGTCGGCGACGAGACGATCCAGGAGATTGAAGACCTCGTTCGAGCGAAGCGTCGCGGCTACCGATCCGCGACTGCGTTCTACAACGACTTCGAGAACGGCAAATGGCTTAAGACGCTGGACTTGCCCGTCAACCTCCACTCGTCGTCGGTTCGGAAGGTACTTAAGAAGAAGTGGATGGACGATGCCGACTTCACGCGGAGTTGGGACCACAGCAACGTCGTCCTTATGCAGTTCGAACTTGTTGCCGTCGAGTTGACGTCGGAGGACATCGACCGTCTGTTGGACTTGCCGACTCGCGACTCGTATGGGAACGATCAGCAAGCTGGGATGTTGCCGTTTCTCGAGTTCATTCAGCAGGAGTACCCGGAGAAGATCTCGCCAAAGGCTGAACGCTGGATCAGTGACAACACCCGTGACTGAGTGATCAGGTTGGTCGCTGGCCCTGTCGGGTCGTGGCCGCATGAGTCGCCACTAGCGACGAGGACGAAGCCGGACACCGCGAGTCTGCAGGGCCCGGTTGACTGTCGTCGGTGCGGAGTCGAGCTGCTTTGCGACCCGAGCCAGTGACAGGCCGGACTCATACAGCCGAACAGCTGCGTCGATCTCAATCTCGTTGAGGCCTTGGCGACGCAGCGGCACGCCCGCGAGTAATTGTCAAATCCTGTGGATTGGTTGACTAGGCGGCGTTCGGTTGGGTGTCCGATTGGTCGGGCCGTTCGACCTGTTTGCCGTTGGTGAAGGGGACGCCGGCACGGACGAGGGCGACCAGGTGGGGTGCGTTGACCATGCGCCACCGGGCCTGGGCGGCTTCGATCAGCTTGAACGCCATCGCGATGCCAGCGGCTCTCGAGCCGGGGCCCTTGGTGACACGCTGCCGTAGCCGGACGGTCGCGAACGTCGACTCGATCGGGTTCGTGGTCCGCAGATGGACCCAGTGCTCGGCCGGGTAGTCGTAGAACGCGAGGAGCACGTCGAGGTCGTCGGTGATCTTCGCGGCGGCCTTGGGCCACTTGGCGCCGTACTCGGCAGCGAACACCTTCGCCGCAGCGATCGCATGATCCTTGTCTTCGGCCTGGTGGATCTCGGCGAGGGCCTTCTTCGCGTTCGGGTGGGCCGACTTCGGCAGGGCGGCCAGGACGTTGCCAGTCTTGTGGAACCAGCACCGTTGCTCCTTGGTGTCGGGGAACACGTCCCGGACGGCCCGCCAGAACCCGAGAGCACCGTCCCCGGCGGCCAGCACCGGGGCACGCATGCCGCGGCGTTTGCAGTCGCGGAGCAGGTCGGCCCACGATTCTGACGATTCGCGGAACCCGTCGGACAAGGCGATCAGCTCCTTGTGGCCGTCAGCGCGGACCCCGATCATCACCAGCAGGCAGATCTTGTCCTGCTCCAGGCGGACCTTTACGTGGATCCCGTCGACCCACACGTACACGTAGTCGACGTCACGCAGGCTGCGGTTGCCGAACGCGTTCGCCTCGTCTTGCCACTGGCCGGTGAGCCGGGTGATCGTCGCCGGCGACAGGCCGGCTGCCGACCCGCAGAACTGCTCCAACGCCGGCGCGAAGTCGCCACTGGACAAGCCATGCAAGTACAACAAGGGCAGCACGTCGGCCACCTGCGGCGACTTCCGCGCCCACGCCGGCAGGATCGCCGACGCGAACCGCCTCCGCTGCCCCGGTCGCCTCATCGATGCGCTTGTCGTTGACCCGCGGCGCCTGGACCGGCACCGCCCCCGCAGCGGTCGCGACCTGGCGGGCCGCGTGGAAGCCGTTGCGGACCACCAGCCGGTGCCCGTGTTCGTCGACCTGGTCGGCGTGCTGCTCGATGTAGGCGGCCACCTCGGCCTGCAACGCCGCTGCGAGCATCCGCCGGGCCCCCTCGCGGGCCAACTCGTCCAGCATCGACCCGCCCACCCCCGCCGGGGTGTGTTGATTGGCCTCGTTCTCGTCGGGGACTACCGTGAGCATGGGCGTACCTTCCCGAACCAGCGCGTCAACGCCGGTCCTGATCAGAGCTACTTGGACTTCAGATCATCCCCGGGAAGGTGCGCCCCTTCACGTCACCCCGCCGAGGACCATCCACAGGTTCTGATCATTGCTCCACGCCCGCTTCTTCGAGGATCTGCAGGACACTGCCCTTGCCGAGGGAGTACTTGGTGGTGAGCTGTGTGGTGGGAATGCCGTTCAGATAGTCCTTGATGAGGGCATGGCGAACGTCGTCCGTCAGCCGGAAGTGCAGGCTTCTGGGCACTACGTGGGGCTGTTCGGTCCGGGGATGTGGCGCCTGGCCTGCAAGTTCGGCCAGAGGCACCAGACGCCGGGAGAGGTCTGTTCTAGAGGAGTAGCGGTAAGCGAGGGCTACCAAGGGATCGAGGTCAGACATCGTCTGGCCTCGATTTTCGTTGGGGGGAGTGCGCGGCGGGGTCAGTGCCGCTCTGACGGCGGGTGGTCAGTGGTGCCATGCGTCAGGAATAGCGCGACAGCACCGGGGCGTTATCACTGATGAGTGAACCATCAACCAATCCACGTCAGTGGCGCCTTGGCGCCACTCCCTCGGAGGCACCCCGTGAACGTCCTTGTCCTCATCGGCAGCTTGCGTGAAGGCTCGACCAACCGGCAGCTTGCCGACGTCGCCATCCGTCATCTCCCCGATGGCACAGACGTCACCATCTGGGAAGACCTCGCCGACCTCCCGCACTACTCCGAGGACCTCGAGGGTGCTGACCTGCCGTCCATTGCCGCAGCGTTCCGCCGTCGGGTGGGCGAGGCTGACGCCCTCATTGTCGTCACCCCCGAATACAACGGCTTGATGTCCAGTGCCGTGAAGAACGCCATCGACTGGGCCTCGCGTCCGCGCGGTGCGGCCTCGATCGTCGGCCTGCCGGCCGCGGTGTTGGCCGCGAGTGGCTCGGCCCGGGCGGCGCAGTGGGCCCGTGAGTCTGCCGTCCGCGCCCTCACGGTCGCGGGGGCTGCCCCGCTGGAAACCACAATCGGAATCGGCCTCGCGCACAAGGCCTTTGCTGAGGGTGACCTCATCGACCCGGACCAACGGCAGGCTGTCGCCGACCTTATCGGGACACTCGTCGCCACCAAACGCGAGGCGTCAGCCGCCTGAGCGGAGCCAGCGGCACCCGAGCGACGGGCCGATCAAGCTCGGTCGCTCCCAGCCGCAGTTGCCTCGACCCAGGCGGCGGCGCGCAGCACACCGACGTCGTCGAACCGCCTTCCCGACACCTGCACCCCGACCTCGCGACCGTCGGCACGTCGCCCCATCGGCACCGCGCAGGACGGCTGTCCCGACATCGAGAACGGGACGGTAAACCCGATGTGCGCCATCCCATCAGCCGGGTCAGCGCCCCATGGCATCGGCCACTCCGCCGGGAATGCGCTCACCGGCGCCACCGGCGACAGCACGATGTCGTATGCCGTCGTCGCAGCCACGGTCGCGCCGCGCAGTCCCAGCATGGCGTGGTAATCGCGCAATGTCCGGAGCCCCGACCCGTCAGCGGCCGCCTCGGCCCACTCCCGGATATACGGCAGCACGCGGTCGCGGGCCTCGGGTGAGAGCCCCTCAAGGTCAGACCACAGCCGCAACCGCCAAAAGCGGTCCAGCGCAACCAGAGTCGCCTCGCTGAGCCACGGCGTGAGCACCTCGACATCGGCGCCACCGTCGGCGAAAAGCCGCCCGGCCGCCTCGGCGACGTCGCGCAGGATCGGGTCACCCGGCATACCCGCTCCGGGGTCGAGCAGGAGCCCGACGCGCAGCCCTCGCGCCCCGGAAGCGTTTCCACCCGCCTCGGGGAGTCGCCAATCCAGGTGCGTTGCAGGCAAAGCCGTCCAGTCGCGGGCGTCGTGACCACTGATGACGGCCATGGCAGCCGCGGCATCGGCAACATTCCGGGTGATCGGACCTGCGACCCGTCCGAGGTAGGGCGATTCGAGGGGCACCCGACCGTAGGACGGCTTGTGGCCGACGAGCCCCAGCCAGGTGGCCGGGAGTCTGATCGAGCCGCCGATGTCGGTGCCGATATGGATGGGACCGTAGCCAGCAGCCGCAGCCGCCCCCGCCCCACCGGAACTCCCGCCCGTCGTCAGCGTCGGGTCCAGCGGCGATCGCGACACCCCGTAGAGCGACGAGACGCCCGAGGAGAGCATCCCCCAGTCCGGCATGGTCGTCGTCCCCACGATGATTGCCCCCGCCGCCTTCAATCGCGCGACGACGGGGGAGTCCTCGGTCGGGGTCCGGGGCGTGGCCCCGGCCGAGCCCGAGCGCAACGGCACCCCCGCCCGCGCCAGGTTTTCCTTCACGGTGACCGGTATGCCGTCCAGCGGCCCGACCGGGGCGCCTGCGTCCCAGCGACCCCGCGACTCGTGAGCTGCAGCCATCGCCAACTCCCCAGGAAGGCGGTCGGCCAACGCGTTGATCGTCGGCTCGGCCAGGTCGATGCGCCGCAGCACCGCTCCCATGACCTCGACAGGGGACAGCGAGCGGTCGGCGAATCCATCCGCGAGCTCGCCCACCGACAGACCGGCGAGGCGGTCCGAATGTCCCTCGGGAAGGTCGCGGACGGCATACGAGCTGGTCATCGCGCTCCTCCCGGGCTGGCGTGTGGTCGTGGTCCGCAGCCTAGACCTGCGACCTACCGAGGAGTAGATGACGGTTGGGTCTCGACACGCCGCCTGCGGAATCCGCGCCTGCCGTGCAGGCGTTCTCACCGCGTACTCTGTGCGGCACGTGACGCGCACACCACCGTGCGCGTCATGCGATCAACCCAGTGTCACCCCGTCCATCGGACCCGGTTGGAGACCCCCAGTGACCTCTCGGACCCCCCGCCTCGCGCGGTTTGTCGTCCCTTTCGCAGCCCTCGCGCTCGCCCTGACCGCCTGCTCGGCGGGGTCGACCACGAGCCCAGCCCCGTCCGGCTCCGCCGGATCCACCAACTCCACGTCGACTGACAAGATCACGCTCGGCCTCGTGGCTGAGCCCGCGAGCCTTGACTTCACGAAGTCAGACGGCGCCGCGATCCCGCAGGCTCTCCTCGTCAACGTCTACGAGGGGCTGGTCAAGCTCGACCAGGACGGGAAGATCGTCCCCGCCCTGGCCAAGTCGTGGAAGGTCAGCGACGACAAGAAGACCTACACCTTCGACCTCGTCGAGGGCGCGAAGTTCACGAGCGGGGCGGCGTTCACCGCCGACGACGCCGTCTTCTCGATCAAGCGGGTCGCGACCGACTGGACCACCTCGCTCAAGAAGGGCATGGAGGTCGTCACCGACGTCAAAGCCGTCTCACCGACGCAGGTGCAGGTCACCCTGTCCGCGCCGAGCAACGACTGGCTCTACCGGATGACCACGCACCTCGGGGCGATGTTTTCCCAGACCGGCGTCGCCGACATCGCGACCAAGCCGATCGGCACCGGGCCCTACACCTTCACCTCATGGAACCGGGGCGACTCGATCACGTTGACCCGCAACGATTCCTACTGGGGCGCTAAGCCCTACTACCAGACCGTCGTCCTCAAGTACTTCAAGGACGCCACGGCCCTCAACAACGCCCTCCTCACCGGCGCGATCAACGTCATCACGACGGTCCAGGCACCCGAGGCCCTGGCTCAGTTCACGTCCAACCCGAAGTACCAGGTCATCGAGGGCACGACCAACGGCGAGGTCCTGCTGTCGTTCAACAACAGCAAGGACATCTTCAAGGACAAGAAGGTCCGTGAGGCGATCCGCCGCGGCATCGACCACAAGGCCCTCATGGACACCTGCTGGGCCGGGAAGGGCACCCTCGTCGGGTCCTTCGTGCCCCCGACCGACCCGTGGTACGAAGACCTCACGGGCGTCATGCCATTCGACAAGGCCAAGGCCAGCGCCCTGCTCGCCGAGGCCGGCAAGACCGGGGCCACGCTGCGTTTGCGCGTGCCGACCCTCCCGTATGCCGTGTCGTGCGGCCAGGTCGTCAAGGCCCAGCTCGAGGCCGTCGGCTTCAAGGTCGAACTCGACCAGCTCGAGTTCCCCGCCGCGTGGGTCACCCAGGTCTTCAAGGGTGGCGACTTCGACATGTCGATCGTCGCCCACGTCGAACCGCGCGACATGAAGGCGGTCTTCGGCAACCCTGACTACTACACCCGCTACGCCACGCCCGAGTACGTCGCCCTCATGAAGGCCGCCGACGAGGGATCTGCCGAAGACCAAGTCACCAACCTCAAGAAGGCGGGACGCCTGCTCGCCGAGGACGCTGCGGGTGACGTGCTCTTCGTCCTGCCCAACCTCATGGTGGCCGACAAGGGCATCACCGGACTGCCCAAGAACGCCATCGCCGTCGCGCTCGACCTCACCAAGCTCGGCAAGAGCTGACCCGCCGGGGTCGGCCCCACGCACCCTCACCGCGTGTCGATACCCGTCCACGAGTCAGGATTCGTGGACGGGTATCGAACGCTGGGGCGTCGCACGGCCCCCTTGCACCACAACATGATTGGGTGGGCGCATGCTGTTGCGCGTGGCTGAGCGCACCGTGATCCTCCTCGTGAGCCTCGCGGTGAGTTCGCTGTTGGTCTTCGGCTTCATGGTGCTGCTGCCCGGCGATCCCGCGCGCGTCGCCCTCGGGGTCAACGCCAACGACGAGTTGGTCGCGCAACTTCGTCACGAATACGGCCTCGACCGCCCGGTCGTGACGCAATACCTCGACTGGGTCGGTGGGCTCGTCCGGTTTGACCTCGGCACGAGTTACATCAGCAAGGCCGCAGATCGCTCCCCAGATCGCCGACCGGCTGCAGGTGTCGCTCATCCTTGTCGCGGCATCGATGGCGCTCGCGCTGCTGATCGCGATCCCGCTCGGCACCTTCATGGCCGTGCGCCACCAGAAACCCTCGGGCCTCGTCCTGTCGGCCATCAGTCAGATCGGGGTGGCCGTCCCGGCCTTCCTCGCCGGCATCCTGCTCATCACCGTCTTCGCGGTCCAGCTCGGCTGGCTGCCATCAGGCGGGTGGACGCCGCCGGCCCAGGACCCGCGGCTGTTCCTCACCCAACTCGTCCTGCCGACTCTCTCGCTGGGCCTGGTCCAAGCCGCCGTGCTCACCCGCTACGTCAGATCGGCGGTGCTCGACGTGCTGCGGGAGGACTATCTGCGCACCGCCCGCGCCAAAGGCCTCACTCCCATGCGGGCCCTCGTCCGCCACGGCCTGCGCAACGCCGCCGTCCCGGTCGTCACGGTCCTCGGCCTCCAGCTGGCGACCCTGTTGGTCGGGGCAGTCGTCATCGAGCGGGTCTTCTTCATCCCCGGGCTCGGGTCGCTGCTGCTCGACGCGGTCGGCAACCGGGACCTCATCGTCGTCCAGGACGTCGTCATGGTCCTCGTCGTCGCGGTCCTCGTCGTCAACTTCCTCGTGGACCTGCTCTATCTCGTCATCGACCCCCGCTTGCGGACGGGAGCCCGATGACCCTCCCCAGCGGCTTCTCCCGCCTTGCCACCGGCCTCCTGCCGGCCGGTGGGCAGCGGTCCCGGCGAGCGGTCGGCGCGACCATCGCCATCGGCGGCTCCATCGTCGGGCTCATCGCTCTCGTGGGTGTGGTCTCGTTGGTGTGGACCCCATATGACCCCGGGGCGATCGACCCCACCTCCCGGTTGCAGACCTCATCCGGCGGCACACTGGCTCGGCACCGACAAGTTCGGCCGGGACGTCCTTTCCCTCATCATGGCCGGCTCCCGCACCACCCTCGTCGTCGGGATCGTCGCCGTCGGCGTCGCCGCTGTCGTCGGGGTGCCCCTCGGCATCATGTCGGCGATGACGACCCGCTGGTGGGGGGAGGCCGTCATGCGCGCCAACGACCTGCTCCTGGCTTTCCCGGCGCTCTTGCTCGCGATCATGCTGACGGCTGTCCACGGACAGGGAGTCGTCACGGCGATGGTCGCCATCGGCATCGCGAGCATCCCGTCCTTTGCCCGTGTCGTCCGGTCCGGCGCCATCGGGGTCATGAAGACCGAATACGTCCTCGCGGCGCGCGCCGCTGGTCGCCGCCCCCTCGCGATCGCCTTCCGTCACGTGCTGCCCAACGTCATGAGTCTCGTCATCGTCCAGGCGTCGGTGTCGTTCGCGATCGCCGTCCTCGCCGAGGCCGCCCTGTCCTACCTCGGCCTCGGCGCCCCGCCCGGCACCCCATCGTGGGGTCGCATGCTCCAAGAGGGGCAAGAACTCCTCTTTGTCGCGCCCCGCCTCGAGGTCTACCCCGGCATCGCGATCGCTCTCGCCGTGCTGGGCCTCAACCTGCTCGGCGACGGCCTCCGCGACCGCTTCGACCCCCGCCTGCGGGACCGCCGATGAGCGCCGACGTTTTGCGGGTCGACGGCCTTCACGTCCAGGTCGGGGACCTCGAGCTGCTCACGGACGTGGACCTCACGGTCCAACGGGGAGAACGGGTCGGCCTCATCGGCGAGTCCGGCTCGGGCAAGTCACTCACCGCCTTGTCGATCATGGGTTTGCTGCCGGAGGCGCTCGAACCCCGTGGCTCCATCACCGTCACGGGGGAGGGCGGCCGGCATACTCAGGTCGTCGGCGCTCCCGAACGCGACCTCGCCGCGATGCGCGGCCGAGACGTGACCATGGTCTTCCAGGAACCCATGACTGCTCTCAACCCGACCATGCGGGTCGGTGACCAGGTCGCCGAGGTCATGCGGATCCACCGCACCGTCCCCGACCGTCGGGTTGCAGCGGCGCGCGCCGTCGACTTGCTCGACAAGGTCGGCCTGCCGGACGCGGCCGAGGCCGCACGCGCCTACCCACACCAACTGTCCGGCGGCCAACGCCAGCGGGTCGTCGTCGCGATCGCCCTCGCCAACGACCCCGCGCTGCTCATCTGCGACGAACCCACGACCGCGCTCGACGTCACCGTCCAGGCACTCGTCCTCGACCTCGTCGTCAAAGGAGTCGAGGCGCGCAACGCCGGGATGCTCTTCATCACTCACGACCTCGCCGTCGTCGCGAGCGTCTGCGAGAGAGTGCTCGTGATGTATGGCGGCCGGGTCGTGGAAGCCGGAGAAGTCCACGATGTATTCACCCGTCCCCGCGGCACCGCTACACCCGCGGTCTCATCGGCGCCTCCGACCTCGACCTCACCCGGGAGGACGGGCGGCTCTACACGATCCAGGGGTCGGTCCCGTCCGCGGGCCGCTTCCCCGCCGGGTGCGTTTTCCGCAATCGATGCATCCACGCGACAACCCTCTGCGAGAGCCTCCCGCCATGGGAGGGCACCGGCCCGCAGGACGGCTTCGCCTGCCATCACCCGGTCGTGGTGAGGTCATGACGACCGACACCGATCGGCCGGCGATCCGGCTCCAGGGTGTGACGCGGGAGTTTCGCCGTCAGCGCACCTCGCTGTTCACCCCAGCTCCCGTCGTCCACGCCCTGCGCGGAGTCACGCTCGACATAGCGCGCGGTGAACGCTTCGGCATCGTCGGGGAATCCGGGTGCGGCAAGTCCACGCTCCTGCGGATCATGGCCGGCCTCGACCAGCCCACCGCCGGTGTCGTCGAGGTCGAGGGCACCGACATCTCGCGCCTGCCCGAGCGTCAGTTGGGCTTCCTTCGAGAGCAACTGCAATTGGTCTTCCAAGATCCGATGGGGTCCCTCGATCCGCGCATGAAGGTCCGCGACATCGTCGCCGAACCCCTTGTCGCCCAGGGGAAACACGACACCCTGCCGCGTGTCCTCGAGCTGTTGGAAGCAGTGGGCCTGCAACCGGAGGCCGCCGATCGCTACCCGCACCAGTTCTCCGGAGGCCAGCGCCAACGCATCTCGATCGCTCGAGCCCTGGCTCCCGATCCGCACATCCTCGTCGCCGACGAGCCGGTCAGCGCCCTCGACGTCTCCGTCCGCGCGCAGGTGCTCAACCTCATCGCCGCCCTCGTCGACCGGCTCTCGCTCACCCTCGTCTTCGTGTCGCACGACCTCTCAGTAGTCCGCCACGTCTGCGACCGGGTCGCCGTCATGAGCCGCGGGGAGGTCGTTGAAGTCGGTCCGACCGATCAGATCTACGACGACCCGCAGCACCCTTACACGCGGCAACTCATCGCTGCCGCACCACGATTGCGCGCAGCTCTCGCCGGGCGCACCGCCGCAGACCTCGCCGCCGACACGCTTGCCGCCAAGGAGACCCCGTGACTGACGCAGCAGCCACCGAGCCCCGGCCCGGCCCGACCAACTCATTGACCGACGTCCACGGTCTGCGCGTCGGGCACTCTTCGCGAGTCGGCGACGGGTGGCTGACCGGCACGACGGTCGTCCGGATGCCCACTGAGGGAGCCGTCGCCGGCGTCGATGTCCGGGGTGGAGGTCCAGGCACCCGGGAGACCGACCTCCTCGACCCGCGCAACCTCGTCGAGCGCGTCCACGCCATCACCCTCTCCGGGGGGTCGGCGTTCGGCCTGGCGGCAGCCGACGGCGTCATGTCGGCCCTCTTCGACGACGGCATCGGCTGCCCCATGGGAAGCCCCGGCGACGTCGTGCCCATCGTCCCGGGCGCAGTCATCTTCGATTTGGGGCGAGGCGGTCGCTTCGCCGCTGCGCCCGATGCGAGTTTTGGGCGCGCGGCATACGACGCGGGCCATGCCGGCCCGGTCGAGCAGGGGGTCGTCGGAGCCGGCACCGGCGCCAAGGCGGGCGGCCTCAAAGGAGGCGTCGGATCGGCGAGCACGGTGCTGACGGACGGCACGACCATCGCGGCCCTCGTGGTCGTCAACGCCGTCGGCTCGTGCGTCGACCCGGCCACGGGGCAGTTGTATGCCGTGCGCTACGGCTTCCCCGGGGAGTTCCCCACCCTGCCGCCGGTCGCCCCTGACCGCCTTGCGGCGGCCCGAGCCGCCGCAGCACTCGACCCCTCACCGCTCAAGCCCGCCCTCGCCACGACGATCGGAGTCATCGCCACCGACGCGACGCTGACCAAGGCCCAGTGCGCGAAGATGTCGGGCATCGGGCACGACGGCTTCGCCCGCGGCATCCGACCCGTCCACACGATGTTCGACGGCGACACCCTCTTCACCGTGGCGACCGGGGCCAAGGGGGCGGACGGCATACCCGATCCCTTCGCCTTCCACGCGATGCTCGATGCCGCCGGCGACGCCGTGACCCGGGCCATCGCCCACGCGATGCTCGCCGCGACGACGGTGACCACGCCAGCCGGCACTCTGCGCTCCTATCTCGATGCTCTCCACCCTTGAGCTCGAGATCTGACCTCCACACCTGACCCGCTATACCTGTCCCGCACACCTGAACCGCACCTCGACCACCCACACCGGAGGAGTTCCTCGTGACCGCTGGACCGTCGACCCCCGACCTGTCACGACTGTTTCGCCTCGACGGCAGGCATGCCGTCGTCGTCGGCGGCGGCAGCGGGATCGGACAATCCGCTGCGCTCGCTCTCGCCGCACACGGAGCGCGGGTGACCGTCGCCGATCGAGACCTTGCCGCCGCCGACGAAACCGTCGCCCTCGGAGACGCGGCGGGGGCTGCGGGCGCGGGTGGCTCGCTCACGGCATACGCCATCGACGTCCTTGACAGCGCCGCCGTCGAGCGGGCGGTGACCGACCTCGGGGACGTGGACGTTCTCGTCGTCACTCCGGCGGTCAACGTCCGCAAACGGCTGCTCGACTACACCCGCGAGGAGTTCGACCGGGTCGTCGCGCTCAACCTCGGCGCGGCCTTCGAGCTCACCCGAGCCTTTGGGCGCGCGATGGCCGAGCGGGGCACCGGGTCGATCGTCGGCTTCTCGTCGATCCGTTCGCTGACGACCGAGCCGGGCCAGGGCGTCTACGCGATGACCAAGGCCGGGCTCGTGATGTATCTCCGCACGCTCGCTGCTGAACTCGGGCCTCACGGGGTCCGGGTCAACGCCGTCGCCCCAGGCGTCGTCGACACCCCCCTCACCGCGCCGATCAAGGCGCAGGAGAGCTGGTATGCCGCCTACGCCGACAAGGCGATCCTCGGCCGATGGGGCCGGCCCGAGGAACTCGCGGGCGCCGTCGTCTATCTCGCGTCCGACGCCGCGAGCTATGTCACCGGATCGGTCGTCTTCGTCGACGGTGGCTGGACGGCCAACGACGGACGGTTCGTCCCGCCCTCCTGAGGGGAGGGTGACAGAATCACGCCGCGGCCCGCATCCCGCGCCCGCTCTGCCAGCCCCTGAGTCCGAAGGTGACACCATGCCAGACCCGTCGCAGCCAACGCTTGAGCAGTTGCACGCGGTGGCGCGCGCCCATGGGGTGGGGACCGACTTCTGGGGGTTCTACGGCGAGTTGACGCCCGTCTCGCCCGCGACACTCACGGAGATCCTCACGGCTCTCGGAGTCGACGTGTCGAGCGCCCAGGCCTGCGAGCAGGCGGTCATCGATCGGGCCGACCACCCCTGGCGCCAGATGGTGCCTCCGACGGTCGTCATGCGCGAGGGGACTCCGACGAGTTTCCCGGTCCACATCCCCGACGGCGACCCGGTCGAGGTGACCATTGTCGACGAGTGGGGCCAGGGATGGCCGGCTTATCTCGGCCAGCAGTGGACTGATCCCCGCGTCGTCGACGGCGTGCTCCTCGGTCGCGCGACCTTCTGGGCGCCGACCGAGTTGCCCCTGGGTTGGCACACGATCCGGGCGACCTCGCCAGGACGGCAGGCTGAGGCGACCCTCGTCGTCGTGCCCCACCGGGTGACGACGGCGGACTCGCTCGCCGCGCGGACGCCGCGGGGGCGCTCGTGGGGGCTGATGGCCCAGTTGTATTCGGTCCGGTCGCGCCGTTCATGGGGAGTCGGGGACATCGAAGACCTCGCTGACCTCACCGCCATTGCGGGGCAGGCCGGCGCCGACTGGGTCCTCGTGAATCCCTTGCATGCGGCCGAACCCGTTCCGCCACTGGAGGATTCGCCCTACCTCCCGGCGACGCGGCGATTCTTCAACCCGATCTACATCCGGGTCGAGTCGATCCCCGAGGCCTCGTATCTCTCGACCGCGGCCCGAGCCCGCGTCGAGCAATTGGCCGAACTCGCGAGCGCCGACAATGCCGACCCGACCGCGATCCGCCGCGACCCGGCATACGCGGCGAAGCTCGAAGCCCTGCACCTCGTGTATGCCGTCCCGCGCAGTCCCGGCCGGGCCCGCCGGTTCGACGCGTTCAAGGCGGCCGAGGGTGAAGGGCTGCGGGACTTCGCCCTTTGGTGCGCCTTGCGGGAGCGACACGCGGCCGACGACCCGGTGTGGTCGACTCTTGAGCCGGGCAGTGACGAGGCCTTCGCGCTCGCCGAGGGGGTTGCTGACCGCGTCGACTTCTTCTCCTGGCTCCAATGGGTGCTCGACGAGCAACTCGAAGAGGCCCAGTCGACGGCGATGAAATCCGGCATGACCGTCGGTGTCGTCCATGACCTCGCTGTCGGGGTGCACCCACGCGGTGCGGACGCGTGGGCGCTGCGCGATGCCCTCGTCCAGGGGGCGAGCGTCGGAGCGCCCCCGGACATGTATAACCAGCAGGGTCAGAACTGGTCGCAGCCGCCATGGCACCCCGGCCGGTTGGCCGACCTCGGCTACGCACCGTTCCGCGACATGCTCCGCACGATCCTGCGCCACGCCGGAGGGATCCGGGTCGACCATGTCCTGGGGCTCTTCCGGCTGTGGTGGGTGCCCCAAGGCAGGTCCGCGGACCAGGGCGCGTATGTCTACTACGACCACGATGCCCTCGTCGGGATCCTGTGCCTCGAAGCCCAGCGGGCAGGGGCCGTCGTCATCGGGGAGGATCTGGGCACCTTCGAGCCGTGGGTCCGCGACTTCCTCGCCTCGCGTGGGCTCCTCGGGACGTCGATCTTGTGGTTCGAGTATCAGGACGGCGCTCCGATGCCGCCCGAGCACTACCGCACGGCCTGCCTCGCCTCGGTCAACACCCACGACCTGCCGCCGACCGCGGGATATCTCGAGGGAGTGCACGTCGATCTCCGGGCTGAACTCGGCTTGCTGTCGCGGCCCGTCGAGGTCGAGCGGGAGGCCGACCGGGTCGAGCAGGAACGCATCCTGTCGATGTGCCGCGAGCGCAATCTCCTTGCGCCAGAAGGCGAGGCAACCGACGTAGCGAAGGTCGAGTCGCTCTACCGGCTGCTCGCCGCTGCACCCTCGCTGATGCAGGGTGTGGCCCTCGTCGACGCGGTCGGGGAGACCCGCGTGCAAAACCAGCCGGGGACGGACGAGGAATACCCCAACTGGCGGATCCCGTTGGCGGACAACGACGGTCGCGTCGTCTTCGTCGAAGAACTCGCTGATCACCCGCGCGTGAAGAGCCTCTTCAAGGCCGTCCACGAGTCTCTAGGTTAGGGCGTCCGCTCGCCCGCGCGGCCCATGTGACCTGAGCTCCGCGAACGGAAGTGGACAGTCTTCGCCCCTGGGGCGTGGGGATCTCGGATGACCTCGTGGGTGTATGCCGGGTCGTGGATGGTCCGGTGATGGTAGCCGCACAGGGGGAGCGCTTTGTCGAGGTCTGTCAGGCCACCCTGAGACCAGGGGTCTTCGTGGTGGAGTTCGGACCAGGCGTAGGGTCGGTCACAGTCGTCTGCCGCGCAGGTGTCGTAGATCGTGGCGAGGGCGGTGCGTTGGGTGTCGGTGAAGAATCGGTCTTGTCGACCGAGGTCTAGGACGTGGCTCGGTCCCCCGAGGACTGCGGGCAGGATCCCGGCGTTGCAGGCGATCCGCCGGGCAGCGCTGGCGGAGATCACCGCACCGGTGTCGGTGGGGGCGGCACCACTGCTGGGAGCCATGTCAACCAGCGTCCCAGTCGTTGCCTGCACGTCCGCGCGGAGTTGCGCGGCCTGAGCGGCGGCAAGGGCTTGCTCGAGGGTCATCGTGACGATAACGGTGGCCGCGACTTTGCCGGTCAACTTCTCGGTGTCGAGGTGTTCGATCAGATCGGTGAGGGCCCGACCTCGGCGTTGCGCCCAGTCCAGCGATGCCCAGTCGCTGTGTCGACTGGCGTGCAGATCAGCGGCGACGGATCCATCGCTGGTGCATCCGGCGGAGTTTTGGCCATCAGTCAATGCCGCCTCAGCAGCCTTGCGGAGGTGGTCACGGCGGGGTGCGGTCATCGACTGCAACACCTTGCCGAGGGTCTTCGCCGCCGGAGTTGGTAAGACCGCGGAGAGTTTCGTGGTGCCATCGCCTTGGTCGTGCATCGTCACCGACGCGACGGCATACGCCCGCCGCTCCTCATCAAGCAGTTGCGTCTCGACGTGATCGGCCACCTCGGCCGCGGTCCGCTCGGCGGCAGCCAGAGCGACTCGGGCAGCCTTGGCCAACTTCGGTGGATCTAACCGGCGGGCGTCACGCACCAGCGCCGCTTCGACCTTCTCCCGCTCCACCGAAGTCACGTCCTCAGGCAGTCGGCTCATGGTCGAGGCGATGATCCCCGCGCTCCGGCTAGACATCTCCCCAGCTCGCAGTGCGGCACGCGTCCGATCTAATCCGCCATCCAACGCCGTTGCGAGGACGACCTCACGCTGGGCGTCCGCCCCACCCGAGCGCGTGGCACTGGCAATCCACGAAGCTGTCGACGTGTGTCCTGCCCGGCGGTGCACCTGCTGCCGGTCCGCGGCCGCAACCAACGCCAACCGGACCGCCTCGACTCGACGCGCGATCCGCTCGACTTCTTCGATGTCCGCGGTCGTCACGTGAGCTCCAGGCTCGCCGAGACGGGCGTGGATCTTGTCCAAGACCGTATGCACAATCCGAGTCCGACCAGCCACCACACACCGCGCCGCCGGCATCCCAGCCGGCAAGACGCCCACTGGTATCGCGCCAGCGCTGGGGTCGAGGTGAGTGATCGTCATGCCATCATTCTACTCATACACATGTTCGAGATCAAGACCTGACTCGTACGTGGACAATCAATTCCGCACACCACGCTGATTCACTGAGGAAAGGTGAGACCCCTAGCCTCGGCCCTTCACGGGTGAGTGGCTGACACGCCCCCTGGATGTACCAAAGTGCCTGTCCTGTAACGGGATACTTGTGATTGCGACGTCACAACGACCCGGCACGGGAAGGCACTTGGTAAGTGAAGAGTACATCGTGGGCTTCGGGCCTGTCCGTCTCTGGTGATGGTGTCGGCGTGGTCGCTCACGCCGGCGGTACGGCGGTGCGGCTGCTGGCCGACCAGGTGGGCCTGACAGCTGAGCTCTCCGGCGCCCTGTCGCGGCGTGGTTTCGTCCCGGGGCATGACCGTGGCCAGGTCCTGGTCGATGTGGCCACCATGCTCGCCAATGGTGGGGAGGCGATCGCCGACATCGACACACTGCGCCACCAAGAGGAGGTGCTCGGGTCGGTGGCCTCGCCACCGACGGTGTGGCGCGCCCTGGACGAGCTCACCCCCGCGAGGTTGAAGCGGGTCGAGGAGGCGCGGGCACGGACCCGGGCGCGGGTGTGGGAGCTGGCCGGTGGGGTGCCGGCGGCACGGGCCGCCGGCGGCACCCTGGACCCTGACCTGGTCGTCCTCGATGTCGATGCGACCATCGTGGTCGCGCACAGCGAGAAGGAGAACGCTGCGGCGACGTTCAAGCGCACGTTCGGGTTTCATCCGCTGGGTGTCTGGTGCGATAACACCTCCGAGCTGCTCACCGTCGCGTTGCGTCCGGGTAATGTCGGCTCGACCCCCGCGGCCGACCACATCGAAGTCCTGACCAAGGCGGTCGCGCAGATTCCGCGGGCGCACCGCCAGAAGCTCCTCGTTCGTGTCGACGGGGCGGGCGCCTCGCACGCGCTGCTGAAGTGGCTCACCGCCGAAGACGCCAAACGTGGCCGTAGCGTGCAGTATTCGGTCGGGTTCGCCGTGACCGAGACCGTGCGCACCGCTATCGCCGCCATTCCTGCGGAGGGGGTGTGGTCCCCGGCGCTGAAGGCGAACGGGGAGACGCGGGAGAAGGCGGACGTCGCTGAGATCACCGGCCTGCTGCCGACGTCGTTGCTGTCCGAGTGGCCGATTGGGATGCGGGTGATCGTGCGCCGCGAACGACCCCACCCCGGTGCGCAGCTCTCCTTGTTCGAGGAGGCCGACGGGTGGCGCTACCAAGCGTTCGCGACCAACACCACCACCGGTGCCTTGCAGTTCCTCGAGGCCCGCCACCGTGCCCATGCCCGCGTCGAGGACCGGATCCGGCACGCCAAGGACACCGGTCTCGGACGGTTGCCCTCCAGGGAGTACGCGATCAACGAGGCATGGTTGGCGATCGTCGCGATCGCCGCCGACCTGGTCGCCTGGCTGCGGCTGCTCGCCCTGCCTGAGCGGCTCGCTGCGTGTGAGCCGAAGGCGTTGCGGTACCGGCTGCTGCACGTGCCCGCCCGGATCACCCGAGGGGGCCGGCGCCGACGGCTGCGGTTCCCGAAGACCTGGCCCTGGGTCAAGGACATCGTCGCCGTCTTCGCCCGGATCACCGCCATCCCGCGACACGCCTGACCCGTCCCTGTCCACCCTCGACCCGGAGCCCTCGGAGACCCGCACCGCAGCGCCACGCGGCCTCTCTTCATGCCCGAGCACCCGCTTGCCGCGTCAGCCCCTACGCAACCCGTTCACCGAGCCGATGTCGCGACCTCATGAAAGACGGAGGCTAGAGCGTCGCGGGCTCTCCGCCGATGACGGCGTTCCACAATCGCACGGTGTGGTCGGCGCCGACTCCGGCCGCCGTATAAGGGTCTTCGGTGACGACCCGCCGGACGTCCTCCTCGTTCTCGCAGCGCAAGAGCACCATCGCGCCGCCGCCGTCGCCGATCGGCCCGGCATACACGACCTTGCCGGCCTCGTGCAGTCCGGTCATGTAGGCGAGGTGTTCGGGGCGCATCCGGGCGCGGGCGTCCATGTCGGCGTAGCGGTATTCGAGGACCCAGAGGCTCATGCACCCAAGACTGGCATACGCGGGTATGCCGTGCGCCGTCTGGCGACCCTGCCCCACCTGCCGGGCCTGACGCGACTCAGTCCGGCGCGCCCAGACGGTTGACCATGTCCGCAACGACGCGCAGTGGCTTCGGGTGCAGGAAGTAGGAGAAGTGGTCGGAGTCGACCTCGCGGTAGTCGACGGCGTCGCGGTCCTCCAATGCATCGACGACGGCGCGGATGCCGGGCGCCTCGCAGAGTTCGTCCTGGCGGCCGGCCACGACCCCGACCCGCAGTCCGGCGTCGAGCACGGTCTGGAGGTCGGCTGCGCCTTCCTGTGAGATCGCCGCAATGTCGTCGCGCAGCTCGAACGGGTGGGCGAGCATCTCCTGGGCGAGGCGGACGCTTGCGCCGACGAGGGCGATCCGGTCAAACCAACTGGCCCGGGTGATGCTGTGGGCGCTCTCGGCGAGGCCCCGCGTCGCGAGCTCGCGGGGGTTGACCTCGCGTTCGAACCAGGTCGGGGCGACGAGGGCCACGCCGGTCACGAGGTCGGCATGCTCGGTTGCCGCGAGCCGGGCCGGTGCGCTCCCGCGCGAGTAGCCCGCGACGACGGTCGTGCCGGCATACATCGTGTTGTCGTGGATGTGGCGGATGACCTCGCCGAGGACCGCGGCCCGGAAGGGGAGGATGTCGCTCACCGCGACCCGCTTGCGGGGGTATTCGATCGTCGCTGCCATGACGTTGGCGGCCTTGACCAGTGCCTCACACGCGGTGCGGGCGGCGCCGAGCCCTTCGCCCCACCCGGAGGAATAGGGCACGACGAGGTCAGGCTCACCCTGGATCGCGATCTGGCGGATGCTGGGGATAAACAGCGTCACGCCGACGCGACCGTGCGCGCCCTCGAAGCTCAGGTCGTCGTACCGGGTCGCTTCGATGTCACCCGTCGACACCTCGTTTACCGGCCTGGCCATTGGTCTATCGTGCCCCGTCGCTACTCGTCGGTAAGGAGACGCCACCGTGATCACGATCACGACGCTCCCATTGTGCCTGTCGGTCGTCCTGCCTGCCCGTCGGGGTCGGTCAGGTCGCGGCCCGAGGTGGCTCGGAGAGGCAGATGGCCGGCAGTTCAAACCAGCGCAGATCGTCGTAATCCGCTGACACCTGCGCGTCCTCACCGCAGTCGGCCTCGAACCCCGCACAGCCCCGCGAGAGGATCTCGGCCCCTTCGGTGAGGTAGGCCGCGAGCGCGCTCTCGTCGGCGCGGTCGGTGTGCGGGGGATAGGTGAAGGTGCCGTCTGCGGCATAGGAGATGTTCCGGAGGCGAAGCGGCGGCTCGACCGGGCCTCGGCAGTGGCGCCAACGCCCGGATGCATTGTCGAAGCGATAGTCCGGCAGGAGTCGCCAACCCTCGCGGGCCACCAGCCGGACCGCCTCGATGACGTAGGTGAGGACCTCGTCGGACACGAAATAGTTGAAGTTGACCCGGATCCACCCCGGTTTGATCCCCTCGCAGCCGTGGCTGATTTCCCGCTCGAACTCGTGCGACCGCTCAAGGTCGATGCCCAGCAGTGCGTGACCGTAGGGGCCGGCGCACGAGCAGCCGCCGCGGGCCTGGATCCCGAAGAGGTCGTTGAGGAGGGCAACGACGAAGTTGTGATGGAGGTAGCGCCCAGAGGGTCCGGTGATCACGAACGACACGATCGACAACCGCTCTGCATCGAGGTTGCCGAGGATCTGGATCGTCGGTTCCTGTCGCCAGGCCTGGACGACTCGGGCGAGCAGGCGCGACTCCTCGGCGCGGATGACCTCGACCCCGACGGCTTCTTTGAGCTGGAAGACGAGGCCGGCGCGGATGGACTCGATGATCGCTGGCGTGCCGCCTTCCTCGCGGTGGGTGGGGTCCTCGAGGAACCGGTGGGCGGCCGGGTTGACGTAGGCGACGGTGCCGCCGCCCGGCACGACCGGGACGCGGTTGGTCAGGAGTTCCCGGCGCACGACGAGCACGCCCGGTGTCGACGGTCCGCCGATGAACTTGTGGGGCGAGAGGAAGACCGCGTCCTTGTATGCCGCCGCACCCTCCGGGTGCATGTCGATCTCGACGTAAGGGCCGGCGGCTGCGAAGTCCCAGAAGCTCAGGGCGCCGTGCGCGTGCAGGAGGCTTGCGATCGCAGCGGTGTCGCTGACGATGCCGGTGACATTGCTCGCGGCGGAGAAGGAGCCGATCTTCAGGGGGCTGGCGGCATACCTCACGAGTGCGGCCTCGAGGTGACCGAGGTCGATGTGCCCGTCGAGATCCTGGGGGATGACGACGACCTCGGCGATCGTCTCCCGCCACGACACCTCGTTGGAGTGGTGTTCGTACGGGCCGATGAGGACGACGGGGCGCTCGTCGGCGGGGATATGGGCGGCCAGGTCGTAATGGTCTTGAAGGGTCGAGGGGATCCGCAGCCCAAGGATGCCGATGAGCTTGTCGATGGCCCCGGTGCATCCGGATCCGGCGAAGATGACGACGTCCTCGTCGGTGCCGCCGCACGCGGCGTGAATGATCGTGCGGGCATCCTCCCGGAGACGAGTTGTCTGCAGACCCGTGCCGGACGACTCGGTGTGGGTGTTGGCGTAGCGGGGGAGCACCTCATCGCGGATGAAGTCCTCGATGAAGCTCAACCCGCGGCCGGAGGCGGTGTAGTCGGCGTAGGTCACCCGCCGCGGGCCATAAGGGCCGGGAAGGACCTGGTCGTCACCGATGACGCTCTCGCGGATGCGCCGCAGCAAGTCACTGGCCATGGGCCCAGGATAGGGCGACGTTTGGTCCCATGGCTGGGGGATAACGACGACTTATGTATGCCGTGACTCCAGTATTCATGGAAGGGCACCACCGCAGGCTTCCCGGCCGCTGAACCCACCATCCGTGCCCTTTGACGACGCGACCTGTGACGACGCGACCTGTGACGACGCGACCTGTGCCGACGCGCCCTGTGCCGACGCGCCCTGTGATCAGTCGTCGTGGACGGTGGGCTTGGGGATGGCCATCGTCGCGAGCAGCCCCACGAGGAGCGCCAGCGACGCAAACCCGGACGTAATCCGACTCGCATCGACCATCGACGCCCGGGCTGCCGCCGCGGCCGGAGCGGTCGCAGGATTGGCCGCCAATCCGGGGATCGCCGCTCCCGCGGAGCCGCGGACGATCTCGACAACGCGCTCTCGGGTCGCGACCGGCATACCGGCCTCGGCGAGGCGTGACTCGGTGCCGCTGCCGAGGGAGGTGACCAGGAGCGTGCCCAAGACGGCGACACCGAGGGCCGACCCGAGCTGGCGGATCGTGCTCTGCAGGCCAGATGCTTGCCCTCCTTGGGCCGGTGGGACTTCGCTCATGATGATTGAGCTGAGTTGCGCGGTCGCCATGCCGACCCCCACTCCATAGCCGAAGAGGCACACTGAGAGCACCCACCAGGGCACGGTCAGAGAGATTGTCAGAGCGAGGGCGGCGACAGCGACGGCTTCGAGGCCGAGGCCGATTTGGATGACTGCGCGCTGACCCAGGGAGCGGCTCAGGTGTGGAGTGACACCGGAGGCGAGGAACGCTCCGACGGCGAGACTCACCAGCAGCCACCCGGCACCGAGCGCGGAGTAACCCAACGTCCCCTGGAGCAACAGGGGCAGCGAGAACATCAAACCAAACTCACCGAAAGCGACGATCGCCGCGGCGACATTGCCGTAGCGCACCGACGGGAACGCAAACAGCCCGAGGTCGACCACACCGGTCTGGCCGCGGCGACGAGCGACGAGCTCGCGCCGGATGAAGGCCGCGAGGAACCCGACGGCCACGAGCGCCACGATGGGGACGGGTGACCACGAGTTGTCCGGCTGACGCCACCAACCGTAGGTCGCGGCTTCGATGAGGACGAAGACGAGGCCGGCCATCGCGAGGCCGATGAACAGGGCCCCCACGAGGTCGAAGTGGCGCTCGGCGTGGGGGTCGCGCGTCTCCGGGAGCGCCCACAGGATGCCGGCCAGGACGAGGACCCCGAAGGGCAGGTTGAGCCAGAAGGCCCAGCGCCAGCTCACGTCCGTGGCAAGCCACCCGCCGACGAGGGGGCCGACTGCCGCCATGCCACCGATCGTCGACCCATAGACCGCGAACGCGATGGCGCGTTCCCGCCCGCGGAAGAGCGCGTTCATGCTCGACAAAGTCGTCGGCAGGATGAATGCCGCGCCGACGCCCTGCAGGACACGGGCGGCGATCAGCAACTCGCCGGTCTGGGCCGCGCCGGCCCCGACCGACGCCACCATGAAGATCACCATGCCGAGGGCAAAGATCCGGCGCCGCCCCCGGATGTCGCCGAGACGGCCGACGGTGAGCAGGAGCGCGGCAAACACGAGTGCATAGGACGCGTTGAGCCATTCGGCTTGCGAGGCAGTCAAACTCAGGTCGCGGATGACGACCGGCAGGGCGACGTTGACGATCGTCGCGTCCATGATGATGAGCGACACCCCGAGGGCGATTGTCGCAAGGGCGAGCCATCTGGACCGGGTGCCGCCAGCCGAGGGGGGAGCGGGAAGGGTGGCCGGGGCTGGCTCGTGCGCGCGGTGCGGCATACTCCGATCTTACTGACACTTGTGTCAGGAACACAAGCGAGCCGGTGACCAGCCAGTACCATCAGGGGTATGCCGCGCATCGAAGCACCCACGGTGGCCGAGCACAACGCGATGCGTCGCCGCCAAGTCGTCGATGCTGCCGCGCTCGTCCTCTCCGAGGTCGGAGCGACGGCGTTCACGCCGGCCGCGGTCGCCAAACAGGCAGGCCTGGCTCGCAGCAGCATGTACCAGTACTACCCCTCGACCGAGGCGCTCCTCGGTGCCGCCGTCGCCGAAATGCTCGAGCGCAGCCGCGACCGCATCGTGGCCGCCGTCGCAGCCGTGACGACGCCGGAGGAGCGGGTCGCGGCATACGTCCGCGAAGCGATTGCCGACGCGACCTCGGGTCATGCGACGATCCCGGACCTCAGCGGCATGCAGATGCCGGAGGTATGCCGCGAAGGCGTCCGCGCGCTGCACGACCAGTTGCTCGCACCGCTGCGCATCGCCCTCGAGGATGCGCAGGTCGACAACCCGCAGATGGCGAGCATCCTCGTCCGGGGTCTGGTCAACGGCGCCGTCAGCGCAGCCAAACACGGCGCCCCCCGAGAGCCGCTCATCGAGGCGACGATCGACTTCGTCCTGCGTGGTGTCGGCCTGCGGGTGACCCGCTAGCCGTCGCCGAGCAGCGCCTGGCCGAGGAAACTACCCTCGGCGGCACCCGGCAGGACCGCGAAGACGGCCGAGCCGATCGGGATCGTCCACACGTTGAGCAGGTCGGAGGCCGCCAGCCTGGTCTGG
Organism: Dermatophilaceae bacterium; assembly: GCA_037046615.1. Lineage (GTDB taxonomy): Bacteria > Actinomycetota > Actinomycetes > Actinomycetales > Dermatophilaceae > Phosphoribacter. The sequence continues at coordinate 79,592 of JBAOHD010000018.1, forward strand.
ATCGGCACGAACTGACCGACGACGTCTCGCTGGAAGCACACGAAGAGCAGCCCAGAATCCGCGTTGGCGGCCCCCGTCACCGGTTCGTCGTAGTTGTAAGGGCGGCGCAGGATCTTCTCCTTCGGCGCGACGGGCGCCGCGTGCCGGATGTGCGCGAAGGCGGGGATGACGTGCAGGCCAGCCCTGGTCGCGTCGAGGTCGGCCTTGTCCAGCTCCCGCGTGCCCGTCAGGGGTGCGCCGGAGGTGAGCCGACGACCAATGACTTGCTCCTTTGCCTCTGGGTCGAGCTCGTCCCACGTGTCCATGGTCATCCGGATCCGCCGGACGACGACGGAGGTGCCCCCCCGGAGCCAGTCGGGACCCTCGTCGCCGATCCACACGAGCGCGTCGTAGTCGGTCTCCGCGGGTTGGACCGTGCCATCGACCTGGCCCATGAGATTGCGCATCGTCGAGACCGATGTCGCTGGACGGCGGAAACCACGCTGCTGCCAGTGGATCGCCGCAATCCCCTTGGCGCTGACGATGAGTGAGCGCAGCGCATGGGCCAGCACGATGGGGTCTTCCCCGCAGACCTGGAGGAAGACATCCCCGCCGCTCCAGCGGTCTTCGAGCCGGTCGACCGGGAATGGAGGCAGGGGGGCGAGCCAAGCTGGCGCGCGGTCGGCGAGGCCGACCTTGTCGAGGGCACCGCGGCCGAGCCCCACGGTCACCGTCAGTCGCGAGGGCGGCCCGGCGAGGTCGGGCTGCGGGTCGGCCAGCGTGGGTATGCCGCGCTGGAGCCGGCTCGCGTCGGAGGTCCACAGCCGCATGAGCCGCCGGAGTCCGTCGCGCCCGGCGTCGGGTGCGAGGTTGAGCGCGACGAAGACCGCATGGGCTTGTGGTGCCGTGGCAACCCCGGGCTGGTGGGTGCCGAAGAAGGGCTCCCGATGGGTGGCCCACTCGGGGTCGCCGGCGGTGGAGATCGAGTTTTGGCCAGCGTCGTCGCTGAGGCCCGTCAGCTGGGTGGCGAGGACGCCGACCCCGGCGCCGCCCAGAAGGGCGGCGCCGAGGCCGAGCACTGACCTCCGGGGGGTGCCGACCGGCGCGTCTGCGCCGGTCGACTCCGTCGTGGGGGTCTGATCAGCCATGGCTGTTCATCGTGGACATCGGATTACTCCCGGTCGTGGCGCCGGGGACGTAGGTTTCCTTGGCGCCGGCGTAGGTGCGGACCTCTGCGGTCACCGGCAGGGTCGACCCGTCGGCGAACTTCAACGTCACGACCGTCGTCGTGCCCGGCTTCAGCGGAGCGGACAGGCCCATGAACATGACATGGTCGCCCCCCGGCTTGAACTCGTGGCTCGCGCCGGCCTTGATCGTGAAGCCACCGGACTTCTCCTGCATCTTCATGGAGCCGCTGGAGTCCATGACTGTCTCGTGCAGTTCCATCATCGACGAGACCGGGCTCGTGGCCGAGACAACCTGCAGATCGGTCGTGCCACTGTTCTTCACGGACATGAAGGCTCCAGTCATCCCGGTGTCGGCCGCCTTGACCCAGGGGTCGGTGACCATGAGTTGGCCAGCTTGCCCGGTCGCCTTGGCCGCGCTCGTGGCGGCGGTCGTCGTGGCGCCCGTGGCGCTGGCCGCCGGCGTCGACGTCGACGTCGACGAGCTGCAGGCGGACAAGGCGCCCGATGCGGCCAGAGCCACAGCGGGCACGAGGAGAACTGCGCGGATTCGGTGAGAAAGCGTCATGAGTGTCTTCCTTTGATCTTTCAGCCAGAACTGACCGCGAGGTCACCCTGGAGCACGCGATGAGGGGTATGCCGTGCGAACGCATCGCACGATGGACTCGCGACCCGCAGCCCGAGTCGGGCGGAGCGGGTCGGGTCGACGTATCGACGGAGATCTGAGCGACGCGACCGGTGAGGGTCAGGCCGCGCTCATCGCAGGTGGGCCCCGAGGGTCGGCCGTCAGGGCCAACGCCAGCGAGCGCGGAGGCAGGACGACGGCCGCACACCAGGTGCGCGCCACCGGGAGGACGACGGGGGTGCCGGTGGTCAGAGCTCGTGGCCGAACGGTCTCCCACACGAGCCAGAGGACCCGCTCGCCATAGGCGATGACGGCCGCAGCCACACACGGTCGCCGCCGCGTGTCCCAGCGAGCATTCGCAGTGTCGGTGCCGAGCCACGTCACGGCCCAGCCGGACGGCATACCCTCGCTGGATCCCACAGCCATGGCGGCGTGATCGTGCCCAACGGACCCGTGGCCCGTCGTCAGCGAGAGGACTTGGTGGACGCCGAATTGGCCGGCCGAGAGCAGCGGCGAGGAGACGGAGGGGAGTCAGGCGGCGGTTGGTGAGCACGGCCGAGAGCGCTGCGGCCAGCAGGACGACGGCCAGCAGTGCCCCCCATGACGGCCATGCGCCGCCGCCCAGGACGTGCCCAGCGACCGCGAGCGCCAGGATCACCGTCGACAAGTTGGCCGCGCGCGCCCCGCGCACGACCCCACCCGACGGGTCCGTCGTCATGGAGGACAGGGTAGATCGGGCCGCGCCTGCAGCGCAGGCGAGGGGGTGCATGAGTGGCGAGACGCTCACCACACGGCTGCGCTCACGCGCCTTGACGCCGCCGGGCGGCGCCACGCTCACGCTAGGGTGCGCGGTCGTGACCACCCCCGCTCGCGTGCACCACGGCCGGTATCAACTGCGGGTCGAAGACCTCAACCCGTCGGGCCACATGGACAACCTGTGCATCCTGCGAGCCGTCGACGAGGTGCGGCATGTCCTGCTCGGGATGCGTGGCCCAAGCGGGGTCAGTGTCGTGGCCGGCATGCTGGATGCCGCCGGACCGGAGATCACCCAGCTCGTCGCGCGCCACCAGGTCGACTACCTCCGCGAACTCCACTACCACCCGAGTGAGCCCCTCGACGTCACCATGTGGGTATGCCGCGTCGGCACCTCCTCGTTCGACCTCGCTGCTGAGGTCCGCCAGGACACGGACAGCCCGGTCGCTGCGCGCGTCATGTCGACGACTGTCCTCATCGACGTCGTCGCGGGCGCGCCATGGCCGATGTCCGAGGCTGTCCGAGCCGACGTCACGGCATACCTCGGCCAGGAGCCGGCGTTTCGGTCGGGGTGAGCCTGCCCACCCATCCCGCGGCCTGGCCGAGCGCGGTGACATCGGGGCGAGATAGGGTCTGGCGCGTGCCCGACCTTGCCTATCCCATCGCCGAGCGCGTGCTCGCCAACGGCCTGCACGTCGTGGTGTCCGAGGACCACACCGTGCCGGTCGTGACGGTCAACCTCTGGGTCAAGGTCGGGTCCCGTGACGAAGTGTCGGGCCGGACCGGGCTGGCCCATCTCTTCGAGCACCTGATGTTTCAGGGGTCCGCGAATGTCGCTTCGGGAGAGCACTTTTCGGCGCTCATGGCGGCACGGGGGCGGCTCAACGCGACGACCTGGTTCGACCGCACCAACTACTTCGAGACCGTGCCCAAGGGGGCACTGGAGCTCGCCCTTTGGCTCGAAGCCGACCGCCACGGCAGGCTCCTCGCGGCCGTCACCCAGGAAAACCTCGACAACCAACGGGACGTCGTCAAGGAGGAGAAGCGTCAGCGCTACGACAACGTGCCCTACGGCACCGCGCTGCACGACCTCTATGCCACCGTGTTCCCAGCGGGTCACCCCTATCACCATCCGACGATCGGGTCGATGGCCGATCTCGACGCCGCGACGCTCGACGACGTCCATGAGTTCTTCACGCGACATTACGGTCCCAACAACACCGTCCTCACGCTCGTCGGTGACGTCGACCCCGACGAGGCTTTCGCGCTCGTCGAGCGCTACTTCGGGTCACTCCCGCCCTCGGCGACACCACGAGACGACACCGCCATGGGTCCGCTGGAGCCCCTGACCGAGCCGGTGGTCCGCGACGTGCACGCCGTCGTGCCGCACGAGCGGATCTACCTCGGGTTCCGGCTGCCGGCCGATGGCGGGGCTGACTACCAGGCGGCCGCCCTCGCCCTCGACATTCTCGGTGGGCTCGGGTCTTCTCGGCTCGTCGAGCGACTCGTGCGCACCGAACAACTCACGACGAGTGTGTCGGCCCACCCGATGGGCCTCTCCGGGGGAGTGTCACTCGGGATCGTGTCGGCCGAGATGGCCGACGGGGTCGACCCTCAGGTCGTTGAGTCGATCATCTGCGAGGAGTTGGACGTGCTCGCCGCTCAGGGCCCGACGTCCGACGAGATGGACGCCGCCTTCGCTGACACCGAGCGAGCATGGTTGTCCGCGATGTCCGGACTCGACGAGCGGGCTGATGCCATTTGCCGAGACGCCGCCCTTTTCGGCGACGCCGGTCGGATCAACACCTTCCTCGACGACGTTCGCGGGATCACCGCCGACCACGTCCAGCGGATGGCCGCCACCTGGCTGCGTCCGAGTGCGCGCGCCGTGGTGCGTTACCGGCCAGACGTCCAGCCGACTGATGGGGAGGCCAGTTCGTGACCGGTATGCCGCCGCCCGTCCCGCCGCGCCCCGAGGTCACCCCTCCTGGGCCGTTCTCCGTGCCTGTCCCGACCCGTCACCGGCTCCGGAACGGGCTGACGGTCTTGGCCTATGACGTCCCGCGGCAATACGTCATCTCCGTCCGCTTGGCCGTCCCGCTGCCGTTGCGGTTCGAGCCCCGTGACCGCGAAGGGGTCGCGGCGATCATGGCCCGCACCCTCGACGAGGGGACCGACCGGCATACCTCGGTGGAGTTCGCCCGCCTGCTGGAGCGGCGCGGCGTCGCGTTCGGGGCGGGGATGGCCGAAGGCGGCTTGTCGGTCGACCTCGACGTCGCCAAACGCAATCTGAGCGAGGCGCTCGACCTCATGCGCCAGTGCCTCACCGAGGCGAGCTTCCCGCCAGGACCAAGTCCAACGGCAGGTCGCGACTCGGCTGGCCGAAATCGAGCAGGAGTATGCCGTCCCCGCCCACCGCGGCGCGATCGAACTGTGGCGCACCTTCTTCGCGCCGGGATCGCGCGCTTCACGCCCGGTGGGCGGCAGCACCGACACGGTGTCGGCCATCACCCGCGACGACGTCGTGGCCTTCCGCGACGCCCATGTGCGCCCCGACGCGGCAACCCTCGTCGTGGCGGGCGACCTGGCCGGGGTCGACGTCCCCGCGCTCGTCGAGGAGTCGCTGGGCAGCTGGGCTGCGGCGGATCCGTCCGCGATCGATCCTGGCGCTGCACCGACGCTCCCCGAACGCGCTCCGCTCACGCTGGCCGACGACCGGGTGCGCATCGTCGTTGTCGACCGCCCGGGATCGGTCCAGACCGAGATGCTCGTGGCGTGTCCCGGCCCAGATCGTCACGTGGCCGGCGGCTTTGCGCCGTTCCCGATGCTCGGCTTCATCCTCGGCGGCGCCCCGACCTCGCGACTCGACCAGGTCCTGCGTGAGGAGAAGGGCTACACCTACGGCGTCCGGGCCGGCTTCCGCCCTCGGCGTCGCGGGGGTGTATTCGTGACCTCGGGGAGTGTGCGCGGGGACGTCACGGCCGAGGCGTTGGAGCTGAGCGCTCACGGGCCTCGAAGGCGCCCGAGAGGGTGTCACCGACGACGAGATCGCGCAGGCGCGCAACTTCCTCACGCTGACGGCGCCGGCCCGCTATGCCACGGCCGACACCGTGGCCGACGAGGCGGCGGCACTGTCCTTCGACGGGCTCGGCACCGACTTCGCGGACCGGACCTTGCGCGGGATCGACGCAGCGACGGCCGCCGAGGTCAGCGCCGCCTATCGCACCTACGTCGACGGCTCGTGGACGGTCGTCCTCGTCGGGGATGCCGAGGTGATCGTCGAGCCCGTGCGTGCGCTCGGCCGCGGCGCTCCTGTGGTGGTCTACGGCTGATGCCGCGGGGAGAGGCTGCACGCAGGCGGCCCGGCCGCGAGGACGCCACGATCCCCGACGCGCCCACCAGCCTCGTCGTGGCCTCGCCCATCGGACCCCTGGGCTTGCGTTCTCGTGACGGTGAGGCGCTCACGGCGATCGAGTTCCTCGAGGCCGGCCGATCCGGTTCCGACCCCGGGTGGCGCGGCTCCGGCGCGCGCCCGGCCGTCCTGGAGCACGTGGCCGAGGCGCTCGCGGCATACTTCGCCGGCGCACTCCGCGACTTCGTCCTGCCCCTGGCGCCCCGCGGCACGGCCTTTCAGCATCGGGTCTGGGCCGCGCTCCAGGGCATCCCCTGGGGTGAGACGGTCAGCTACGGCGTGCTGGCGAAGCGGCTCGATCTCCCGATGTCGGCCGCGCGCGCCGTCGGCTCGGCCAATGGCGCCAACCCGATTCCGGTCGTCATCCCGTGTCACCGCGTCATCGGAGCTGACGGGTCGTTGACCGGGTATGCCGGTGGGCTAGCCCGCAAGGGGACCTTGCTGCGGATCGAGGGCCTTGCCCACGAGCTCGATCAGTTGCCGCTGTTCTGAGCCGCCGTCTCAACGGCGCCCGGGTCTCCGATGGCCGCGAGCACGTCGGAGTGGAGCAGGCCGTTGGTCGCGACGGCGTTGCCGCTCCAGCACCCCGGCTTGCCGTCGAGTCCGGTGAAGCGACCTCCGGCTTCGGTGACGATCGGCACGAGGGCAGCCATGTCGTAGGTCGCGAGTTCGGGCTCGGCGGCGAGGTCGACGCTGCCTTCGGCGAGCAGCATGTAGGACCAGAAGTCGCCGTAGGCACGGGTGCGCCAACAGCGGTCCATGAGACCGAGGAAGGCTTCCCGTCGCCCGAGGTCGCCCCAGCCGTCGAGGGAGGCATAGGACAGCGAGGCGTCGCCGAGATCGCTCACGGCCGACACGTGGATCCGGTGCGCCGACTGGAGGGATCGGCCGGCATACGCCCCGAGGCCGGCGGCTGCCCACCAGCGGCGGTGCAGCGCCGGGGCCGCGACGAGACCGACGACGGGGTCGTCGCCGTCGACGAGCGCGATGAGCGTCGCCCAGACGGGCACGCCGCGGACGAAGTTCTTCGTGCCGTCGATCGGGTCGATGATCCACCGGCGAGGGCCGTGACCCGTCGTGCCGAACTCCTCACCGACGACGGCGTCGCGAGGGCGCGCCCGGGCCAACTGCGAGCGGACGATCTCTTCCGCTGCCCGGTCGGCGTCGCTGACCGGGGTGAGGTCCGGTTTGGTATCCACGCGCAGGTCGTCGGCGCGGAATCGCGCCATCGTGAGTTGCTCGACGGCGTCGGCGAGGACGTGGGCGAGGCGCAAGTCGTCGTCTAGAGGCACAGGGCCAACCTAGTCGGCTGCCTCCCCTCCCTCAGCGAGACCCCCACACTGCCTCCGCGCCGGAGTGGCCCGTGAGGACGGTCCACACGATCGCCAGGCCCGCAGCGGCGACGGTGAGCGCCGTGGCCCATGGCCGCAGGCCCGGCCGACGCCCGGTCATTGCGAGCAAGGCCGCACTTGCCGTCAGTAGGAGCGCGGTCGCGGGAAGCAGCCCACCCAACTCTTCGTGGCGCTCGATCTGGAGTCCGGCCATGCGGTGCAGCAAGGCCTCCCCACTCTCCTTCGCCACGACGGCCAGGACCAGGACGAATGCGTTGGCTGCGACGACCGCCCAAGCCCACCGCGGACGCACTGCGGGTCGGAAGGCGCTCAGCACCGTCACCACACCCATGAGCGGCAGGAGGACGACGACTCCATGCACGACGAGAGGATGCATGGGTAGGCCGAGAATGCGATCGAACACGGCAACTCCTCGCTCGAGATCAGGGCACTCTAACCCCCCGACTCGCCCGCCTCCGCTTCCCCTGAGCGCGCCCGCAACAGCCGGCGCAGGGATGCAAGCCGCGCCGGGCCGGCGGTGCCAGCGCGCCCACTGTCGACGTAGGCGTCGAGGCCACACTCGGGCTCGTCGTGGGTGCAGCCACGGGGGCAATCCTCGGTGCCGGGCTCGAGGTCGCTGAAGTGCGACACGATCATGTGCGGTTCGACGTGGGCCAGTCCGAAGGACCGCACTCCGGGGGTGTCGACCACCCACCCCGAGTCGTCGGGCAGGCGCAGCGCCACGGCCGAGGTGGAGGTATGCCGCCCGCGACCGGTCACGTCGTTGACAACTCCTGTGGTGCGGTGCGCGTCAGGGACCAGAGCGTTGACGATCGTCGACTTCCCGACCCCCGAGTGTCCGACTAGGACCGAGACTTTCCCCGAGAGGTGAGACCGGAGTTCCTCCAGCCCGTCGAAAGCCACTGTCCGCGCGTGCCGTCACGACATAGGGCACATGCAGCGGCGCATACTCCTCGAGGAATCCCTCGGAGTCGACGAGGTCGGCCTTCGTGAGCAGCAGCAGCGGCGCAAGGCCCGCGTCGAAGGCGGCGACGAGGCACCGGTCAATGAGACGGGGGCGCGGCTCGGGGTTGATCAACGACGACACGATGACGAGTTGGTCGGCATTGGCGACGAGCACCCGCTCGACGGGGTCGGTGTCGTCGGCGCTGCGGCGCAGCACCGTCCGCCGCGGCTGGACCCGGACGATCCGCGCGAGGGTGTCCGGTGTGCCACTCGTGTCGCCGACGACGCCGACGTCGTCACCGACGGCGATGACGCCGCGACCGAGTTCCCGTGCTTTCATCGCGACGACCGTGCGCTCGGGCATGCGACGCCCGCCCACCCCCGCAGCCAGGACGACGCCGTAGCGGCCCCGGTCGACCGAGATGACCATCCCGACGAGGGCATCCTCGTGTCGCGGTCGGTCCTTGGACCGGGGGCGGGAACCACGACCGGGCCGGACGCGGACGTCTGACTCGTCGAGGTCGCGCCAACTCATGAGTGCGCTGCCTGCGCGAGCATGGCTTCCCACAGGCGGGTGAACCCGGGCAGGGTCTTGGCCGTGGTCTCGACATCGGTGACGACGACGCCGGGGACCCGGAGGCCGACGATCGCTCCGGCGGTCGCCATGCGGTGGTCGTGGTAGGTCTCGAAGCGGATGCCGCGCAAGGGTTTCGGGCTGATGTGCAGCCCGTCGTCCAACTCCTCGACGACGGCACCCAAGGCGTTGAGCTCGGTTGCGAGGGCGTGCACTCGATCGGTCTCGTGGCCCCGGATGTGCGCCACTCCGCGGATCCACGTGGGGGAGACGGCCAGGGCCGCGAGCGCTGCGATCGTCGGCGTGAGCTCACTCGCGTCGTGCAGGTCGACGTCGATGCCGTGGATGGTCCCGGTCCCGGTCAACAGTCAACCCCCGGTCGTCGAGGGTCACGTCGGCTCCCATGAGGTGGAGCAGGTCTCGCATGAGGTCGCCCGCCTGGGTCGTCTGACGAGGCCACCCGGGCACGGTCACCTGGCCTCCGCAGACCAGGGGCGCTGCGAGGAACGGCCCGGCGTTGGACAGGTCGGGCTCGATCGCGACATCAAGCCCGCGGATGCTGCCCGGGAAGACGTGCCAGGTGTTGGGTTGGCTGTCGTCGACCGCCACGCCAGCCTCACGGAGGGTGGCGACGGTCATCGCAATGTGTGGCTCGCTGGGCACCTGCTTGCCGTCGTGGTGGACGGTCACGCCCTTGTCGAAACGAGCGCCGGAGAGCAGGAGGGCCGAGACGAACTGAGAGGAGGCCGATGCGTCGAGAGTCACCGCTCCGCCGGTGACTCGACCCGTGCCGTGCACGGTGAACGGCATACCTCCGTCGGTGTCGAGACTCACCCCGAGCGCACGCAGACTCTCCAGGACCGGACCCATGGGACGGCGGCGGGCTTGCTCGTCGCCGTCGAACCTGACCGTTCCGTCGGCCAGCGCCGCGACGGGGGGAAGAAAGCGCATGACCGTGCCAGCCAGTCCACAGTCGATGTCGGCCGGTCCGTGCAAGCGACTCGGTGAAATGCGCAGGTCAGGCTCCGGTGCGCCGCCGGGGGACCCGCCAGCGACGGGCTGGACGTCCTCGATCTCGGTCCCCAACTCCCGCAAGGCGTCAGTCATGAGCACCGTGTCCCGCGACCGCAGGGCACCCCGAAGTCGCGACGGAGCCTCGGCCAGGGCCGCGAGGACGAGATAGCGGTTGGTGAGCGACTTGCTGCCCGGGAGCGAGACGACCGCGTCGAGCGGCCCGCGGGGCGTGGGCGCCGGCCAGCCAGCGTCGAGATCCGTGCCAGTCACCGTGACGGGAGTGCCTCGCGTGCGGAGGCCACCCTGTCGGCGGCATCCGCACGCAATTTCCGTGCCCGCCAGGCCAGCCCAGGCTTGCCCTCGGTGTCGACGGTCGCGAGGAGTACGCCGCCGAGGAGGCCGAGGTTCTTCAGGAAGTCGATCCGATCCCGGCTGCGGTCGGCCCCGAACGGCTTATCCCAGAACGAATGCACCGCGATGGTCGTCGGCACGATGCTGGCCGCCAGGACCGCTGACGCGAGGCGGGGGAGTTTGCCCGTCGCGAGCAGCGCCCCGCCCGTGAGCATGGCGACACCGTTGGCACGGACGATGAGTTCCTTGTCGTCCGGCAGCCCCATGACGGGGATGACCTTGTCCAGCAGCGGAGTCGCCGCCTTGGCGCGACCAGCAGGGTGCTTGATGGAGTCAAGACCGCTCACGACGAAGATGGCGGCCAGCATGGGGCGTGCGATACGTCGGATCATCGGTCCTCCGAGTGCGTGGGCGGGTCAGGACCTACCGTAGTCGCCATGTGCGGGCGCTACGCAGCGAGCAAGGACCAGGCAGAGCTCGTCGAGGAGTTCGATATCGAACTCGTCGCTTCCGAGCCGGGTCGGTCGGTGCTTGCCACTCCGCAGCAGCCGCCGGCGGGGACGGCCGACTACAACATGGCTCCGACCAAGCAGGCCCCGGTCGTGCTCACGCGTGCCCCGCGGGGCGCCACAGCGGCGGGGGCGGAGGCAAAGCCCCAGGAGCCCCTCAGACAGCTGCGCCTGCTGACCTGGGGCTTGGTCCCGTCGTGGTCCAAGGATCATCGGGGCGCCGCCCGGATGATCAACGCGAGGGTCGAGACGGTCCGGGACAAACCGGCATACCGCTCCGCACTAGCCACGCGCCGGTGCCTCGTGCCCGCGACGGGGTGGTACGAATGGCAGGTCTCGCCGACGGTCACCGATCGCCGGGGAAAGCCGCGCAAGCAGCCGTTCTTCATCCACCGCGCCGACGGTGCGACGGCGGCCTTTGCTGGGCTGTACGAGTTCTGGCGAGATCCGGCGGTGACCGATCGCGACGACCCCGCCGCGTGGCTGGCGACCTTCACCGTCATCACGACCGAGGCCGAGGCTGGTCTCGACCGGATCCACGACCGTCAGCCGCTCGTCCTCGAGCGGGACGACTGGGCCGAGTGGCTCGATCCGACTCTCACCGATCCCGCTGCACTGAGCCTGCTCGTGCGAGGCTATGGTCCCGGCAGGTTCGCGGCCTACCCCGTGAGCACGGCCGTCAACGGGTCTCTGTCCAACGGTCCCGGGCTCCTCGTCCCCGCCGACGCCGACCAGCTGCACGGAGTCGTCGATCCCATCACCGGAGAGGTCATCGGTCATGACTGAGCCGTCCCAGCCCCGCACCATCCTCCTCGACACCCCTGCAGGGCCAGGCCAGGGTGCACGTGTATGCCGTTGCGCCAGACCACGATCGCGGCGGCAGTGTGATCCTGGGCCACGGCGCCGGCCCCAGCATCACGACGGTCGATCTGGTGAGCGCACGAGAGGCACTCGTGGCGGCGGGCTGGACCGTGGCCATCGTCGAGCAACCGTGGCTCGTGGCTGGCGCAAAGATCGCTCCCCGCCCCAAGGTGCTCGACTCGGCGTGGCTGCCCGTCGTCGCAGCCCTGCGCGCGGATGGCCTGGCCGAGGTCACCGGGCCCGTGGTCGTCGGTGGCCGCAGCGCCGGCGCCCGGGTGGCCTGCCGCAGCGCCGTGGCAGTGCAGGCCGACGGCGTCCTCGCGTTGTCCTTCCCCCTCCACCCGCCAGGCAAGCCCGGAGCGTCGCGGGGCGAGGAACTGCTCTTGCCAGCGCGGGCCGGTCTGCCGACGGTCGTGATCCAAGGCGCGAGCGATCCGTTCGGCACGCCCGAGGAGGTCACGGCATACCTCGATGCTCAGGGCGCGACGGCCGGTCCGGGCTTCCAGCGGCCGATGCTCACCGCGGTGCCCGGCACCCATACGATCCCCAGCCGAGCAGGCGGGGCGATCGCCGAGGCCGTGGTCGCTGGTCTCGAGCCGCTGCGCTCCCAGTAGACAAGGGTCCGGCCGGCCCGGCGCCACGTGTCCGCTGCAGGCAGCGTCGCTGCAGGTGGTGCCGGAGGGCGGGTCGGGAATGACGGGTCGGGAATGACGGTGGACCAGCGGGCGTTACTGCGGGCGATCCCCCCGCCGAGGAGCGCTCATTGTTCGTCCTATCCGTGACCGCGAGTGGGTCGTCCGTGCCCGTGCGTCAGACCAGCGCACTACTGTTGCCTGTGATGACGACTCACACGGCCGCCCCCGGAGATCCCGGGAAGGGCGGCAATGCCGACAGCCCGTTCGAGACCGACGCAACCCTGGCCGACACGGTGGCCCTTGCGACCGATCCTGCCAGCCAGGTGGTCGACCGCGACACCGAGACGGCCGAGGAGCGAGCGGCACGCTTCGAGCGGGAAGCGCTGCCTCTCCTCGACCAGCTCTACTCCGCGGCTCTGCGCACCACGCGCAATCCCGCCGACGCCGAAGACCTCGTGCAGGAGACCTACGCCAAGGCGTTCGCCGCCTTCCACCAATACCAGCCGGGCACCAATCTCAAGGCGTGGATGTATCGCATCCTCACCAACACCTACATCAACACCTACCGCAAGAAGCAGCGCGAGCCACTGCAGTCAGATGCCGCGGAAGTCGAGGATTACCAACTCCACCGCGCCGACACGCACTCGTCCAGCGGGGGCCGATCGGCCGAGGATGTCGCGCTCGATCACCTGCCCGACACCGACGTCACGCGGGCGCTGCTCAGCCTTCCCGAGGAGTTCCGCCTGGCGGTCTACTTCGCCGACGTCGAGGGTTACGCCTACAAGGAAATCGCCGAGATCATGGACACGCCGATCGGCACGGTCATGTCGCGGCTGCACCGCGGCCGCCGGCAGCTGCGTGTGTTGTTGAGCGAGTATGCCGTGGAGCGTGGTTTCGTCCGCCCCGCGACCGACGTCTCGGAGACGACCAAGGGCGGTGCCTCATGAGCCCGGACGGACGCGCCGCCAGCAGCCACCCGACGCCCTTCGAGTGCTCCGAAGCGCTCCTGCGAGTTTTCGAATACCTCGACGGCGAGATGGGCCCCGACGACGTGTCCCGCGTCCGGGCTCATCTCGATGCCTGTGCCGAGTGCTTCCGGCAGTACGACCTCGACCAAATGGTCAAGATGGTCGTCAAAAGGTCCTGTTCGCAGCAGAGCGCGCCGACGCAGTTGCGCTCGACCATCCTGACCAAGCTCACGATGATCCGGATCGAATCCGAGTGACCCGGGCTCGGCTGACCAGATTCGGTGTCCCAGATTCGGCTGACGGTGATTCAGGTGCGTTGATCGGCGGTGCTGAGTCGCTGAGCCGGACTCGCTCGGTCGGGACCGGGTGACGTGCCCCGCGGCGCGCGCGGGATGCTCCCCCCATCGACGACAGGAAGGCCCCGCCTGAGGCGGGGCCTTCCTGTCGGTTCTACCGGGTGCGCGGGTGCTCAGGTGTCCGGCTAATCAGGCGTTGGGCCTGCGGCCGTGGTTGGCGGCGTTGCTCTTGCGGCTGTGGCGCTTGCGCGATCGCTTGCTCATCGAAGGCTCCTCTCTGCGGCGGGCGGTGATGCGTGTCCTGCAAACCTATGACGGGGTAAAGGCCGAGTAAAGGAATCGTCAGCCCCGAGTCAAGGTCGAGTCGAAGGCCTCACAGGGAGGCGTCAAAGGTCTCGGCCGGTCGCGTTGTCCGCCGTCATTGAAGCACAATGGAAGCAATGGTGTGATCGCCGGGCTGGTGCGTGGCTCAACGGTCGCACCGGGGGCGCTGTGCCGGGGTGTCGGACCACCGGGGTGGTGCGAGGTCAGTCCTCGCCAACTTCGGCACCCGCCGCCCCAGTTGGTGCCCGCTGTGTCTTGGTGATCACCGCCGCGCACTCGCGGTTCATGGTTGGTCAGATGATCCCGACCCGGACGACGGCCGATCTGCTGCTGGGTATGTGGATGCTGCTCCAGTTGCTGGGACGAGTGCCGCGTCGGTTGATCTGGGACAACGAGACGGGCGTCGGTCGCGGGAAGCGGCATGCCGAAGGCGTGAGCGCGTTCACCGGAACGTTGGCCACCACACTGCAGCGGCTCAAGGCTAATGACCCGGAATCCAAGGGCGTGGTCGAACGCAGGAACGGCTACTACGAGACGTCCTTCATGCCCGGCCGCGAGTTCGCGTCCCCGGCCGACTTCAACATCCAGTTCGGCCAGTGGCTCACGATCGCCAACGCCCGGGTCGTGCGCACGATCAAGGTCCGCCCAGTCGACCTGCTGGACGCCGACAGGGCCGCGATGCTCCCGCTGCCGCCCGTGCCACCGGCGGTGGGTTGGGTTAACCGGGTCCGGCTGGGACGCGACTACTACGTCCGCATCGACAGCAACGACTATTCCGTCGACCCTGCCGTGATTGGCAGGTTCGTTGACGTGACCGCGGACCTGTCCACACGTCGAGGTCCGCCACCAAGGACGTCTCGTCGCCACCCACGACCGGGTTTGGGCACGCGGCATGACACTCACCGACCCCGCCCACGTCGCAGCCGCCAAGGTGCTGCGCGAACAGTTCCAACGACCGCCAACCCCGGTCGCTGCCGACGACGATCTGGGTCGGGACCTGGCCGACTACGACCGCGCGTTCGGCCTCATCGACGGGACCCTGACTGATGGTGAGGTGGCGTGATGGCGACCAAGGCGAAGACCGACGGGGCGCAGGCTCTCAAACAGCTGACCTACCTCGCCAGCGCGTTGAAAGCACCACGGATCACCGAAGCCGCCGGACGGTTGGCCGACCACGCCCGCGACGCCGGCTGGACCCACGAGGAGTACCTGGCCGCTGTCCTGGACCGTGAGGTCGCTGCCCGCAACGCCTCCGGTGCCTCACTGCGGATCCGCGCGGCCGGGTTCGCAGCGCGCAAGACGATCGAGGAGTTCGACTGGGACGCTCAACCCGCGGTCCGCCAGCAGGTCGCATCGCTGGCATCCGGTGGGTTCCTGACCGAAGCACGCAACGTCGTCCTGCTCGGACCGCCCGGCACCGGGAAAACCCATCTGGCCACTGGACTGGGCATCGCCGCCGCGCACCACGGCCACCGAGTGCTGTTCGCGACCGCGACCGACTGGGTCACCCGACTCACCGACACCCACCGCGGCGGACGGCTCCCACAAGAGCTCGCCAGGCTGCGCCGCTACGGGCTGATCATCATCGACGAGGTCGGCTACCTGCCCTTCGATCAAGACGCCGCGAACCTCTTCTTCCAACTCGTCTCATCCCGCTACGAACACGCCTCGCTGATCCTCACCAGCAACCTGCCCTTCAGCGGTTGGGGCGGCGTGTTCGGCGACCAAGCCGTCGCCGCCGCAATGATCGACCGGATCGTTCGTTTCCCTGCCCGGCCCATCGCACCACATCGCACCACATCGCACCCTCCGTCGTTCTCCCCTTCAGCTTCATTCCCACCCCGTCACTCCCGACGCACGAGATAAGGAAACCCCTCATGAACACGTTCTCCAAGCTCTTCGAGGCCATGCTCTCCAAGCAGACGACCCCGACCTGGGCAGGCCAGCAGCCCGCCGGCATCCACGGCTGGACTCCGCGCGCCGACGTCACCGGCATTCACGGCTGGACTCCGCGCGCCGACGTGATCGGCATCCACGGGTGGACGCCCCGTTCGCGCTGACCCTGTCGTAGCCGTTCCGTTCTGCCCTCCCAACCTCTCGCCACAGACTTCGAAGGACTTGACATGAACCTCTCCGCAGCCAACCAGCAGACCCTGTCCATCCACGGGTGGACGCCGCGGCACCTCGGTGCACCCTCGATCCATGGCTGGACGCCGCGTCAGGGTGATGTGACCGCAATCCACGGGTGGACGCCGCGCCAGGCCACAGCGCCGTCCATCCACGGCTGGACGCCGCGCTGACCCCGACTGCACCTCCCGTTCGGCCACCGTGGGCCGTCCCAGCCTTCATTGCCGGGACCTCGGTCGTCTCGGTGTTCCTCGGCTGGGTGGCATGGTGGTTTGACGGCCCTCCGCGCGACCTCGTCGCGATGGTCGTCCTCGGGCTCCTGCTCATCGCGAGCTGGTTCGTGCGCGTCCAGGTCCTCAACAAGGTGAGTGTCGCCGCAGGCAGCATCATTCTCCTGGCCGCCCTCGTCATCATCGGCCCCCTCGGCAGCGCCATCATCAACGCGGTCGCGATGTTCGTCGAGGTCAGCGGTCGACAACTGCGCGTCCGGGTGTTCAACGCCGCCATGACCGGCATCGTCGGGGCCGTCGGAGGGTTGACCTACCTCTGGGCCGGAGGAGCTCGTGACGTCACTGCGCTCGACGGACCCGGCGAGATCCTCCTGTCCGTCGGCCTGCCGATGATGGTCGCCGATGTCGTCCTCACCCTCGTCAATGTGGCCCTCATCGCCGGCATTGTCTGGGTCGACGGGGCGCAGTCCTTCAGACGCAGCTTCCTCTCCATGCTCACGACGTCGGGGCTGGCGCAGATCGGCTACGGCGTCATCGGATTCCTCTTCGTCATCCTCTGGCTCCCGGCCAAGGTCGGCCCGGTCAGTGCCCTGTTCATCCTCATTCCGCTGTTCGTCGCACGCTGGGCCTTCGTCCAATACGGCGAGGAGCAACGCGCCCACGAACGCACCCTCACTGCCCTGGTCGCTGCCGCCGAAGCGCGCGATCCGTATGCCGTCGGCCACAGCGAGCGCGTCGCTCGCCTCGCGGAGTGGACCGGTGAGGAACTCGGGCTTCGACAACCGCAGATGACTGCGCTGAGGTATGCCGCGATCCTGCACGACGTGGGACTCATCGGCCTCGCCCCCTCCCCTCGGCCCGATGACAGCCCGTGGCCCAACTCTCACGAACGCGCCCAACTGGCGACGCATCCGCCGCACGGCGCAGCCTTGCTGGAAGGCATCGACTTCCTCGCTGACTCGTTCGATGCGATTCGCCACCACCACGAGCGAGTTGACGGTTGCGGCTACCCCGACCGTCTCGCCGGCGACGAGATCCCGCTGCTGGCTCGGATCGTCGCCGTGTGCGACGCGCTCGATGCGCTCACGGTGACCCGACCGGGGCAGGCCGGCATGACGGCCGCCGCCGCTCTTGAGGCGTTGCGTGATCGCGTCGGCACACACCTTGACGGCGAGGTCTTGGCCGCACTCGGTCGCGCGATGGAGCGCAACCCCTGGACCGGGGTGACGATTGCCGCCGCCGGCACGCCGCACGACTCGATGCTCGACCACGACCATCCCGAGGTCAGCGACCTCATGGCCCGTGTCGCTGTCCCCGGAGACTCATCGCGGTGATTCTCTGGCGACGGCGCGACGGCGGGGGACGGATCCCCCGATCCGTCGAGCAGGGTGTGGTGGCTTCGGCACTCGGAATTTTCGGAGTCGCCGCAGCCAACACGGTCGTCGTGCCCGTCCGGGGTTCGGTCGGCGTCACCTTCGCGGCCTTCGTCGTCGTCATCGCGATCGGGGAGTACTTCCGATTCACCGTCGAGGACGAACGCGAGATCGCGCCGATGTCCCTGGCAGCCGCGGTCGCCTTCGCGCTCGCAGCCGTCTTCGGCAGCGCTGACCTCGGCGAGGTCGGGGCTGGTCCCGTCATCGTCGCCACCGGCGTCGCCATGGCCCTCGGCACGCTGCCCTACCTCATCCGTCGGCGACCGGTCGGGGCGGCCGATGTCGCTGCCCGATTCATCGGGGTGGCCGTGACAGCGATCGCGTTCCGAGCCCTGCCGGTCGTGAACGGACGCCCGCTGCTGCATCTGGAGGCGGTGTGGGTCGACGAGCGAGGACTCCTCGCCATTGTCATGACCGGCGTCTCCGGACTTGGTCTGATCAGTTGGATGATCATGACCGCTGTCGGCGCAGCAGCGCGCCTCCAACGCGACGTCCGGCAAACCCTCAGCGACGAGCTCCGCGCGGGAGCGGGCCTCAGCCTGGCGCTGAGCGCGACCGGGGTGCTCATCGCCTTGGCAGGGCGCCCGCTCGGCGTGGTCGCACTCCCGCTGTTTCTCATGCCCTTGGTGCTCACCCAGTTCGCCCTGCGCCAATACAGCTCGATTCGTGCGACCGATGCCCAAACCGTGCGGGTCTTGTCGCGGATCACCGAGGTGGGTGGGCTCACCCGTGCCGGGCACAGCGACCGGGTCACCGCCCTCTCGCGTCGACCTCGGACACGAACTCGGCTTCTCCGATCGCGAGCTGCGCTCCCTCCGGTATGCCGCCCTTCTGCACGACGTCGGGCAGGTCGCCCTGACGGCCCCCATCCCGGGTGGGGCGACCCTCTTGGCCGCCCCCGCCGATCAGCGCCAAATCGCTTCTGACGGAGCGGATATCGTGCGCAAGACCGGAGTCCCGGCCGAGGTGGCGCGCATCGTGGAACTGCAGGCCACGCCCTACCGAGTGGTGCGCGAGCAGGGCCAGGAACTCCCCATGGGCAGCCGCATCCTCAAGGTCGCCAACGCCTACGACGACCTGGTCGGCGGCTCGGTCGCCCTGGGCCGACGAGAGGCTGCCCTCGAGCGGATCCACCTCGGCCTCGGGTACGAATACGATCCGCGGGTCGTCGACGCCCTCGAACGAGTCCTGCGGCGACGCCCCGGCATACCCCGCGGATAGCTGCGAGTCGAGCTCTCATGACGGTGGGGACCCCCGCCGACGCGAGGATCCCCACCGTCATACGGCCGATGTGTGTCAGGCCTTCTTGGTCTCCCAGAAGATCTCGGCGATCTCGTCGATCTTGGCCAGGAGCTGGTCGGCCTTGTCGAGGTCCCAGCCACCCTTGGTGCCCGCCGCGCCCGCGAGCTTGGTCGCGTCGTTGAAGAGGGTGTGCAGGTTGGGGTACTTCTCGAAGTGCGGAGCCTTGAAGTAGTCAGTCCACAACACCCAGAGGTGCTCCTTGACCAGGTGGGAGCGCTGCTCCTTGATCATCGTCGCGCGCATCTGGAACTCGGGGTCGTCGTTGGCGAGGGCCTTCTCGATCGTGGCCTTCACCGACTGGGCCTCGATGCGGGCCTGAGCGGGGTCGTAGACACCGCAAGGCAGGTCGCAGTGCGCGCTGACCTCGACAGTGGGGGCGAAGATATGCAGTCGCATATGGGGTCCCTTCGTAGCGGGTGGACGGGTGGCGGGCGGACCGCACCCGGTCAATCCAACTTACCCCGTTGTGTCGCAGGTCGCGACGCCTCACGACGCTCACGCAGCCCCCGGGTGGCCTTCCAGGCGAGGGCTGCAAGCGCTGCGGCTTGCGCCCGGCGACCGCCCGGGAGGGAGACCTCTGGGATGCGCGTGAGGACGAGGCCACGGATGTCTTCGGAGGCCAGACTGCCGACGGTCCACGAGTCGACGCCAACCGCGTCGTTGTCGCGTTCGACCCACCAGCGGGCCGGGTCGGCTGGGTCCCGCCCGGTGATTCGCTTCACGGCTAGCGGGCGGGGCCCGTCGGGTCCGGGCGGCAGGGAGACGACGGCTGCGCGGCCCGGCCGGGGGGACAGACCCCATGCCACGAGGAGTCGGTCGCCGTCATGGTAGGTCGGCTCCATCGATCGGCCTCGCACGACGGCAATGCCCACCGTGGGCATTGTCCCGGCGACCGATCGCACCCGGCGCGTGAGGCCCTCGGCAGCCCCGAAGGCGAGCGACCACGGCATACCGGCGCGGGGGTTGTCCTCGGGACCGCTCACGCGAGGGTGCGACGGAACGCGAGGCAGGCGTCGTAGTCGGGCAAGAGCCCGGCCACCCGCGCCTCCTCCAGGGTCGGGGCGGCGGTGTCCTTCTCCGACAGGATCGGGGCGAAGCCTTCGGGCAGACCGAGGGCAATCGTCGAGTCCACCGGCGTGATGCCCTTTTCGCCGCTCGGGTTGTAAGTCTCGCTGCAGAGATACATCGCGGTGCCGTCCTGGATGCAGGCGAGCGCGTGCCCGAGGCCCTCGGAGAGGTAGACCGCGCGACGGTCGGTCGTGTCGAGGCGCACGCAGTCCCATTGGCCGAAGGTGGGGGAGCCCACCCTGATGTCGATGATGAAGTCGAGGAACACGCCGGCGAGTGCGGTGACGTATTTGGCCTGCGACGGCGGCACGGATGCATAGTGGATGCCGCGCACTGCTCCGGCCGTCGACACCGAAATGTTGGTCTGCACGACCCGCATCGTGTGGCCGATGTGCTCGGCGAGCTTGTCCGACCGGAACCCTTCGGCGAACATCCCCCGCGAGTCGGGGAACTGCCGAGGAGTGATCTCCCACGCCCCTTCGATCTTCAGTGGGCGGAACTCCATGTCAGTTTCCGTTCTTCTCGGCGAGCAGGGCCTTGAGGTAGACGCCGTAGCCGCTCTTGGCCAGACGGTCGGCAAGCACGGCCAGAGCGTCGTCGTCGATCCAGCCGTTGTGCCACGCAATCTCCTCGACGCATCCGATCTTGTGCCCTTGGCGGGCCTCCACGACGTGGACAAACTGGCTCGCGTCGAGCAGCCCCTGGAAGGTGCCAGTGTCGAACCACGCGGTGCCGCGTGGCAGCACGGTGACCGTGAGAGTCCCCTGCTTGAGGTAGACATCGTTGACGCCGGTGATCTCGAGCTCGCCCCGCTCGCTGGGCCGGAGGTTGCGGGCCACCTCGACGACCGAGTTGTCGTAGAAGTAGACGCCAGGCACGGCGAAGTTCGACTTTGGTCTGGCCGGCTTTTCCTCGATCGACAGCACGGTGCCCGCCTCGTCGAACTCGACGACGCCGTAATGCTGAGGATTGGACACGTGGTAGGCGAAGACGTGGCCACCGACGATGTCCTGGCGTGCCCTCGCGGAGCTGATCCTCGAGCGACGCGCCGTAGAAAATGTTGTCGCCGAGCACCAAGGCCACCGAATCCGAGCCGATGAAGTCCGCGCCGATGATGAACGCCTGAGCGAGGCCGTCGGGGCTGGGCTGCACGGCATACGTGATGCTGATGCCCCAGTCGGACCCATCGCCGAGGAGCCGCTGGAACTGTGCGGAATCCTCAGGGGTCGTGATGATGAGCACCTCGCTGATGCCCGCCTGCATGAGGGTCGACAGCGGGTAGTAGATCATCGGCTTGTCGTAGACCGGCATGAGCTGCTTGCTGATGCCCTTGGTGATCGGGTGGAGCCGGGTGCCGGAACCGCCGGCGAGGATGATGCCCTTCATGGAGGCCAGGTTATCGGTTCGCCTCACAGCGGGCCGCGCAGCCGAAGCGGGGTTCCGTGTGCTGCGGGGTGCCGAGGGCCGGGACGTCTAGACTCCTTCGAGTGAACATCTTGGTGACCGGGGCGCGCGGCATGCTCGGGCAGGACGTCGTAGGAGAGCTTGAGCGGGCTGGACACCGCGTGACGGCGACGGACTTGCCTGAGCTCGACATCACCGACGCGAAACACTGCGCCGCTGCAGCGGTGGGGATGGACTGGGTCATCAACACCGCGGCATACACCGCCGTGGACGCAGCCGAGGACAACGAAGCGCTGGCCTTCCGCATCAACGCGGTCGGCCCTGCGGTCGTGGCCCGTGCTGCGCACCGCGCGGGCGCTCGCATGGTCCAGATCTCCACTGACTACGTCTTCGACGGTCACGGCACGTAGCCCGTATGCCGAAGACGCCCCGCTGTCGCCACAGTCGGCTTACGGCCGGACCAAGGCAGCCGGTGAATGGGCCGTGCGCTCCGAGTGCCCCGACGCGCTCGATCGTGCGTACCGCGTGGCTCTATGGCCCGGGAGGCCCCAACTTCGTCAAGACCATGGCCGCTCTGGCCGAGGACCGCGAGACCCTGTCGGTCGTCGACGACCAACGGGGCCAGCCGACGACGACGCGCGATCTCGCCGCTCTTATCCGAGCGCTGATTGAGGCGGACGCTCCGGCCGGCCACTTCCACGGCACGAGCGAGGGCGACACGACCTGGTTCGGGTTTACCCAGGCGATCTTCGAAGAGCTCGGACTGGATCCGGCGCGTGTGCTGCCGACGACAAGCGCGGCGTTCGTGCGGCCGGCGCCCCGGCCGGCTTACAGCGTCCTTGGCCACGAGCGCAGTGGAGCCGTCGGCGTTGCGACGTTGCCGCATTGGCGTGCGGCCCTAACTGCGACGATCCGCGAGGTTATCGCGTAGCCATGTGAGCCTCGAGATGTCTCGGAGCGCTTCGGTTCAGGCGTGCCGGTGCGTGGGGTGGGCGGGAGGGTGTGAGAGCCCGTGGGTCACCTTTCCGCCAGAGACGTAGCGCCGAGTAGCCCTCAGGGACGGTACGGGCGCGCGCGACGCGGGCCGTGGAGCTGTCGCGAGGTCGGGCCCACCCAGTCCCCGGATAGGACAACCATGCCGGTGGAGGCAAATCCGTCGCCGGGTCGCCTTGAAGTGGAACTCTCGGTAGATGCCGTCATAGATGTGCAGTCGTTGAGTGGTCGGTAATGGCTGCTGAAAACTCCGAGGCCCCAGGTGCCAGCAGGCATTCGGGCATGTGGGAGTCGATGTGCCCGGCACCCGTCACGACGCCCGAGTGGTGTGCTGCGACACCCTGGTGTTGGGCCCAGCG
Organism: Dermatophilaceae bacterium; assembly: GCA_037046615.1. Lineage (GTDB taxonomy): Bacteria > Actinomycetota > Actinomycetes > Actinomycetales > Dermatophilaceae > Phosphoribacter. Next base: position 102,290 of record JBAOHD010000018.1, read on the forward strand.
ATTGGCCATCCCTGCTCGGAGTGGACCGCGAGTCCGAAGGTGGGGTCCTCCAGCGGGATGTTCGTCCGAAAGTGCATGCGGACCGTCAGCGGTTCCGCCGAGCCTTGACGATCTCCGTCGGTGTGACCCCGTCAGCACCGAAGAACTCCACGCCCGTGACACTCGCTTCGCCTGTGCCGCGGCGGCGTCCTTCACGTTCGGCGTTGTCGCGACCCTGGTACCTAAGTCGACCTTCCTCGCCAGCGGGCGACGCGTCATCGTGGACAGGGGCGGGTTGCGCGTCGAGTTCGGCGCGGTTGACGGCGGCGATATAGCTCTTCGCGATTTCGGTCGCCGTGCCGACTTGCTTAATGACCCCGTGGTCGAGCCATGCGGCCCGGTCGGCTAGTTGCTCTACGAGTCCGATGGCGTGCGACACGAAGATGATCGTGACGCCTCGGCGTCGCAGCTTGCGGAGGTGGTCGAAGCACTGGCGCTGGAACTGCTCGTCACCGACGGCCACAACCTCGTCCACGATGAGGATCTCTGGGTCCAAGTGGACCGCCACAGCGAACCCGAGTCGGACGAACATCCCCGAGCTGTAGACCTTGACGGGAGACTCGAAGAAGTCGCCCAGCCCAGAGAAGTCCTTCACCGCCTCGATATCGCCGTCGACTTGCGCCCGAGTGCGCCCGGAGATCGAGCCGGATAGGTAGACGTTTTCTCGGCCGGTGAGCTCGGGATGGAAGCCAGCCCCGAGCTCGAGGAGTGCGGTCACCCGGCCGTGAACGTCGATCTCCCCGCAGGTGGGCGGAAAGATCTTCGCTATGAGTTTTAGCATCGTGGACTTCCCGGGATCCGTTGTGGCCCACCAACGCGAAGGTGGAACCACTCGGGATTCCAGGCTCACGTCATCGAGTGCCCGGAAGTGCTCTCGGCGTCCCGCGCTTCGGCCGAGGGCCTTGTGCTTGAGGCTGCCGCCGGCGCCGTGCTCGATGTCGAAGTCACGGGTTACGTTGCGCAGAATCACGGCCGCAGGGGCAGGTTGTGCGGCGCCCTGCTCGGCATACGCGCCGATGCCTTCGTCAAGGGTCTCGCTGCACGATTCCTCCGCGATCCGGTAGGCGCGGTCTCGGAAGAACAGCCACCCCCCGCAGAGGGCCGCCACTGTCGGATAGCACGGGTTGTCCCACCAAGACCCAGGGGGCGGGGAGCCGGAGGTCCCACATCAGATCCCGGAAGGCTTGCACGAACGCGTACAGCGGGTTGCTGCTGATAGAAGTATGCGAGCCAACGACCCGGGTGCGAGATGGGTGTCGAGGAACGACGCCGGGTAGATGACCGGTGTGGCATAGAACAGCAGTTGTAGGCCAACCCCGACGAGATGGCCGATGTCACGGAAGGCGATATTGGTGATGGCGACGATGAGGCCGAGACCGAACGCAAACCCTGCCACGAGCAGCATGAAGATTGGTACGAGCGCCGTGGTCCACCCCACGTTGCCCAACAGGGCGTAGACCACGAGAAGTAGGGCCATTTCAGCGGAGCGTTCGACCAAGGTGGCGATGGCCATCCCCACCAGGGGCGCCAGGATCGGGAAGGACACCTTCCGCCGCAAGGGGATGAGTTCGACGAGGCCATCGATGGTGCGCTGCAGGACTGACGAGAAGATGTTCCAGCACACCAGCCCGGTGAAGAGGTAGATCGCGAAGATCTGCAGACCGTTGGCAGACGGCTGCAACCCCCGGTTGGCACCCAGGACGATCCCGAAGACCACAGAATACATCGCCAAGATGAGCAAAGGGTTGATGAGCGACCAGACCCACCCGAACCGAGACCCGAGGAAGCGGGTGCGGAGTTCACGGTGCAGGAAGGACTCGGCCAGCGAGCGATAGTTCAGCAGGTCGGCGAGGCGTTCCCCTGGGCGTCGGGGATGGGCGTGGGATGCTCGTGGTGGTCACGCTGCTCCGTTTCGGGGTGTCGCTAGGGTGGCCCGGTGTCGTCGACCAACCAAAGGATACCCGTGAACACCGCGCCAACCGGGGCCTCTGACCGCCGCCCGCAGACTCTCGCGGGGTTGCTTCAGGGGCGTCGCAACGCCTACGGCTTGATCCGGTTCGTCCTCGCGAGCCTTGTCATCGTCAATCATGCGTTCCCCCTCGGGGGCTTTGGCGATGACCCCATGTGGGAGTGGACCAAAGGCCAAGAGAGCTTCGGCGGCCTAGCGGTGTCGGGCTTCTTCATTGTCAGCGGATTCCTCATCTGCCGGAGCGCAATGGCGACTGACCTCGTCGGTTTCCTGTGGCGTCGCGTTCTACGCATCTTCCCCGCGTTCTGGTTGGCCCTCTTTGTTGGCGCCGCTGTCATCGGCCCGTGGATGTATGCGACGCAGCACGGATCATTGACGGGTTATCTCACGCGCGGCGCCGGCGGTCCGTTGACCTACTTGACAAGTAACGCGGCGCTGGAGATGAACCAGTACGGCATCCTCGATGTTTTCATGTCAACGCCCTACGGCGAGTCGGTCAAGGTGAGCGTCCTCAACGGCCCACTCTGGACGCTGGAATACGAGTGGCGCTGTTACCTCATGCTCGCTGCCCTCGGTGTCTTCGGTGTCCTCCACCGCGCCAAGTTCCTCGTCCCAATAGCCGCCGCAGCCCTCACCATCTTGGCCGCGGTGCAGACCACGGCCCCGGAGTTGGTGGTCGGACTCGCCCCATGGCTTAGTGACGTGCAGATGGTCCGATTGTCAGCGTTCTTCCTCTTGGGCAGCGCTGCCGCGCTGTACCCCGAGCGCGTTCCCCTGGACGGCCGATTGGCAATGGGCGCGGCAATCGCGTTCGCGGGGACGCTGTTCTTCCGCGAGGGGTTTCGTCTCTTCGGCGTCCCGGCCATGGCGTATCTGACGCTTTGGTTTGCCTACCGCGCGCCGCAACGGTGGTTCGCCTTCGGCGCGAAGAATGACTATTCATACGGGATCTACGTGTATGGATTTCTGGTTCAGATGACCTTGGCCCAACTTGGCTGGTATCGATGGGGTGTTATCCCGTACATCATCCTGGCCTGGCTGGGGGCAGTTGGTTGCGCAATGATCAGCTGGCACCTGGTCGAAAAGCAAGCGCTCAAATTCAAAGGGTGGGGGCCGGGGAGAGGATGGCCCTGGATCAAGGGAATGGTCGGGGTGCGTGCACCTGTGAAGTCGGCCTCGCGGGCCGAGCGTCACGCTGGGCTTACCGCACCCAGGTCTACCCCCAACGAGCCCTCGCCGTGGCGCAGGAGAAGCGGGTTGAGGTGACGGAACACGAGCCGCCAGTTGGGATCGCTCCGGTCTCGGTGCAGTTCCAGAGCACCCTCTACCAGACCCCCGTGGGGTCGCTGCTGAGGTCTGTCGAATCACTCTCTCGCGCCGCTGAACTCGCATCGAGCGGCCCACAGCCGCTGATCAGCCGGGCCACCCTCGCCCTCGGGGACGCCTCGGCTGAACCGGTGCTGGACGCCGCTGATCTCGCGCGGGTACATGATCTCGCCGGGGAGCATATGTCGGTCAGCTATACATTTCACGGGGCCAACGTCGGTTCAGCTCGCGGTCACAACCTCCTGGGATTGAGCAGCGATGCCGACTTCCTCTTCCTGGCCAATCCCGACGTCGTGGTGATACCGCGACTACTTTCCCTGCTGCTCGAGCCGATGAAGAGGCCAGGGGTGGGCATCACCGAGGCCCGCCAGATCCCGCTCGATCACCCCAAGGCCTACGACCCATTGACTGGCCAGACGTCGTGGGCCTCGGGCGCGTGCACGTTCGTCAAGGCGCGCCTTTTCCGCGTCCTCGACGGTTATGACGCCGACACGTTCTTCATGTACGGCGACGACGTCGATCTCTCGTGGCGGGTCCGGGAACGCGGCCTGTCGATAATCCACCAACCAGCGGCGGTTGTGTTCCACGACCGCCGACCGAACGTCGACGGCAGCCACACGCCCACAGCAGCGGAACGATATTACAGCGCCGAGGCGGCCCTGCTCTTGGCATACAAATGGTCGCGCCCGGATGTCGTGGCTCGGGTGTCGCAGTTGTTCGAGGAGTCGCACGACGCGGTCGAAGGCAAGGCTTTGGCCGCATTTCGTCGGCGCACGGAGGAGGGCAGGCTTCCCGCCCCTCGGGATCCCGAGCATGTCGTCGGAGACTTTGTCGACCTTCATTACGGCGCTCACCGGTATTAGGAGGGACGACAATGGCATGGGTTGAACCTTCCCTGTCGAGCTGTCGCGAGGTCGCAGTCAGGGGCGCATGGGCCGCACACGGCATACCCACTCCCAGTGCTGAGGCAGTCCACCTTGAGGTCGGTTCCGACGGCTCGCCGTGGCTCCGCAGGGATGCATTTGTCCCTGGGAGCGTTGTGACTGTTCCCGCACCCACTTCGGAGGCGCTCGCCGCCTCGGCGGCTGACCGGAGCGTGCACTCGATAGGGATTTCCGGCGACCTGCTCGCACCAGACCGCTCTGACGACCTGCGTGACATCCTTGCGTTCGCGCGAACTCGCGGCGCGCACCTCGTCGTCGTGGGGCGTAACGCTGCCCACGAAGAGGTTGTCATGCGGTTGGTCGGAGGACAAGATCCCTGGCGTATGCCGGATGCTCCTGAAGGTTGGGAACCAGGGGCGTTCGCGCGCACGTATGGGGACTGGGTCACCAGGCTCGCGCTGGCGGAGTTGACCGTCATCGCGGAAGGCGGGGTGTCTTGGTCGCCCAGTGGAAGGACGTGGGATGCCAACCCGGCGCTGGCTCCGAAGACGTCCGTGCACCTTTTCCTGTCCAGGACCATGGCTGCGAGCGAAGCGCGCGGGACGGTGTATGAGTTCGTCTGGCTGTGCACGCCAACGCCGGTGCCCGCTGAGCCCGGCGATCGGGTCGTGGCAACCCAGAAGCTGATCGACGGCGCACCAAACAGACCGTTCCTGACCGTCGTCATGCGGACCCAGGGAACCCGTCCCGAATGTCTCACGGAGGCGCTGCTCTGTTTGGCTGCTCAGGACTGCGCCGACTTTGAGGTAGTCATCGTCGGTCATCGCCTGAGCGAGGCGGGGGCAGCGGAGATCGGTCGGATCGTCGCGGATTGTGTGAGCTCGCTGCGGGCGCGGATACGGGTTGTCACCCTGGACGAGGGAGGCCGAGCAGCTCCACTGAACCTCGGATTCGCACTCGCCCGGGGTCGGTATATCGCCATCCTCGACGATGACGATCTCGTCATGGAGCACTGGGTGAGCACCTTCAAGGCCGCGGAGGTGGAGTCCGGTGGTCGCATCATCCGCACCGTCTCGATCCTCCAGCGTTACGAGCGCGTCACCGTCAACGGCGCGGCGGGCACCGAGTCGCGGGGGCCGCTCGAAGCGATCTATCCGGCAGAGTTCGACCTGGTGGAGCACCTCAATCTCAACTACACGCCAAATACCGCGCTCGCGTTTCCTACCGGTGTCCGACACGTGTTGGGGCTGGCGTTCGACGACCGGTTCACGACCGTGGAGGACTGGGACCTGCTGATGCGGTCGGCGACGGTTGTCGGGGTTTACTCGGTGCCAGCCGCGACGTGCATCTACCGGTGGTGGCTGGTGGATGAGTCGTCGCGCACCCTGCACGCGGAGGCCGAGTGGGTCAGCAATCTCGCCGTCACGTACAGCACGCTTGACGTCGCTGCTCTCCTCTTGCAGCCAGGCAGCGCAGGACACGTCCGGAACCTCATTCACACCCGAGAAGAGCTCACGCGCAGCCTGGCCGCGGCGACTGCGGAGGTCGAGCGGCAACGCAGAGACCTCGACTGGTTTGCCGACGAACTCGACCGGCAACGTCGCCAGGCCGACAGCTCCGCCCAAACCGAGCGGACCCGGTTGGGGCTCTTGCGCGAGATCCAGGAAATCCTGGCGTCGACGTCGTGGAAAATTGCGTCCCCCCTGCGCATCGCCCCTCGACTGCGTGAACGCCAGCCCCCGACCGCTGTCCACGAGTACTTCGAGATGACGAGCGAGGAACTCCACGCGGTCCTCGAGAAACTCCGATCCTCTGTGTCGTGGACAGCGACACGACGACTGCGAGGCCGAAGGTAGTCCCCTCATGGACGATTAGACTCTGCGTCGGCGCACCAGCGCGATGTCGCCTCCTGCCTGGAGGCCGTATCCCCGTTTTGCCGATCACGGTTAGGACCTCACGGTGATGCATCGATCGACCCCACTGGGTCATATCCTCGTTACGGGAGGCGCGGGCTTCATCGGGTGTGCGTTGAGCCAACTGCTCGCCAGTAGCGCAACCTCGTGGACAGTTGTAGACAACCTGCACCCTCAAGTCCATCCGTCGGGCGAGCGGCCTGCAGCGTTGGCGCCGGAGGCGGCCTTGGTGATTGCCGACGTGTCTGACGAGGACACCTTCGCACGCCTTGGCGACCTTCGCCCCGACATCGTCATTCACCTTGCCGCCGAAACGGGCACCGGCCAGTCCCTCCACGAAGCGAGCCGGCACAGCCTGGCCAACGTCGTGGGCACCACGCGCCTCACCGACTGGCTGTCGGCGACCGGCCACAACCCGGGTCACATTCTGCTCACCTCGAGCCGCGCCGTCTACGGCGAGGGCCAATGGCGGGAGAGGAGCGGGCGGGTGTTCTATCCCGGGCAGCGCAGCCACGCCATGATGTCTGCTTGCCAATGGGACTTTCCCGATGCCGTGGGTCTGCCCGCCAGCGCAGCCGAGACCCAGCCGATGCCGACGAGTGTCTATGGCGCCACCAAGCTTGCCCAGGAGCACGTACTCAGCGCGTGGACATTGAGCCACGGGGTGCCCTTGAGCATCTTCCGCCTGCAGAACGTCTACGGGCCCGGGCAGTCGTTGACCAACCCCTATACCGGAATCGTCACGCTGTTCAGTCGGCTCGCCAAAGCCGGCACCTCAATTCCGGTGTACGAGGACGGCGAGATCATCCGCGACTTCGTCTTCATTGACGATGTCGCGGCCGCTCTCGTCGCTGGGCTCCGCGCAGTGCCCGATGGCGTACGTACTCTCGATGTGGGCACGGGGATGCCCACCTCGATCACAAAATTGGCTGCCACCATGGCCGACCACCATCAGGCTCCAAGCCCCCACGTGACGGGGCAGTTCCGCGACGGGGATGTTCGTCATGCCTTGGCGGACGTCAGCGCCACGCGGAAAGAACTCGGGTGGCAGTCGCTGGTCGACATCCATGAGGGCGTCGCTCGGCTGCAGGAATGGATCGACGCGCAGGAGAACGTCTCATGAGTCTGGCCCAGCCTAGTCTGCGCATCCATTCGGTCCTTTACGGCAACGATCTCGACGGGGTGTCGCGGGCCGTTCACGCGACCGCAAGGGCGGTGGCGTTCGCGAAGGAGCACGGCGTGCTCGGCCGCGCAGAGGTCCGCTTCGGTGACTGCTCGCCTGCGCCGGTGCTCACCCTGGACGGGCTTGATCTCCTGAGGAAACAGAACCCAGACCTGGACTTCATCGGCTACGAGTTCTTCGATGCCAATCTCGGTTCGGCAGCAGGCCAGAACCGGCTCATGGCTGACTTTGACGCTGACTATCTGCTCATCCTCAACCCCGACGCCTTCGTCGCCGCGAACACGATTCTCGAGTTGCTCGCCGCCCTGGCGGTGCCGGGCGTAGGTCTCGCTGAGGCGCGTCAGCTGCCGTTCGAACACCCCAAGGACTACGACGCCACCACGGGGGAGACGAGTTGGGCGTCAACGGCCTGTGCGCTAGTCCCCGCGGAGGTGCTACGCACCGTCGGCGGCTTCGACAGCGACACGTTTTTCCTCTATTGCGACGACGTGGATTGGTCCTGGCAGATCCGGCTTGCGGGCTATCGGATCGTCTTGCGTGATTCGGCTAGGGTCTTCCACGACAAGCGGCTGACGAACGAGGGGCGGTGGGCAGTGAGTTCGGCAGAAGAGTTCTATTCTGCCGAGGCGTCGCTGCTGATGGCGCACAAGTGGGGTCGCCCAGACCTCGTCAAGCGATACAGCGCCGACCTTAAATCGCACGGTACTCCGGGCCAGCGCCGGGCGGTGAAGGCATTTGAGACTCGCCGGGCTGAAGGTCGGCTTCCGACGCCGGTCCCGGGTGCCGACCGTGTGTCGTCATTTGTCAACGGCGCGTATGCCGTGCACCGCTACTAAGGGGCGCCTCAGATGACTGGCGAGCAATACGACTTCGGGTATAGCGATAACAACGTTTACGGCCGTGCCGTCACGCTCATCACTGATCTGCGTCTCGCCTCGGGAGAGGTCCACCTCGACCTCGGCTGTGGCTTCGGCGCCATCGCCGAGCAGATCGCGGGGTTGGGCTTAGGTTACGTAGGGGCCGATATTCAAGGCCCCGGAACCGCAAGCCTGCGGGCCCGTGGTTTCGAGGCAGTCTCGATCGACCTTCATGAGGTCGATCGGATCCGCGCCGCCATTGACGAAGCGCTCGCAGGTCGGTCTTTGGCGAGCATCAGCATCCTCGACACCCTTGAACACCTGACGACCGGACGGCAGGTGCTTGAGGTGCTCCAAGACCTTGCCCAAGAGCATGGCGGTGCGCCGCTCATCGTTTCGGTGCCCAATGTCAGCCATCGTGACGTCGGCGCCAAACTCCTGGTCGGTCGTTGGGACTACACCGAGACGGGCTTATTGGACCGTACGCACCTCGTGCATCACACCAACGCGTTCCTGACCGAAATGGTCGAACAGGCGGGCTGGCGGCAGATCGGTGCCGCCGACTTCACGATGCGGCGCAGCGATCAATTCTTCCCCGCTGACCTGCCGGTTCTCGGAAAAACGACGGTCGTGGGGTCTTACCTGTCCAACCTCGCTGATGCGACCAACCCTTTCGCGACGACCCAACAGTTCGTCCGCGCCTACCAACCGGGCCGCGCGCCAAAGGCAGCGAACCCCGACGACGGACCTCGCCCATTTCTCACCGTTCTGATGCGCACGCAGGGTACTCGGGCGGAGCAGATGCGAGACGCGCTCTCGTGTCTGGTGGGCCAGGTCAACCAGAATTTCGAGCTCATCGTGCTGCCGCATAAAGTCACCGTAGAGCAGCAGATCTCGGTCGAACAGGTCATTTTGGAACTGCCGCCCAACGTCCGCTCACGGACCCGCATGGTCCTCGTCGACGATGGGGGTCGTTCGCGTCCTCTCAACGCCGGGGTCGCTCTTGCGCGCGGTCGATACGTCGCAGTCCTCGATGACGACGATCTCGTCTTGGGCAACTGGGTCGACACCTTCGCGGTCTTGGCCCACCGCGGAGGGGGTCGGGTCCTCCGGTCGATCTGTGTCACCCAAGGGATCACCGCGGTGCCGTGGGCAGGTGGACAGCCCGCGGGTCACCGCACGCTCACAGCGGCCGAGAGACGGTACTCTCCGGAGTTCGACCTCGTCGAGCACCTCATCGAAAACCAGTCACCGCTCATGTCCTTGGCCTTTCCGACCACGCTGTTCGCCGACTTCGGCATGCGCTTCGACGAGAGCCTCGACGTGATGGAGGACTGGGACATGTTGCTGCGCAGCGCCTTGCTGTGTGGGGTCGAGTCAGCTCCCACGATCACGGCTGTTTATCGGTTGTGGACTCAGGGCGACTCGTCCTATTCGTTGCACGAGCCCGCCCATTGGCTGAGGACCCAGCGGCATATCCTCGAACGGCTGGACTCCCAGTCGCATCTCTGGCCGCCCGGCACGATGTCGCGGCTTATTGCCGGTATGCCGGGTGGTTTGACGGCGCCCGGTGTGCGGCCGATTGACGCGCGACGCCAGCAGCGACTCCAGTCCCACCAACCCGGGGCTGACGAGCGTGCCGTCGCGCTCGTCCCGGGGACTTACGTGCCCACCTCGACGACCGGCCGAGTGATCCGGTTCGCGGCACGGGCGGGCCGGGCAGCGCTGCGGCGACTTCGCTGAGGTCACTCGTCGTGGATGGTCGCAGCGCGCAGACCGGTCCTCCGATAGATCCAGCGGATGAGGCGCCCGGGCCGGGTGCCCACGAGGCGACGGGCGCTGCGGGCGGCGAGTCGTTCAAGGCGATTGGTGATCCGTTGGCGCAATGGACGATTGGACAGTAATGCGAGTTCAGCGTCGATGAGATGCCGGACGCTGCCTTGGGGCAGGACCCACGCTTGTTCGTCCCATCGACCGATAACGTCCTCCCGCACGGATCCCCAGTGGGCCTCGGCGAGATCACGGTAGGAGTTGTCGGTGGCGGGCCACCGGCGGTAGATCGCGGTGAACTCCGGTGAGGAGCGCACGCCTAGGCGGCTGGCTGCTCTCGCTAGCAGGTCCCAGTCCTCGACGACCTGCAACGAGGGGTCCCACGTCAGCCCCCACCGAAGCATCTCCTCGCGGGGGTAAGCGCAGACGTGAATAGGGGATTGGCTGTCCAGCCAGTGGAGCGAGAGTGAGAACTGAGCTTTCCAGGGCGAAGCCCAGGCATTGCTGGCGCGGAATCCGACCGACGGGTCGTGGAGAAGTTCCATCGGTTGGCTCACCGCGCGGCATCGCAGGACTGCCGGGCGAGCCGACTGCTCGGCCAAACCGCGGAACGTTTCAACCCAGTGTGCGAGGACTGTGTCGTCATCGTCGAGGGCGGCGACATACAGTCCGCGTGCCGCGTGCAGGCCAGCGATCAAGGAAGCACTTCTTCCCGGCGCGCGCACATCTATGACGCGGGTCACAATGCGACTCGCAGCGGGTTCCTTCGCGACCTCGGTGACAGCAGCAAGGACAGGGGGCGACGTTCGATGCGCCAGGACGAGAATCTCAAGGTCATCGTCAGACTGTGCGTGCAGGCACAGCAAAGTGTCACGCAAGGTTTGGAGTCGTCGAGCGGCTCCTTGGGTGCGGACGAGGATGCTCAGGAACGGTTGGTGGACGTCACTGTCGCCGCCGATTCCTCCGATGAGCGCGTGCTCGACGCCACGTTCGGGCTCGCCGACGCTCGGCTCATGCAGGTAGTCCCGCACCAATGTCGATTGCTGCCCCCCGAGGCCGGCTGATGCGCTGAGTTGGTCTAGCAGTGTGGCCAGGCCCCCAACTGTGTCAGAGGCAGGAACGCGTGGCGATTCGACATGCGGCGAGTAGCCCCAGGTGCCGAGGTAGTCATCGATCTCCTTCACGCTCAATCGCCCCACCGGGGCTGGACCGCCCAACAGTATGGCGACGAGTTCGTCGGTAGTCACCGGGTTGGTCATCCGTACCCGCACGGGGGCTCCGGTGGCTACGGCGACCCCCTCGGACAACTGCTCAATCGTCGCGGCACGGCCGAGGCCGACGACGTCGATGAGAGCTGATCGCGGAGGCGATGGAGAGTCATCGTGGCTCAGCACAACGGCAAGGCTAATACCGCTTGCGGACAATCCTGGAGCGAGTCGACGTCACGTGTCTTCGGGTCGCAATCCCGAACGGCGGTATGCCGTCCGCAAGAGCCGGCCGAACGGCGACGCCAGTAGCGCTGGCCCGTGTCGGCGCGCCAGGTGTTGGGCGCGAGCCTTAGCTCGATCGGCGAGACGGCCGGATGACTCAAGGGCGACCTCGGCAGCGACCGCTTGTCGGACGGTGCCCGGGGGCACGATCCACGTCATGTCATCCCAACGAGAAAGGATGCTCTCCCGCACGGGGTCCCAATCGGCCCGATTTACGGCAGCAAGGGAGCTATGCGTCGATGGCCACATGCGGTAGACCGCGGTGACCTCCTCACCCGACACGCAGCCGACCACGTTGACCACGCGCATGAGAAAGTCCCAGTCCTCGAAGACCGGGAGATCAGGATCCCACCTGAGCCCCCACGCGAGCACCTCAGCCCGCGGCACGGCATACGTGTGGATGGGCATCTCGTTTTCCCGCCACTGCTTGGTGACGCTGAACGTGGGGGCCCAGTGGGACTCACCAGTGGTCCAAGCGCGGTACCCCACCCCGCTCCGGTCGGTGAACTCCATACGCTGCATGACCCCACGAGATCGAAGGACCGCAGGCCGCTCGCACCGTGCTGCCAAATCGGCGAAGCTGCTCACCCAATGACCGAGGACGAGATCATCGTCATCGAGCACGGCGACGTAGGAGCCCCGAGCGGCCCCGAGCCCCACGTTGAGCGGCGACGAGCGGCCGGGTGCGACTACTGGGAGGACACGAACCCGTGCCGTGAAGTCCACGTCGAATTCGGACAGCAGCGAGGTGAGCGTGCCGAGCTTTTCTTCGTTGACCCGATGTGGGAGGAGGATCAGCTCAAAGGACGAATTTGTTTGTCCGGCAAGGCAGGTCAGGACATCCCGCAGCGTCTCCACGCGATGGGGAGTGGCCTGTGTGCGCGTGAGAACCGACAGAAACGGGAGCGATGCTGAAAGGTTTTCGCTGACCGCGGACTCCTGGGCGAGCGCGGGCTTGCGAGTGTAGTGCTGGACGAGGTGGGCGGTGTTCCCCCCGACACCGTTGCCTTGGGCGAGTTGGTGGAGGTAAGCGCCCAAACCGCCCTGCACGACCGGACGGTCCGCCAGCTCGCTGTGGTGGAAACCCCGTGCGCGCTGGTAGCCCACCGTGGCCAACCGGTCGTCGACATCAGCTGGAACGATGGCGGCGGCGGGGATGCGTTCACCCCTGAGCATCCCCAGAAGATGGTCCGTGGTGGCCGGGTTGGGGATGGTGACCGACACGGCGGTGGGTGCGTCTCGTGCGATTAGCGAGACGACCTCGTCGAGGTCTGCGGCATCGCGGGCGATAACGGCCACAGGGGTCCCCTCATCGGGTGCGCCGCGACCAGGCGGGAACTCAGTCATCGATGGTCATCCTAGAGTGGTGATTCGACTGCGACGCGGGTTTGTGCCCACGGGGAGACCACGACCTGGCATAGCCTTGAGGGCGCATCATGAACCCGGACCGAGGAGCACGCACAGGATGACCAGCCGTGTGCATGCGCTCGTTGTGCTCTATGACCCCGACCCCGCGCTCCTTCAGCAGCAATGGAAGGTGCTGAGTCAACAGGTCGACCGCGTCGTCTATGTCGACAACGGCGGCGGCCGTGCTGCGCTCGGCTATCTCGTGACCTTGCCGCAGGTCACCGTCCTCGGTGACGGCAGCAATGTCGGCCTCGCGCAGGCGCTCAACGACGGACTCATGGAGATTTCTGCGACCGGGGCCACACACGCGGTCATGTTCGACCAAGACACGCTGCCGGACCCCATGCTGGTTGCCACCTTGGGACGTGGCTTCGACGTAGCCCCACGGGTAGCAGCCGTCGGGCCATCGATCCTGGACGAGTTACGGGGCCGCCCCGAGTACTTCACGCGTTTGCGCTTGCCGCTCAATCACCGAATCACCCAATCCAACGCTCCTGCAGAGTTTTTCGACGTCGACTTCCTGATCACGTCGGGGACTTTGGTGAGCCTAGATGCCCTCAATTCGATCGGTTCGATGGACTCGACGCTGTTCATCGATTGCATCGACTTTGAGTGGAGCTTCCGCACGCGATCTCGTGGCTGGCGCATTCTCGCCACGTATTCTGCGATGATCCGACACCGGCGGGGAGACACCATGCGAACGTTGCCGGGTGGCTTCGGTCTGCGCCTGCACTCGCCGACACGGCTCTTTTACATGCACCGTAATCGAGTAGATCTCTATCGACGCGCCTACGTGCCGATGGCGTGGAAGGTCCACGATGTTGGTCGGTTGGTCGTGAAGTTGGCACTTATCGCTGCCTTTGGCGCGAAAAGGCGTGAGAGCGTTGCGGCCGCAGTGAGGGGGATGCTGGCGGGCGTGCGACGCTCTCGGGCATGAGTTGGTCCCCAGTCGGGGACTTCGGATGCCGCTGCATCACACCGCGCCGTGATGCAAACGTGACAAACGGCGGAGACATCATCTACCGTGGGGTAACCACATGCGGGAAGGCTTCTGGTTTTGTCACGTTCGACTCGGTATGCCGGGCGGCATCGCACGCCCGGACGTCACCGCGCGCCCGCGCAACCGCGCGCCTGGACGCCCTCGACCCCTCGCGCCGCGACGACCGCGACGGCCGGCTTTGCCGGCTTGACCTTCGCGGTGGCGGCGCTCACGGCCTCGCCAGCCCCGAGCTCAGCGTCCCCCGCTCTGACACCGACACCCGCGCTCAGCACGGATACCGGAGCCAACGAGGGCCTGGTAGCCGCCCTCGCCGCACGCGCGGGCGTTGATACCGCCTCGCGCAGTGACAGCCGGGAGGCGCTCGACGGGGTGCTTCCGACGCTCACCCCCGCCGCTGCGGTGCAAGCCGCGCCGGTGGCAGTTGCGCCCCCCGCCCCTCCGGCACCGGCTGCTCCGCCTGCTCCGGCGTCCCCACCGGTTGCCCCCGTCCCCGCCCCTGCGGCCAGTGGGGTGGACACTCGCACGTATGCCGCGGCGGGCGCCTCGCGTGGGCTCGGCGCCAATGCTCGCGCGGTCTACTCCGCGATCCGGGCACAGTTCGGCATCACCAACATCGGGGGTTATCGCGCCGGTGGTGGCGACCACGGCGCGGGCAAGGCGTGCGACGTCATGACGAGCAACCGTGCGGTCGGTGACGCCGTTGCGGCATACGCGATTGCGCACGCTCGGGAACTCAAGATCAAGTACGTCATCTGGCGCCAGCGGATCTACATGATGGATCGCCCCGGGTGGCGCATGATGGAAGACCGCGGCGGCGCCACGGCCAACCACTACGACCACGTGCACATCTCGGTCTACTGACCGAGGCCGACACGACGAAGGGGTGCGCACCGAATCGGTGCGCACCCCTTCGTCGTGTCGGGCAGCGTCAGCGCGGCATACCTGACCAGCGCCAGCCACCTCGGCCCGGAGCGGGGCCCGCGAGACGCTCGCCTGGTGCGGCCCAATGAGACCGTCGGTCGGGAGCGCCGCCATCACCGTCGCCTCCGCCGGAGGCCGCGCTGAGGACCGCGACGATGACCCCCACCTCTTCCGGGGTGGGATTTCCGTGCTCGATCCGGATCGTGGGAACGTCTGGGCTCGTCGGGTCACTCATAGCGGGATGTTTCCGTGCTTCTTCGGCGGCAAGCTCTCCCGCTTGGTCTTCAGCGCCCGCAGCGCCCGGGTGACATTCATCCGGGTGTTGCTCGGCGTGATCACCGTGTCGATGTAACCCCGTTCGGCGGCGATGTAGGGGTTGGCCAGCGTCTCCTCGTACAGCTTGATGAACTCCGCGCGCGCCGCCTCGACGTCCCGTCCTTCGTCCATCGCCTTCTGGAGTTCCTTGCGGTAGAGGATGTTGACCGCACCTTGAGCACCCATGACGGCGATCTGCGCGGTCGGCCACGCGAGGTTGATGTCGGCGCCGAGGTGCTTGGACCCCATGACGTCGTAGGCGCCGCCGTAGGCCTTGCGGGTGATGACGGTGATCTTCGGGACGGTCGCCTCGGCATACGCGTAGATGAGCTTGGCGCCCCGGCGGATGATGCCGTTCCACTCCTGGTCGGTGCCGGGGAGGAATCCGGGGACGTCGACGAAGGTGAGGATCGGCACGTTGAAGGCGTCGCAGGTGCGGACGAAGCGGGCGGCCTTCTCGGACGCCTCGATGTCCAGGCAGCCGGCGAATTGCATCGGCTGGTTGGCAACGACGCCGACCGACTGACCGTCGACCCGGGCGAACCCGACGACGATGTTGGGGGCAAAGAGGGCGTGGACCTCAAGGAACTCCCCGTCATCGACGACGTGCTCGATGACCTGGTGCATGTCGTAGGGCTGGTTGGGGGAGTCGGGGATGCACGTGTCGAGCCAGCGGTCCTCGTCGGTGACCGCGAGATCGTCCTCGGCGTCGAACGCGGGCGGCTCCTCCATGTTGTTGCTCGGGAGATAGGACAGCAGCGCCTTGACATAGTCGATGGCGTCCTGCTCGTCGGTGCCCATGTAGTGCGCCACACCGGATTTGGTGTTGTGCGCGCGAGCGCCTCCGAGGTCTTCGAACTCGACCTCTTCACCCGTGACGGTCTTGATGACATCCGGTCCGGTGATGAACATGTGCGAGGTCTTGTCGACCATCACCGTGAAGTCGGTGATGGCGGGGGAGTAGACGGCGCCGCCGGCGCACGGGCCCATGATGATGCTGATTTGCGGGATGACTCCGGAAGACCGGACGTTGCGGAAGAAGATCTCGCCATAGAGGCCGAGCGAGACGACGCCCTCCTGGATGCGGGCGCCACCCGAGTCGTTGAGGCCGACGACGGGGCAGCCGATCTTGGCCGCGAAGTCCATGACCTTGACGATCTTCTCGCCGAAGACTTCGCCGAGCGAGCCACCGAAGACCGTGAAGTCCTGGGCGAAGACGGCGACCTGCCGCCCGTCGACCAGGCCGTAACCCGTGACGACGCCGTCGCCATAAGGCCGGTGCTTGTCCTGGCCGAACTGGCTGCTGCGGTGCCGGGCGTATTTGTCCATTTCGATGAACGTGCCCTCGTCGAGCAGCATCTCGATGCGCTCTCGCGCAGTCTGTTTGCCCTTGGCGTGCTGCTTCTCGACAGCGGTGCTCGACCCGGCGTGGGCGACTTCGGCCACGCGACGCTTGAGGTCGGCCAGTTTGCCGGCAGTGGTGGACAGGTCGGGCGCGCCACCCACGGCGGCAGTGGGTCCGTCATTGGCCATACGCCGAACTCTAGCCTTGTCATCGTGCGTATGCCCATGGACCTGACCAGACTGTCGGCCTCCCTCCTTCCGCCCCAGGGGAGGTATGCCGTGGTTGAAGTCCACGAGCACCTCGACTCGACGAACCTCCGGGCGGTGCAGCTGGCCACGCCGTACGCCGTCGTCGTCGCCGAGGCCCAATCGGCCGGGCGCGGCCGGCTCGGTCGGCACTGGGAGACGCCGACCGCTGCCGCCGTGACCGTGTCGTTCACGCTGCCGCTCGAGATCGACGAACCGGGGTGGCTGCCCCTCATCGCCGGGTTGGCTGTGGCTGACACGATCACCGCGCGATGCGGGTTGGAGGCCGTGCTCAAGTGGCCGAACGACGTCTTGCTCCCCGCCGATGGCCATCGCAAGGTCTGCGGGGTCTTGTGCGAGATCGTGCCCACTGCCGGGGTGGGCCACGCGTCGCACGGCTCGCAGGGAGTGGTCGTCGTCGGCATCGGGCTCAACGTCGACCAGGCCCGAGACGAGTTGCCGGTGCCGACGGCGACCTCCCTCGTGCTGGCGGCGGCACACACCGGCCAGACGATGTCCGTCACCCGTGAAGAGCTCGTCGTCGAGATCGGCAGCAGGCTCGCCGAACTTGAGTCTCATCTGCGGCCCGGCGGGTCTGCTGCGGCGCAGGTGCGGGCGGCATACCGTGCTCGCTGCGCGACGATCGGGGCACGGGTGTCGGTCTCCTTGCCAGGAGGCAACGACATCCGCGGCATGGCGACCGCGGTGACCCACGACGGGGCACTCGTCGTGGCGACAGACGCTGGGGACCGCACCTTCAGCGCCGGCGATGTCACCCATGTCCGGCCAGCAGCGACAGACCGGCCCGGGTTGGCATGATGGGGGTATGACGTCGGCCACAACAGACCCTGCGGAGCCTTCCGACCGCAGTGTCGGCCACGAACCCCTCGTGAGGTCGACCCCTCGCCATCTGGACAGCGACGACGTCTCGGCGCTCCTCGTCGGTCAGAGCCGTGCCTTCACCCGAGCCGACGTCAGTCGCCTCGCGGGGGTCTCGGTCATCGGCGCGCGCAAGTTCTGGCACGCCTTGGGCTTCCCCGACGTCACCTCGACCGACCGGCCCTACACCGACGCCGACCTGCGGGCGCTGCGTCGGATCGCCTCACTCGTCCGGTCAGGCGTCCTCGAAGAGTCGACCGCGCTCGGGCTCACCCGAGCGTTCGCGCGCACGGCCGACCGGCTCGCCGCATGGCAGGTGCACCTCCTCGCGGAGACGCTGGCCGGGGACGTGGCCGCAGACGCTCAGGACCATGACACTCCCATCGACGAGCAGACGGCCCAGGCGACGGCACGGCTCGTCCTCGACCTCGCGGACGAGCTCGAACCGATGCTTGTCTATGCCTGGCGCCGCCATCTCAACGACGCCGTGGCGAGGATGCTCTCGGACGCCAGCCCACAGCATCGTGACCCCGGAGTGGTGCGGGGTGTGGGCTTCGCCGACCTCGTCGGATTCACCACTCTCGTCGGGCATCTCACCGAGCGTGACCTCGCCTCCATGGTGCAACGCTTCGAATCGCTCGCGACCGGAGTCGTCACGGCCCACGGTGGCCGAGTGGTCAAGACCGTCGGGGACGAGGTCTTCTTCGCCACGAGGGCAGCCGCACCGGCGGCCGCGATCGCCCTCGACCTGGTCGACGCGCTCGCCGAGGACTCGATGCTGCCCCAGGTCCGCGTGGGCGTGGCCTACGGATCGGTCGTCTCCCGCCTCGGGGACCTTTTTGGGATGACGGTCAACCGCGCGGCGCGGCTCACCCCGATGGCCCACCCGGGGTCGGTCATCATCGACGACCACCTGGCCGACGCCCTCCGATCCCAACCGGGATTCGCGTTGACACCGATGCGCCGCCGGCGGCTGCGTGGAGTGGGAACCGTCACACCGCACGTCCTGCTGCGCAGCGCCTCCATGCCACGACGAGGATGGACCCATGACGCCTGACATGTCTCCCAACGCCCCCAAAGCCCTCGGCGCCCCCGATCCAGCACCGCTCGTGCGGATCGAAAGACACCACGACGGGCACGTCGCCGAGCTCGTGCTCGATCGACCGCAGGCCATGAATGCCGTGTCCACTGCCATGGCCGAAGCGATCGCGACCGCCACGAGCGCACTGGCAGCCGATCCCGAGGTGCGCTGCGTCGTCCTCACCTCGTCGCACCCCAAGGCTTTCTGCGTCGGGGCAGACCTCAAGGAGCGCAACGGTTTTACCGACGCCCAGCTCGTGCAGCAACGTCCGGTGGCGCGAGGGGCCTACGGCGGGGTGCTCGCCCTGCCGATGCCCGCGATCGCGGCCGTCGACGGGTTTGCCCTCGGCGGGGGACTCGAGCTCGCGTTGTCCTGCGACCTCGTGATCCTCGGTGGTGACGCAATCGTCGGGCTGCCCGAGGTGTCCGTCGGGGTGATCCCGGGAGGGGGCGGCACGCAACTGCTCACCCGCAGGGTCGGATGGTCGCGCGCGGCCTCCCTCATCTTCACCGCTCGGCGCCTAGGCGCAGCAGAGGCTCTGGACGCCGGGGTCGTCGACGAGGTCGTCCCCGCTGGCGGCGCTCGCGATCGGGCGCTCGCGCTCGCCGCGACGATCGCCGCCAACTCGCCGGTGGGTTTGCGTTCGGCCAAGCGGGCGATGCGCCTCGGGGCCGATGTCGACCTGGCGAGCGGCCTGGAGATCGAGGATGCGTGCTGGCGGGCGACCGCATTCAGCGGCGACCGCGCCGAAGGGGTCGCGGCCTTCGCCGAGAAGCGCGCCCCGCAGTGGCCGGGCCGCTGAGCCGGCGTGGACGGCATACCATCCCATCCATGATCCGCGTGCTGCTCGTCGAAGACGACCGAGGCATCTCGGAGCCCCTCGCTCGGGCGTTGCGTCGCGAGGGCTACACCGTCGACGTCCACGGGACCGGAGCCGGGGCCCTCGAAGCCGCCAAGGCCCGTCCTGACCTCGTCGTCCTGGATCTCGGGCTGCCCGACATGGACGGGCTGGAGGTATGCCGACGCCTGCGAGCCGACGGCCGGACCATCCCTGTCCTCATCCTCACCGCCCGAGCCGACGAACTCGACGCCGTCGTCGGGCTCGATGCCGGAGGCGACGACTACGTCACCAAACCCTTCCGGCTGGCCGAGCTGCTCGCTCGGGTCCGTGCGCTGCTGCGGCGTCATGCCGGAGACGGCCTCGACGCCTCGACAGGGGCCCTGCGGATCGACACCGACGCTCGCAGAGCCTACTTCGAGGGTGAGGAAATGCCGCTCACCGCAAAGGAATTCGATCTCTTGCGGGTGCTCGTGCGGGAACAGGGTCGGGTCGTGACGCGTGAGCAGCTCATGCGGGAGGTCTGGGACACCGAGTGGTTCGGCTCGACGAAGACCCTCGACATGCACATCTCGGTGCTGCGTCGCAAGCTCGGCGATGACGTGGCGCATCCCCGGTTTATCTCGACAGTCCGTGGCCTCGGGTTCAGGTTCGATCACCCCCCGACATGAGCAGCGCCGGCAAGCGCAGCATGCGCCGGCTCTTCCTCGCCTCGGCAGCGCGAGCGATGGCCGTGTCGATGCTCGTCGTCGGGGTGCCGATTGCCGTGTGGTTTTGGTGGGTGACCGGCCGGCGGCATGACGTCATCGACGCGTGGATCTCTCGCTCAGGCGCTCTCCGCGCCCTCGATCTCGGGGTCGTCCTCACGCTCCTGCTGGCAGTCGGAGCCGTCGTGTCGTATGCCGTGACCCGCAGTGTGATCTCCCGGGTCGTCGCACCATTGGAAGAGTTGGCGACCAACGCCGAATTGTTGGCCTCCGGCGACGACGCCGTCCGGGCGACCGATTCGGGGATCGCCGAAGTCGACCAGATCTCCCAGGCCCTCATCCGGGCCTCTCGCGAGGTGTCCCTCTCCCTCACAGCCGAGCGGACCTTTGCCTCAGACGCCTCGCATCAACTCCGCACCCCACTCACGGCGTTGCTCATGCGCCTTGAAGAGATCGCGAGCACGGACGATCTCGACGTCGTCCGGGACGAGGCCTCGATCGCGATCGCGCAGGTCGAGCGGCTCGGCGGGGTCGTCAAGGAGCTCCTGCAGCGTCGTCGCGACTCCCCGGAGCAGTCGCAGCCCGACGTCTCGCTCGACTCGATCTTGGCCTCGATGCAACGGGAGTGGCAGCCCGCGTTCGAGACAGCGCGGCGAAGCGTGCGGGTCCACGGTGAGCGCGGGCTGATGGTGCGGGCGACCCCGGTGGCCTTGGGCCAGATCTTCAGCACCCTCATGGAAAACTCGCTCGTCCACGGACGCGGGACCGTTGACGTGCAGGTTCGCCGCAGCGGGCCGTCGGTCGTCGTCGAAGTCTTCGATGAGGGCGATGGAGTGCCCCTGTCCGTCGCTCCGCACATCTTCGAACGCTCGGTGTCGACCGGCGGCGCCGCCAGCACGGGGCTCGGACTGTGGCTTGCCCGGGATCTTGCCGAGTCTTTCGGCGGCCGGTTGGACCTCGTGGCCCGCGAACCCGCCACTTTCGCGGTCTTCCTCTCCGAGGCCGGCAACCGGTATCCCGTGCGGGTCACGGTCCGGTGACCGGCACGTCCTGCGTCTCGTCCTCGGCGAGGGGTGTCGACTTCGAGCTCTCCGCGAACACGAAAGTGCGGTAAGCCCAGAACCGGAACAGCGTCGCCAGCCCGATTCCGAAGACGTTGTTGACGTTGAGCCACACCGGCGACGTCAGACCGAGAGCGTTGTAGGTGAGGTTGAGCCAGCCGATGCCGATGAGCAGGCCGACCCCGTTGACGAGGAAGAACAGCAGCGCCTCGTGGTGCACGGGGCGACTGGCTCGGTGACGGAAGGTCCACAGCCGGTTGCCCAGCCACGCGACCGTCGTCGCCGCCACGCCCGCGACGATGCGCGAGGTCGTGAGACGCCCCGACAGCGGCCCGTGGAAGAGGAGATTGAACCCACCGACGTCGACGACGAAGGCAATCGCCCCGACAACGCCGAACTTCGCTGCTTCCCGCCAGAAGAGGTCGACCGACTCGCGGAGCAGGTGCGAGATGCGGCTGACGAGGGAACTCACCCGTTGACTCTAGTTTGCTTGGCGACCTCATTTGCAACCGAGGCTAGGCTTGCCAGGTGACTGTTCCGCTCCGCGCGCCCGGCGGATTCCCCGTTGTCGGCGTCATCGGCGGTGGGCAACTCGCCCGGATGATGCAGGCACCGGCAGTGGCCCTGGGGCTGCAACTGTCCGTTCTCGCCGAGTCGCCAGACGCCTCCGCAGCCCTCGTCATCCCCTCGGCCCCGGTCGGCGATCACGCTGATCTTGAGGCCGTATGCCGCTTCGCCGCCGCGTGCGACGTCGTCACCTTCGACCACGAGCACGTCCCTACCGAGGTCCTCGCGGCCCTGGTCGAGGCGGGTGTGGCGCTGCACCCCAGTCCTGAGGCCCTGGTCTATGCGCAGGACAAGCTCGCGATGCGCCGACGGCTCGGCGAGATCGGCGTGCCCTGTCCAGCGTGGGCCGTGGCGACCTCCCGTCAGGACCTCGACGACTTCGCTGCGCGCGTGGGTTTCCCGTTCATCGCCAAGACCCCCCGAGGCGGCTATGACGGCAAGGGGGTCAGGGTCGTCCACGACCGCAACGATCTCGATGACTGGCTAGAACTCTCGGCCGCCCACCGTGCGGAGGGTGCTGGGCCGCTGCGCGAGGGCGTGCTGCTCGAAGCGCTCGTGCCGTTCGAACGCGAACTCGCCGTCCTCGTGGCCCGGAGTCCATCTGGTCAGGCGGCAGCATGGCCGGTCGTCGAGACCGTCCAGACCGACGGGATCTGCACCGACGTCGTCGCCCCGGCCCCGGGGTTGTCCGACGACGTCGCCGCGGCTGCCACCGAGGCGGCGCTGCGCATCGCTGGCGCCCTCGGGGTGACCGGAGTCATGGCCGTCGAGTTGTTCGACCTCGGCAACCATGCTGTCGCTGCGCCGGACGGCACCGCCGACTCCCGCCCCGACAGCGCGGCATACCTCGTCAACGAACTCGCGATGCGCCCGCACAACAGTGGTCACTGGACGATCGACGGGTCGGTGACCAGTCAATTCGAGCAGCACCTGCGGGCTGTGCTCGACCTGCCGCTCGGCGATCCACGCGCCACCGCGGCGTGGACGGTCATGGCGAATGTCCTCGGCGGCGACTACCCGCAGCTGTATCCGGCATACCGGCATGTCATGGCGCGCGACCCCGGAGTCAAAGTGCACATGTACGGCAAGGGGGTGCGACCCGGGCGCAAGATCGGCCACGTCAACGTCAGCGGTCCGGACCTTGAGGACTGCCGCCACCGGGCCAGGCACGCCGCCGATTATCTGCGCGGCATCATCGACGCATGAGGAGACCTTCGTGAGCACCCACAGCGAGATCACCGTCGGAATCGTCATGGGAAGCGACAGCGACTGGCCGGTCATGCGTCGCGCAGCCGAGGCGCTCGATGAGTTCGGGATTGCTCACGAGGTCGACGTCGTCTCCGCCCACCGGATGCCGCAGGAGATGATCGACTACGGCCGCACAGCGGCCGGTCGCGGCCTGCAGGTGATCATCGCCGGGGCCGGAGGAGCCGCTCATCTTCCCGGGATGCTCGCATCGGTGACCGTCCTGCCCGTCATCGGCGTGCCGGTCCCGCTCGCCCACCTCGACGGGCTCGACTCGCTGCTGTCGATCGTCCAGATGCCGGCAGGGGTGCCCGTGGCGACGGTGTCGATCGGCGGTGCCCGCAATGCCGGCCTCCTGGCCGTGCGGATCCTCGCCGCGGGCGGGGGCGCTCAGGCAGCCCGACTACGAGGCCTCATGGGCGACTTCCAAGTCTCCTTGGCCGAGCAGGCCAAGGCCAAGGGAGCGGCGCTGCGGGCTCAGCGCGGCTGAGCGTCGACCGCGGCGGAAACCCCGCCGCGGCTCATGGTCGCCTCCGAACGATCAGGGCGCGATCTTCGGCCACTCGATCTTGGGGCACGTGTCCATGACGACCTCGAGGCCGGCGTCGAGCGCCCGCCGAGCCGCGTCGTCGTCGATGACCCCGAGTTGGAGCCACACGGCGCGGATCCCCAACCGGTCGCGTTCGGCGATCGCGGCGTCGACAACCTCGCCGACGAGCTCCGACCGCACAAAACAGTCCACGACCGTGACCTGCGTGCCGTCGGGGATGTCGGCCAGCGCGGCATACCCCTGGACGCCAGCCACCTGAGGTGCGGCAGGGTGCACAGGGATGACGTGCATGCCCAGTCGGTCACGGAGGAAGGACGCGATCCGGTATGCCGTGCGCTCGGCGTTGTCGGACAGCCCGACGACCGCCCAGGTCGCGGGGGTGGTGAGCAGATCGCGGATCACCGCAGGGTCATTGATCGAGTGGGGGGAGCCGGTCATGGGAGCCAGTGTCACACGTCATCTGCGACCAGACGTGGGAAGCTGGCCTCGGTAGGCAGGCACCCGGACAAGTCAGGAGATCACATCATGCGATTCGGCGTCTTCGTGCCGCAGGGCTGGCGGATGGACCTCGTGGGAATCGACCCGGTCATGCATTGGGGTGTCATGGACGGCCTCGCGCGGCGGTTCGACGACAACGAGGACTGGGAGTCGTTGTGGGTCTACGACCACTTCCACACGGTGCCCACGCCGAGCGACGAGGCCACCCATGAGGCGTGGACGCTCATGGCGGCCTTCGCTGCCTCGACCAGCCGCATCCGCCTCGGTCAGATGTGCACGTGCATGGCCTACCGCAACCCCGCCTACCTCGCGAAAGTCGCTGCGACCGTGGACATTATCTCCGGAGGGCGCCTGGAGATGGGCATCGGGGCGGGCTGGTACGAGCATGAGTGGCGCGCCTATGGTTACGGCTTCCCGGAGGCCCGCGACCGGCTCGGCGCGCTGCGTGACGGCGTCGAGATCTTCCGGCAGATGTGGACCACCGGCACCGCCACCCACGAGGGCCGCTACTACTCCGTCGACGGTGCCATCTGCGCGCCCCGGCCCTTGCAGGGGACTGCCGTCGACGGGTCGGCGCTCAACGGCATCCCGATGTGGGTGGCTGGCGGGGGCGAAAAGGTGACCCTCAAAATCGCCGCGCAGTATGCCGACTACACCAACTTCTTCGGCGACCCCGCGGAGTTCGCCCGCAAGAGCGGCATCCTCGCCGAGCACTGCCGGACCGTCGGCCGGGACTACGACGAAATCACCCGCTCGGCCAACTTCAACATCCTGATCGGGGAGACCGCGGTCGAGGTGACCAACCGAGTCGGCGAATATGTCGCCCTCCGGCAGCGAGCGGGGGTCTCGGCCGAGGCAGCCGCCAAGGAGGTCGAGGGCTTCCGGAAGGCTGGCACCTGCGGGACCCCGGAGGAGATCGCGGCGACCCTCGCGGCATACGAGGGCGAGGGCCTGGGCTACGCGATCACCTACTTCCCGGAGGCGGCCTACGACACGTCGGGGATCGACCTGTTCGAGCGCACCGTCCTGCGGGAGCTCAAGGGCTGAAGCCCGCGGCCTGGTCGCACCGGAAAACTTCACGGCGGGGAGGCGGTCCCTGGATCGCCTCCCAGCGGTAGTTTGACGGGGTGAGCGCAAACCCGGACTTCGACACCTACCAACTGCCCGACAGTCACCGTCAGTTGCAGGCCGCCGTGCGCGAGCTTGCCGCTGCCGAGATCGCGCCGTATGCCGCCGACGTCGACGAGCAAGCGCGCTACCCGCAAGAGGCCCACGACGCCCTCGTCGCGTCCGACTTCTTCGCCCCCCACATCCCCGAGGAGTACGGCGGGGCTGGTGCTGACGCCTTGGCGACGTGCATCGTCATCGAGGAGGTCGCGCGCGCCTGCGCATCCTCGTCGCTGATCCCGGCCGTCAACAAGCTCGGCACGATGCCGCTGATCCTCGCGGCCGACGAGGACCTCAAGAAGCGTTACCTCACGCCCGTGGCCGCCGGCACGTCGGCTTTCTCCTACGGTCTGTCCGAGCGTGAGGCCGGTTCGGACACGGCCGCGATGGTGACGACGGCGGACGAGCAGCCAGACGGGTCATGGATCCTCAACGGCCACAAGGCGTGGATCACCAACGCCGGCATCTCTGACTACTACACCGTGCTCGCGGTCAACGACCCCAACGGGCGGCGCGGGGCCAATGTGACGGCATTCGTCGTCGAGGCGACCGACGAGGGGTTCTCGATCGGGCCGAAAGAACGCAAGCTCGGGATCAAGGGCAGCCCCACTCGGGAGCTCTACTTCGAAAACTGTCGGATCCCCGGCGACCGCATCGTCGGGTCGGTCGGCGACGGCCTCAAGATCGCGCTGCGCACCCTCGACCACACCCGAGTGACGATTGGCGCCCAGGCGGTCGGGATCGCCCAGGGTGCCCTCGACGCGGCCATCGCGTTCGTCAAGGAGCGCCAGCAGTTCGGCAAGCGGATCGCCGACTTCCAGGGCATCCAGTTCATGCTCGCCGACATGGCGATGGAGCTTGAAGCGGCCCGCCAGCTCACCTATGTCGCCGCAGCCAAGTCGGAGCGGGGCGACCGCGACCTGCCATTCTTCGGGGCTGCAGCCAAGTGCTTCGCCTCCGACGTGGCGATGAAGGTGACGGTCGACGCGGTCCAACTCCTCGGCGGGTCTGGTTACGTGCGGGACTTCCCGGTCGAGCGCTACATGCGCGATGCCAAGATCACCCAGATCTACGAGGGCACCAACCAGGTGCAGCGCATCGTCATGGCCCGCCAGGTCCTTGCCTAAGGACGCACCTTCGACGGGGTGAGCCAGGATCAGCCGGGTGCGGGTCGGGCCTAGGATCGACGCCATGCTCGGAACGACGGTCGCTTCGCTCATCCTCGACGCGCGACCCGGCCAGCAGCCCACGGCGATCTTGGCGGCCCTTGCCGCCCAGACCTGCGCGCCGGCGCGCGTCACGGTGGCGACGTCACTGGCCGCTGGCCTCCGCGCGGCCCTTGACGAGCCCTGCGACGCGGTCTGGATTATGGACGCCCGGTGGCTCCCGGAGGCCACAGCATTGGAGACCTTGCTCCGCCTGAGGCGCGGGTATGCCGCCGACCGGCCGAGGATGTCCCCTCCGGTCCTCGTCGCCGGTCGGGTGGCGGGAGATCCGCACCCACGAGGGGGCCTCACTGACCACAAGTCATGGGCGTCACGGGGGGAGCGGGCTGCCGCCGCCAGAGTCGACGCCTGGCCGTTACGGCGCACTCGACTCAGGTCGGCCCTGATCGATGCCGATCGGGCCCGACAGATCGGCGACCCTCTCGATGACCTGAGCGCGAGCGCGCGCGACCGGGAATACACCTCGCGCCTCGTCCGTGGGCGCCGGGGACTCCTCTCGCGAGATGTCGTGGCGACCCGAGCCCTCCCGGATGACACGACGCCCCGCCAGCAGGATGTTGCCGCGGCGATCCGCGACGAGGTGTGGTCCTTGCGCGCCAGTCCCGGCCTCACCCGAGTCGAGCGGACGCTCGTCGCGGTGACGTCGACGGCCGCTTGGCTGGGGAGCCTGCTGCCACCCTCCGACGGATCCACGCTCAGCGCCACCTGCCGTGGCATTCGGCAGGGCTTCGCCCCGCCTCCGGCCGCCTTTGGTTCGTTGCCTCCCCTGTCAGGCCCAGGGGCAGCGCCACCGAGCGCGCTTGACCCGACCCTGCCCCGGCGCACGAAGCCACGCCGGGACGACGGCTTCAGTGTGCTGTTGCCCTTCTACCGCGCCGACTCCCCGGAGGCGCTGGCGATGGCCTTCGCATCGGTGACCGAGCGACAGACGGTGCGGCCATCCCAGGTGGTCCTCGTCCAGGACGGACCGGTCACGGACGCACTGGAGACGTGTGTGCGACAGCTCGTGTCAGAGTCAGTCGTCCCCGTCGAACATGTCCGACTCCCACACAACGTGGGTCTTGGTCCGGCTCTGACCCACGGCCTCGCGGCATGTGACTACGACGTGGTTGCGCGGATGGACGCCGACGACGTGTCCTTGCCGACCCGCTTTGAGGCCCAGCTCCGGCTCATGCACGAGGGCGCCGACGTCGTGGGAGCGTCGCTCGAGGAGTTTGACGGCTCCCCGGATCACGTCGTCGGACTCCGTCAGGCCCTCACCGATCCGGACGAGATCGTGGCCCGCGCGCGATTTGAGCAGACGTTCAATCATCCGACGATCGTGTATCGAGCCAGCCTGGTCGAGGCCTCAGGTGGCTACCAGAACCTCCCACTCATGGAGGATTACCTTCTCTTCGCCAACCTGATCCAGCACGGCGCACGGGTCGCGAACGTCGGCGAACCTCTCCTTCGGTATCGCGTCAGCGACGGGGCATTCGCCCGCAGGGGTGGGCTGCCTCTTCTCCGCGCGGAGTTGGAGGTCCAACGTCGTTTCCTCGCCTCAGGCTTCACGACGCCCCTGCAGGCTGCCCGCAATATCGCCCTCCGCGGTGGCTACCGGGTCACCCCCGAGCCTGTCCGGCGGACGGCATACCGCACCTATCACGCGCTGCGCAGCCGACGCATGCCCGCGTCGCCCACGTCCGAGAAGCGCTAGCCGGGCGTCGTGCCGGGGGGTGGCGCGACGAGGTCAGCATCCTCACGCAAGGCAGTGAACAGGGCGTTCGCCTGCGCCGTATGCCATTTGACCGCCACTCCCGCATTCGGAGTGGAGTATGCCGCGGTCGCCACCGGCACCTGAAGCGACAGTCCACTGCCGTTGCCGACCGCGCGCATGGCCTGGAGCACAGAGACCGCTTCGCTGAGGGTCGTGTCATCACCGACGACCAGTCCCGCCGAGGCGGCGTCGGCAAAGGCGCGGTAACGGGTTGGCAGGAGGACCGTCGAAGGGGTCGCGGCCTTCTTCATCACGGCCCCGAGGAACTGGCGCTGGCGTTCGGCGCGTCCGAGGTCGCCCCGGGGATCGGAGTAGCGTGATCGGACATAGCCCAGCGCGTCGGGTCCGTTGAGGCTTTGACACCCAGCCTTGAGGTCGATGCCGGCCTTGTCATCCTTCATCGGCGCCGGGACGCAGATATCGACTCCGCCGAGGCTGTCGACGACGCCTGCGAATCCGCCGAAGCCAATCTCGAGATACCCGTCGATGCGCAGGTCTGTCACCTTCTCCACCGTCTGCGTGAGCAGCTTGGCGCCGCCGAAGGCGTAAGCGGCATTGATCTTGTTGTTGCCGTGCCCCGGAATCGCGACGTAGGAGTCTCGGGGGATCGACACGATCGAGGGTTTACCACCGCCATCGGAGACGTGGACGAGCATGATCGAATCAGCTCGCTTGCCGCCCTCGTCAGCGCCGGTGGCCATCTCCTGCATCTGCTCCGCGGTGAGTCCCTGTCGGCTGTCTGAACCCACCAGCAGGAACGTCGATCCTCGGCCGGGCGCCGGGCGCGTGCCGGTCGGTTCGTTGGCGACCCGCTCGACGGCGTTCCAGGCCCTGACCGGGACCGCGACGAGAAAGGCCATCCAGCCGACGACCACAACAAGCAGCAGCGCGATGATCCGTCGCCGGCGGAAGCTGCGCCGCCGAGCGGGAGGCAGCCCACCGGCATACTCTCCGCGCCCATCTCGGCCTGGCGGACGGCCGCCCGGCCCGCCCCCGGAGGAGCCCCGAGGCTGGGGCCGGCGCACGGAGAAGGACCGTCGCGTGTCGACGATATCGGCCTGCTCCGACAGGCGACGCGGTGGGCGCGACGGGGCGCTGGACCGCTGGCCAGAGCCAGGGTGGGGACGAGTGCCGGGTTGCACCGGGATCGGTCGCGCATCGTCGGGACGGTGAGGTCCGCTCACGAGGACAACCTCCACGGGGTGGGTGCGATCTGACGGTCCAGTTTGCCACGAACGCGCTCCTAGACTGGGCCACCATGACCTCGAGCCCGGCCTCCGCGCCTCCGCCGGGCACCCCGCCGGGATGGTTGCTTCGGGTTGTCACGGATCGTCGGGTGGCCTTCCTCCTCGTCGGCGCGATCAACACCGCGATTGGCTTCATCGCCTTTTTCGGTTTCGACGATCTATGGAATGCGTTGCGCCCGAGTTGGTTTGATGTTTTCGGCGAATCGCGATCGGGCTGGGTGCACAACACCGTCGTGCTCGCGTGCGCCCACGTCGTCACGGTGATCTGCGCGTTCGTCCTCTACCGCACTCTCGTCTTCCGCGTCCGCGGCCAGGTCTGGCGCGACCTCGCGAGGTTCGAGAGCGTCTACCTCGGCTCGATCGCACTTAACTGGGTCCTGCTCAACCTCATGACCGAGTGGTTGGGGCTCGTGCCCAAGGTCGCTCAGACGATCATCGTCGTGCTGCAGGCATTCCTCTCCTGGTTTGCCCACAAGCACTACTCGTTCCGTCGCACCCCCGCGGTCACGGACAAGGACGGTGGTATGCCGTGAGTTCGCCCCGCGTGTCCGTGGTCGTGCCGACCTATAACAACGGGCCGTTCATCGAGGCGACGATGGAGTCGATCCTCGCCCAGACGTTCACCGACTTCGAGCTCCTCGTGTCCGACCACGAGTCGACCGACGACACCTGGGAGCGGCTGCGGCGCTTCGCCTACGACCCCCGCGTCACGCTCTGGCAGACCCCCCACGGTGGTGGCGCCCCCGCCAACTGGCAAGCCGTCACCGACCGGGCCACAGGGGAGTTCGTCAAGCTCGTGTGCGGAGATGACTTGATCTATCCCACGTGCCTGTCCGACCAGGTCGCTGCCATGGACGCTCATCCGGGGGTCGCGCTCGTGAGCGGGCGCCGCGACCTCATCGACGCCCAGGGCGCCGTGCTCCCCGGCGGTCGGGGCACCGCACGCTTGCGCGGTCTCACATCCGGCCGGGACGCGCTCAAGCGCACAGTCCGAGCCGGCACCAATATCTTCGGCGAGCCCGCAACCGTCCTCCTGCGCACCGCCATCCTCCAGGACGTGGGGGGATGGTGGGGCGAGTTCCCCTATGTCATCGATGAGGCGACCTACGCCCTCGTCCTGCTCCAGGGGGATGCGTATGCCGTGGACCGCAGCATCGCGGCCTTCCGAGTGTCTGACGGGCAGTGGAGCGTCGACCTCGCGAGCCAGCAGGCCGCTCAGGTCATCGCCTTCCATGATGCGTTGGCGACCATGGCACCCGATCTGGTGACCAAGGCCGACCTGCGCCGCGGCGCGGTCATGGCCAAGGCGCTGGGGCATGCGCGGCGGCTGGTCTACCTCGCGATGCGGCGTCGGATGAGCACCGCGGAGTAGGCAGCGGGGGCGGTGAGGGGCCACCCGTCCCGGGCGCACGGCATACCGGCGCACTAGAGTCTGGCCATGGACAAAGTGGTCTCTTCCCCGGTCGAGGCGATCGCCGGGATCTCGTCAGGCATGTCTCTCGCCGTCGGAGGCTTCGGTCTCTGCGGCATCCCCTCGGTCTTGATCCAGGCGCTGCACGACAGCGGGGTCGACCAGCTCGAAGTCGTGAGCAATAACTGCGGGGTCGACGACTGGGGCTTGGGAATCCTGCTCAAGGACAAGCGGATTCGCCGGATGGTCTCGTCATATGTCGGGGAGAACAAGGAGTTCGCACGGCAATACCTGCACGGCGAGCTCGAGGTCGAGCTCACCCCGCAGGGCACTCTCGGCCGAGCGGATGCGGGCCGGAGGCGCGGGGATTCCCGCGTTCTTCACCATGACCGGTGTCGGCACCCAGGTCGCCGAAGGCGGTATGCCGTGGAAGTACCACGAGGACGGCACCGTCGACGTCGCGTCTCCGAAGAAGGAGACCCGGGAGTTCGAATGGATGGGCCGGCCGCGGGAGTTCGTCATGGAGAAGGCGATCGTCGCCGACTATGCGCTCGTGCGGGCAGCGGTCGGTGACCGCCACGGCAACCTCGTCTTCAACGAGTCGGCACGCAACTTCAACCCGCTCGCCGCGATGGCTGGCAAGGTCACCGTCGCCGAGGTCGAGAAGCTCGTTGAGCCCGGGGAGATCCCTCCAGACCAGGTCCACCTGCCGGGCATCTACGTCCAGCGGGTCCTCGCGCTCACCCCCGAGCAGGCAGCCGCCAAGCGCATCGAACGCCGCACCGTGACGACCAAGGAGGCCTGAGCGATGGCTCTCACCCGTGAAGAGATGGCCGCCCGAGCCGCCCGAGAGCTCTCCGACGGCGCCTATGTCAACCTCGGCATCGGTCTGCCGACGCTCGTGCCCAACTACGTCGACGACGATGTCGAGATCGTGCTGCAGTCCGAAAACGGCATCCTCGGCGTCGGCGCGTATCCCACCGAGGATCAGGTCGACCCCGACCTCATCAACGCCGGCAAGGAAACCGTGACGGTGCGCCGCGGAGCGTCGTTCTTCGACTCGGCGACGAGCTTCGGGATGATCCGCGGCGGCAAGGTCGACGCCGCCATCCTCGGCGCCATGCAGGTCTCCGAACGCGGCGACATCGCCAACTGGATGATCCCCGGGAAGATGGTCAAGGGGATGGGCGGCGCCATGGACCTCGTCCACGGTGCCAAGCACGTCATCGTCCTCATGGAGCACGTCGCCAAGGACGGTACCTTCAAGATCGTCAAGGAATGCTCGCTGCCCTACACCGGCAAGGGTGTCGTGCAGCGGATCATCACCGACCTCGCCGTCATGGATGTCACCGACGACGGTCTGGTCCTGCGCGAGCTCGCTCCGGGGGTCACGGTCGAGGACATCCGGGCCGCAACGGAACCCGACTTCCGCGTCGAACTCCTCGACTCGAAACCCGACTCAACCCCGTCACCCCAGGTCGAGGGTGACCCGCTCGGCGGCCAGGCGTTGCGCCTGGTCGCCGAGCGCATTGCGGACGATGACGACCGACCCTCCGCTGTGCCAGGCGGCAACGGCGATCCGGAGGGCATCGCCAAGGTCCGCGGGCAGGCGCACCCGCGCGCCGGCATCGATGGCGTGGTGTGGCACCAGCGGCGCAGGCGCCATGCGGTATGCCGCCTCCCCACCGTCCCAGCGCAGCGCCGAGCCCAATGATGCCGGGCGCTCGACGGGCACGAACACGTCGCCGTAACTTGCCAACTCACGGGCCTCGTCGGTCGCGCCCGCGGGCGTGTCCGGCCGGGACCGGGCGAGGGCTGCGAGGGCGACGAGCACGGCATACCGACCGGAGTTGACGACACCCGCAGCGGCGGCGGCGTCGTCGGTGACCACCGCGTCAGCGTCCACGGCTGTCGAACCCACGACGACGGTGGCGCCGACCGACCAGGACGCGAGGGCCCAATACATCGCGCGCCAATGGCTCGGCAAGGCCAGACCCACGGTCGTGCCGGGCCCGGCCTCGGCCTCTTCAACAAGGAAGTTGGCCGCCTTGGCCGCCCAGTTGGCGATCACCTTCCCTGAAAACTCCACCCGCTCGCCGGTGGCGTCGTCGTAGAAGGTCACGCGAGGCGCGGCGGCATCGGCTTTCAGCATTTCCGGCAGCACGGCCTGGACGTCGATCACGGGTCGAGACTAAGCCCTGACCCACGCCGGCACTGCGGGGACGGGTGTCACCACGGGATCGTAG
This sequence comes from Dermatophilaceae bacterium, assembly GCA_037046615.1. Classification (GTDB taxonomy): domain Bacteria; phylum Actinomycetota; class Actinomycetes; order Actinomycetales; family Dermatophilaceae; genus Phosphoribacter. The sequence goes on from JBAOHD010000018.1 coordinate 135,433, forward strand.
GGTGAGCCCGTGTCAGCTACGCCGCTCAAGCGCTCCTGGCACAGCGCTCGGCCCGTGCAGCTGGCGGCGATCCTCGGAGTCTTCCGTCGCGGGGCTGGCGACCCGTCGTATCGGAGTGACCTCGACGGGTCCGTGACGCGATGCGTCCGATCGCCCGACGGCCCCGTGACGGTCCAGCTGCAGGCACGGCCGAAGGACTCTGACATCACGGTGCTCGCGTGGGGTGCGGGAGCCGCCTGGGCGATCGAGCACGCGCCGGAGTGGATCGGGGAGTCGGACGACCTCGACGGTTTCGTCGCTCACCACCCGCGGGTCGCCCTGGCCGCTCGGCGCTTCCCAGGGTGGCGCGTGCCGCGCAGCGGACTGGTCCTCGATGCGCTCATCCCTGCTGTCATCGAGCAGAAGGTGACGGGGCAAGAGGCCTTCAGAGGCTATTGCGCCCTCGTGAGCCGCTACGGCGAGGTTGCGCCCGGACCGGCCGGTGTCGCCGGGATGCGCGTCCCGCCAGGGGCAGATGGGTGGCGACGGATCCCCTCGTGGGGGTATCTCACGGCGTCGATCGACGCATCTCGCTCCGACACGATCCAGCGGGTATGCCGCGTCGCCGACACCCTCGCTCGGATCACCGACCTGCCCGGTGACGTGGCCCGCGCCCGGCTGCAGACCGTGCCTGGCGTGGGGCGATGGACCGCGGCCGAGGTGGCTCACCGGGCGCTCGGCGACCCGGACGCCGTGAGTTTCGGCGACTACCACGTCGCCAAGAACATCGGGTGGGCACTCACCGGTGCAGAGGTCGACGACGACGCACTCGCCGAACTCCTCGAGCCGTATGCCGGTCACCGCTATCGCGTCCAGCGGCTCCTGGAGCTCGCGGGCCACCAACGCCCGCGTCGAGGCGCTCGCATGGCCCCGCGCACCCATCTTCCGCGGATGGGGCGTTAAGGAGCGCTGCTCGCGTGAGATGTCAGCAGGGGTGCTTTCCTCGGCTGTGAGGCAGCCACGACTGACACCTCACGGGCTGACCGCGTCGAGCGTGATGGTCGCGTGGTCGGAGCCGAGGGTGAGGTGATGGGGCACGCCTTCGCCGTGAAGGGCGACATCGAGCCGGGCGGCGACCGCACCCACGGCCATGAGGTCCTCTCCCGTCACCTCGATCTGACGACCCCCGACGTCGACACCCACCGACAGTGCCGACCCGGCCGACCCGCGCAGCGCCACCCCGACCGCGCGATCCACCTGGGCGGAAACCGTGTCCGAGCCAACCGGACGGATACCCACTGCCGCGGCCAACTCACTCCCAGGGGCCACACCCAGGGCCGCGCGCACGGCCTCCTGAGAGCCCAGGGCAAACCAGTCGCCCGCACGGCCCCGGACGATCGACTCGGCACCGACCCCCGTCGGTGAAGGTTCGACCCAAGCCGAGAGTCCTCGGAGGATCGCGACCGGCACCCGGTCGACCTTGCCCTTGACGAGATCGGCTGCGGCCGCGATTTCGTCGACGATCGCGCGGATGGTCACCGCGAGCGGCCGACCGTCGGCGTCCGTGCCGCCCCGATGGTCGTCGTAGACCGCAATCCCGCTCGAGCCAAGCGCAAAATCGACCTGGCCGCCACGCCAGGGCCGACCCGCTGTATCGGTGAGCACGACCGCCAGGGGGCCGGCTCCCGACGCGACGGATAGCTCCTCGACAAGGGCACGGCATACCTCGTCCGCTGTGGTCGGCAGCAGCAGGAGGTCCCCTTCGGGGCCGGTATTTGATGCATCAACGCCGGCCGCGGCCATGACCGGCCCCGCGACCGACCGCACGATCCTCGTGACGCGGCCACCGATGTCGCGCTCGGCCACGACCTCGACCGTCTGGCTGGCGACGACCGCTTCCTTGTCGGTCGACGGTGCGGTCAGTCCGAGCGCCTTCGAGACCAGCTTGCTCGAGACCGCGACGATGTCCCCCGCACGGAGGGCATCACCCTGAGCGGCCGCGGCTGCGCTGATGAGCCGGGCCAGGTGGTCGTCGCGGCGCACCTCGGGTATGCCGCGCACCCCGATGACTTCGACGTGGGGGATGCGGGGGCGATCGGTCACGGTGTGCGGAGCTCGAGCGCGAGGTCGAGCGCTGCCCCGGCGAGATCGGCGGCGCTGGCCCGGTCGGACATGAGCAGCGGGCGCCCTCGCACCGTCACGTGCGAGGGGAGGCGACCGGGTCCTGGGAGGTCCGCGGGGTCGACGAGCCACCCGCGGATAAAATCTTCATAGAGCCGCGCCACGGCTGTGGCGGTCGACTCGACGCCGATGGCGGTGAGACACGCGTCCGCGTGGCCGCGGACGGGGCGGCCTTCGATGATCGGGCTCACGCCGACGACCGGTGCCATCGTGCCTCGGAGTGCGTCTCGCACGCCGGGGACGCCGAGAATGACGCCGATCGAGACGACCGGGTTGCTCGGCGGGAGAAGCACGACATCGGCTTGTCGGATGGCGTCGAGGACACCAGGGGCGGGGACGGCTCGGTCCATGCCCGCCACGACGAACCGTGATGCCGGCAGAGCCGCACGGTGTCGCACCCACCATTCCTGGAAGTGGATAGCGCGGGGGCCGTCGGAGTCGTCGGGATCGTGGACGACGACGTGGGTCTCCACCGGCACGTCCGTCATCGGCAACAGCGTGATGCCCCGATCCGGAAGCCCCCACCGGGCCGCCAGCGTGGCGGTGACCGCGCTCAGGGTGCGACCTTGACCCAACCACTGCGATCGGGCGATGTGGGTGGCAAAATCCTTGTCGCCCAAACCGAACCACTGGGGTTGAGCACCGAGCGCGGCGAGTTCCGCGCCGACGGCGAAAGACTCATCGCTGCGCCCCCAACCCTGGCCTTCGTGGATGCCGCCGCCGAGCGTGTACATCAGCGTGTCGAGGTCTGGGCACACCCGCAGGCCGAACAACGTGATGTCATCGCCGGTATTGCCGATGATCGTGAGGGAAACGTCGCCGGGATCCTGCGCCCGGGGATAGGTCGAAAGATGGTCGACCAGGCCCCGGAGGAATCGGGCGCCGCCGACACCACCGGCCAAGGCAGTCACGTGCATGGAGGCATCCTCGCAGCGCGAGCCGCCGCAGCTCTACCGGCGTGTCGCGCAGGAATCGCCCTAGTTAGCAGATCCCGGCTTGACTAAACGGGTATGACACGCATGTAATTTCACTGTTGTCGTTTGCGATCCGCGTCGCGACGGCTGGTGCGCTGCCCCGGTAAGGGCGGGTGAGCTGGCTTGTCGAGACATCTTGGACACAGCCAGGGACGTGAGGACAGCAGGACCGGGTGGGTGCATGCCAACGATGGGTCGAGGAGGCGACATGCACGAACTGCTGTTGATGCCGCTGCAGGATGGCGTTGACGAAGAACTGGGGTGGCAGGAGCGCTCGTTGTGCGCGCAAACTGACCCGGAGGCGTTCTTCCCTGAGAAGGGTGGATCGACACGTGAAGCCAAGCGCGTCTGCGTGAGTTGTGAGGTGCGTGTCGAGTGTCTGGAGTATGCCCTCGCCAACGATGAGCGATTCGGCATTTGGGGGGGCCTGTCCGAGCGTGAGCGCCGCAAGCTCAAGAAGCGCGCGGTCTGACGTCCCGACGGCTCCGGCCGTCCCTGCCCAAGGATGCTCGTGACTGCACCGTCTCACCCCGACCCCGATCACGACCCGACGGCCACAGCCGAGCAGGTCGTGCGCTCTCCCAACCCAGAGCCTGGACCCGAGTCGACGTCCCCGCCCGCTGCCGACACGGGCGAGGCCGAGATACACCCGGCAGCATTGTCGGTCGGGTCGCCCGTTGAGTTGTCGGGTGAGTCGGCGGGTGAGTCGACAGATGAGTTGTCGGGTGAACCGGAGATTGCCCGAGAATCCGATGTGACAGCAGGAGATTCCGCGGGGGATGCCGGAGAAAATCGGCTGCTTGCGGCGATCCCGGTCACCGCGATCCTTGTCCTGCGCGACGGTATGCCGTGGCTGCCGACCTGCCTCGACGCCCTGGCCGCGCAAACCAGATCTCCTCACCGGATCGTCGTCGTTGACGTGGCCTCAACGGACGGCAGCGCAGATCTCGTGACGACGCATCCGCGCCTGTCAGCCGGTCCCGCACCGATCGACCTGATCCGCACCTCGGGCGTCGTCACGTTCGCCGAGGCCGTGGCTGCGGGCATCGCTCGTGTCCCTGCCTCCCCACCCGACGCTCGCCCCCACGAGGCCAGCCCCGAATGGCTGTGGATCCTGCCCGACGACTGTGCTCCCGATCCCACCGCCCTCGAGGAGCTCACGAGCGCCGCGGGCCGATCCCCGTCAGTGCGCGTCGCCGGTCCAAAGGTCGTCGACTGGGATCAACCCAAGAAGCTCCTCCAGGTCGGCCACCAGTTGACACGATCCGGGCGGCGGGTGTTTGCCCCCGCTCCCGGCGAAGCCGACCAGGGCCAATACGACCGACGCACCGACGTCATCGCGGTGAGCACGACCGCCATGCTCGTCCGCAGAGACGTGTTCGACGCGCTCGACGGGCTCGATCCCGGGCTGCCGCATCCCGCCGATGCGCTCGACTTCGGCTGGCGCGCTCAGTTGGCCGGACACCGCGTCGTCGTCGTGCCGGCCGCCCGGGTCAGGGCCGCGGAGGCGCGATTTGGGCCCACCCGGAGCACAGATCCCGACCCGGCCTCGGTCCGGCGTGCGCAACGGAGCGCCACCCGCCGGGTTGCGCTCGCCCGATGCTCACCCCTTGCCATGCCCTTCCTCGCGGTGTGGATCGCGGTGAGCTCGGTCGCGTCGGCCGTCGGTCTGCTTTTGCTTAAACGGCCGGCCCACGCGTGGCTGGCCTTGGGTGACCTCACGTCGCTCGTCCACCCCATCTCGTCGTGGCGGGCGCGATGGCGCTTCCGGCGCCGGCGGGTCTTGGCCAGGCGCGACCTCGCCTCGCTCTTCGTGACACCAGGTGAGGCGGCACGGCATACCTGGGATGGTGTCCAGGAGGCCATGACTCCGGGCCGCGCCCACGATTCCGCTGCGATCGACGACACCGAAACCGAGACCGGCCCGGTCGCTCCTGAGGCCGACAACCTTGCCGTTCTTCCGAAGTCTCTCGTCCAGCGAGTCGTGGCCAACCCGGGCTTCCTCGTCACGCTCGCCGCCGCAGCCGCCGCGATCTACGGATTCCGTGGCGCGATCCGTCTCGGTCTGTTCGACGCTGGTGGGACTGGTCTGGCCGGCGGCGTGCTCCAGCGGGTCACGACCGATGCGGCCGGCCTCTGGCACGTCTTCCGTGACGGCTGGCACGGGGCGGGCTGGGGCACGAGCATCGAGTCCTCGCCGGCGGTGGCCGTGCTCGCGGGCATCACCTGGCTGGGGGAGTTGGTGCCGGCCGTCCGTGACGGACGCTCTCCGGCTGGTGTCATCGCCGCCTGGCTCGTCCTGGCAGCTCTCCCGTTGGCGACCATGACGGCATACCTCGCGTCGCGAGTGCTCCCGGTGTCGCGCTGGATCCGGGCCGTGGCCGCCATGGCGTGGGGAGGCAGCGGTGTCGCGATCGCGGCGGTCCACGAGGGCCGCGTGACCGCGGCGCTCAGTCAGATCCTCCTCCCGCTTGTCATCGCCGGGATCGTCCGCGTGGCGCGTGACGACGGGACTTTCACCGCTGCCTCGGCCACTGCGCTCGGTGCCGGGATCCTCGGGTCCATCAGCCCCGTCATGCTCATCCCCGTCGTCGCGGCGGCCCTCGTCCTCGTGATCGTGGGACCCGGGTGGCACCGTCGCGCGCGAGCCACGGCGGTGCTCGTCTTCCCACTGGCCCTGCAGGGACCATGGTTGCTCCACCTGGCCCGCGATCCGCTGGCCTGGATCGGGACGCCGGGGCTCGTTGATGTCATCGACCGCGAATCCGTGCCCACGTGGCAGGTGGCTGCGGGCATGCCGGACGGCGGTCCAGCACTCCTCGCCGCGCTCATGGTGCCAGTGCTTCTGCTCGCTGGTGTGGCGATGGGGCGAGGCACGCGGACCCGCGCGGAGCGCATGGCTGCGCTCGGTCTCGGGCTGCTCGTGGTGATCGGCACCGCGTATGCCGTCGCAGCGCGGGCCATCGTCATCGGGAGCGTGGCCGGCGAAGCCGGTGCCGAGACCCTCGCACGGCCGGCAACTCCGTGGCCCGGAGTCGGATCCCAGCTCGCGCTCGCGGGGCTGCTGGCGCTCGGTCTCCTCGGCAGTCGTGACCTCGGCAGGCTGGTGGGTCGCACTGGCTGGGGGTGGCGTCGGTGGGCGCTGGGACTGGCCATCTCCGCGGCTGCCCTGTCGTGGGCCACCGGGGTGGGGTGGACCGCCGTCGAGCGGCTGGACAGCACCCTGTCGGCAGACAGGGCCTCAGCGCCGGCGGTGGCCGTCGACCAGGCTGCGGGGCCAGAACGCAATCGCCTCCTCGTCATCACGCCAAGCTCGGAACGACTGACCTACGAGGTGGTTGGCGAGGAGCCGCCGCCGTTGCTCCGCGGTCTCGTCCAGCCGCCCGCCGCCACCGATCCGGGGTTGGCAGCCGTCGTCCAAGCCTTGGGCAGTGCGACCGTCGATCCGACCCGTCCCATCGGCGGCCACCTGGCCGACCTCGCGGTGGGCTTCGTCTCGGTCCGCGGCGGCTCCGACCTGACGCTGATCCGCACCCTCGATGCCACGCCAGGGGTGGTGCGTCTCGGAGCGACCGACGAGCAGACGCTCTGGCGTGTCGTCACCCGACCGTCCGTGACCCAGCCAGGGGAGGCCGTCCCTCCTGCCCGCGTGCGCATCACGACGGCCGACGGGCAACCGATCGCGGCCATCCGCGCGACCGGCCCGCACGCGCAGCTGTCGGCCTCGGTGCCCGCGGGTCCTGGCGGTCGACTGCTCGTCGTCGCGGAGGCGCCCGAATGGGCACGGGCTGCGACCGTGACCTTTAACGGGAGCCAGCTCACCAGCGTCCAAGGCCACGCGACCCCGACGTATGCCCTCCCGCAGGAGCCGGGATCGGTGGTCATCGACATTCCGCCGATCCGTCGCGGATGGAGCTACGCCCACCTCGCCATCGTCGTGCTCGTCGTCTTCCTCGCGGTGCCCTTCGGCAACCGCAGGTCCCGGAGGGTCTCATGACAGCTCCTCGCCGGGCCTGGATCACGGCGATCCGGCCAGTTTCGGTCATCGGCGCCGCCGCCCTGGCCTCCGTGGCGCTCTCGGTCGCACCGTGGCAGGTCGTCGTGCGGGCCCCGCAGGACGGTGCGTCGAGCAGCGCCCCTCACCTCGTCCCCCTGCGCTCTGCGGCGTTGCACTGTCCCGGCCCTGAGACAGAGGGCCTCGCCGGCGTGCCGGCGGTGGCCGGTGGCACAACGACGGTGTATGCCGCTGCCGCCCCGGCAGCAGCTCTCGATCAGGTGATGGTGGTCGAGGGCGCCGGGCTCATGTCCGTGTCCGCGACATCGGCTGAGCAGCCGCTTGCCCAGACGTCGACCCGGGGGGCGGTTGTCAGCACCGCACTTGCGGGGCCGGTAGCCGGTGAGGTGGCCGGATCAGGATCTCTTGCCGCCGGTCTCGCCGCGCTGCAGACATGGACCAGACTCGACTCCGACGACCGGGGCCTGGTCGCGACACCGTGCCTCGCCCCGACGAGCGAGGCCTGGCTCGTCGCGGGTGGCGGTGAACCGACCCGACGCGAACGCCTGGTCATTGCCAACCCGGGGGGCAACGCGGCGACCGTCGACGTCACGGTCTTCGGAGTCGGCGGAGCCATTGCCGCCCAGGGAAGCTCGCGACTTGCCGTCCCACCTCGTGGTCGCAGCGTCGTCCTGCTCGATGCCATCGCCGGGGGTGAGGTGTCACCCGTGGTCCACGTTGTCGCCTCAGGCGGACTCGTGACCGCCGTCATCGAAGACTCGTGGATTGACGGGGCCGTCGGCCGCGGACGCGACGATGCTGCGCCGTCTGCGCCCCCTGCCACCGACCAGGTGATCCCCGGCGTCGTCGTCGACGGTCCGGGCCTCCTGCGCGTCTTCGTCCCCGGCACCTCCGAAGCCATCGTCCAAGCGCGGCTGCTCACCCCGGCCGGGCCGACAGCCCTTCCGACCAACGCGGTGACCCGGGTGCCCGGGGGGGCCGTGCGCGACATCTCGCTCGAGGGAGTCACGCCCGGCACGTATGCCGTGCAGCTCACCTCCGATCATCCGATCGTCGCCGCTGCGCTCACCCACCGCCGCCCGGATGCTGCGGCGCCGTCGGATCTGGCCTGGGCGGCCTCGACGTCGCCCATCGTGACGCTCGCGGGCACGCCCCTGCCGACAGGGGCCCGCAGCACCCTCGCGGTGAGTTCCTCCGGTGGCCCGGCGGACGTGACGGTCGTCCTCGTCGCCCCCGACGGCACGACGAAGACGACATCGGTGCGCGTCGAGGCCGACGCCGCAACGACCACCGACGTCAGCGGCGCAGGATCGGTGTGGCTTCGCACCTCAGCGACCGGTGTCCGAGCGGCGATCACTCTGGAGCTGGCCGACCCAGCGGGTCCGCTCGTCTCCTCCGTGGGACTGCGATCATCGGCCGTCGCCGCCACGGAGGTCCCGGTCCACGAGCTTCGGCGCTGACCTCCTCGCAAGCGAAAACGACGGTCAGCCCTCGTCCCAGCGGGGGTCGAGGTCGCCAGGCTGCACGCCCAGGAGTGCCGCGACCTGCTCAGTGACGACCTCGGTGACCAAAGCGGCCAAGTCGGCGTCGCCGTGTGCCCGCGTCGTGACGGGCCGTCGGTAGATGACAATGCGCGCCGGTGCACGCCCGTGAGCGGCGAAGAGGCGGCCAAGGGGGACCTCGGGCACCTCCCACGGCGCGGGATCGCTCGGCGGGACATCCTCGACCGCGAGCTCGAACTTCGGGAAGGCGCCCTTCCACCGGCGTTCGATCCGCGTTGCGGCGTCGACGACGAGACTGTCGAACAGGTCGGCACGACTGTGCATGGCCGGCACCGGGGGCCATGCCAGCGGCCCGCGAGGACCCCGGTCGTGGCGACGGCGCCGGCGTCCGGCGCGGGGTGAGCCGCTCCCAGGCTCGCGCCACGCGGCCCCCCCCGAGTGATCGCTGGGGTCCGCAGAGCCAGCAGTGTCGGCGCTCATGCCACCACTCTAGGTCGGCCCGGCGTGCCGACGACCGCGCCAACGGAACCGGACCATAGAGTGCCCTGGTGGGCTTGCTGCGACAGTGTTCCAAGACCGGGTGCCAGGGTGCCTCGGTTGCGACGCTGACCTACGTGTACGCCGACCAAACAGCGGTCCTCGGCCCCCTCGCCACCTTCGCCGAACCCCACACCTATGACCTGTGCGCCACCCACGCCGAGCGACTCACCGTCCCGCGTGGCTGGGAAGTCGTGCGCCTGCCGATCGACCCGACCCCGCCACCGCCATCCCCGGACGACCTGCTCGCCCTGGCTGACGCCGTGCGAGAGGCGGCCCGACCTCGGGCCGGTGCCTCACCGGCATACGCTGCAGCTCCTGAGCACTCCGGCGATCCGGGAGTCATCGAGGGCGTCCGCCGAGGTCACCTGCGCGCTCTGCGCTCGCCCTGACAGCCCACGGGACCCGTCAAGGCAGGGTGTTGGCGGGCCTCCGATTAGGCTGACCGCGTGACGACACGGACCCTCGCCGACTTCATCAAGGCCTACGACGTGCGGGGTTTGGTCCCCGAGCAACTCGATGCGGCGGTATGCCGCGCGCTCGGCTCCGCTTTTGCCCGGGTCGTTGCCATCCCCGAGGGGGCGACCTCGGTCGTGATCGGCCACGACATGCGACCCAGTTCCCCCGACCTGTCCCGGGCGTTTGCCGAGGGAGTGGCCGCCCACGGTGTGTCGGTCACCGAGATCGGTCTCGCCTCCACCGACCAGCTCTATTTCGCGAGTGGGGCACTGGGCGTCCCAGGTGCGATGTTCACCGCCAGCCACAACCCCGCGGCATACAACGGGATCAAGCTCTGCCGGGCCCAGGCTCGTCCCGTGGGGCAGGATTCCGGGCTCCGAGAGGTCCGGGATCTGGCCCAGGCCGACCTCGACGGCGGCCGCGGCCTCGCGGACGTCGTCACTGACGGGGCCGAGCCCGCGCCGATCACGAGTCGGGACCTGCTCACCGAATACGCGACCTTCCTCCGGCTGCTCGTCGACCTCTCCGCCAGCCGTCCGCTGCGGGTCGTCGTCGATGCTGGCAACGGGATGGCCGGCCACACCGTGCCGGCGGTCCTCGGCACCGCCGCCGGGCTCGACCCGCTGCCGCTGGAGATCATCCCGCTCTACTTCGAGTTGGACGGCACGTTCCCCAACCATGAGGCCAACCCGCTTGAGCCAGCCAACCTCGTCGACCTCCAGCGAGCAGTCATCGAGCATGGGGCGGACATCGGCCTGGCCTTCGACGGTGACGCGGACCGCTGCTTCGTCGTCGACGAGCGGGGTGAGCCGGTCAGCCCGAGCGCGGTGACCGCACTCGTCGCCGTCCGCGAGATCGCCAAGGAGGTGGCGGCGGGGCGTGCGGCAGCAGAGGTCAACATCGTGCACAACGTCATCACCTCGGCTGCGGTGCCGGAGATCATCACCGAGCACGGAGCCAACCCGGTGCGCACGCGCGTTGGCCACTCCTTCATCAAGGACGAAATGGCTTCGGCGGGAGCCGTTTTCGGGGGAGAGCACTCAGCGCACTACTACTTCCGCGACTTCTGGTTCGCCGACACGGGGATGCTCGCGGCGATGCACGTCCTCGCCGCGTTGGGCGAGAGCGCGTCGCCCCTGTCGCAGGTCGTGTCGAGCTTCGGCAGGTATGCCGCGTCCGGCGAGATCAACTCCACGGTGCTCGACCGTGACGCCGCCGTCGCTCGGGCATTGGCCTGGGCTGAGGCTGCCGGCCCGGTCGAGGTCGACCGACTCGACGGGGTGACCGTCCGGCATACCGGCTCTCCGATGTGGTGGTTCAACGTCCGGGCCTCCAACACCGAGCCACTCTTGCGGCTCAACGTCGAGGCAGCCGACGCGCCAACCATGGTGCACGTGCGCGACTGCGTGCTCGCGCTCCTCCGAGAAGCCGATATCGCCCCGGTGGCGCCGGCCGCACCGGCCGCACCGGCCGCACCCGAGGGCGAAGCCCCGGACGCGCGTAAGTTGAGCCTTCCGGTCTGGCTCCGGGAGATCCTCCGCTGCCCGGCGTGCCGCGGGGTGCTCACCGACGTGGAAGGCCCGCAGGGGGCGGCGCTGCAGTGCACGGGCCCAGGGTGCGCTCGGCAGTACCGCATCGACGAGGGGATCCCGGTGCTGCTCATCGATGAGGCTCGGCAGGCAGGGAAGTAGCCGGACATGGCAGCCCTCGACGAACGGCTCCTCGACGACGAGGCGGCCCGGCGCCGGCTGGACTCGCGTGACGTCCTGCGTTCTCTGGCCACCGCCGGCGCGCAGGTCAGGCAGGGAGTACGACTGGCCGCTGACGCCGGCATCGACCGGTTGTCGAGCACCGACCGGCCGCGGATGATCCTCGTGGCCGCCACCGGAGGCACCTCGGTCGTGGGAGACATTCTCGCGACCATCGCGGGGCCGACGTCGTCCGTGCCGGTCATGGTCCGTCCCGACTGCCCCCTACCGGGCTGGGTCGGAGCCCTCGACCTGGTCATCTCGGTGTCGCAGTCAGGCGTCGCCGCCGGGCCGGTCGCCCTCTGCGCGGAAGCTGCGCGACGTGGCGCGGCACTTCTGACGATCGGGGCCGCCGATTCGCCCCTGGCCGACGTCTGCGCCCGTGGGCGTGGCATCCACGTCGAGGTCCCGCCGGACCGCACCGCGAGTCGCACAGCTCTGTGGTCCATGGTGACGCCGGTGCTGGTGGCGGCGCATCGTCTCGGCCTCATCGATGCCTCCGACGCCTGCCTCGACAGTGTGGCCGACCGGCTGGACGCCGCAGCCGCGGCATACCGGCCCTCTTCTGAGTCCTTCGTCAACCCGGCCAAGATCCTGGCCGCCGACCTCGCCGAACGGATCCCGGTCTTCCTCGCCGACGGCCCGGTCGCAGGGGTCGCTGCGAGGCGGGCGACGACGATGCTTGCGCGCACCGCCCGCCACCCCGCGACGTGGGGCGAGCTGCCATCGGCGGCCGCGTCCGCGGTGGCACTCCTCGACGGGCGGTTTACCGACGAGGGAGCCGCAGCCTGTGCGCAGCGCGCACGTCTGGCGCTCGGCGAGGAGCCAGCTGCTGAGGCCGGCGACGCCGTCGACAGCCTCTTCCGAGACCCTTACCTCGACGCAGCGCCAGACCCGCGGCTCGCCGTGGTCCTCGTCCGCGATGCGACAGACGCGGCGAATCCGCAGCCGGCCGACTCCGGTGCGGTGGCCGAGGCCGTCGTGGCCGCTGCCCGCGCCTCGGGAGTGCGGGTCAGCGAGGCCCAGGCGTCACCAGGTCATCCCCTCGAACGCCTCGCCGACCTCGTGTCCCTCGTCGATTTCACGGCGACCTACCTGGCGATCGGTGCGGGCCTCGACCCGTCGGTGTCCGACCACGTGGCAGCGTTGCGACAGCGGAGGTTTACTCCTCGGGCACCATCGTGATCGACCCGCACGGGCACTCGGCGACGCAGACGCCGCAGCCCTTGCAGTAGTCGTAGTCGATGGCATACCCCTTGCCGATGCCGGTCTTCTTCACCGCGTTGTCCGGGCACACGCCGAAGCAGTTGTCGCAGCCGAAGCAGTTGCCGCACGACATGCAGCGGCGCGCCTCGAACTTCGCCGTCTCCTCGTCGAGACCCTGCACGACCTCGTCAAAGGTCGAGGCGCGTCGCGGCCCCTCAAGTGACGGTCGGTGCTGGTGGGGAGCCTCGGCGTAGTACCACGTCGTGAGCTTGTCGAAGGTCGCCACCGGGTGCTTGGGGGCCGGGACGTATGCCGTGCCACGCAGGTAGCCGTCGATGTGGCGCGCGGCCTTCTTGCCGTGACCGACCGCGACGGTGACCGTGCGCTCGGCCGGCACCATGTCGCCGCCGGCGAACACACCGGCGCGCCCAGTCATCATGCTCTGGTCGACTGCGACGACCCCGTCGGTGATGGTGATCCCATCGACGTCCTCGAGGAAGGACAGGTCGGCTTCCTGACCGAGTGCCAGCACGAGCGAGTCGGCTTCGAGCTCCTCGAACTCACCGGTCGGTTGCGGGAAACCGCTCTCGTCCAGGGCCATCTTCTCGACGAGCATCTTGCCCTCGTCGACGTGCTTGATGGTCGAGAGCCACTTGAGCATGATGCCCTCTTCGAGAGCCTCCTCGACCTCGAAGATCGTGGGCCGGCATCTTGTCGCGGGTGCGGCGGTAGACGATGATCGCCTCCTCCGCGCCGAGCCGTTTGGCCGTGCGAGCGGCATCGATAGCGGTGTTGCCGCCCCCGTAGACGACGACCTTGCGCCCGAGCATGGGCTTGTCCTCGTCGACCTCGACATCACGCAGGTAGCTGACGGCATCGAGGATCTTGGCCGACTCGCCCGCCGGGATGTAGGCGCGCTTGCCGATGTGGGCTCCGACGGCACAGAAGATCGCGTCGAATCCTTCGGCGAGGGCCGCTTCGAGGTCCTCGACCTTGCGGTCGAACTCCATCGTGACCCCGAGGTCGGTGATCCGTTGGACTTCAGCATCGAGCACCTCGCGGGGGAGGCGGTACTTCGGGATGCCGAAGCGCATCATCCCGCCGGCCATCGGACCGGCCTCGCGGATGTGCACCTCGTGCCCGAGGCGACGCAGGTGGTATGCCGCGGACAGCCCCGACGGGCCGGCTCCGATGACGAGGACCCGCTTGCCGGTCAGCGCGCTCGGTGGGTCGAACGCCCACCCCTTGCGGATGGCTTCGTCTCCGAGGAATCGCTCGACGGCGTTGATGCCCACCGCTTCGTCGACTTCGGCGCGGTTGCAGGAGCTCTCACAGGGGTGGTAGCAGACCCGGCCCATGATCGCCGGGAAGGGGTTGTCTTTCGTGATCTGGCGCCACGCGGCCTCGTAGTTCTTCTCTTCGGCGTAGAACAGCCACTGCTGGATGTTCTCTCCGGCGGGGCAGGCCTGATTGCACGGCGGCAGCAGGTCGACGTAGAGCGGCTTCTCGGTGCGCCACGATCCCGTCTGGTTGGCGAGGCTCGACCCGACGTCGAGGGTGATGGCGAACGGCTTCTGCTTCACGCGCGTGCCTCCTTAGGTGGCGGGGACGGTGGTGGGCTGACCCGCCTGAGGCAGCAGGTTGTAGCGGCGGATGTTGCGGTCGGCCTGGGCCTGGAGCCGGTCGATGACATCGTCGCGCCGGGTCGGTGAGAACAGGTGGGCGAAGCGCTTCTGCGGCTTGAGGTAGTCCTCGACCGGGACCTGCTGACGGATCGGTGACGAGGCGACGACCTCGCCGAACTCCGGCCTCGAAGACCGGGAAGAGCCCGCTCTGGGTCGCCAGGCGCGCGATCCGGATGGTGTCGCAGGACGCCGTGCCCCAGCCGAGCGGGCAGGGCACCATGACGTGGATATAGCGCGCGCCACGGATCGACATCGCCCGAGTCACCTTGGCCTCGAGGTCGTGCAGGTCGGCCACCGACGCCGTTGCGACGTAGGGGATCTCATGCGCCATCGCGATGCGGGGGAGGTCCTTGCCCTGGCCGAAGACGTTGCCCGGGTCGACGCCGACCGCCTGGGTCGTCGCGGTCCGGGCCGCCGGCGGGGTGGCACCGGAGCGCTGCACGCCGGTGTTCATGTAGGCCTCGTTGTCGTAACAGATGTAGAGCACGTCGTCGTTGCGCTCGAACATCCCCGACAGGCAGCCGAAGCCGATGTCGACGGTGCCGCCGTCGCCGCCCTGAGCCACGACGCGGACGTCGTCACGGCCGAGGGCCTTGTATGCCGCGGCCACCCCTGACGCGACCGCGGGCGCGTTGCCGAAGAGCGAGTGAAGCCAGGCGACCCGCCACGAGGTCTCGGGGTAGGGCGTCGAGAAGACTTCGAGGCAGCCGGTGGCGTTGACGGCGACCAGGCTGGTCGTTCGACGGCAGCGCATGGCAGCGTCGAGGGCATAGCGAGCGCCGAGCGCCTCGCCGCAGCCCTGGCAGGCGCGGTGACCGGAAGTCAGCGCGTTGGTGCGGTTGGGGTTGGACTGCACCGATCGGTCAGCCAGCGGCAGGAGCCGGTTGCCGACGGCGAAGGAGCCGACCTGGTAGAACTTCACCGGCTGCGCCGCGGGGCCGTCGAAGAGGGCCTCGGGGACGACACCGTGGTGGTAGCCGGCGGGATCGGGGGAGACCGACGGTCCGTGCGTGGTGATGGCGCTCGTCGAGACGACGTCACGGGACTCGAGTGACGAGGCCGTCGTCATCGAGGACGCTGACGCGGTGGGGACGCCTGAGTCAGACATGGCACATCCTCCTTCAGTTGGCGCGAGCGCGGGTGGCGCCGAGGTCGCGGAGCATGTTTTCGGCCGCCGGCCCGGACTTGCGGCCGGCTCGGGTGCGGGCCAGTTCCCGCTCGACCAGATCGTGGTCGAGGTCGAGGAAGGTCAGCGGCTCGAGCGTGTCGGCCACCGCAGCGTCCAACATGTCGTGGAGCGAGCTCTTGAGAATCGGCGCGCCCGCCCAGGCCCGCGACGACGGTGTAGTTGGTGATGGGGTCAGAGGACATCGCCATCCGGACATGGGAGGCGACGATGCCGCCGATGCCGACCGAGAATGCCTTCTCGACGCAGACGAAGCGCTTCGCTCCGGCGAGCGCTTCGCGGACGGCATACGAGCGGGAAGGGCCGGAACGACGTGATCCCGAGGACGCCGATCTTCTCGCCGCGCTCGCGTCGCTCGTCGACGACATCCTTGATCGTGCCGAGGACCGAGCCGAGGGCGATGACGACGGTTTCGGCGTCGTCGAGCCGGTAGCCGCGCACGAGGCCCCCGGACTCCCGCCCGAAGACCTCCTGGAACTCCGCCGCAACACGGGGGATGACGTCGAGGGCCTGCATCTGGCGGTCGTGGGCGAGGTAGCGGACCTCGGTGAAGGCTTCCGGGCCCACCATGGCGCCGATGGACACCGGCTCGTCAGGGTCGAGGACCTGGCGCGGTTCGAACGGCGGCAGGAATCGGGCGACGTCGGCCTCCTCGGGGACGTCGACCTCCTCGACCGCGTGGGTGAGGATGAAGCCGTCCATGCAGACCATGACCGGCAATGACAGCTCTTCGGCGATCTTGAAGGCCTGGACGTGAAGATCGGCCGCCTCCTGGTTGGTCTCGGCATACAGCTGGATCCAGCCCGAGTCGCGCTGGCTCATCGCGTCGGTGTGGTCGTTCCAGATGTTGATCGGTGCGCCGATGGCGCGGTTGGCGACCGTCATGACGATCGGGAGGCCCAGGCCGGAGGCGTTGTAGACCGCTTCTGCCATGAACAGCAGCCCCTGGCTCGCGGTCGCGGTGTAGGAGCGCGCACCGGCTGCCGACGCGCCGATCGCGACCGACATGGCCGCGAACTCGCTCTCGACGTTGACGTATTCACAGCCTGGGAGCTCGCCGGCCTTGACGATCGCTGAGAGCCCTTCGACGATGTGGGTCTGCGGTGAGATCGGGTAGGCGCAAATGACGTGCGGACGACACGCGGCGACCGCGCGCGCGACCGCCATCGAACCTTCAATCTGCGTGCGCACCGGTGGTCTCCTTCGTGAGGTGCTGCCCGTTGTGCGACAGGCGGGACAGGACGAGCTCGTATGCCGCGGTCGCGGCAGCGGACGTTCTTCTCGCCGAGGATCCCGGGGAAGTGACTGCGCATCGCCTCGAGCATGGCGGGCAAGTGGACGATCCCGGTGAAGGCGGCGAGGCCGCCCAGCATGACGAGGTTGGTCACGGGGCGGCCGATGTGCTCGCGGGCGATCTCGGTGGCCGGGATCGTCATGATCCGGCGCGAGCCGTCGTCGAGGCCCTCGAGGCCGAGCTTGTCCGACGGTGAGCGGTGAGTTGATGAGCACGTAGCCCGTCGGCCTTGAGGCCGGAGAAGACGTCGACCTGGTGCAGGAGGGTGGAGTCCTGGATGACCAGGGCATCCGGGAATGACGACGGGTTCGCGGACGCGGATCTCACGATCGGCGATCCGGCAAAAGGCGACAACAGGGGCGCCGGTGCGTTCGGAGCCGAAGCTCGGGAAGGCCTGGGCGTGACGGCCCTCGGCGAACGCGGCGACCGATAGCAACTCGGCGGCGGTGACAACACCCTGCCCGCCCCGACCATGGATGCGGACTTCGAACATGCGCCTCACCGTATGCCGTGGCCCACAGGGGGGCCAAGGGCCAGACGTCCCCACCTGCGATGGGCAGATGAACTCTCGGCAAAGTGATGCCAGATCGCCCGGGTAATCTGACCCCCATGAGTGGTGGCCTGGTGGCGCTCCTGGATGACATCGCGGCGCTGGCCAAGTTGGCGGCCGCGTCGCTCGACGACGTCGGAGCAGCCGCGGGACGCGCGAGCGCGAAGGCGGCGGGGGTCGTCATCGACGACACCGCCGTGACGCCGCGGTATGTCCACGGTCTCCAGCCCGACCGCGAGCTGCCGATCATCAAGAAGATCGCGGTCGGGTCGCTGCGCAACAAGCTCCTGTTCATCCTGCCGGCGGCGCTGCTGCTCAGCCAGTTCCTGCCGTGGGCGCTGACCCCCTTGCTCATGCTCGGCGGCACCTACCTGTGCTTACGAGGGAGCCGAAAAGATCTGGGAGAAGGTCAGCGGTCACGACCTCCGGGCACGAGACGCCGGCGACGGACCAAGGCCCGGATCAGGAGTCAGCCATGATCGCGGGGGCGATCCGCACCGACTTCATCCTGTCCTCGGAGATCATGGTCATCGCCCTCAATGAGGTCGAGACCGAGCCGCTCGTCTCGCGGGCGATCATCCTCGTCGTCGGTCGCGATCGGCATCACGCTCGGCGTCTACGGCGTCGTGGGGCTCATCGTCAAGATGGACGACATCGGTCTGCACCTGGCGAAGAAGCACTCCCGCCTCGCCCAAACGGTCGGGCGCGGCCTCGTCGCAGGCATGCCCAAGCTGCTGAGCGCGCTGGCTTTGATCGGCACGGTCGCCATGCTCTGGGTCGGGGGCCACATCCTCCTCGTCGGGCGCCGACGAGCTCGGCCTGCACGCGCCCTACGGGTTCGTCCACCATGTCGAGGAGGCCGTAGCCACGGCGACGGGTGGGCTCGGGGGAGTGTTGGGCTGGCTCACCAACACGGCCCTGTCGGCCGTGGCTGGCCTCGTGGTCGGAGCCCTCGTGGTCGCGGTCCTCCATGTGATGCCCTCGAAGGACTCCGCAGCGGCTCACTGACAGGGCCCGGCGCGCGAGCGCAGGCGACCTGGGCGATCTCGCGATCCGGACGCCGCGGACCTGTGGGACGTGACTCACGTCACACCGAAATGTCGTATTTATCCGTTAGTGACTCATTGGTGTGCATTTGAAATGCCGCGTTTCGCCACGTGATTTGTTCAAGGGTCAATTGAACTAACTAGTCCCCCGACAAGGGGGGTAGTTCGATCGCATCATTCGCCGTATTTTCGTCCCCCGAGGGTTAAGAGGCTCTTCGTACCTGATGGTGGGTCACAGGCCTAGTCCGCCGGCGATGAGGAGCATTCGTGAGGCGGTAGTTGTCGCGGTTGCGGAAGCCGCGGGCGATGCGGCGGTGGAGCTCGATGAGGCCGTTGATGGCCTCGGTGCCGCCGTTGCTGGCGCCGTCGGTGTCGAAGTATCCAAGGAACTCGGTCCGCCAGGTGTTTCAGGGTCTTGCCGAGGCGGGCGACCTCGGGGATGGGGCAGGTCGGCGAACGTGGCGACGATCTGCTCGGCGAGCTTCCGGCCCGGCGGCGTGGGTGTCTTGGTGGTAGGCGGAGCGGACCTGCTGGGCGCACAGCCACGCGACCTCGACCTCGACGTGGCGTTCGTCGGCGGCGAACGCTGGCTCGAGTCGGGCTCGTTGCCGGTCGGTGAGGCGCTCCTGCCCGGCGCGCAGGATGTTCCGGATCCGGTACAGCGGGTCGTTCTTGCGGCCGCGGTGGCCGTGGATGTCCTGCTGGACCCGGCGCCGGACGTCGTCGACGACGGCGGTGGCCAGCTTGACGACGTGGAAGGCGTCGAGCACGGAGCGGGCGTCTTCGAGCTGGTCATCGATGGCGTTCTTGTACCCGTGGAAGGGGTCCAGGGTGGCGACCTCGACCCGGGCGCGGAACGCCTCACCGCGCTCGGTGCAGCCAGGTCTTGTAGGTCTCACCGGAGCGGCCGGGGACCAGGTCGAGCAGCCGGGCCTGGACGACCAGCTCGCCTGCCTGTTGGGGTGCACGGATCAGGTCGACCATCCCGGTCAGCTCCTTCGGGCCGCGCCCGCCCTGCTCGATCGGCTTGGTCGAGACGTGGTGCCAGATGTGCTCATCCACCCCGAGCGTGGTCACCCCCTCGAACCGGGACGGGTCGGCGTCGGCGGCCTGTCAGCAGCGGCTTGATCGCGCTCCCACACCGTGCGCCATGCCGCAGCCGAGCTGGCGAGCGCAACCCGTTGCACCGAGGCGTGCTCCCGGCGCAGCTGCTCGATCGCCCAGCTGCAGGCCGCGCGGGCCGTCAGCATCGCCTCGGGCCGGCGCGACCCGTTCGTCCTGCTCAAGTGAACGAGCGGCACCGGGCAGGCCGGCTCCGGGCACACCCAGCGTCGCTTGCGCCACACCACCGTCACCGGCCGCCCGAACGCGGGCGCGTCGACCAGGCGCACCCGCACCCGGCCGTGCCCGTGCGCGACGCACGCCACACGTCCGGGCAGCCCATCAGCTCCTTCGGTGACTCAACCGTCACCGTCAGCCGCGTCCTTCGTCGTCGCGCTCGACGCCGATCACGCGCAGCCCGTCCAAGCCGACAAGCAAGGTCGCAACGCTCGCAGTAGCCGCCGCAGCCACGGCAGCACAACGTAGGCTCGGTCATCGTCGAGGTCCTTAGGACGCAGAAGATGTGGAAGTCCTCCGATCCTCAGGGACCTCGACCCCCCACCCCTCCTCACTCCAGCCCGCTCGGCGCGTCGTAACTCACCCCACCCTCAACGGTACGAACCCGTATTTTCGTCCCCGAGGTTAAGAGAGGGTCAAACTGGCGTCAACGGGGCCACCAGTGACCGCGTAGCAGGGGTTTCCTGCGCATGGGCACATGCGCAGTTTCGGGTTGAGGGCGCAGGGCGTCCTGTCACAAAGGGGTTATCAGTCATGCGCTTCTCCCAATTGCGGCGTGTCTTCATTGCGACGGTATGTGTCATTGGTTGTGTCACGGCAAGTTCGGCTTCCGCCGCGGCTGCGGTGCCCCTCACGGGGGTGTCTCCGGCGGGAGAGGCGACCGGCCTGAGCGTCGTCCCGGATGCCCTGGCCGAGAAGGCCAAGCAAAACAAGAAGGAGAAAGTCACCAACGCCGACCGGCTCAAGGCAGCTCAGCGCGCTGCCGGCAAGGGCTTGGCCACGCCGACGATGGAGGTGGCAGCGCTCGACAAGGAGATCGAGAGCGACAAGGACCTCGCCGAGACCAAGCGCAACCTCGACCAGGCCACGAAGGCGTTCGACAAGAAGGTCAAGGCCAAGTCCGTCCCAGGCGCCAAGAAGGGCAGCCTCGACGGGCTCGAGTCTTTTGACACGCTCGACCCGGACTCCCCGGCGTCGCAGCAGCCGGACTATTTCGGCACCCCCAACTACGCGAACAGCCCGCTGCGGATGCCCGACGCCGAGGCCGCGGTCACGAGCGCTGCTGGCGCTGGGGGGCAGTTGGCGGTCGAGGTCGACATTCAGACCGGGGCGGTGACGTCGGTCAGCGTGACGGCAGGCGGCTCCGGGTATGCCGTGGGCGACGCCGTCACCATCACGAGCACCGGGTCGGGCACGTTGGCAGGCCGGGGGACCGGGGCCGCCGCCGCCGTGTCCGAGGTGGGCGAGAACGGCGCGATCACCCAGATCACCGTGAGCGCTGCCGGGGCCAACTACACGACACTCGGGATCCAGAAGTTCGTCGACACCCTTCCCGGCCTCGGCGAAGCGACCAAGAACGACCTCGGCCAATACATCCCGATCGGGCAGCCCGACACGACGACGTATCCCGGGTCGGACTACTACGAGATCGCGGTCGTGCAATACCAAGAGCAACTGCACCGCGACCTGCCCCCCACCACGTTGCGCGGCTACGTCCAGCTCGCCACGGCTGCGGTCCCCGGCAAGCACGTCGCGCTGACCAACCTCGACGGGACGGGCATCACCCTTCCGGGTGGGGCCCAGGTGTATGCCGTCGACAAGCCGCACTACCTCGGCCCGTTCATCGCGGCGACCAAGGACAAGCCGGTCCGGATCCTCTTCCGCAACCTCCTGCCCACCGGGGTCGCAGGCGACCTGCACCTGCCCGTCGACGTCACCGTGATGGGCGCTGGCATGGGCCCCAACATGACCAACACGGCCAACCCCACCGCGCCCATGGTGGAGATCGACCCGCAGCGACCGATGTGCGGCGAGACCCCGAAGCCACGCGACTGCTTCTCCGAGAACCGGGCCACCCTGCACCTGCACGGCGGCATCACGCCCTGGATCAGCGACGGCACGCCGCACCAGTGGATCACCCCGGCCGGGGAGGACACGGCATACCCCAAGGGCGTCTGCGGTCGAGCAACGTGCCCGACATGCCGGACCCCGGCCCGGGAGCGCAGACCTTCTTCTACACCAACCAGCAGAGCGCTCGGCTGATGTTCTACCACGACCACGCGTGGGGCATCACCCGGCTCAACGTCTACTCGGGTGAGGCCGCCGGCTACTCGATCACCGACCCGACCGAGCAGGCTCTTGTCAGCGCCGGTCTGTTGCCGGCCGACACGTTGCCGCTCATCGTGCAGGACAAGACCTTCGTCCCCGACACCAAACAACTCGCGACGACCGACCCCTTGTGGGACGCGCTGCGGTGGGGCGGCATCGGCTCGCTCTGGGCGCCACACGTCTACGTGCCAGCCCAGAACCCTGGCGACTCGTCCGGCGTCAACCAGTTCGGGCGCTGGGCCTACGGTCCGTGGTTCCACCCGCCGACCACGGATGTCACGAACGGGCCCGTGGACAACGCCCACTACGACCCCAATTGCGATCCCGACGACACCTGGTGCCAGCCGCAACAGGCCCCAGGCGTGCCGTTCGTCTCGATGGGGATGGAGGCGTTCAATGACACCGCGATGGTCAACGGCACGGCATACCCGACGGTGACCGTCGACCCGAAGGCCTACCGCGTCCGGCTGCTCAACGCGGCCAATGACCGCTTCTTCAACTTCTCCCTCTACGTCGCCGACCAGACCGGCACCGAGGTGGCCCTCAACGCCGCCGAAGTCGAGGCCGCCAAGACCGACCCGGTCGTCTTCCCGACGCCTGACACGGTCAAGAGCCCCGCTGGCCCGTCCTTCATCCAGGTCGCCTCCGAGGGTGGCTTCCTGCCTGCTCCGACGGTCATCCCGGCGCAGCCGATCACGTGGGTCAACGACCCGACCGTCTTCAACGCGGGCAACGTCGACAAGCACGCGCTGCTCATCGCCCCGGCTGAGCGGGCCGACACCGTCGTCGACTTCTCCGCGTATGCCGGCAAGACCCTCATCCTCTACAACGACGCCCCGGCCGCCTTCCCGGCCCGGGACTCGCGCTACGACTACTACACCGACAACGCCGACCTCACCTCGATCGGTGGGGCACCGACGACGCCGGCCGGTTTCGGCCCCAACACCCGCACGATCATGCAGATCAAGGTCGCCGCCAAGACCCCGGCCGCCTCGTATGCCGCGACCAAGCTCCCGGCCCTCCAGAACGCCTTCAAGCACGGGGTCGACGCTGCCGGCCAGAAGACGGGGGTCTTCGAAACCTCGCAGCCGCCGATCGTCGTGGGGCAGAAGGCCTACAACGCGGCATACGGCACGACCTTCGACACCGGGCCGTTGGGCACCTACCCGACCGAGCGGCTCGACGGGCTCGTGCGCATGACCGACACGAAGTTCGGCTTCGACACCCTGTCGGGCAACCGCCTGCGGAACTTCCCGCTCGAGCCCAAGGCGCTCCACGACGAGATGGGTGCGTCCTACGACAAGGAATACGGGCGGATGAGCGGCAACCTCGGTCTCGAAGGGCCGAACAAGACCGCCTGGGGACAGCAACTCATGCTCTATCCCTACGTCAACCCCCC
The DNA here is from genome assembly GCA_037046615.1 of Dermatophilaceae bacterium. Taxonomy (GTDB): domain Bacteria; phylum Actinomycetota; class Actinomycetes; order Actinomycetales; family Dermatophilaceae; genus Phosphoribacter. The sequence continues at coordinate 158,641 of JBAOHD010000018.1, forward strand.
GACCGAGATCCTCACCGGCATGGTCGACGGGACGCCGATCGCGACCCTCGATGACGGGACCCAGATCTGGAAGATCACGCACAACGGCGTCGACACGCACCCGCTGCACTTCCACCTCTACGACATCCAGCTCATCAACCGGGTGGGTTGGGACAACATCATCCGCAAGCCCGAGGCAAACGAGCTCGGGTGGAAGGACACGGTCCGCGTCAGCCCGCTCGAGGACACGATCGTCGCCCTGCGGCCGGTCCTGCCGAAGATCCCGTTCGGCGTGCCCGACAGCGTGCGGCCGCTGGATCCGTCGATGCCCCTCAACACGGTGACGCAGTTCAACCAGGTGGGGCCTGACGGCAACCAGGTGACGATCCCGATCACCAACGTCATGACGAACTTCCAATGGGAGTACGTCTGGCACTGCCACATCCTCAGCCACGAGGAAATGGACATGATGCGGCCGGTCTCGGTGTCCGCACCCAACCAGCTCCCGGGCGCCCCGACGCTGCGCTGGCACGCCGATCCTGCTGGCGCTCAGCTGACCTGGAGTGATCCGACACCGGTGACACCGGGCCTGAGCCCCTCGTGGGGCAACTGGTCGGCGGAGATCGGGTTCCGGATTTACCGGGCACCCCTCAACGCGGACGGCACGGCCGGGGCCTTCGGGACCGATCCGGTCGGCACCGTCCTGGCCAACCAGACGGCCTTCGCCGATCCCTCGATGACGACATCGGATGCGGTCTATAAGGTCGTCGCCTTCAACGCCAAGGGTGAGACCTCATCCAACGTGGCCTTGGCGACCGTGCCGCCGTCGGCCCCGACGGGCCTCATCGCGACGGCCGATGCCGTCCCGGCGGGGGCGACGACCGCGTCGATCAGCCTGTCGTGGACTGCCTCTGCTCCGCACCCGGCCGACACATACACCGTCGAGCGGTCGACGGATCCGACCTTCGGCACCGGCGTGGTGACCGTCGCGACGGGCGTGGCGGCCATCACGGTCGCTGACACCGGGCTCGCGCCCGGCACGGTCTACGCCTACCGCGTCCGTGGCTCCAGCGCCAACGGCGACTCTCCGTGGTCGGCCGCTGTGTCCGCCCGGACAGGTCTCCCTGCGCCGTCAGGACTTGTCGTGACGGCCAGCAGCCCACCGCCAGTGGTGTCCGCGTCGTGGACAGCGGTGCCGGGCGCGACGGGTTACGAGGTCGCGCGCACGACGACGCAACCGTTCGACGCCGCGACGGCGACGCTCCTTGACCCCGTGGCGACGACCTCGACGACGGACGTCACGGCCGAGGCCGACATGACGTACTTCTACTGGGTGCGTGCGGTCGCCGGTCCTACCCTCCCGGTCCAGTCCGAGTGGGCGTCGGCTTCCGTGTCCACCTGGCCCGGCGTGCCGACGGGCGTGGTCGCCACGGCGGCTGAGCCGGGACCGGCAGGGGTCGACGTCACCGTGTCGTGGGCCCCGACCCCGGGAGCCACGCTCTATCGGGTCGAGTCCTCCACCGACGTCAATTTCGGTGCTGACGTCCGGGTCATTGCCGAGGCAACCCCATCGACCTCCGTCACTGACCCCTCGCGACCCTTCGCCACTCGGGTCTATTACCGCGTCGCGGCGATCAACGCCGCCGGCCTCATGGGCTGGTGGACGGTGACGTCGGTCGTCACGGGGATCGGGAGCCCGGCGGGCACGTCGGTGACGGCCTCGGCCACACCTCCGCCGACTGCGACCCTGACGTGGACTGAGGTCCCGGGGGCCACGGCCTACCAGGTGGCGGCCTCGGACGGCTCGACCTTCGACGCTGCCACCGCGACGATCATCGATGCCCCGTCGAGCCCGTTCACGACCGGGCCGCTCCCGGCCAACGCGACGATCACGTATGCCGTCCGCGCGATCGCCCTCGTCGACGACACCCAGGTCGAATCCACGTGGACCGTTGTCGGCACCGTGACGATGCTGCCCGATGCGCCGACCGCCGTGAGCGCAACACCGGCAGCGCCAGGTGAGCTGACGGTGTCCTGGACGGCGCCGACCGCGGCCGTCACCGGATACGTCGTGCAGCGATCCACCGACGCCGCCTTCACCGCTCCCGTCGTGGTCCCGACCACCGGTGTGGCGACGACGGCAACCGACACGGGCTTGGCCAATGTCACGACCTACTTCTACCGGGTCGCGGCGGTCAACGCCGTCGGTCAGTCGGAGTGGTCACCTGTCGCCGAGGCGATCACGACGCTGCGTGCCCCGACTGGCGTGTCGGCGCTGGCATCGGCCTCGCCGCCGCCGACGGTGACCATCTCGTGGACTGAGGTGCAGGGCGCTGCGGGCTACGAGGTCGCGCGGTCCGATGGTGGGACCTTCGACCAGGCCTACGGCTGCCCTCGTGTCTGCGACCGGAACGTCGACGACGGACACGACAGTCACGACCAACGCGACCTATGCGTATGCCGTCCGTGCGGTCACGCTCGTCGGGACGACGACGGTCCGGTCTGACTGGGCTCCGGCCGCTGCGGTCACGACGATCCTCGCCCCGCCGACGGCCGTCACCGCTCAACCGGGCGCCACCGCAGGCAGCGTCGACCTCTCGTGGACCCCGCCAGCGGGCGCCGTGTCCGGATTTGTCGTCGAACGCTCCACGGATGTCGGGTTCGGCAGCCCAGTGGTCGTGCCCACCTTCGGGCACGTCGACGACGGCGACGGACACCGGTCTGGCCAACATCACGAGGTACTACTACCGCGTGCGGGCTTTGAGCGACGCAGGCACGTCGGCGTGGTCCGGCACGGTCGATGTCACGACCGGCCTCTCCCTCCCGACCGCAGTCACGGCGACGGCGTCTGCGACCGCACCGACGGTGACGGTCGAATGGCAACCGGTCCAAGGTGCCACCGGCTACGAGGTCGCTCGGGTGACCGGGTCCTCATGGACGATCGTCGGCTCGACGACCGTTGGCCAGGGTGCGGGCTCACCGTTCGTGGACACCAGCGCCCCGTCCGGCACAACCTTCACATATGCCGTTCGGGCGGTCTACACCGTCGGGGCCAGTTCGCTCGTGTCCGGCTGGTCGGCCGCGGCGGCTGCCGTCACGACCATCCCGGCGGCGCCGTCCTCGATCTCTGCTGTGGCCGGCCAGGTCACCTCGACCGAGGCATCGACCGACCTGTCGTGGTTCTCCTCGATCGGGGCGACCGGATACGTCGTCGAGCGGTCTCCGGACGCCGACTTCACGAGCCCGGTCTCGGTGACGTCGATCGCCGATGCCACTGCCCACGACTCCGGGCTCGCCTTCGTGACGACGTATTACTACCGCGTCGCCGCGACGAACGGCACCGGTCGATCCCCGTGGTCGCCGACGGCCTCGGTGCTGACCGGCTTGGGAGCCCCGACGGGTCTCCAGGTCACCGCGTCGGCGACGGCACCTGCGTCCGTGGCGGTCACGTGGTCGCCAGTCGCCGGCGCGACGGGCTACGCGCTCGCGCGCTCGACGGGCACGTCCTTCGACGGGGCGACCGCGACGACGCTCTTCACGGGCGCCGACACGGCATACACCGACACCGCAGCTCCATTGGGCGCCGAGGTGACCTATGCCGTCAAGGCGGTCTACGCGGGCACCGAGCCACGGGAGTCGGCGTGGTCGGCCCCGGCCTCGGCGACGATCCTCCCGGCAACGCCGGCTGGGGTCGCTGCGGTGGCAGCTCCGTCAGTCAACGGTCAAAGCGAGGTCACTGTCACGTGGCTGCCGGTCCCGGGAGCCACGGGGTATGCCGTCCAGCGCGCCGCCGACGCGGCCTTCACCGTCGACGTGACGGCAGTCCCGTGGACGTCGGGGACGAACCTCGTCGATGCCGCTACCTCCGCCACGACGTACTACTACCGCGTTGCGGCCAGCAACGCGGGTGGGTCGTCGGCGTGGAGTTCGGGGGCAGCGGTGACGACCTCCCTCGAGGCTCCGGCATCCCTGACCGCAGCAGCGTCCACGAGTCACCCGTTGACGGTGACGCTGTCGTGGGCAGCGCCAGCGGGAGCGACGAGCTACGAGGTCGAACGGTCGACCGACGGGTTCGCGACCGCGACGTCGATCGCCCCGGTCATCGGGACTTCGGTCGTCGACTCAAGCCCCGCAGCGGCGACAACCTACGCATACCGAGTGCGAGCCATCGGTGCCGGTGGCGCGGTCCAGTCGGACTGGACCTCGCTGACGTTCGCGACCCCCGCGACTCCGCTTGTCGCGGTGACCGGGGTGACCACAGCGGTGGCGCTGTCCGGTCCGCCGGCCATCGTGGCCACGTGGTCGGGCCAACCGTGGGCGGTGACCTACCAGGTGCAGATGTCGACCTCGTCGAGCTTCCGCACGGTCCTCGTCGATCGGCAGGGCGTCGCCGGGCTCACGACGTCGCTGAGTCCGGTCACGGCCGGGATCCGCTATTACGTCCGGGTCCGCGCCGTCGGCCCGACGGGAGCGGTGGGACCGTGGTCGGTGGCTGCGTCGACCGTGCCGACGTCGCCGACACGGCCGGCCACCCTCGTGCCGACCATCACGTGGGTGACGCCAGGCTCGGCGAGGGTCGGCCTGTCGTGGACGGTCGGGTCCAGCGCCCCCGTCGGCTCGTGGGTGATCCAGCGCTCGCCCAGAGGCGATTTCGTGGGCGCTGCAAGGGTCGCGACTGTCCCTGGCACGGTGTTGTCCTATGGCGACCCGACGGCGCTGCCGCGCAATGTCCGGTACTACTACCGGATTGCAGCCGTGACGAGCATCGGCCAGTCGGCATGGCGCACGACGAGCATCGTCACCCCGCGGTGACGGGCTGGTTCGGACGATAGGACCGTGACACGACGGTGACGGTATGCCGGGTGGCGCACACCCGGCATACCGTCACCACGTCGCTGTTACCGCGTCGTCGTCACCACTTGCCGTCAGCACTCACCGCCGTGGCTGCGGAGGGCCGAGGGGCCTGGAGGCGGACGGTAGACTGGGTGCTCGCCGGCGTGGGTGGACGACCCGCGCGAGGAGCCGGATCTGCGCGCCGTGCGCGAGCGAACCGGCATACCGTGCCCTGACGGGCGACGCCGGGTCTGCACACCACCGCCTTCGTGACCCTTTGGGAGATTCCATGTCCTTCGACTACAAGGTGGCCGACCTCGGTCTCGCCACCGCCGGCCGCCACCAGCTGCGCCTCGCCGAGCACGAGATGCCCGGCCTCATGGCGCTGCGCGCTCGCTACGGCGACATCAAGCCCCTGGCCGGCGCCCGGATCGCCGGCTCGCTCCACATGACCGTCCAGACCGCGGTCCTCATCGAAACCCTCGTGGCGCTCGGCGCCGAGGTGCGGTGGGCGTCGTGCAACATCTTCTCCACCCAAGACGAAGCCGCCGCAGCGGTCGTCGTCGGGCCGGACGGGACCCCCGACGCGCCTGCCGGAGTGCCGGTGTTCGCGTGGAAGGGCGAGTCTCTCGAGGAGTACTGGTGGTGCACCGACCAGATCCTCACGTGGCCGGCTGACGCGGACGGCTCGACCGGACCCAACATGATCCTCGACGACGGCGGCGACGCCACGATGCTCGTCCACAAGGGCCGTGAGTGGGAAGCCGCCGGGCAGGTGCCTCCGACGACCGATGCAGACTCCGAGGAGTTCGCGGTCTTCAAGGACCTCGTGCGCCAGACGATGGCGTCCGACCCGCAGAAGTGGACCCGCACCGCGGCCGGCATCAAGGGCGTCACCGAGGAGACGACGACCGGAGTGCACCGGCTCTACCAGCTCGCCGAGGCCGGCGAGCTGCTCTTCCCGGCGATCAACGTCAACGACTCGGTGACCAAGAGCAAGTTCGACAACAAATACGGCTGCCGCCACTCGCTCATCGACGGGCTCAACCGCGCCACCGACGTGCTCATCGGGGGCAAGGTTGCGGTTGTCTGCGGGTATGGCGACGTCGGCAAGGGATGCGCCGAGTCCTTGGCCGGCCAGGGCGCCCGCGTCATCGTCACCGAAATCGACCCGATCTGCGCACTCCAGGCCGCGATGGAGGGCTACCAGGTCGCCCGCCTCGAGGACGTCGTCGGGAAGGCCGACATCATCGTCACCGCGACCGGGTGCTTCGACGTTGTGACGGCCGAGCACATGGCTGCGATGAAGAACAAGGCGATCGTGGCCAACATCGGCCACTTTGACAACGAGATCGACATGGCGGGTCTCGCGCGCGTGCCGGGCATCGTCAAGACCGAGATCAAGCCGCAGGTCCACGAATGGACCTTCCCCGCCACCGCCGACGGTGACGAGCATTCGATCATCGTCCTGTCCGAGGGCCGCCTCATGAACCTCGGCAACGCCACCGGTCACCCGAGCTTCGTCATGAGCAACTCGTTCAGCAACCAGACGATCGCCCAGATCGAGCTGTTCACGAAGACCGACGACTACGAGCTCGAGGTCTACACGCTGCCCAAGGCGTTGGACGAAGAGGTCGCCCGACTTCACCTCGAGGCCCTCGGGGTCGAACTCACCGAGCTGACCAAGGAGCAGGCGGAATACCTCGGAGTCGACGTCGCAGGACCGTTCAAGCCGGATCACTACCGCTACTGACCGGTGAGCACCGGCGAGTGAACGGCCCGCTCGCCGCTGCGTGAATGCTCGGCACTCGCGTCGGCCGCCGGGCTGGGTCATACTGACAAGCAGACGGCGCCTTCCACCCCCTGGGGAGGCGCCGTCGCTTGTCGATCCGCATGGCACGCTCCACGGCCGTGGTGCGTGTGTGATGCTTGGGGCGTGCGCGGGGGAGCCACGCACGGATCGGGAGGAGACCGCACGTGAAGGGTCGTGTCCTGGTCGTCGACGACGACCTTGCGCTGGCCGAGATGCTGAGCATCGTCTTGCGTCAAGAAGGGCTCGACGTCACTCATGTCGCGGACGGTTCGGCGGCTGTCGCGGCATTCCGCGAATCGCGACCCGACCTCGTGCTCCTCGACGTCATGCTCCCTGGCCTCGACGGCATGGAGGTATGCCGTCGCATCCGCGCCGAGTCCGGGGTGCCGATCGTCATGCTCACCGCGCGCACCGACACCGTCGATGTCGTTGTCGGCCTCGAGTCGGGCGCCGACGACTATGTCGTCAAGCCGTTCAAGCCACAGGAACTCATCGCGCGCATCCGCGCGCGGTTGCGCCGCGGTGACGAGCCGGAGCCCGAGCGTCTCGACATCGGGGACCTGCACATCGACGTGGCCGGTCACTCGGTCAAACGAGATGGGCGCCCGTTGTCACTGACGCCGCTCGAGTTCGATCTCCTCGTCGCCCTGGCCCGTAAACCCTGGCAGGTGTTTACCCGGGAGATTCTCCTGGAGCAGGTGTGGGGCTATCGTCACGCGGGCGACACCCGCCTCGTCAACGTGCACGTGCAACGGCTCCGCAGCAAGATCGAGCACGACCCCGAGCATCCGCAGATCGTTGTCACGGTCCGGGGCGTGGGCTACAAGGCGGGTCCCGCCTGACCGTGTCCCTTCCTGGCCCGACTCCACGGAGCCTCACATCCGGCATACTCGACCGGGTCCGCGGGGTGGTGATGCGGATGCGCCACACCTGGCGCCGTTCGCTGCAGTTCCGGGTCGTCGCGATCACGATGGTGCTGGGCATGGCGGTCCTCGCCGTGGTCGGAAGCTACCTCTATCAGCAGATCGCCGCTGGCCTCGTCGAGGAACGCCGGCAGGTCTCCATGGCCGAGGCAATCCAGTTGACCAAGAAGGTCAAGGTGGCCTTCGACCGCACGGACAAGGCCCAAGACCAAGAAAGTCTGTCGCTGTTTGCTCGGGATATCGTCCAGGACGCGGCTGGCACCGAGCGGTCGAGGTATGTCGTCCTGCTGCGTCTGGTCGGCAATTCGGCGACGACGTTCATCCCGCCAGTCGTCTCGGGGGAAGTGAACTTCACCGAGATCCCCGAGTCTCTCCAAGATGCCGTCACTCGCGACTCCGGCAACCAACATGTCCAGATCGTCACCCTGAAGCTCACCGGTGTGCCAGACCCCGTGCCCTCGATCGTCGTGGGACAACAGGTGTCGCTGCCGCTGGCCGGCGGCTACGGCATCTACTACGTGTATCCGATGGAGCGGGAGCGCGAATCCCTCAACGTCGTGCGCACGACGTTCGTCTACGGGGGTCTGGTCCTCGTGCTGCTCATCGGCGCGGTCTCCTATGTCGTGACCCGCCTGGTCGTCGCACCGGTCCGGCGGGCAGCCGAAGTCGCGCAACGCTTGGCCGCCGGGCACCTCGCCGAGCGGATGGAATCCCGAGGTGAAGACGATCTGGCCAGTCTCGCCATGTCCTTCAACGCGATGGCTGTGGGTTTGGAACGCCAGATCAGCCAGTTGGAAGACTCTATCCCGGGTGCAGCACCGGTTCGTCTCCGACGTGTCCCACGAGCTCCGCACCCCCCTCACGACGATCCGCATGGCCGTCGACCTCATCCACGACTCCCGGGGAGAATTCGACACCGCTGGTCGCGCGGTCTGCCGAACTCCTCCTCGGTGAACTCGACCGGTTCGAGGCGTTGCTCGCCGACCTGCTCGAGATCAGCCGATTCGACGCTGGCGCCGCAGCTCTCGACGTCGAAGCGACTGATCTGCGGCATACCGTCCGCAAGGTGGTTGCCGAGCACTCGCGACTGATCGAGGCCAAGCACACGGTGGTCGCGGTCCTCGACGACGGGCGCGCCGTGCGTGGCCGTCTATGACCCGCGGCGGGTCGAGCGGATCCTGCGCAACCTCGTCGTCAACGCCGTCGAGCACGGCGAAGGCCACCCTGTCGTGGTCACGATCGGTGGCAACGACCACGCCGTGGCCGTCACGGTCACAGGACAGCGGCGTTGGTCTGCGCGAGGGCGAGGCAGCGCCGGGTCTTCGACCGGTTCTGGCGCGCCGATCCCGCGCGAGCCAGGACGACCGGTGGCACCGGCCTCGGCCTGTCCATCGCCCTCGAGGACGCCCGGCTCCACGACGGGTGGCTCGAAGCGTGGGGTGCGCCGGGGCGAGGTTCGTGCTTCCGGTTGACATTGCCCCGCTCGCCAGATGTCGCGATCGCCACCTCCCCGCTTCCCCTGTGCGCAGACGGCGACGACGCCGATGAGGCCCGTGGTGCGAGCCTGATGACGGCTGAGGACCTCGCATGACCGCGGGCTGGGCCCCCGGCAGGACACCCGGCAAGACGCCCTTCCGCACGCCCAGCCGGATGCCCGGCCGTGACCGATTCACGGCGAGCTGGCGCCAGGGGCGGTGGTCATTGCTCGTCGCGGCGGCGGCTCTCGTCGCGACGGCGTGCACTGGACTTCCCACGACGAGCCCCGTCATGGTGGGCCGGGGAGTCGACGAGCAGGTCGCACCCGCCGTCCGCATCGTCGTTCCGCCGCCGGCGCCGGGCGAGACCCCCGAGCAGATCGTGCGTGGTTTCCTCAGGGCCGGTGCCGCGTTCCAGGACGCGGGCGAGGCGGCACCCGCGGTTGCCACGGCATACCTCTCCCGCGGTGCGGTGGACCGGTGGCGGCCCACGACCGACGTCACGATCTTTGACCGGTCGTCCCTGGTCGGGGTGGAGTTCCTCGCCGGCGACCGAGTGCAGATTTCGGTGACGGCGGTGGCCAAGATCGACGACGGCGGGCGCTATCGCGAGCTTGCCCCGGGCACGATCGAGACCGCGACGTTGGGTCTGTCCAAGAGCGCCGGCGAGTGGCGGATCGACCTGCCGGACAACGGATTTGGCCTCTGGATCAACACTGACGACTTCAGTCAGGTGTTCGGCGCCTATCCCGTGCATTACCCCGCGGTCGGGGGCAAGATCCTCGTGCCGGACGTGCGGTGGTTTCCGGTGGGCCCACGACTGGTCACCGCGCTGGCGCGCGCGCAGCTCAGCCCCGTCCCGGATTACCTTAAGGGAGCGGTGGAGAGCGGTTTCCCTGAGGGGGTCAAACTCGCCCTCGACGCCGTCGACGTCACCAATGGCGTGGCCTCCGTCGTCCTCTCGTCGACCGCCTCGGGCGCGGATGCGTCGCAGCGTCGCGCGATCTGGGCGCAACTGACCAAGACGCTTCTCGCCGCTTCGGGCATCTCCGCGGTCACCGTGCAAGTGCAGGGATCCGGACGGCTCGCGGTGCCCGAAGTCGCCGGCGCAGCGCGGTCTGTGGCAGAACTCGGGTATGCCGTCACCGCGACAGACAGCCCCGTGAAGGGCCTCGTGCGGGTGGGCACTGCACTCCGGCCAGTCGATGTGGGCCGGCTGGCGCAACTGGAGCAGCCACCCGAGGCGCCGTCGACCTATCCGGACATCCCGCTGAACGTCACGGGCCTGGCCTGGTCGGCCGACAGTCTGAGCATCGCGGGTGTCGGTCCTGAGCCCGGCACGCTCAGTCGATGGCGTGGGCGCACCCAGGTCTCCGTGCCACCGTTCGCAGCAGCCCTGGTCCGGCCGTCGTTCGACGCTCGGGGTCGACTCTGGTTGGCTGGGTCAGCCCCCGACGGGAGCGCCGGGATGTGGACCCTTGATGCCACGTCCTCGTCACCGCTGGTGCCGGAGAGCCTCACGGTCCCGTGGTTGGCGGCTCGCTCGATCACCGCTCTAGCGGTGTCCCCGGATGCGACGCGCGTGGTCGTCGTGAGTCGTGGGGCAGCCGATGGGGACAGGGTGGATATCGCAGGCATCATCCGCGATGCATCGGGGCGGCCAGCATCCCTGTCAGCGCCGCTGCGGGAGGCCGAGGCGCTCCGATCGGCCGTGCACGCCACCTGGATTGACGAGGTGACGGTCGCGGTCGCTGGCGCGACGTCGACTGACGTCTCCATGCGGCCGTACCTCGTCGAGCTGGGACAGGGGATCGGGCTGCGGCGCCGGGGGACCGTCGACCCTGAGGACAACCTTCCCCCGAGTGCATCCGGGGTGCGATGGCTCGTCTCGACCGGAGGACCGCGCGGGGTGGTCATCGTCACGGCGGCTGGGGGCGTCCTCGTCCGCGTGGGCGGGGCATGGCGCACGCTGACCGGCGCGTCGGATGTCGTTGTGCCCCCCGTGAGGTGAGCACCCCTCTGCAATCCCGGGGCCGGGAGTGCCCGTCCACAGGGGCCGGGGCGATGTGCGCGCTTTCCCCAGGTTTTGCTGATCTCTGCCCGACACCATGGTCGGGTCCGCGACGCTTCGGTTGTGTCCGTTCGCCGCGCTGCCAGCCGTGCGCCAGGCGGCCGGCCGTCGCTCGCCCGAGGGCTGCTGTCGGCGGGCCTCGACCTCGCTGACCTCGTGATCCCCAAGACGTGCGCCGGCTGCGCCGCCCCGGGCACCCGATGGTGCCCCGTGTGCATGGCTGAGTTGAGTGGCCAGGTGTGGGCTCGCCCCAGCCGAGTCATTCCGTCACCGGCACCACCGGGATTGCCGCACGTGGTCGCCAGCGGGGGATACGAGGGCCTTCTTCGGCGGCTCATCGTGGCCTATAAGGACAACGGGGTGCTCTCGAACCGCGACGTGCTGGCGCCTCTCCTCGCCTCGTCCCTGATCGTGGCGCATGACCTTCTCGGTGCCCGGCGATCCACGCCTTCTGAGGTGTCCGCCGTCCCGTCAGCGTCGTCGGGCGCCCACCTCTGGGACCGGAGCGGCCGACCGCTGCTCCTCGTCCCGGCACCCTCATCGCGAGCGTCGATCCGCGCTCGGGGCGGACAGCCGGTCGCCGCGCTGACCGAGGCTGCGGCGCGCAGGGCCTTCGGCCAGCTTGAGGTTTGTCGCGCCCTGGCCATCGTCCGCCGCGTTGCCGACCAGTCAGGCCTGACCTCCCAGGAGCGGGCCGACAACGTCCACGGCGCGTATGCCGTCCGGGCGCGGCATACTCCTGCCCTCGTAAACCGGCCGGTCATCGTCGTCGACGACGTCATGACCACGGGCGCCACTCTGGTCGAAGCCACCCGCGCGCTATCGGCGGCTGGCGCGATCGTCCTCGGCGCCGCCGTCGTCGCGGCGACCCAGCGCCGTGGAGGTGGGTGATCGGGGGATCGGGACGCGGGGGGACCGCCTGGATGCGGGGGTGCTGGCCGAAGTGAGGGGACCCGACTACGGTGGGAGATACACCACCACGGCGACAGTTCCGACACCAGGAGGTGACACGCCAGGTCTGCGGGGTCTGCCCGGCCCGACCACCAGAGTCACATCACGTGTCAAGGAGGATTTCGTGGACATTGTCGTCACCGGCCGTCACCTGCAGATCTCGGATCGATTCCGTGAGCATCTCGACGATCGTCTGAGCAAGGTCGCACAGGTGGCACCCCACGTCGAGCGCGTCGAAGTCGTCGCGACCCATGATGGTGGAGCCCGCAACTCGGCGCGGGTGGAGTTCACCTGTCGTGACCGTGAGGCCGTGGTCCGCGCTGAGGCGAACAACGATGACAAGTACACCGCGGTCGACATCGCGCTCGAAAAGTTGATCGAACGTCTGCGTCGGGCAAAAGACCGGCGCCGCACGGCCATTCGTGGCCGGAGCGAAGGCGTCACGATGCCGCCGCCCGCCGCAGCACCCGCTGCCCGCGCAGTCCCCGTGACCGAGGACGCCCCCGAGGAGGCGCCCGCGCCGACGGGGCCTTTCGGTGCGGTGGGTGACTCGCCGATCGAGGTGCGCCAAAAGGTCCACCCGAGCGAGCCGATGTCGTTGGGAGAAGCCGTCAAGCGCATGGAGCTCGTGGGTCACGACTTCTACCTTTTCAACGACGCCGAGACCGGGAAGGCGAGCGTGGTCTACCGCCGTCGGGGATGGTCTTACGGAGTGATCCACCTCGAGCCGGTCGGCGCCGACGGCTGAGGCCCCGACGCGCCAACGGGCCCGGACTGTCTGCCTTTTCGATGGACATGACAAACTGCCCGGGTGACGCTAGGTGAACCGCAGCGGGGGCAGGTGCCACCCATCCGAGTCCTGATCGCCGACGACCATGCACTCTTTCGCCGAGGGCTGCGCACCGTGCTGGAACTCGACGGAGACATCGAAGTCGTCGACGAAGCGAACGACGGGGGTGAGGCTCTCGACAAGGCCGAGAGCCTCATCCCTGACATCGTCCTCATGGACGTGCGGATGCCCGGTCGTGGCGGCATCGAAGCGTGCCACGACATCAAGGCTCGGGTCCCCTCGGCACGCATCGTCATGCTGACGATGTCCGATGACGAGAACGACCTCTTCGATGCGGTGCGAGCCGGCGCCAACGGCTACGTTCTCAAGGACGTGCCCGGCGAAGAGATCGCGGCAGGGATTCGTGCCGTCTATGGCGGCGATTCCCTCATCAGCCCCTCGATGGCCTCGAAGCTCCTCGCCGAGTTCGCGCTCATGCGGCGCCGCACTCCACCGGCCGTCACTCCGACCCTGCCCAAACTGACCGACCGTGAGGTCGAGGTGCTCGGGCTGGTGGCCCGAGGCATGGGCAATCGCGAGATCGGCGCCGTGCTGTTCATCTCCGAAAACACCGTCAAAAACCACGTCCGCAACATCCTCGAAAAGCTCCAGATGCACACCCGCATGGAGGCCGCGATGTATGCCGTGAGCCAGCGGCTCATCACGCCGCCGACCGGAGGATGACCACGCGCGTCGTCTCGCTCGCGCAGGCGCGTCGGATCGCCCTGGATGCCCAAGGCCTGACCCGTCCGCGCCCAGCGCCAGGCGGCGCGACCATGCGGCACCTGCGCCGGGTCATCGACACCGTCGGCGTGGTCCAGATCGACAGCGTCAACGTCCTCGTCCGCAGCCACTACCTCCCCTTCTTCTCGCGACTCGGTCCCTATGACCGGTCGATGCTTGATCGAGCACGCGATCGCGCCCCGCGGCACCTCATCGAGTACTGGGCCCACGAGGCCGCGCTCGTGGCCCCCGCCACGTGGCCGCTGCTCGCCCATCGCATGGCCGCCGCCGAGACCGAAGCGTGGGGCGGCATCCAGCGCGTGCGAGAGGAGCATCCCGGGCTCGTCGAGGCCGTACTCGAAGTCGTCGAGCGGGCGGGTCCGATCACCGCGCGTGAAGCCGAGGCGCACCTGTCCCATGACCGCGGCGCCGTCGACGCTGAGCCCGAGTGGGGGTGGAACTGGTCGGCCGTCAAGCGTGCCCTGGAGTGGCTGTTCTGGAGCGGGACAGTGACCTCGGCCGGCCGCACGACATCCTTCGAGCGGCGGTATGCCGCGCTCGCCGCGGTCCTCCCTCATGACGTCCTCGCGGCCCGGTCGCGGTGGTGGGACGTCGCCGACCCGTCGCACGAGGCCGCCGCGATCGTCGAACTGACGCGCCTCGCCGCCCGCGCACACGGCGTGGGCACTCTCGTCTGCTTCGCCGACTACTTCCGGCTGCCACCTCGGCGGGTGCTCCCAGCCATCGAGACCCTCGTCGCAGCCGGTGAACTCGAACCTGTCACAGTCAGCGGATGGCGGCGCACGGCATACCTGCATCACGGAGCGGCGCGGTCCCGGTCCGTGCACGTCGAGGCCCTCGTGAGTCCATTCGACTCGGTCGTGTGGCAGCGGGCACGGACGGAGGCGCTCTTTGGCGTGCGCTTCCGGTTGGAGATCTACACACCTGCGGCCAAGCGAGTCCACGGCTACTACGTCCTGCCGTTCTTCTTCGGAGACACCATCGTCTCCCGCGTCGATCTCAAGGCTGACCGAGCCTCAGGCAGACTCCTCGTCCGACAAGTCACGTGGGAGGAGCACTCCCCGGACGCTGCCCGCGCCGCACTCGATGGCGAGCTCTTGGCGATGGCGGAGTGGCTCGGACTCGCCGAGGTCATCCCAGGGCCCGACACTCGGTGAGCCCGACCACCCGCGTCCATTACCCTGCCGCAATGGCCGCACCCGGCACCCTTCCCGCGCCCCGCGCCGGCATCCACCGCGCATGGTGGGTGGCTTTCGCCGTCGTCAGCGCCCTCGTGGCTGCCGCGGGATTTCGCTCCTCAACCGGTGCTCTCCTCGAGCCACTCGAAGCCGAGTTCGGCTGGAGTCGAGCGACGACCTCCGGAGCCGTCACCGCCAACCTCGTCCTCTACGGCCTGACCGCTCCCTTCGCCGCCGCACTCATGGAGAGGTTCGGCCTGCGGCGGGTCATGACTGTCGCGCTCGTGCTCATCAGCGCCGGGGCGGGCCTCACCCTCGTCATGACCGAGGCCTGGCAACTCTGGCTGCTGTGGGGCCTGTGCGTCGGCATCGGCACCGGCTCCATGGCTCTCGTGCTCGGCTCGGTCGTCGCGAACCGGTGGTTCGCCACCCGTCGCGGCCTTGTCACCGGCGTGTTCTCGGCGGCCTCCTCGACGGGGCAGCTGATCTTCCTGCCGGCGATCGCCGCGCTCGCCACCGGACCGGGATGGCGGTATGCCGCGATCCTCACCGCCGTCGCCGCCCTCCTGCTCGTGCCGGTCGTCCTCGTCGTCATCCGCGACTGGCCCGCCGATGTCGGACTGGCGCCCTACGGCGCAACTGGGGCGGACGGACTGGCCGCTCTCGCGTCGTCGTCCGGACCGAGCCGCTCCGCGAGCGACGTGGCGCGTGGCGCCGTCGCCGTCCTCGTCGAGGCCGCCCGGACCCGGGCCTTCTGGGTGCTCGCCGGCACCTTCTTCGTCTGCGGGTGGTCGACCAACGGGCTCGTGGGCACCCATTTCATCCCGGCCGCCCACGACCACGGGATGCCTCACACGACCGCCGCCAACCTGCTGGCCTTCATCGGGGTCCTTGACATCATCGGCACGATCGCCTCCGGGTGGCTCACGGACCGCGTCGACCCGAGGCTGCTCCTCGCGGCCTACTACTTCCTCCGCGGCCTCTCGCTCCTCGTCGTGCCGAGCGTCCTCGGTCCAGACCTCCAGCCCAACCTCCTGCTCTTCGTCATCTTCTACGGCCTGGACTGGGTGGCCACGGTCCCGCCGACGATGGCGTTGTGCCGCACCCATTTCGGCCTCGAACGCTCCAGCGTCGTCTTCGGTTGGGTCTTCGCCTCGCACATGGTCGGAGCGGGGATCGCCGCGACCTATGCCGGGTGGATCCGTCAGACGTATGGCGACTACGAGGCGGCCTGGCTCACGGCCGGTGGGCTGTGCGTCCTGGCGGCAGCCGCCTGCCTCACGATCCGGCGCGAGATGCGAGCAGTTCGAAATGCCGCAGGTCGGTGAGCTGTCCGTCCACACGGCGGGCAGCGGCGTGGGCAACCCCGGTCTCAGTGAAGCCCGCCCGCCGGAGGATCGCGTGCGACGGCTCGTTGTCGGCGGTTGTCGTCGCGTGCAGCCGGGTCAACCCGAGACCCCCATCAGCACTCGCACGGAACGCGTGCGCGATGACCGTGGGGAGCGCTTCGCCGACGAAGCCGTGCCCCCGCGCCGACGGATACAGCAGGTAGCCGAGCTCGCCGTCGAAGCGCTCGGCCTCCGGTCCGAAGCCGAAGACGCAGACATACCCCAAGGCCCGGTCCGTATGCCGCTCCGCCAGACACCACTCGGCGTTTTCACCGTCGAGGTCGCGCTGCCATCTCCCCACGAGCCACCGCTCGAAGTCCTCATGGGGCGGGAGCGCTCGGGCGGGGACGGCGCGTCGAGCCCGCTCGTCAGGTGCGTCGGATGCGCGCGGGCCGTCGTCACGGCGCCATGGCCGCAGCCTCAGTCGTTCGGTCGTCATGACGGGGATCAGCCCGCCCGCCAGGGTCGTCGCCGCCCTCTGCCGCTGTGCCCCGTCCGCCCAGGCGGCTCTGGTCAGCGCGAGGAGGTGTTCGTCGCGGACGTGTCCACCGCCGGTGACTGACGCCTGGGTCAGGATCGCCTCCCGACGCAGGCCCACGGCATACAGGCTCCGTTGCGAGGCGAGGTTGCCGTCAATCACTCTGGCCTCGACCCGCGTGAGGCCCAGGCCTCCCTCGTCCAGCGGCGTCATCGCATGATCGACGACGATCGAGAGTGCGCCCAGTGCTCGCCCGGCACCTCGTGCGTGCGGGTGGAGCCATAACCCGAGGCGACCGCGGTGGTCCACGCCAGAGGGGTCCAGGCCCGCGAGCTGAATATGGCCCAGGGGCCGATCCGTCTCGGGGTCGGCGATGCACCAAGAGATGGCGGTGCCGGCGATCATGCGCTCCTGTCGGTCAATCAGCCAGTCGGCGAAGTCCTCGGGCCCCGGCACCACCCCGGGATTGAACTCTCGAGCAAGGAAATCAGGGGGTTCGGTTGGGGCGTCGTCGATCCGCCAGGGCCGCAGAAGAACGGCTGCCCGCAGCGTCGGGGGAGTGCGCCAGACCCATTGCGGGCGGAGGGCACCGTGAGGCCCGAGAGCAGAGTGCCACTCGTCGCACGGCATACCCGTGTGGTCCAGCGCGCCAGCGGTGACGACGGTCGGACGTCCGAAACCGCACGCCCAGGCCACCCTGAGGGACGCTGCATTGCCACGACGGGCACGCCAGCGGATCGTCTCTGCACCCGCCGATCGGGCGTGGGCGACCACGAGCCGCACGGCGGCGCTCATGAGGCCCTTGCCGCGAGCGCGCGGGTGGAGCCCGAAGCCGACCTCGCCGCGGTGGGCCGACCGATCCCGCAAGCTCACCGTGCCACAGAATGCGCCGCTGTCGTCCGCGATCGCCCAACTCCGCTTCCCGTCCGGGTCCGCCCACTCAAGCGCGACCGAATCGAGGTAGGCCCGCGCCTCCGGCAGTCCGTAGGGCCGGGGGAGGGGGAGCCAGCGGGTCGACTCGGGGTCGCGGCACTGCTCGACGATCGCCGTCAGGTCCGAGTCACCGAGGGGGCGCAGCGTCACGACCCCGTCGGTCAGGGTCGGCACCCGGTCCGCTCGTTCGCTCACGCCAACCAGCCTCGCAGAGCCACCGGCATACCGGAACTCTCGCGCCCGCCCACGGCGTTCGGTCGGGTGAGCGTGCCCAACTCGACTACCCTGGCCGGTGGTGTCCGTGCTGCGCGCGGTGCTCGGTGTCTGGTCCCCTTTCAGCCGGGGGAGTCGTCGTCCCACAAGGAGCTGTCCGTGGTCAAGGTGTTCGAGAAGCTGCTGCGTGCCGGTGAAGGCCGGACGGTCAAGCGGCTCGAAGCGATTGCGCGGCAGGTCAACGTCCTCGAGGAGGACTTCGAGAAGCTCACCGACGCCGAGCTGCGCGCCGAGACCGGGATCTTCCGCGACCGGCTGGCCAAGGGCGAATCCCTCGACGCGCTGTTGCCCGAAGCCTTCGCTGCCGTGCGCGAAGCGTCCAAGCGCACCCTCGGCAAGCGGCACTTCGACGTCCAGATCATGGGTGGCGCCGCGCTGCACAACGGCAGCGTCGCCGAGATGCGCACCGGCGAGGGCAAGACGCTCGTCGCGACTCTCCCGTCCTACCTCAACGCCCTCACCGGCAAGGGCGTCCACGTCATCACCGTCAACGACTACCTCGCCGAATACCAGGCCGAACTCATGGGTCGCATCCACCGGGCCCTCGGCTTGGAGACCGGTTGCATCCTCGCCTCGATGACCCCAGACCAGCGTCGGGTGGAATACGGCAAGGACATCACCTACGGCACGAACAACGAGTTCGGCTTCGACTACCTCCGCGACAACATGGCCTGGTCGACGGCGGAACTGGTGCAGCGCGGTCACCACTACGCCATCGTCGACGAGGTCGACTCGATCCTCATCGACGAGGCCCGCACGCCGCTGATCATCTCCGGTCCGGCGGACCAGGCGACGAAGTGGTATACCGAGTTCGCCAAGATCGTCCAGCGGCTCGACCGCGGAGAGTTCGAGTCCGGCGACGGCGACTACGAGGTCGATGAGAAGAAGCGCACCGTCGGTGTGCTCGAGGCGGGGATCGCCAAGGTCGAGGACCTGCTCGGCATTGACAACCTCTACGAGTCGGTCAACACGCCGCTCATCGGGTTCCTCAACAACGCCATCAAGGCCAAGGAACTGTTCAAGCGCGACAAGGACTACGTCGTCATGAACGGCGAAATCCTCATCGTCGACGAGCACACGGGCCGCATGCTCGCCGGCCGCCGCTACAACGAGGGCATGCACCAGGCGATCGAGGCCAAAGAGGGCGTCGAGATCCAGAACGAGAACCAGACGCTGGCGACGATCACCCTCCAGAACTACTTCCGGATGTATTCGAAGCTCGCCGGCATGACCGGCACCGCCCAGACCGAGGCGGCCGAGCTCAACTCGATCTACAAGCTCGAGGTCACGACGATCCCGACCAATAAACCGATGATCCGCATCGACCAGGCCGACCTCGTCTATCGCACGGGCGCAGCCAAGTTCACCGCGGTCGTCGATGACATCGCTGAGCGTCACGCTGCCGGTCAGCCGATCCTCGTCGGAACGGTGTCGGTCGAGAAGTCCGAGCATCTGTCCACCCTCCTGCGCAAGCGGGGGATCAAGCACGAGGTGCTCAACGCCAAGCAGCACGCCCGAGAGGCATCGATCGTCGCGGAGGCCGGGCGCCTCGGCGCGGTCACGGTGGCCACCAACATGGCCGGCCGTGGCACCGACATCATGCTCGGTGGCAACTCCGAGTTCCGCGCCGTCCAGGAACTCAAGCGTCAGGGGCTCGACCCGGAGGAGACTCCGGAGGAATACGAGGCCGCGTGGGACGAGGCGCTCGCGCAGGCCGAGAAGGCGGTGGCGAAGGAACACGACGAGGTCAAGGACCTCGGGGGCCTCTACGTCCTCGGCACGGAGCGCCACGAGTCGCGGCGCATCGACAACCAGCTCCGCGGACGATCCGGCCGCCAGGGCGACCCGGGTGAGTCACGGTTCTATCTCTCGCTCGAGGACGACCTGATGCGGTTGTTCAACGCGGCGATGGTCGACCGCTTCATGCAGACCGCCCGGATGGAAGACGACGTCCCGATCGAGTCCAAGATGGTGACCCGTTCGATCGCCAGCGCGCAGAGCCAGGTCGAGGCACAGCATTACGAGATCCGCAAGAACGTCCTCAAGTACGACGACGTCCTCAACCGTCAGCGCCAGGTCATCTACGCCGAGCGGCGCAAGGTGCTCGAGGGCGCGGACATGGAAGAGCAGGTCCGGATCTTCGTCAACGACGTCATCGCGGCCTACGTCGCCAATGCCACGGCCGAGGGGTATGCCGAGGACTGGGATCTCGACCAGTTGTGGACTGCCCTCAAGGTCCTCTACCCGGTCTCGATCACGATCGACGACGTCGCCGCGCGCGCGGGAAGTCGTCAAGGGATCTCCGCGGAGATGCTGCGCGAGGAACTCACGAGCGACGCCCATCACGCCTACGACCAGCGCGAAGAGCAACTCGGGCCCGACGCGATGCGCGAGTTCGAGCGACGGGTCGTCATGGCCGTCCTCGACCGCAAGTGGCGCGAGCACCTCTACGAGATGGACTATCTCCAAGAAGGCATCGGCCTGAGGGCGATGGCTCAGCGCGACCCGCTCGTCGAATACCAACGCGAGGGCTTCCACCTGTTCGAGGCGATGATGGACTCGATCAAGGAAGAGTCCGTCGCCTACCTGTTCAACGTCGAGGTCCAGGTGACCGACCCCACGCCTGCTCCGGCTGTGACACCGGTGCCGGTCGGCCAACTGCTCGCCGGCATGGCCGGGTCGACCCCTCAGGACGCGGTGCCGGCTGACTCACATGAGGACGATGACGTCCTCGGCGACGCCGGGGAGGACGGCCCGGGGGCGAGTTTCCGCCGACCCGTCATCCAGGCCAAGGGGCTCGACGGTCCGACGGCATCGCGCCTGCACTACTCCGCGCCGAGCGATTCCGGTGGGGTGGAAGAGCGGGATGTCGATGCTCGTCCGGGCACAGGGCCGCGCTCTGGCCCGTCAGGCAACCCGGCAAACCGGGCGCAGCAGCGGCGTTCCTCGAAGAAGGCGCGGCGTCGCGGGCGATAGTCGGTCACCCGACCTGCAGCACCGTCACCACCCATCGACGCTCGATGCCTTCGACGCGCAGGGCCATCGCGCGCACGCGGTCGTGATGGACGACAACCGCCGCGGCTTCGACGACCCCGTCGGCGGGCTCCTGGATCCGGACCCGGCGCACCTGGGCCGGGCGATGGCTCGCCTTGGGGCGCCGAGCTGCGATGACAGACCGACGACACAGCGCGGCATACACCTCAGGTGAGGTCCATCGGCTGACCTGCTGGGGCGGTCGCAACCCAGCCATGACCTCGACGTATGCCTGGGCGAGCTGTCGCACGATGGGCTCGGGGTCGGGCAGGTCTCGGCGGGGCGTGGGGCGGGGGCCGTCCTCGTCCTCGGGCGTCCGGCGGCGGAAGTCGAGCGCAAGGCTGTCCTGGATGTAGGGGCTCGGACGAGCATCGGTGACGAGATCGTCCGGTGAGATGACCGGGGGGCGCCGGTCGAGCAGGCGCACGAGGCGCAGCGGGGCGGGAGCTGTCGTCATCGTGCCACCTCCGCCGGTGCCTGGAGTTGCTGGCCAACCTCGAGCCGGTCGGGGTCGGGGCCGATCGTCGCGCGGTTGGCGGCATACCACTGCTGCCACCGGGCGGCGATTTGAGCGACGGTGGCGCCAGTCGGCAGTTCGCGAGCGGCGATATGCCAGAGGGAGTCGCCGCGCCGGACAACGTAGGAGCCTGAGAAGACGCTCGTCGACGCCGGCTTTCCGACGGGAACGAAGTGAGGGTCGAGCGGTCCGGGGGAGTCGACCGCGAGGAACCGCGGATCGAGGTCGGGCAGGGCGCGGGTGGCGAGAGTATGCCGCGCCGCCAGGACCCCCATCCCGCCGCTGTCCCCGGGGCTGGCGACCGCAAGGCCGGGTGCACTCGCGACCAGGGCGCCGCCGAGGACGACACCGACAAGGCGCCGGATCGTCGGCGGAGCGATGCGTTCGGAGACGCGGTGCGCGACTTCCCCGACCGCTCCGGGGAGGGCGGCGAGGAACGAAACCGTGGTGCTGACGCCGAGCCACGCCGCGATGAGGGTAGCGAGGGCAGCAGCAGTCACCGCGAGGATGTCTTCCGCCGCTGGTGCAGCCGGCCCGATGAGGCCGTGCCAGCCATCCACGGTCATTGTCCCCAGCGCCCAGGTCAGGCTTGCCGCCAGCGTCGCGCCGAGGGCGGCTCCGGTGCAGCTTCTCGTGATCGTCGGTCGACGAGTGGCGTGGACGTTGACCTTCATCGGTGACCCTTCATGCATGTGTTTGCTTCTGTTAGATGAGTTTGACGCGGTTTAGATGAGATTGTCAAGGGAGGGGGTGGCGGTGGCTACGATGGATTCGGTCAGGCGTGGCCGGATACACACAGGGGGAAGACATGCGGTGGGACCGGCTCTTCGCAGACATCGAGGCCCAACTCTCAGCCGAGGGTGAGGCAGAACTTGGCGGGGAGATCGCCGACCGGACCCGCCGTGAGCGCGCCCTCGTCGGACTCCACGAACGGCTGCTCGCCGCCACCGGGCGGGCAGGGATCTCCGTCCAGGCCGCCGGCCTCGGCGTCGTTCAGGGGCACGTCGCCGACGTGGGTGCTGATTGGCTGCTCATGCGCGCGTCTGCCGACCGCGAGCACCTCGTGCCCTTCACAGCGATGACCTGGGTGAGCGGCTTGGGTGGTCGGATTGCTCCACCATCAGCGGTGGCGCGGAGTTTCGCGATCGGTGCCGCGCTGCGGGGGCTCAGTCGAGACCGTTCGTCGGTGACGGTGGTCACCCGCGACGGTGGGCGGCATACCGGGACGATCGACGGGGTAGGCGCCGACGCACTGGACCTGGCCGTCCACGCCGCAGACGTGCCCAGGCGCCCAGAACATGTCCTTGATGTGCGGACAGTGCCTTTCGGGGCGATCGGCGCCGTGATCCGGACCTAGTCAGCGTGCGGGCCGTGCCGACAGCTGCCGTGTCGGGCGACCTGTGTCGCCCGCGCCGTCTAGTCGGTCTCGAGGTCCTCGAGCTTACCCCCGAGGGGGTTTGACGACACGAATTCCCTTGTCTGAGCGTACATTCGCGCGATGTAGGACTCGAGCTGTTCGGACTCCACCCGCCATTGGCCCCGTCCGCCGATCTTGATGGCGGGGAGATCTCCGGAGCGGACCAAGGCATACGCCTGCGCAGCCGAGATGTTGAGGACCTCGGCGACATCGGCGAGCGGGAGGAAACGCGGGGGCATAGGGCGAGTTTCCCACACCCCCTCGACGCGAGGACGATCCATCCACAGCCGGGCGCGAGCGAGGTGCGCGTGTTGTCCACAGCGAGCACCATTCCGTGTGGCACGGCGACCAGGACGCCGCCATGATGGCAACCGTGACTACACCAGGGGGTGCAGCCGCGGTCGCCCGACCCGTGGCCACCAGGATGCAACGACCGTCGTGGCGCGACAGCAGAGTCCTCGTGGGGCTCCTCCTCGTGTTGAGCGCGACCGCGCTCGGCGCCAAGGTCATCGCCAGTGCCGACGACCGGGTGCCGATGTTTGTGGCGAGCGCGGGTCTGAAGCCGGGAGACCGGATCAGGCCCGAGACCGTCCGTCGCGTCGACGTCCTCCTCGGCGACGGACTCGCCGGCTATCTCTCCGCGGCGTCCGCTCTGCCCCCTGATCTGCTCGCGCTGCGTGAGGTGAGGGCCGGCGAGCTCGTGCCGACCTCAGCGGTGGGCTCACTGCAGGACGTGGCAGTGCAACCGGTCTCCGTGCGCGTGGACGCCACCTCAGCCGGTGCTCTCGTCGCTGGGTCCGTCGTCGACGTATGGGTGAGCCGGCGCGACGGCGCGACGACCCAGGAGAAATACCTCGAAGCCGCCGTGCTGCTCCGTGCCGTCACGGTGTCGCGAGTCCCACCCCCGCAAGGGGGCTTCGGAGCCACCGCCGCGACGGCCTCGGTCCAACTTCTCGTCGCGTCCGGAGACGTCCAGAAACTCATCACCGCGCAGGACGATCAAGCGCGGATCACGCTCGTGCCCGTCCCGGGTTCGCTTCGGGCGACGGGATCATGACCGCCGTCCTCACCGCCCTCGGTGCTCGATGGGACGGCCACCTGGTCAGCCGGCTTGAGTCGGTGCCAGGGATGTCGATTGCCCGTCGTTGCGCCGACCTCGCCGATCTCGTCGCAACCGCAGCGTCCGGGGTGGGGGACGTGGCATTCGTCGGGGCCGATCTGCGCGGACTGACGCTTTCCGAGGTCGCCCGACTGCACGACCACGGTGTCCAAGTCATCGGGGTCGTCGAGCCGGGCGATGAGGCCGGGGAGCGCCGGCTGTGGCAACTGGGGGTCGCGACGGTCCTGTCGGCCGACAGCGACGGACCAACACTCGCCGCCGTCGTCCAGGAGTATGCCGTGCCGCGCCAGAATCGCGCGCCAGCACTCTCCGGAGGCACGGGGCCGATGGGAGACGGGAGCCACGGGACCGGGGAGCGGGTCACGGACGGCCCGACGGGCGACGCGACTCCGCGGCATACTCGCGGTCGCGTCCTCGCGGTCTGGGGCCCGACAGGTGCTCCAGGTCGCACGAGCATCGCGGTCAACCTCGCCGCCGAGTTGGCTGGCATGGGCCGCGAGGTGGTCCTGATCGACGCCGACACGTATGGCGGGTCGGTCGCCCAAACGCTGTCGATCCTCGATGAGGCACCGGGGGTTGCGGCGGCAGCTCGGGCCGCAGATCAGGGAGCACTCGATCTCGTGGCGCTGTCTCGGCTAGCGCTGGTCGTGACCGGCACGTTTCGAGTGCTCACCGGCATCCCGGTCGCCTCGCGCTGGCCCGAGATCCGTGGGGCGGCACTGGAGCGAGTGATCGAGGTCGCTCGGTGGCTGGCCGACGATGTCGTCATCGATTGCGGGTTTTCGGTCGAGGACGACGAAGAACTCAGCTACGACACCCAGGCGCCCCGGCGCAACCAAGCCACGCTCGCGGCCCTGGGTGCCGCGGACGAGCTCCTTGTCGTGGGAGCGTGCGACCCGGTCGCTCTGCAGCGGCTCGTGCGGGCGCTGCAGGACCTGGGGTCGGTCCGCGCGCCCCGGCCGATCGTCGTCGTCAACCGGCTCCGCCCGGGTCCAGTTGGCTCCCCTCCGGAACGCCATATTGGTGATGCGCTCGCCCGTTTCGCCGGTGTCCCGGACCCGGCATTTATCCCCGACGACCAGGTGGCATTCGACCTCGCGATGCTCGAAGGTCGCACGCTGCGCGAGTGCGCACCTGCGTCGAGAGCGCGAGCCGCCATGACTGCGTTGGCTGCCCGGACGCTCGGTCACGGCGCTCACGAAGTGGGGATGAGCGCCGACGGGCCATCCACCGGGAGATCGCGTCGTCGGCGTGGGTCCACCCGGCGAGGTCGGTAGGCGCCGGGCTGGCGGCCGGACCGCGGGTTTCTGAGAGGATGAGCCCGTGGCCGATCGCCTGTCTTCGCTGGACACCTCCTTCCTCTATATGGAAGACGTGTCGACGGTCATGCACGTCGGGGCAGTCATGGTCTTCGATCCACCCGGCGCTCGGATCGACCATGACCGAGTCCTCGCCCTCGTAGGCCAGCGCATAGCCCACTTGCCGAGGTATCGACAGCGGGTCAAGTGGGTGCCCGGCCATTTGGCCAACCCCATCTGGGTCGATGACGACACCTTCGACCTCGCCTACCACGTGCGACGCTCAGCCCTGCCGCGGCCGGGCAATGACGCCCAGCTCGAAGACTTCGTCGCGAGGATCCAGCCCAGACCGCTCGACCGGGATCGGCCCCTCTGGGAGATCTACATCGTCGAAGGACTCGAGCACGGGCGCTTCGCCATCGTCACGAAGACTCACCACGCTCTCGTCGATGGCATCAACGCGCTCGACATCGGCCAGGTGCTCGTCAACGACGCCCCCGGCTGGGACAAGAGTGGCCCCGATCTTCTGGCGACCCCAGCGTGCGCCTGGAGACCTCCAGCTCGTGACCGAAGCCCTCGTCGAGTCCGTCCGTGCGCCAGGACGCATGATCGAGGCGGTCCGCGGTGGGCTGACCGAGGTGCGCGAACTCGGGGGCAAGATGCTCTCGGGGGTGGGGTCGCTCGTCTCCACCGTGGCCCGCGGCGCGGCCGCACCGGCCCCAAACTCACCCCTCAACGCTCCCGTCGGATCGGCACGGCGGTTTGTCATGGTCGGCACAGACCTCGCCGACTACCGCGCGGTCCGGTCCAGGCTCGCTCGCGGTGTCCACGCCGACGATGTCTCCGTCAACGACATCGTCCTGGCCTGCCTCTCCGGTGCCTTCCGAAGTTGGCTGCTGACGCGCGGCGCCCCCGTCCACAGCGCCACGGTCGTGCGAGCGCTCGTCCCGGTGAGCGTCGAGACGGAGGGCGACGATGGTCTCAACGAGGTGTCGGCGTGCCTCGTCGACCTCCCGGTCGGCGAGCCAGCCGCGTCGATGAGACTGCACCAGATCGCCTTCCTCATGCGTCAGCAGATTGAAGGCGGTCGGGCGATCGGCGCGGATCGCTTGGCGCGGTTTGCCGGGTTCGCACCGCCCACCCTCCACTCGATGGGGGCTCGCCTCGGCAGCGCGATGTCCAAGCGCCTCTTCAACGTCATCGTCACCAACGTTCCGGGCCCGCAGAATCCCTTGTATGCCGGTGATGCCCGCATGCTCTCGACCTACCCGGTCATCCCCCTCGCCAAGGGGCAAGCCCTCGCGGTCGGCATCACGTCCTACGACGGCGGCGTCTACTACGGCCTCAACGCCGACCGCGACGCCATGCCGGACGTCGACGTGCTCGGCCAGAGCATCGTCGACTCCCTCGCCGAACTCAGCGACGGCGCGGACTACGGCGGATGAGCGGCGCCGTGCGGGTCTATATCCCCCTCACGGCCATGTCCGTGGGTGAGCTGGCGAGCTTGGGCACGCTCCCGGCACCGCCGGAGCATGCCTTCGCGGTCACCGCACGCCTGGTCGCGGGCCTTCCCGAGGCCGACGACGAGGAACGCGAGTATGCCGCCTTCGTCGCCGCCGCGCAGCGAGCCGCTGTCATGGGGGTCATAGCTGGTCCCGAAGGCGGGAGACGCGCGAGGGCGGTCGTGGCAGCCGCCGACATCCCGGCTCAGGAGGTCACCGACTTCTCCTCGGGTGGCACGCGACCGGCCGCCGCGGTGTCGCTGGCCCGTCCAGTGACCCTCCGGTCAGTCGTGTCCCTCCACGTGGGCGAATCCGTCGCAGCCGACGCAGATCTGTTGTGGTACGACATCACCGAGATCGACCTCGTGCGCACCCTGCTCTCATCACCTGCCTGAGACTGAAGGCTTGCACTCAGGGCTGGGGATTCAGGGCTGGCTCTTCCCGAGATCAGCCAGCTGCTCCAGGAGGACGGCCGGCTTGGCGGACGTCATGGCCAGCTCCCGCCCTGCGCTGAAGCCCTCGACGACGGCAGCGTCCACGCGTTCGTACTCCGGCACGCTTCTGGCCCACAGAACCATCCGCCCCACCTGTTCCGGGCTCATCGTCGCGAGCGGGAGCGGTCGTCCGGTGGTGTCGGTGAAGTCGGGACCGGGATGACTCCGGATCCACGCCTGCGGGCTCGCGGAGTCACTCCAGCACCGGCTCTCGGACACGGAGTCCCACGCCAGCATCCGCAGCTCGAGCCGCGTCGCAGAGGCGTAGGCGACTTGCTCGACGCTGGCGTCGTGGCTCGCGTGCACTCGCAGCGACGGGATGAAGGTCGCTGGGTCTGCCGACATCACCCGGTCGAGGACGAGCCCGGCAATGATCCCGACGGGCCCGCTCGTCACCCGAGCAGGCAGCCGAATCTGGCCCATGACGCCCTCGGCGATCGAGCGTTGGGTCTCGATCTGGGCGTCGATGGTGGCTGCGCGATTGGTCTGCACCATCGCTGCAGCGGTGATCCCGAAGCCATGCAGGGCGCCGATCCTGGCGGCTGCCTCGCTCGTGGCATGGACGTCGCGGCTTCTCAAGGAGGCGAGCAATGAGTCCACGTGCGGCGCCGTGGCACGAGCCAGGACCGGTGCCGCGGAGACACCGCGACCGTCGAGGGTGAGCTGGTCATCGACGGACACCCCAAGCAGCCCGAGCAGTGCCGTGAGTGAGGAGATGTCGTCCACCCGGAGGGATAGCTCCGCGCCGTCGTCGACGAGATGGACTCTCGACACGAACGCGGCAGGCGACGGATCGAGAGCGATCGAGCCCGCTGAATCCCGACCCTCCTGCCTCGAAGGACCGGGGCTCCACCCCTTGAGCATCGCGATCGTCTCGGAGTCAACGGGGCGGGGTGCATGCACGGCGGAGAGGAGCTCCGGATGGGCGAGCAAGACCGCTGCCAAAGATGCCCTGAAGTTCGTGAGATATCGGGACATCTGCAGCGCCGCCTCGGAGGCGTCCTCGGTCGCCACCGAGGCGGTCGCGAGTGAGGCGAGGAACTCCGCCGCAAGGTGGACGGAGGGCCGGTCGGAGCGGGTGGCGATCGTGGCCATGAGGTGATCGAGATCCACGGCGACCGTCTGCGCAGCCCTTTGGTCGTCGAGGAACCGTCCGCGCCGCTCGACGAGGTAGCCGAGGAGCGACACTCCGGGGGCAACGTCACGCAGGAGCACGCGCCAGGCCGCGCCCGCATCACGGCGAAGTTCGCTGACGACGAGGGCCATCGGGTCGCTGCCCGGCACGGTGGCCCAGATCGCGCCGTCGGCTTCTGCGGCTGCTGCCGCGGTCGCGAGGGTGGAGAGCACGGCGGCGGAGAGGGGGCCGGTGGCACTGTCACGACTGGCGTGCAGCAGGAGCGCGTGGGCTTGGACGGTGAGCACGGGGAACCCTCCGGGCAGGTCTTCCGTGGCGCGAGGCTCCGTCACGGCGGCGCGCCAGCGAGCCGTCGTCTGCTGGACCCGCGCCACCCACTGCGGATCGTCTGCCCATGCGCCCGCATCGAGAGCGACACGCAGAGCGGTCCCGAGACGTGCGAGGGCAAGATCAGCACGCGAGGACGCGGCAGGGTCGTGCGGGTTGCTCTTGGCCAGACGGGTTGCCAGGAGGGTGAGTCCGTCGATCCCCAACAAATCGACGAGCGCACCCGCGACGGAAGGGTCGGAGGTGTCGAGCCGCACGAGGCCGTCCACATCGTCGGCGCTCCACTCATGCAGCGGCGGAGTGCCCGCGAAGGCGTCGGACACCGCCGCACGAGCGGCAGCGGACCGCGTCGAATGCACCGACATCGGCAGGGCCGCTGCCAACGTGCCATACCAATCGGCCCCGAGCGTGGCACCCAGCTGCCGGTCAGACAGAGGGGCTGCCCGGCATACCCGAATGGCGGCGACTGCCCTCGTGCCCGCCTCGATGAGCGACGACATGAGTCGCGTATGCCGTCCCCGGAGTCGGGCTCGCTCCTGGGAGAGGTCCAGGTCAAGCTCGGCGAGCGTTGGCCCCGAGAGGGGGGTGCCCGCGTGGCCAGCAGCGAGACTCGCCAGGCGGCGATGCCTTGCTTCGGCCTGATTCCACGCCCGCTGCAGGTGCGTGATCTCACCGATCGTCGCGTCGAGCTGGACGGCATACTCCCGCAGCACGAGGACGACGGTCGCTAACGCGTTGGCCAGCGCATGGGACCCACCGTGGGCGCCACGCAACTCCGCCTCTGCGGCAAGCCAGGCCGGGCCGTCCCATGACGGCGCGAGGTCTCGGGCCTGCCCACCCTGCGCGAGCTGCGTCTGCGTGAGGCGGTCGGCGGCGACTCGCAGGCTGGCCACGAGGCGGTGCAGCGGCCCCGGCTGGCCCGACGGCAGGGGGAGAGCGGTGTGGGCAGATGTCATGGCATCCCCGCGCCGGAGTGGAGGGAGCGTAGGTCAAGACGTGCACGCTCGTCTGCGCCGGTGTAGGCCCGAGCGGCCGTGCTCATGCCGCCGGCAAGCACCTCGGCCGTGGTGGCGAGCAGGGTGAGGCAAGAGCAGGTGTCAGCCAGGAGCCGGTCAACCTCGCCGGCAAGGCTGGAGGGGTCGGTGGGGCCGATGCTGGCGCCCCGCGCGACCGAGACCAGGGCGTGGAGGCACTGCGCGTCGGCCGTCAGGGAGGACGCCGTCTCCTCGAGGATCGCAGGGTCGGATCTCAGGTGCATGCCCTGACGCTAAGCCGAGCTGCGGAAGCCAGTCGGGGGTTATCCACAGCTTGACGACCCGGTGCCTGGGCACGTGGACGGCCACGAAAGACCGGCGGAGATCAGCGAACAGCCGAGCCCTGGCCGCGGCCCTTCAGTCGGTGGCTGGCTCGTCCGCCTCGCCGGACCTCTGCACGATCGCCCAGATCGCCGTGTCGGTCGGCAGGACGAGAGCGTCGTCCCCGCCGAGGGCAGTCCCTCGATCGGACCGGAGGACCACCTTGAGGGGGAGATCCACCGAGAGCGGCGCCGGGCCGAGGTTAATGACGATGAGCACCTGACCATTGCGGAAGGCCACGACGTCCGGGCCGAGGTCCACCCACGCGAGGGACCCCTCGCCGAGCCGCTCCTGCCGCCGCACTCGCAATGCCGCGCGATACAGCTCGAGCGTGGAGTCCGGGACCCCCGCCTGGGCGGACGCGGCATACTCCTGCCACATCTGTGGTTGCGGAAGCCAGCTCGCACCCGTCGGAGAGAAGCCGTATGCCGGGGCATCCGGCTCCCACGGGATCGGCACGCGACAGCCGTCCCGACCGATTTCGGCGCCGCCAGTGCGGATGAACGCAGGGTCCTGGCGCACCTCTGTTGGCAGGGTCGTGTGATCAGGGAGGCCGAGTTCCTCGCCCTGATAGAGGTATGCCGCGCCGGGCAGGGCGAGCATGAGCATGGTGGCCGCGCGTGCCCGCCGTAGCCCGAGGGCGATGTCCGGCTGCGGGTCATCGGGACCGACGCCGTGCGGCCGGGGCTGGTCTTGGCGCAGGCCCAAGCGGGTTGCGTGCCGGACCACGTCGTGATTGGAAAGCACCCACGTGCACGAGGCGCCCACAGGCGCCATCGCCGCCAGGTCGTGATCGATGGCTGATCTCAATGTCGATGCGTCCCAGGCGGATTCGAGGAAGTCGAAGGCGAACGCCTGATGCATCTCGTCCTCGCGCAGATAGCGCGCCATCCGCTCGGGTGGCCACACCCACGCCTCGGCGCACAGGATCCGGGCGGGATCGCCGTAGGAGTCGACGATCGCGCGCCACTCGGCGTAGATCTCGTGGACGCCGTCCTGATCCCAGTAGGGAGAGATGTTTGTCGGGAGCAACTCGCCGCGCTCGGGCCCGTCGACGATCCCGCCGAGGACGTGCTGCACCCCGGGGTGGTCAGGCAGGCCCTCGGCCTTGATGAGCCCATGCGCCACGTCGACGCGGAATCCGGCGA
The DNA here is from genome assembly GCA_037046615.1 of Dermatophilaceae bacterium. Classification (GTDB taxonomy): domain Bacteria; phylum Actinomycetota; class Actinomycetes; order Actinomycetales; family Dermatophilaceae; genus Phosphoribacter. The sequence continues at coordinate 189,855 of JBAOHD010000018.1, forward strand.
CGCCGCGGTCCAGCCAGAAGCGCAGCACGGACTCAAACTCCGCCCGCACCTGTGGGTTGGTCCAGTCCCAGTCGGGCTGACTGGAGTCGAACAGGTGGAGGTACCACTGGCCCGGGCGACCATCGGCCTCGACGACACGGGTCCAGGCGGGCCCACCGAAGACGGACTGCCAGTTGTTGGGCGGCTCGTCGCCACCGGCGCCCCGCCCCTCGCGGAAGATGTAGCGCCCGCGTTCGGGGGAGCCTGGCCCGGCGGCGAGGGCCGCCTGGAACCACACGTGCGCGCTCGATGAGTGGTTGGGGACGAGGTCGACGATGACCCGCAGCCCGAGCTCGGCGGCGCGCTCAAGGAGAGCGTCGGCGTCGGCGAGGGTGCCGAAGAGCGGGTCGACGTCGCGGTAGTCGGCCACGTCGTAGCCCGCGTCGTGCTGCGGCGACGGGTAGAACGGGGACAGCCAGATCGCATCGACCCCGAGGGTGGCCACATGCTCCAGGCGTGCGGTGACGCCCGGCAGATCGCCGATGCCGTCGCCGTCGGAGTCGGCGAACGACCGCGGGTAGATCTGGTAGATCACGTCATGGCGCCACCAGTCGCTCACGCGGGGTCCTCCGTCCGGTCGTCAGCATTGACGAGCATGTATGCCGCCCGCACGAGATAGTCGACGAGGGTCGCCTCGTGCTCGCGGGACAACTCCAGGGTGGCCACGGCGCTGAGCATGTGCCGCAACCAGCGGTCGCGTTGCAGCGGCGTCACGGCATACGGCAGGTGGCGCATCCGCAGGCGAGGGTGGCCCCGTTGGTCCGAATAGGTGTGGGGCCCACCGAAATACTGCTCGAGGAACATCCGCAGACGGTCCTCGGCAGGCCCAAGGTCTTCCTCCGGGTAGAGCTCCGCGCAGGGGCGGATCGTCCGCGACGCCGCGATAGAACTCGCGGACCAGTGTCGCGAAGACGGGGGCGCCGCCGATGTCGTCGTAGAAGCTCACGCCGCTATCGTCTCCCGTCCGGCCAGGGGGCGACGGTCGGGGCCGTGATCTGGACACCGCTGAGCGTCGCAGGCAGCCTTGACGCGGTCGCGGATCACTCGCTGGATGTCAAGGTTGGCGGTCGGCACGCAGCGCGCCGAGACCCGCAGGGTGATCACGCCGGTGGTCATCGACTCGGTCGCGACCGTCGGCGCCTCGATGACCCGATCGTCGGTCTCGGGCAGGTCGGCGACCGACTGGCGGATCACGTCGGCCGCCGTGGCGGTGTCCTCACTCAGAGCGATGGGCACGTCGACGACGGCCGTCGACCAGCCCTGTGACTGGTTGCCGATCCGGACGATCTCGCCGTTGCGGAGATACCACACGACGCCCGATCCATCGCGGACCCGCGTCACCCGCAAGGTGACGTCCTCGACCGTGCCGACGACCTCGCCGGTGTCGATGACGTCACCGACGCCGTACTGGTCCTCGACAATCATGAAGATCCCCGACAGGAAGTCCTTCACGAGACTCTGTGCACCGAACCCGAGGGCCACCCCACCCACTCCGGCGGACGCGAGCAACGGCCCGAGGGGGATCTGGAGGACCGCCATGATCGTGAGCACAGCAATGCTCGACACCGCAATCGTCACGACACTGCGCAGGACTGATCCGAGGGTTTGGGTCCGCTGGACATACCGTTCATGCGCGATGCCGCTGGCCGAGGCGAGGAGTGAGCCGGCACGTCCGGGCAGGAGCACCGTGCGTTCGGCGTGGCGCTGGCTCGCCGAGGCCACCACTCGGTTGATCGTGCGATGGAGCAGCCACCGGACCACGACCGCGCCGACGAGGATGCCGACGATAGTCAGGGGAGGTCCGACGAACTGGTCGAAGGCCTCGTTCCAATCCATGGGTCAGTCGGCTTCCTGGCCGGTCGATGCCAGCGCAGCCACGCCGCGAGTCTCGCGCTCCTGCGCACGGACGGCGGTCTCGACGAATGACAGCTGCTCGATGACGAGACGACGAAGGCCCGCATTGGCATCTGGGTGCTCGGCCAACCATCGGCGGGTGCGGTCACGCAAAGCGACGCTCGCGAGATCGAGTGGGTAGAAGAACTTGACGCACCGCTCGGCGAGGGCGAAGGAACGCTCCGCACTGACCCGCTCGAGCATGTCGTGATAGCGCTCGACGAATGGGGTGAGCAGGCTCGCGGCGTCATTGGCCCGACGGAACCCCTTCCCGAGATGCTCGAGCGCGGAGTTGGTCTGCGTATCTTGCTCGATCGCCAGGGCCCAGGCAGCTTCCTTGGCGGCCAACTCCGGGCGGGCGGCCAGGCACATGAGCGCCCGTTCGCGGCCAGCGACGGACGGGTCGCGCTGGCGCTCCTCCTCGATCTCCTCGGGGGTCGCCGCGCCGGCTGCAGCGAGGCCAAACAGCAATGACCAACGCAGATCCTGGTCGATGGTCAGCCCAGGGAACGTGTCCGCACCATCGAGCGCGGCCCTGACCCGGGCCGTGTCGCCGAAGTCGGTCGCGAGCAGCGCGTATGCCGTGGCCAGCTGCAGTTGGGCGTCGCTGCCGGGGGCTGCGGCGTCGAGGCAGGCGCGGACGCCGTTGACGGCCTTGGCGCGGGCCGCGGCACGCTGCTCCAGCGGGGTGAACCAATCCACGGTGGAGAGCAGCATCGACGGAATCTGCTTGGTCGTGAGCAGGAGGGTCCGTTGGGCGGTGGGATGAGACTCCACCCGGAGCACCCGCAGGACATAGTCCAGGAAGGTGCTCGGCGCGAGTTCGCCCTCGCGCAGCAACTCCCAGAACGACCCGGTGACCAAGCTCCGAGCGAGTGAGTCGTCGAAGAGATCGGCATGCGCGAGCGCCGCAGCGAAGGACGCGTCGTCGAGGCGGATCTTGGCGTAGGTGAGGTCACGGTCATTGGGGAGGACGACCATGGGGCGCCGGTGCCCCACGAGGAACGGCAAGTTGGTGCGCGCGCCGTCGACGTCGATCTCGTGGTAACCGACGTTCGTGAGTGCACCGTCGACGAGGTCGTAGCTCCCGACTCCAACGCGGTGGGGCCGCAGCGTGGGGAATCGCGGATCGGGTGTCTGGGTCATCGCGGCCGAGGTCACGACGCCCTCGTCATCGGTGTCGATCTCCACGGCGAGGGTGCTCATCCCAGCGGTCCGCAGCCATGTGTCGGCCCACTCGGTGAGGTCCCGACCCGAGGCCGTCTCGAACTCCACGAAGAGATCCCGCATCGTCGTGTTGCCCCACGCATGCTTGCGGAAATACGCCCGCAGCCCGGTGCGGAAGGCATCGCGGCCGACGTAGGCGACGAGTTGCTTGAGGACCGATCCGCCCTTGGCGTAGGTGATCCCGTCGAAGTTGACCGCAACGTCGTGCAGGTCACGCATGTCGGCATACACCGGGTGGGTGTCCGGCTGAAGGTCCTGCTGGTAGGCCCACGTCTTTTCGTGGGTGTGGAAGGTCGTCCACGCGTCGGTCCAGTGCGTGACATCGACCTGGGCTTGCGTCGAGGCCCACTCGGCGAAGGACTCGTTGAGCCACAGGTCGTCCCACCACTGCATCGTCACCAGGTCGCCAAACCACATGTGGGCGAGTTCGTGGAGGATCGTCAGGGCACGGCGCTCGATCAGCGGCTCCGGAGCTTGGCCGCGGAAGACGTAGACGTCGGTGATCGTCACGCAGCCGGCGTTTTCCATTGCGCCCGCGTTGTATTCCGGCACGAAGATTTGGTCGTACTTCTCGAAGGGGAAGGGCATGTCGAACTCCGCCTCAAGGAAGGCGATGCCCTTCTTGGTCACGTCGAAAAGGTGCTCGTGGTCGACGTGGTGGGCCAACGACTTGCGGGCGAAGATGCCCATCGGGATCTCGGCGTCGCGCCCGCGGAAGGAGTCCCACACCACCGCATACGGGCCGGCCACGACCGCGGTGATGTAGGACGAGATGCGGGGGGTCGCCCCGAAGGCCCAGGTCGAGGTGCCGTCGCCGAGCGCAACCGGCTCCGGCGCAGGCTGATTGGAGATGACCGTCCAGTGCTCGGGGACGCGGACGGTGAACGCGAAGGTCGCCTTGAGGTCGGGCTGCTCGAAGACCGTGAACACCCGCCGAGCGTCGGGGACTTCGAACTGGCTGTAGAGATAGACCTCCCCGTCGACGGGGTCGACCGACCGGTGCATCCCCTCGCCGCTGGTCGTGTAACGCGCCGTCGCGTCGATGACAACGATGTTGTCGGACGCCAGGTCCGCAAGAGTGATCCGGCTGTCGGAGAACGCGATTGCCGGATCCACCAGCTTGCCGTTGAGAGTGATCGACTCCACCGAGTCGCCGACGAAATCGAGCCACGTCGAGCGTCCGGCCTCGGTGGCGCTGAATCGGACCGTCGTCGTCGACCGGAAGGTCGTCGGGCCTGTCGTGAGGTCGAGGTGGATGTCGTAGGACTCGACGTGCACGAGGGCAGCGCGCTCGGCTGCTTCGGCGCGCGTGAGGTTGGTGCCTGGCACGGGACGCTCCTTGGGGTGCGCGGGGCCGGTGACGGCGGGTATGCCGGTCGCCCGAGCGCGCGGTCTGGGGTCGGACTCTCCGGAGGCATCCTGCCACGGGTGCCCCACTCACGTGGCCGATCGCCCGCTCACCCCCTCGTGCTGCCCTGCCACAATGAGGCATGACTGACACGACCAAGACGGCCGAGCGCGCGTCCGTGCGCATGTGGTTCGACCCGGTATGCCCCTGGGCCTGGATGACCTCGCGGTGGTTGCTCGCCGTCGAGCAGGTGCGCCCCGTTGACGTGGAGTTCCGCGTCATGAGCCTGTCGGTCCTCAACGAAGGCCGAGACCTGCCGAAGGACTACCGCGCGCTCATGGACCGCGCCTGGGGTCCGGTGCGGGTGGTCACCGCCGCCGCGCAGACCGTGGGCCACCATGTCGTCGCCGATCTCTACACCGCGCTGGGCACCAGGATCCATGTGCAGGGCAACCAGGACGGTGGGCAGGTCATCGCCGAGGCACTGGCCGCATGCGGTCTGCCCGCCGAGCTCGCCTCCGCGGCGACGAGCACCGACTGGGACGAGGCGCTGCGGGCCAGCCACGGGGAGGGGATTGGCCTGGTCGGCACGGACGTCGGCACGCCGATCATCGCGATCGGTGATGTCGCCTTCTTCGGACCGGTCGTGAGCCCAGCCCCCAAGGGCGAGGCGGCCGGCCGCCTCTGGGACGGCTGCGTCCTCGTCGCCGGGACGCCCGGTTTCTTCGAACTCAAGCGCACGCGTACGGTGGAGCCGATTTTCGACTGACAAGAATGACAAGAAGCGGCCCTGACCTGGAAGGCTGTCGATGCGTGTCCATATCGGTGGCGATCACGCCGCCTACGAAGTCCAACGCGCCCTCGTGGGTCATCTCACGGAGGCGGGTCACGAGGTCATCGACCATGGCCCCCGGGACTACGACGGATTGGACGACTACCCGGTGTTCGTCCTCCGGGCAGCGCTCGCGGTGGCCGCGGACGCTGGCTCCCGGGGGATCGTCCTCGGCGGTTCGGGCAACGGCGAACTCATCGCCGCCAACAAGGTCCCGGGAGTGCGGGCGGCATACGCGAGCAGTCCCGAACTCGCCGCGCTCGCCCGGCTTCACAATGACGCGCAGATCGTGTCGATCGGGGGCCGGTTTACCGATCTTGAGCTGGCAACACAGATCGCCGACGTCTTCCTCGCCACCGACTTCTCGGGTGACGAGCGGCACGCCCGACGGATTGCGATGATCACGGCGTTCGAAGCCGACGGCACCGTGCCGGACATGTCCGCGCGGTAGCCAGCGGTAGCCAGCCGTCGCCTCAGACGACGCACGACGGGCGGTGAGTCACTCACCGCCCGTCGTGCGTCATGGCTGACTGGTCAGTTGGCCTGGTCGAGGTTGTCGGCGACTTCCTTGACCTTGGCCTGAGCGGTGTCGACGTGCTCGGCGTACTGGCCGCCGGTCTTCTCGTCGACGACGTCGCCGGCCTTGTCGACCGCGCCGTCGACCTTGTCGCTGTTGCCCTGGACCAACTCGACGGCCTTGTCCTTGAGCTCCTCGGCCTTGTCCTTGAGTTCGTCAAAAAGTCCCATGACGGATCCTTCCCTCCCGTGGCCGGGAATCTGGCACTCCCGGCTCGACCCGAAACTCTAGGGGCTCGGGTCAGCGGCGAACGACTCGTACGCTGGCCCGATGGAGCACGGGCCGATCCGCACGTTTCATGCTCGGCGAGGTCGTCGCTCTGCGCTCACGACGACCCGCCTCGACACGCTTCTTCCTCGGTATGCCGTGCCGGCCCGTCTGGAGGGCCGCCCAGAGGGGGTCGACGCCCTCGTCCTCGAGGTCGGGTGCGGCCATGGCGCAGCAGCGGTGGCCTACTGCGCGGCATACCCCTCGCACTTCCTCGTCGCCCTCGATGTCCACCCGCCGGGGGTCGCCCGGATGCTTGCCGCAGCCGCCGACGCTGGAGTGACCAACCTCGGCGCCGAGCTCGGCGATGCCGTGGAGTTCCTCGCGGGCCGCGTCGCGCCAGGGGCGCTCGACGCGGTGCACCTGTTCTTTCCCGACCCATGGCTCAAGAGCAAGCACCACGGGCGCCGGTTCGTGTCGTCGGCCACCCTTGACCTGCTCGCCCCCCGGCTGGCGCCAGGCGGTCATGTCCTCGTCGCGACCGACCAGGAGGCGTATGCCGCGCACGTCCGGTCCGTCGCCGCGGCGCACCCGCTGTGGCACGCGTCGAATGCGCAGCGGCCGACGTGGCGGCCGGTCGAGGGTTTCGAGGCAAAAGGCATCGCGGCCGGGCGGGCGATCACCGAGGTGCGACTGACACGCCGAGACCTGGTCTAGGCTTGCCCACCGAGACGACATCACGGGCTTCCCGAGAGGGGCCACGGTCCTGCGGTCGACTCACCCGCGGGCGTAGCTCAATGGTAGAGCCCCAGTCTTCCAAACTGGCTACGCGAGTTCGATTCTCGTCGCCCGCTCGGAATCGCCTCACCGGCTTGCGTGTCGGCTCGGGCAGTGACCGGTATGCCGTGTGGCTCCGGGACGGGGTATGGCGCAGTTTGGTAGCGCGTCCGCTTTGGGAGCGGAAGGCCGTCGGTTCGAATCCGGCTACCCCGACCAACTAGAGTGTTCCGGTTGCCTGTGCAGAGGCCGGTCCTCCGCGCGGGTCGATCACCGTCCCTGACGCAAACCCCCGCACCACCCATCGATCTGGAGTAGCTGCCGTGAAGAGTGCCCTCGAGACCCTCAGCCCGACTCGAGTCAAGCTGACCGTCGAGGTTCCCTACGAGGAGCTCAAGCCGAGCATCGACACGGCATACGCGACGATTTCGAGCCAGGTCCAGGTCCCCGGCTTCCGCCGCGGCAAGGTGCCGAGCCGGATCATCGACCAGCGCGTCGGTAAGGGCGCGGTCCTGCAGGAGGCCATCAACGAGGCCCTGCCCAAGTTCTATGGCGATGCGCTCGACGAGCACGGCATCCGCCCGCTCGGCCAGCCCGAGGTCGATGTGACGGCCATCCCGGTCGAGGAGGGTGAGCCCTTCACGTTCACTGCGGAGGTCGACCGTCGTCCCGAGATCACGCTGCCGGACTACTCCACGCTCACGGCCACGGTCGACACGATCACCGTCGACGAGGCCGACATCGAGGAGCGCATCGAGAGCCTGCGCGAGCGTTTCGGCACCCTCAAGACTGTCGAGCGAGAGGTCTCCACCGGTGACTTCGTGTCGGTCGACCTGTCGGCGCAGATCGACGGTGACGAGATCGACACGGTCACGGGTGTGTCCTACGAGGTGGGCTCCGGCAACATGCTCGAAGGGATGGACGACGCCCTCGTCGGCATGAGCGCCGGGGAGACGAAGACCTTCTCAGCCCCCCTGGCTGGCGGCGAGCACGAAGGGCGCGACGCGACCTGCACCGTGACCGTCCAGGCGGTCAAGGAGCGTGAGTTGCCCGAGCTCGGCGACGACTTCGCCCAGTTGGCTTCGGAGTTCGACACGATGGACGAGCTGCGCGCCGACCTCGCGAAGGAAGCCGAGAAGGGCAAGCGGTTCAGCCAGGGCATGCAGGCCCGCGACGCCATCATGGAGTCGCTGCTGGCCGCCGTCGAGGTCCCCGTGCCGGATTCGATTGTCGAGCACGAGGTCAACCATCACCTTGAGGGCGAGGGTCGGCTTGAGGACGACGAGCACCGCGCCGAGGTCGACGCCGACACCCGCAAGGCGCTCAAGGCCCAGTTCCTGCTTGACGCGATCGTCGAGAAGGAAGAGATCCGCGTCGAGCAGCCCGAGCTCATCGAATACCTCGTGCTCACGGCCCAGCAGTACGGCATGGACCCCAACACCTTCGCCCAGATGCTCGACCAGCAGGGGCAGATCCCGGCGATGGTTGCTGAGGTCGCCCGCCGCAAGGCCCTCGCGGCGGTGCTCGACAAGGCGACGGTGACCGACAGCGACGGCGACGCCGTCGACCTGCGGGCCCTGGACCCGCGTGCCGCGGTCGAGGGCGAGTCGCACGACGAGGCGGAGGACGAGGTCTGAGCACCGACTCGGCGGCCGCTGGGGGTGTCCTCCCGGCGGCCGTGATCGAGCACGCCAAGGGCGCGGTGTATGCCGTGTTCGCTTTGGCGGGTGCTGCCTTCGCCGCCTTTGCCTCTCGGATCCCGGAGATCAAGGCGATCCTCGATCTGTCCGCAGGGGAGCTCGGGATCAGCCTCCTGGCCGCCTCGCTCGGGTCGCTGCTCGGGTTGCCTGCTGCCGGGTGGTTTGTCCATCGCATCGGCGCCGCCCGCACGGTCGGCGCCGGGGTGATCATCGGGATGATCGGGATCCTCACGATCGGTCTCGGGGTGGACGTCTTTGCGTCCCGCTGGATCGTCACGGCGGGACTGTGGGGGGTCGGCCTCGGGGTCGGCTCCTGGGATGTCGCCATGAACATCGAGGGTGCGGTCGTCGAGCGACACCTCGGCCGGGCGATCATGCCGCGCTTCCATGCGGCGTTCAGCGGCGGCACCGTGATCAGTGCCCTCATCGGTGCGGCGATGGCAGCCATCGGTGCGCGGATCCTGCCGCACCTGATCGGCATCATCGTGCTCGTCGTCGCCGTGGCGACCTGGGCACTCCCGAAGTTCTTGCCGCGCCAGGCCCACGACGTGCCACAGGACGCTGGGGACACATCCAGCAGATGCTGTCGAGGGAATCGTTGAGCCGGCTGCTCGCCAGGGCTCCGGGATCGCGGCCGCGTGGCGCGAGCCGCGGACCATCCTCATCGGCTGCGTCACCCTTGTTGCGGCCTTCACCGAGGGGACGGCCAATGACTGGCTCTCGGTCGCCTTTGTCGAGGGCTACCACCTGCCGCCGTGGGCCGGAGTCTTGGGCTTCGCGACCTTTCTCACCTTCATGACGATCGGTCGCATCCTCGGCACGTCGCTGATCGACCGACACGGCCGGGTCGTGATGGTGCGCGGGACCTTTGTGATGGCTGTCGTCGGTGCCGCCATGGTCATCTTCGGTGGTCCGGCCCTCGCGTTTGCCGGTGCGGCTCTCTGGGGTCTGGGCGCCAGCCTCGGCTTCCCTGTCGGGATGTCGGCCGCGGCCGACGACCCGCGAATGGCGGCCGCGCGGGTCAGTGTCGTGTCGACGATCGGCTATCTCGCCTTCCTCGGCGGCCCGCCCATCCTCGGGTTCCTCGGTGACCACATCGGGGTCTTGCGGTCACTCACCGTCGTGGGGGGCATGGTTGCCCTCGCCTTGCTCGCCGTGCCTGCGGTCCGCGAGAGCGATTCTGCTGTGCGCTGACGGCGAACACGGGCGGAGTTCGGGATTCTCCCTGCCGAGGGGCGCGTTAGGGTCAGATGAACGGGGCCCCGCTCGCCGGGCCACCCCGCAGCAGTTGCCCTCGACACAATGGGAGACCAGTGGTGAGCCACGGACACGAGGTCGTCATGGCCGGAGCGCCGATGCCCGGCGGGTTGGACGATCACATCTACAACCGCCTCCTCAAGGAGCGCATCATCTTCCTCGGCTCCGAGGTGCGCGACGAGAATGCCAACGCGATCTGCGCGCAGATGCTCCTGCTTGCGGCCGAGGATTCCGAAAAGGACATCTGGCTCTACATCAACTCCCCAGGCGGGTCCGTGACCGCCGGCATGGCGATCTTCGACACGATGCAGTGGGTGCCCAACGATGTCGCCACCGTCGCCATGGGGATGGCCGCGTCGATGGGGCAGTTCCTGCTCTCAGCTGGCACTCCCGGCAAGCGGTATGCCACCCCGCACGCGCGCGTCATGATGCACCAGCCTTCCGGCGGCATCGGTGGCACCGCATCGGACATCAAGATCCAGGCCGAGCAGATGCTCCACATCAAAAAGCAGATGGCCGAACTCATCGCCGAGCACACCGGCCAGCCGCTCGAGCAGATCGAGCGCGACTCCGATCGTGACCGGTGGTTCACCGCCACCGAGGCCAAGGAGTACGGCTTCGTCGACCATGTCGTCGAGCGCGCCACGAGGCGCAGGGCCCGCTGCCGCCAACCCGATCACGAGCGACTGACGCGCGAGAAAGACGAGAGAAGACGACCATGAGCTTTGACCAGTCCGGGCGACTGTCGCTGCCTTCGTCCGCACGTGGCGCGGCACACCCCCATGCACCGTATGCCGCCCCGCAGAGCCGCTACATCCTGCCGCAGTTCGAGGAGCGCACCTCCTACGGCATGAAGCGCCTCGACCCCTACACGAAGATGTTCGAGGACCGCATCATCTTCCTCGGGGTCCAGGTCGACGACGCCTCGGCCGACGACATCATCGCCCAGCTCATCGTCCTGGAATCCCAGGACCCCGAGCGCGACATCCTCATGTACATCAACTCCCCGGGCGGCTCGTTCACCGCGATGACGGCCATCTACGACACGATGCAATACATCCGGCCCGACGTGCAGACGTTCGTCGTCGGTCAGGCCGCCTCCGCGGCGGCGGTGTTGCTCGGCGCCGGCGCTCCGGGCAAGCGGTTCGCCCTGCCCAACGCGCGCATCCTCATCCACCAGCCTGCGCTCGCCGGTGGTGACTACGGTCAGGCGTCCGACATCGAGATCCAGGCCAACGAGGTCCTGCGGATGCGCACCTGGCTCGAGGAGACCTTGGCCAGCCACACCGGTCGCTCCGCCGAGCAGATCGCGCGTGACATCGAGCGAGACAAGATCCTCTCGTCGGCCGAGGCCAAGGAATACGGCCTCATCGATGAAGTCCTCGAGTCGCGGAAGGCCTCCTTCCAGAAGTAACCCGTTCCACGCACCGACCAGTGCCGGTATGCCGTGTGCCTCCTTCCCGGGGCGCGCGGCATACGGCTGTCTGGGGGATGGTGGCCGGAGGCGGGGCCGGTGTCTGCCCTGAGCGGACAACGACCCTTGGCGGGCGTGGCTCGCGTCTAATAGAAGGCAATCGCGCTCAGGGGCAGGTAGCGTCGGTGGGGTTGGAGGTCGAGAGCGGGAGGGACACAACGTGGCACGAGGTAGCGAGGGCAGTGATCTGCTCAAGTGCTCGTTCTGTGGCAAGAGCCAGAAGCAGGTCAAGAAGCTCATTGCCGGTCCGGGCGTCTACATCTGCGACGAGTGCATCGACCTGTGCAACGAGATCATCGAGGAGGAGCTCGCCGAGACCTCGGAGCTCAGCCTCGACGAGTTGCCCAAGCCGCGCGAGATCTTCGAGTTCCTCTCGACCTACGTCGTCGGGCAGGACCTCGCCAAGCGGTCGCTCGCGGTGGCGGTCTACAACCACTACAAGCGCATCCAGGCCGGGGAGGCCCTGACGAAGCGGGGCGAGGACGCGATCGACATCGCCAAGTCCAACATCCTGCTCATCGGCCCCACGGGGTGCGGCAAGACCTACCTTGCTCAGACGCTTGCCCGCATGCTCAACGTGCCCTTCGCGATCGCCGACGCCACGGCTCTCACCGAAGCCGGCTACGTCGGCGAGGACGTCGAAAACATCCTGCTCAAGCTCATCCAGGCTGCCGACTACGACGTCAAGAAGGCCGAGACCGGGATCATCTACATCGACGAGGTCGACAAGATTGCTCGCAAGAGCGAAAACCCGTCGATCACCCGCGACGTGTCCGGCGAGGGCGTCCAGCAGGCGCTGCTGAAGATCCTCGAAGGGCACCACCGCATCGGTGCCTCCCCAGGGCGGGCGCAAGCACCCCCACCAGGAGTTCATCCAGATCGACACGACCAATGTCCTGTTCATCGTCGGTGGGGCCTTCGCCGGCCTGGAGAAGCTCATCGAGTCGCGATCGGGCAAGAAGGGACTTGGGTTCGGTTCCGAGCTGCACACCGTCAAGGACGAAGGGCAGTCCTACGCCGAGGTCATGCCCGAAGACCTCATGAAGTTCGGGCTCATCCCCGAGTTCATCGGCCGGCTCCCAGTCATCACGACGGTGACCCCCCTCGACCGGGATGCCCTCGTGTCGATCCTCACCCAGCCGCGCAATGCCCTCGTCAAGCAATACCAGCGGATGTTCGAGATCGACGGCGTCGAGCTCGAGTTCGAGCCCGACGCCCTCGAGGCCGTCGCCGATCAGGCGCTGCTGCGCGGCACCGGCGCTCGTGGTCTGCGCGCGATCATGGAGGAAGTCCTGCTTCCGGTGATGTTTGACGTGCCGAGCGAGGACGACATCGCCCGCGTCGTCGTCACGAGCGAGGTCGTCCGCGACAACGTCAACCCCACGATCGTCCGGCGTGAGGCAGCTCCACCGGCGGTCAAGCGGCCCCGTCGCACCGCCTGACCCGCTGACGTCCGCACCTAGCCAGCTAGCTGCTCTTGGCGCTGCGACGCACGAACCAGTGCCCGGCCAGTGCAACGACAAGCATGAGTAGCACGAGGAAGATGACGTTGGCGAACCACTGGTTGGCCGTGTGAGTGAACAGGATGTCCGAGACGGCATCCTTGCCAGGCTTGGGGATAGCCGTGACATTGGACGTCACCGCGGCCGCGGCATACCCCCACCGAGCCGGCATCAACCAGGCAGTCTGCTCCAGCACCGGACGACCGACGATCTCCACGAGCGCGCCGCAGAAGACCAACTGAAGCATGACCAATCCGACGAGCACGGGCATCGTTTGCTCATTGCTGGTCACGAGAGCTGACACCGCCAGACCGAAGACCGCCATCGTCATGGCCACCAGACCCATGGCGATCATCACCTCGATGGTCCCGAGCCCCAGGACGCCGGAGCCATCTGGCCCCGGAAGCCCAACTGTCGCAAGCCAACTGACGATCACGCCTTGGACAAAGCAGGCAGTCCCGAGCACAAGGATCTTGCTCAGCAAGTAGATCCCGGGCGACAGCCCGACGGCATACTCGCGCTGGAAAATGGGGCGCTCTTTTACCAACTCACGGATCGTCACCGCAGTGCCCATGAGGGACGCCGCGACGATGAGAATGATGAGTCGTTGGGTCACCTCGCCAGATGGCGGGCCGGGCCCTCGGATGATGCGCTCGACCGACAAGCCGTCATTGCCCTGCACGACGCGACTGAGGCCGCCGAGGACGATCGGCATGAGGACAAGCATGGCCAGCAGGAGCTTGTCGGCGACGGTGACGGCGATATTGCGGGCGGCGAGAGTCCCCAACTGGCGGGCCATGGAGCGCCGGGGCGGCGGTGTGATGGCCGAGTTCAGAGCAGGTATGCCGGTCGTCGACAGCCCCGCGCGGGGGTTGCGACGCTGCCACCGTGAGGAGTCGTTGAGCACCGCGAAAACCTCGGGGTAGTCCGCACACCGGAAGTGTCGCAAGACTTCGGTGGGAGGCCCGAAGTAGGCGAGATGCCCGCCGGGCGCGAGGACGGCGACGTTGTCACACACGTCGAGCGCCATGACCGAATGGGTGACCACCATGACGACTCGGCCCTCGTCGGCCAGTTGCCGCAGGAGTTGCATGACGTCGCGGTCGAGGCCGGGGTCGAGACCCGACGTGGGTTCGTCGAGGAAGAGCAGCGGGGGAGCCGTGAGCAACTCGGTGGCGATAGAAACACGTTTGCGTTGGCCCCCGGACAGTTGCGTGCCGATGCGATTGTCTATCTGGGCATCGAGTTGCATCTGGCTCACGACCTGCTGCACTCGTGCGTCACGTTCTCTCGAGCTCGTGTCCGGGGGCAGACGCAAGCGCGCGGCATACCCGAGGGCCTGGCGCACGGTCAGCTGGGGGTGCTGGATGTCCTGCTGCGGCACGAGCCCGATCTGGTAACGCAACTGGTCGTAGCTGCGGTAGAGGTCGTTGCCTTGCCAGACCACTGAGCCCGAGGTGGCCGGTCGCAAGCCCGTCAACGCCCCCAGAAGCGTCGACTTACCCGCCCCTGATGGGCCGATCACCGCGGTCAGGGTCGCTGGTTCGAGGTCGAAGTGGATGTCTTGAAGGAGCTTCTTGCCCTTCTTGACGACCGTCGTGATGTCACGGACCAGAAGGGTCAGGTCCTGGCGAGTCGCTCGGGCGACGAGTTCATCGCCGGTCCAGATGAGGGTCTGGTTGCCGAAGATCACCTCGTCGCCGGCAGCGAGCGCCACGGATCCGTGAACTCGAGCCCCATTGACGAAGGTGCCGTTGAAGCTCCCGGCGTCAGCGAGCACGGACGGCTGACCGAGCTGAAGGGTCGCGTGGTGTCGCGACACGAGAGGGTCGTCGAGGACCACATCGTTGGCGGGCGTGCGCCCGATGGTCAACGAAGACTTCGGCCGGGTGCCCGTCGAGAACACCACGGTCCCATGCGCGAGCTGGCCGGGTGGGGCCTGCAGGAGGGGATCCGACCAGAGGGGTCCCGGCTGGCCGGGGCGCGGGGCTGAGGGCATCGTGAGTGGCTCGACGACGAGTTCTGCCCCGCTGACGCCCCCGACACGGATGCGGGCGAGACGGTGCACGGGGGTAGGGCCACGCAGGAGTTGCCCGTCGACCTGCGTGCCGTTCGTGCTCCCAAGGTCGGTTGCGACCCATACCCCCTGGACCCTGCGCAGTTCGAGGTGGCGACGCGAGACATCGGGCAACGGGATCGGGAGGTCTGCGGTGTCATCCCGGCCCACAAGGACGACGTCCTGGCTGAATACGCGAGCTGCCCCGGCGTAGGTCACGCGCAACTGAGTCGGAGGCGTCGAGCTGTTCATGGTCCTCGGGCGACGCAGCAAAGGCGCCTGGTTCGGGGTTTGGGCGCCCCCACCGTATGCCGTGGGCTCGCTCACGGGAAGATCACCCCCCCGAATAGGGGGAGCATCACGGCACTCAGCCACCGTTGCTAGCCTCACCGATTGATGACGACATTCCGGCTCGCTCGTGGGGTGCCCGCTCCCCGGCAGGGCGGTGACACGACCTGTGGCCCCGCCGCGCTCACGGTGGCCCGCATGGTGGTCGACCCTGCCCTCGCGCAGTGGGTGGTCACCGCAGACTCCCCAGGACCCCGTATGCCGTTGCTCAGGTCGCCTCGCGGTGCTGCCACGCCGGCGGCGCGGTTCGCGGCATACGAGGCGGAGGTGCACGCCCGGGTGACCTCCAGCGACGGTGGGCGACGACTACCGTGGCCGCGGGCGCTGGGCACCCCTCCGTGGGGCGCTCGCGCAGAACTGGAAGGTCTCGCCCGGCCCCCCGGCACGCGATACCGCTGCGTCCTCGTCCGGTTCCTGGATCCCGCGCGCCGCCGCCGCCTTCTGGAGCACATGAGCGCCCATGTGACCGAGACCCGACCGGGCGTGGTCTACGTCGGATCGGCGCTGCTGCCGCGCCATGTCGCGCTTCTGGTGTCCGCGCCGGAGGGCTTGCTTGTGTATGACCCTGGTGACGGGAGCGTCGAGCCGCTTGAGATCGCAGGCGTCAGTGCCGCGAGGCACTCGATCGGGGGCTGGAGTATGCCGTGGTGGTTCATCGCCCCCGTCGGTCACCTCGACGATTCGGGGTCTGTTGACCGATGACCGCCCCGCGTGGCGTGCGCGGTCAGTCCGGCGGGGCCGAGCGCAGGGCTCGGTCACGCGCCGACCTCACCCTCGGCAATGAGCACGGCATACCCGCGAGCGACCCGCCTGGCCTCGACAACGCAAAGGGCCGCGGCTGCGAGCGGCAGCGACGCCGAGGACTCGTTGAGGCCAGACTCCGCCGACGAAGCCGGTCACCGTGATGCCCAGCAACACGAGCGCAGTCAGGCCGAGAGCACCTGTCGTGACGCGGGAGATCAGGGCATCTCGAGGTGGGCGCGACTGGGCTACCAAGCGCGCCGCCGGTCGTGAGGGCAAAGGACATGAAGGCGCCCCCGACGGCACCGAGCACGAAGCTTGCCGCAGTGGCCTTGTCCCGGTCGATCGGGCGAGCGAGCAGCGTGAGGGCAAACCCCGACGCGGCCAGCAGGGCTAGGGCAGCGACGCCCATGACGCCGACGACTGCGACGCCGGTGCGCGTCGGCCGGCGCGCACCGGCGCCCTGGTCGTCGGTCCTCATGGGGACATCTAACCCTGACAAGCCACCGGCAGCTGCTCCGCGCAGCGGAGAGACAGCGGTAGGGTTCGATGCGTCCAGCACCAGATCTCAGGGGGATCGATGGTCAAATTCCGCGTCGATGAGGCGGCCTTGCGCGCTTTCGCCGACCAACTCGACGTTCTCGAGGCCGCATCCAAAAAGGCCCTGGCCTACACCGACCATACGGCGATGGATGCCGCGGCCATGTCGGGATCAGTACTGCAGCGGATGGTCGATGCCTGTCACGCCGTGCAGCCCACGCTGGCCGGGATGTTCGACCGGTTGTATGTCCTCTCGGGTCGCTCGGCCGACGAGATGCGACGCTCGGCGAGGTACTACAAACAGACCACCGAGGCGGCCGCTGCTGAATACGAGAGGCTGCACCTCGCCCCCAAGCCACGGAAGCCGAGATACGAGTGAACGACCCCAGCACTCTGCTCGTCGCGCCGCAGGCCCACGAGATCGTGCCCGACTTCCTCGACTCGGTCCTGCGGGCCCCTGACTGGCTCTCGCCCAGTCACTGGTTGTTCTGGATCGTCGAAAGCCTCGGGGGAGCCAACTTGTCCCAGGAGATGGCCAAGCTCGTGGCGGGGGACTGGAGTGTGGTGGGCCGAGCGTCGGATGCGTTGACCCACCTCGGCGACTTCACCACCGCTGCAGCTCAAGGGATTCGAGACGACGCCCGCCCTCTCGACGCGGAGTGGGACGGTTACGCCGCGGACGCGACCCAACGGTATTTCGCGTCCCTGGCCGCCGTGTTGTCCGAGATGGAGCCGGAGTTCGACGCCATGGCCGACCAACTGCGGACGACGGCCTTTGGGATCAAGTCGGTCTGTGAAGCGATCGCCAGCAGCCTCGAGGCCTTGTTCGATATCGTCATCGCTCTCAACGTCGAGGCGGCATGTGCAGTCCTGGGCGCCGAAACGGTGGTGGTCAGCCTGATCTGCGGGGGGATCGGCCTCATCACCGCTGCGGAAGGCGTCAGGCTTGTCCTCGCGATCGGGGAGGCATTCGGGCGAGCGATGCTCATCGCGGACTCGATCACGGGCATCCTTGCCGCAAGCCTGGGCACCTTGCGGGATCTGCAGGCCGTGCAGATGCCCGGTGATTACCACAACAGGGGGATTCCCGCGTCATGACCAGCCGCCCAGACGACATCCCGCCGCTGCTGCCGACCTTCGCCGGTAACCCTGGGGCCGACTACCGACTCCGCCGCTCGCTGACCCGACTCAAGGAGCACGTGACGAGCGACTCCCTTCGGCGCAAGATCGGCGACGTGCTCGATGGTCGATCGACACTGCGCGAGCTGTCCAACGACTCGGAGTTCCAAGAGTTCACGCGACCTCGCGCGCAACGGACCTTCGAGGTGTGGAGCCGTATGCCGCAAGAGGACAAGGACAAGCTCGTTGCCGAAGTGCGCGCCCAACACGACCTGCGCCAGCAGCGCAGTGGTGCAGCCAGGTCGGGCTATGCCAGTGGGGATAGCTGACGACGCGTCCGCGGTCGCCCGCCCGTGGAGAGCCCGACCGTGCGGATTGGGGGATGGTCACACAGCGAAAGCCGGATTGGGGGATGGTCACACAGCGAAAGCCACGGAAGCGCGCCAGTGGCCTCATGGGCGACGTCGGCGAGTGGTGGTGGGGCCGCGGTCGACAAACAGCCACTGGTCGGGAAGTTCCTTCCAGGGATGCCATTGGTAATCCGGTCGTGACAAACCGTGTTCGAGGGCTGCCACATCGGCCGGAGAGAGCGTCCATGACTCAACGTCCACTCGTTGAGCGGCGTCATGTGCAGCCCAGAAGCGAGGAAACCCCCTCGGTCGCACTATGACATCGAGTGATCCCCCCTTCGCCCCAGCGGCCACCTGCAGCCACGCGAACTCGCCGGCAGCGTGCGGACCGTCAACGACAGCGACGAGCCGGACCGTGCGTGGCTCGTCCCACCCGTAATGCTCGTGACTTCCTAACTTCATCAGCCCTTCGACTTCTCCCATGAACCACCGGTCGGCCCCCATGACGGAGTGTCCCCAGATGAGGGGATTGCGAGCATCCCCCAGATGCTGAAAGCGCGCCGCGAGGAAGCCATGATTCGGGCGGGCGCCGGGTGGCCGGCCCCGTGGTTGTTCATCGGTCGTTCATCGCGGCAATCGCTAGCTAACGCGCGGCTTTCTCCACCGGCACCAGGGTCGCGTCACGAACCTCGATCGCGTCCGCCACGGCATACCCCAAGTGTCCGATGCGCCCCGTCGCCCGCAGGTCGCCCTCGGCGAGCCGGCTGGCGTCAACCACCGCTTGTGGCGCGGCGAGGATCATCGACGTGATTTCGGCACGCATGCCGACCTTGGCCTCCGACTTGGTCTTGCGGACGGCGGCGAGGGCCTCGCTGACGCCGGTGAGGACCGCGCGATCGCCGGAGGCCCCGTCCGGCTGGGCGTCGGCCGGTGCTGGCCATGGCTGCCGGTGGACTGAGCCGTCACGCCACCACGACCACACCTCTTCGGTGACGTAGGGCAGGATCGGCGCGAACAAGCGCAGGAGGACGTCAAGGGCGATCCGCAGCGCCGCCCGGGCTGATGCCGCAGCAGCCTCGCCCTGCCCTCCGTAGGCTCGCTCTTTGACGAGTTCGAGGTAGTCGTCACAGAAAGTCCAGAAGAAGGATTCGGTGAGTTCGAGTGAGCGGGTGTAATCCCAACTCTCGAATCCCGCTGTCGCAGAACGCACGACGTCAGCCAGTGTCGCGAGCATCGAGCGGTCGAGTGGCTCTGTCACGGCCGCGGTGAGGTCCCCGTCGACCTCTCCGAAGGACAGCGCGAACTTGCTCGCGTTGAGGATCTTGATGGCTAGGCGCCGACCGACCTTGATCTGGCCGGCGTCGAAGGCCGCGTCGGCGCCGAGGCGCCCAGAGGCTGCCCAATAGCGCACCGCATCGGCCGAGTGCTCGATGACGAGCGCCTCGGGAGTCACGACATTGCCCTTGGACTTGCTCATCTTCTTGCGGTCGGGGTCAAGGATCCAGCCCGAGATCGCGGCATTCGTCCAGGGGACCGACCCGTGCTCGTGGTGGGCGCGCACGATCGTCGCAAACAGCCACGTGCGGATGATGTCGTGGGCCTGGGGCCGCACGTCCATCGGGAAGACGGCGGAGAAGAGCTCAGGGTCGTTGCGCCAGCCGGCTGCGATCTGCGGCGACAGCGACGACGTCGCCCACGTGTCCATGACGTCGGGGTCGCCGACGAAACCACCCGGCATACCTCGCTGTGACTCGTCGTAACCCGCCGGTGCTTGGGCGGCAGGGTCGACCGGCAACTGATCCTCGCTCGGCACGAGCGGGTGGGCGTGGTCGGGTTCGCCGTCGACGTCGAGGGGGTACCACACGGGGATCGGCACACCGAAGAAGCGCTGCCGCGAAATGAGCCAGTCGCCGTTGAGCCCTTGGACCCAGTTTTCGTAGCGCGCACGCATGAACGCGGGGTGGAAGTCGATCTCCCGGCCCCGCTCGATGAGGGCGGTGTTGAGCGTCGCGTCCCGGCCGCCGTTGCGGATGTACCACTGCCGTGAGGTGACGATCTCCAGCGGCTTCTCGCCCCGCTCGTAGAAGTTGGCCTTGCGCTGAGTGGGTGTCGGGTCGCCGTCAAGGTCCCCCGACTCCCGCAGAGCGCTCACGATCGCCTCACGGGAGGCGTATGCCGTGGCGCCGGCGAGCTTGGCGGCATACAGCTCCGCTCCGGTGCCGGACAGCCACGTGGGGGTCTCGCGCTGGAGCCGACCCGTGCGGGTGATGATCGACCGCATCGGCAACTGCAGCTCGCGCCACCAGATGACGTCGGTGAGGTCGCCGAAGGTGCAACACATCGCGATGCCGGCGCCCTTGTCCGGCTCGGCGGCGGGGTGGGGCAGGACCGGCAACTCGACGTCGAACAACGGTGACCGCACGGTCGTCCCGAACAGCGGCTGGTAGCGCTCGTCGTCGGGGTGAGCGATGAGGGCGACACACGCGGGGATGAGCTCGGGCCGGGTCGTCTCGATGTGGATCGGGACCGGCGGCGCCGTGGAAGGCGACCCGGTGGTAGGCGCCGGGGTAGTCGCGCGCCTCAAGCTCGGCCTGGGCCACCGCGGTCTGGAAGGTGACATCCCACAGGCCGGGGGCCTCAGCTGAATATGCCTCTCCGCGAGCGAGATTACGCAGGAAGGCCTGCTGCGCGGTGGCGCGGGAGTGCTCGTCGATCGTGCGGTAGGAGATGTCCCAGTCGAGCGAAAACCCCATCCGCCGGAAGAGCGCCTCAAAGGCCTGCTCGTCCATGACGGTCAGCTCGTCGCACAGCTCGATGAAGTTCTGCCGGCTGATCGGCACCTCGTCGGCCGCCTTCGTCGACGTGCGATTGCCGTGGAAGGGCGGCAGCGAAGTCGGGCTGATAGGGCAGCGAGGCGTCCCCGCGCACGCCGTAGTAGTTCTGCACCCGCTTCTCGGTCGGCAGGCCGTTGTCGTCCCACCCGATCGGGTAGAACACCTCGAGCCCGGCCATCCGCTTGTAGCGGGCCATGCAGTCGGTGTGCGTGTAGGAAAACACGTGCCCCATGTGCAGGGAGCCGGACGCCGTCGGGGGCGGGGTGTCGATCGAGAAGACCGCCGCCCGCGGCCCGTCCAGCGCGCGCTCCCGGTCGAACCGGTAGGTGCCCTCGGCCTGCCATACCGCGCCCCACTTGTCTTCGAGGCCGTCGAGCGTCGGGCGCTCAGGGGTCGACGTGGGGCGCGCGGAAGGGAACTGGGGCGTGCTGGTCATGAGGTGCATCTTCCCAGCCCCGGCGGGTGACTCGCACCTCCTTTACCCCTCCTCACTCCTTCGTGTGGTCGCGGATGAGGGTTTCGGTGAAGCCGCCGGGCTTGCGGGGGGCAAAGACGACGGACAGCAGGTATGCCGCTCCGGCCGCGATCCCGCTGCCGGCGACCCACACCATCGTCTGCTGCGCGGTGGGGCGATCGACAAAGCGCTCGACCACCCATCCGACTCCGACACCGAGGAAGATCGAAGCCAGCGGGATGATGACCCACAACGGCCAAAGACCCACGAGCCGGGTCAACCGACTGACCCGAGGACCTGCCGCCGAGTCGAAGCGCACCCGGACCGTTGCGACGTCATCCTGGGGCCCGGCAACGGCGATGAGGTGCTGTTCGCGCTCCTCGTGCCGGTGAGAGTCGCGCCGGACGGTGACGCGCGGGTAGAGGACGGCAATGAGCAGCGGCAGGAGCACGCCTGTGACAAGGACAAGCGCGATCTGTCCCGGTTGCGAGGATGGCGCGGTGACGAAGCTGGATTCCGGCGGCGTGATGATCGCCATCATCGACCCGAAGCCGGCCAATCCGACGATCCAGAACTGCCACGACGAACTCAACGGAGCGAGCGCAGCCGACACCCCTAAAGGCAGTCCGAGCGTGCCCTCGCGCCACGTGACGACGTCGCGAGCAGGCGGGCGTGGCACGGCGCGCAGGACCAACGGCGCGAACGAGTCGCTCTTGCTGAACCCGGCGCGGGGATCGTCGTCGTCGGCCAGGATGTGGCGCTTGCGTGGGACGCCGGATTCGGTGCCACACGCGGTCGCGAGAGCACGCGCCCGGGTCGGGCCGACGAGGACGACGGAGGCGAGGGTCGCGGCATACGCCAGGACGATGGCGATGCCGACGAAGGGGAGCAGGACGGCGAGGGGAGCGAGGTAACACCGGCTCGAGATGGCGACGTTGGCGCTCGGTCGCCAGGCATCGAGGAGCCACCGTCCGGCGTCGAGCCACGCGCGCAGCCACCATGCCGTCGTGACGAGCGCCGGCACGGTCGCGGCGGCTCCCCAGCGGACCTCGCGCGCTGCGATCGCGCTGGGGGTCAGGTCCACCGGCTGGGCGACGCCTCCGAAAGCTCCGCTGGGGGGCTCTGGTGGCAGGACGGCATACCGGTGGGCGAGGGCATCCACGACAAGGGGGCGATCGGCGAGCCCTGGGGCTTCGTACCACGTGGGTGCACTGTCGAGATCGGCGATGCCGTGGTCGAGAGTGGCGGCCGACAGTCGGCGGATCCGGTCGAGCCGCGGCGGTGTCGCGTCGCCGGTCATCTCGACGGCGGCGAGGCCGCGGTGAGCGGCATACACCGGCAGGACGACGAGACTCCACGCTCCAGCAACGAGCGACCAACCGAGCAGTCGCTCGCCAGCCGGGAGTTCCCACCGGATCAGCGCAGACATCGTCAGCCAGATGAGGGTCGGCACGAGTGGTCCGGCGCACAGGAGGAGCACCGAGTGCAAGAGCCAGACCCCAGTCGCCCGAGCCGCCCCGAGCAGCGTCATGTCAGCCCCCTCCGCGAGACGCGATGCAGTATGCCGTCCGGCAACTATGGTAGGCCGGTGGATCTCGTCTACTGGCCCGTCATCGGCCTGGCCCGCACGGTCTTCTGGGCCCAGGGGCTGCGCTTCACGATCACGGGGCAGGAACACGTCCCGCGCACTGGGGGCGCGGTCATGGCGATCAACCACACCGGCTACCTCGACTTCACGTATGCCGGCTACGCCGCCCTCCCGGCGCGGCGGCTCGTGCGCTTCATGGCCAAGGAGTCGGTCTTTGCGCACCCGGTGAGCGGGCCGGTCATGCGCGGCATGAAGCACATCCCGGTCGATCGCACGGCTGGCGCCGCGGCATACCGGAAAGCGGTGGATGCGCTGCGACGCCGGCGAGATCGTGGGGGTCTACCCGGAGGCGACGATCTCCCGGTCGTTCGAGATCAAGGAGTTCAAGCCGGGGGCAGCACGGATGGCACAGGAAGCGGGGGTGCCGATCCTTCCCACCGTCATCCTCGGGGCCCAGCGGGTCTGGACCAAGGGACAACCGAAGAACCTCGGTCGGTCCAACACCCCGATCCACATCGCGATCTCACCACCGATGGCCGTGTCGCTCGAGGACGACCCCATCGAGGCCACGGCTCGGCTGCGCGCGACGATGATCGGCCAGTTGGACGCCCTGTGGCACACCTACCCGCCGATCCCCGACGACGAAGCACACCTCATCCCGGCCGTGCGCGGCGGCAAGGCGCCGACGCAAGCCGAAGCCGATGTGATCCACCGGGCCGACGCCGAGCGCCGCCGCGCGGAGGCGGCTCGCAAGGCCCAGCGGGCCGCCCAGGAGGGCGACCGTCGCGGCCCACGCTGACGGGTAGCGTTGTCCGCCATGGCCCGACAGCAGCGCGAACCGCAAGGACCGCCACCACCGCCTGCGGTCCAGAAGTTGCGGATCCGGTATGCGAAACGAGGCCGGCTGCGGTATTCCTCGACGCGTGACTTCCAGCGGGCGCTGGAGCGAGCGCTGCGACGGGCGCAACTCCCGGTCGCCTTCTCGGCCGGATTCCACCCCCACCCAAAGATCTCGTATGCCAATGCGGCGGCGACGGGGACGGCCAGTGAGGCGGAGTACGTCGAGGTCTCCTTGACCGAACGCCGCGACCCTGATGCCGTGCGGGTTGCCCTCGATGAGGCACTGCCCCGAGGCCTGGACATCGTCACGGTCATTGAAGCCCCGCCCGGAGCCCTCGCGGATCGTCTTGAAGCCAGCGAGTGGCTGCTGGCTTTTCGGGGCCTGACGCAGCGGGCACTGGCCGACGCGCTGACGGGCTTCCTGGCCCAGGAGCGGGTCGAGGTGACGCGGATGCTCAAGGCGGGACCCCGCACGTTCGACACCCGGGCAGCGGTCGTCACAGCGGTCGCCACGGAGGCCGACGCCGAGCCGGGCCTGGCTGCGTTGGTCCCCGCTGGATGTGCGATACTCCGTATGGTCGTGCGGCACACCACACCCGCCGTACGCCCCGACGACATTCTCACTGCGCTGCGTGCAGTCGCAGGTCTGGAGCCGCCGACACCGCCCCTGGTGATCCGGCTGGCCCAAGGCCCGCTGCAAGGCGACAGCGCAACTGTGGCCGATCCTTTGGCCGGAGCTGAGGAGACCGTCGGCGACTGACGCAAGGGCCGCGCATCCCGCGCGAACTGTGCCAGTCGTAGCGAAACGACTTCCGTCGTGCCGCACCCGCGGCGACGACGACGCTGACCGCGCGCCGCGTGGTGACGAGGGGCTCCGGGCCCGCAGGGTGTGGTCGTCGCCGCGTGGGTGACGAGAGGACGCCGCATGGCTTCCACCGAAGACCTCAACCAGGGCGCTCACGGCTCCGACGATGCTCACGGCCCGGTCGCACTGCTGGCGAGGCTGGTGACACCGGTGCTACCGCTGATGCCGGTATGCCGTCC
Organism: Dermatophilaceae bacterium; assembly: GCA_037046615.1. Taxonomy (GTDB): domain Bacteria; phylum Actinomycetota; class Actinomycetes; order Actinomycetales; family Dermatophilaceae; genus Phosphoribacter. Next base: position 214,602 of record JBAOHD010000018.1, read on the forward strand.
GCGCCGCCGGCGCGTCCGCGGCGCTCGCGGAAGAAGGCCCCCGCGATGGCGGCGGAGCCTGCAGCGAGCATGGACTGAGCGTCGGTCCGCTCGAGCAGGCCTCGAATGCTGAGGCCCCTCGCAGCCGAGACCGCAGAGGTCCACGTCGCAGACCCAAGCCCCGGTCAAGGCCGTGCGCAAGCGTGCTCCGCGGAAGCGATCGGTCGCCGTGGCGGCCCCGGCGCAGCCAGAGGCACCAGCGGCCGACGAGACGGGCCCAGGATCCCCAGCATGACGCCGAGACTGAGCAGCCGGCGGTCACCGCTGACGTGATCACCGAGGTGCCGCAGGATGGCTCCGAGGATGTCACTGCGCGACGCACCGGACGCGACCGATCTCGCGAGCGCCTCCGTTACCGCCGACTCATCCGATGAGGAAGGCGACGCGACCGGCGAGGAGGCCACGGCATACCCGCCGGTCCTCGCCGTCCCAAGCTTCGGAGTGCTCTTCCAGGCACCTGCTCCCGCCCCGGCGCCCGGCGCGCCGGGCCTCGCGCAGGGCCGGTTCTCCGGTGGCGACGATGTTCGAGCCCCCGGTCCCGGCCGAGACGCCGGCCGAGGTGGACGTCGACGACACCCTTGTCGAGGAACTCGATGCCGCTCACCTCCCGGATCCCAGCGAGGACGATGCCGAGGAGATGACCCCGAGCGGCCGGCGCCGACGCCGTCGCGGCGGGAAGGGGCGCCGGGTGAGGACCGCCGACGACGGTGGCGAAACCGACGAAGCTCCGAGCGCGTCTGTGGACGACCCCGACGCGGTCGCGACCGAGAGTGCGACCGACGCGGGAAGTCACGGGGACGACGCCGGCGATGGCGCCGACGACGACGCGGGATCGGCCGGGACCCGGCGGCGCACGCGTCGCCGCCGTCGCACCGGGAGCGCGGCCGCCGAGACCGACGACGCCCCGGGAGTCGTGACCCGGGTCCGGGCCCCCCGCCCGGAGCGCGACGAGGTCACCGGAGTGCGGGGCTCGACCCGTCTCGAGGCCAAACGCCAACGCCGGCGCGAGGGCCGCGAGGCCGGTCGCCGCCGCACGATCATCACCGAGGCTGAGTTCCTCGCCCGCCGCGAGAGCGTCGAGCGGGTCATGGTCGTGCGGGCTGCCGAAGGTCGCACCCAGATCGGAGTCCTCGAGGACAACGTCCTCGTCGAGCACTACGTCTCCCGCGAGACGACGACCACGATGGCCGGCAACATCTACCTCGGCCGGGTCCAGAACGTCTTGCCCTCGATGGAGGCCGCCTTCGTCGACATCGGTCGCGGTCGCAACGCGGTCCTGTATGCCGGTGAGGTCAACTGGGATGCCGCCGGCCTTGAGTCCGGCAGCGCCAAGCGCATCGAGAACGCGCTGGAGTCCGGCCAGTCCGTCCTCGTCCAGGTGACGAAGGACCCGATCGGTCACAAGGGGGCGCGCCTGACCTCGCAGATCTCGCTTGCCGGGCCGCTACCTCGTCTACGTCCCCGACTCGTCGATGACGGGCATCTCGCGCAAGCTCCCCGACACCGAGCGGGCACGCCTCAAGCGCATCCTTCGCGACGTCGTGCCGGAGTCGGCGGGCGTCATCGTGCGGACCGCGGCCGAAGGGGCGTCGGAGGAAGAGCTTCGCGCCGACGTCGAGCGACTGACGGCGATCTGGGAGCGCATCAAGGCCAAGGCGGACTCCGTCATGAGCGGCCGCAAGGGCAAGGGCGGCGGATCCGCACCGATGCTCGTCCACGGCGAGCCGGACATGACGGTCCGGGTCATCCGGGACGTGTTCAACGAGGACTTCACGCAGCTCGTCGTCTCGGGCGACGACGCCTGGACCGAGGTCAGCGACTATGTCGCGTCGGTCGCCCCCGACCTCGCGCCACGCTTGCGCAAGTGGACCGGCGAAGCGCGACATCTTCGGGCACTACCGGATCGACGAGCAGATCGCCAAGGCGATGGACCGCAAGGTCTGGCTGCCCTCGGGAGGCTCGCTCGTCATCGACCGCACCGAGGCGATGACGGTTGTCGACGTCAACACCGGCAAGTTCGTCGGGTCGGGCGGCAACCTCGAAGAGACGGTGACTCGCAACAACATCGAGGCGGCCGAAGAGATCGTCCGCCAGCTGCGGCTGCGCGACATCGGCGGCATCATCGTCATCGACTTCATCGACATGGTCCTCGAGTCCAACCGCGACCTCGTCGTCCGTCGCTTGCTCGAGTGCCTCGGGCGGGACCGGACCAAGCATCAGGTCGCCGAGGTCACCTCGCTGGGGCTGGTCCAGATGACCCGCAAGAGGGTCGGGTCTGGGCTCATCGAGGTCTTCTCCGAGCAGCTGTGAGCACTGCAACGGCCGCGGCGTTACATCATCCACACCGAGCCGATCGAGCGCCCGGGTGGGCCGGCGCCGGAGCAGACCGCGCCCGAGCTCGGCGCAGGCGTCCGCTGGTCAGCCCTCCGCGCCGATACGCGCAGCCGGCGCGGGCGGCTCCGGTATGCCGGCCGAGCAGGCCCCGCGCCAAGGCTCCCCGTCACCCGCACCGGCGAGGCCCCGACGCCAGCGCAGATCGCTGCCGGCTGCCCATGCGGCGGCCGATGAAGAGTGCCGCAGCGGTGCGGAGACGACGCCGAGGCAGCCGAGCGCAGCCGAGGCATCCGTGGCAGCCGTCGGCAGCCGAGGCATCCGATGGCGCCGACTGCGCCCGAGCGCCCGGTGGCGCGCAGACGCGCGAGAGGCCACGCCGCACTGTCGGGAGCGCCTCTGTCGACAGCGCCTCCGTCGAGTCGTCCACCGAGTCGTCCACCGAGTCGGTGCCGATCGAGCAAGCCAGCGGCCCTAGACGCGTTTGCGCGCCGCCGACGCGACCGAGGGTGACGCCGCACCCGAGGCCAAGCCCCGGCTGACGACGCCGTCCGCAGCCCCTGCGGCAGGCGACGGCGCTGCGCCGCCGTGTCCTCCGGTCGCGCACGTCGCGGGCGCTCGTCGGCCGCGTCGTGCCGTGCTCCCGCTGGCGCCGCCAGCGTCTGGCGCGACGGTTCGGACCCGCGCGTCCTAGTCAGCGACAGTCCGGCACTCGCGCGTTTGGTCGCGGGTCTGCCGGACGGTAGGCTGTCCCCTCGGTGCGCCCACCGATCTGTGCCCCTGCGTCCCCGCAGGCTGCTACGTGACGGTTCCCGAGAGCGCGCGCCCTTGTGAAATGGAAGAGAGTTACGACGTGTACGCGATTGTTCGCGCTGGCGGTCGCCAGGAAAAGGTCGCCGTGGGCGATGTCTTGCTCATCGACAAGGTCGACACCGCCGTCGGCGAGCAGCTTCGCGCTCCCGGCGCTGCTGCTCGTCGATGGTGACACCGTCACCACCGACGCCGCCAAGCTGGCCAAGGTCTCCGTGACCGCCGAGGTCGTCAAGCCGGCCAAGGGCCCCAAGATCATCATCCACAAGCACAAGAACAAGACCGGCTACCACAAGCGTCAGGGCCACCGTCAGCCGCTGACCCAGGTCAAGGTCACGGCCATCACGGCCTGACGCGACCGACGACCAGAGAGAAGGCACTGACATGGCACACAAAAAGGGTGCGTCCTCGACCCGTAACGGTCGCGACTCCAACGCACAGCGCCTCGGCGTCAAGCGCTTCGGCGGCCAGCTCGTCAACGCTGGCGAGATCATCGTCCGCCAGCGTGGCACGCACTTCCACCCCGGTGACGGCGTCGGCCGCGGCGGCGACGACACGCTGTTCGCCCTCGTCGCGGGCGCGGTGAAGTTCGGCACCAAGCGCGGCCGCAAGACCGTCAACATCGAGACGGTCGACGCGAAGTAGTTCAATCTCGCGAAGGCGGCGGACCGGTTCGCTCCGCCCCTTCGGTGTGCCGCGGCATACCATCGGCTCGAGATCCCACGCCGGACGCAACGATAGCAGGAGCACACCCCATGGCCTCGAACTTCGTCGATCGGGTGATCCTGCACGTCTCGGCGGGTGACGGCGGCCACGGCGTGCGCGTCGGTGCAAACGGGAGAAGTTCAAGCCGCTCGGCGGCCCCGACGGTGGCAACGGCGGGCACGGCGGCGTCAGTCGTGCTGCGCGTCGACCCGCAGGTCGACGACCCTGCTGGACTTCCACCACCACGCCGCACCGGCAAGGCCGCCAACGGCAAGCCCGGCAGCCGGCGACGAGCGCAACGGGCGCCGATGGCGCCGACCTCGTCCTGCCGCGTGCCCGAGGGCACGGTGGTCAAGGACGCCGACGGCGAGCGTCCTCGCCGACCTCATCGGCGCGGGCACGCGAACATCGTCGTGGCCCGAGGCGGACGGGGCGGGCTGGGCAACAAGGCACTCGCGTCTCCCAAACGCAAGGCGCCGGGCTTCGCGCTGCTCGGCGAGCCGGGGAGAGTCGCTCGACGTCGTCCTGGAGCTGAAGACCCTGGCCGATGTCGCGCCTCGATCGGCTTCCCATCGGCCGGCAAGTCGTAGCCTGGTCGTCGGTGATGTCGGCGGCCCGGCCGAAGATCGCCGACTACCCCTTCACGACGCTCGTGCCCGAACCTCGGCGTGGTGCACTGCGGGCGACGATGCGCTTCACCGTCGCCGACGTGCCCAGGCCTCATCCCGGGGGCCCACGAGGGCAAGGGCCTCGGGCTGGAGTTCCTGCGGCACGTCGAGCGCTGCTCGGTCCTCGTGCACGTCATCGATTGCGCCACCCTCGAAGCCGACCGCGACCCGATGTCGGATCTCGATGCCATCGAGCGCGAGCTCGCCCTCTACGTGTCCGACGATGATCTCGGGGGGCGCCCGTTGGCAGATCGCACGAGGATCGTCGTGCTCAACAAAGCCGACGTGCCCGAGGCACGTGAACTCGCGGAGTTCGTCAAGCCGGATTTGGAGGCTCGAGGCCTTGAGGTCCACATCGTGTCGGCCGTCGCCCGCACCGGTCTGCGCGAGTTGACCTTCGCTTCTGGCGCGTCATGTCGCCGCCGCCAGGGCGGCTCTGCCTGAGGTCGTCAGGACCCGGATCGTCTTGCGGCCCAGGGGCATCGACGACACGGGCTTCGAGGTGCGTCGCGAAGAAACTCCGCACGGGCCTGGCATACCGGATCATCGGCGAGAAGCCGACCCGGTGGGTCCGCCAGACGGACTTCAGCAATGACGAGGCCGTGGGATACCTCGCGGACCGACTCACCAAGCTCGGGGTCGAAGAGGCACTGTTCAAGTCCGGTGCCGTCGCGGGGGACACCGTGCTCATCGGTCCTGACGAGGACGCCGTTGTCTTCGACTGGGAACCCACGATGAGCCCGGGCGCCGAGCTCCTCGCCGGGCCGCGCGGCACCGACCCTGCGCCTCGAGCAGTCCTCGCGACCGACGCGTGACGAGAAGCGCGAACGCCAGCGGGAGCGGTATGCCGCCCGCGCGGCGACCCAAGCGAACTCGACGCCGAGCGGCGGGCCGGCCACTGGGCGACCGTCCGGGACGAGGAGTGACGACCGAGTTGATCGGGCCCGACGGGGCTGGACCTGGCAACGACTGACAAACTCCCCACGTCCGGCGCTCGATAGACTGCCTGATCGTGCCCAGATCCGCCGTAGCCCACGCCCGCAGGCTGGTCGTCAAGGTGGGATCCAGCTCGCTGACCAGTCCCGACGGTCGCCTCGACGTCGGTCGGTTGGTCGCGCTGAGCAACGCGATTTCGGCCAAGCACAATGCGGGCGCGTCCGTCGTCCTCGTGTCATCGGGGGCGATCGCCGCCGGGATGGGGCCCCTGGGTCTGGCCAAGCGGCCCAAAGACCTGGCGACCCAGCAGGCGGCCGCCAGCGTGGGACAAGGAGCCCTTATCGCGGCATACCAGCATGCTTTTGGTGCTCGCGGCGTGACCGTCGGGCAAGTCCTGCTCACGATCGACGACGTCACGCGCCGGACGCACTATCTCAATGCGCGCCGCACCGTCGAACGGCTGCTCGACCTGCGCGTGCTGCCGGTCATCAACGAAAACGACACCGTTGCCACCCATGAGATCCGATTCGGTGACAACGACCGGCTCGCAGCGTTGGTGGCACACCTCATTCATGCCGACGCCCTCGTGTTGCTCTCCGATGTTGACGCGCTCTACGACGGACCGCCGTCCAGGTCGGGCACGAAGCGGATCCCGATCGTGCGATCGGCGCGGGAGATTGCCGAGGTCGATATCGCGGGAGCGGGCAGTCAGGTCGGCACCGGCGGGATGAAAACCAAGGTCGAAGCCGCCGCCATCGCCACCTCTGCAGGCATCCCGACGCTGCTCACCGCGACCGACCTGGTCGGCCCGGCACTTGAAGGTCACGACGTCGGCACGGTCTTCACGCCGGGCCTTCGCAGGCCGCCCTCACGGCTGCTCTGGCTCGCCCACGCGACCGACCCACAGGGGCGGCTCATCCTCGATGAGGGTGCGGTGGCGGCCGTGGTCGGCCGTCGTAAATCCTTGCTCCCCGCGGGAATCGTCGCCGTCGAAGGCCATTTCAGTGGTGGCGACCCGGTCGACATCTCGCGATCCCTCCGGCCGTCCCGTCGCTCGCGGCTTGGTCAACTATGGGTCTGACGAGTTGCCCGAGCTGCTCGGAAGGTCGACCCGTGATCTCGCCCGCGACCTCGGTCCCGAATATCAACGTGAGGTCATCCATCGTGACGCCCTCGTCGTCCTGAATCGCTGACCCCCACCGCACACGACGGTACGTCGCGGCGTCGCTCTCGGGACACGGCATACCCTTGAGTCATGGCTGAGCTGGATCCTGCTGTCATTGCCCACGTCGCCGACCTGGCGGCCGCAGCCAAGCGCGCCTCGCGTCGGCTGGCTCTGCTGACCCGCGCGGACAAGGACGCAGCGCTCTCGGCCATGGCAGACGCGCTCGACGCGGCCGTCCCCGAGATCGTCGCCGCCAATGCCGAGGACCTGGCGCGCGGGCGCGAACGAGGCATGGCTGACGGCCTGGTGGACCGGCTCATGCTCGATGACACCCGGATCCGCGGCATCGCCGACGCCGTCCGGGACGTTGCAGCCCTTCCCGATCCGTGCGGAGAGGTCGTCCGCGGAGCGACGTTGGCTAACGGCCTACAGGTGCGCCAGGTGCGCGTGCCCATGGGCGTCGTCGGCATGATCTATGAGGCCCGCCCTAACGTCACCGTCGATGCCGCCGCCCTGGCGATCAAGAGCGGCAATGCGGTCATCCTCCGCGGTGGATCGGCGGCTGAGTCGAGCAACCGGGCCCTCGTCGCGGTCGTCCAGGATGCGTTGGAGCGTTCCGGTCTCCCGGCCGAGGCGGTGTCACTGCTCGACGGTGGCGGTCACGACGCGGCGCGAGCGCTCATGACAGCACGCGGACTCGTCGACCTAGTCATCCCGCGAGGCGGGGCTGATCTCATCCGCACCGTCGTCATGGAGTCCACCGTCCCGGTCATCGAGACCGGCATCGGCATTAACCACGTCTATATCGACGCAGGCGCAGACCTCGACAAGGCGCTCGCGATCACGATGAACTCCAAGACCCACCGGCCGAGCGTGTGCAACGCTGCCGAAACGCTGCTCGTCCACGAGGCGGTCGCCGCAGATTTCCTCCCCAAGGCCCTCGTGGCGCTGGGCGGCGCGGGAGTTCTCCTCCACGTGGGGCAGGAAGTGCAGGCGTATGCCGCTGCAGCCGGCGCGGCATACGAGCTCGCGACCTCGGCAGACTTCGACACCGAGTGGCACCGGCTGGAGATGAGCATCGATATCGTGCCGAGCCTCGACGCGGCGCTCGATCACATCCACGCTCACGGGTCGATGCACACCGAGGTGATCGTCACCGAGAGCCGTTCGGCTGCACGGCGTTTCGTCTCTGAAGTCGATGCCGCCGCAGTCATGGTCAATGCGTCGAGCCGGTTTACCGACGGGGGTCAGTTCGGGATGGGAGCCGAGATCGGCATCTCCACCCAGAAGCTCCACGCGCGCGGGCCGATGGCGCTACCGGAGTTGACGACGACCAAGTGGGTTGTCGAGGGAGACGGGCACGTCCGGGTCTGACCCGCTGGCCGGTGCCGCGCCGGTGAGGCTGTCGTAGGCGACGAAGTAGGTCGGTCGACCCTGCAGGTGGGTATACATCCGTCCGACGTATTCACCGAGCATCCCCAGGCAGAACAACTGCACGGAGCCGACACCTGCCACGATGAGGACGGTCGACGTCCAACCGGGGATGGTCTGGCCGCTGCGGGCGAAGACGAGCAGCGCCACCGAGAGCACCGCGATCAGGGCCCCCGCGCCGAGGCCGAGATAGGTCGCGAGGCGCAGCGGGAAGAGTGAAAACCCGGTCACCGAGTCGATCGAGAGCTTGAGCATCTTGACGAACGGATACTTCGACTCGCCGGCGGCCCGCTCCCCGCGTTTGTAGTGGACGGTGGCGCTCGGGAACCCCAGCGCCGGCACGACGAAACGCAGCACCCGGCCGTGCTCAGGGAGCGCATTGACCGCATCGACCGTCGCGCGCGACATGAGTCGGAAGTCGCCGGCATCGCTCTGGGCTATCGTGCCGGAGATCCGTCGGATCACGGCATAGAACATGCGCGCGGTGGTGCGCTTGAACACCGAGTCGGTCGTGCGGTCGTTGCGGACGCCGTAGACGACGTCGACACCGTCGCGCCGGGCCGTCGCGAACATCTCGGCGATGACCTCGGGAGGATCTTGGAGGTCGGCGTCAATCGTCACAACGTAGGACCCGCGGGCGTGGGCGAGGCCCGCAGAGATCGCCGCCTGGTGCCCTGAGTTGGCGCGCAGCCGCAGCACCCTCACCTGTGGCCAGTCCCGGGTCAACTTGAGCAGCAGCGCCGGGGTGAGGTCGGTGCTGCCGTCGTCGACGCAGACGACCTCGTATGCCGTGTCGAGCCCCTCGAGGACCGGGCGAAGTCGCCCGGCGAGCAACGGCAGGACATCCTGCTCGTTGAACATCGGGATCACGACCGACAGCTCGGGACTCATGGTCACAGGGTAGAGCCTCGCGCCTGAGGACCGGCCCGCCCTGCCCTGTGAGTGACCTGGGGAGCCGCTAGGTGTACCCGGCCATCAGGTTGGTGACAGTCGGCTGATCGGGGGACGGCCTCCGAGTGCGCTGTGGCGCCTTTGATTGTTGTAGTACTTGAGCCAGGGGGCAAGGGCGGTGGTTCGTCTGGTCGTTGCTGGTGAAGGGTTGCGCGGTAGGCCCACTCGGTCAGCCAGGGTCCGGTTGAGGCGTTCGGCCTTGCCGTTTTGCCAGGGGCAGTGGGGTTTGATGAATTTCTGTCGGATGCCGTGGTCGGCGCACACCGCGGCGCAGGCTGTGCCGGTAGGCCCAGGCGTTGTCGGTCATGAGCCGTTCGATCGTGGTGATGCCGTGGGCGGCGAAGTGGGCGATGGCGCGCTGGAGGAAGGCTGCGCAGGTGGTGCCCTTCTCGTCGGGCAGGATCTCGCTGTAGGCCAGTCGGGAGTGGTCATCGATCATTGAGTGCACGTAGTCGTAGCCGATCGGGCCCCGTTTGGCTTTGGCTGCCCGGGTCGCAGCCCGGCCGTGGACGCGCCAGCCGCCGCCGTCGGGGATCTTCCCGATCTTCTTGACGTCCATGTGGACCAGCTCACCGGGACGGTCCTTCTCGTAGCGGACCGCGGTCTGCTTCGAGGAGCGGATCACCTCCCCGGTGATCGGGTCAAGCTGATGCAGGTAGGGCACGCGGTGGCGGCGCAGGATCCGCGAGACCGTGCGAGCCGGCACGCCCACCTTCGGGCCCAGCACGTCCGGACCTTCACGGTCCTTCTCCCGCGCCGCCAGCACTCGACGTTCGGCCTCAGCGCTGGTGCGCTTGGGCATGGTGTGAGGTCGCGAGGAACGGGTCTGCAAGCCCTCCTCGCCCTCGGCCGCGAACCGGTCGATCCACGTCCTCACACACTTACGCGAAACTCCCATCGCCGCAGCGATATGAGCTTGGGGCCACCCCGCGTGGTGGCGTTGGACGATCAAGCGCCGACCATGAACGGTCAGGCGGGCACTACCGTGGGACACGAGAACCTCCGGATGGACGTGGGCCTTTGACAAGCCACATCCCATTCGGAGGTTCTCGCTCAATCAAGCAGGCACGCTGCTACCAACGTCCTGGCCGGGTACAGCTAGGATGTGCCGCATGTCCGCGAGCGTCCTGCCTGTCCTGATCAACGCCGAAGAGGCTCACCGCGAGCTGCCGATGAACGCCGTGATGTATGGCGTCATCGCGTTTGCCGTCTTCCTGCTGCTGCTGGCATTCCTCTGGAGTTTCCGCGGTGCGGCCTACAAGGTCCGTGACAAGCACGCGAGCCCGAGCGCCGGGGGCCACCACTGAGCCGACGCATTGGCGTCATGGGTGGGACATTCGATCCCATCCACCACGGGCACCTCGTCGCTGCCAGTGAGGTGCAAGCGCTGCTCGGTCTCGACGAAGTGGTCTTCGTCCCCACTGGGCAGCCATGGCAGAAGGCTGGGCGCGAGGTCGCACCGGCCGAACACCGCTATCTCATGACGGTCGTCGCGACCGCATCCAACCCTCGTTTCACCGTGTCTCGCGTGGACATCGATCGCGGTGGACCGACCTACACCATCGACACCCTGCGTGATCTGGCGCGCGAGCACCCTAACGACGAGCTCTTCTTCATCACCGGCGCCGATGCGCTCGCCCAGATCTTCACGTGGAAGGACGTCGATGAGCTCTGGGGCCTCGCCCATTTCGTCGGCGTCACGCGGCCGGGCCACGTGCTCTCCGGCGTTGGGCTACCCGCGGAGCGGGTTACCCTTCAAGAAGTACCCGCAATGGCGATCTCCTCGACCGACTGTCGAGAGCGGGTCATGCGTGGCCAACCCGTGTGGTATCTCGTGCCAGATGGCGTCGTCCAATACATCACCAAGCACCACCTCTATGCCCCGTTGGCCCCCGAGGATCCCCTCGATACCCCCGACACCCAACCGTCAAAGGACCCGCGTGAGCGCGACTGAACGTTCCATCCTCCTGGCCAAGGCCGCAGCCGAGGCTGCCGCTGACAAGATCGCCTCGGATGTCGTCGCGATCGACGTGAGCGCACAGTTGGCCCTGACCGACATCTTCGTCATCGCCTCGGCCTCCAACGACCGTCAGGTCGGTGCGATCGTCGACGAGATCGAAGAGCGCCTGCGCGAGCAGGGAGCCAAGCCACGCCGTCGTGAAGGGGCTCGCGAGGGCCGCTGGGTGCTCGTCGACTTCGGGGACATCGTCGTCCACGTCCAGCACGACGAAGAGCGCGACTACTACCAGCTCGAGCGACTCTGGGGAGACTGCCCGCGGATCGACCTCGCGTCGATCGAAGCGCCCGCCCGCCCGCAGGCCGCGGCTGCATCGGCCACCGCAGACTGATGCCCACGCGCATGTCAGGCTTCCCCGGAGCCGACACCCGCAAGCTCGTCCTCGTCCGGCACGGCCGCACCGCGTGGAACCTCACCCGCCGCGCCCAGGGGCACACCGACATTCCGCTCGACGATGTCGGGCACGCCGAGGCTGCGGCGATGGCGCCCCACGTGGCCGCTCTGCGACCCACGCGGGTGTGGTCGAGCGACCTCGCGCGCGCGAGTCAGACGGCGGCATACATCGCCGACGCCTGCGGTCTGCCGGTCGAGACCGATCCGCGGCTGCGGGAGTACTCCGTGGGTGCACGCTCGGGGATGACCCGAGCAGAGTTCGAGACTGCTTTCCCGCGGGAGTATGCCGCGTGGTCGGCGGGCGACGAGACGATCCTGCTGCCCGGAGCGGAGTCCACCGCCGACGTCATTACGCGGATGGTGCCGGCCGTGCGCGGTTACGTCGAGGAGCTCGGCGCGGGGGAGACCGGGATCGTCGTCACGCACGGCGCTTGCCTGCGAGCGGCCATGCTCGAGGTGTTGGGGCTGCCGCAGTCGGCCGACGAAGCCTTCGCCACGATGGGCAACTGCACCTGGACTGTGTTGCAGGAGAGCAGATTTGGTGGTCAGCTCCGGATCGCGGTCTACAACCAGGGTGTGCCTCTGGCAGGGGCCGAGACCTCTGAACGACCCGATTTCGCGTCAGCCCGCGCTTTGGCCTAAACTCTGTCGAGTTGCCCGGGCTCGCCCCGAGCGGCGGGGCTGTAGCGCAGTTGGTAGCGCACCTCCATGGCATGGAGGGGGTCAGGGGTTCGAATCCCCTCAGCTCCACATTTGTGAAGTTTCAATGATATGAGCCCGGGTCCTGCAGGGGTCCGGGCTTTGTCATGTCGGTGGGTGCCAGCCGAGTGGGATGACACATGTGGGGCCTTCTCGGGGGCGCGCCGGGCGATGACGCCCCTATTCGGGTCAGGTCGTAGAGGCGGGACCCCGCCGCGGCGGCAGGCCGTCAGATGTGGGTCGCTACCCCTGGGTCGACGGCCATCCGGGCGGCGTGATCGCTGAGGGATTCGAGGATGCACAGGGCATGACCCTCCGGGTCGGCGAGCACGACCCACCCCTCGTCGCCGGTCTGGCCGACATCGAGGTGCTCAGCGCCCAAGGAGATGGCGCGGGCGACCGTGGCTCGCTGGTCCTCTGGGCGCAGGTCGATGTGGATCGGGTGGCCGGCCACCGCCGGATCCACCGGCGTCTCCCGCGGCTGGATCAGCAGGCTGGGTCCGACGCCAGCGGGGTCGGTGAGCAGGACCGAGGAAGAGTGATTCGGGGCGACGGCATACCCGAGGAGATCGCGCCAGAACCGGGCCAGGCGAGGAGCGTCGAGCGCGGTGATGGTGATCGTCGCGATCGCCACGCGGGGAGGTGATGACATGTGTGGGAGTGTGCCAGGCGCGAGGTGACACGTGTGGGGTCTTGCGGGTGCGGTGCGGGCGCTGAAAGCTCCACATTGCGTCAGGTGGCGACGGCGGGGGCGTCCGTCCGGCTGGCAGCGTCCGGTGGTATCTGTTGGCATCGTCCGGGGTGCGGAAGGGCCGACGGGTGGCTCGATCACGAGCGAAATCGGGGCGAACTCGAGGTGAGGTGTCCCCAGTGGCACACCGACCAACGCAGAACGTCCCCGCCAGCCGAAGCTGAGCGGGGACGCCCGGTGATGCGAGTCGATCAGGACGAGCCTGACCGAAAGATCAGATGCTGCGGACCTTGTCGGCCTGCGGGCCCTTCTGGCCCTGGTTGACCTCGAACTCGACGCGCTGGCCTTCGTCGAGCGAGCGGTAGCCGCTGGTCTCGATGGCCGAATAGTGGACGAACACGTCCGGGCCGCCACCATCCTGGGCGATGAAGCCGAAGCCCTTTTCAGCGTTGAACCACTTGACGGAACCTTGTGCCATGAATTTCTGTCCTTCACATGGGGAGCCACCACCGTGGTGGATCCTGTGGCTGCCGTCCCCATGACCGCCACGTCGTGGCCGGTAATGAAAAGGCCCGCCGAATCGGTGGCGGGCCCTGCTCTTGCGAACTGAAACTGCAACTGCGGCAAACACTAGCACGCCCTGAGCACAATCCGCGTATGCCGTGTGGATGCCGTGTGGATGCCGTGTCGAACACCCTGGAGCGGCGGTCAGCGGCCGAGTTCTCGATACCTCGCCAGCCGGGCGGCGAGCCGCTCGGGGGCCGGCGCCCGCCACAACGCGTCCAACTCCTGATGGATCGCCTCGGTCATCCGCTGACAGAACGCCTCCGGCTCGCTCGCAGCATCGGGGTGTTCGGGCACGATCCGGTCGACGATGCCGTCGGCGAGCAGATCGGTCGCCCGCACTCGCTGCAGGTCGGCCATCTCGTGAGCCCGGTCCGGCGTCCGATGGACGATCGCCGACGCCCCCTCGGGCGGCAGCGGTGACAGCCACGCGTGCTGCGCGCAAATGACTCGGTCGGCAGGCAGGATCGCCAGCGCGCCGCCACCGGTCCCTTGCCCCAGCATCACGCACAAGGTCGGCGCAGGCAGCATGACGAGATCGGCCAGCGACCGCGCGATTTCGCCAGCCAGCCCACCTTCCTCGGCTTCGCGCGACAAGGCGGCACCTTCGGTGTCGATGATCGACACGAGCGGCAGATTGAGATCGGCCGCGAGCCGGATCCCGCGTCGGGCCACCCGCAAACCGCCCGGCCCGAGCGGATCTTCGAGCGTCTTGCGGTGCCGGTCCTGGCCGAGCACGATCGCGGGCGTCCCGCCGAAGCGCGCCAGCGCCAGAAGCATCCCGGGGTCGTGCTCGCCCTGCCCCGTGCCGCGCAAGAGGAGCACGTCAGAGGCACCGAGCTTCAGCAATGTCTTGACGCCTGGTCGAGATGTCTTGCGAGACAGCACGATCGAGTCCCAGGCCGGCAGCGGAGGCTCCAGCCCGGCATACGGGTCGGCGATGTGGGCAGGCACCGCAGGGAGGTCCGTATGCCGTGCGTCGAGGATCCCGAGGATCCGCGAGGCCATGTCCGCGAGCCGGTCGACCGGGATGAGCGCATCGATGATGCCGCGCTCGTAGAGGTTCTCGGCGGTCTGCACACCCGGCGGGAACGGCCGACCGTAGAGCGCCTCATAGACTCGCGCACCGAGGAACCCGATCGTCGACCCAGGCTCCGCGACGGTGACATGCCCGAGCGAGCCCCACGACGCCAACACGCCACCGGTCGTCGGATGCCGCAGGTAGACGACATAGGGCAGGCCTGCAGCTTTGAAGGACGCGACCGAGGCGGAGATCTTCACCATCCCCAGGAAGGCCGGCGTGCCCTCCTGCATCCGCGTCCCACCCGACGAGGGCGCGGCAAACATCGGCAGCCCCTCGCGCTGCGCGCGCTCGAACGCCACGACGATCCGCTCGGCAGCGGCGAGCCCGATCGACCCGGCGAGAAAGCTGAACTCGCCGACGACGAAAGCGATCCGGCGGCCTTTGATGCGGCCCTCTCCGGTGATGATCGCCTCATCCACGCCGCTCGCCTCAGCAGCAGCGGCGAGCTCCGCGGCATACGTCGATCCCGGCGATGCGACCGTGAGGGCAGTGGTGTCCCACGAGTGCCTGCTGCCCGCATCCAGGACGGTGTCCAGCAGGGCCTGCGCGCCGAGCCGAGTCATAGCCGGTGCCGGGCGATCAGGCTCAGGAGGACGCGAAGCGCGCCATGAACCGCTCGGGGTCAACGACCCTGCGGTGGATCTCCCCAGCGGCGACGGCCTCGTCGGTTTCGTCGAACGCCGCGACGTGGAAGATGAGGCGTCGCCCGTCGCTCACCGCCCGAGAGCACTCGCAGCGGACCTTCTGCCCGACGGGCGTGGCCTTGAGGTGTTCGACCTTGACGAGGGTGCCGACCGTTGTCTGTCCCTCGGGAATCGTCACCTTGGCGGTCGCCTGCGTGAGGCGCTCCAGCCAGTTGATGAGTCGCGGGGTGGCCAGGACCGGGAGATCCCCGCTGCCGAGTTCTGCGGCGGTGTCTTGCGTCGTGACCGTGTGCGTGCTGATCTCCAGCGCCATGACTCCACTGTATGCCGGTCTCTCACCGCACGCGCCCCGAGACGCCCGACACCGCGCCAGGAGTCGGCGAGCCAGGCGCTCGGCCGAGCCGGGGCGAGGGCTCGGTGCGAGGCGACTTGCACGGCATACCTGCGGGGGCAGAAGGTAGGCGAGTGAATCTTTACGCCTGGGTGCTCCTTGCGGCCCTGGCGATTGCGGCCGGGGTCACCTGGCTAGCCGTCGGCCGCAGCCAGCGGGACATCGAGACGTTGGCCAAGCCGGCCTTCATGGTCATCCTCATTGCGCTCGCGTGGCTACTCCACGCCGACGCCGTCTCCTACGGGCAGCAGCTGCTCATCGGCCTCGTTCTGTGTCTAGTCGGCGACGTCCTCCTTCTGGGCGATTCACCCCGTGCCTTCCTCGCCGGCCTCGTCGCCTTCCTGCTCGGCCACGTTGCCTATATCGCCGCCTTCCGGCGAGTGCCGATGGCCGAACCCATCTGGGCGGGGATCATCCTCGTGGCGCTTGTCGTCGCATTCGTCCTCTGGGCGCGGCTCATCCCGACGATGCAGCGCAGTTGGCGCGATGGGGGTCCTCTGGTCCTCTACGCCGTGGTCCTCGGACTCATGGCGGTCTTGGGTTGGGCTACGGGGCACGTCCTCGTGGCTATCGGCGGGACGCTCTTCCTCGTCAGTGACGCCGTGCTGGCCTACAACCGCTTCGAGCGGCCACTGCCCCACGGGCGTCTCATCGTCATGGTGACCTACCACGTGGCGCAGTTCTGTATCGTCTGGGGCCTCCTGCGGGTCTGAGGACTGGCGTGCGGACGCGGAGGCGACGGACCGGCATACCCACGGTGCGGTAACCTGACGACCGTGGTCGGGAGCCTGGCACTTACCTCGCCGCGCTGAGTCGGATTCAGCGCGGCCGCCCCTCTGCGCGAGGGGCTTTTGTCTGTCTGGACCCTGCCCCACGACCTGCACCTCACGAGAGATCTGTGACGACGATGAGCGACGAGACCCCGTTCCGGTATACCGCGGCGATGGCCCAGGACATCGAGCTCGCCTGGCAGGACGTGTGGGAGGACACCGGCGCCTTCCACGCGCCCAACCCGGCAGGCCCGTGGGCCGACCCTGACGCTGTCGCCGGCCTCGGGCAGAAGATGCTCGTGCTCGACATGTTCCCCTACCCCTCGGGGGCGGGGCTGCACATCGGTCACCCTCTCGGCTACATCGCGACCGACGTCTTCTCGCGCTACCACCGGATGCAGGGTAAGAACGTCCTGCACGCACTGGGCTACGACGCGTTCGGGCTGCCGGCCGAGCAGTATGCCGTGCAGACCGGCCAGCATCCTCGGAAGACGACCGAGGACAACATCGTCATCATGAAGCGGCAGTTGCGTCGGCTCGGGTTGGGCTTCGATGACCGGCGCTCCTACGCGACGATCGATGAGGACTACTACCGCTGGACCCAATGGATCTTCACCCAGATCCGCGAGGCGTGGTATGACCCGACGGTCGTCCGTGCTGACGGCTCCCTCGGGGCGGCCCGGCCGATCTCGGAGCTTGTCGCTGCCCTCGAGGACGGCACCCGCAGCGTCCCTGAGATGGGCGGCCGCGCGTGGTCGGACCTCAGCGCCGTCGAGCGGGCGCGGGTGCTCGACGCGCACCGGCTGGCCTACACCTCCGAGGCGCCGGTCAACTGGTGCCCCGGCCTGGGCACGGTGCTGTCCAACGAGGAGGTCACCAACGAGGGGCGCTCCGAACGGGGCAACTTCCCCGTCTTCCGGCGCAACCTGCGGCAGTGGATGATGCGCATCACCGCGTATGCCGACCGGTTGGCCGACGACCTGGACAGGGTCGAGTGGCCCGAAAAGGTCAAGCTCATGCAGCGCAACTGGATCGGCCGGTCCACGGGCGCGTCGGTGCGCTTCCCGGTGACGCTGGCGAGCGGGCCGCGGGCGGGCGAAGAGACCCAGATCGAGGTTTTCACGACGCGCCCCGACACGCTCTTCGGCGCGACGTTCATGGTGTTGGCTCCCGAGCACCCTCTCGTCGAGTCCCTGGTCCCCGAGGGTGACTGGCCGGAGGGCACCTCCGAGCTGTGGAAGGGTGCTGACGAGTCGGCGGCCGGGTCGCCTCTCGCTGCGGTCACGGCATACCGACGTGCGGCTTCGCGTAAATCCGATGTCGAGCGGCAGATCGAGGAGAAGGCCAAGACCGGCGTCTTCACGGGGTCGTGGGCAATCGAACCCGGTGACCGGAGCGCAGATCCCGATCTTCGTCGCCGACTACGTCCTCATGGGCTACGGCACCGGGGCGATCATGGCCGTGCCGGCTGGCGACACACGTGACTACGAATACGCCACGGCGTTCGGCTTGCCGATCGTCGATGTCGTCGCTCCTGCCGGCCCTGACGGTGAGGTGGCCCCCGACTGGGCAGGCACCGTCGCCGCGGGCGAGGCGTTCACGGGCGAGGGGATCGCGATCAACTCGGCCAATGCCGACGTGAGCCTCGACGGCCTGCCGCTGGCCGAAGCGAAGGCGAGGATGACGGCATACCTGCAGGAGCAGGGCATCGGGGCCGGGACGGTGACCTACCGGCTGCGGGACTGGCTGTTCAGCCGGCAGCGCTACTGGGGCGAGCCATTCCCGATCGTCTTCGACAGCGATGGCATCGCCCACTCACTGCCGAACTCGATGCTGCCTCTCACCCTGCCGGACGTGCCGGACTACTCGCCCAAGACCTACGACCCGGAGGATGCCGGGAGCGAGCCCGAGCCGCCCCTGTCCCGCGTGCCCGAGTGGGTCGACGTCGAACTCGACCTTGGCGACGGTCGGGGACTGCAGCGTTACCGCCGCGAGACCAACACGATGCCCAACTGGGCCGGCTCGTGCTGGTACTACCTGCGCTACCTCGACCCGGCCAATGGCGACGCCCTGGTCGACCCGGGGAACGAGCGCTATTGGGTTGGGCCACAGCCGCATCCGGTGCCGGGCGCACCTGAGGGCACCCGTGACCCCGGCGGCGTTGACCTCTACATCGGTGGCGTCGAACACGCCGTCCTGCACCTGCTCTATGCGCGCTTCTGGCACAAGGTGCTCTTCGACCTCGGCTACCTCACGAGCGAGGAACCGTTCCGCACGTACTTCTCGCAGGGCTACATCCAGGCGCCGGCCTACACCGATGCGCGCGGCCAGTACGTCGAGGCCAAGGAGGTCGTCGAGGAGGCGCGACGGCTCGACTTCACGTGGCAAGGTCAGCCGGTCGCTCGCGAGTTCGGCAAGATCGGCAAGTCGCTCAAGAACATGGTCAGCCCCGACGACATGTATGCCGCGTATGGCGCCGACACGCTGCGGCTCTATGAGATGGGCATGGGGCCGCTCGAGCAGTCCAAGCCGTGGGAGACGCGAGCGGTCGTCGGGTCGCTGCGCTTCCTGCAGCGGCTCTGGCGCAATGTCGTCGACGAGTCGACCGGACAGGTGCGAGTCGTCGACGTGGACGCCGGACCGGGCGCTCACGACCGTGCTGCATCGGACGATCCTCGGGGTGCGCGAGGACTATGAGGCGCTGCGGTTCAACACGGCGATCGCCAAGCTCATCGAGCTCAACAACGCGGTGACCAAGCTGCCCGCGCCACCACGGTCGGTCATGGAGCAACTCGTGCTCATGACGGCTCCGGTGGCACCGCACATTGCCGAAGAGTTGTGGCAGCGGCTCGGCCATGAGGGAGGCGCTGTCGCGCGGACCGTTCCCGGTGGGCGACCCAGCCCTGATCGTCGAGGACTCGGTGACCTGCGTCATCCAGATCAAGGGCAAAGTGCGAGACCGGGTCGAGGTGTCCCCGGGGATCGGCGAAGCGGAGTTGCGGGAGCTCGTCATGGCCCGTGACAAGGTCGTCGCCGCGACCGCCGGTGGCGTCCGGACCGTGATCGTGCGCGCACCACACCTCGTCAACGTCGTCCCGCTCTAGACCGATCCAACCGGTCTAGAGTCGGGCGATGGGCGTCGCAATAGTCACTGATTCCACGGCATATCTCACCGCGGACCAGGTCGCTGGCGCGCCCGTGGCCGTCGCGGTCGTGCCCCTGCACGTCGTGATCGGCGGACGGGAGCACCAGGAGGGGGTCGACGTCGAAGCCTCCGATCTCGCCGATGCGCTGCGGCGGTTCGTCCCTGTCACCACTTCGCGCCCAGCGCCGGCGGAGTTCCTCCGCGTCTACGAGGCGCTCGCCGCTGACGGCGCGGATGCCATTGTCTCCGTGCACATTTCGGCGGATATGTCGGCGACCGTCCAGGGCGCGCACCTTGCTGCTGAACAGTCACCGGTGCCGGTTACCGTGGTCGACTCGCGCGTGCTCGGCATGGCCATGGGGTATGCCGTCCTGTCGGCTGCGCAGGCGGCCGCTGCGGGAGGATCGGCCGAGCACGTGGCGGCTGTGGCTGCGGCGCGCGCGGACGCCGCGACCGTGGTCTTCTACGTCCACTCGCTCGAGCACTTGCGCCGTGGTGGTCGGATCGGTTCTGCCGCAGCGTTGTTAGGGTCCGCCCTCGCGATTAAGCCGATCCTGTCGCTGCGTGGAGGCCATATCGAGCCGATCGACAAGGTGCGCACGTCCAGCAAGGCGTTGTCGCGCATGGTCGACCTCGTGGTTGCCGCAGCGGCTGCAGCTCGGGCGCGTGGCGAGGTCGTCGATATCAGCGTCCAACACCTCGACTTCCAGGAGAAGGCCGACAAGGTGGCCGCCGAGCTCATCGCGGCCGTGCCGGACGCCGGGGAGGTCATCGTGGGGGAGCTCGGCGCCGTTGTCGGAGCCCACGTCGGCCCGGGCACCTTGGCCATCACCGTGTCGCCACGACCGGCAGCCGGCCCGAAGGCGTGAGGATCTCGTGGCGACCTTGACGGCATACCCGATGCTCGTCGCTCTGGGCGCGGCCGTGGCGTTGGTGTCGTTCTTCATCGGGGCGGTGAATCCGGCGGCGATCTTCGCGCGTGCCCTCGGGAAGGACCTGTCTCAGGGATCGGGCAACCCGGGGGCGACGAACGCCGGCCGCGTGATGGGACGCAAGTGGGGCGTCCTCGTCGGCGTCCTCGACGTGCTCAAAGGCGTGGTCCCCGTGCTGGTCGTGAACTTCACCTTGGGGATGTTCTTCGCGTATGTTGCGGGGTTTGCGGCGGTGTTGGGGCACGTCTACTCACCTTTTCTCAAGGGCCGAGGCGGCAAAGGGGTCGCGACGGCGCTCGGGGCCGTGCTTGCCGTCCATCCCCTGATCGCGGGGTTGCTCGTCGCGATCTTCGGTCTGGTCTTCGCGGTCTCGCGCTGGGTCGCGTTGTCATCCGTGGCAGCGGCCCTCGGTCTGATCGCCGTGGCGATTGCGGCCGAGTTTGGAGTGACGTGGTCGGGCCTGCAGGGCTGGCCGTCCGCCGTGTGGGCTGCGCTGCTGGGTGGGTTGATCATCGGGCGGCATCGGCGGAACGTCGCTGACCTGCCCAAGCGATTTCCCCAACCCTGACTGGTCGAATCGCGTCACCCACAGGGGTGGTGGCGCCGGACGATGGGGCGAACTCGCCGGCTTAGCGTCGGCCTCATGCCCCGCACGACTGGACGTGACGACGAGAGCACCGACCGGGTCCTCCGCCTCCTGCGCTCTCCGGTCACGATCGGCGTGTCGCGAGAGCCTGCCGGAGGCTCACAGGTGGCGGCGCCGCAGATGCAGGGGCCACGCCAGACCGTCGGGTTCGTGCCTTTGCCCCCACCCGGCTTCGGGGTCCGTCCCGTCGTGTCCGAGGCGGCTACCGACGGCGTCGATGAGCCAGCCACACCAGCGGCAACCCGGCGGGGAGGTCGCCATCGATCGCCCGCACCCAGGATCATCTCGGTGCCCGCGGTCTTACGGGGTGGCCCGCGCGAGGTCCGCACGACCGCGGTCCTCGCGCTCCTGGCCATCGGGGTGCTGGCTGGCGGGATCTTCGTGGCGCGCGTGTTCTGGGCCGCGAAAGCCTCCGAGCCGAGTCCGGTCGTCGCCAGGTCGGGGCTCGTCGCTCGATCTCTCCCGAGTGGCTTCCAGACTTCGCTGCCGACGCCCGGCCTCATGGTTGAGGGTGCAGGGCCTTCCGCCGGTGCGTCGGGTCAGTCCGGCCTCTCGGTCCGGGTGCATGTCGTCGGAGAGATCGCCGACCCCGGGGTCGTCGACGTCCCCGCTGGTGCACGCGTCACCGACGCCATCGCCCGTGCCGGGGGGTCGCTGCCCTCTGCGGACCTTGAGCGCATCAATCTCGCGAGGGTCGTCCTCGATGGGGAGCAGATCCACGTGCCGGCCCCTGGAGAGGAGATCCTCGCCGGCTCGGCCGGCACCACAGTCGGCCCGGTCGGAGTTGGGGGGGCTCCGGGCGGCGCCGGAAGGGTCAACCTCAATCAGGCCGACCTCGCTGCCCTCGATGGACTTCCAGGCGTCGGTCCGGTCCTGGCGCAACGCATCATCGATTGGCGTGCCGCACACGGGAGATTCACGAGCGTCGATGAACTCGGCGAGGTGAGCGGCATCGGCGAGAAACTCCTTGCCGTCCTCAGCTCCAAGGTGACGGTGTGACCCGTGCGGTGTCCTCGCAGGTGCCGCCATCGGTGGATCTGCGCCTCCTCGTGCCGTCGCTGGCAGCCTGGGGAGTGGATGTCATTTTCATGTGGGTGGGGGTGCCGTCGTGGGTGATCATCGCGGTGTCCGCGCTGACGATGGTGGTCGCTGCCGCCTTGGCGTATGCCGTGCACCGCGGCCCACGGTCAGGCCGCGGGCGACAGCGACGCGAGGTGCTCAACCGCGCCGCGCTGAGCTTCGCCGCGGTGGCGCTGGTGACCGCGTGTCTGGCCGGACAGGACGCGATCAGAAGCGTCGGCTACCTCGACGAACTCGTAGCGGCCCACGCGACGGTGACGGTGCAGGCCGTTGTCGAGTCGGACCCGCGTCCAGTGGCAGCGAAACCAGGACGACGCGTCGAAGAGCAGGTCGTGACCACCCGGTTGCGCCTGACGGAGGTGACCGGTCGCGGCGTGGTGAGTGTCGTGTCCGCTCCAGTCCTCGCCTTGGGAGACGATGCGTGGCTCGCGGTGGCGTATGGCGAGCGCGTCGCGGTCACTGGCCGGCTGGTTGCCGCGGAGCCGGGTGACGAGGTCGTCGCTCTCCTTCGGGTCACCCGAGCGCCGGAGGTCCTGGAGCAGGCACCGGCGGTCCTGCGAGGGGCGGCATACCTGCGTGGTCGTTTCCGGGAAGCAACCGACGGCCTCCCGGCAGACCCGGCTGGGCTTGTCCCAGCGCTCGTGATCGGGGACACGAGCGCAACCCCGGACGATCTCACCGCCGCCATGAAGGCAACCGGGATGTCCCATCTTTCGGCGGTCTCCGGCTCCAATATCTCCTTGGTCCTCGCCGCAGGGCTCGGGTTGTGCCGATGGCTCGGCGTCAGGCGTCGGTGGCGGCCCCTGGCAGCGCTCGTCATGCTCGTCGGCTTCGTCGTGGTCACCCGGCCGGAACCCTCGGTGATCCGAGCGGCGGTGATGGGAGTCGTCGGCCTCGTCGGGCTGTCAGTGGCTCGCCAACGGATGGCGATGCCTGCGCTGTCGGCGGCCGTCGTCATCCTTCTATGTTGGGATCCGTGGCTGGCCCGGTCTTACGGGTTTGCCCTGTCGGTGCTGGCCACCCTCGGGCTGATCCTCTTCGCGTCGTCGTGGGGCGCGTGGATCTCTCGTCGGCTTCCGTGGAGGCTGGCATCCCTCGGGCCGGCTTCTGGCTGTGCCGATCGCAGCTCAGGTGATGGTCGCTCCCGTCGTCGTCCTGCTCCAGGGGTCGGTGCAACTCATGGCGATCCCCGCCAACCTCGTAGCCGGCCCGCTCGTCGCCCCGGCCACCATCGGGGGCGTTGTCACGGCCCTTGCCGCAGCCGTGTGGGTTCCGGTCGCTCAGGTGTGTGCCTGGGTGCCTGCGGTGCCCGCGTGGGGGATCGCGCTCATTGCGCGGACGGCAGCGGCTATGCCGGGTGGAGCCTTCGCTTGGCCGGGTGGGGCTTGGGGGGCGATCGGGCTCGCAGTCGTCTGTATCACTCTCGTCGTGACCTGGCCTTGGTTCGGGTTCCACCTCCGCGAGCGGCCGTCGGTCTCCTGGGCCGTCGTCGGGTGCGTCCTGGCGGGGCTCGTCCCGATCCCGCGACACACGTGGGTGGACCCCGGTTGGCGGTTCATCGCCTGCGACGTGGGACAGGGGACGCCCTCGTCCTCGCCTCAGGTCCTGGGCATGCGGTGCTCGTCGACGTCGGGCCGGATCCGAATGCTGTCCGGGGGTGTCTCGACAGGCTGGGAGTCCACACACTCGACGCGGTGGTGCTGACCCACTTCCATGCCGACCACGTCGACGGCCTCGCCGGTGCATTGCAGGGGCGCCAAGTCGGCGAGATCGTCGCCTGCCCGATGCGTGATCCGCCGTGGGAAGTTGAGGCCGTGCTCACCGCGGCCGCGGGTCGTGGGATTCCCGTCTCATCCGCCTACGCGGGTGATCGCTATCGATGGGGTGACGTCGAGGCGCGAGTCTGGTGGCCAGCCCGCATCATCCGTGAAGGCTCGGTGCCCAACAACGCATCGGTCGTCATGACCGTGTCCGTCTCGGCCAGTGAGGCCGGATCACCGACCGATGTGGTCGGTCACTCCGCAAGCCGGTCAGTCAACCTCGCGCTGCTCGGAGACATCGAGCGCGCCAGTGCGCGCGCGTTGCTCAGTGCGCTGCGGCGAGATCCCGACTTCTCGTCGTGGCGGGTGGACGTCGTCAAGGTCGCGCACCATGGCTCGTCCGATCGCGATGACGGTCTCTTGGACGTGCTGACCGCTCCTGTGGCGGTGATCTCGGTCGGCGCGGGCAACGACTACGGCCACCCCGCTCCGGCCACGCTCGATGCCCTCACCGCGAGAGGATTCACTGTCCTGCGCACGGATCGCGATGGTGACATCGCGGTGGGGCGCAAGGGTGAAGGCCCGTTGGAGGTCACCACTAGAGAGCCGTGACGCCGGCTTTCCGAGGTGCGCCACTGCAGCGGATCAGGCCGCCGTGGGCTCGGTCGCCGCCTGCACCGATGCGGTGCGACGGGTGATGTCGGCACATTCCTGACACACCTCGTCTGGGACGAGGCCGACCTTCATGAGCTGGGCAAAGATCAGACAGCCGACACAGATCCCCGCTGCGGCCTCCAGGGCTGGGAAGACGATCATGGTCGCCCCAAGGGCGAAGACGGTCGTCGCTGCCCCGGTGGAGCCGGTCGTTGCCGCGACCATCCCGGTCGTGGCCGCCGTGCTCGTGAGCACCGCGCCAATGGTGGCGGCAAACCGTTTCGGCGGGCCCGGCGTGGGCCTCGGCGCCGCCGCGACTCGAGGACGCACGAAGCGCAGCACGAGCCGGGCCAGTGGGCTCAGTCGAGGGCCGAAGGCCGCGCGGAGGATGAAGTCCGCGGCCAGCACGGCATACATCTGCCACCAGCCCGTGACGAGGGCGACGGTGCCAACAACGAGGACGACGGCGGCAACGAGCCGGACGGTGACGTCGTCGACGACAGAGGGAAACCCGATGCGCATGCAGCGGATTATGTAATGGATAACGAAGGGTTACCTACCGTGCCCGCGATGTGGACGCCTTGGCGGCGGGGTGGGGCATCGATGCGGCGCTAGCCTCGAGGGCTGCCAACGTCGCCGCCACCGCGGGCACTCGAAGCAGTTCGTCGGTCGTGACGGCGTGGATCTGTCGCCGTGAGATCGGCGCGAGGGGCAGGGCGACGACGCCGTTGTCATGCGCTGCGGCCAGGATCAGGTCCGGCACGAGCGCCACGCCCAGCCCGGCCCGCACGAGGCCGAGCACCGCGATGTAGTCCTCGGTCTCGAAGGCGACATTCGGCGAGAAGCCTGATCGATGGGCGAGCGACACCAGGTGACCCCGGCAGCGAGGGCAGCCGGCGATCCATGGCTCCTCGGCCGCGCGCGCGAGGTCGACGACGTCCGCGCTCGCCAGCGGGTGGTCGGTGGGGACGACGAGGCGGACTTCGTCATCGAGCAGGGGGCGGATGACGAACGGGTCGAGGTCCTCACCGCGACCGACGTCAGTGCCCTCATAGGCGAAGGCCACGGCGAGGTCACACTCGCCTGCCCGCAGGGCGGCAAGGGACTCAGGGGGCTCACCCTCCGAAAACCGCACCGAAACGTCTGGATACTGCGCCTTGAGAAGGGCCAGGGCCCGAGGCACCAACGAGGCTGACGAGGACGGGAACGCCATGAGACGCACCCGCCCCGACCTCAGCCCGGCGATTGCGGCAACCTCCTCCTCGGCTGCGTCCAGCGCGGTGAGGACCGTGACAGCGTGACGGGCCAGGACCTCGCCGGCTTCGGTGAGCCGCACGTGACGTCCCATGCGCTCGACAAGGGCCGTCCCCGTGCGCTGTTCGAGCCGCCGGACCATCTGCGAGATCGCCGGTTGAGTGAAGCCCAAAGACGTCGCCGCCGCCGTGAAGGACCCCTCGTCGGCGATCGCGCGCATGACTCGCAAACCGGCTGCATCGATCATGCTCTCAACTGTAACAAGGCATAACCGTGAGTTATTGGCAGACTGCGACGCAGCAAGGTGCTGTCATGCCCGGTGGCCGGACGGCATACTGCCCCCCGTGGATACAGGAGATCGAGACGAGGGCACACGGGGTGGGGCCGACGAGGTCCGGCACTTGGTGGACCTGGTCTCGCGGGGCGGGTTGTTCGTCCTCACTGGCGCGGGTCTCTCGACTGATTCTGGGATCCCTGACTATCGCGGCAAGGACGGGGTGCGGCGGGTCATGCCCATGCAGTACGCCGAGTTCACGGCTACATCCGCGGCGCGTCGCCGCTATTGGGCCCGGTCCTACATCGGATGGCAGCGATTCTCTGCCGCTCGACCCAACCCGGGCCACACCGCCGTCACTCGACTGCACCATGGCGGGTGGGCTCGACCTGCTCGTCACCCAGAATGTCGACGGTTTGCACACCGAGGCCGGCATGGCCGACCTCGTCGAACTCCACGGCTCTCTGGGCTGGGTCGTCTGCCTCGCCTGCCGAGCCCGGACTCCCCGTGAACAACACCAGAGGCGCCTCGATGACGCAAACCCGGGCTTTACGGCATACCTCTCGGGTGTCGTCTCAGATGGTTCGCGGGTGAGCAGTCAGATCCGTCCGGACGGGGACATTGTGCTGGCCGACGAGGTCGTCTCGGAGTTTCGCCTGGTGACGTGCCAGTCATGTGGCAGCGACAGTCTCAAGCCCGACGTGGTCTTCTTTGGCGAAGCCGTGCCGAAGGAGCGGGTCGAGCGGTGCTTCGCAGCCTTGGAGAGCTCGCGGGGCCTGCTCGCCCTCGGATCCTCCTTGGCGGTCATGTCCGGCTATCGTTTTGTCCGACGCGCAGCGGCGATGGGCCTGCCGGTGGCCATCGTCACGCGTGGCGCGACGCGCGGGGATGAGCAGGCGACGGTCAAGATCGATGCTCCGCTCACGCCGACGCTCCGAGACCTCACCGAAGCGCTGGCGCAATCCCGGAGGTGAGGGGCCGCCAAGAGATCCGGCGTCCGAGCCGGCATCACGGCCTGCGTCAGGCCCGGAGATCGGTCCTGCGTCAGGCCCGAGTTAGATGCGCCGGAGGACGGCGGTCACCTTCCCGAGGATGGTGGCGTTGGTGCCGTCGATGGGCTCGTATGCCGGGTTGTGCGGGATGAGCCAGACGGTCGAGCCCTTGCGGCGATAGGTCTTGACGGTCGCCTCGCCGTCGATCATGGCCGCAACGATGTCGCCATTAGTGGCGCTTGGCTGCTGGCGCACGACAACCCAGTCGCTATCGCAGATCGCCGCGTCGATCATCGAGTCTCCGACGATCTGCAGCAGGAACAACTGACCCTCGCCGACGAGCTGTCGTGGCAGCGGGAAGACGTCTTCGACAGCTTCCTGGGCGAGGATCGGGCCGCCAGCGGCGATCCGTCCGACGACCGGGACGTAGGTCGGGCGGGGCTTGTGGTCGTTGGGGGTCTCGACGTCGCCGGCGCCGTGGAGATAGCTCTCGGCCATCGCGCCGGTGGCATCGCCCGACCGATAGCCGCGATCGCCCTTCTCGGCGTCCGGCGAGACGACCTCGATCGCGCGGGGCCGGTGAGGGTCCTTGCGGAGGTAGCCCTTCCGCTCGAGCGCCGCCAACTGATAGGCGACGCTCGACGGGCTGGTCAGGCCGACCGCCTCGCCGATCTCGCGCAGGCTCGGGGGATATCCGCGTCGGTCGACCGAGTTGCGGATGACCTCGAGGACGCGTCGCTGGCGGACGGTCAGACCGTCGCCGCCACGCTCGGGCAACTCGTGAATGTCGGCCATGGGGGCAACCTCCGGGTGCGGGATCTACAGGCCCCGACGCTCGCTGAGAGCAGGGGTGTCAGTGGTCGGTGATGGACTTCCTGACATGTCACAAGGGTATGCCGTTCGCACGGGTTTGCCAAACACGTGTTCTAGGCGTGTCTCGACATCCGTGGACAGGTGTGCTACAAATCAGACAGATGTTCGGTCAGACATTCGTTCGAAGCCGGGCGAGTCTCAGATCGGGCCAGATGGCGGGATCGGTGTCGTCGCAGCGGCGACAGCGACGGGAGCGGAGAGGGAGAGTGCGATGAGCGCAGTTGCGTCATGGGAGGGCTTGACCGGCCCCGGCCTCACGGCTTCGCGTCCGGAGCGTCACTTGCGGGTCGTGCCTGATGTGCGTCCGCGCCAGCTCCAGCGGCAGCGACAGGGCGCCCTGCGGTTGACGCGGGCAGGTCGCCTGGTGGTGTCCGTGCTCGTGGCGCTGATCCTCAGTGGGATTGCGCTGGCGGTGTTCACCCCTCGTGCGGTCTCGGCTCCGCAGCGCGTCGTGACCGTCCAGGCTGGCCAGACGTTGTCGCAGATCGCGGTGACCTTGCTGCCAGAGCTGTCTGCGGCCGAAGGGGTCGCGCGCATCCAGATCGCCAACCGACTCAACTCCAGCCACGTGCTTGCGGGGCAGCAACTCGTCATTCCCGACATGCGGTAATGGACTCGGGTTCGCGCCCACCCCGCGAGCCTGTAGACGGCGTCCACGTCTCGACCCCGTGGCGTCGACCTTCGGGTCCTCGGTGGGTCTCGAGCCATAGCCGGCACGAGACCCACCGAGTTGGTCGTTGGGCTCTGGTCGCCAGTGCCCTGTCGGTCTGTCCCTTCAGCGCAGCGGTTTCCCACATGTCGCGCCCCTCGCTGCCGCACCTGTGGATAGCCAGAGCGGGTGCGGCCCTGCCACTCCTAGATTCGACGCTGTCACTCACTACAGCGCAGGGGATGGGAGGTGACGGCTTTGGGGACGCTGTCCGTGGGACCAGACCGCCTCGATGCAGACGCCGCGATCTTGGGCCGGGTCAGCAGCGAGATCCGCAGGTTCGATCCCGCCGGTCTCCAGGCGACGGTCTGTCGTGAGTTCGCCGGCTTGTCAGGGGGGCCGGCGGGCCACGACGGGTCGGCTGCCTGGTCTGCGGTGATGCCGGCCTGGGCGGATGACGTGGCACGGTATGCCGCTGGGCTGGCACACGCCGCGAGCGCCTACCGCGAGGCGGAGGATGCGGTCATCGGGCTTGCCGGACTCCTGCGGTGAGCGCCATCGAGCCAGCCCCCGCTGGGTGGTTGCCTTCGGTGTCGCAGGTGCGACGCGTGGACGTCAGCGCACTGCGGGTCGCCGCCGCTCGCAGCGGACATCTGCTTGAGGAGACCACGCGAGTGCTGGACCTCGTCATCCGCACTCATCCCGATCCGAGCTGGGAGGGGTGGGCGGCTGCGGACGCGGCCCACCGGCATACCGAAGTCGTTGCCGTGGGGCACATCGTGCGGACCGCGATGGAGCGCTTGTCGGTCGCTGCAGCCGCTGCCTGTCGTGGGGCGGAGGAGGCTAGGGACCTTATCCGTCGCGCTGATCGCCGTGCCGGACATCTCGGGTTGCGGATCCTCGACTCGGGGGAGGTCGTGCCCGTGTCCGGCGAGTTGGGCACGATCAGCCCGACCCCGTATGCCGTCCGAGAGGTCGCCGCACTCGTCGCCCAGGCGCGTGCTCGCTACGTCTCGGCCAGCGCTGCGTGCGCAGTGATCTCGGCCCCGCGTCTGGCAGTCATGGGCCAGGTCGAGTGGCGTCCTGCCGTTGCTGGAGCTCCTGCGTCGACACGCGCCGAGGCCCAGTTGGCCGCGCTCAGACCCTTGACCGGCGCCGTGCTGGCATCTGCATTCGCGGCGCTCACCCCAGCTCAGCAGGCTGCGGTTGTCGCTGGAGACCCGGTGTGGGCCGGGCAGGCGGCGGGGCTGCCCGGATGGGCGCGCGATGCTGCCAACCGTGCCTTGCTGCTGGCCCTCATCCCGCGGTTGAAGCGTGAGCTCGCGGAAGCCGAAGAGGCTGAGGCGACCCGTGAGGACGATCCAAGAGTCCTTCATCTGCGGGTCCCGGCCACGGTGTTGCGCCTGCTCGACGCCCGAGCGCGAGTCGAGGATGCCGAGGCGCTGT
Source organism: Dermatophilaceae bacterium (assembly GCA_037046615.1). Lineage (GTDB taxonomy): Bacteria > Actinomycetota > Actinomycetes > Actinomycetales > Dermatophilaceae > Phosphoribacter. The sequence goes on from JBAOHD010000018.1 coordinate 244,596, forward strand.
TCGGTCTGCTCCAACGCCGTGACGGGCGCACCCGACAGCTGCTGGCCCTGGGGTCGGACGGGCGCAGGTTGACGGCGGCCGTGTCCAGTGGAGATATCGATCGGGCTGCGCGGTTGGCTGTGTTCGTTCCGGGATTCACCTCCACTCTGGCGTCGCACCTCGTGCGCTATGAGCATGATTCGGCCGGCACCGCCGACCTTGCCACGACCCTCAACCGGCAACGCGGCGCCGAGGGTGAGGTGGTGGCCATCACCTGGATGGGTTACCCAGCGCCGCTCGTCGATGAGGTCTTACTGCCCTCGAGGACCGTCATCGGGGAGCGAGTCGCCAAGGACGGGGCACGCCGGCTAGCCGACTTCCTCGTGGGAGTTCGGGCCGCGGGCGTGTTTGCCGGATCGACCTCGACGGCACCTCCGATCGCCGTCTGGGCACACTCATATGGCTCGTTGGTTGCGGCCCTGATGTTGCGAGACCACAACGTCCCCGTGGACTACTTCGCCGCTGCAGGCTCTCCGGGCTTCGGTGTGGCCGATATCGACAAACTCCGTCTCCCGCCCGGCCGCATCTCTGCGATTGCGACGTCGGATGACTTCGTGGCCGGTTCAGGGTGGTTCGTCAAGGACCCCCGCTCTCTGCCCGGCGTGACGGTGCTCGAAAGTCACGTCAGCCCATTACCGGACGGCACCCAGGGCGCTGGCATCGGAGGACACTCGCGCTACTTCGAGCCCGGCTCGACGAGTGTCTGGAGCCTCGCAGCCATCGCTGCCGGGCGCGTGGACCTCGCCGTGGCCGAGGACCCGTGTCATCGGCGCGTGAGCTTCCAGCCGGCCGAGTGCGCGACGCGCTGACGTCAGCCCGCAGATGAGGCTGGCGCCGGGGAGGATGCCGCCGTGGGCAGTCCCGGGGTCTGTCCGGGAAGCAACGGAGGCAACGTGCATCTGGCCGCCGTCCTGAGGGCGGCGGTCGTTGCGTCGAGCACGCCAAGGAGGACTGTCGGGTCGGTGTCCATCAGCTCGCTGATCTGGATGTTCATGAATTCGGTCTGAGCTGGCTTCGTCGAGCCGGTCGGGGCAGGCAAGGTCACGCAGGGCGAATGGCGGTACGCGGCGCGCCCCTGCGAGTCGACATTGGCCGGACCCATCGAGGTGATCACTCGCGTCATGTCAGTGGACGTCGTTCCGACATCGAAGGAGTAGGAGACTTCCTTCCGCGACAAGACGACGACCTTCCAGCCGGCTGGCAGGAGGACCGCGCACTCGCCATATCCCATGGTCAAGTCATCGAGCTGGCGAGCCTGGCTCACATCGGTGGGAACGAGGGCCGCCAGACCGGACCACGTCAGGGCGCCCTGGCAGAGGGGACCGGGCCCGACCGGAGTCGCGGAATCCCAGGCAGAGGTCGTGCTCGGAGCCGTCGTCGCCCGCGTGGACGTGCAGGCCGACCCCAGCAGGGTGAGGGCGACCGCCGCGCCGATGGCGGAGCGACTGCGTCGGGGGATCATCGGGTCATCGCCCCAGCTTCTGCAGGAAGGGCTGGTAGCCGGCGGCCACGCTCTGCTGGGCCTCGATCGTGGGCATCGTGATGTATTGACTCCCACCCTTGGGGTCTTTGGCCCACGCTTCGAACGTGGCCCACTGCTGATCGGTCATCTGCGACGGGGGGATGATCGTGGTGCCGGCCGCGTCGCTCCAGAACGGCACCCCTCCGTGCGTCGCCTGCCAGACGATCGGGTCGTTGGTCGGCACCGAGTCGCTCGTCCAGGGATGGGATTCGAGTGTGGCTGAACGAATTTGCTGCACGAGGAGGCGCGTCGTCGCGTCGCGGAGGCTCCAGGCCTGAGCCTGGGCGCGAGCCTCGGCGCCATCTGGTGCCACGGCGTTGGCCAGCAGGTCGACCGCGCTGTCGAACCCCTTGCCGGCCACCGTGGTGATCACTGCGCCGCCCGGCCCGGCGGCCACTCCCGTGGCCGCGATGATCTTGTCGATGGGGATCTCGCCAGCACCCATCGTGACCAGCTTTCGCACCATGGCGTTGACCGCGTCCGTGCCCTGGCCCGCTTCTTGGAGGCCCAGGGCAGCGGCGCCGGCGACGCGTCCGAGGACGACCCCCGAGTGTTGGCTGATCGAACTCGCGGCGGTGGTGAACTCCTGCCCGGTCTCACCCAGGTTGCCGATGCGCACCTTGGTGTAGGCAACTTCGGCGGCGAGGACGCGAGCCAAGGCGGGCGGGTTGTCACCCCACTTCTGCGGGTCGGCGAGGGCGTCTGACCGGTCGAGGGCGAGGTCACCGATGGCGGCGTCAAGGGATCCGCTGTGGCTGATGACGATGGCATGGGCGCCACCTAGCGTGACGACCAGAGCCTGCGAATCCCGAGCCGGTGCCCCGAGCGCCGTGTCGAGATCGCCGATGTGGTAGGCCATGACGGATCCCACGCTGTCGCGAAGGCCCGAGAGCGCGTAGCCGTAGTCGGAAACTCCAGGGTGACCACCGAACGGCTTGGCCTCGCCGGCGGGGTGGGCGCCAATGCCGTCGACGTAGTTGTTGACGAGCTTCGAGGCGAGCAGTGTCGCTTTGAGGTTGCTCGAGTCGTGGTCACCGGCAAGTGCCGCGGCACCCAGGGCGTCTCCCTTGTCGGCGAACCCGGTGTAGAACGTGCCGCCAGGCTCGGGGTGCTGGAGCTGCCACCGCTGCTTCATGAGGTAGTCGATGCCCGTCAGATGGGAGTCTTTGGGGTCGGGGACGCCGTGCAGGAGCAGAGCGCGCGACGCTGCCCCGTCCGCAGAGGCATTGCGAAGGAATCCGTTCATCGGGTCGGCGGCCAGGCGTGCGTTGTCCCCGGCGAGGACGCCCGGCGTGAGGACCTCACCGCTGCCCACCTGCGGGAAACCGTGGATGTAGCTGCGTGCGGTGTTGCCGACGATGCCCTCGCGGTCGTAGGCGAGGAAGTCGGCTCCCACGGTGTCCATGTATGCCGCCCCGGCCGGCACCGACGCATGCGACAGCAGGAGGCCCTGCGCGTAGTAGCCGGAGAACCACGGACTGTAGGAGTGCGGCTGGACCCTCGATCGGCCATCGGCCTTCAGGGCCTCGAACCACTGACCACGCCACGTCGCCGCGCCCTCGCGGGACACGATGTCCATGTCCTTGTCCGCCTCGGGATTCGCGGCTGTCGCGAACGCCGTGCCGAGGAAATCGAGCACCGCGTCGTTGGAGGTGCGATTCTCGACGTGGCCGATCGACTGACCATGGAGCATGTCGTAGATGAGCTGATCGGTGCCCTTGGGACCGAGGGCTTGCTGCAGGGCTTGCGCGAAGTAGGGATCCTTCGCCTTGTCGCCGAACCGTTGCTTGAGTTCGGCCAAAGCCGCGGCATCTCCCTGGGCGGCCTTCGCGAGCAGGTCTTTCGCGGCTGCCGCTTCGGCTTGGGCGACGCCTCGCTTCATCGCCCCGGTGCTGATGTCCAGGCCATTGGTCAGCGAAGCGCGCATCGCCTCCGGCGACCCGGTCTTGTCGCGGGGGATCGTCTCATCCGCCAGGGCGTTCAACTGCCGAGCCGCGGCGGCCCCTTGGGTCGAGAGGGTGTCGAGCGCCCGCTCGTAGCGGCGCAGCGTGGCGGCTTGCGATGTGTCCCGGTCGTGAGCCGCACGGTCGGCCAGGTGCTGCCGTGCCTCGTCGGGCATCTGGCGCGCTTCGGACCGGTTGAGCGCGTTGATGGTGGAGCGGTATGCCGCATCCGCCTCGTCCCAGTCGCCCTGCAATCGAGTCACCGTCGTGCGCGCCTGCCGCAGCGCTGCGGCATACCCACTGAGGGCACTGTCGGCCTGGCGGAGGCGGTTGTCGGTCGCGGAGATGCGGCCGGAGAGTCTCCCGGCCTCGCCGCACGCCGCGCGCGACGCGGCCCCGTCGCTCCACGCCTGGCGGATGAAGGCCGCGCTGGACCCTTGGGTGGCGAGCACCGATTGGTCGGCTCTGCTGGCATTTTGAGCCAACCGAGCCGAGATCCCACTGATGGCGGCGGGGTCGCCGGTGGGCAGGGGGAGGGCGCTGGCGCCGGACATCAGATCGCCACCCTCGCCTTGCCGCGATAGCGCATCGTCGTATTGTCGTCGTCGGCGTCGTAATTCGCGGCGGCGGCGACCATGTTGTTGGACAAGGCAGTCGTGCTCTCGGCATACGCGAGATACGCCATGCCCATGACGGCGAAATAGTGCTCGACGGCCGCGCTCAGTGGTGGGCTCTCGGACCCCACGGCTGCAACACCGGCACCGCTGTCGGACTGCAGTGATGTTGACACGCTCTCAAAGGTCTGGACGTCCCCGATGACTTTGCGAGCGGACGCTGCCAGCCCGCCAGTGTTGACGGTGTAGGTGGTGCCCATGATGTCCCCTTTGTCCCCCCTGCTTGATTCTGCACCGCCACGCTAGGGCCTATTCCTGTGCTCGCGCCTGAGTAGGAACGCCCATCTTTGGCTCTGACGACGCGCCACACGATACGCCGGGCGACGCGCCACACGACACGCCGGGCGACACGCCGCACGACACGCGCGCGCCACGTGACGCCCTTGCGTCGGTGGGGGTCGTATGTCACAGTTACCCCTACATCTAGTAGTTACATCGGTGTAACTCGTCCACATGTAGTCCACATGAAGCGGTGAGTTACCCACAGGGTGTGCACATGGCATACCTGCTTCGTCCACCGGTTGTCCCCATGCGGGCCCCGGAAAGACCACGCACCGAAGGGGGGAGGGGAGCCGCATGCACTGTCCGTTCTGTCGTCACAGCGACTCCCGGGTCGTCGACTCGCGCACCGCGGACGACGGCACCGCGATCCGCCGCCGCCGGCAATGTCCGGAGTGCGGCCGCCGCTTCACGACGGTCGAGAGCGCCAGCCTGTCGGTCCTCAAGCGCTCCGGCGCCAGCGAGCCGTTCAGCCGCCAAAAGGTCCTCGTCGGTGTCCGCAAGGCGTGCCAGGGGCGGCCGGTCAGCGAGGACCAACTCGCGCTGCTGGCCCAGCGGGTCGAGGAGTCCGTGCGCGCCCAGGGGACGGCCGAGGTGGACGCCCACGAGGTTGGGCTGGCGGTGCTCGAGCCGTTGCGCGAGCTCGATGAGGTCGCCTACCTCAGGTTCGCCTCGGTCTACCGGGCGTTCGACAACCTCGAGGACTTTGAGGCCGCGATCACCTTGTTGCGCGCCGAGCGCGATGCGGCCGGTATGCCGTCCGCTCACCACAGCTAAAGCACCCGCCTCGCACGCTCCGCAGAGAGGGGTGTCGGTGGCGACTGATACACGTGTACGACCCGCAAAGACCAAAGCAGCAGACGTCAGGGAGGACCGGAAAGCATGACTGAGACAGCCAACCGTGCGGGGGCTCGCAAGCCTGCTCGGAGCAAGGGGGTGTCGGTGGAGCGCATCTTCACGACGCCAGGGGTCCACCCCTACGACGAGGTGACGTGGGAGACGCCGCGACGTCGTGCAGACCAACTGGAAGACCGGCGAGACGATCTTCGAGCAGCGGGGTGTCGAGTTCCCCGACTTCTGGTCGGTCAACGCGGGCGCGATCGTCACGACGAAGTACTTCCGCGGTGCCCTCGGCACCGAGGTCCGGGAGCGCTCGCTGCGGCAGCTCATCGACCGGGTCGTCCTCACCTATGTCAAGGCCGGCAAGGAGTATCGGCTACTTCGGCTCGCCCGAAGACGCCGAGACCTTCGAGCACGAGCTGACCTACGCGCTGCTGCACCAGATCTTCTCGTTCAACTCGCCGGTGTGGTTCAACGTCGGCACGCCGTCGCCCCAGCAGGTGTCGGCCTGCTTCATCCTGTCGGTCGACGACTCGATGGACTCGATCCTCAACTGGTACAAGGAAGAGGGCAAGATCTTCCAGGGCGGGTCTGGTGCGGGCCTCAACCTCTCCCGGATCCGTGCCTCGTCCGAGCTGCTGTCCTCGGGCGGCACCGCGTCCGGTCCGGTGTCGTTCATGCGTGGCGCCGACGCCAGTCCGCGGGCACGATCAAGTCTGGTGGCGCGACCCGCCGCGCGGCGAAGATGGTCGTCCTCGACGTCGACCACCCGGACATCGAGGAGTTCATCGACACGAAGGCCCGCGAAGAAGACAAGATCCGCGCGCTGCGCGACGCCGGCTTCGACATGGACCTCGGCGGCAAGGACATCGTGTCCGTGCAGTACCAGAACGCCAACAACTCGGTCCGGGTCTCCGACGAGTTCATGCAGGCTGTCGAAGAAGGTCGCTCGTTCGGGCTGCGCGGGCGACAGACCGGCGAGGTCCTGCGAGAGGTCGACGCTCGCGAACTCTTCGGCAAGATCGCCGCAGGCGGCATGGGAGTGCGCCGACCCCGGGATCCAGTACGACGACACCATCAACGACTGGCACACCAACCCCGAGACCGGGCGGATCACGGCATCCAACCCGTGCTCGGAATACATGTCGCTGGACAACTCGTCGTGCAACCTCGCGTCGCTCAACCTGCTGAAGTTCCTCCGCGACGACGACACGTTCGATGCCGCGACCTTCCAGAAGGTCGTCGAGCTCGTCATCACCGCGATGGACATCTCGATCTGCTTCGCGGACTTCCCGACCGAGTCGATCGGGGTCACGACGCGTGACTACCGCCAGCTCGGCATCGGCTACGCCAACCTCGGCGCGCTGCTCATGGCCACCGGCCACGGCTACGACTCCGACGGTGGCCGCGCGCTCGCGGCGAGCATCACCTCCCTGCTCACCGGCGCGGCATACAAGCGCTCGGCCGAGCTGGCGGCGGTCGTCGGCTCGTATGCCGGGTACGCCCGCAACGCCGACGCGCACCAGCGGGTCATGCGCAAGCACCAGGCAGCCAACGACGCCGCTCCGCACCGAGCGACGCGATGGCGACCGCGACATCCACAAGGTGGCGACGAAGGCCTGGGACGAGGTCGTCGACCTCGGGGAGCAGCAACGGCTACCGCAACGCGCAGGCGTCGGTGCTCGCCCCGACCGGCACCATCGGCTTCATGATGGACTGCGACACGACTGGCATCGAGCCGGACTTCTCGCTGGTGAAGTTCAAGAAGCTCGTCGGCGGCGGCTCGATGCAGATCGTCAACCTCACCATCCCGCGTGCCCTGAAGCGGATGGGCTACCAGCAGGAGTCGATCGAGGCCATCGTCGAATACATCGCCGACAAGGGTCACGTCATCGATGCGCCGGGCTTGAAGCCGGAGCACTACGAGGTCTTCGACTGCGCCATGGGTGCGCGGGCGATCTCGCCGATGGGCCACGTGCGGATGATGGCGGCCTGCCAGCCGTTCTTGTCGGGCGCGATCTCCAAGACGGTCAACCTGCCCGAGACAGCAACGGTCGAGGAGATCGCCGACGTCTACATGCAGGGCTGGAAGCTCGGCATCAAGGCCCTCGCGGTCTATCGCGACAACTGCAAGGTCGGTCAGCCCCTGTCTGATGGTGGATCGACCGCCAAGGACGCGACCGCCGCCAAGGATGCCGCGAAGGCCGCTGGTGAAGTGCGCGTCGAGAAGGTCATCGAATACCGTCCGGTGCGTCGACGGCTGCCCAAGCGTCGGCCGAGCCAGACGATCTCGTTCTCCGTCGGCGGGGCTGAGGGCTACCTCACCGCTGGGTCTTACCCCGACGACGGTCTCGGCGAGCTGTTCCTCAAGTTCGGCAAGCAGGGCTCGACGCTCGGCGGCATCATGGATGCCTTCTCGATCGCAGTGTCGATCGGGTTGCAATACGGCGTGCCGTTGGAGACCTTCGTCGAGAAGTTCACGAACCTGCGTTTCGAGCCAGCCGGGCCGACCGACGACCCGGACATCCGGATGGCGCAGTCGATCATGGACTACGTCTTCCGCCGGTTGGCACTCGACTACATGGACTTCGAGACCCGATCGTTCATGGGCATCCACACGGCCGAGGAGCGCGCTCGCCAGCTCGAGACCGGGTCCTATGCTCCGCTCGATCAGAGCTCCGACGAGGAGATCGAGGACGAGCTCGAGAACTACTCGCAGACTGTCGCCCCGGCTCACGCGCCGCGCCGGCCGGAGCCCATGGTGATCCGCGCCGAGGACCACGCTGACGAGGTCAAGTCAGGTGCTGGCGCGGCGTCGGCTCGTGAGGTCGGTGGCGAGATCCACTCGTCGCAGGACCTGTTGGCGAAGTTCCAGGGCCGCACCGCCGACGCGCCGATGTGTCTGACGTGTGGCACGAGGATGCGCCCGGCTGGGTCGTGCTACGTCTGCGAGGGCTGCGGTTCGACGAGCGGATGCAGCTGACCCCTTGAACGACGCGGGTGCGGCCTGCGGGGAAGCCCGGCCGCACCCGTTGTCATACCGTGAAGTTCGGCGACACGCCCCGTGTCGCCGAGCTTCACGGCGCCCGGGCGGCGTCCGTGATGTCACCTGGCCGTGTCTCGGATAGGGATAGCGCGCACTCGGCGGCCACGCACCGTCGGTTGCGCGATAGCGACGAGAACGTAACGAGACGGCGTGAGCCGCGGCGTCGAACTCGACGTGCGGCACGCCGAAGCGGTGGGCGAACGGGCCTGCGAGCAACTGTCCGATAGCCATAGCGGGTCAGGCGATCTGGCTGTCTGTTCGCGGAGAGCGGGCGGCGTGCTGGCGGCACCGTGGATGAGGATGAGTCAATGCGGCGACCATGGTGCCTCACGGTTCACTTAGGTCGCCCGCACTGGCGAGGTGTGCGCAACCTGCCCGCAGCCGTGAAGTGTTGGTGACGACCGATCCGTCGCCTGGGTGATGGGATAGGGCCCATGCACTCAGGGATCCGCGTCCACCACATCGACTCGACCACCCGTCCCCAGGACGACCTCTACCGACACGTCAACGGTCGATGGATCGACGCCACGGAGATCCCCGGCGACAAGGGCCGCTACGGCTCGTTCGACATGCTCCGCGAGACGGCGGAGTCCGATCTTCGCGACATCATCGAGACGACCGCTGAGGCCGACCCGGACCGGGCGACACCTGCCGGCAAGGTCGTCAACCTCTACCGCTCGTTCATGGACGAGGCAACGATCGAGTCACGCGGCCTCACGGGCCTGCGTGACCTCCTCGACGATATCGCCGCAGTCGCGAGCACCGCCGACCTTCCGGCCATCCTGGGCAAGCTCGAACGCGAGGGGGCCTCAGGGGCCTTCCAGCTTTACGTCAACACCGATGACCGCCAGTCCGACCGCTACGTCGTCTACCTCAACCAAGGCGGCCTCGGTCTGCCGGACGAGTCCTACTATCGCGAGGAGCGGCACGCGGATGTCCGCGCGGCATACGTCACTCACATTGCGCAGATGCTGGGGCTGGGCGGCGCGGCCGACCCGACGGGAGCGGCGCGGCGGGTCATGGCCCTTGAGACTCGGCTCGCGGCGCACCACCTCGACAACGTGTCCGACCGCGATGCCGTCGCGACCTACACCCTGCTCACCCGCGCTGAACTCGAGACTCTGACCCCGCACATCGCATGGGACGCGTATGCCGCATCGCTCCAGGCCCCGAGCACGGCCTTCGACGAGGTGGTCGTCCGCCAACCTGACTACCTCGCAGCCTTCGATGCCGCCCTGATGGAGGTCGACATCGCAGACTGGCGCGACTGGCTGACGTGGCACACGCTCCACGAGTTCGCGCCATACCTGCCCGACGCCTTCGTCCAGGAGAACTTCGAGTTCTATGGCCGCACCCTCGCTGGCACGCCCCAGCTGCGTGACCGATGGAAGCGCGGCATCACCCTTGTCGACGGCTGCCTTCCCGAGGCCCTCGGCGAGCTTTACGTCGCCGAACACTTCCCCCCGGACGCCAAGGCCCACATGGAGCGGCTGGTCGGACATCTCGTCGAGGCATTCCGGCGCGCCTTCACCGCGAGCGAATGGATGGGGCCGGCGACCCAGGCTGAGGCCCTCACCAAGCTTGAGTCCTTCACCCCCAAGATCGGCTACCCAGACACCTGGCGGGACTACTCCGCTCTCTCCATCGACGACGACCTCGTCGGCAACGTCCGCCGGGCCGCAGCCTTCGAGAGTGACCGCAACCTCGCCAAGCTCGGCCAGCCGATCGACCGCGCCGAATGGTTCATGGGCCCCCAGACCGTCAACGCCTACTACAACCCGGGCATGAACGAGATCGTCTTCCCCGCCGCAATCCTGCAGCCGCCCTTCTTCGACGCGCACGCCGACGACGCGGTCAACTACGGGGGGATCGGAGCCGTCATCGGCCACGAGATCGGCCATGGGTTCGACGATCAAGGCAGCCAGTTCGACGGCGTCGGCAACCTCCGCGACTGGTGGACCGAGGACGATCGGGCCCGGTTCGACGCCCTCGCTCAGAAACTCATCACGCAATTCAACGCGATCGAATCCGCCTCTGCTCCAGGTCATTTCATCAATGGCGCGCTCACGGTCGGCGAAAACATCGGTGACCTCGCCGGCATCGGGATCGGTCACGCGGCATACCGGCTCTCGCTCGGTGGCCAGGAGCCGCCGATCCTCGACGGCTACACCGGCGACCAGCGCTTCTTCCTCGGCTGGGCGCAAGTGTGGATGGGTAAGGCCCGTGAAGAGACCGCTCAGATGCTCCTCGCGGTCGACCCGCACTCCCCTCAAGAGGCCCGCGGCAACGCCGTCCGCAACCTCGACGCCTTCCACGCCGCCTTCGACGTCACACCTGCCGACCGCATGTGGCTCGCGCCCGAGGACCGCGTCAGCATCTTCTGACTGATCCGCACCATGTGAGGATAAGGACCATGTTCGATCAGCTCTGGCAGATCATCGCCCTCGTCGTCGGCATCGCCATCGTCGGGGTCGGCCTCGTCGTCGGCTTCCTGCGCGGTCGTGGTGGCAAGGCCCGCGACCTCCCGTCGGCGCCCCCCAGCCCACGCTCCACGACGGGGTATGCCGGTGCGCCCAGTGACGACGACACACCGTCCCGGCCGGTTTCAGGAGGGGTAGGCACCGACGTCCTCGAGCCCGATGTCGATGTCGAGGCGCCGGTCGAGGTCATCCCCGAGGCGCCGGCATACGAGCGTCCGGACTCAGCCCGCGGGCGCCTCGCCCGTCTGCGCGCTCGGCTCGCGCGGAGCAATACCGCGATCGGCAAGGGACTGCTGGCCTTGCTCTCCCGTGGGAAGCTCGACGAGGCCGCCTGGGAGGACGTCGAAGACACTCTGCTCGGCGCCGACCTCGGGGTCGAAGCCACGACTGAGCTCGTCGAGTCGCTGCGAAAGCAAGTCCTGATCGACGGCGCCACCGACGAAGACACCGTGCGCGGCTGGCTGCGCCAGGACCTGCTTGCGCTGGTCGACCCGAGCATGGACCGGCGGATCGCGTCGAGCCGTGCCGAGGGACGACCGTCGGTCATCCTCGTCGTCGGCGTCAACGGCACCGGCAAGACCACGACCGTCGGCAAACTCGCTCGCGTGCTCGTCGCCGAAGACCGTGACGTCGTGCTTGGGGCGGCCGACACGTTCCGTGCCGCCGCGGCCGATCAACTCCAAACTTGGGGCGAGCGGGTCGGGGTGCCGACCGTGCGATCCGACCGCGAGGGGGCCGACCCCGCTGCGGTCGCCTTCGACGCCGTCAAGGCCGCCGCCGAACTCGAAGCCGATGTCGTCATCATCGACACGGCCGGGCGACTGCACAACAAGACCAACCTCATGGACGAGCTCGCCAAGGTCAAGCGTGTCATCGAGAAGCAGAGCCCGATCGACGAAGTGCTCCTGGTCCTCGACGCCACGACCGGTCAAAACGGCCTGGAGCAGGCGCGGGTCTTCGCGAGCGTCGTCGACGTCACCGGGATCGTGCTGACCAAACTCGACGGCACCGCTAAGGGCGGGATCGTGGTGGCTGTCCAGCGCAAGCTAGGAGTGCCGGTCAAACTCGTCGGGCTCGGCGAAGGCCCCGACGACCTCGCTCCTTTCGACCCGGCGGCATTTGTCGACGCCATCCTCGACTGAGGTCAGGTGATCGGTGCCCGGCCGGGACGAGGTCCCGGGGTCGGGCCACGGCGAGGTCTCCGGGTCGGGCCACGACGACGGCGTGGGGTCGGGCCACGGCGGAGTGGGGGAGCCACCGGGCGACTGTGGCGGGAGTGCCTCGGCCTGGGCGGCACGCCGTGCAGCGGCGAGCCGGCGACGCTCCCAGAAGTAGGTCACGAGCAGAGCAACCACGCCCACGAAGGCCAAGCTCACGACGGTGACCCCGACGTCGGATCCGACAACACCCCGGCCCCCCAGCAGCCCGAAGCAGAAGATCGACAGTGGCGCCAACGCCAATCCCGCCAGCTTCGAGCGTGGGCTGACGAACGTCCCCGAACCCAACGATGGGTCGAGGGAAATCGGGACACCTGAGCGACCGGTCCGGGCAGCCTCCTCGATCACCCCTCGTGATAACCGCCGGAACGTGTGCTCTTCGCGTCGGCGAGCGACGACGAGCAGACCGAGCGCCACGGCAGATCCGACTCCGATCGCGACGGCCGGGAGGACGAGGCTCCCGGTCTGCCCGACCCGGGTCCGGGAGGCAGCCTCCACCCACCCCAGGACGACGGCGGCCACGAGGACCCGCTGCGTCCGCCGCCAGAAGCCAGAACTCCCCGGCAGCCACGGGAAGGGCTTCGGGTCAGGCAGTCGGTCCACGAATGACGCCGGGGTCTGAACGGAGATCAGTCCACTCACGGTCGCTGCTGGGGTTTCGCCCAACGCGCTGCGCTGCTGCTGCCGCACGGCATACCGCCGACGCGTTTGAGCAATCCGCAACAACCAACCGCCGAAGATGACGCTCCCCCCAAGGACAGCGACGACCTGGGCTCCATTCGCGGGCGTCGTGCCCATCGCGACAGCCAGCCCCACGACCAACGGCAGCCCGACGAGCGCAACTCCCCACCATGCCTGCCAGGAGATGGTGAGGCGGGACGCGGGATACGGATCCGGATCGACCGCCGGCACGACGTAGGGGACACGGTCCTGTGCAGACCTGGCCGCGAGCAGGCGCACGAGTTCACGCCTGGCCCACGACTCACGCCGCCGGGCGGTCGACAGCGTCCACCACGCGAGGATGAGGAAACAGATCGTCATCGAGTTCACCACCCCAAGGCCGGAGTCTGGAGCGCCGACGACCGGGTTGGCGCCGGCCACCCAGAGGACTGGAAGAGCTCCGAGCAGCACGTATGCCGTGGCACGAGCGATCCCGGGAGACATCTTCGAACCGGGATACGGCTCTGGGTCAACGGCTTCGCTCGCCGGCGGCACCGAGCCGCCACGTCCCGACCAGACTGTGGCACCGGCCCCGCCGGGGGATGCCTTCAGTTGGCGGCGCTTCTCCCACACATACGAGACCCCAAGAGCTGCCGGGAACAGGGTAGACATGACGACCGTCACGGCAATCCATTCGGTGTCCATGACCTTGGTCCCGGAAGCGGGGATCGCCACGAACCAGGCCACGACGACCAACCCCAAGGCGGCAATTTTCGACTGGGGAGCCACGAGTGTTCCGGCCCGCCAGGACGGGTCTAGCTGACTGGTCACGACACCTACGCGTGTTTTCGCAGCCTCCAGGATGGCGGCGCGCGCCCGCTCCCGGAAGATCCACTCCTCCTTTCGACGAGCGACGAAGAGATGTCGCATCGCCAGAGCGAAGATGAGCGGCACGAGGAGCGCTGCCCTCTGCAGGCGTGACTCCGACCCGATCATCGAGCTGGATGCAACAGACCCCCAGGCAAACCCGCCCACGAAGATCAGGAGTCGTTGGAAGAAACGGAGGTGAGACGCCGAGAGTTGCCCACCTGGAAAGGGCTCCGGGTCGGGCACATAGTCGCCGTTGGTGGGCAGCGGGTGCCCGGCCGCTGATAAGGCGGCGCGCTGTGCCTGGCGCGCGGCATACCGATTGCGCGCCTGGGCGATCCGCAACAGCCAGATGCCGGCACCGAAGCTCAGGGGGCTCAACACAACGGCAGCCCACAAGACATCTGGCCGGCGCCCGGCACTGACGATGAGCACGATGAGCGGAGCAACCAGGAGAATGGCGCCCCACACGACTTCGGCCCGGGGTGTGAGGGTGGCATTCGGGTAGGGATCCGGGTCAACGCCCTCAACCACCCGAGCGACCCCGGTCTCTGCCGACAGTGCCGCCATCTCACGGACGAGCTGGCGTCGGGCCCAGGCTTGGCTACGGCGAGCGATTGACAGCGCCCACCAGGCGAGCGTCGCGAGACACACCGCCGCTACGGTGCCGTTACCGAGATCTCTCTCTCGACCGAGGAGTGCTCGCACGTACGCGACGCCCCACACCACCACCATGAGCCAGATGAGGACGTATCCGACCCCACGAACCTGCCCGGAGACGCGTCGCAGGAGTGCGTAGGGTTCGGGATCGGGCACGGCGAGTGGTTGGGGACTCGACGGCGGAGTGGGTGCGTAACTAGGCGGGGTCGACCTTGTCGTCAGGGGAACGCCCCACGGCCCGATCTCCGGATCCTCACGGGATCTGGGGGTTGGGGAGGAGTCTCCCGACACTGCTGGGGGCTCCGTCCAGGGCGAACTCATGGCGGCAGCATAGGTGGACCCGGGCGGCATCCAATCGGAGGCAGGGCGACGCGCTCCACGGACAGGTGGAGCTCACGTCCATCGGGCGTTCGACGGCGCAATCTCGACCCCGGCCCGCGCTGCCAGTGCAGCTCGGTGTTGACGCCGATGTTCCCAGAAGTACGTGGAGACCAACGACCCGAGCAACAGCGGACTCAAAGCCACCCCGGCAAGCATGACTTCCTCCGGGATGACGCCGACCGCCGCCATCAGCGGCAACAGCACCCACGCAAGGGGGACGAGAGCCATCCCCCGAAGCTTCGATCGCGGTGATGTCAGTGTGCCAGCACTCCATGAGGGGTCAAGGGAGACGGTGACGAGCCGCTCGCGCGTGTGGGCCGCCTGCAGAATGGCTGCCCGAGCGCTCACCCGGAACACCCACTCTTCACGACGACGCACGATGAGCAGCACCAAGGCAGCCAGGCCATAAACGGCCAGCGCACCGGCGCCATTGATGATCGTCGCACGATCCGGCCCTCTCGGTGATGAGGTCACCGCCACCGACGTCCGTAGCACCAGCACCACTCCCGCCGCCACCAAGACGCGCTGGATCCGTCGTAACGCTGCTGCGCTCATCCGGATCGCGGCGAACGGTTCGGGATCGGCGACATAGTCACCGTCCGGAGGCACGACGGCGCCGGATGCCGCTGCCCGCAGACGGAACTCCTGGCGCGCGGCATACCTGCTCCGCGCCTGCGCGATTCGCAAGAGCCAGCCGCCGAGCAGCAGGCCCCCGGGAACGAACACGATGGCCTGCCGCGCGAGGACACTGTGGCCCGTAAACGCGGCCACCAGCGCTGTGACAGCGGGACCCAGCAGAATGATCCCGCCCCAGACTGCTTCGCTCCGAGGTCTGAGCGCGGCCTGAGGATACGGGTCGGGATCGGTGCCATCCACGACGCGGGGGATGCCGTCACCGGCAGACAGCGCGGCCGACTCCCTGACGATCTGACGACGTTTCCAGGTCTCTCGTCGGCGAGCGACCGACAAGGCCCACCATGCCATCAGGCCGATCAAGAGCAGGGCGTAGTGGCCCCCGCTGAGCGCGCCCGGATGGTCGTTCCTCGACGACGGGCCACCAACGATCACGACCCACAGCAGTGGTGCGAGCCCGATCAAGGTGTATCCGACGCCCCGGGCGGCTCCGGGGCTTCGTCGCGAACCGGCATACGGCTCGGGGTCAGGGACGGCAACTGGTGGGCCGCCAGCGACTCGAGGGAGCATCACGCGCAGCCAAGTCTGACGGGGCTGCCGCTGGGTCGGTCCCACGAGGTGCCGAGTCGGCGGGCCAGCTCATCCGAGTAGCTTAGGCGGCTGCGCTCGCAGGCGGAGTAACCCAGAACTTACGTCCCAGCTCCACCCGCAACATCAGCGAAACACGAGGTGCCGTGCCGAGAAACGCTGCCTCGCGACATTGGGCCCCATGGAAACGATCAACGCAGGCGACACGGCTTGGGTGCTGGGAAGCGCGGGGCTCGTCCTGCTCATGACGCCAGGGCTCGCCCTCTTCTACGGCGGCATGGTGCGGGCCAAGAGTGTCCTCAACATGATGATGATGAGCTTCATCGCCCTCGGGACGGTCGCGCTCGCATGGGTGCTTTGGGGCTATGGCGAGAGCTTCGGCACGTCCCTGGACGGTTTTGGTCTGGTCGGCAACCCAGTCGGGCATATCGGCCTTGACGACCTGTTGAGTGCCGACGCGGTCATGGGCCCCCCGGGGCACCAGATCCCGACCTTGGCGTTCGCCGCCTTCCAAGCGACCTTCGCGATCATCGCGGTGGCACTCGTGAGCGGCGCCATTGCCGACCGAGCGAAGTTTTCGACCTGGACCGTCTTTACGGTGTTGTGGGCGACGATCGTGTATTTCCCTGTCGCGCACTGGGTTTTCGACTTCAGCACCGCCCACCCACTCCTGGCGGCTGGATCGCAACACATCTCAAAGCGATCGACTTCGCCGGTGGCACGGTCTTGGAAATCAACTGTGGCGCAGCGGGACTGGCGCTGGCCCTCGTCGTCGGCAAGCGCCTCGGCTTTCGCAAGGATCCGATGCGCCCACACAACCTCACGCTGGTCATGCTCGGCGCCGGGTTGCTCTGGTTTGGCTGGTTCGGCTTCAACGCGGGCTCGATGCTGGCGGCCACCGGAGGCACCGCAGTCGTCTGGATGAACACTCTCGTCGCGGGCGCGGCGGGAATGCTGGCCTGGCTCGGCGTCGAACGCGTCCGCGACGGCCACCCCACGTCGCTCGGTGCCGCGTCGGGTCTCGTCGCGGGTCTCGTGGCGATCACGCCGTCCTGCTCTGCGGTCACCCCGATGGGGGCCATCGCGATCGGTGCCATCGCTGGCGCGCTCTGTGCGTATGCCGTGGCCTGGAAGTTCCGCTACGGCTACGACGACAGCCTCGACGTCGTCGGAGTGCACCTCGTCGGCGGCCTTGTCGGCACCATCGGCATCGGCTTCTTCGCGAGCAAGTCTGCCCCGGCGGGGGTCGACGGACTGCTCGCCGGGGGAGGTGTCGACCAGCTTCTGGCGTCAAGTCGTGGCTGCGCTCGCCGTCTTGATCTTCTCGTTCGTCCTGACCGGAGCCCTCGGCCTGGCCCTGCACCGCACGCTCGGCTTCCGCGTCGAGCGCGACGACGAGATGCGCGGAGTCGACTTGTCCGAACACCTGGAAACGGCATACGACCTCGTCGCACGCGGTGGCCGCCTCGGGGTCGGTTCTGCGGCCGTGCACTTGCCCGATGCCCGCCATCACGACGGTCACGCCCCCTCAAGCGCGATCGACGCCCTCACCACGCCACCGCAAGGGGACCTCGCATGAAGCTCATCACCGCCATTGTCAAACCCCACCAGTTGGAGAGTGTCAAGGAAGCGCTCGAGGCATTCGGCGTGCACGGGATGACCGTCAGCGAGGCTTCGGGATACGGTCGGCAGCGCGGACACAGCGAGGTGTATCGCGGGGCCGAATACCAAATCGACTTCGTGCCCAAGGTGCGGATCGAAATCCTCGCGGAGGCGCAGGACACGGCGGGCATCGTTGAGGTCATCGCGAATGCGGCGCGCACGGGAAGGATCGGCGACGGCAAGATCTGGGTCGTGCCGGTGGACGATGTCGTGCGCGTCCGCACCGGTGACCACGGTCACGCCGCGCTCTAGGTCGCGACGCGAGCAACCTCGATGATCACGGCGTCCACGCCCGGGGCCAACGCGCGGGCTCACCGCACGGCCGAGACCCGGGCCTGCCTCGGCGACCTATGGGGGAGGGCTACGGGCGGGGTCGACCCTGACGGGGTGGCGCTGGCTTTCGTGGGCAGCTATGCCAGGGGCGAGCCTGGACCGCATTCCGACCTCGACCTTGTCCTGCTCCACGACGCGGGGGGCAAGCTCTTACGCAGGACGGGTGGGCACCCCGAGCTCGATGACCTCGCCCACGCATTGTGGTATCCGCTGTGGGACAACGGAATCCGCGTCGACCACTCGGTCCGCACCGTCGCTGAATGCCGGTCCGTAGCCGAGTCAGACCTGAGCGCGGCCGTCGCGCTCCTGGACCTGAGCTTCGTCGCTGGTGACCCGTCGGTGGTTGAGGCCGCCCGGACCGCGGTCGCGCACGACTGGCGCAAGGCGTCCCGTGGACGCCTGGGGGAGGTCGTCGCAGCGGTGACGGCGCGGCATACCCGCTTTGGTGATGCCGCGCACCTGCTCGCGCCCCAGCTCAAGGAGTCCCGAGGGGGACTTCGAGACATGACCGTGCTGCGGGCCCTGACCGCCGCGTGGTTGGCGGATCGACCGCACGGCGACGTCGACGCGGCATACCAACGGCTGCTCGATGTCCGCGATGCCCTTCACGACGAAACCGGGCGAGCACGTGAGGTGCTGGACCGCGACTCCCTCCCCGGGGTCGCTGCCCGGCTCAGCCTTGACGGTCGGGACGACGCCCTCCGTCACGTGTTCGCGGCCGCTCGCGTCGTGGCGTATGCCCTCGACGGCACAGTGCGACGAGCATCGCAGGGTGCGGCCGCACGTCGGCTGCGGATCGGGCCGAGGCGGCCTCAGCTGCGCTCCCTCGGGCACGGGTTCTTTGAGCACGAGGGTGAGGTGGTCATCGGTCCCGGCCTCGACCCCGCGGCCTCCGCGCTGCATCTGTCCCTCCGGGCAGCAGCGACAGCAGCGAGTGCTGGATTGCCGTTGTCGCGAGCGACCCTCACGCACGTGGCCCGCGACGTGGCAACGGCGCCTCCGACGTGGGATGCGACGGCCCGGGACCTCCTCGGCCGCGTCCTCGCGGGTGGCCCGGCGCTCGTGCCCCTGTGGGAGGCCCTCGACCTGGCCGGCATCGTGTCCGCCTGGCTCCCGGAATGGGATCTCGTGCGGTGCCTCCCACAGCACAACCCCGTGCACCGGCATAGCGTCGACCGACATTCCATCGAAGCGGTCGCGGCCGCCGCCTCCCTCCTGCGCGATGTCGCCCGGCCGGATCTGCTCCTGGTCGCAGCGCTGCTGCACGACCTCGGCAAGGCTCACGCCACACACTCACACCCCGCAGCCGGGGTCGCGATCGCTCGGACCGTCCTGGACCGATGGGGTATGCCGTCCGCCGACGTCCAGATCGTGCTCACCCTCATCGCCGAGCACCTGACGCTCGCCGACCTCGCGACCCGGCGCGACCCCGACGACCCGGAGACCGTCCGGGCCTTGGCCGAGGCCGTCGGAGGCGATCTCGCGATGGTGGATTTGCTCCGGGCGCTGACGGTCGCCGACGCTCGCGCGACGGGGGGAGCGGCGTGGACCTCGTGGCGTGGCTGCCTCATCGAGCAGCTCGTGGGTGCCACGCGGACGGCTTTGAGTTCAGCCGAGCACGCTCCGAGACCCATCGAGGATGGCGCGGTGGCAGAAGCAGGCCTCGGTCGCCATGGGAGCCGGTCACCTGCAGGTGTCGAGGTCGATGTGGTTCCGGCGGAGCCTGGGGTGTATCGCCTGCAGGTCGTCGCGCCGGACCGGGTAGGCCTGTTCGCGGATGTCGCGGGACTCCTCGCGGTTGCCGGGTATGCCGTCTTGTCTGCCCGTGTGCGCACTGACGGTGCCGTGGCTGTCCAGCAGTGGCATGTCGAGGGCGACGGAGGGATGGGGCCAGAAGCGATCGAGGTCGCCCGCAACCTCGGCCGGCTCACCGCCGGGGACACGGCTCCGCTGCGGCGCCTGGCGCGGCATACCTCGTCGGTCGTGACCGGCGACGGTGCCCCAGCAGGCACCCGCTCCGACACGAGGCACGACGTAGTCGTGACGGTGATCCCTGCAGCGTCGGCAACAGCGACCGTCCTCGAGGTCAGGGCGGCGGACCGCCTGGGCCTCCTGCACCGCATTGGAGGTGCACTCGTGGCGGCCGGGGTGAGCGTCCGCAGCGCTCACGTCGAGACCCTCGCCGGTCAGGCCAGCGATGCCTTCTATCTCACCGATAGCCTCGGTGGACCGTTGTCGGCGACCTTGGCGGAGCGGGTGGTGGTCGGCGTGACGCTCGCGATCTCGGAGCAGCGCCCCTAACTCGTCATCGGTTGCGCGCGGACAGGACGCAAAACTCGTTGCCCTCGGGGTCCGCGAGGACGGTCCACGACACCTCAGCGCTCTGGCCGACGTCGACCCGCGTGGCACCCCGGGCGATGAGCGCAGCGATCTCCGCGTCACGGTCCTGGGACAGATGCGGGGCGAGGTCGATGTGGAGTCGATTCTTGACCGACTTGCCCTCCGGGACCGGGACGAACACGATGCCCTGTGGTTGTCGGCGCCAGTCGGCGTCGTCCTCCACTCGCCCCTGGGCGTCCACCCAGCGCGGCACGATCACGACCTCGTCATCGGATGCGTAGACGGTGACGAAGTCGAGGGTTTCGGCCCACCAGCGACCAAGGGTGGCGATGTCGTGGGCGTCGACAACGACGGAATACCAGTGGAGGCTCATGGTGCCAACGGTAGACGCGAGCGCCGACAGGGTCGGAAGGTAAGGTTTCCAGGTGTTCAACTCACTCTCTGATCGCCTCTCAGCCACCTTCCGCAACCTCCGTGGCAAGGGTCGCCTGAGCGAACACGACATCAACACGACGCTCCGCGACATCAGGCTCGCCCTGCTCGACGCCGACGTCGCGCTGCCGGTCGTCAAGGGTTTTGTCAACGCCATCCGTGAGCGGGCCTTGGGCGCCGAGGTGTCACAGGCCCTCAACCCGGCCCAGCAGGTCGTCAAGATCGTCAACGAGGAACTCGTCGAGATCCTTGGCGGCGAGACGCGCGGCCTCGCCTTCGCCAAGCACCCCCCGACCGTCATCATGCTCGTCGGCCTTCAAGGGTCGGGCAAGACGACTCTTGCCGGCAAGCTCGGCAAGTGGCTGAAGGACCAGGGCCACACCCCGCTGCTTGTCGCCGCCGACCTCCAGCGCCCCAATGCCGTGACCCAGCTGCAGGTGGTCGGTGAGCGGGCCGGAGTTCCGGTCTTCGCACCGGAGCGAGGCAATGTCTTCGGCCACGACGCGGTCGGCTCGTCGGGCGAAGGCACCCAGTCCTACGGTGACCCGGTCGCTGTCTCTCGGGCGGGGGTCGACAAGGCACGCCAGTCCTTGCACGACGTCGTCGTCATCGACACGGCCGGCCGGCTTGCTGTCGACGCCAACCTCATGGCGCAAGCGGGCGACATCCGTGACGCCATCGCGCCGGACGAGATCTTCTTCGTCATCGACGCGATGATCGGCCAGGCCGCCGTCGACACGGCAGTGGCCTTCCAGGAGGGCGTGGGCTTCACCGGGGTCGTCCTGTCCAAGCTCGACGGTGACGCTCGCGGTGGGGCCGCGCTGTCGGTGGCCAAGACGACTGGTCGCCCGATCATGTTTTCGTCGACCGGCGAGCAGGTCAAGGACTTCGAGGTCTTCCATCCCGACCGGATGGCCAGCCGCATCCTCGACATGGGTGACATCCTCACTCTGATCGAGAAAGCCGAAAAGGCCTTTGACCAGCGCCAAGCCGACGAAATGGCGCGCAAATTCCTTGCCGAGGAAGACTTCACGTTCGACGACTTCCTCGAGCAGATGGCCGCGATCAAGCGGATGGGCAATTTCAAGGCGATGCTCGGGATGATGCCCGGGATGCAGCAGATGCGGGCTCAGCTCGACGCCTTCGACGAGAAGGAGTTCGACCGGGTCGAGGCGATGGTCCGCTCGATGACACCGTTCGAGCGCACCCACCCCAAGCAGATCAACGGGTCTCGCCGAGCCCGCATCGCCCGTGGCTCGGGGGTGTCGACGACCGAGGTCAACCAGTTGCTCGAACGCTTCGGCCAGGCGCAGAAGATGATGAAGTCCCTGGCCCGCGGCGGGGGCGGCGGCATTCCAGGTATGCCGTCCCTGCCGGGGGCGCGCAAAGCCAAGCAGGCACCTCAGCGGAAGAAGGCCAAGAGCGGCAACCCGGCCAAGCGTGCCCAGGAAGAGCAGGCGGCGGCGACGAAGGCAGCTGCCGCCCGGGCGGCGTCGGTGGGCAATGCGTTCGGTATGCCGGGTAGCGCGGGTGCGCCGGGAAGCCCGGGTGGCTTTGACCCCGCCAACCTTCCCAAGGGCTTCGAGAAGTTCCTCGGCGGCTGACGCGGGTAAGGTCACGGGCATGGTTCCCCGTCGCCTCCACCACTTGTCGATCGGCACGGAAGGGCCACGGATTGCGTTCTGTCACGGCCTTTTTGGGCAGGGCCGCAACTGGTCGCAGGTCGCGAAAGCGCTCGCGGGTCCGGACGGCACGGGTGCGCGGGCAACGTTGATCGACCTCCCTGACCACGGCCGTTCGCCCTGGAGTGACCACTTTTCCCTCCAGGCGTATGCCGCGCACGTCGCCCAAGAGCTGCGCATCATCGCCCCTGGCGAGCGCTGGACGCTGGTTGGTCATTCACTCGGGGGCAAGGTGTCGATGCTGGTCGCACTGGCGCAGCCAGACCTCATCGATCGACTCGCGGTCATCGACATCGCGCCCCGGCACTACCGCTCGCACCATTGGTACCTCGACTACATCGCCGCCATGGAAGCAATCCCGCTCGATTCCTTGAGCAGTCGCGCTGAGGCCGACGCCTTGTTGGCACCGGTCGTCCCCGTGGCTAGCGTCCGCAGCTTCCTCCTGCAGAATCTGCGCCGCCACGGGCACACGTGGAGTTGGCAGGTCAACTTCGACGTGCTCGCCAACGCCGGCACCGGGCAACGCAGTGTGGCGGGCTGGCCCGCGGTGGACGCCACGGCATACCCCCCGTTTGAAAACCCCGTGCTGTGGGTGGCCGGCAGCGAATCCACCTATGTCCGCAGCGACGACACGGACGCGATGCGTGCCATGTTTCCGAAGGTGCGGCAGGTGACAGTCAAGGGTGCCGCTCACTGGGTGCATTCGGACCAGCCGGAGGTCACCATCGCGATCCTTGATCGGTTCCTACGCGGGTAGAACTCCCTGCTCAACGGCATCGGTTCACGCGACTCACAGCATCGACGCCAACTCCGCGACCATGTCGTCGACCTTGCCGACGACGATCGAAAGGTGGCCCTCGTCCGGCAACAACCTCGCCTCAGCGCCGGGCACGTTGGCCGCGAGCCACGTCCCGTGAGCGGGCGGCACCATGAGGTCCTGGCCTCCTTGCCAGATGAACGACGGCACCGACAGGGCCCCCACGTCGAAGCCCCACGGCCGCACGAACGCCAGATCGTCGTCGAGCCAGCCGTCCACCCCCGCGGCTAGTGCTTCCCGGAAGCTGCGGACGAGTTCGTCGCCGAACTCGTCCGTGAGCATCGCGCGGTCGACCTCGGGCAAGAGCGACCCCATCTCAGACACCAGCGCTCCAGCGGTGACGGTTTGCAGCGCCGGTGCGATCCCCTCGAGTAACGTCCGCAGCGCGGTCTCACCCGACCGCGCGGCACCGAACTCGGCGATGTTGTCCGCTCCCATCCCGTGCAAAAAGTCCAGCCCCGCAGCGTGATAGGGCGCGACGCCGGCAATGACGAGCACACCCGCAACGCGGTCGGGCAGGAGGGCCCCGGTCGCCAAGGCATGCGGTCCGCCGCCTGACCAGCCGGCAGTGACACACCGGCGCGCCCCCACATAGTCGAGGACCGCGGCGACATCCGACGCCACCGCGGCGACATCGCGGCCCGGGTGGCGGGTCGATCGGCCGTAACCCGCTCTCGACATCGTCACGAGGCGCAGACCGTGGCGGTTTGCAGCCTGCGCCAATCTTGCTGGGGGAGTCACCGCTCCAGGGGTGCCATGGTGGTAGATCAGCGGCACGCCGTCGTGCGGTCCTGTCACGAGCAGTTCGAGGTCACGGCCATCAGCGAGGCGGAGGGACGGCATACCGCCAGACTGGGCGCGGAAGACCACGGAGTCAACCGGCCCGGCCTCCAGTCAATCCTCAGCGTGAGTAAGGTGCCGCCTATGGCAACGGTGCTGCACATTGTCGGTGAGATCCTCCTCGGTCCGCAGGAGTCGCGTCCCGAGTGCTGGGTCATCGACGGCCGGGTGACGTATGCCGCCCCGACCGGTTCCGGACACGACGTCCAGACCCTGCGTGGTTGGGTGCTGCCCGGCCTCGTCGATGCCCACTGCCACGTCGGACTGGACCACCACGGCCCGGTCGACGATGCGACCACGGAGGCGCAGGCGTTGACCGACCGGGCCGCCGGCACCCTGCTCATCCGAGATGCAGGGGCCCCCTCGGACACGCGGTGGATCGACGACCGGGAGGACCTGCCCCGGATCATCCGCGCGGGTAAGCACATCGCTCGCACCCGCCGCTATATCCGCAACTTCGCTCACGAGATCGAGCCCGACGAGTTGGTCGCCCACGTCCGCCTCGAGGCTCGCCGCGGAGACGGGTGGGTCAAGCTCGTGGGGGACTGGATCGACCGCGACACCGGGGATCTGTCACCGTGCTGGCCGCGCCAGGCAGTGGCCGCTGCCGTCGCGGCCGCGCACGAGGAAGGCGTCCGCGTGACGGCGCACTGCTTCGGGGAGGAATCGCTGCACGACTTCGCGGCCGCTGGCACGGACTGCATCGAGCACGCGACAGGTCTCGACGAGGAGTCGACGCGCGCGTTTGCCGCACAGGGGATCGCGATCGTGCCGACACTCATCAATATCGACAACTTTCCGCAGATCGCCGCTCCCGCGCAGGACAAGTTCCCGACGTATGCCGCGCACATGCTCGACCTGCACGCGCGCCGCTACGACACGATCGCTCGCGCGCACGAGGCGGGCGTCCCGATCTATGTCGGCACCGACGCCGGGGGTGCGTTGCCGCACGGGCTGGTCGCCTCGGAGGCGCTGGAGCTGGCTCGGTGTGGCCTGTCCAACGTCGAGGTGCTCTCAGCGGCTACATGGGGAGCACGCGCGTGGCTCGGGCGGCCCGGGATCGAGGAGGGTGAGCCCGCTGACCTGGTGATTTATGAGGGCGACCCACGGGCTGACCTTGCGGTGCTGGGTTCGCCGCGCACGATCGTGTTGCGGGGCCGCGCGACGGGCTAGGCCGGTCGGTGGCTGGGGTCGATACCGGTTGACGAGTCCTGCCTCGCCGTTGGGTATCGACTCGTCGGGGTCACCTGGGGATGGGCTGGTTCGATACCGATTGACGAGTCCTGCCTCGCCGGTGGGTATCGACTCGTTGGGGGTGGCTGGGTCGATACCGGTTGACGAGTCCTGCCTCGCCGTTGGGTATCGACTCGTCGGGGTCACCTGGGGATGGGCTGGTTCGATACCGGTTGACGAGTCCTGCCTCGCCGGTGGGTATCGACTCGTCGGGGGTTACCGACGCGGCGGGAGGGGGTCTGGCCGGGCGGTCTGGTGGGTAGGGTCGAACGGTGACGTGGGAAGCGCGCAGAGATCGGGTGGTGGTGCGCCTGCTCGACGCCGCCGACTTGCCCGCCTTGCGCACTGCGGTACTGGGATCGGTCGCGCGAGTCTCGGACTGGGGCCCCTCGGGCGTGGGCGGGCTCGACACACTCGTCGCGGAGCAGGGCGACACGCGCCTGACCTTCCTGGTGCACGTCACGGACGCGGCCGCGATCGCCGGAGCGCCTCATCGGATCGCCGCCCGCATCAACCTCAACGGCATCGTCCGCGGTCGAGCCTCGCGGGCGACCCTCGGTTACGACGCATTCGTTCCGTATGCCGGGCGCGGACTCCTCCGCGAAGGCCTCGCACTGCTGCTCGATCACGTCTTCGACCCGGCACCCGAGGGCCTCGGGTTGCACCGCATCGAAGCCGGCGTCCAGCCGGCCAATGCGCGCTCGATCCTCCTGCTGAGATCGTTAGGTTTTGCGAGAGAGGGATTTTCGCCCAGCCTGCTCTCTGTGCCCACTGCTGGCGACCGCACCGACCAGTGGCGCGATCACGAGCGGTTCGCTCTCCTCGCGGACGACTGGCCACGAGCTGACCATCTGTCCGAGGTGGCCTTCGCACCCTCACCTACCCGGCGGATCGTGTGCCTCGTCAACGGCATACCCGGCTCTGGCAAGTCAACTCTGGCCACCCGACTCGCAGCCGAGCTGGGTCTGCCGCTGCTGCGTAAGGATGCGATCAAGGAGGCCTTTGCAGACTCTTTGCCACACGCCGACATGCTCGGTGAGCCACAATGGCAGCGCGCGACCGGCGCCGGCGCCATGGCAGCCATCTGCTCGCTGCTCGCCGAGAGCTCAACCGGCGCCGTCATTGACACCTGGGCGCCGCCGAGCCGAGACCGTGCCGTCGTCGAGGAGGGCCTGCGCCGAGCACGGCTCAACCCCGCTCGTGTCCCGGAGGTCTTCTGCGACGTGCCAGTGGCCATCGCCAGCGAGCGGTATGCCGTCCGCGCGGCGAGCGGGCAGCGGCATACCGTGCACCGGATGGTGTCTGCGCAGGAATGGGACTGGGTGCGTGAGCACGGCAACCCGCTGGGGCTCGGCCCTGTCTTGCGCGTGGACACCAGCCGCCCCGTGAGTGACCGTGAGGTCGCGCGGGTCGCCGTCGAGATCGCCGCGCACCAGCGCTGAGCGTCCGGTTCAGCGGGTCTGGCCCGATCTGGCAGAATAGGCGGCTGTACCCGTCTGGGCTGGGTCGGTCGCGACCTTGAGCCCCGCTCGGATGCCTACACACCGAGCCACGGCACCCCGCGCGATCCGTTCGCGGTCTCGCCGTGCTCACACTGAAAAGGACGCACCAACTGTGGCTGTGAAGATTCGCCTGAAGCGCATGGGCAAGATCCGTGCACCGTTCTACCGCGTCGTCGTCATGGACTCGCGCACCAAGCGCGACGGCCGTGCCATCGAGGAGATCGGCAAGTACCACCCGACCGAGCAGCCTTCGCTCATCGACATCGATGGCGAGCGCGCGCAGTACTGGCTCACCCAGGGCGCTCAGCCCACGGAGGCCGTCGTCGCGCTGTTCAAGGTGACCGGTGACTGGCAGAAGTTCAAGGGCATTGACGGCTCCGAAGGCACCCTCGAGGTCAAGGCCCCCAAGCGCAGCAAGCGCGAGCTCTACGACGAGGCCGTCGCGGCCGCCGGCAAGACGCTCGAACTCAAGGGTGGCGCCACTGCGCGGCCCAAGAAGGCTGCCAAGGCTGACGACGCTCCCGCTGCTGACAAGGCCGAGGAGACTGAGAAGGCCGACAAGGCTGAGAAGGTCGAGACCGCGCCCGACGCCAAGCCCGCGACGCTGGTCGACGGTGGCTTCGGCGCCGACTCTGCCGCGCCGCTCGCCGACGGCTCGGCGCCTGAGGGCTTCGACATCAAGGGCAACAAGGACTCGATGAAGTACCACGAGCCGGACGGGCAGTGGTATGCCGCGACCGTCGCCGAGGTGTGGTTCCGCACCGCGGCCGCTGCCGAGGCCGCTGGCTTCGTCAAGGCCGGAGCCTGACCATGATCGAGGAAGCCCTGGAACACTTGGTCAAGGGCATCGTCGACCATGACGACGAGGTCGTCGTCCGTCGTACGGAACTGCGTCGCGGCGAGTTGCTCGAAGTGCGGGTCCACCCGGACGACCTCGGTCGCGTGATCGGTCGCTCGGGCCGCACGGCCAGTGCCCTGCGCACGGTTGTCGCGGCGCTCGCGGGGGGCACGTCGATCCGGGTCGACATCGTTGACACCGACCGGCGCTAGCCGGTCATGAGGCACCGACCGGCGCCAGCCGGTCGCTTCGACCACCGCATGTCGAGGCCCCACCGCCATGGGCGGTGGGGCCTCGCTCATGTCCCTGAGAGGATGCAGCCATGAGCCACGTCGTCGCCCGCATCGGCCGACCCCACGGCATCCGCGGGGAGGTCACGGTGCAACTGCACACCGACGACCCGGTTGTCCGTTTTGCCGTCGGCACGGTGCTCCCGACGCGGGCCCCGAAGGGCAGCGGGGTGCCCCGCACGTTGACCATTGCAGGGGCCCGCGACCACAACGGGACCTGGCTGCTTCAGTTCGAGGAAATCCCCGACCGCACCGGCGCGGAGGGCTTGCGAGGGACTCGATTGCTGACCCCCGAGGGCGAGGAAGAACTCCTCGAGCCGGACTCCGGCGGCGACGCATGGTACGAGGAACAGTTGGTCGGCTTGCTGGCCGAGTTGCCCGATGGCACGGCCATCGGCGAGGTCGCCGGGTTGGACATCGGCCCGGGCCAAGACCGACTCGTGCTGACGCTGGAGGGTGGGCGGACGGCATACATCCCATTTGTCACGGCGCTCGTGCCGACCGTGGACCTCCCGGGCAGGAGAGTCGTCATCGACCCGCCCGCCGGGCTGCTCGACCTCGACGGGTGACCTGACATGCGCATTGACGTCGTGACGATCTTCCCCGATTACCTTGCCCCACTTGACCTTTCGCTCATCGGGAAGGCTCGTCGCGAGGGCACGCTGGACCTTCGGATCCATGATCTGCGCGACTACACCCACGGCCGTCATCGCACCGTCGACGACTCGCCCTACGGCGGGGGAGCTGGCATGGTGATGCGCCCCGAGCCGTGGGGCGAGGCGCTGGACGCACTCGTCGCATCGGGAGATGGCTCGGTCCCGCGGCTGCTCGTCCCAACTCCGTCCGGTATGCCGTTCAGCCAGGCGATGGCGCGCGAGCTCGCTGACGATTCGTGGCTGGCCTTCGCCTGCGGACGGTACGAGGGGATTGACGAACGCGTCCTCGACTATGCCGCAGCAACGATGCCGGTGACGCTTGTCTCCTTGGGTGACTACGTGCTCAACGGCGGCGAAGTCGCGGCGCTGGCGATCATCGAGGCAGTGGCACGGCTCATCCCCGGAGTCATCGGCAATGCCGAATCGCTGGTCGAGGAGTCGCACGAAGACGGGCTGCTGGAATATCCCGTCTATACGAAGCCGGCGGCTTGGCGCGGGTTGGACGTGCCCGAGGTGCTCTTGTCGGGCAACCACGGGGCCATCGCGGCCTGGCGGCACGGGCAACGGGTCGAGCGCACCAGAGTGCGCCGCCCGGATCTGCTCGGTAGGAGCAGCCCGACTTCCTGATCGGCAGATCCAGCGTCAACTCACGTTCGGTCCGATCGGGAGGCGATCCTGTGGAGGGCCGTCCGCCAGGGCTTGGTGCTGCCCCGCGGGGGAAGGTCAGGCGATTTCCCGGTATGCCGTCCGCTCTGGCACACTTGACCCTTGCGTCCAACGCCACACGCCCCTGCCACAGGGGGAGTGCTGCGGTCCGGCGGCGGTCCTGGTCACACGCGCATCACACGCGCACCGAGTGACCAGACGTCAGCCGATCGCCGCCGCACGCGGCCGGCCGGACGGCATACCTGATGGACTTCCTGCGACACCCACCCGAGGCGACCTGTGGCGCCGCGAGAAAGCGACTTGATCATGCAGAAGCTCGACCACGTTGACGCCGCGTCGATCCGCACCGACGTCCCCGAGTTCCGCGCCGGCGACACCCTCAAGGTGCACGTGAAGGTCATCGAAGGCACCCGCTCGCGCGTCCAGGTCTTCCAGGGCATCGTCATCCGCCGCCACGGCTCCGGCCTCGGCGAGACCTTCACCGTGCGCAAGGTGAGCTTCGGCGTCGGTGTCGAGCGCACCTTCCCAGTGCACACGCCGATCATCGACAAGATCGAGGTCGTGACCCGTGGTGACGTCCGTCGCGCCAAGCTCTACTACCTGCGCGACCTGCGCGGCAAGGCCGCCAAGATCAAGGAAAAGCGCGGGGACACGACGAAGTCGTCGACCACGCAGGCCTGATCGACGTCCGGTTGCGTCGGCGATCGCCTCGCGTGCCTCGTCCGGTCCGAGACCGTGGCTAGGGACGCCGTGACGCCGGCTGGTGGGGTGCCGACGCCGGGACCTCCAGATCCTGACGGTTTGTCACATCCGCGCAGCAGCCGTCGGGCACGCACCGAGCTCGGTCAGTGGATCCGCACGTTTGGGATCGCTCTGGTCGTCATGGTGGTGATCCGGGCCTTCCTCGTGCAGTCCTTCGTCGTCCCGACCGGGTCGATGGAAAACACGTTGGTGCCCGGAGATCGCATCTTGGTCTCACGTCTGGACCGCGGTCCATCGATCGAGCGCGGTGACGTGGTCGTGTTCGACGGCACGGATACGTGGGGCGCGCCGTCGACGGCCTCGCGCCAGACCGGCATTGCAGGCATCCTGTCCTCGATGGCTTCCTTCGTGTCACTCGGCTCGGGCGCCGACTATGTCAAGCGGGTCGTCGGTGTCCCCGGGGACCGAGTCAAGTGCTGCGACACCGCCGGGCGGCTCACCGTCAACGGCGTCGTGGTCGATGAGCCCTACCTCTATCCCGGCAACGCGGCGAGCACGACGCCCTTCGACGTGATCGTGCCCGCCGGACGGATCTGGGTCATGGGAGACCACCGCAGCAACTCCGCGGACTCGCGCGCCCACCTGGGGCAGCCCGGCGGGGGGATGATCCCTCTCGATGACGTCGTCGGACGGGCCTGGTTGCGGTACTGGCCGCTGGACCGGATCGGGTCGATCGCTCCCGCTCCCAGCCTCTCGTCGATCCCCACGGCCGCGCCATGAGCGGCGGCGACGCGTCGGAGCAGACCCCGGAGCAGGCCCCTGGGCAGACCCCGGATCAGACCCCGGGCGAACGAGCCGCACGAGCCGGACGACCGCAGACCCGGCGGGAGGTGCGCCTCGAGCAACGGCGGCAACGCCGCGCCCAGCGCTCCGCCATGAGCAACCTCCTCGCAGTGCTCAAGGAGGTGGGGATCGTCGTGTCGCTTGCGGTGGTGCTCTCCCTCCTGGTCAAGACCTTCCTCGTCCAGCCGTTCCACATCCCATCCGGCTCGATGGAAAACACGCTGATCAAGGACGACCGTGTCGTTGTGAGCAAATTGACGCCAGGTCCTTTCGACGTGCAGCGTGGGGATGTCATCGTGTTTACCGATCCGGGACAGTGGCTCGGCAACCCGCCCCCCAAGCAGCGGTCGGCTCTGCAGAGCGTGCTTATCTTCCTCGGACTGGCCCCGGACGACTCGGACGACCATCTCGTCAAGCGGGTCATCGGCCTGCCCGGAGATCGCGTCGAATGCTGTTCGGTCGACGGACGGATCATCGTCAACGGCGTCCCGATCGTCGAGCCCTACGTCAAGATCGGAGACACCCCCGCCGGGGGACGACCCGCCTTTGACATCCGCGTCCCGGAGGGTCACGTCTGGGTCATGGGCGATCACCGCAGCGACTCGGCGGACTCCCGCGCCCACGACGACGGGACGGGTGCCAAAGGTTCGGTGCCGCTGGACTCGATCCAGGGCAAGGCTGTGGCCGTCGTGTGGCCGTTGGCGCGGTGGTCGATGATTTCGACGCCATCCGAGGCATTCAGTTCGGTGCCGCCACCGGCGGCCACAACGCCGTGACGCGTCCCGCAGCTCGCGTGGCCGCCTCGGCGTCTCCTGGGCGCACACTTCGCGGGCGCGGCATACCGTCGCTGCGGGTCGAACGAGCATTGCATCGTCAGGGTTACCCTGTCGTCGCGGGGATGGATGAGGTCGGCCGCGGAGCCCTCGCCGGGCCCGTCTCCGTCGGCCTGGTCGTCGTCACGGAGTCCTCGCGCTCGGCTCCCCAAGGGGTCCGCGACTCGAAGCTGCTCGCGCCGCTAGCCCGGGAGGCCCTCGTGCCGCGCATCCGCCGCTGGGCCGTCGGGTATGCCGTCGGACACGCCTCCGCACTGGAGATCGATGCCATCGGCATCATGGCCGCGCTTCGGCTGGCGGGTCTGCGAGCCCTTGACGCCCTTCCCGTGCGACCTGATGTCATCGTCCTCGACGGCAACCACGACTGGCTCACCGCGCCCGAGGACGTCGGACTCCTTGCGTTCGCGGACGAGAGCGCGGCAGGTCGGACCCCGCCCGTGGAGACGATGATCAAGGCCGACCTGCGGTGCTCGTCGGTCGCTGCGGCCTCAGTGCTGGCCAAGGTCGAACGCGACGCGATCATGGTGGGGCTCTCGGGTGACCACCCTGCATACCGCTGGGAGGTCAACAAGGGGTATGCCGCCCCGGAGCACCTCGACGCGCTTGAGCGCCACGGCCCGTGCGACGTCCACCGACGCTCGTGGCGGCTGCGTGTCCCGACCCCGCAGGTGGTAGAACCAGGGGTAGGAGCAGGAGACGAAGTCGCCACCTTCGGGTCCTCCACCGAGACAGCAGCACCGTGGACGAGTCAGATGGGGCAGACGGATGGGTCACCGATGGGGACGGGTCGATGAGTTCTGAGGATCTCGAGAAGTACGAAACCGAGCAGGAACTCGCCCTTTACCGCGAATACCGCGACGTGGTGTCGCTGTTTTCCCATGTCGTCGAGACCGAGCGGCGCTTCTACCTGTGCAATGCGGTCGACATGAAGGTGCGGTCAGACGGCGGCGAGGTCTTCTTTGACGTCACCATGCACGACGCGTGGGTGTGGGACATCTACCGGCCGGCGCGGTTCGTCAAGTCGGTCCGCGTGGTGACCTTCAAGGACGTCAACATCGAGGAACTGTCGAAGTCGGAGCTGCGGCTGCCTTCCTGAGACCTCCTGCGCGTCATCCACAACGCTGGCGGTCACCTCCCCATCGTCCACAGCCAGGCCGTCCGCTCGTCGTGGGCAGCGACGAATCGGGCCAATCTCGGGTCATGTCCATGACCGCGCCGGCCCCGTCCGGATCTGAGGCTGTCCCCTGCGCCCCGCAGCAGTCACCGGCGGCAGTGCGCCTGGCGCAGAGGTCGCCGCGCACCGCGGCGCTCGGCGACTACGGCGAGCGGCTCGCCGCGCGATACCTTCGCGAGCACGGCTTCGAGGTGCTGGACACGAAGTGGCGCGCTCGGGACGGCGAGATCGACATCGTCGCGAGGGAGGGGTCGGCGCTCGTCGTCTGCGAGGTGAAGACGCGACGGCACGAGGCGTTTGGTCATCCGCGAGAAGCCGTGACCGTCCGCAAGCTCGCCCGACTGCGCCGGTTGGCTGCCCAGTGGCTCGATCACCAGACTCACTCCTTCGGGGACATCCGGATCGACGTGGTTGCCATCCTTCGACCCCCACGTGGGGCGGCCGTCGTGGAGCACCTGCGGGGTGTGGGCTGATGGGCCTCGGACGCACCCAAGCGGTGGGATTGCTCGGCATCGACGGCTTCGTCGTCGATGTGGAGTCAGATGTGTCACCCGGCCTGCCGGCGTTCACCATCGGTGGGCGGGCCGATACCGCGTGCGCGCAGGCTCCCGACCGGGTGCGGGCGGGGGCCGCCAACTGCGGCCACCCCATCCCGCAGCGGCGGGTGACGATCAATCTCTCGCCCGCGTCGGTCCCCAAGATCGGTTCGGGGTTCGACCTGGCCATCGTTGTGGCGACCCTCGTCGCTGCCGGTGAGATCCCTCAACGACAGGTCGCCGACGTCGTCCACATCGGGGAGCTCGGTCTCGACGGCAGCGTCAGGGCGGTGCGCGGGGTGCTCCCGCTCGTTGTCGCGGCCCGGCGAGCGTCAGTCACGCGGGTTGTTGTGCCGTTGGCGTGTGCCGCAGAGGCGCGCCTCGTCGAGGGCATCGAGGTCATTCCGGTGTCGAGTCTGCACGAACTCGTCCTCCGCTATCGCGCACTCGACCGAGGGGAGACTCCTCCCGCACTCGCGGACCCACCGGTGCCCGAGGAGTCGGCGCCGCCTGTGCCCGATCTGGCCGATGTCGTGGGGCAAGCCCTCGCGCGGGTTGCTCTGGAGGTCGCTGCCGCTGGTGGGCACCACCTCTACCTCGTGGGACCGCCGGGAGCCGGCAAGTCGATGCTCGCCGAGCGCCTTCCGGGGCTGCTTCCGCCGCTGACCGACGAGCAGGCCCTCGAGGTCAGCGCGATCGCGTCGATCACCGGACGATTGGCCTCGGGAGCAGGGCTGTGTCGCCGCGCGCCCCTCGTCGCCCCCCATCACGGGGCGTCGATGGCCGCACTCATCGGCGGAGGGTCAGGGCTGGTCATGCCCGGCGCGGTCACTCAGGCTCATCACGGGGTGCTCTTCCTCGATGAGGCGCCGGAGTTCAACGGCAGTGTGTTGCAGGCTTTGCGGCAGCCGATCGAGACCGGGGTCGTCGTGGTCGCTCGGGCGTCGGGTCGATACCGCTTCCCGTGCCGGTTCCAGCTCGTCCTGGCGGCCAATCCCTGCCCCTGTGGCTTCGGCTTCGGTAAAGGAGAGCGGTGCACGTGCAGCACGGTGCAGTTGCGGGGCTACGCCAATCGGCTCTCGGGTCCACTCCTTGACCGGATCGACCTTCAAGTGCACGTCCCCACGCCGCCCAGGGCGGCCTTGCTGGGACCCCCGGGGGAGACATCGGCGACGGTGGCTGCCCGGGTCCTCACGGCGCGCGCGACCCAGGCGGAGCGCTGGGAGGACACGGGGTATGCCGTCAACGGTCAGGTTCCCGGTCCGATCCTGAGGTCGAGGCCGTTCCGCCTGTCTGCCGACTGCACGGTCGACCTCGATCGGGCGGTGGACCATGGCCTGCTGTCGCTGCGGGGCTACGACCGATGCCTCCGGGTCGCCTGGACGATCGCCGACTTGGCCGGGCGCACATCGCCAGGGCGGCACGACGTCGGTGTCGCCCTCTCGATGCGGCGCCATCGCGCGAGGGCCGCTTCATGACGACGGTTGGTCGGGGTCTTTCGATCCCGTCGAGCGTGGTCGCGTCCGAGCGCGCTGCCCGGGCCGCCTGGTCCCAGATCGCCGAGCCTGACGACCCTCGGGTCACGGGATTCATCAGCGCTCACGGGCCGATCGACGGACTCGTCGCCGCGCTGCAGAGCATCGATCCACAGCACCGCATCTTCGCGCAGCGCGCCCATCGGACCGACCTCGGGGCTGCCGCTGAGTTTGCCCGACGTCAAGGAATCCACCTTCTCGTGCCGGGAGATCCCCACTGGCCTGTCGGGGTGGATGACGTGGCGCACCCTCCCGTCTGCCTCTGGGTGCGCGGCGACCCAGATCTTTCGGGACTCCGCCAGCGATCGGTGGCCATCGTGGGGTCACGCATGAGCACCCCCTACGGCGAGCACCTGTCCACCGAGATTGCCGCGGGTGTGTCGGAGCGGGGCTTCACGGTCGTGTCGGGTGCAGCCTTCGGGATCGACCGGGCGGCTCATCTGGGGGCACTCTCGACCGGTCGCGCCACGGTGGCCGTCATGGCAGGCGGAGTCGACCGTGCCTACCCCGTCGCGCACACGGCGCTGCTGCACGAGATCGGGGCCTCGGGGGCTGTTGTGTCGGAAGCGCCTCCTGGGTGGGCTCCCACGAGGCCGCGTTTCCTTCTGCGCAACCGACTCATCGCGACGATGACCACTGGCACAGTCGTCGTGGAGGCAGGGCTGCGGTCCGGTTCGTTGAACACGGCTCGCTGTGCCGAAGCCCATTCCCGCCCTGTTGGGGCGGTCCCGGGACCGGTCACGTCGGCCGTGTCTGCCGGCTGTCACAAGGCGATCCGCGACGGTCTCGCGGTGTTGGTCAGCGATGCCACGGATGTGGCCGACCTGATCGGGGTGCTCGGCGCCGACGCCGCCCCGCATGTCAGTGGCCCGGTCAGTCCAGAGGACCGGCTGGCACCCCTCGAAAGGGTGACGTTTACTGCGGTCCCGCACCGTGCGCCGGTGTCGATCGACGCTGTTGCCTTCGCCGCAGGCCTAACGCCGATAGAAGTGATGGGAGCGCTGGCGCGGCTAGAGCTGGACGGATTCGTCGTCCAGAGCGACGGTGGGTGGAAACGCGTCCCCACACGCACCCGCGGGTCAGGGCAGGCGCGGGGTGGGTGATGTGCGACCGTGGGGGAGTGACGAGTCCCAGCCCGACAGAGTCCTTCGACGAACTCCGCGAGGCTTTCGACCGGCATATGAGCGCCGAGCGCAACCTCTCGACCCATACGCGGCGGGCCTATGGGGGCGACATCGACGACCTCGTGGAGTTCCTCCGAAGCGCGCGGGACGTCGAATCCTTTGATGAGGTCACGTTGGCCGACCTTCGGGCGTGGCTCGGTGAGCAATCGCGGCGGGGCGCTCGATCGACGGTGGCCCGTCGCGCTGCAGCCGCACGCACCTTCTTCCGGTGGGCCACGCGGACCCGGAGAATCGCCAGCGATCCCTCCTTACGGCTGCGAGCTCCGGCCCGGCAAGCGACCCTGCCTCACGTCCTGCGGGCCGAGACTGCCGGTCAGCTCCTCGATGCCGCTCATGTCACCGACGGCGATGACACCGACACCGACACCGACACCGATACCGCGATGAATGCTCGCAACCGCGCCATCGTGGAGTTGCTCTACGCCACGGGGATCCGCGTCGGCGAACTCGTGGCCGCTGACATTGATGACGTCGACCTTGCGCTCGCTGTCGTGCGGGTCATGGGCAAAGGAGGTAAGGAGCGGGTCGTCCCCTTCGGGGGACCCGCCCGCACGGCAGTGTCCGCATGGCTGCAGCATCGGGGGACTCTTGTTGTCGAGGGCAGCGGTCCGGCGCTGTTCCTCGGTCGGCGGGGGCGGCGCGTGGACCCACGGCAGGTCCGTGACGTCGTGCACGTGGCGGCACAGCGTGTGCCAGACGCCCCCGACATCGGTCCGCACGGGCTGCGACACAGCGCTGCCACCCACCTTCTCGAAGGGGGAGCAGACCTGCGGATCGTGCAGGAGTTGCTGGGGCACTCAAGTCTGGCGACGACCCAGATCTACACCCACGTCAGTCCGGAGCGTCTCAGGCGCAGCTACGAGCAAGCGCATCCGCGTGCCTGAGGTGCGCCCCGCGCCTGGGGTCTGACACCATTGCTCGACGTAATCCCATCCCGACGCGAGAGGTGTGACCGCGCCATGGCGGAGGAATCGGCAACGCGCGCCGAGCGCCGCGCCGGTGCCGGTGGCGGTGCAGGCGCCTCGCACCGAGCGGGTATTGACGAGGCGGCGCCGATGTCGCGCCGCCACTATCAGCGGGCCGACAGACTTCGCCACCAGCGCCTGGTCCGATTGCGGCGCACGGTGATCGCATCACTCGGGCTGCTGCTCATCGGCACCGGTTTCGCCCGCTCGGCCCAAGACCCTTCGGTCGCCCTGCCCAAGTCAGCGGCAAGGGAGTCAGTCACCCCAGTCTCGGCTGGGGGGTCCGCGTCGGCGGGGCAGTTCATCCCCACGACCCCGGGCCCACCCTCGGTGGCGGGGACGGCGGTGAGTGCAAGCAGTGGCCCAACGGAAAGCGTCATCGCACCGATGAAGGAAGACGGTGCCCCCGAACCAAGCGCCGCGCCTGGGCAGAGCCTCGCCGCCGTCCTGGAGTCAGCAGGCGGCCAGACCCACCCCGTGCCGATCTCTCTCGATGTGGCTAGCGGGGAGGGTCGTGTCGTGAGGTATTCCGTGGAAGTCGAGGATGGGTTGGAGGCCTATCAGGCTGAGTTCGCAACCGTGGTCCAGGGCGTCCTCCACCACAAGATGGGCTGGCAGGGAGTCGACCGTGTCACGTTTGTGCCCGTGCCGCACACCGATGTGGCCCGGGGCGCCCCCGTCGACATCCGCGTCGTCCTGGCGACCCCGACCCTCACGGCACGCCTGTGCGCCCCGCTGAACACGACCAACCCCCAGGTCTCGTGCTGGGCTTATGGCCGGGCTGTCCTCAACCTTCACCGGTGGGTGCGGGGAGCGGTGAGTTACGGCGCAGACCTGAACAACTACCGGGTTTATCTGGTCAACCACGAGGTCGGGCACGGTCTGGGACACGGTCACGCCCAGTGTCCGAGGGGCGGCGCACGCGCACCGATCATGGTGCAGCAGACCAAGGGCCTCGACGGATGTGCCGCTTGGCCTTGGCCCTACACCGCCTGATCAGCGCGTCCCTTCATCTCGGTCGGCGGCGACGTCAGAAGCGGCAGGAGGACGGTCGGCCCTCGGAGCAGCGCCAAGGGGTCGAGGTAGGTCTCTCCCCTGAGGACACCCCAGTGGACGCATCCCAGCGCAGCGCAGTGAGATCCTGCGCTGGCGCCGGGGTCGGCGACCTTCCCGATGGGTTGGCCTGCCCCGACCGACTCGCCAACCGACATCTCGGCGACAACCGGCTCGAACGTGGAGCGAAGACCGCCAGCATGGGCCACGACGAGCACACCGCGCCCGGCCAGCTGCCCGGCATACGCCACCACGCCTGCGGCCGGCGCTCGCACAACGTCACCCGGCGCTGCGGCCAGATCGACGCCTCGATGCCCGGCAGCCCACCTGGTCGGCGGAGGGGCGAACGGCCGCAGGACGCGCGGCGGCGCGACTGGCCAGGTCCAGTCGCTGCGAGGAGCCAGCTGGGGAGTGACCGTCGAGGAGGCCGCGATGACCAGCGCAGTGCCACCCGCAGCTTCGACAGTGGCGGCCTGTGCTTGCGCAGCGGTCATCGGTGCGAGCGCGATTGCCACCGCCACCGATCCCAGGGCGAAGGTCAGCGGGCGTCGGCGGAAGCCGGAGACAGCGGAGATCACCTCCGCACTCGACCACCGAGGACGGCTCCTCCACCGACACCCCGCCGTCGGCTGGGGACGCAGGGAACGACCGCGCCCCGGTTGTGGATCCTTGGATGTGGACCTTCGGATCAGGGGGCCAGCGCCGCCAGTCGTTCGACGGCGGCCGTCAGGACGTCGTCCTTCTTGCAGAAGGCAAACCGGACGAGCGTTCGGGCGGCCTCGGTGTCGTCGTGGAAGACCGACACGGGGATGCCGACGACCCCGGCGCGCTCGGCCAAGTCATGGCAGAAGGTAAGGGCGTCGGTGGCGCCGAGCGCCGCAGCGTCGGCGATGACGAAGTAGGTGCCCGCCGGGATTGAGATCGGCAGCCCGGCAGCCGCCAAACCTTCGCACAGGAGATCGCGCTTACGCTCCAGTGAGGTCGCGAGACCGGCATACACCTCATCCCCGAGCCCGAGGGCGGTGGCAACCGCAGGTTGGAACGGGCCGGAGGCGACGTAGGTGAGGAACTGTTTCGCCGACCGCGCAGCCGCCACAGCCGCCGCCGGCCCGACGACCCAGCCGACCTTCCACCCAGTGGCCGAAAAGGTCTTCCCTGCAGAGGAGATGGTCACCGTGCGGTCCCACATCCCGGGCAGGGTCGCCACCGGCACGTGCCGTGCCGCGCCGAAGGTGATGTGCTCATAGACCTCGTCTGTGACGACCCAGGCGTCGTGCTCAAGGGCGAGCCCGCAGATGAGGTCGAGCTCTTCGCGCGTGAAGACCTTCCCCGTCGGATTATGGGGCGTGTTGAGCAGGACGAGCCGGGTCCGCTCCGAGAAGGCGGCACGGAGCGATTCCTCGTCGACCATAAAGTCGGGGAACCGCAGGACAGAAGTGCGCCGAGTGGCCCCCGCGAGGGCGATCGTCGCGGCATACGAGTCGTAATAGGGCTCGAAGGTGACGACCTCATCGCCTGGCTCGCACATGCCGAGGATGACGGCGGCGATCGCCTCTGTGGCCCCGGCGGTGACCAGCACCTCCGATGCCGGGTCG
Source organism: Dermatophilaceae bacterium (assembly GCA_037046615.1). GTDB lineage: Bacteria > Actinomycetota > Actinomycetes > Actinomycetales > Dermatophilaceae > Phosphoribacter. Next base: position 284,136 of record JBAOHD010000018.1, read on the forward strand.
ACAGACAGGCCATAAAAGCGCTGCTGATGAGCGGCGATCGCGGCAAGCAACTCGGGCACGCCAGGCCCCGGCGGGTATTGATTGCGTCCCTCACGGATGGCGGCCACCGCCGCGTCGAGCATCTCCGGCGGGCCGTCGACGTCGGGGAAGCCCTGGCCCAGGTTGATCGCGCCGGTGCGCACGGCGAGTGCGCTCATCTGGGCGAAGATCGTCGTGCCGAAGGGGGCGAGGGCGCGGTTGCCGACGGGACGGTCCATGCCAGTGGAGTATGCCGTGTGGTTACTTCCCGGCCGGCAGTTCACGGCGGTCGGCCTCGTGTCCAGGTCCAACCTGGTCTCCGCTCGGCGCAGCGAGGAAGACGACGACGGCCAGGCTGAGTGCGACAATCGCGGCGATGACGAGCGCGGCCCCGACGCCGTCGACGAAGGCCTGGTGACCTTGCGTGACGAGTTGTTGGCCGCGCGCGCCGAGGCGAGAGAGCTCAGGGGCCTGGGTAAAGGCGACCGACCCGAGGATCGCCTGGGCGGCCTGGTCGGGCAAACCCGCAACGGCGGGCAGCATGGCGGTGCGGTAGGTCTGGGCTAGCGCGGACCCCAGCACCGCGATCCCGAGCGCGGCGCCGAACTCCCGAGCCGTGTCGTTCATGGCGGAGGCAACCCCCTGTTTGGCCGGGGGCAGCGAGGCGGTCACCGCGCTCGTTGACGGTGTGCCGGACAGGCCCATCCCGGCGGCCGACAGCACGAGACCCAACGCAAACGTCGGATAGCTCAGCTCGACCGTGACCCTTGAGAGGACGAACAGCCCCGCCGCGAGCAGGAGCAGCCCGAGGGGCACGGTGCGCCGGAACCCGATCCGGGCGGCGAGCTTCGGGGCGTTGCGTGCCGTGGGGAGCAGGACGAACGGGATCGGCAGCAAGGCTGCGACGGCGTGCAGCGGGGAGTAGCCGACGACGAACTGGAGGTACTGGATGACGGTGAAGATCACGCCGAACCAGCAGAAGAAGGTCGCGGCAATGGCCACGCTCCCGGTGGTGAAACCGCGCTGGCGGAAGAGCCGCGGGTCGAGCAGGGGCTCTGGCCGGCCGAGCTCCCAGATGACGAAGGCGGCCAGCCCCGTCAGTCCGGCTGCGAGTGCCGCGACGGTGGCCGGGTCCGACCACCCGCGATCAGGACCTTCGATGATGCCGAAGACGATGCCGCCTACGCCGACGAGCGAGAGCAGGCCGCCGACGAGGTCAAGGGTCGGCGGCTGGGCATCGATCGACTCGGGGATGCGCAGGAGCGTGCCGATGGTGGCCATCGTCGCGAGGACCACGTTGAGCCAGAAGAACGACTGCCACGCAAAGAATTCCAACAACGTGGCGGTGAAGAGCAACCCAATGATCGCGCCGGCGCCGGCCATGCCGACCCACGCCCCGATCGCCCGGGGCCGTTCTTCCTCAGGGAAGGACGTCGTGATGACCGACAGCGTCGTCGGCATGACGGCTGCCGCCCCCAACCCCATGAGCGCTCGCACGACAATGAGCTGCGTCGGGTTCGTGACAAAGGTGCCGCCCACAGCGGCGAGCCCGAAGACGACCAGGCCGATCGCCAAGAGTCGCTTGCGCCCGTACCGGTCGCCCAGTGCGCCGGCGAAGAACAGCAGTGCTGCGAAGACGACCGTGTAGGCATCGATGATCCAGGTCAGCTCAGTCTGGGTGGCGCCAGTCGCCCGTGCAATCTCCGGCAGCGCGACGTTGAGCCCCACCACCGCTGAGACCACGGTGATCAACGAGATCGCGATGATGGGCATCGTGCGACGGGACGACACGGTTCCCGAGAGGGAAGCATTTCCACGCATGACGAAATACTAGCTGCGTCAGGGCGAGAAGGACAAGAGGCGAGCTGTGCGCGGCGACGCGGCATACGCTCTGCTGAGCAGGACCGACGAAAGGAGGACGTATGCCCTCAGAGCCCCGGCGCGGTCGGCGCGCGGGTGAATCGTCCTCTCGGGAGGACATCCTCAGGTCCGCCCGGCTCCTGTTCGGGATCCATGGATACCCCGGGACAACCATCCGGATGGTGGCGTCTGACGCAGGGGTGGACCCGCGTCTGGTGACCCACTACTTCGGTAGCAAGGGGGACCTCTTCGTCGCTGCGGTGAAGCTGCCCTATGACCCGCGGTCAGAGTTTGCCAAGGCGGCCGAAGGGGGGATCGACGGACTCGGCGTGCGGGTCGCGCACTTTGTCGTGGGCATGTTGGAAACACCCGCGGGGCAGCAGACGATGTCTGGCCTCATCCGCGCTGCCGCCTCGGAAGATCGCGCGGCCCAGATGGTCCGTGACCTGTTGGTCGAACGCGTCATGCTCCCGATCGCCACGATCCTGGCCGTCGATCACGCGCAGTTGCGCGCGGCCATGATGGGCAGCCAGATGGGTGGTTTCGTCCTCGCGCGATACATCCTGCGTCTGCAGCCGCTCGTCGACGCCGACCGGGCGACACTCGTTGGCATGCTCGGACCGGTGCTTCAGCACTACCTCACCGCACCGCTCGACCTCCCCACCTCGCCGGCCGTTTCAGAGGATGCGTCAGAGCGCGCGTGAGCACGCGTCAGGGCGGACCCCGGTCAGTCCGCCGCCCCCGCGTGGGCGATCTGCGCCACGCTCCGCCACACGACCACGAGCGTGAGCCCCGACCCGGCGAAGGCGAACCAAAACGGGGCCGTGACCCCCCATCGTGAGGCGATCAGCCCGCCGAGGAACTGCCCGACGATGAGGCCCCCGACGAGGAAGAGGCTGTAAACGCTCCCGACGCGGCCTTGGTATTCCGTCGGCGTGGCGCGTTGCCGCACCGCCCCGGACAGCGACGCCCACACAAAGGCATAGCCCCCGAAAATCACCATGACGACCAAGGCCACCCACTCGACGGACGTCAGGGCGAAGGCGAGGTGCGTCAGGACCTCCAGCGTGAGGCACCCGCGCATCAAGGTCGCGAGGGGGATCCGCTTCTCGAGCCAGCCGTATGCCGCGGTGCCCGCCATCCCGCCCACCGCCACTGCCGTCGTGAGCAGGCCGAAACCGACCGACCCCATGCCCAGCCGATCCTGCGCATAGAGCACGAGGATCGACCACGGGGCGCCCCACGTGACGTTGAAGATGAGGATGACCAGAGACAAGGTGCGGATGGCCGGGTGTGACCACATCCAACGGAGGCCATCGGCGATGTCCCGACGCACGTGGGTTTCCACGACGCCGCGGACGCTCCCTCGCGGCAGGTCCATCTGCAGGAAGAGCCAGCCAGCGAAGACGACCGCGATCGTCTGGACTCCGAACGGCCACGCCATGCCTGCCACAAAGAGGAAGGCGCCGATCGGCGGCCCCGCCATCTGGTTGGCGACGAGGTAACCGGACATGAGCCGGGCGTTGGCGACGCCGAGGTCGGCCTTGGTGACGATCATCGGCAGCACGGTCCGGGTCCCGGAATCGACGAGGATCTCGGCGACGCCGCCGAGAAAGAGTGCCCCGAGGACGACCCCGATGCTCACGTGCCCGGTGAGGATCGTCAGCGCCATCGCGGCGATCACAACCGCCCGGGCGAGGTTGGCCCAGACGACGAGTCGGGTCCGGTCGACGCGGTCGGCGAGCGCACCGGCATACAGGCCGAGCAGGAGCGTGGGCACCTGCTGGACCATCGCGGCGGCTGCGATCAGGGTGGGTTCTCGGGTCTGCGAAGCCACGAGCAGGGGGCCGGCGGCGAGGGCGATGCCGTCGCCGAGATTGGCGGCCCACACGGAGGCGAGGTTCCAGCGGAAGGCCCGACCCATGCGCGGTGGCGCGAGCACGTCGAGCAGCCTGGACACGAGGGGCCACGGTACGCCTCCCGCCCGGACCCTGCACGCGGTTTGTCAGCCGACCGATTCGGTGCCTCGGGTGCGGCAGCGATAGGATGCCCGATGGTCTTCGGACCACATTTCGCGCGTCCCCTGTCAGGAATGCGTCGAGCCACCCGGCCCGGCGAGTTCGTGGGTCGCACCACGGCAGTCCGTATGCCGGTCCCGCTCCATGCGGACCCGGTCGCGGCGAGGTGCGTCGGACGCCAGGCAGGTAGCCCGTCGACTCGCCAGGGAGCAGTCCCGAGCCGGCACGGCATACCGACGTAACTGACCACCTCACCCCAAGGAGGACACGGCAATGGCCGTCGTCACCATGCGCCAGCTCCTCGAGAGCGGCGTCCACTTCGGGCACCAGACCCGTCGCTGGAACCCCAAGATGAAGCGCTTCATCATGACCGAGCGCAACGGCATCTACATCATCGACCTGCAGCAGTCGCTGACCTACATCAACAGCGCCTACGACTTCGTCAAGCAGACGGTTGCCCACGGCGGCACGATCCTGTTCGTCGGCACGAAGAAGCAGGCCCAGGAGCCCGTCGCCGAGCAGGCCACGCGGGTCGGGATGCCGTATGTCAACCACCGTTGGCTCGGTGGCATGCTCACCAACTTCACGACGATCTCCAAGCGCCTCCAGCGCCTGAAGGAGCTCGAGGAGATCAACTTCGACGATGTCGCCGGCTCCGGTCACACGAAGAAGGAACTCCTCATCCTCAAGCGGGAGAAGGACAAGCTCGAGCAAGACCCTCGGTGGCATCCGCGACGATGTCCCGGGTCCCGTCGGCAGTCTGGATCGTCGACACCAAGAAGGAGCACCTCGCCGTCGACGAGGCCCGCAAGCTCGGGCTGCCGGTCATCGCGATCCTCGACACCAACTGCGACCCGGACGAGGTCGACTACAAGATCCCGGGCAACGACGACGCGATCCGCTCGGTCGCGTTGCTGACCCGGGTCATCGCCGACGCCGTCGCCGATGGGCTCACGTCCCGCGCGCAGGTCCGCTCTGGCGACGCTGCCGACAGCCCCGCTGCCGAGGAGCCGCTGGCCGAGTGGGAGCGCGAGCTCTACGGAGAGGCCGAGGCTGCCGCCGCTGCCGCTCCTGCCGAGGAAACTCCGGTCACTGCTGCCGACGAGGCTCCCGCCGCTGAGACGACCGAGGCTGCGGAGACCACCGAGGCCGCGGAGCCTGAGCAGGCCTGAGGGTTCACCCCCGACGCAGGTATGCCGTGCCCGTCGCGGTGCCCGTGCCAGCACGAGGTCGCGCTGGCGGGCACGGCAGATCCCGCACATGCGCTCTGAGCGCGCTTGGTCGCCCGGGTCTTCCCGACGACGACCACCCCACACCACATCAGTAACGACAGCGAGAGAGTAGAGATGGCGAATTTCACCGCCGCTGACATCAAGGCGCTGCGCGAGCAGACTGCCGCGGGCATGATGGACGTCAAGAAGGCCCTCGAGGAGGCCGACGGCGACATGGCCAAGGCCGCTGAGATCCTGCGGATCAAGGGTCTCAAGGGCGTCACCAAGCGTGAAGGGCCGTTCGGCCTCCAATGGCCTCGTCGCCGCGCGCGCCGAAGGCGGGGTCGGCGCGCTCGTCGAGGTCAACTGTGAGACCGACTTCGTTGCCAAGGGTGAGCGGTTCATCGCCTTGGCCGACCAGGTCCTCGAGCAGGCGTGGGCCACGGAGGCCGCCGACGCCGAGGCGCTGCTGGCCAGCACGCTGCCCGACGGGCGCACCGTCCAGGCCCTGCTCGAAGAGGGCAACGCGACCCTCGGCGAGAAGATCGAGGTCCGTCGGGTCGGTCGGGTCGACCGGCGACCACGTCGTGTCCTACCTCCACCAGCACGAGCAAGGACCTGCCCGCCGCAGATCGGCGTCCTTGTGGCGACGAGTGGCGGTGACGAGGCCGTGGCGCACGACGTGGCCATGCACGTCGCGGCCTTCTCGCCGTCGGTCCTCTCGCGTGCGGACGTCTCGGCCGAAACGCTCGAAAACGAGCGCCGGATCGCCGAGGCCACCGCGCGTGAGGAGGGCAAGCCCGAGGCCGCGCTTCCTCGCATCATCGAGGGCCGCGTCAACGGCTTCTTCAAGGAGAATGTCCTGCTCGAGCAGGCCTTCGCCAAGGACCAGAAGAAGTCCGTGGCTCAGGTGCTCAAGGAGGCCGGCGCCGAGGCGACCGACTTCCGCCGCTTCCGCGTGGGCAACTGACCTTCCAGCACTGAACGTCGGACGCCGTCCGGCCCCTCGGGGTCGGGCGGCGTCGACGCGTCCGGCGGCCGCCGGGCACGTATGACAAGATCGGGTGACCGCCCCCTCACCGTCCGCAAGGAGTCGTCATGTCCACGGACGCCGCCCCGCCTGCTCACGCACCGGCATACCGCCGGGTCCTGCTCAAGCTCTCCGGCGAGGTCTTCGGCGGGGGTCGCACGGGCGTGGATCCCGACGTCGTGAAGGGAATCGCCGAGCAGATCGCGGCTGCGGTGGCCGAAGGGCATCCAGGTCGCCGTCGTCGTCGGGGGCGGCAACTTCTTCCGCGGCGCCGAGCTGCAGCAGAAGGGCATGGACCGGTCGCGGGCCGACTATATGGGGATGCTCGGCACGGTGATGAACTGCCTGGCGCTGCAGGATTTCCTTGAGAAGGCAGGCGTCCCCACCCGGGTCCAGACGGCGATCACGATGAGCCAGGTCGCCGAGGCCTACATCCCCCTGCGCGCCATCCGGCACCTCGAAAAGGGCCGGGTGGTCATTTTCGGCGCCGGAGCGGGTATGCCGTTCTTCTCCACCGACACAGTCAGCGCGCAGCGCGCTCTCGAAACCCACTGCGACCGACTCCTCATCGCCAAGAGCGGAGTCGACGGCATCTACACGGCCGACCCCAAGCAGGACCCGTCGGCCACCAAGCTCGACTCGCTGACCTTTGACGACGCCCTCGCGCGCGGCCTGCGGATCCTCGACGCCGCAGCCTTTGCGCTGTGCCAGGAAAACAAGCTGCCGATGCTTGTCTTCGGGATGGAGGGCGAGGGCAATATCACCCGCGCCCTGCAAGGTGAGAGGATCGGCACACTGGTCACCGCGCAATGACCCGATCCGACCGCAAGGAGCCTTGGAGCAACCATGATCGATGAGACCCTCTTCGAAGCCGAGGAGAAGATGGAGAAGGCCGTCGAGGTCGCCAAGGAGGACTTCGCCGGCGATCCGCACCGGTCGGGCCAACCCGGGCATGTTCAACAAGCTGCTCGTGGACTACTACGGCGCGCCGACCCCGATGCAACAGCTGGCGTCGTTCCAAACCCCCGAGGCCCGCACCATCCTCGTCAAGCCGTTCGACCAGAGTTCGCTGCGCGCCATCGAGAAGGCCATCCGCGACTCCGACCTGGGCGTCAACCCGAGCAACGACGGCGTCGTCATCCGCTGCGTCCTGCCGGTGCTGACCGAGGACCGCCGCCGCGACTACATCAAGCTGGCGCACCACAAGGCCGAGGAAGCCCGGATCGCGATCCGCAACATTCGCCGCAAGGCCAAGACCGACTTCGAGCACGCCATCAAGGACGGCGACATCGGCGAGGACGAGGGCACGCGCGCCGAGAAGGAACTCGAGGCACCTGACCAAGAAGTACGTCGAGCTGATCGACACCTTGCTCAAGGGCAAGGAAGCCGAGCTTCTCGAGATCTGACGACCTCCCGCGTCACCACCACACCCGAGGACCGCGACCGTGCGCGATGTGCAGCCGATGAGCGATGGCTCCGCCCCCGCGGCGTCCGTCACCCCCGAGGGGCCGGTGGCGCCGCCGTCCCGGGCCGGCCGCAACTTGCCGGCAGCCATCACCGTCGGGGTCATCCTCGGCGCGCTGATCATCGGGTGCCTGTTCTGGCGCAAGGAGCTTTTCCTCGTCCTGGCCACCTCCGCGCTCGCGATCGGGGTGTGGGAAATCGTCGTGGCGATGCGCGCCAAGGGGGTCACCGTGCCCCTGATCCCCGCGGTCTTGGGGTGCGTGGCACAACTCGTCGTCGCCTACCTGGCCGGCGCTCAGGCCTTGGCCGTGACCTTCCTCCTGGCCGTCGCACTCATCGTCATGTGGCGCGGGAGTGAGCCGGTCACCGGCGCGGCCCAGGACTCTGACCCACGGAGTCCTCGTCACGGCATACCCGGCCGTTGCTCGGCGGTTTCGCGATGCTCATGCTCGCCGCCCCCGATGGTGCGTGGCGGACGTTCACCTTCGTCGCCGTCACGGTGGCTCAGCGACATTGGCGGGTATGCCGTGGGCGTGCTCGCAGGCCGGCATCCGATGGCGCCGTCGATCAGTCCCAAGAAGTCGTGGGAGGGCTTCGCGGGGTCGGTCGCCTTCTGCATGCTCGTGGGCGTCGTCTGCGTGACGCTCACGCCGCTGCAGGGTCCATGGTGGGCCGGGCTGGTGCTCGGGGCGCTGCTGGCTCCGGCCGGCCACCCTCGGTGACCTCGCCGAGTCGGCGCTCAAACGCGACCTGGGCATCAAGGACATGTCCTCGTTCCTCCCTGGCCACGGCGGGATGATGGACCGGCTCGACTCGCTCGTCGTCGCGGCGCCCGTGAGTTGGCTCGTGCTCACGGTGCTCGTCCCGAGCGCAGGCGGGTTCGGATGACCGGGCCAGGCGACCCTCCGACTCGGCGCCCCCGTCCAGGTGAACTCACGTTCTCCCCACCCGTCCGCACCCGTGCGGCGCTGCCCCCCACGCATCTGGCCGATCTGGCGCCGGCCGAACGCAAGGCGGCTGTCGAAGCCTTGGGTCAGAAGGGTTTCCGAGCCACGCAACTCTCGACCCACTACTTCAGGCATCTCGTCGACGACCCTGCCGAGATGACCGACTTGCCAGCGACCGAGCGGGAGTCACTCGTCGCGCAGATGCTGCCGACCCTGCTCACACCCGTCCGGCACCTCGTCGCCGACGACGGTCGCACGGTGAAGTCCGTGTGGCGGTTGCATGACGGGGCGCTCGTCGAATCCGTGCTCATGCGCTATCCCGACCGGGTGACGATGTGCATCTCGAGCCAGGCCGGGTGCGGCATGAACTGCCCCTTCTGCGCGACCGGGCAAGGGGGGCTGACCCGCAACCTGTCGACCGCAGAGATTGTCGAGCAAGTCGTGGCGGGCGCCCGGATGCTCCGTCGGGGGGAGATCCCGGGCGGCGACGCCGACGAACGGGACCGCCCCTTGCGGGTCTCCAATGTCGTCTTCATGGGGATGGGCGAGGCCCTGGCCAACTACAGCCGGGCGATCGGCGCCATCCGGCGACTGACCGACCCGACTCCCGATGGTCTCGGGATGTCGGCGCGCGGGCTCGTCATGTCGACCGTGGGGCTCGTGCCGGCGATCGATCGGCTTGCCGGAGAAGGGATTCCGGTGACTCTGGCGCTGTCGTTGCACGCACCGGACGACACCCTCCGGGACGAACTCGTCCCGGTCAACACCCGGTGGAAGGTCGGCGAGGCGCTCGACGCGGCCTACCGCTATTTCGAGGCGACCGGGCGCCGGGTGTCGATCGAATACGCCCTCATCCGCGACATCAACGACCAGGCCTGGCGCGCTGATCTGCTCGGTGAGCTGCTGCGGCAACGGGGCAAGGGCTGGGTGCACGTTAACCCGATCCCGCTCAACCCGACCCCAGGGTCGAAATGGACGGCGTCGCGTCCCGGAGTCGAGCAGCAGTTCGTCGAGCGGCTGCGCGCGCACGGCATACCCACCACGGTCCGTGACACCCGTGGTCAGGACATCGACGGCGCCTGCGGCCAACTGGCGGCCCAAACCACCTAGACGGACGCAGCCTCTCCACCAGTCTCGTGCCCGGGTGACCCGGGTACATTCGGTATGCCGTGGCGCCTCACCTGGGCTGCACGGCATACCGCCGCTGTCGTCGGGAAGGAACGTCCGTGCGCGCCTTGACCAAGCTGGCCCCGGGGCCGGGGCTGGAACTCGTCGATCGACCAGAACCAGTGTGCGGGCCGCTCGACGTGAAGGTGCGGGTCTTGCGCGCGGGTCTGTGCGGCACCGACCTGCATCTTGAGCAGTGGGATGACTGGGCGGCGGCCACCGTGAAGACTCCGATGGTCATCGGCCATGAGTTCTATGGCGAGATCGTCGAGGTCGGTGAGGACGTCCCGAAGGGGACGGCCGTCAAGGTCGGCGCGCGGGTGTCCGGCGAAGGCCACATCGTCTGCGGGCACTGCCGCAACTGCCGGGCCGGGCGGCGACACGTGTGCATCAACACGATCGGCATCGGGGTCAACCGGGACGGCGCGTTCGCGGACTATGTCGTGCTGCCGGCGACCAATGCGTGGGTCCAGCCGGAGTGGATCGACCCAGATCTCGGGGCGATCTTCGACCCGTTGGGCAACGCGACCCACACGGCTTTGCAGTGGAACATGGTCGGCGAGGACGTCCTGATCACCGGTGCTGGGCCGATCGGGGTCATCGCGACGGCGATCGCCCGGCATGCCGGCGCGAAGAACGTCTGTGTCACCGACCTCAGCGATTATCGACTCGACCTGGCCCGACGGGCGGGGGCTGACCTCGTCGTCAATGTCGGGCAGACGAGGATCAAGGATGCGCAGCGAGCGTTGGGCATGCGCGAAGGCTTTGACATCGGTCTGGAGATGTCGGGCGCGCCGGCGGCGGTGGCAGAACTGCTGGCCAACATGAACCACGGCGGCATGGTCGCGATGCTCGGCCTGCCCAAGGACCCCTATCCCGATCGACTGGGGCCGGGTCATCACCCACATGATCACCATCAAAGGCATCTACGGGCGCGAAATGTTCGAGACGTGGTATCTCATGTCCTCGATGCTGGAGAGCTCCGAGACCTTCAAGAACGCCGTCTCGTCGGTCATCACCCACCGTTTCCCCGCCGAAGAATGGGCCGATGCTTTCGCGGCAGCTCGCTCAGGCGAGTGCGGCAAGGTCGTCATGGACTGGAGCTGACTGGCCCGTGGGGTGACCGGCCGGGAGTGGGCGTCGAGGGCGTCGCGTCCGTGTGGCACAACCGTCCACCAACCCAATGCTCTTGGCACTGACACCCCCGGCAGACTCGCTGCGCCGACGGCAGGTCGGCGCGGACAACCAGGCCTGGGCAGGTGGGTGGCCGACGGCATACGGTGTCGGTGTCGGGCTCGTGTGCTGAAGGAGACTCATGTACGGAGCAGTGAAAGGCCAGTTGGCAGCGACCCTGGCGGACATCCGCGCCGCTGGGCTCTACAAGGAAGAACGGCAGCTTTCCTCGCCGCAGGCCGCGCACGTGCGCACCACGGCAGGGGAGGCGCTGAACTTTTGCGCCAACAACTACCTCGGGCTCGCCGACGACCCCGCCGTCGTGGCGGCAGCCAAGGCTGCCCTCGACGAGTGGGGCTTCGGGATGGCCTCCGTCCGATTCATCTGCGGCACGCAGACGCAGCACGCCGAGCTCGAGGCGCCGCCTCTCCGAGTTCCTCGGCACCGACGCGACGATCCTCTACTCCTCCTGTTTCGACGCCAACGGCGGCGTCTTCGAGGTGCTCTTCGGCGAGGGCGACGCGATCATTTCCGACGAACTCAACCACGCGTCGATCATCGACGGGATCCGGCTGTCCAAGGCGGCACGGTATCGCTACCGCAACGCCGACATGGCCGACCTGCGCGACCAGCTTGCGGCAGCTCAAGACAGTGGCGCGCGGCGCGTCGTCATCGTCACCGATGGGGTGTTCTCGATGGACGGCTCCTACGCGCCGCTCGACCGGATCTGCGACCTGGCGGACGAGTTCGGCGCGCTCGTGCTCGTCGACGACTCGCATGCGGTCGGATTCGTCGGTGAGGGGGGACGAGGGACTCCGGAGTTGTTCGGCGTGCAAGACCGCGTCGACATCATCACCGGCACCTTGGGCAAGGCGCTCGGCGGCGCATCCGGCGGATACGTCAGTGCCCACCAGGAGATCGTCGACCTGCTGCGACAGCGGTCCCGGCCCTATCTCTTCTCCAACTCGGTCGCCCCCTCCGTCGTCGCCGGGTCGCTCGCCGCGCTAGGCCTCGTCTCCTCTTCAGATCAGGCCCGCGAGCGGCTCCGCGACAATACGGCGCTGTTCCGCGCGCTCATGGCCGACGCCGGCTTCGACGTCCTCCCGGGCACGCACCCGATTACGGCAGTCATGTTCCCGGGGGATGACGGTGCTCGCCTCGCCACCCAGATTGCCGACCACATGCTTGCGCATGGCGTCTACGTCATCGCGTTCTCGTATCCCGTTGTGCCGCAAGGAAAGGCCAGGATCAGAGTGCAACTGTCGGCCGCCCACACCGAGGCCGACGTCCGGGCTTGCGCCGCTGCCTTCGCCGCCGCCCGTCAGGCAGTCGGCTCCGGCTCCTGACACCCGCCGCTGAACGACAGGTTACGAGCTCCCTCACGAGCGCCCTCAGAAGCTACAGACGCCGCGCGTATGCCGGTTGGCCCCCGGCGCGATCGGCCACGATGTCGACGGCGTGGTCGACCGAATCCACCAGGTGCACGGCCTCCCGCATGCCAGCTTTGGCGTGATCATGCGCCAACGCCTGCAGCGCCGGCCAGACCGGCAGGGTGGAGGTCCAGTGGGCTCGTCCGATGAGCACCAGCGGCGGCAGGTGACCGCTGGGACGGTCGCGGACCGGCATACACCTGCCGTAGTAGAGCCGAGAAGCTGCCTGGAAGACTTCCTGCACCGTGCCCGCGGAACCGGGCATCACGACGACGCCGTGGGATGAGCGCGCGAGCAACCCGTCTTCACGCAGCGCATTGGAGAAGTACTTCGCGATCGCCTGACCGAAGACGTTGGGCGGCTCGTGGCCGTAAAACCACGTGGGGATCCCCACCGACCGCAGCGGCGCACCCGGCTCACGCAATCCGAGCCGACCTCGCTCGGTCAGCCCGGCGCGGGCCCAGTCCCGGATGCTCACCTGGTAGGAGGGCGTGCGGGCCAGGTGGGCCACCGCCCGAGACAGGTCGCGCTCCGAGGCGGCATACGCGCCGAGGTTGGCGCCTTCCATGGCTCCCGGGCCCCCACCGGTCGCCACCACGAAACCGGCCTCAGCCAACGCGAAACCCAACCGGGCCGCAGCGGCATACACCGTGCTGCCTCGATGGGCTGCGTGGCCACCCATGACGCCGACCACCGGGAGTCCGTCGAGTTCGTCGTCGAGCGCGTCGGTGATCGACTCGTCGTGGATGGCGCGCAACATGGTCGCGTAGGCGTCCCGACCTGAGCGTCGGTCGAGGGTCCAGGCGTATGCGCGACCGTCGGGGGTGCCGGCATACCCCTCCTCGCGCGCCAGGCCCGCGTAGAGCTCGTCGGCGGTGTAGGTGCGAGCCCGATAGACGTTGACGGGAGCCTGTGGGTCCGACGGGAAGACGATCGCACCGTGCCGGACCAGATGCATCATGAGGGCCGGAGACAGACGACCGCCGAGGACGACGAGATCGGTGAGATCAGTGCGCGCGAGGAGTTCGTCTTCGACCTCGTGCAGATCGAGGTCCTGCAGCCGAAGGCCTCCCAAGGCAGATCGACCGCCGCGATGGCGCTGCGGGCTGTGCCCCTCGAGGATCCCGCGCAGGGTCTCTAACCGGTCGATCTCCATCGCCGCATGCTCTCACCATGAGCGGCTCACGTCGACCGTTCGGCGCACCCCCAGTCGGGCTCGGCGCACAGCGTCTCGGGAACGGCCGCGCTCGGGTGGCGAGCAGACGGCATACGGGTGCATTGTGACCGGCATGACGACTGGCGCTTACCGCAAGACCTACGACGCGAGCGTGCGCGACCCCGAAGCGTTCTGGGGAGAGGCCGCCAAGGACATCGACTGGATCACCCCTCCGACGAAGGTCCTCGACGACTCCAACGCGCCGTTCTACCGGTGGTTCCCCGACGCGACGCTCAACACCTGCTTCAACGCGCTCGACCGGCACGTCGCCGAGCGGCGGCGACCAGGTGGCGATCCACTACGACTCGCCCGTCACCGGCACGAAACGCTCCTACACGTATGCCGAGGTGCTGGCGCAAGTGCAGCGGCTCGCCGGTGCGCTCGACGGGCGCTGGTGTCGTCAAGGGCGACCGGGTTGTCGTGCTACATGCCGATGGTGCCCGAGGCAGTCTTCGCGATGCTCGCCTGCGCGCGGATCGGTGCTGTCCACTCGGTGGTCTTCGGCGGGTTTGCACCCGCAGAGCTCGCCGCCCGGATCGACGACGCGCAGCCTAAGGTCATCCTGTCGGCCTCGTGTGGCATCGAGCCCAGCCGGGTCGTGCCCTACAAGCCGTTCCTCGACGAGGCCATCGACCGCTCCGAGCACAAGCCGGAAGTCGTCGTGATGCTCCAGCGCGAGCAGTGTGAGGCCAGCTTGCGCGAGGGGGACGTGGACTGGCGTGAGTTTGTGTCGAGCGCCGCCGCTGAGGCTGGCGCCGACTGCGTCGAGGTGGCCGCGACCGACCCGCTCTACATCCTCTACACCTCCGGCACGACCGGCCGACCCAAGGGGATCTACCGGGACAACGGTGGCCACGCGGTCGCCCTGCCGGTGGTCGATGCGCAACATCTACGGCGTCGAACCCGGCCAGACGATGTTCACCGCGAGCGACGTCGGTTGGGTCGTCGGCCACTCCTACATCGTCTACGCGCCCGTTGCTCGACCGGCGCCACGACGATCGTCTACGAAGGCAAGCCGGTGGGCACGCCCGACGCAGGGGCGTTCTGGCGGATCGTGTCGGAGTACCAGGCGGTGACGATGTTCACCGCTCCCACCGCGATCCGGGCGATCAAGACGCGAAGACCCCGAGGGTGCGCTCATCGCCGACTACGACCTGTCGCACTTCGGCACCCTCTATCCTCGCAGGTGAGCGGCTCGACCCCGACACCTACCACTGGGCTCACGACAAGCTCGGCGTCCCGGTCGTCGACAACTGGTGGCAGACCGAGACCGGCTGGCCCATCGCCGCCAACCCGCAAGAGCCTCGAAGACCTCCCGATCAAACCGGGGTCCCCGTCGGTGCGCGTCCCCGGCTATCAGGTCGCAGGTCCTCGACGCGGTCGGCGACAAGGTCGAAGCCGGCACCGAAGGCGCGATCTGCATCAAGCTCCCGCTCCCTCCCGGCACCTTCCCGACGCTCTGACAACGACGACGAGCGCTTCATCTCCAGCTACATGGCGGCATACCCCGGCTACTACCTGACCGGCGATGGTGGCTACATCGACGAGGACGGTTACCTCTTTGTCATGGGCCGCACCGACGATGTCCTCAACGTCGCCGGTCACCGTCTGTCGACGGGGTCGATCGAGGCCGCGCTCGCGGGGCACACGGCCGTCGCCGAGTGCGCGGTCATCGGCGTCGCACGACGACCTCAAGGGTCAGCTGCCGCGCGCTCTCGTGGTGCTCAAGGCGGGGATCGATGCCGAGACCGATGGTGAGCGCATCAAGAAGGAGTTGGTCTCGCGGGTGCGCTCCGAGGTCGGTGCCGTGGCGGCGCTGCGCCAGGTCGACATCGTGACCGCTCTGCCGAAAACCCGCTCGGGCAAGATCCTGCGCAAGACGATGCGCGAGATCGCCGACGGTCACACCCCGGTCGTGCCCGCGACCATCGAAGACGTGGGCGTCCTCACCATGCTGACCCCGATCCTCCACCCTGAGGACTGACCGCCGCCGCTTCGCATGACAGCGGGAGTATGCCGCCCGGCATACTCCCGCTGTCGTGTCCGGGTAGACATCCGTTGGTCAGAGGCGGCGGACGCCGGTCGTGAGCAGGACGAGCTCACCCACGCTGTCGCTGGCGTCGAGATCGACGACTGCCTCGATGACCCAGTCGTGGTCGCCCGCAGGGTCGACGATGGTCTGACGCACGTGCCACGCGCGGGTGACGAACTCCGCCACCCACTCGTCGGGTGGTGCAGCCTCGTCGATGTGCAGGTGGCTCGGACCCCGGGCGTCGGCATCGGTGACGATTTCGTCGTGCTCGTCCCAGTAGCCGCCCAACGCCTCATCCCACGCAGCCCTGCCCATGAGGACCGGGCGGGCAGGGTCGGTGAGCGCGGCGGCCGCCTGCTCCACGGCATCCAGGCCGGCGATGTCGTCTCGCGCCGCGAGCTTGACCCGGCGCCACATCGCCCGCCGGACCATCGTGCGCAGCGCGGTGACATTTGCCGACAGGGGGCGGGGCGGGCGCGGTGCCTCGGCGTCCGAGCGCGGCGAGATCGGGGCGCGGTGAGCGCTGGGGTCGACCAGGGCTTCCCACTCGTCGACGAGCGAGGAGTCGGTTTGCCGGATCGTTTCGCCGAGCCACTCGACGAGGTCTTCGAGATCGGGGGTGCGGTAGGCGTCGGGCACGGTCTGGCGAAGGGTGCGGTAGGCATCGGAGAGGTAGCGCAGGACGACCCCTTCGGACCGGGTGAGCCCGTAGCGGCTCACGAGATCGGTGAAGCTCATCGCCTGTTCCCACATCTCCCGGACGATCGACTTCGGGGCCAGGGCATCCTCGCCGAGCCACGGGTGAGTGTGCCGGTATGCCGTGTACGTCGCCTCGAGGAGCTCGGCGAGGGGCTGGGGCCACGTGACGTCTTCGAGGAGTTCCATGCGCTCCTCGTAGTGGACGCCGTCGGCCTTGAGCTCGGCGACGGCCTCGCCGCGCGCTGCCCACTGTTGGGCCAGGAGAACTGGTCTGGGGCTGTCGAGCACGGACTCGACGATGGATACGACGTCGAGGGCGTAGGTCGGCGCATCCGGGTCGAGGACATCGAGGGCCGCGAGAGCGAACTGCGCGAGCGGTTGGTTGAGGGCGAAGTCCGCCGGGAGGTCGACTGTCAGCCGGAGGGTGCGGCCGGTCTCGTCCGCCGTGGGGAGGCGCTCGATGACGCCAGCGTCGATCAAGCTGCGGCCGAGGCGGAGTGCTCGCCGGGCGAGGCGCGCCTGGGCCGGGTGGTCTTCGTGGTTGTCGCGGGTGAGGCGCGACAAGGCGGCAACAGGGTCGCCAGGGCGAGCCACGACGTTGATGATCATCGCGTCGTCGACCTTCATCCGGGACACAAGCGCTTCGGGGGCCGCCGCGACGAGCTTGTCGAAGGTCGCCTCGGTCCAGACGATCTGTCCCGCAGCGGGTTTGACGCGTTGGACCCGTTTGATCTTTACAGGGTCGTCGCCAGCGCGGGCCAGGCGGCGGGCATTCTCGATGATGTGCTCGGGCGCTTGCACGACGACCTCGCCGCTGGTGTCGAACCCGGCCCGACCGGCGCGTCCAGCGATCTGGTGGAACTCGCGCGCCTTGAGCAGCCGCTCGCGTTGTCCGTCGAACTTCGTGAGTTGCGACAGGAGCACGGTGCGGATCGGGACGTTGATGCCGACACCGAGGGTGTCGGTGCCGCACACCACCTTGACCAGGCCGGCCTGAGCGAGCTGCTCGACGGTCCGGCGGTAGCGGGGGAGCATGCCGGCATGATGGACGCCGATGCCGCGGCGCAGGAGTCCGCTCAAGACCCGGCCGAAGCCAGCACCGAAGCGCACCGTGGCCAGTCGGTCGGCTATCTGTTGCTTCTCGCCCGGGGTCAGCAGGCCAGTCGAGCGCAAAGAGATCGCCTGGGCCGCGGCTGCGGCCTGCGACGGATGGACGACGTAGACCGGCGCCCGGTGGGTCGAGACGATCTCGTCGAGGGTGTCCGCGATCGGGGTGAGCGCCCAGGTGTAGCTCAACGGCACCGGACGGTCGACGCTGGTGACCTCGGCGACGCCGACGCCCGTGCGGCGCGTGAGGTCTCGGGTGATCCGGCTCATGTCGCCGAGAGTGGCTGACATGAGGACGAACTGAGCCTGGGTCAGTTCGAGCAGAGGCACCTGCCAGGCCCACCCCCGCTGCGGGTCCGCGTAGTAGTGGAACTCGTCCATGACGATGGGACCGTCCAGGCCGGCGCCGGTCGCGCCTTGGCGCAGAGCCATATTGGCGAGCACCTCGGCGGTGCAACAGATGATCGGTGCGTCAGGGTTGACCGACGCATCGCCGGTGAGGAGGCCGACTCTCTCGGGCCCGAAGGTGTCACACAGAGCAAAGAACTTCTCGTTGACGAGGGCTTTGATGGGGGCGGTGTAGAAGCTGCGTCGCCCGGTCGCCAAGCCGAGGGCGTGCGCGCCCACGGCGACGAGCGACTTGCCCGACCCGGTCGGGGTCGCGAGCACGACGTGCTGCCCGGTCAGCAGCGCGATGACGGCTTCCTCTTGGTGGGGATAGAGCGTCAGACCCTCACCAAGCGCCCATGTGGTGAAACCGGCATAGAACGCGTCGGGATCGAGAGGGGCACCAGCCCCGTGCTCGCGCTCGGCGGGGATTGCCCCCGTGTCGCCTGCTGAGGCCAGCACCACCTCGACCAGCGGGTATGCCGGTGGGCTCAGGTGGGCGGGCATCTGCCCATCCTCTCAGCCCCCGACTGCATCGATACCGGAGGACGGTGCCTGGCCCGCGATCCGGTATCGACTCGGGCATTGACTCCGGTATCGGCTCCGGGGTGGACGTTCGCAGAACGGGCTGCTCAGCGGCGCGACGCGCGAGAATAGCGCGAGACCGCCAGCGGGACGAACACCGCGAGCATGAGGATCGAGCCGACCAGGACGGTCGCCACGGGGTGGCGCATCGGGAAGGCGTCGGGCACGGGTGCCAGGCCGACATTGCCGAAGAGCGCGCGAGCGGCCTGCACGAGGGCCGACACGGGGTTCCAGTTGGCAAAGGCTTCCAACGGGCCGGGGAGGTTCTGGGACTGGACGAACGCGTTGGAGATGAACGTCAGCGGGAAGAGGATCATGAACGACGCGTTGTTGATGACCTCGGGTGTCCGCACCATCATGCCGATGAGTGCCATGACCCAGCTGAATGCGTAACTGAACAACAGCAGCAAGCCGACGCCGCCGAGGAACGACACCAAGCCCTCGTGGAAGCGCCACCCGACGACTAGCCCGGTGAGAATCATGATGACCATCGAGATCGTGTTGAGGGCCAGATCGGCGGCCGTCCGTCCGAGCAGGACTGCGGCCGGGTGCATCGGGAGCGTCCGGAAGCGGTCGATGATCCCGTCCTTGAGGTCCTGCGCCATGCCAAAGCCGGAGAAGGTCGCCCCGAAGAGCACCGTCTGACCGAAGATGCCGGCCATGAGGTAATCGGTGTAGTTGGTGCCCTCGACCCGGATCGACCCGCCATAGACCTGACTGAACAGCAGGACGAACATGATCGGCTGCAGCACGGCGAAGACGATGTAGTCAGGGCTGCGCTTGAACTTCAGCAGGTTGCGCCAGGTGATCGTCCAGGCGTCACTGAGCAGCGGGACACGTGGACCGTCCGGCCGGGGGAGTGCCGTGGAGTGGGTATGCCGTGCCAGCTCGGTGCTCATGAGGCGGCTCCATCCATGTCCGAGGTGCCCGAGGCGATCGAGGCGCCCGAGCTGCTTGAGGTGCCCGAGGTTGCTGATGCGTCACGAGTGTCGGGGTCGCCCACAGCTTCGGCCGGGTGGCCGGTGAGTGTGAGGAAGACATCGTCGAGCGTGGGGCGCCGGATGCCGGCATCGTGCAACTCGACTCCCGCCTGTCCAAGCTCGGCCAGGGCGCTCGCCAGGGTGCTCGGCCCGCGCTGCACGGGGACCTCCAACGATCGACCCGAGTCGTCGACGGTGACCGGGCCCGCGCCGTGCCGGGCGAGAATGTCGCGTGCCACGGCCGTGTCGGCCGCGTCGACGAGGGCAAGCGCGATGCGGTGGCCACCGATCTGTGCTTTGAGTTCGTCGGCGGTGCCTTGCGCGATGACCCGACCTTGGTCGATGACCGAGATGCTGTCGGCGAGGTGATCGGCCTCTTCGAGGTATTGCGTCGTCAGCAGGACCGTCGTGCCGCCCGCGACGAGACTCTTGATGACCGCCCACAGAGCGATCCGACTGCGCGGGTCGAGCCCGGTCGTGGGCTCGTCGAGGAAGAGCACCTTGGGGTTGATGACGAGCGCGCCTGCAAGGTCGATCCGCCGCCTCATGCCTCCGGAAAACCCTTTGACGGGCCGATTGCCGGCCTCGGAGAGATCGAACAGCTCGATGAGTTCGCGAGCGCGAGACCGTGCCTCCTGAGTGCCCAGGTGATAGAGACGGCCGACCATTTCGAGGTTTTCGAGGCCGGTGAGGTTTTCGTCGACCGCGGCATACTGGCCGCTCGATCCGATGACGCGCTTGACCTCGCGCGCTTGCGTGAGGACGTCGAGGCCGGCGACCTTTGCGGTGCCGGAGTCGGGCCGGATGAGCGTGGTGAGGACCTTGACCGCGGTCGTCTTCCCGGCGCCATTGGGGCCGAGGAGGCCGGTCACCGTGCCTTCTGGCACCTCGAGGCTGAGGCCGGCCAAGGCATGGACCGCCTGGTCGCGGGCCTGATAGGTCTTGCGCAGGTCATGCGCTTCGATGATGGGCACCCCGGCACCCTAACCGCTGGCACCGACAACGCAGTGCGGTCGATGGACGGTGCAGAAGCAGACGCCGCCGGGTGGGAGGATGTCAGCCGTGCTCGGCGCGCTGCAGGGATTCGTGACGATCTCCGCCGTCGTTGCCGTCGGCTGGGTCCTCGCCGATCGCAAGGTGCTCGACCTCGCCGCCCAGCGGATCCTCGCCGACCTCGCGTTTTTCGTCGCGTCGCCGGCACTCTTGCTCGTCATCCTCGCCAAGGCGCCCGTCACCGCTGTGCTGTCGCCGCAGTTGCTCGTCGCACTTGGCAGCGCACTGACCGTGATGGCCATCGCGTATGCCGTGTCCCGTCGCCGCTGGCACGCCGGGCTGTCGGAGTCGGTCATGGCGGCCCTGTCGGCCGGCTACGTCAACTCGGCCAACCTCGGCATCCCGATCGCGATCTATGTGCTCGGCGATGCGACGCACTCCGCACCGCTGCTGCTCGTCCAACTTCTGCTCTTCACACCGATCAGCATGACGATCCTCGACTCGCAACTGGACGGAGCCAAGCCTGGATTGGTCGCTCGCCTCGCGGGGCTGTTCCGTAACCCGATCACCGTCGGAGCCCTCTTGGGCTTGGTGGTGTCACTCACCGGTTTCCAGATCCCCGAGGTGGCCCTCGCGCCGCTCACGCTCATCGGCAACCTGGCGGTGCCCGGCATGCTCATCGCCTTCGGGATCTCACTTCGCCTTGGGCAACGTCCAGGTGAGCATTTCGGTCGGCTCGGCTTCTTGGCCGCCCTCAAACTCGTCGTGCAACCCATCGTTGCGGGGCTGCTGGCCTTGGCGTTGGGGATCCGGGGGCACGGCGTCCTCGTCTCCGTCGTGATGGCCGCACTCCCCACGGCGCAGAACATCTTCACCTATGCCCTGCGCTACGAGAAGGCCATCTTCCTCACTCGAGACGCCATCTTTGTCTCGACATTCGGCAGCGTCCCGGTGATCCTCCTGGCAGCCGCCCTCCTGCACTAGCGACGTCAGTGACCGGTGAGCGCCGCCAGCACCCGGCCGAGCACCGCTGGGCGACCGGTCGCCCGCTCCTCGGCGTCCGCCCACCCGGCGACCCGCAGCCCCGCGTTGACCCCGAGCCACCGGAGTGGCTCCGGCTCCCAGGCCGGTGAGTGATGACCGACCCACGGCAATCGCGTGACCGCGGAGGAGACCCCCCGGATGAGGTCAGCGAGCGTGCGTCCGGCGAGGTTGCTCGTCGCGACGCCGTCACCGACGTAACCTCCGGCAGTCCCGAAGCCTGACGCGGGGTCGTACGTCACGCGGGGATGCCAGTCTCGCGCGATGCCGAGCGGACCTCCCCACTGGTGAGTCACGGCATACTCCGCCGTCACCGGGAAGAGGTCGTGCAGGGTCTCGACGATGTCAGCGAAAACCTTTGGCTCGGAGTCGAATTCAGGTCTGATGCGCGAGCCGAAGTGGTAGGGCGCGCCGCGTCCGCCGAAGGCGATCCGGTCATCGACGGTGCGCTGACCATAGATGACGACATGGCGGTGGTCGGCGAAGGTCTCCCGCCGCGCGAGCCCGATCTCGTCCCACACCGCGGCGGGCAGCGGTTCGGTCGCGATCATGAGGGAGTAGACCGGGGCCACGGAGCGCCGGAGCCCCGGCAAGCGCGCGGTCCAGGCTTCAGTCGCTCGCACGGTATGCCGCGCACGGATGCTGCGCCCGGAGGCGAGGACGACTCGTCCGGCCGAGGCGCCGGTGACCGTGACCCCCTCGATGATGCGGCCGCCGCGCCGACGCACCGCCGCAGCGATGCCGTCGACGAGACGTCGTGGGTGGACCCGAGCGCAGTGGGGGTTGAAGGTCGCCCCGAGCAGACCGCTCATGGCGACCCGTTCGCAGGCTTCGGGTGCATCGAGCCAGCCGGTGCCGTCAGCCCACACGGCGCCGGCGTCCGCAGCCGCCCGGGCCCGGACGACCTGGGCCGGAGTCCGGGCTCCGACGACCGTGCCGCCCTGGTGGAAACCCGCGTCGATCTCTTCGTCGGCGCAGACGCGACCGACCTCTCGCACCGTGCCCTGCAGCGCCCTCACGAGGTCCTTCGCCGCCTGGGCGCCGTGGGTCTTCGCGATGGTCTCGGCGCCGACGGGATAGAGCGCGGAGACCCAGCCGCCGTTGCGCCCACTGGCGCCGAAGCCGACGTGAGCTGCGTCGACGACGAGGACGTCGAGCGACGGGTCGGCCAGCAACAGGTAGTAGGCCGTCCACAGTCCGGTGTAGCCGGCCCCGACGATGCAGACGTCGACGTGGGCGGGCACCTCGGCGACGGGTGAATGAGATTCCGTCGCACCGGCATACGGATCAGGAGCAGGTATGCCGTCCGCCCGCCGCTCGCCCGCGGAGTCATCCCACCACAGGGGGAGCGACCCGACCGCGGGACTCACAGGTGTTTGTCGGCGTCCTGGAGCACCGAGCGCAACCGCGAGGCGATGTCGGCGAACTCCGGCTCGCCGATGATGAGCGGGGGAGCGAGCTGGATCACGGGGTCGCCGCGGTCGTCGGCGCGGCAGTACAGCCCTGCATCGAAAAGCGCCTTGGACAGATAGCCGCGGAGCAGCCGCTCGCTCTCGCCTTCGTCGAAGGTCTCTCGGGTCGCCTTGTCTTTGACCAACTCGATCCCGTAGAAGTAGCCCTCGCCCCGGACGTCACCGACGATCGGGAGATCGAGGAGCCCCTCCAGCGCGGCGCGCAGTTTCGGAGCGTTTTCGCGCACGTGCGCGTTGAGCCCCTCGCGCTCGAAGATGTCGAGGTTGGCCATCGCCACGGCACACGCAATGGGGTGTCCGCCGAAGGTATAGCCATGGGGGAAGTAGTTTGTCCCCTGCCGAAACGGCTCGAAGAGGCGATCGCTGGCGATCATCGCGCCCAAGGGGGCATAGCCGGAGGTGATCCCCTTCGCGGTTGTAATGATGTCCGGGACGTAACCGAGTTGGTTGCAGGCAAACCAGTCCCCGATCCGACCGAAAGCGCAGATCGTCTCGTCCGAGACGAGCAGGACGTCGTACTCGTCGCAGATCTCCCGGACCCGCTCGAAGTAGCCCGGCGGCGGCGGGAAGCAGCCACCGGAGTTCTGGACCGGCTCGAGGAAGACGGCTGCGACACTGTCCGGGCCTTCGAACTCGATCGCCTCCGCGATCCGGTTGGCCGCCCACAGCCCGAACGCCTTCGGGTCCTCGCGCAGGTGTTCCGGCGCGCGGTAGATGTTGGTGTTGGGCACCTTGTGCCCGCCAGGCACCAACGGCTCGAACGGCAACTTCGCCGCCGGTATGCCGGTGATCGACAGGGCTCCTTGGGTGGTGCCGTGGTAGGCCACCGACCTGCTGATGACCTTGTGTTTGAGGGGCTTGCCCTGGAGCTTGAAGTACTGCTTGGCGAGCTTCCACGCCGACTCGACTGCCTCGCCACCCCCGGTGGTGAAAAAGACCCGGTTGAGGTCTCCGGGGGCATAGTAGGCGAGGCGTTCGGCCAGTTCGATCGCGCGCGGGTGGGCATAGGACCACAGCGGGAAGTAGGCGATCTTGCCGTACTGCGCCGCCGCGGCGTCGGCCAACTCCTGCCGTCCGTGACCGACCTGCACCGTGAACAGGCCAGACAGACCGTCGAGATAGCGGTTGCCACGGTCGTCCCAGATGTAAGCGCCGTCGCCCTTGACGATGATCGGCACCGTGTGGGCGCTCGGCCCGTCCGAGGTGTCGTCGAAGATGGAGTGACGGGTGAAATGCATCCAGAGGTGGTCGCGGGCCGCCTCGGAATAGAGCTTGCCCGTGCCGGTGTGGTAGTCGGAGCTGGGCTCCCAGACCTCGTTGGGATAGATCGTCATCGGGTCCCCCAGTTGTAATGCTGCTTGTTGAGCTGCAGGTAGACGAATGTCTCCGTTGCCACGACGCCGGGCAGGGTGCGGATCTCGGTCGCGATGACGTCGAGCAGATGGGCGTCGTCCTCGCAGACAATCTCGGCGAGGATGTCGAAGCTGCCCGCGGTCGTCACGACATAGGGCACCTCGGGGAGCGCGCTGAGGGCAGACGCGACATCTCGCATGTCTCCAGACACCTTGATGCCGACGAGGGCCTGACGTTTGAAGCCGACCTGCATCGGGTCGGTGACCGCGACGATCTGGACCACACCGCCGTCGATGAGCTTCTGGATCCGCGCCCGCACGGCAGCCTCGGATAGCCCGACGGCGGCGGCGATCGCGGCATACGACTTGCGTCCGTCAGCCTGCAACTGCTCGATGATCGACTTCGAAATCTCATCGAGCGCCACAGCGTGCGACATCGAGCCACGGGCCCCTCGGGGCGGGCGGGGAGGGCGGTCGACACCGGAGGTCATGACCGCATCGTGACGCTCTCCCGCGGTTATCGCAACCCCTTGATGGGCTGGGATCCGCTGAAACCGCGGTGAACGATCGGTCGGTCATGCGAAATCCGCGTAAGAAGGCTGACAGGTCTACCGAAATCCGCGACCAACCGTTAGATTGCGGCAACCGCACGTCTCCCCGGGCCCAAGGTGTCGACCGTTGGTCGGCTGCCCTGGCTCGGGTGGCGTGCCCGTCGAACGGATGAATCTGGAGGACACCATGACGACGAGCCCTCGGCAGCTGCGCAACCACATCGGCGGCGAATACGTCGATGCCGAATCAGACGCGCGCCTGGACATCGTCAACCCCGCGACCGCACAGGTCGTCGCGTCGGCGCCTGTGTCTGGTCAGTCAGATGTCGACCGGGCGTATGCCGCCGCGGACGCCGCCTTCGCCGAGTGGGGCCGCACGACGCCGCGCCAGCGCCAGGAGGCGATGCTCAAGTTTGCCGACGCCATCGAGGCGCGCGCCGACGAGTTCGTGACGACCGAAGGCGAAAACACCGGCAAGCCCAACGCCTTGACCGCGAGCGAAGAAGTGCCGCCCATGCTCGACCAGCTCCGGTTCTTCGCCGGTGCCGCCCGAGTGCTCGAAGGCCGTTCGGCCGGCGAGTACATGCCCGGTCACACCTCGTGGATCCGCCGTGAGCCGATCGGTGTCATCGGTCAGGTCACCCCTTGGAATTACCCGATGATGATGGCGATCTGGAAGATCGCGCCGGCGCTCGCCGCGGGCAACACGATCGTCCTCAAGCCGAGCGACACGACGCCAGAGACCACCCTCCTGCTGGCCGAGATCGCCGCGCCATTCTTCCCGCCGGGCACCTTCAACGTCGTCACGGGAGACCGTGACACCGGCCGCATGGTCGTGTCGCACCGTCGCCCTGACATGGTCGCGATCACCGGCTCCGTCCGGGCCGGCTCCCAGGTCGCTCAGAGCGCGGCCGAGGGACTCAAGCGAGTCCATCTCGAGCTCGGCGGTAAGGCCCCGGTCATCGTCTTCGACGACGCCGACATCGAAGCCGCGGTCGAAGGCATCGCGATCGGCGGCTACTTCAACGCCGGTCAGGACTGCACCGCGGCCACGCGCGTGCTCGCCGGCCCGGGCATCCACGACGACTTCGTGGCGGCTCTCGCGGAATACGCCAAGAACTCCGCCAAGGTCGGTATGCCGGACGACGAGGACGCCCTTTTCGGCCCGGTCAACAACCCGGCCCAACTCGAGCGGGTCCAGGGCTTCATCGAGCGCCTGCCTGGCCACGCGAGCGTGTCAGCCGGTGGCTCGCGGGTGAGCGCTCTCGGTGACGGCTTCTTCCTCGAACCGACCGTCCTGTCGGGCCTGCGTCAGGACGACGAGGCCATCCAGAACGAGATCTTCGGGCCGGTCATCACGGTCCAGCGCTTCTCCGACGAGGACGAGGCACTGCGGTGGGCCAACGGGGTCGACTACGGCTTGGCCTCGAGCGTGTGGACCAAAGACTTCGGTCGGGCGATGCGGATGTCCCGCGCGCTCGACTTCGGGTGTGTGTGGATCAACACGCATATCCCGATCGTGGCGGAGATGCCGCACGGGGGATTCAAGAACAGCGGGTACGGCAAGGATCTGTCGATGTACGGCCTCGAGGACTACACGCGGATCAAGCACGTCATGGCCAATATCGAGTCCTGACGCTTTCACACGATCGGAAGGGGATTGGCCGATGAGCCGATTCGACAAGCAGCCTGACCCGGCCGTCCGCCAGCTCGCCGAGCTGGCGCGCGCGTCGGTGTCACGGCGGCGATTCCTCGGCGGCGCAGGTGCGGGCCTCGCGGCGCTGGGGCTGGCGGCGTGCGCGCCGCCGGAGCCACCGGCCGGTGGTAAGCCCGACCTGAAGTTGCCCAAGGACATGAGCGCTACGGAGAAGACCCTCGCGTGGGCCAACTGGACGGCATACCTCGACGTCGACGAGGAGACCAACAAGCACGCGACGCTGGAGGCGTTCATTGCCGAAACCGGCATCGCGGCGACGTACTCCGAGGACATCGACGACAACGACTCCTACGTCAGCAAGATCCGGCCGCAGCTGCAGGCCACCCCGCCGCAGGACATCAAGCGGGACATCATCACGCTGACCGACTGGATGGCCAACCGGATGATCCGCGACCAACTGGTCCAGCCGTTGGAACTCATCCACATCCCCAACGCGGGACGGCTCTTGGAGCCGCTCAAGGACGTGTCTTTCGACCCCGGTCGCCAGTACTCGCTCACGTGGCAGTCAGGCTTTGCGGGAATCGGTTACGACAAGAGCAAGGTCGGCCGAGAGCTCAAGAGCCTCTCGGACCTCTGGGCCGACGACCTCAAAGGCAAGATCACGGTGCTCTCGGAGCTGCGCGACACTGTCGGTCTCATCATGCTCAGTCAGGGCGTCGACATCTCGGGTGCCTTCACCAAGGACCAGGTCGCAGCCGGCATGGAAGAGGTCACGAAGCGGGTGTCCGGCGGCAACATCCGCCGCATCAAGGGCAACGCCTACATGGAAGACCTCAAGTCGGGCAACGCCATCGCCGGCATCGTCTGGAGCGGCGACATTTCGATCCTGCGCGCCGAGACCGAAAACGACAACTGGGAGTTCGTCGTCCCCGACTCCGGGGGCACGCTCTGGAGTGACAACCTCATGGTGCCGATCACGTCGACTCACCGGCGCAACGCCTACAAGCTCATGGACTACTACTACCGGCCTGACGTTGCGGCCCAGGTCGCGGCCTACGTCAACTACATCTGCCCGGTGACCGGCGCCCAGGAGGAGATGAAGAAGATCGACCCCGAGTTGGCGGAGAGCCCGCTGATCTTCCCAACGGCGCAATGGATCGAAGAAAACAACGTCAAGGGCTTCCG